>NZ_LKBT01000045.1 GCF_002699985.1 Pseudomonas sp. ICMP 561 | reverse complement strand
CGGGTAGCAGTGTTCAAAAAGCGGGTTGAAAGTAGGGGCGAGTCCATACATAGGACCGGCTTTAGCCGGGAGGACGTAGGGACATCCGCAAAAAATCGTTCGTCTGAATTACCGCCCTCCCGGCTGAAGCCAGTCCTACAGGTTGAAGACGGAGCAAGCTTGCAAGCAAACATAAAATCTCCCACAGAGAAACGCTCAAAAAAGCCCATACCTTCAAGTTTTATCTATCGATTGACAGAGTATGTCTATCGCTACCCAAGACTTAGCTAATTAGCTCTCTTCTCAAAGGGCGTCTAGGCTTGTTCTGGCGCTGGTGAGCCAGTGGCCGTTTCTTTAGAGTTTCCGTGTGGCGACAGCGAGATGCTGATCCCGCGCTGGCCATGCATGTTGTGCCGTGATGAACCACATCGCCGCTTGAAGTCCGGAACGGGCCAGGCAGCGCATGAACTCGACCAAAGGTAAATAAAACATGTCGACTGAATCGAAATGCCCCTTTAATCACGCTGCTGCAGGTGGCGGTACGACTAACCGCGACTGGTGGCCGAACCAGCTTAATCTGAAGATCCTGCATCAGCACTCATCGCTGTCCGACCCGATGGGCGAAAACTTCGACTATGCCGCTGCCTTCAAAAGCCTGGATCTGGAAGCGGTAAAGCAAGACCTTCGCGCGCTGATGACTGACTCGCAGGACTGGTGGCCAGCCGACTTTGGTCACTACGGTCCGCTGTTCATCCGTATGGCCTGGCACAGCGCCGGGACCTATCGCACAGCTGACGGCCGTGGCGGTGCTGGCGCGGGGCAACAGCGCTTTGCTCCGCTTAACAGCTGGCCGGACAACGTCAGCCTCGACAAGGCGCGCCGCCTGATCTGGCCGATCAAACAGAAGTACGGCCGCAAGATTTCCTGGGCAGACCTGATCATCCTCACCGGTAACGTCGCGCTGGAAACCATGGGCTTCAAACCGTTCGGTTTCTCCGGTGGGCGTGCTGACGTCTGGGAGCCGGAAGAAGCGGTTTACTGGGGCTCCGAAAAAACCTGGCTGGGCGGCGACACGCGCTACGGCAAGGAAGCGCAGCCTGAAGGCGAAGGCGTGCTGGTGGCCGATGCAGGCAAGCACGGTACAGAAGAAAGCCGCAACGACGCGCCAGGCCGTGACCTGGAAAACCCGTTGGCCGCCGTGCAAATGGGCCTGATCTATGTGAACCCGGAGGGCCCGGAAGGCAACCCGGACCCGGTGGCCTCGGCCAAAGATATCCGCGAAACCTTCGGTCGCATGGCGATGAACGACGAAGAAACCGTGGCCCTGATCGCGGGCGGTCATGCCTTCGGTAAAACCCACGGTGCTGGCCCGGCTGATAACGTCGGTGCAGAACCTGAAGCGGCAGACATCGAGCAACAAGGTCTGGGCTGGAAAAGCACGTTCGGCAGCGGTAAAGGCGGCGACACCATTACCAGCGGCCTGGAAGTGACTTGGACCACCACGCCGACCCAGTGGAGCAACAACTACCTGGAAAACCTGTTCGGTTTCGAGTGGGAACTGTTCAAGAGCCCGGCGGGTGCCCATCAATGGCGTCCAAAAGACGGCGCTGGTGCCGGTCTGATTCCCGATGCGCATGATCCGTCCAAGCGCCACACACCGACCATGTTGACCTCCGACCTGGCGCTGCGTTTTGACCCGGCTTACGAAGTGATTTCCCGTCGCTTCCTCGCCAATCCGGACCAGTTGACCGACGCCTTTGCCCGCGCCTGGTTCAAGCTGACCCACCGTGACATGGGGCCGCTGTCCCGTTATCTCGGCCCGGAAATGCCAGCCGAAGAACTGCTGTGGCAAGACCCGATTCCAGACGTCGATCACCCTTTGGTCGATGAAAACGACGTGGCTGCACTGAAGGCCAAAGTTCTGGCTTCGGGCTTGTCTGTTTCGCAGCTGGTTTCCACTGCGTGGGCAGCGGCATCCAGCTTCCGAGGCTCCGACAAACGCGGCGGTGCCAACGGCGGGCGTCTGCGTCTCGCGCCACAGAAATTCTGGCAAGCCAACCAGCCGGAACAACTGGCGCATGTGCTGGCAAAACTGGAAAGCATCCAGAGCGAGTTCAACGGTGCACAGGCAGACGGCAAGAAAATCTCCCTCGCTGACCTGATCGTACTGGCCGGTTCTGCGGGTGTTGAGCAGGCAGCGAAAAACGCCGGTCATGCCGTCACCGTTCCTTTCGCGCCGGGTCGTGCCGACGCTTCGCAAGAGCAGACGGATGTTGAATCGTTCGGTTTCCTGGAGCCTGTTGCTGATGGCTTCCGTAACTTCCAGAAGGGCCGTTTTGGTTCGTCGGCTGAAGCATTGCTGGTCGATAAGGCCCAACTGCTGAACCTGACTGCGCCGGAAATGACCGTGCTGGTCGGCGGCCTGCGCGTGCTGAACACCAACGTCGGCCAAACCCGACATGGCGTGTTCACTCAGCGTCCGGAAACCCTGACCAACGACTTCTTCATCAACCTGCTGGACATGAGCACCGAATGGCGCGCCGTGTCTGACGCCAAGGACGAGTTCGAAGGCCGTGACCGCAAGACCGGTGCTGTGAAATGGACCGGTACTCGCGTCGACCTGGTGTTCGGTTCCCACGCCCAGTTGCGTGCGCTGGCCGAGGTGTATGCCGCGGGTGATGCGCAAGAGAAGTTCGTCAGCGACTTCGTCGCGGCCTGGACCAAAGTGATGAACCTTGATCGCTTTGACCTTGCCTGATGTAAACGCTTGAACCCAAAAGCCCCGGTCTGAGTCGTCAGGTCGGGGCTTTTTTATTGCCGGAGGTGTTTGATGAGCAGCGACCTGAGTGACGTCTACCGAGGTTATATCGCCTGCCTGAACCAGCAGGACTGGCCTGAGTTGGGCCAGTTTGTCGATGAAGATGTGCATTACAACGACCAGCGAGTTGGCCTGACCGGCTACCGCGAAATGCTCGAACGAGACTACCGGCAGATTCCGGACCTGCATTTCAACATACGATTTTTAATCGCCGACCCCGAACACATCGCCGCCCGCCTGGACTTCGACTGCACCCCGATTGGGGACTTTATGGGCTTGCCGGTCAATGGCCGGAAAGTGCAGTTCAGCGAAAACGTGTTTTACCGGTTTAAAGAGGGGAGGATCGTTGAGGTGTGGTCGGTGATTGATAAGGCAGCAGTTGAAGTGCAGCTTTGATACGAGACCCTGTTGGAGCGAGGCTTGCCCGCGATAAGAACACCGCGATTTTTCCGACAGACCGCGTCGCCCTTATCGTCCGGATGCGGCCCAGACCAAGCCTCGCTCCCACAGGAAAATGCGATCCCCTGTAGGAGTGAGCTTGCTCGCGATGGCGTCGGACCAGTCGATGGTTACCTTCAAGAGGCAACCACATCAGCGTTTATCAGAGCGTCCACTTCAGCGAGAACATCACGTTACGAGGGTCGCCATAAACACCAGTCCCAGAGCCAGTCGGAATGCCCTGCCAGTATTTCGTATCGAACACGTTGTTGAAGTTGACTCGACCGTCCCAGTTTTCATCGAATTTGTAGCCTGCCATCAAGCCTACGACCGAGTAGTTGTTCTGAGTAGCGTAACCATTGCCGACTCGCTCGAAGGTGTCGCTTTGCGCAATGATGTCTGCGCCGATGCGAACTTTGCTCAGAGCTCCCTGCAAGTTGTAACTGGTTGCAGCCTTAAACAGGTGCTTGGGCTGGTTAGGAGCAAACATCTTGCCCTCATTGCTCGCTGTCGCGTCCTTAACATATTGGCTCAGCAGAAAGGTGTAAGCCGCTGAGAACTGCCAGTTCGAAGTCAGAGCTCCGCTAATTTCTGTATCGATACCACGGCTTCGCACTTCTCCTGCAGGCGCATAACAGGCTGCGCCGGGTTGGCCTCCTGTACACAGAGACTGAGCGAGTTGATACGCGCGATTTTCTTGGGTCATGTCGAATAAAGCTACCGAGGCGTTCAACGCACCGTCAAAATACTCACCTTTCAGGCCAATTTCATAGCTTTCGCCAGTCATCGGATCCAGCACCGAGCCAGATGCACTCTGCTCACTCTGAGGCTTGAAGATCTCCGTATAGCTTGCGTAGACCGAGTAAGTATCGTTCAGGTCGTAGATGACACCGGCGTACGGAGTGACTTCTTGAGTGACCTTATAATCTGCGTGGTATGTAGGGTCATCGAAGTCAAACCAGGTCAAGCGACTGCCGATGATCACGTGTAGCGGATCAATTGGATTGAAACGAGCGACCGCGTAAACAGCCTGTTCCGTCGAAGTGTTCACGTTTTGAAATGCAGTTCGGTCGGCTGCCGAAGGCTTGGGCACAGTTCCAGGATTGATATTGCCGAGCTCAACGGGGTAAGCGTCCCAGTATCCACCCTTTTGATCAAACTTCTCCTGTCGGCGACTGGCGCCGATACTCAGCTCATGCTCGCGTCCAAATAGCTGGAAGGGGCCAGAAAGAGACCCATCGATGTTTGTCTGCGTATCTTTAGTGAAATATTGTCCAGAGGCCTGCGTAAAGCCATTACCTGCTGTATTGAGATAGCTGGAGAAAGTATCGGACTCACCCCAGATCTTGCTAGCGGCCAGCTTGGCAGTCCAGTCGTTGTTGAAGCGATGAGTTACATCGGTAAATACGCTGACAGTGTCTCTGTCCCAATAAGCCCAGTCACCGCTTAGGAAAGTCGAACGCGACAAATGCAGGTTTTCGCCATTTGGTCCTGCTGGCAGACTGCCCCAGTCTGAGGTCGCGTCATCTTTCTGTTTTGAGGCCCCAATGGTCCATGTAGTTGAATCGTTCAAATCTGTTTCGAGGATGCCGTAGAAGGTTTGGCGTTGTGTATTTCGCTCGTCGACAAAGCTTTTGTTGTCTTCGTAAGCAGTAACAACACGACCCCGCACTGTGCCGGATTCGTTGAGTTTGTTGGATGCATCAAGTTCGGTGCGATACCGGTCCCAACTGCCAGCACTGGTTGTCACGCTGACCTGAGGAGTTGCAGTCGGACGTTTACGTACCAGGTTTAACGTCGCGGAAGGGCTGCCAGCTCCCGTCATCAGACCTGTGGCACCTCGGACTACCTCAACCCGGTCGTACATCGAGAGATCGGCCTCAGCAATCGTGTCTTGTGTGAAGGTGCCAAGGCTGGTGGGCAGTCCGTCGTACATCAAGTTATCGATAGTGAAGCCACGGGCCAGGAATCGCTGGCGATCCTGGCCAAATTTGTTCAACGTCACACCCGGCGCATACTTAACGACGTCGTTCACATCGTTCATGCCCTGATCTTCAATCCGCTGACGCGTGATAACACTCACCGACTGCGGCGTTTCACGAATCGACAACGGCAACTTGGTCGCGGTGCTCATTGAACCCGTGGTGTACGAGTTAGTGCCTTCAGTAGTTGCCACGCCCGCAAGGCCGTAATCAGCATTGATGTTCACGCCGTCCAGCGCAATCGCGCCTTGTGTTGGCTGTGGCTGGATCACGCGTGCCGAATTGCCTTCGACGCTAGCGGTCAGGCCGCTGCCGACCAGCAAACGCTGCAGAGCCTGGGCGGGTTCCAGGTTGCCGCTCACTGTTGGCGCTTGTTTGCCCGCGACCTGCTGTGGGTCGAATGTCACGGTCATGCCGCTGGCCTTACCCAATTGGGCAAGGGAGGCTGCCAAGGGTTGAGCCGGAATATCCAGACGAACCGGCGCCGCGAAAGCGTTGGCGGAAAAACCAAGCGCCAGTGCGATGGTCAAGGCAGATAAGGCGGGACGTGACATTCTGTAATCCTTACGAAAGTCGAGATTAATAAGCGCGCGTTATCGCCTGACACGATGTTTTGAAACAAAAGTTCAAGACAGTGCCGGACTTACTTGGAGCGCAAGATGACGCGATCCTAACAAGGTGTGAATACGACAGCAAATACAAATCGTTATCAGTCATGAGCTTTCTAGTAAAGATTTGCTCACACGCCTTGGCGATTTGACGCTGGTTCAGCGAGTGCTCGTGCAGATCACTTTCTATTCGGTGATGTCATTGGGGCGACCAAACCCTGGTTGGAGCGAGGCTTGCCCGCGAAGAACGATAACGCAGACCTCCCGCAACACCGCGTCGTCCCATTCGCGGGCAAGCCTCGCTCCAACGAGATTGCGATCAACCATTGACCTGCGTCCTGTCCTACCCCCGGCTGAAATGCTAAATTAGCCGCCATGAATTTCTTCCGAACCCATCGCTCGCCCATTGCCTGGATGCTGTACGCCTTCATCCTGTTCAATGGGCTCGCCTGCGCCATGAGTCATGGCCAGATGATGGGGGCGTTTTCCGGGAAGCCCGCGGCGGCACCTTCCCACCATGAGCATCACGGCAGTGCGTCCATGAGTGATGCGCATCACGAGATGTCGATGGGCATGTCGATGCCGATGGACAGCGCCAGCAAAACCATGGCGACGCCGGGCAGCATGCAATCGCTGTTTGGCGATTGTTCTTTTGCCGGGACGCTGACCCTGGCGATGATTTTCTTCGTCGCCCTTAGCTGGTTGATCCGTACCCGGAGTCCTCGTTTTATCTTTCCTTCGCTCTGGCCGGGCCTTACGTCGCGCCAGTGTTTCCCCGGGCTCAACCCGCAGGCTCCCTGACGGCACCCACTCGCCGTTAAAAACCAATATCGATTTTTTGCCTCGCCGGGATTCGTCCCGGTCGGGCGCGTTTAGCCGTTGGTGAGCCCTATGTCTGCTTTACCTGCACAGTCGTCGTCGAGTGCGTTTGTCGCGCTGACGAAACGGCTGCACTTTTACATCGGCCTGTTTATCGGACCGTTCATTCTGGTTGCGGCACTCAGCGGGGTTATTTATGCCCTGACGCCGCAGATCGAAAAACACCTCTACGCCCATGCCCTGCATACCGAAAACCAAGGCCCGGCCTTGAGTCTCGAAGCCCAGGTGCGACTGGCTCAGGAGGCCGCCGGTTCCGGGCCGACGGTCGCGGCCGTTCGTCCAGCGCCCAATCAGGGCGATACCACCCGTGTGATGTTCAACGTTCCGGGGTTAGGCGAATCGGAGCACCGTGCACTGTTTGTCGATCCGGTCAGCGGAGAGATTCGCGGCGACATGAAGGTCTATGGCACCAGCGGAATATTGCCGCTGCGGACCTGGATCGATCAGTTTCACCGCAGCCTGTTGTTGGGTGACGTCGGTCGCATCTACAGCGAACTGGCCGCTTCCTGGCTGTGGGTCGCAGCAGCGGGGGGGATTGTGTTGTGGGCAGTGCGCCGCAAACGGGCCAGGACGCTACGCAGTGGTTTGCGTAGCTGGCATGCCAGCGCCGGGCTGTGGTTGATGCTGGGCTTGTTGTTTTTCTCGGCGACCGGTTTGACCTGGTCACAATACGCAGGCGGCAACATTGGTGTGCTGCGCGCTTACTATGGCTGGTCAACCCCCAGCGTTGCGACGACGCTGGCGAAACCGGCCGACAGCGCAATGA
Source organism: Pseudomonas sp. ICMP 561 (assembly GCF_002699985.1). Classification (GTDB taxonomy): domain Bacteria; phylum Pseudomonadota; class Gammaproteobacteria; order Pseudomonadales; family Pseudomonadaceae; genus Aquipseudomonas; species Aquipseudomonas quasicaspiana. Next base: position 350,156 of record NZ_LKBT01000045.1, on the reverse strand, counting down.
ACATGAACGTACCGATGGACGAGCACGCCGAACATCACATGCACATGGCACCTGCTGCCTCGAACAGCGTGCTGAATCCTGCACTGTTCGACAGCGTTCTGGCGACTGCTCGCAGCGCCCATATCGAAGCGGCCAAGGTAGAAATCCGCCCGTCGAGCAAGCCGGATAAAGCCTGGGTAGTCGCCGAGATTGATCGCAGCTGGCCGACTCAGGTTGATGCAGTCTCAATCAATCCGGACACCCTGAAGGTGGTCGATCAGGTTGAGTTTTCCCAATACACGTTGCCTGCCAAGCTCACCCGCTGGGGCATCGACGCGCACATGGGCGTGCTGTTCGGGCTAGCCAATCAGTTGATTCTGGTGTTTTTTGCCACCGGACTGGTGATGATGGTGATCATCGGTTACCTGATGTGGTGGCGCCGCAGGCCGACCCTTGGACGGCAGCCAACCGTTGTGGACGCGTGGCGTCAGTCCGGCCTTGTTGCCAAAGCCGCATGGTTGCTCGCGGCAGTGGGACTCGGCATTTGCCTGCCGGTGTTGGGCTGGAGCCTGCTGGCGCTGGTTATCTGCGACCTCATCGTCACGTACCGCGCGCCGTCTGTCGCCTTTGTGCGCAGTCAGGGCCATGCAGAAAGGCCATGAAGCATTTTCTGACATTACTACAGCGACTGTAGGAAATGTCACAGGTAACCTACGCGGCTTTAGCAGCACAGAGAATTTGACGACGGGGCAGTTGGTTCGCTCCGTTGTTTTTCAAGAGGCCACACATGAACACATTACTGACCCGCCGCCAGCTTATCGGCGGCTTGAGCGTGCTGAGTCTGGGCGCGCTTGCCGGTTGCGGTGATTCCAACAAGTTGTCGTTCAAGTACGGCAAGGATTTGAGCGACAAAATTCTCGGCCGGACCTTCAAACTGAAGGACCCGCAGGGCAACGTGAAAACCCTGTCGAGCTTTCGCGGCACTATGCCTATGGTGTTTTTCGGCTTCACCCAATGCCCGGCGGTTTGCCCGACAGCGCTGGCGCGTGCGGCGCAGATCAAGAAGTTGATGGGCCCGGATGGCGATACGCTCCAGGTGATCTTCATCACCGTGGACCCGGAGCGCGACAAGCCGCAAATGCTTGATGCTTACGTCAAAGCGTTTGATCCGAGCTTTGTGGCGTTGTACGGCACCCTCGAAGAAACCGCCGCCACGGCCAAAGAGTTTGGCGTGTTCTACGAGAAAATCCCGAGCGGTGACACGTACACCATGTCCCACACCGCCACCAGTTACGTCTTCGACACCCGCGGCGTGCTGCGCCTCGGCCTGTCTCATTCCCTTTCTGCCCAACAGTGCACAGAAGATCTGCTGACTGTCATGGAGGTCTGCTGATGAACCTTGAACGCCCGAAAACATTTCTCAAGCAAGCATTGCTGGGGCTCTCGCTACTTGGCCTCGCCGCTCAGGCTTCAGCGCAAACGGTTGTTGAAGACGCATGGGTCCGTGCAACGGTGCCGGGGCAGGCGTCCACGGGTGCATTTCTGACGTTGAAGGCCAGTGCCGACAGCAAGTTACTGGAGGCTCAGTCACCCGTGGCGAAGCTCGTGCAGATTCATCAATCGAGCATGAAAGACGATGTGATGAGCATGCATGAAGTGACTTCGGTTGCCTTGCCTGCAGGCCAGCCAGTGGTACTGAACCCGAGCAGTTATCACATCATGCTGATCAACCTTACGGCTCAGGTGAAAGAGGGCGATAAAGTCCCGCTGACCCTGATCGTCGAAGATGGCAAAGGCGTCAAACAGTCGATCGCTGTTGAAGCCACGGCCCGAGCGTTAAATGCGCCGGATCATGGCGCGATGCATGATCACAGCAAGATGCACTGATGCGTTGACTGTCGTCGGCAAGCTCCCAGGGCTTGCCGACGACATCAGCTCCGGTTCGCCAGAAACACCAGACTGGGCGCTTGCCCCGGCACATCGTCCAGCACATCAACACGTTTCATGCCGATCTTTTCCAGCACCCGAATCGAGGCCTGATGCGTCGGCCTGACCAGCCCGTATACCTTGGGTAGCTTCTGTTCGTTGAAGGCATAGTCCAGCGTCGCGCTGGCCAGCTCCGTCGCATAACCTTTGCCCCATGCCGGTACACCAAAGCGGTACCCCAGGTTGACCCGCTCGACGTCGAGATACTTCATCAACGCCACACCGCCGAAACCGATGATTTCATCCGGCGCTTCCCGAGTCGCCACCGCCCACCAGCCATAACCCTGTTCCTGCCAGTGACGCATCCAGGCGTTCAGGAATATTTGCGCCTGCGCCAGCTCTTTCATCGGGCCGTTGGGATTGAACACGTTGGTAGCTGGATCGCTGTAGATGGCGAACATTGCAGCCAGGTCATAGGGGCGGGGTGGTCTGAGTAGCAGTCGTTCGGTGGTTCTTTGCATGGGTGGGTCCAGTTTTCAGCTGTGCTCATCAATGATTATGGCTTTGAAATGCATTCCCGGTAGGGGCCAACACATAACAATCTGATTTGAAATGAGGTTCCTGTAGGAGTGAGCTTGCTCGCGATGGCGTCAGTTCAGACGATATATTCGTCGGCCAAAAAACTGAATCGCGAGCAAGCTCACTCCTACAGGTCCTGCGTCCGGCTTTGATTTCTATTACCTCAAATCAACCCAGGCAATTCCTGCTCCAGTTCCGCAAATTTCCCCTTCAATAACGAATGCAATTGCTGAATCGCCGGGGAAAACTGTTTGCGGTGCGGGCATACCAGATTCAAAGGTACAGGCTCACCAGGATAGTCCGGCAGCAAAATCTCCAGCCGTCCGGCCTTGATATCTTCACTGACGTCCAGCCACGATTTATAGGTAATCCCTTCCCCCGAAACCGCCCAGCGCCGCGCCACGTCGGCGTCATCACAGAACAGCGGGCCCGAAACAGATATCACCCGAGCGCCCACTCGCCATTTGTCATAGCTCCGTCCGCCCAGGGTGTAGAGCAGGCAGTCATGACGCAAGAGGTCATCCGGCGTCTGTGGCCGTCCGTGCTTTTGCAGGTAGTCAGGCGAGGCCACCAGCACCCGTCGATTCCACGATGCCAGCGGCAGGGCAATGTAATGGGCGTCTTCAAGCAAGCCATAGCGGATCGCAACGTCCACCGGGTCGCGGAACATGTCTGCCACCTGATCGGATAAGAACAAGCGCATCGACAGGCCAGGATGCTCGCGCCGAAACCCGGACAGCCATGGCAGCAGCATGTTACGCCCCAGGTCCGAAGGTGCCGCCACTTGCAGCACACCGCGCAATTCAGCGCTTTCGCGGCGGAGTTTTTCGCGACCCTCTTTAAGCGTATCGAGCACGGTTTGCGCATTGGGCAAATATTGCTCGCCCTCAACGGTCAGGCGCAGGCTGCGGGTAGAGCGCGCGAACAGGCGCACATCCAGCTCGCGTTCCAGACGTTTGATTGCCGCCGCCACTTGCCCCGGCAGCAGATCGACTTCTCGTGCTGCGTTGGAGAAGCTGCCCAGCGCTGCCGTGCGGACGAACAAGGCAAGGTCATCAATGCGGATCATCTTCACTCCAGCTGTGAAAGTGTTGGCGCATTTTAGGGGTTTTTCTTTGTCGCAGAGAAGGTGAGTATGTCTCCACGTTTTTGAACCCACTTTCAAAGGATTTCCCATGAAAGCTATCGCCTTTACCCAACACGGTCTGCCGATTGAAGATCCAGATGCACTGCTCGACATGGACCTGCCCAAGCCTGCGCCGGGGCCTCGTGACCTGCTGGTGGAAGTCCACGCTGTTTCGGTCAACCCGGTTGACACCAAGATCCGCGCCGGTTCAGGGCCGACCGAGCCGAAGGTGGTCGGTTGGGACGCCGTCGGCACAGTGCGTGAAGTGGGCAGTGACGTGACACTGTTTCAGCCCGGCGATGAAGTGTTCTACGCCGGTTCAATCGTGCGCCCGGGTAGCTACAGCGAATTCCATCTGGTGGATGAGCGCATTGTCGGCTACAAGCCCAAATCCATTGATAACGCCCACGCAGCAGCTTTGCCTCTGACGTCCATCACGGCCTGGGAATTGCTCTTTGATCGCCTGGGTGTGGAAGAGGGCGGTGGCGAAGGTGAAAGTCTGTTGATCATCGGTGCTGCGGGTGGCGTCGGTTCGATCCTCGTCCAGCTGGCCCGCCAACTGACCAAGATGACCGTGATCGGCACCGCTTCGCGCCCTGAAACTCAAGCGTGGATCAAGCAGCTTGGCGCGCATCATGTCATCGATCACAGCCAGCCGTTGATGGCTCAGTTGGAGCAGATTGGTGTTGGCGAAGTGACTCATGTCGCCAGCCTGACCCACACTGACAGCCACTTCACGCAATTGATCGAAGCGCTGCGCCCGCAAGGCAAGCTGGCCCTGATCGACGACCCGAAAACCCTCGACGTGGTGCCGATGAAACGCAAGGCGCTGTCGTTGCACTGGGAATTGATGTTCACCCGTTCCCTTTACGAAACCCCGGACATGATCAAGCAGCATGAGCTGTTGAATCGCGTTGCCGACCTGATTGATCAAGGCGTGCTCAAAACCACCCTCGGCGAGCACTTCGGCACGATCAACGCCGCCAATCTGCGCCGTGCCCACGCCGTTGTGGAAAGCGGCAAGGCCAAGGGCAAGATCGTCCTCGAAGGCTTCTGATTTTCATCAATATGTCAGTGGCTGCCTGCGTCCAGTAGGCAGTCGGGAGAATGTTCGTGTTCAAGAAGTCCTTTTTTGCTGTTTCTGCCTTGGCGCTTGGTGTGGCCATGACTGCTCACACCGCATTGGCGGCACCGGCAACCGATTTCTCAGCAAGCGCACCGGCCGACAAGTCCATAGGCCAATTGCAGCAAGTCTTCGCGTTTCACGATGCCATGCCCACGGGCGTGACCGTGAGCGAAACCGGCCGTATTTTCGTCAACTTCCCGCGTTGGGGCGATGACGTGCCTTTTACGGTCGCGGAAATTCGGGACGGCAAAGTACAGGCTTGGCCTAACACACAGATCAACAAGGAAGATCCCCAGGACCCGGCCAAGGGCCTGATCAGTGTGCAAAGCGTAGTGGCTGACGGGCAGGGTCGCGTTTGGTTGCTCGACACGGCTGCTCCCGGTTTTGCTGCTCCCAAGCCTGGTGGCGCGAAGCTGGTTGCGGTCGATCTGGCGAGTAACAAGGTGGTGAAAACGCTGGTCTTCCCGGCCAACGTCATCCTGCCGAGCACTTACGTCAACGACATGCGTTTTGATTTTCGCAATGGCAAGGAAGGCACGGTCTATGTCACCGACTCTTCCGTGAGCGGGCCAGGAGCAATCATTGTCATGGACATCGCTACTGGTAAGGCGACGCGGCGTTTGAGCGGTGCGAAGTCGACATCGGTTGATCCGTCGTTCATTCCGGTCGTCGAAGGGCAGGCCGTCATGGCCACGGGCGCTGATGGCAAGAAGAAAGCGCCAGCGGTTGCTTCCGATGGCATCGCACTGTCGCCAGATGGCCAGACGTTGTATTTCAGTCCGCTGTCCAGCCGTCATCTGTATTCGGTACCGACCAAGCTCTTGCGTGATGCAAGCGTCAGCGAGAAGGCACTGGACGCAGCTGTTCAGGATCTCGGTGAAAAAGGTGCTTCCGATGGCCTGGAAGCGGACGCGGACGGAGCGGTATACGCCACTGATTACGAGCACAACGGCATTCGCAAGCGACTCGCGGATGGCACTTGGCAAACCATCGTTCACGATCCTCGGGTGTTGTGGCCGGATACCTTGTCCATAGGTCCGGATGGCTATCTGTATTTCACCGCCAACCAGTTGCATCGCCAGGCCGGTTTCCAAGGGGGTAAAGACCTGCGCCAGAAGCCTTACAGCCTGTTGCGGGTAAAAATCAACGCAGCGCCAGCGCCGACTCGCTAAGCATTTTTGACCGGAGAACACCATGGAACTCGCCAGCCTCGCCAAAACCCGATACACCACCAAGGCCTACGACGCGACCCGCAAAATCCCTCAGGCCAGTATCGATACGCTGCTGGACCAACTGCGCCTTAGCCCGTCGTCGGTGAATTCGCAGCCTTGGCATTTTGTGGTTGCCGCCGACGAACAGGGCAAAGCACGCATCGCCAAAGGTGCGCAGGATGGTTTTGCCTATAACGAGGCGAAGATCCTCAACGCGTCTCACGTCATTGTGCTGTGCACCCGCACCGAGATGACCGAGGATCACCTGCACGCGGTGCTGGATCAGGAGGATCTGGACGGTCGCTTTCAGAGTGCCGAGGCCAGGGCGGGTCAGGACAAAACCCGTCGCGGCTATGTCGATATGCACCGCTATGACCAGAAAGACGTGCAGCACTGGATGGAAAAGCAAACCTACCTGGCACTGGGCACCTTGCTGCTGGGCGCGGCTTCGCTGGGGTTGGATGCCACGCCAATGGAAGGTTTTGACTTCAAGAAACTCGACGAAGAGCTCGGTCTGCGCGCTCAGGGTTTCACCAGCCTGGTGATCGTCAGCCTGGGTTATCGCAGCGAAACCGACTTCAACGCCAAGCTGCCTAAGTCGCGTCTGGCGGCCGAGTCAGTGTTTACCTTTCTGTAAGTCGCACAGTGAACTGCAGGTCCCTGGCTGAAGCTGCCTCGGCCTGCTGTTCGCGATCAGTGTGTTGCACGACTTATCCCAAATCCCCGCAGAAAAAAGCCCACCAAACAGGCACTAAGCTGGCCAAGTGCTGTCAATCACTTGCGGATTGCCGGGACATTGACGCGGCGCCGCGAACATTGAATCTGCAGGCGCGACGCCGGTGTCAATGGCACCGCGCTGTCGCGCAGCAAACGCCGACCCTGTAGGAGTGAGCTTGCTCGCGATTTGGTTTCTTGGTTGAAGAATTTATTGCCTGAACTGACGCGATCGCGAGCAAGCTCACTCCTACAGAAACCTCATTTCAATCAGATTGTTATGTTTTTTTGATAGGGCTAACGAAGGCTGCGATGACGGTGCGTCAGCCTTAATGTTTTCGCAGCCTTCGGCAGCTCCTGCAGGATTGGGTTTACCTCCAGCTAAAACCCGAGCGCATGGATTGCGATCAATACACTGACTCTTCTTTTCGGTCGATACCCTATGCGCTTCCTGCTTGATCCGCGTCATGACATTGATGCCGCTTTGCTCTGCTACCGCCGGGTGTTCTGGTCGTTGGCGCTGTTCAGTGGGGTGATCAACCTGCTAGTGCTGGTGCCTTCGCTGTACATGATGCAGGTTTACGACCGGGTGCTTACCAGCCGGAACGAAACCACTCTGGTCATGCTGACCATGATCGCGCTGGCGTTGTTCATGTTCAGCGGGATGATCGAGTGGGTGCGCAGCCACGTGATGATTCGCATGAGCGCGGGTCTGGATGAGGCGCTGGGCGAGCGTGTGTTCGACGCCGCATTTGCTCGCAGCCTGCAAGAGCACAACGCTAATCCGGCGCAGGTCCTCAGCGATCTGACCAGCCTTCGTCAGTTGATCACCGGGCAGGGCTTGATTGCCTTGCTGGATGCTCCGTGGCTGCCGATCTTTCTCTTGGTGGCGTTTGTTATTCACCCCTGGTTCGGTCTGCTGACGCTGGTGCTCGCCCTCGTGCTGATTGGTCTGGCGCTGTGGGGCGAACTGGCGACACGGGCCAGTCTGGGTGAAGCCAACCGCGTGAGCGTGAGTTCGGCGGGGTACGTCAACAGCACGTTGCAGAACGCCGAAGTGATCAGGGCGCTGGGCATGCTCGGCCCGTTGCGCCAACGCTGGAGTCTGTTGCAGCAGCGGATCATTGCCGCCCAGTCGCAAGCCAGCGACCGCAGCGCTCAGATCACCTCTGCTACCAAATTCGTCCGTATTTCCGGGCAGTCGCTGGCGTTGGGGCTGGGCGCCTTGTTAGTGCTTGAGGGCCAGCTTTCGGCGGGCATGATGATCGCCATGTCGCTGCTGCTCGGTCGCGCGCTGGCTCCGGTTGAAATCGCTATCGGTTCCTGGAAGCAGTTCAGCTCAGGGCGCCAGAGTTATCAGCGCTTGAGCCAGCTATTGACTCAGCATCCCCGCGAACGACTGCGCATGCCATTGCCGCCACCCACAGGCGCGGTGCGTTTGGAGCAACTGTATGCGGGACCGCCGGGCGCAACGCAACCGATCCTGCGCGGGATCAATTTTGCCCTCAATAAAGGCGACGTGCTTGCGGTGATCGGCGCCAGTGCCAGTGGCAAGTCAACGCTGGCAAGAGCAATGGTCGGCGTCTGGCCCGTGCTGGGCGGTTCGGTGCGTCTGGATAACGCCGAAATCAGTCAGTGGACTCACGATGCATTGGGCCCCCACCTTGGCTACTTGCCTCAGGACATCGAGCTGTTTGCCGGTAGCGTTGCCGACAACATTGCCCGCTTCGGTGAGCAGGACGCCGACAAGATCATCGCGGCCAGCCGTCATGCGGGCATTCACGACATGATCCTGCGTTTTCCTCAAGGCTATGACACGCCGCTGGGTCCTGGCGGGCTCGGATTGTCCGGCGGTCAGAAGCAGCGCCTGGGCCTGGCCCGTGCGCTGTATGGCAACCCGGCATTGATCGTCCTCGATGAACCCAACTCTAACCTGGACGAAGCGGGCGAGCTGGCGCTTATTCAGGCGGTCAAGGCACTCAAGGCTTCGGGCAGTACCGTGGTGTTGATCACCCATCGGCCAGGCATTCTGGCCGTGGTCGATCACATTCTGTTGCTCAGAGACGGCGCCCAGCAGGCCTTTGGTCCAAGGGATCAGGTGCTCAAGGCATTGATGCCAGCCGATAAAACCGCTCCTGTCAGGGTAGCCAACAAAGATGCGTGATCTTGATCCTGGCGCCAACGTGCGCATCGACAATCCCGTCAGCGTGCGTAACCCCGGTGCCGCGCCCAAGGCCAGTACCGACGCGGGCGGCGCTGCGCGTTACGGGGTCATTTTTCTCTGTGTCGCGCTGGGCAGTTTTCTTCTGTGGGCGTGCCTTGCGCCGCTTGATCAAGGCGTCGTGGGCAGCGGCACGGTGGTGGTTGCCGGTGAGCGCAAAGCGGTGCAGTCGCTGGTTGGCGGTGTGGTTGAGAAACTGATGGTCAGCGACGGCGATCACGTCAGTCAGGGCCAATTGCTGGTGCAGCTCAATACCTTGCGAGCGCAGTCGCAGCTGGACGTCACCCAAGGCAAGTTGCTCAATGATCGTGCGGTGGAAGCGCGGTTGATCGCGGAGCGTCTGGGCAACCCGAGCATCGAATGGCCGCCTGAATTGCTGGAGCGCGCTCAGGAGCCACGAATCAAGTCGGCCATGGCACTGCAAACTCAGTTGTTCGAGACCCGTCGCGCCGAATTGGCCAGCCGCCTGAAAATCATCGAGCACGAAATCGAGTCGTTGCAGCAGCAACTACGAGGTTACGAAGGCGTGAAACGCAATTTCGATGCGCAGATGCAGTTCCAGCAGCAGGAACTTGAAGGCCTGCGCGAACTGGCGCGTGAAGGGTATGTGCCGCGCAGCAAGCTCTACGAAGCCGAGCGCAACGGCGCGTTGCTGGCTGGGCAGATTTCGTCCGGGCAGGGTGATGTTGGCAAAACGCGTCAGGCGATCAATGAAAGCCGACTCAAGATGCTGCAGACCCAACAGGAGTTTCGTCGTGATGCCGAGACCCAGCTCAGCGAGGTTTCCGCCGAGGCAGCAGGCTTTGCCGATCAGATCAGTGCGTTGCAGTTTGAAGTCGAAAGCGGTGCCATTCGCGCGCCGGTTTCCGGGCAGATCATGGACGTGACAATTCACACCGTGGGCGGTGTCGCGCAGGCCGGCCAAAGCCTGATGCAGGTCGTGCCGCTGGATGCGCCGATGGCAATCACGGCGCGTTTCGAACCGTTGATGGCAAACAAATTGCGACCGGGTTTACCGGTGAACGTGCATTTCACAGCGCTGCAACGGGTTGATACGCCCACTGTGACAGGCGTGGTGAGTACCGTTTCAGCGGATCAGTTGCTTGATGAACAGACGCGTCGGCCGTATTTCTCCGCCAAGGTCGAGATCCCTGCCGAGACGGTGGTCGCGCTGCAAAATGCTGGATTGCTGGTGCGTCCCGGCATGCTTGCCGATGTCACGGTGGTGACCGGAGAGCGCACGCTGATGAATTACCTGATGAAGCCCCTGCGCGAACGGATGCTCGCTGCGTTCAAAGAGGAATGAGCATGATCCCGCGTTCTCGCCGTTCCCGTTGCTTTTTAGTGGCAGGTCTCTGTGCTGGTCTCTGGACTGGCTGTGTGGTGTTCAATCCTGCATGGGCCGCTGAGGCCGGGTTGAGCCTTACCCAGGCCTACGATGCCTCACGCCTTAATGACCCGACGCTGAAGTCGGCCGGTCATGCTTATGACGCGTCACAGCAGGAAGAGGCGATCGGTCGTGGCGGTCTTCTTCCGCAGGTGTCTTTGACCTCGCGCTATGGCAATGGCGGCCGCACCGATGGCGGCAGCGATAACGGCTATGTGAACAGCAATGATTACCAGGCCAACAACGTCACGCTTGCCGCTCAACAACCGCTGTATGACAAAGGGCGCTGGGCGGCTTATAAAGAGGGCAAGGCGCGTGGAGTGCTGGGTACACAACAGTTCGACCTTGCCAATCAAAGTCTCTATGACCGGGTTGCCAAGGGGTATTTCGATGTAGCCCGTGCCGAAAACGAGATCAAGCTGATCGCTCAGCAAAAAGCAGCGATCAGCGGCCTGGTCACGCAAAGCCAAAAACTGTTCAAGTCTGGGCAGGGCGCTATTACCGACATTTACGAGTCGCAGTCTCGTCTGGATCTTGTTGAAGCGCAGGAGACAGAAGCCATGGCGCGGCGCACGGCCGCGCTGCGAGCGTTGTCTGGCCGCGCGAGCGTGCCAATTGATGATATTCAGCCGATGCGCGAAGAACTTTCCGCCGCCAGCCCGATCCCTGCTGAACAGGATTTGCCTTACTGGACGGCCATTGCCAAGGACGCCAGCCCGGAGCTTGCAGCGCGTCTGGCGGCCATGAGGGTGGCCGAGGCGCAAGCTGATACGCAACGTGCCGGGCATTATCCGACGCTGTCATTGACCACTCAATTGACGCGTCGAGAGACCCGCCAGTATCAGGACCTCGATCCGCGTCAGGACACGTATTACGTGGGTGTCCAGCTGGATATCCCGTTGTATCGCGGTGGCTCGGTTCGAGCGTCGGTGGCCAAGGCCGAGGCGCAACTGGCTGGCGCGCAATCAGACTACGACGTGCAGCGTCAGCAACTGGCGGAAGACATCGAAACGGATTACGTGGGGGTAGTTGCCGGGTTTGCCAAAAGCAAGGCCATGCAGCGTGCGGTGGAGTCCAGCCAGCAAGCGCTGACCTCGACCGAGAAAGGTTTTCAGGGTGGTGTTCGTTCGACGGTGGATATCCTTGATGCACAACAACGCGTGTTTCAGGCACGCCGTGATTTGCTCAACGCCAAGCTCGACATGCTGCAAAGCTATGTGAGCCTGCATACCCACACCGGCCTGATGAATCGCGGTGTGCTGGAACAGGTGCAGCGGTTGTTTTGATGCCGCTGCGATCTTCCAGCCGACTCAGATCCATGTGGGAGCCGGGCTTGCCCGCGATACAGACACCGCGGTCTGGCAGGCAGATCACCGAAACCTTATCGCGGGCAAGCCCGGCTCCCACAGGGAAAGTAACTCGCCATTGAGCAGTGACAAGGGAATCTGTAGGAGCTGCCGAAGGCTGCGAACTGCGGTGTCTCAGGCAAAACGCCTTCGCAGCCTTCGGCAGCTCCTACAGACCAATGTGTAGAGATCCGATGCAGCCCCTGATATCAGAAGCCACACCGGATCCCCTCACACTGATCAGGCCGTAAAGTCGCTGGCGTGCAGCTCCTTGACACCGACCAGCTGGATTTCGAACTCCGCGGTGGCGTCCGCATTCAGGCTGCCGTAGAGGATGCCGTCGGCGAAACGAATCTGGCCGGTGGCGTCTGCGGTGTCGAAGGCGTTGCTGCCGATGAACTTGAAGGCGTCCATCCCGCTGGTCAGCGGGTTGGCATCCAGACCGGTGAGGTCCAGTTGATCACCATCAGCGGTTTTAAAGCCGCTGATGACGTCCCGCAATGCACCGGTGCCCATGTCAGACAGCGAGCCGAAGACGTAAGTGTCAGCGCCTGTTCCGCCCGTCAAGCTGTCCGTGCCTTCGCCGCCGATCAGTCGGTCATTGCCTGCACCACCCACCAGCGTGTCATTGCCCGCGCCGCCATTCAGCACGTTGGCGCTGCTGTTGCCCGAGAGGGTGTCGGCATAAGCACTGCCGGTCAGGTTTTCGATACCTTTGAGGGTATCCAGTCCCGAGCCCACGGTGTTTTGCTGCGCAGAGGTGGACAGCGTCGCAGTGATGCCCGCCAGCGCGCGCTCGAACGAAACCGTATCGTTGCCATCACGGCCTTCCAAGACGTTATCGCCAGCACCCGCGAACAGGATGTTGTCCAGCGCGTTGCCGATGCCATTAGCTGCTGCGTTACTGTCGATGTACAGGTTCTCAACGTTCGCCGTGAGGGTGTAGGTCGCCAGGCTGCTGTGAACGCTGTCGGTACCGCCCGACACCTTGTCACTGTTGGTCTCGATCACGTTGTCGCCGATGTCGTCCACGTAATAGGTGTCGCTGCCGTTGCCACCGCTCATGCTGTCCGCACCAGCCGCACCGTTGATCACGTTATTGGCCGAGTTACCGGTGATGAAGTTGCGGACCGCGTTGCCTGTCCCGTCGATTGCCGAGACGCCGGTCAACACCAGATTTTCCAGGTTGTCGCCCAGTGTCCAGCTAACCGAGGCCTGCACCGTGTCGATCTGCGCCGGGGAGGTGTTGCTTTCCACCACGCTGTCGAAGGCGTTGTCGACCACATAAATATCGTTGCCGTCGCCGCCGGTCATGGTGTCAGCGCCCAGGTCGCCGTCCAGCGTGTCGTTGCCCGAGGTGCCAACCAGCGTGTCGGCCTGATCGGTGCCGAAGATCATCCCGCCTTCGTTATGAGCGTTGTCGAAGATGTCCTGCACGCTGTTGTTGTCGTTCGGGTTGCCCTTGAAGCCCAAGTCATCAGCAATGTAGTCAGCCAGACGCTGGCCGACGATTTCTGCGGACTCTTCATGCAAGTGCCAGACGTCATCGGGATATACCAGCGGATCGACTTCATGACGCAACGGCAAGTCGGTGTAATCAACGGCCAGTTTCACGTCGGTACGTTCGGCAGCAATCGCTTCCTGTGTGGCGCGGACGTAGTCCACACCCTCAACAATCTGCGCGATCTTCTCTTCGGAATAACCCCGTGCACGGGCGGCGTCCTGGTCGTAGTGACCGGTCTCCATCATGTACACATCGAAGCTGCCGACCTGCGCGTGCAGGTAGTCGAACACCGCCAGTGTTGCCGCTTTGTAGTCCGCAGCCGCTGCCTGTTTGTCAGTGGCCCGGCCAATTTCCTGCGCCGCTTCTTCGCCCTGACCCCAGATGATGCCCATCTTGACGTTATCGATGGCCTTGAGCTCGGTGAGCTGGTTCTGCAGCAGTGCAACGGCACGCAACAGCGCCGGGCCCGGCTCGTTGGTGTCGGTCAGCCACCAGCACAATTTCAGCTCTTCGGCGCCCAGTGTGGACATGCCGTTGACGGTGCTGCCGCCCACTGCGATGTCGATGCCATTGCCGTCAGCATCGTTGAACTGGCTGCGCACGTCGTAAGTGGTGTACTTGCTCAGGTCGTTGACCAGCATCGAGGTGCCGGACTGATCATCGTCCTCGGTCATGCGCAGCAGTCGCGCGTTGGACTGCCCGAGCGTCGGCAGGTAAAGAATGTCCTGCTGGGCGCGTTGGCCGAAAACGAAGTCGTCGGCGGTCAGCGTGTTGAGGTAGTTACCGCTGAGGGCGATCTCGAAACGATTGCCATCGGCATCGGGCACACTGGATTTGATGTAGGTCTTGTCGCCCGCCTCATTGAGGGTCATGTACAGCGTGCCGTTGCTGCCGTCGCCCAGGCCGAGGAAGCCCAAGGCCGAGACATCAATCTTGTCCACACCCTGGGTGAAGTCATAGATCGTGTCGGTTGCGGTAACCCCGCCCGCGTCGTAATCGCGGTAGCTGTCGAGCACGTTGCTGTAGCGGAACGTGTCGGCACCTTCACCGCCGTAAAGCGAGTCACGTCCGGCGCCGCCGTCAATAATATCCGCCCCGGCACCCGCGCGGATTGTATCGTTGCCGCCCAGACCCAGAATCAGGTCCGCGCCTGCTGTACCGGTCAGGGTTTCAGCGTTGTCGGTGCCTGCGATGGTATTGGCCGGAGCATCCGCCACCACTAATGCAAAGTTGTCACTGACCGACGCACCCGCTGGGTCGGTGGCTTTGATCAGTACGTCGTAATTGCCTGCCGCTGTGCTGGTGGGTGTGCCGCTGAAGGTCAGGTTGACTGCGTCAAAGCTCAACCATGAAGGCAGCGCTGTACCGTCTGCGAGGGTGGCGCTGTAGCTCAACACATCCCTGTTGCCATCGGCGAAGCTGTTGCTGGTTACCGTGTACGAGAAGGCGGTGTTTTCAGTTGCGTTCTGGTCCAGCAGCGGGATCACGACGACTGGCGCGACATTGGTCGGCGTGTTCTGGTCAGCGAACACGAAATGGTTGGCCGTCAGGCTGTTGACCAGATTGCCCGCCATTGAAACCTCAAAGCGGTTGCCGTTGGCGTCGACCGTGTTGTCCTTGAGATAAGTGCGGTTGTTCGACGCGTTGTAGATCACCTGCAGCGTGCCGTTGAGGCCGTTGCCCAGGCCGGTATAGCCCAGCGTCGAAACGTCGATCTTGTCGGCGGCTACGTCGAAATCAAGGATCTGATCACTGGCGCTGGTCGTGCTGGTGCGATAACTGTCCATCTTCGAGGTGAAGCGGAAAACGTCAGCGCCGTCACCACCGGTAAGTTTGTCCGCACCGGCACCGCCGACAAGAATATCGTTGCCCGCGCCGCCGTTGAGCGTGTCGTTACCTGCACCGCCCAGCAATTGCTCGTTGGCCGCAGTGCCCGTCAGGGTGTCGTTGTTTGGTGTGCCATTGATGATGATCGGCGCACCCGGAACGTCCTGCACCGCCAGTGTGAAACTGTCGCTGACCGTGGCATTGCTGCCGTCAGTGGCAGTAATTTTCACTGAATAGTTGCCCGAAGCGGTGCTGTCCGGCGTGCCGCTGAGTGTGCGGCTGGCAGCGTCGAACGTCAGCCAGCCGGGCAGGGCGCTGCCGTCGGCGAGGGATGCGGTGTAGCTGAGGCTGTCATTGTCAGGATCGGTGAAACTGGTCGCAGGGACGACATAGCTGAACGCGGTGTTTTCCGTCGCATTCTGATCCAGCAGCGGCGTCGCCACGATTGGCGCCTGATTGGTGGTGGGCGCGGTGGCGAAGACGAAGTTGGCGTTGGTCAGCTTGTCGAGGTAATTGCCATCCAACGCGATCTCGAAGCGGTTGCCGTTGGCATCGGCTTCCAGTGACTTGATGTAAGTCTTGGTCCCGGCGTCGTTGAGCACCAGATACAGGGTGTTGTTTTTGCCATCGCCCAGACCGGTGAAGCCCAACGCCGAGACGTCGATCTTGTCGGCGGTGCGATCAAAGTCGGTGATCAGGTCACCCAGGTTAGCGCCGCCTGCGTTGTAGTTGCGGTAGCTGTCCGTGCGTTCGGAGAACACAAAGGTGTCCGCGCCCGCACCACCGCTGAGCGTGTCCATGCCCGAACCGCCATTGAGCGTGTCATCGCCCGCGCCGCCAGCCAGGCTGTCGTTACCGGCCAGGCCAAGCAGGGTGTCTGCCGCCGCCGTGCCCTGCAACGAGTCGTTGCCGCTGGTGCCGGTCACCGTCCGGTTGAAGATGAAGTTGTCGGCCGTCAGCGTGCTGGTGAGATTGCCGTTCAGAATCAGCTCGAAGCGATTGCCGTTGGCATCCGCATCGTAATCCTTGATGTAGGTGCGGTTGTTGCTGGCGTTGTAGCTGAGCTGCAAGGTGCCGCCGCGACCGGTACCCAGCCCGGTGAAGCCCAGGTCGGCGATATCGATCTTGTCTTGAGTGACATCGAAATCGGTAACGGTGTCGACGAAGCTGTTCGTCGCGTTGCGATAGCTGTCGGACTGGCTGGCGAAGCGAAAGGTATCCGCGCCCGCACCGCCGGTGAGCTTGTCGACGCCCGCGCCGCCGACCAGGATATCGGCTCCTGCCCCGGCATTGATCACGTCGTTACCGGCTGCGCCATAAAGGATTTCATTGGCGCTGCTGCCGATCAGCGTGTCGTTGCCGTCGGTGCCCTGAACAGTGACGACTGGAACGGTGGCGCTGACGTAACTGCCATCGCCATAAACAAGGGTCTCGCCCTTGGTGGTATGGCCAATGGTGTTGCCGATGATCGCGTTGCGGTCGGTGCCATCTTCGTTACGTTCGGCCACGCCGTAAGTCGACAGGTTGCTGCCGGTGATGGTGTTGCCCTGAATCGTGTTGTCGCTGCCGTTGAAATACTTGCCGGAGACGCCAAGGGTATCGTCGTAGGACTGGATGATGATTTCCGGTACACCGCCTTTCAGGGCGTTGTTGCTAAGGGTGTTGTCGGTCACGTCAACGTTGTTGCTGCCGTAGATCCGCACCCCGGCGCTGCCGTTGTCGTGGATATCCACACCGCTGAGGGTGACATCGCTGGACAACTTGATGAGCACGCCTTCGGCACCATTGCCGTAAACTTCGCCACCGGTGATGACGATGTTGCTCGGCGAAGGAATGTTCTCGCTGCCGCGCTGCACCACGATCCCGCCGCCGCCATTGTTGTAGGCGACGTTATTGGTCAGGGTGAAGTCGTGAGTGCTGGTGACCACGTTGAAGCCATGGCGGTCGTTGTCGTAGGCGACGTTGTTCTCGAACGTGCTGTTGCTGAGAAAGTCGGCCACGAAGCCGTCCAGGCCATTGCCGTGGGACACGCTGTTCTTGATGACCATGTTGACGGTCTGTTCGTGCGGGTCGAAGCCGTAACCGGAGCAGTCCTTGATTTCTACGCCGTCCAGGGTGACGTTGGAGTCATAACCTTCCTGGCCGGGAATGTAACCATTGAACCAGCCGTCGATCTTGCCGGTGGTGTTATCCCGGTTGCCATCGAGGGTCAGGTTGCTGAGGCCGAAGTCATGGGTTTCTTCGCCGTACGCCGAGCGAATGATGCCGGTAATTTTCGTATCCGAGCCGTCAGCCACCTTGATGTTCGAAACGCCCATCCCGTCGCCATACATGTACACATTGCTTTTGAGCATGAGGCAGCCGTCCGACGGTTCCTCACCCCCACTGACAATGAACGTCCCTGGCGGAATATAAACCTGACCCCCGCCTGCCGCTGCTGCTGCATCAATAGCCTTTTGGATGGCAGCGGTATCATCCGTGACGCCATCTCCTTTGGCGCCAAAATTTTGGACGTTAAAAATCATGGGGTTATCTCCGTTATCAGGCCTAGGTTGCTCGGCTGCCAAAATCCAATCGGCTAGCACTCTGATATGACACGAAGACGCGTAAAAGTTGTGACCGTGCGTCGGGAAACCGTCGTCCGTTCGGCGGTTGGAAAAAACGATGTGTAACGAATGTGATTTTTAGACGTTTTGTTGACGCCATTACTTAGTGATTAATTACCGCACACCCTTGTAGGAGCTGCCGAAGGCTGCGATGTGGTGCGTCAGGCAAAACGCCTTCGCAGCCTTCGGCAGCTCCTACAAGGGAATGCGATGCTTATTAGTTGGAGCCGAGCTTGCTCGCGGTGAACGATGACGCGGTATGCCTGATACACCGAGGTGTCTGAATCGTCGGAATGCCGCCCAGACCAAGCCCAGCTCCCACAGAGGATCGCCGACATCTGTGGGAGCCGAGCTTGCTCGCGATGAACGATGGCGCTTATGTCAGATCCATCCACGCAACAATGCGCCTACTAGCTCCCGCGATACGTCGAGAACCCGTAAGGGCTGATCAGCAGCGGAATGTGGTAATGCGGCAAGCTGCCGTCAACGTTGAAGATCACCGGCACTTCGGGAAAGAAACTCGCCGTCTGGTGCTTCTGGAACCATTCACCGGTCTTGAACGTTACTCGGTAGGTGCCTTTCTCCAGCGTCTTGCCTTCCGGGTACAGCCCGGTAATCCGGCCCTGTTCATTGGTTACACCCTTGTTCAGCGTGCTCCAGCCCTGACCTTCCTGTTTTTCCAGCGTCACGCTGACATCGGAGGAAGGCAGGCCGTCCTGCAGGTTCAGCACGTGTACGCTCAGCGGATTACCCGCGGCCAGCGCGATGGACGAAAGGCCGCTCAATACAGCGCCTGCAATCAGTGTTTTGAACATGTTCATATGTGATATTCCAGATTATTTGAGGTTGGGTAAAACGTGAGCGATGCCTTTCAGCGCGCAGCCTTCATCGACTTCCGCACCACCTGCACCCGCAACGCCGATAGCGCCGATAACCTGATCGCCCATCTTCAACGGCACGCCACCGCCTAACAGCAGCAGCTCATCAAGGGTGTTGAGGTTCTCGGCTTCGGGGTTGTTGCGAGCGCGTTCGGACAGCAGTCGCGTCGGGGTTTTGGTCGACAGCGCAGTAAAGGCTTTGCGTTGCGCCGCGAGCGTGTTGTGCGGGCCAACATTGTCGTCGCGCTGCACAGCGACCAGATTGCCGCCGCGATCAACCACCGCAGCGACAGCGGTTTTGCCATCGGCGTGACAGGCCGCCAAGGTTGCACTCAGCAGGTCATTGGCAAGCTTCAGGGTGACATCCGGACGCTGGGCGACGTTCGGCACATCGGCCAGCGCGACGCCGGACCCCATGGCCAGTGTCAATAAAGAAAGGGTGACGCTTCGGATCAGCATGCAAATCTCCGGTTCAGGCTCGGCTGAGCAATTGCCAGCCATACTGCCCAAGCCTTCCGCACAAACTGATTGCCTGCGGATTACGTATTTGTAATGAGATGGGGCGGCGTATCGGCTTACGCTATGCATCAGTGGCGGAGGACTTAATGCGTATCCTGGTGGTTGAAGACGAAGCGAAAACAGCGGATTACCTGCGCAAAGGGCTGGGGGAATCCGGCTATCTGGTGGAAGTGGCCTTGAACGGTCTTGACGGGCTGCATCTGGTGCAGGAAAGCGAGTTCGACCTGATCATCCTCGACGTCATGTTGCCCGGCCTCGACGGCTGGCAACTGCTGCAGATCATTCGCCGTAAATGGCAGACGCCGGTGCTGTTCCTCACTGCACGCGACGCCGTGGAAGATCGTGTCAAAGGCCTCGAACTGGGGGCCGATGATTACCTAGTAAAACCCTTTTCCTACGCGGAGCTGCTGGCCCGGGTTCGCACTTTGTTGCGTCGCGGTCCGCCTCGTGAAGTGGAACAGTTTCAGATTGCCGATCTGCAGCTGGATTTGCTAAAGCGCAAAGTCACCCGTAATGGCGAACGCCTGAACCTGACCAACAAGGAATTCGCACTGTTGCATCTTCTGCTCAGTCGAGAGGGCGAAGTCCTGTCCCGTGCGCTGATCGCCTCCCACGTCTGGCAAATGAATTTCGACAGCGACACCAACGTGGTCGACGTCGCGATTCGGCGGCTGCGTGCCAAAGTCGACGACCCCTACCAAGCGAAACTTATCCACACCGTGCGCGGCATTGGTTACCTGCTGGAGCTGCAGCAATGACCCTGTGGCCCAGAACCCTGAGCCTGCGCCTGGCGTTCATGTTCGCTTTGGTCAGCGTGCTGCTTTTAGGCGCTGTCGGCTTTTACCTCTATCAATCCCTGCAACGCGAAATCACCTGGCGCGATGATCAAGCGCTACTCGGTCGCGTGGAGCGCATGCAGGCGCTGATCACTGACAGCGACAGCATCGACACCCTGCGCAAACGTCCGCAGCTTTACGAAAACATGCTGGGCAATCGCGATAACGTGCTGTGGATTGTCGATGACGCCGGGCAACTGCTCATCGACGTCAACCCGCTTGCCCTGCCAGTGCCCGAGTTGCCAGCAGCGCCTTCGCCACAGTTGGGTGATAGCCCGGGTGACAAGTCGTTGCGACTGGCGTGGCTCGATGTGCCAGGCACCGATCGACATCTCAAACTGATCGCTGGCAAGCTGGTCAACGAGCGCGAGCAAATGCTCAGCGCCTACCGCATGAAAATCTGGGTGGCCTTGCTGGTCGGCGCAGTGTTGGCGTTCCTGCTGGGCTGGATGGTCAGCCAGCGGGGGCTGCGTCCGGTTCGGCAGCTGGCGACACGTGCTGCCAGCATCGATGTGCAAAACCTGCACCTGCGCTTGCAGGCGTTCAAGGACGTCAACGAACTGAGCGCCCTGAGTCACGCCCTCAACCAGATGCTAGCCCGTCTGGAAGACGGGTTCGCCCAGCTCACCCGCTTCAGCGAAGACCTTGCCCATGAAATGCGCACACCGCTGAGCAATCTCATGGGACAAACCCAACAGACACTGGGCCGCAGCCGCTCGCCTGAGGTCTATCAGGAACTGCTGGTTTCCAATCAGGAAGAATACGAACGGCTGGCGCGCATGATCGACAGCATGTTGTTCCTGGCGCGTACCGAACAGCCCAAAGCCTCGATCAACCGCCAACAGATCGACCTTTACGCGATGGTCGCTCAGTTGTGCGATTACTTCGAAGGCATGGGCGAAGACCGTGGCATCGAGCTGATCAATAGGAGCCGCCCCAGTGTCACTGACACCCCGCTGTCGTGCGGCAAACACGGGCTTGTGGGAGCGAGGCTTGCCCGCGAAGCCGTCGACTCGGTAAGTCACGCACACCACGCTATCGTTCTTCGCGGGCAAGCCTCGCTCCAACAGAAAGACCAGGTTTATCCAGATGGTTATTCCGTGTTTGATAAGAGCCAGTGCACGCTAAACGCCGACCCTGAATTACTGCGCCGCGCATTGGCCAACCTGATCGCGAACGCCCTGCGTTATGCGTCACCGAACACCCCCGTAACCATCGGCAGCACGCTGAGCACGGGCGGTTTGGAAATCTACGTCCACAACGTTGGCGAGCCTATCGGCGCAGAGCATCTGCCGCACCTTTTCGAGCGCTTTTATCGCTGCGATCCTTCCCGTAACCAGCCCGGCGACTCGGGCGGACTTGGCCTGGCTATCGTGCGCTCAATCATGCAAGCCCATGGCGGTCAGGTCACCGTGGCAAGTGATAGCGCCGGGACTGTTTTCACGCTGGTTCTGCCGACCTGAAGTTCACCTTCCTGAGCGGTGCTAAACCCGCTCTGCCCAGGTTTATCGCTGAAGAAACCTGATAAACCTCACCGTTTGCAGCGTGGTTCAAGGTGGGAGATGGCTGGAAGGGTCTATGCTGAGTTTGACCTTGCAGACAAGGTCGACCCTTCGCGCACAGCCTACCAGGCAGAACACGTGAGACATTCGATACCCAACGCAGCATTGCTCTGCCTCAGCCTGTTACTCAGCGCGCCCGTCAGGGCCGATCACTATCAGGTCGTGACCGAAGAGTGGGCGCCCTACAACTATGTGGAAAACAACCAACTCACTGGAATGACCACCGAAATTGTCCGGGCCATCATGGCACTCACCGGGGACAACTTCGATATCGTGCCGCTACCCAGCATGCGCGCCGGCTACGCACTGAATTCGCGTCCCAAAACCATCATGTATTCCATGTTCCGCACTACCGAGCGCGAGCCGTTATACAAATGGGTCGGTCCCATCGTCGAGGAATCGATACATCCTTACCAAATGGCCGATGCTCCGCCGTTAAACACTCTGGAACAACTCCGCCAGGCACCCATGGTCACTACCCGACACGCCGGTCTGGTGCCCAACACCCTGCAAGCTCTCAACTTCACCAACCTCGACAAAACCGCCACCCAAAGCCCTCAGCTCTACCGCATGCTCCTCGCCGGGCGCACCGACATCATCGTCGGCGACACCGACGCAGGCGTCGCTTACTACACCCGCCAACTGAAAATTCCGCCGGGCACGCTGAGGCGGATACCGGTGGAGGTGTACCGGTCTTCGTTGTACATCGCGTTCAGTCTGGATTGTGATGATGAGGTGGTGACGGGGTGGAGGAGGGCGCTCGAGAAGTTGCGAAAGTCGGGGGAGTTGGGGCGGATTCAGGGGCGGTATGAGGGGTTGGGTGATTTGTGATGCTTTAAATCTGATCTGATGGGCTGGGAAAATGAAACTGATCAACCACGGGCGACAGATGGTGTTTGATCAGCATTTCGATTTTTAAGAATGGGCGTGACCTTTGTCGTCCCTCGCTACCGCTGAGCGATCTGTTACACAGCCTCTGCGCATTTGCGAAGTGCTGCCTTGATTTCCCTCACCAGTCCAACGAACTCTTGCACTAGAGCTGCGAGTTGAACAGGATTTGAGGCTGAAGGTCTTGGGTATGGCGGCGGGCCTGAGAACGGGCTGCGGACAAAGCCTGGGTCTTCCTTGCGCTTTCCCTCATAGGCAAGCACAGCAAAGTTGGACCCGATATATCCTTCAGGGCCGAGCCCCGAAATCATGAGCTCGAGACCACCGCGCTGCTTTACGAGCAACGCCTTCCATTCAATCGCGCCAATCTTTTCCGACTCGATCTCAAATGATCTATCGCGACTGTCGTAGCGGATGGAAGTCCCGGCTGCTTCGAAGGCGGCAAGTATCTCTTTTTTCGACGCAGCAAATGATGAACCAGGAACTAAAGGGAAGCGATCACACAACGCCCAATATTTGTCTGGAAAGTCGAGTGTGGCGAGGAGACAGAGAAACGCGTCGTTAAGCACAGTTAATAGCTCGGTAGTTTGAACGATTGTAGAGCTGGAGTAAGCGATTTCGCTGCACGCTTGCTAATAACAGGACTTGCAACAATCCGCTGCATGGTACGGAGCAAGGTGATCCCCACGCGGCTGCGAGGGTGGGTCAGGCGGGGGACGATCTTTGGGATGTTCTGCGACTTTTCGACAACGGGTCGCAGGACGCTCTCATAAGCTGCAAACGCAGCAGAAAGATCGTGGGATTTCGAGAGTTCGCCAGCCAGCACGTATGCGCCTACAAGGGCCAGTGAAGCTCCAACCCCTCCCAGTGGGGTGACGCACCAGGCAGCGTCGCCGGTGAGAACCACATGACCCGCCGACCACCGTTTGATCTTCACCTGCCGCAGATCGTCGAACCAGAAGTCGTCGGCTGCCTCCATGCCCGAGAGCAGGCGTGGTACTTCCCATCCTGCACCTTCGAAATGCGTTTTCAGAAAAGCCTTCTGCTGGGCGATAGTCCTGACGGTTGCCACGTTTCGCTGCCCCTGAATGTTGAAGAAGGCGCGGGTGGTACCACAATTGTCCGGGCGCACGCCTGCGCTTCGACCGCCTGGAGCGTTATACCAACGTGCGGTCTCACTGTCCGTCGAAGCGCGTGGCACGGTGAAGAATGCAGTCGCCAGATCCATCCAGCGTGGTGTGTTCTCTCCGGGAAACACCATGTCACGGGTGTATGAGCCAACGCCTTCGGCTACGATCACCAGATCAAAGCGCTCCTCGGTGCCGCTCTCGAACCTGACAATCGCTCCCTTTTCATCCTGTACAACGGCAGTGACCCGCTCCCCGAAGCGATACTCGGTGTGAGGCAATGATGCTTCGTAGATGAGACGGGCCAAATCGCCGCGCAATATCTCCAGCTCGGCGGTAGGGCCGTCTCCTTCCAGATCAGCCAGGTCAATACGAGCCACGGTCGTGTTTTGATTGTCGACCCACGCTATTCCACGCTCGCCAGTGTTGTGATCTTTAACCGCCTGCTCGAGCCCCATAAGCCGTAGCACTTCCCGGGCCGGGCCCCGGACATCTACATTCTGCCCACCGTCCCGAAAGGCTGGCGCCTGCTCGACGACCGTGACATCACAGTTCTGCTTAGCCAGCCACCAAGCGGTGGCGCAGCCTGCGATACTGGCTCCTGTGATGAGTATGCGGCGTGACATCTGGCTTTCTCCGTGAAGTTTTATAGGGCCGTATTTAGGGTTGGCTCAACGGGCCATTAGTCGCTATTGGCTGAGGCAATACTGAACGAGTAAGCGCTTGTGATGACGTCCAGGGCGACCGTGTTCCCGATATAGCCTGACCGCAAATGCCGATTGCTGAATTTATAAGGAGTCACCGTCCGGGCATCCCGCCTTTACGATCTCTTGGGTGGATGATTCTGGTATGTAGCACTGGGGGCTGAGCTTCATTGCAGCTAAAGCTGACATTTCATCCTGTCTGATCTACATTCTAGCCGTCCATCTGTTTCAGGCGATCTCATGCTGACCGGATTCAATCATCTCATCCTCGCCGTATGCAGCTTACTACGCAGCATTGCCTTTTATGAGGAAACGCTAGGCTTCAAGTTGTCTGCACGCTGGAAGACTGGGGCGTATCTTAGCCTGGGTGATCTCTGGTGCGGACTTCCCTATGTGCCTTCACTGGAAGAGGATCGCAAGCGGATTCGAGTCGCTCCAGAGCGGCCGAAACCGACGTTGTGAGTTCCGCCACTCCCTGACATCGACCCTCACTCTCTGCTTAAAAGGCTGTGCCATGTTGCCCCAACGTATCCAATCACCTTCGTTGCACGATCTGCAAACCACCGTGGCCGAACTGCTCGGCAACAGTGACGAACACGTCGTGGTGCAGTTCTCGGCGCCCGAGCAATACCCGGCATCGATATTGGCAGCGCTGGACGCCTTGTGCGCACAACACGGCCATCGCCTCGACGTGCGCTTCTACGGGCACTACGCCGCCGACCAGCCCTTCGACGGTCGCACACTCGAAGCCCTGCCTAATGTGCAGACCTTGACCCTCGATTGCCTCTATCACGCCGAACGGCTTGAGACGCTGGCAAGCCTTGAGCACCTGCGCAGTCTGGCGCTTGGCGTGGACAAGCTTGACCTCAACCCGATATTGGCCTTCAGCAACTTGCAAAACCTGACCATGCTGCGGGTTTTCCAGGAAGTGGGGCCAAAGCTGGACCTCGCTTCGGTCAGCCGCCTGCCCCACCTGCGGGTGCTGCACCTGAATGCAAAAACCCAGGGACTGAAGCCGCTGGAAGCGCTTACTGGACTGACCGAACTCAGCCTGTACCGACAGCCGGCCACTACCACGTTTGAGGTGATCTCGAAGTTACCCAGTTTGAAGACTCTTTCAATCGGTTTTGGCAGCCGTGAGGCGATGCCGGAGTTGTTCAGTGACAGCGTTACGCACTTGAGCCTGCTCCGGGTGCGCGGGTTGCAAGCGCTGGAGCCTGGACGCTTTCCCAGGCTTGAGGTGTTGGAGATTGAGGATCAGCCGCACTTGGGTGAGCTGGTTTTCGGGACGGGTAGCAGGTTGCGGGCGTTGCGTTTGGCTAATCTCAAGTCGCTTGGGCGAATTGACGGGTTGGGCGAAGCGCCGATTGGCAAGTTGTCGATTTATAAAACGCCGGAGTTGGATTTGCTGGCTTTGCTTGATCAGCCGTTGCCAGAGTTGAAAGCTATGCGGCTGGTGAGTGGTAAGCGGGGGGTTGATCAGGAGATTGATGCGAGGCGCGAGACGCTAGGGCTCGCGTTGGTGAAAGGGATTTTTGAATAATGAGAGATGTTGGTTTACCGGACTTCAGCCTATTGTGCTCGCTTAATGTGAGCGTCTGGCAGATACACCTTGCTGATAGCTGAATTGCCGCCTTTCGGCGCGAATTACAGCCTTTTAAAGTCGCGTGATAGAACCACCAGCTTCATGATCAGAAGTTGGCCAGTTCACTGTGGTCGATTGATCGCCAAACGACAGATCGATAACCGCCGACTGTTCAGTCGACCGTTTTGGCGTAGATTTCACTGGAATAAAAGCTGATAGCATCGCTGGTGGCTGATCTCGGTACAGCGGCATCCACTTTCGAATCACGTTAGCGTTGATGCCATGGCTGACGGCGTAGTGTGCAGCCGCCGCTATCGACCCAAAGCGGACTCCTGCACTTTCTGATTGATAAGCTCACCGCACGATACTGATCAACACTCGGACTTGAACGAATGACAGACGATCCTTTTCGTATCCCAACAGATGCTGAAATTGCTGACGCGGAGAGCAGGCTCAATTTTCGCTTTCCCGATCAATATATCCAGTTCCTGAAAGGTGGCAGCGACGTCGCAAACGCCGTATTTGAACCCGCGTTGATTTTGAGCGGATGCAGCCATCTGGATATCTTTGAAATTGCTGAAGCCGCCTGGGCTCAGGGCTTGTCGCGGGATTGGTTGCCTTTCATTGAGGATAACAGTGACTACTTCTGCATATCGCAGGCGGGGGCTGTTCGATACTGGTCACACAACGGAAGTACAGACGAAAGCTGGCTAACCTTTGCGGCGTGGTTCGAACAGGTCTGCGTAGCTCTTGAGTGACCTGGAGTGCGTCTCCCCAAAAAACATGCTGTCGCTGCCGAATTCAAACGGGAAGGAACGCTAACGTCTCAGGGTCGATCTCGGCATAGCTTCCCAAGTCTCCCTTGTAGAGCCTGATCCTGGAGACCCCTAAGTCCGCCTGCAAGAAAGAGACAAGCGGCCCAAGATTATCGTTGGTATGCATCGTAGCCGGCCTTACGACTATCGCCCGCCCAGGCTCGTCATCGTAAGTTCTGATCAGGAACATATTCCCTTCGTGCTCCACGCTGTAATGGTAGCCACGGTACTCATACTCCAGATCAAGGTCGACATCGTCAAAACGGACAGATTTCACTATCTTCACGGCAGGAACCAACATTTGGGTTTTACAGGAGGATCGCCTCGTGAAGCGCTTCTTTCAGCCGCTCTGGATGTTCTGCCAGGCATTTAGCCTCACTCTCGGGGGCTCATTTTCCACCAGACAACTGATGCTGTGATGACTGCACCGATTATGGTTGCTGGCAAGACAACCATGATTCCAATGATGCCAAGACCAAAGTCGTCTGCCAGCTCAGCTCTTGATGTGGCTCCCGTGTTTGCCATTTCGAACATCACTGCCGCTTCACTAAATAACCATTCGAATGATGGGAGTGCAATGAGAAAGGCCAGTGTCGTAATCGCAACGCGCTTGATCATTCCTGATACCTAATGATGAGAGTGCACTGGATCCCGTGTAAATCAGGCGGCTTCCAGGCTATGCCAACACCTAAAGGCTGTATTGAGTCTAGAGCTTTACTTCGCGACAGCTGCGCGCTTGTACTGCTCGTTCCACCAGACGGCAAGTTCAGCATGTTGTTCATGAGTGACCCACGCCACATTCGTTTGGTCTGTTGGATCGCCCCCGCAGGCTAACGGCTTCACATACCACTTGATCTTCCCTGTGAACTGCTCGTCAGGCTCCAGCGAAATCTGCTGGGGCAGCTCATAAGGTGCAATACAGGACGCATCAAGTGGCAGCGTTGGAACCGTAAACATTACTCCGCAAGAGTTGATGACTATAAAGTCATCCCAACTCCTCAGGCCCAGTAGCGTGTAACCCGGCAGGTAATGGTCAAATCGGTAGGCTTTCATCGCAGCGAAGCTTTCATCCTGTGTGAGCATGATGAGGTAATCGTCGTTTTGCCAACCTTCGTTCATAAAATATTTACTCACTTCCAGGATTCGTTTCGTTATCAACGGCTCATGGCTGCAAGCCGCCTGTCAGTACATATCATATTGCCCATCACCGCGAGGAGTTTTGCTGGACCGTGATAACGAGAACCGCCAAATTTCCCACGATACCGAGAACCGCCCACGCAGTGAAATCCCCCCTAAATCAAGCGACACTCGAAATGCCCGCTTTTTCCAACCAGATCGGTCATCGCCATGTACCAGTATTATTATGCCGATGCCCGGACAGTTCATACTTAGGTTGATATATGGCCAGAAGCGTTAGGCTTCAGAAGAAACTTCATTCGCAGCATCTCATTGAGATAGCGGGAGAGGTGGTGCTTGATGAATGCCTTGTTGAAAATCTATGGGCGCTCAACAGCGGTGACAGATTTGAGTTGAACTCACGCTCCTGCAGTTTTGGAACCGTCCAGAAATACCACCTGGAATACGTGATAACGAGAGGCCCGCTACCTGGGCACTGGCTCTACAAAGAATTTGACCCAGAGGAGCTGACATTGTTTTTTACGGCAAAAGACTTTGTCGGCATTTGCCATGGCTGGACCTTGTTTGACGATTGACCGTTCGGCGTTAGCTTTCTGGGAGGCAGCTTCTGGCTGATGTCTGCCTATCGTGAAAGGCGGGCATTTGCAATAAAATAACGCCCGTCCCGGTTGTAGGATTCATAAAATTAGCTCCAGGTGTACGACCCTGTTTTTCATCTGAGACCCGTCGATATAGAAAGCAGCCGTTCAAGCTGTGAACAAGTTTAGCCTCGCCCAACCCACTCTGTTTACAAATGCCTGCTGACACGAAGGATCCTGTGCATGCTCAAATCCCTGCTCGACAAAATCTTCAGTCGTCCTCTGACTCAGGAAGAATTTGCCAAAAAATTTATCGATTCAGCCCGCAAGGCTGGCTACAGCGAGGCCATGGACTTTCAGGCTAGCGAGTTTCGCATCCGTCATAACAATGGCTCGTACTTCAATCTTCATAACGCCTTTCACGACTATCAAAATGGAGACAAGACCCAGAAGGTCGCAATTCTGAATGGGTACGTATCGACTCTGTTGGTGTCTGGCCAGAGAACCGGGACGGTCTTTGAAGACGTGAAATCGCAATTACGTCCGGTGATTCGAAATCTTGCCATGCTTGAGGAAATTCGACTGGAGCACGCCAGAAATCATAGCGACAAGCGGCACGATGTCGTTTATCAGCCCTTGGGCCGCGACTGTGTGATTATGCTTGCCGTTGACTCTCCCGAGTCCACCGCCACCCTTACCAGCGGCCCTGAAGCGCAGTGGGGTGTCACAATGGATGAGGCAGTGGCGATCTCCATTGAGAACTTGCGTGATGCTACGCACGAGGCCTTTGGTGAAATTATCCCTGGGCTTTACTCCGCGGAGTGGGCGGACGGATACGACAGCAGCAGAGTCTTGTTGCCAGATGTTCTACAGCGCGCACCCGTTAAAGGTCGACCGGTGTTCATGATCCCCAGTCGTGACGTCTTGATGGTCACGGGCGACAAGGACGAGCAAGGCATCCGTCAGATGGTCGAGCTTGGCTTCAAAGCGCTTGAGAGGGGCAGGGCAGTCTCCACCGACATTTATACCTATGACGGGCGCGATATCGTCCCATTTCACCCTGATGATGATGCGGTCAATAACCGTCTGGCCACGCTGGAACATCTGCTGCTCCAGGGTAGCTACAGTAATCAGAAAGAGTTGCTCGATAAGGTCAATCTTGAAACGAGCGTCGATGTGTTTGTTGCCTCGTACCTTCTCTACGAGCTGACTGACCAGAACGGCAAAACCGTATCGATCAGCACTTGGACAAAAGATGTGCCTACCCTATTGCCCAAGAGTGATCGCATCGTGTTGGTTGACCCCTTTGAGGGTGGGGAGCCGACAGTCAAAACCGTTCTATGGAGCGAACTTGAATCCGAGCTTGGCGATCTGCTGACTACAGAAGCTGGCTATCCACCTCGCTATCGGACACTAGGATTCCCTTCAGCAGAGCAGCTTGATCGCCTGACTGCCTTGTGAATGACACTCCCAATTATCCAGCGAATGCAATTGATCAGAACCTTGGTGTCACTGACGGTGCCGCATTGTTGAGCAGGTTTGACGTCGAGGCCAAAGTCATTCCGGATAGCGCTCAACCGGGATGACTGCTTCTGGCACCATCCAGGCACCAGGATAATTTTGCGCACTGGCAGGAGAAAGCAGGTGATCGCTAGAACCGACCGCAATAGGAACTCAATGAAGTCGACAGTCTGTAAGGCCATCGCCTGCATGCTACTCATGTTTTCCCTGCCCACATGGAGCAACACGTTCCCCGATATCGTGGTGCTTGGTGACGACGCCCGCGTGTTATTGCTGAAACAATGCACGCAGCCATGCCGTTCCGGCGCGAACAGCGTAGCGACTGCGCCACTGGGCAGTTCCGCCTCAAGCATCGCCTCCCTGGCCCAGCGCGCAAAGCATGCGGTGATTGTGGTCGACGCAACACGAGGCCCGCTGCAAATTATCCGTGAACATATCCTGATCGCCCGGCAGGCGGGAGTGCCCAGCCTATCTTTGTTGTTCGTCAACACCGGCCGAGTGAAAGACAGTGAATTGCTGAAGATGGAAGAGCAAGAGGCCCGGGCAGTGCTGAGCACCTATGACCTGAACGGCGATCAGGCTGCGCTGTTCACGGTCAAGACCTTGTGGCGCGGTGGCGATGAGTTAAGCGACGCTCTTGCTGCACTCAAAAACACCCCTGATCGGCCGGAGGAATCTCTCGCTTTTATCAACGGTCAGCAACTGGCGACGTTTATCTATCTGCTAACGCCGCTAGAGTCGAAGTGGACGTTGGCACTGCAAAAAGACAGTCCCGTCACCGTCTGGATAAACGGCCGCGTTAGCCAGGGGCTGGTGTCGTCGACCCATACCCTCAACCCTGGCGACAGCGGCGACATGTCGCTGCAACTTGGCGCGCCGGTTTCGGCGGCTACCGGCTCACGCTTTTTGCTGGAGCGGGAGGGCAGAATTATTGCGTTGGGGGTGGTGAAGGGAGTTGGTGTCCAGGCCGCACCTTAGACACTCAATCAGCATGCAAATAATTCGGGGTAGTCTAATTCTATCGGTCGTTTCTGGCCGAATCCGAACCTTATGGACACTCTGGTCAACTCCTCCGGCAAGATCTCAAGTGGCAGCGTTGAAGGCAGGTTTTTGCGGTAGGGAAAGAAGTTGTCGCCTGACCTCCAGCGCGATAGCGCCATAGCCTTTCCCGATACCTTTCTTCGACACCGAGTAGTCCTGCTGAGCAGATACGTCCTCCCAGCGATCAACGGCTTGAAGTTCTCGGTGTGTGATATCGGTGTCAATCTCGAACGCAATGAAATGTTCGGTTTGAGTGAGCAGTCGTCCAAACAAGCGCGGCATACCGGGAAAATCTATTTCCAGTTCCAGGACGATGGTTTCTGACCAGGCAACACCTTGGCTCTCGGCATGTTCGGCCAGGCAAGCAGGAATGCTCCTGTTCCGCCAGGCGCTAGCGGTCTGTGCGATCTTATAGGCAGCGACTGCATTCTGTTCTTGTACGTTCAGTTGTCGTTTTTTCAATAGCCTGTTGATGTCCAGTGCAGGCTCCTTAGCACAGTGCCGGTGCTTCGATGATGATCCGCTTGTACTCATCTGGATCGAACAAAAATGGGCCAATATCGCTGATTGGAAGAGGAGATTCATAGCCGTTTTCATACGCAAATGAACCCCAGACAATGCCGATATCGCTCCTTTCAATCTCTACAGAATAAGCTCCGCACCCAATGTCCCCGCACTCCGGGCAGATGTAAATAATCACTCGGGCAGCCCCTCCTTCAGGTAGATCCCGGCACAGGAGGTCGGCGACGAATGTCTGGTGTTGTTGGGGGAAACCACTGACAAAGGGAGTCATGAAATCTGAGTGAGTACCGTCCGTGCTCGTGAGGATATTCAGGACGGAACATCCGTCGATTCGAAAGTCCAGGTAGTTACGCTCTGTGACGGTACACCCGCCCGATGAAGAACCTGGCCGGTTGACTCGATCAAGGGTGAGTGCGCTGAGCTGCATATGATTGGGCCGGAGGAGAGGTATGGGGCAATTACACTCGTTATCAATTTACCTGGCAACGCAGAGTTTCCCGATGCGCTACTTCTGGCCGATTACATCTGCACCAAATGACAAACTGATTTCGCGCTCAGCTATCAATCAGGCCGGAACTCGACCGTTGCGCCCAAAGCCTCCAGCCGGTCACGCAATTGGCGCAGTTGAAGTCTGGTGCCACTTCCTGCCTTGAATTCAGGCGCGTCGGCAAGTGCCAGTGCTTCTTTCAATGACAATTTGCTCCCTTTGCTCCCTTTGCTGACTAGCTGAACGACCTTGAGCTTATGGAGACCAAAGGCAGTAACGATCAAGTCGCCGCTTTCAAAATCAGCCGGATCATAGACACTGATTTCAGGTGTCGATTGCTCCAGAAGCTCTGCTTCCTGACGCGCATCGATGACTTCACGCCAGTACTGATTCGCAGAGCCAATCTCCGCCATGATCAAGCGATTGAATTCGAGGGTGTCATCATTCACTTCTGCCAATGCTTCCAGCAAACGGCGAAAAGCCATAATGCTCGGCGCTATCTGTATGGCGTCCCACCGGCCTGCTCCGTGGGGTGCGGTATAGACCGGATAGCCGCTTTGAGCTTCGGTCGTGGCAATAAAAACCGGGTCATCCAGCCCGGTCATCGCTAGGACATACCAGTCGGGATTCCATTCGCCTTCAATGTCGGATACCAGGCTTTCGCCGGTATTCCCGTGGGTCCGGAAGCCAGCCTGAAAATCATCAAGACGATCCGGTTTGGCATAGTGCGTGGGTAAAAGAAGATCACCCACAACGACGCCATTGGTAAGAAATTCTCGGATGTCTTCGTAGGCCAGATTCATACGTCGATAGATCTCCATAGTCTTGGATGTCAGTGAAATAAATCACCAGACAATGGGTTCGTCGTTCCACGCCCAAAAGGTCCCGCTGTCGGACGGTCCATGTATTCCCACCAACTCAATAATACGATCCGCCGAGAAAGCCGGTTCGAACAGTTGACCATCAGGCACGTTTGCCTGAAAGGGTTTGGACAGATCCGTGTCAGTCGTGCCTGGGTGTATTGCCAGAACAGTAGAGGCAGGATTCAGACGTTTCAATTCGATACTGGCCGTGTGCAGTAACTGGTTGAGCGCCGCTTTACTGGCTCTGTAGCTGTACCAGCCACCCAATCGGTTATCGCCAATTGAGCCAACCCTCGCGGAGAGCGCCGCAAAGGTAGAAGGTTGTTTGCGCAATAACGGGAGCAGGTGTTTAAGCAGCAGGATTGGAGCAAACGTGTTGGTCGCAAAGCTCGCTTGCATGCTCGCAAGGGTTAGTTGTGCCAGACCCTTTTCTGGTTTTGCGCCATCCTGATGAAGAATGCCTAGCGCACTGATGACGAGGTGCAGATGATCGCATCCTTCAAGCGTCTCCCTCACGAGTGCTTCGAGGGATTGCTCATCGCGCGCGTCGCAGTCGGCTCGTTTCAGACGGTCGCCATATTGCTCTGCAAGCTTTGCCAGCTCTGTGGAGGTACTGGCCTTTCGCGCTACGGCCCAGACTTGAGCCACATCATCGCGAGCCAGCAAAGCCGCGCAGAGTGCCAGGCCGATACCTCGGCTGGCTCCGCAAACCAGCACGTGAGCTTCGCTGTTCAGTTCGGGTATCAAACTCATAAGGCACCTTGAGGGGCATGGCTGAAGTATTGTTTATGACTCAGTTTCCGTTAATGAGCTAATGAAGCTGACAAGTCAAAACCCAATACGTTGTGCCACTATATTATTGAATCTAGATGCAGTTTTTTAAATGAAGGAATAGAAATGGCTGAAATCAGCAAGGTGCCTGCCCATTTGGCAGAGGAGCTCAAAGGGTTGATCCAACAGGGGCTCGGCTTACTGAATCTTACTCCGGATCACGCTCCGGCTGACGTGGTTGAGGCAATTACGGAGCGGGTGCGTGAGTGCAAAGCGAGTGGCACAACGTTGCCCGAAGGCGAAATATTTGCGCTTGGCGCGTTGCTCGGCCAACAGTACGTAGAAGGGCAGGGCTGGCACTGGGGCGATGTCGTTTGGGATTATGATGAGACCACTGCGGCGGTCGGCGTGCTGAACCACGACAACTCATTGTTCATCAACCCTATTGGCTGGGTGGCTGAAGTGATGGAGTCCGAGGGCGGCGTCGGCTTCATGCTCAACTACAACATGGTCAGCGTGCACCAGGTCCCGGTATTCGATCCTGATAGCGCCACAGGCCTTTACTGACTGCTTACTCTGGAGGAGCGTGCGACTCAACTGAACGCTGGTTTATCCGCGCAATGAGTCGCTCGGCACTCGCCTTGCCTTACGGGTAGCCTTTCAGTGACAGGCAGCAAATGGTCGATATCCGTAGGTTATGCCTATAGGCCCGAAAGCAGACGATGCAATAAGGCAGAAATCGCTCAAATATCACGTATGGATGTCCGGGCTCAAAGGCGCGCACGGGCCGTAATGAACAAGGAAGAATTGATGTCGGAAGACACTTTTGACGTGCTGCTTGAAACGGCCATGGCCGGGTTGATGAGCAAGCAGGAAGCATTACAGCAACAGTATGGGTTGGGTGGCATGGCGCGCTGGTGGCTTGATCAGGACACCGCCTCTCTCAGTTTTTTCGATGAGCAGGACAGGAAGGTCGCCGAAGCGCTGATTATCAATATCGGCTCCTTTGTACCAAAGCACTCAAGCTGGAAATGGGCTTGGAGTAATCCAACCGTGCCTGACGCCCTTCGCGATCGGGCGTTGCCGCTCAAGGAGCTGGAAGCCATTACGGGTTTTCAACTGTTTGGCAACGAAGAGGCGTTTCCTGTCGAGGACGAAGCCATGGCTTGGGAGCTTGCTGCCTTTGCGGTTCAACACCTGGATGCAGTGGGTTGCTACCGGGCACCTTCTTCGTCTGATGGTCCGACGGTTTATCTGGCAATTACCGAGCTGAAGCGCATCAGGCTCTGATGCATGAACGCGTGGATAACGGGGTGTGTTTGAGCGAACACAAAGTACCGGTGCACCGTAATGCCGTTGGATTCGAGCGAGGTGATCTGTTTGGCCTGACGCGCGAGCTCTTGCGCCCCGACCCACGCTCGACGAATCTTCTGCGCGGGACCCAATGGTCCTGGACGGCTTCGTCTGGCCGATCTCTGCCTCTCACGTAAGACCACTTCCGATTCAGAGCTGTCATCCGCTACTGGCAATTGTTTTCATGTGCCCACTTCATTGATCAGTTTGCGCCAGCCATCCCTTGCCTCCTGCTCCGAGGTAAAGACTTGTACTTTTGGATGCCAGAACGGCTCCTCAGTTACGATGCATTCCAAAGTTGAGTCCTGAAACGTAAAGACATAATGGATGGCATGTTCTACAAACAGTTGCTTATCGTGTCGCGGATGAATGGCGTTTCTCTGCTCAAGCTCTGCCAGCCAGGGCGAATTATCTACCCGATGAATCTGGTATTGCTTGAGTCCAAGTCCAATCAGTGGATGGCCGCCCAAAGCCTCATCGTTTGGCCAGCCAAACTGGATTTTTTTTACCAGGGGAAAATGGATCAAAACTATTTCCTCCCCATCGGCGCAGTACCGCAAACATAGCTGTGTGTCCGTGGCGAACACCACGGGTTCGGGCGATGTACTGGGCTGTGGCCAGAAGTCGAGCGGCACTACGGTCGGGAGTGTCATGGGGAGCCTGGTGAACGAAAGGGGTAAAGCAGAGTGCGAGAGGGACGTGTTGTCGTCAAACGTTTCTGATCGCGACAGGGCGCTTTTGGCAGTTCTCTACCAGCCGCTTCAGGCAGAAAACGTGATGTGTTTTTCGATCAAATTGCCCCCCGGGTCATAGCTTTACTCCTGATCGCGCCAGATATAGGCTGACGACAAGTTGCTGACTCAATGCTGGCAGCCACGGCACCAATCATTTATTACAAGAGCCGGAGTGATAAAGATTTCACAGCAGAATATCGCTCTAACAAATCTTCTCCACATTCAGTCTAATTCCACTGTCCCTTGCAGCATTTACAACCGTCTCGGAGATGAGAGGGTCAACCCATATAATTTTATCAACAAAGAAAAAGTCCAACCCTTTGACTTCTTGTTCATTGATGCATAATTTTTTGATACCCCTGACCTGATAATCCGTGGACAGCTCGCCGTTGGCAATCCTGTCTAAAATCATGGGTTTTCCTGAGTACTCGGAATTGAGATAATCAAAACAGATCAACTTGTTTTCAGCATGAGCCAGGAAATATCTATTTTCCGTTGCGCTTCCATTGAAATAGCTGGAATTTACCATGAGAAAATCCAGGTCAACCTTATGGCTGCTCAGTATTTCTTTCAATGGCTCCGACACGAAAAAAGCACCGCAAGTTGCAAGAAAGAAATCCGCATTTAGCTTTTTCACACGCTTATCTAACTTCAGGTTAACCCTGGTTTCGGCCAAAAAAAACTTCTTGCCCACCTGATAGTACTCTGGAAGCCTAGGGACGAACTCAACATCCGCATCGACGAGGCTGTCGGCTGTCCCTTCATGTCGAAGAACATAATATTGCATGGCACATCTCCTAACGAGTAGATCGGGTACCTTTAGGTCTCGGATCCGTATTTTGCAAGTTAAATTGATCAGCCCCAGAATTATTTATACTCCGCTCGACCGCTGTAATTGTCTTAAGAGTTTGGCTATCAGGCACAGTAGATAGATTGCCAATTTCTGTTCAGCCACCAACCTCCGGTCACGAGCCGCATCGTAGTAAGACTGCCCCAGCGTATGTTGAACCGACTCCGTGATCCCTTGCTGTGATGGGTGAGGATTTTATCGTGGGGTTGCCCATGAGGCGCTTTATCCAAGGTGAACACCTAAGTCTAGGCACAATATCTACTGCTATCTCAACCGCATTCATTCGAGCCGAAGACCAGGGCGAGAATATTCCAAGGCAAGCATCTGCCGTAGTAGGATGCGGCTTTAAGCAAAAGTAGCCTCGCCATGGATGTTCAAGCGCTCGAGCAAAGCAACGTCTTGTCGATCACAGTGGATCAGGCCCATCGATATTTTGAGATGGTTGTTAGTGCGGACGACGAGAGCAAGTACAAGCTGATGGCATGGAACGCCGACGGTACTGAGCTCACCATCAGGCTTGGCGCTCTTGATATTAAGGATTCAAGGGGGCTTGGAGAGCTTGAAGGGATAAACATCGTTGAGAACGTTTTATTCCTTGAGGGTGATTTTGGAGATATGGCTATCTACGCGACTACAGTTTTGGTAGAGAAGCTTTTTTAAATCTGCCTCCGCGCCCGGCACCGCTTGATGTGCTTATGAAGGAGTCAAGCATGCAAACATTAATGGTGGTCTCTCGACTTTTCCCTGATTTGCTAAATGGAAACAAGAGGTCAACGATCCGCTTCGGCGAATCGCACATAGTTCCTGGCTATCTGCGTTATGAGTGCGAAGGAAAACCTGGTCAAACGACTGTCGTGTGGGTCACCCGTTGCACGTACATGCCTTTGAACGAGGCGGCCGCGTTCTGCGGCATGGAGGCCACGTGGCCGCCGATGGTTATGCTCGAGGGGATGCGGGAACACTACCCTTGTATTCAATTGTCCGACACGGTTCGGGTCGTTGAGCATTACACACCTGAGCAGACCAAGAACCTTGGCCAGCTTGGCCAACTGTGTGTATTAGGGTGCTGAGGTGTAGTGGAGCGTTTATGTTCATCTGAGCATGACCGTTTCACTCACCTCAATCACTAGATCCCGATGGCTGCACTTAGCCGATTTCTGCCTCTCGTGAGAGGAAGAAATCAGCCACAAACCGCCGGTCGAGCGACGAGGGCTCCCGACCAAAACCTGTCGTTCATCTGTCTCTATAAAATCCAGGCACCGCTCGGTGAATAGCAACGGGAGTAAAAGGTGATTTCAGACAGCTTGCGGAGTGTGAACCAGCAAATCGAAAAAACGATTGCTGCACTTCGAGACAAATGCAGCGCGTCTGATGAAGTCGTCGTAGCTGATTACTTGAAGCGGTACGAGGCTAGTCTGGCGCTAATCGGGACCGGCTCAAAACAAAACCTGGAGGCGAGCTTGAAGGGGCTCTTGAACTGCACGCGGGGCTACCTGGAAACCACCAGTCATCATGATCAGGAATTTCTTGCCGAAATGTATGAGACGGAACGACTGATCAAGCAGCTGCTGAAGGACGAGCTACTTTGAGTGGGTTAAAAAGCCTGACGAGTTCATCGACTAAGCGCACCGGATTGGTATCGCTGACATAGTGGTTGAGGCTCTCGGGAAGCCGCTGGTCGCGCGGCTTCAAGAGAGCCTCTTGGTGCCGCTACCCAACAGATAGCAGGGAATCACAATGGCCGAATACCGTTATACGAACGCGGACAGGTTGAGTCAGCTCAAGGAACTGGAGTCAGTACTGCCCGAATTGATACGGGTCGCTAGTTCTACTCCGGCGATGACTTACGTTGAGGATTATCGTCTGGCGCTTGCGAAGGTTGTTGAGCTTCAAAAAGAGGATTTTACCCAAAATCAACTATCGGCCCTTGGACGAGCCATCCCGGATGTTTTCAATCGGCATAAAGAATGGATACCTCCCATGCACCAGACAGAGACAGGTGAGTGGGTTGAGCACGAGTGGTGGACTTTGCTTGATGAGAAATTACAACCTGTCCTGAGTCTTGCCAGAACGTTACAAACCCTTGGGTACTACTAGTGTCCTGCGTCAGCATTGCTGATTTATTCGCTTCCGATCCTGATGGCTTCGTTCTTAGACGCTTTTACTCTCCTCGCATTGCTCGGCCGTTACAGGTTTGAATTGCACTGAACACTCTATCCCCAGCGAACTCCAAATCTTGCCCGGGCGCTCAGATTCAGCTTTCGCGTCGATGGGTATTTGAACCACTGCCCAATCAAGGAAATCCCATGACCGACCCACGCAACGTTGCACACGACAAAAAAGTTCAGCAAGAGAAAAAGAATCACGGCGAAGAAATCGCCCCGAATGCCGAGCACGCGTCTCAGCCAGGTATGAAGCCTGCGCTCAAGCATGATGAAGACGAGCAAGATGAGCAGGCTTGAGCCTGACACTTATCTGCCGTGGTAGCTGCAATTGACGGCGCTGGCTGAAGTTAGCTGTCGCTATCGAAGTATTCTGCGCTGCGTGGTAGCGCTGTTCATGAGTCAACTTTTGCGACTGTGAAGCCGCGGTTGATTCATGATTTTTTTTAAAGACGCTCTAGATGTAAGGCTCATTCCAAAGTCCTGTGGGAGCTGGGCTTGCCCGCGATAAACGATGACGCGGTCTGCCTTCTGGCTGTGTCTCATGCATCGCGGGCAAGCCCGGCTCCCACAAAGGGTTTTGTGTTCACTGCACGATAGCGTCGTGTCAGTACCGCCTACTCACCCGGCACCAACACAAAATCCAGCTGAACTTTCAAAACCGCTCCGACCTCCCATCTTCAACGCGTCGGATGAATCACCATTCGCACGCATGAATTGATCACCTTGATAAGAGGACGGAGTAACCACCATGAGTAATCAACTGGAAGGCAAAAAAGTACTGTTCATCACCTCCAATACAGGGATCGAGCGGGACGAGCTGATTAAACCGCTAGAAGCGCTCAAGGCTCAGGGGGCTTCGGTCACCCACGGTTCGAGTGACGGCGGGACTGCTCAGACTTTCGTTCAGGACACTGAGAAAGATCGCACGGTTGAATCCCAGACTGCGCTGGCCGGGCTGAAAGCGTCGGATTTTGATGCACTGGTGATCCCGGGCGGTACGGTCAATGCCGATACGTTGCGACTGGATGAAAACGCTCAGCGTCTGGTCAAGGAGTTTGCTGATGCGGGCAAGATCATTGCTGCGATTTGTCACGGGCCGTGGTTGCTGATCAACGCTGGCGTGATCAATGGCAAGACCCTCACCTCGTACCCGAGCGTAAAGCTTGACCTGGAAAATGCCGGTGCTGCCGGTTGGGTCGATGCCGAGGTCAAGCAATGCCCGGCCAATGGATGGACGCTGATTACTTCGCGTACTCCGGATGATATCCCAGCTTTCAACGAGGCTATTGCTGCGGCGCTTGAGGCGGCTTAAGGCTGGAAGTTCTTTAACGTAATGCTCGATGGTCGCATTTCTGCATATCGAGACGGGATGCTATATATAATGTCTTTTTGGCATCATTCATTTTGAACCCGTCCGTGGAATAGCGATTCTGTGGCCGTCGGTGGGAGATCCGTTTGCCATCTGTTCCGATAGCTCCAAGCGTTGATGAACGCTTGTCCCATGTGCTGGATGCCAGTGAGCGACTGGTTATGGCGGCATCGGTGGAAGAGGTCGTTGCCGTGCTTCGGGACACGGCGCGTGCCGCTGTCGGAGCAGAGGGCGTAGCGGTCGTTATTGAGCATGACGGGCGTTGTTCTTATGTGGCGGAGGATGCAGTTTCTCCATTGTGGGAAGGCCTGACGTTCCCGGCTGACCACTGTATTTCGGGCTGGGTCATGCACCACAGCGAGACGGTCGCCATTCCCGATGTCCGGCTCGACCCGCGCATTCCTCAAGACGCCTACTCGCCGACTTTTGTCCGTAGCATGGTGATGGTACCGATCGGACGACCGGTTTCGGTCGCGGCGCTGGGCGCTTACTGGTCGGAGGTCCGCACCCACGACCTGGATACGATCAAACGGCTGGAAAGTCTGGCGCGTCTGGCGACTATTGCCATCGAGAATGCGCGCCTCACTGAGGCACGCAATCGCGCGGCCGCGCTGGGCGATGCACAGAACCGTATCCTGAAACTGGCCGTCGAAGAGACTCCTCTCAACGTCGCGCTGGACGAGATTGTCCGGGAAGTGGAAGCGCTGTCCACGTCCCGTTTCCTGGGAAGTATTCTGCTGCTGGATGAAGACGGTCAGCAGCTGCAGCATTGCGCAGGCCCGAGTCTTCCCGGCTCATTCAATGCCGACATGGAGGGCGTCATTGTCGGCCAGAGCTCGAGCTACGGCAGTTCTGCGGCTTTTCGGCGCGAGCCAGTGCCCATGTCCGACATTGCGAACGACCCGCTGTGGGCCGGTTTCCGGGAGAAAGCCATTGAACACGGCCTGCACGCCTGCTGGTCATTCCCGATCCGTTCGGCGCAGGGCGACGTGCTCGGCGCTTTTGTCATGTACCACCATGAACCGCGCAAACCCCTGTTGGCAGATACTCAGATCGTCGACTTCGTTGTCCAGACGGTGGGTCTCGTTGTGCATCGAGCTCGGGCGAAGGCCGCTAT
Source organism: Pseudomonas sp. ICMP 561 (assembly GCF_002699985.1). Taxonomy (GTDB): domain Bacteria; phylum Pseudomonadota; class Gammaproteobacteria; order Pseudomonadales; family Pseudomonadaceae; genus Aquipseudomonas; species Aquipseudomonas quasicaspiana. Next base: position 309,182 of record NZ_LKBT01000045.1, on the reverse strand, counting down.
CCGGGTCAGTGAGGCGCGATACTGCCAGATCGTTGAGGGCGCAGAGGACTTCGCGATTATCACCTTCGATGCGCAAGGCACTGTAACGAGCTGGAATATCGGTGCCCAGCGTGTGGTCGGCTACGATGCCGAGGAAGTAGTCGGTCGCAAGGGCGACTTTTTCTATACGGACATGGACCAGGCCGAGCGAGTGTTCCACAACGAGCTAAAAGTTGCTGGTGAACAGGGGCGAGCCGTCAACGAGCGCTGGCACGTCCGCAAAAACGGTACACGCTTCTGGGGGTCGGGATTGATGATGCCGCTCGCCATGGATCATGGCGGTTTTGTGAAAATCTTCCGCGACCGTACGGCCGAGCATCAGGCTGAAGCGGCACTGCAAGACAGTGCTTCGCGACTGCGTTTTTTTGATGAACTCGACAACCGGCTCTTCAATATCCAGCATGCCGAAGACGCGCTGCTTGCCGCGACCGAGCTGCTCGGTCGGAGGCTGAACATTTCGCGCTGCGCCTACGCGGATGTGGATATCGACCACGACCGGTTCTGGATTCGCAGTGATTACAATGCGCCCGGCATCCAGAGTTCGGTTGGAGCCTATAGCCTCGACCTTTTTGGACCTCGTGCTGCGCAAGATATGCGCGCGGGCCGCACGTTGGTCATACGTGATGTTGTCGCAGAACTGAACCGTGGCGCGGGCCTTGAGACCTTTCTATCCATTGGTGTGGACGCGATCATTTGTTGCCCGCTCGTGAAGGACGGCCGGCTGACGGCAATGATGGCGGTTCATCAGGATCAGCCCCGGGACTGGCAACCGTCCGAAATATCCCTGGTCAGGGAAGTCGTCGAGCGCTGCTGGGCACATGTTGAGCGGGTAGGTGCCGAGATGCGTCTGCGCGAGAGCGAGGAGCGACTGCGCCTTGCCGTGGAAAACGCCGACATTGGCTTCTGGGACGTGGATATCGTTCATCAAACGCTCATCTGGCCGCCACAGACCAAGGCCATGTTCGGCATTTCGGCTGATGTGCCGGTCACGTTGCAACACTTCTATGACGGTTTGCATCCGGAAGATCGAGAAGCAACGACTGAGGCCTTCGCAGCGGCCGTCGATCCTGAGCAGCGCGCGCTCTACGAAGTGGACTACCGCACGATTGGCCGCGAGGATGGCATTGTCCGCTGGATAGCGGCCAAGGGCCGGGCTGTATTCAATTCGTCCAATCGCTGTCTGCGTTTTACCGGCACCGTGGTTGATGTCACCGCCCGCAAGGCCGCCGAGGAGGAACTGCGCGAACTCAATGCCACGCTCGAAGCGAGGATTTCCCAGGCCATCGCTGAGCGGGAAGAAGTCCAGCAGGCGTTGCGTCAGAGTCAGAAGATGGAAGCAATGGGTCAGCTTACCGGCGGCGTGGCTCATGACTTTAACAACCTGCTTACCCCGATCGTTGGCACGTTGGACATGCTCCAGCGCAGAGGCGTGGGCGGCGAGCGAGAGCAGCGGCTGATTTCTGGAGCCCTGCAATCGGCGGATCGTGCGAAGACCCTTGTGCAAAGGTTGCTTGCCTTCGCGCGTCGCCAACCGCTTCAAGCGGTTCCGGTCGACGTGGCAAAGCTGGTCAGCGACATGGGCGATCTCGTCGCCAGCACCACCGGTCCGCAAATCAAGGTCGTCGTTGATGCCCCGGAGAATCTGCCTGCGGCAATGGCGGACCCGAACCAACTCGAAATGGCACTTCTGAATCTCTCCGTGAACGCGCGCGACGCGATGCTGGAAGGGGGGACGATGCGCATATCCGCGAGCACTGAGTTGGTCAGTAGCGGTCACCGCTCGAGGCTTCCGACCGGCGAATACCTTTGTCTGTCTGTCGCTGACACCGGCACGGGGATGGACGCGGCGACGCTCGCCCGGGCGGTGGAGCCGTTCTTTTCGACCAAGGGCGTCGGGAAGGGAACGGGTCTTGGCCTCTCGATGGTGCACGGCCTGGCATCTCAGTTGAACGGTGCGCTTACGATTCAAAGCTTGCCCGGTCTGGGAACGAACGTGGAGCTGTGGCTTCCGCGCAGCATGACGGTACCGGCAGCAGCCTTGCGCGTGGTCGAGGCTCCGGAGCGACAATCGGTGCGCGGCGTTGCGCTGCTGGTCGACGATGAAGAACTGGTACGCGCAAGCACCTCGTACATGCTGGCGGACCTGGGCTACCGGGTGATCGAAGCCGCGTCAGGCGAGGAGGCTTTGCAACTGCTGGACGCCGGGCAGCCCTTCAACCTGCTCGTCACGGACCACCTGATGCCTGGTATCAGTGGCACCGATCTGGCCAGAGTAGTCCGAACTTCCCGGCCCGGGACTGCAATCCTCCTGGTCTCCGGCTATGCCGAGCGTGAGGGGCTTGATGCGGATATTCCGCGGCTTGCCAAACCGTTTCGCAAGGATGAACTCGCGGCAAGCCTGTCCCGGCTGGGCGACGAATCCTGAGGTGGTTATGGAGCTTGGGCAATCCACAGACCTGGCAGCCAAGCTGGCCCTGTTTCCATATCACCGCGCTGTCTCGCGGCAAACATAGGACCTGTAGCTGCCGAAGGCTGCGATCGCGGTGTATCAGGAGAAATGTTTCGCAGCCTTCGGCAGCTCCTACAGAAAATGCATTTCAATCCAGTAATTGCATGTTGTTTTATTAGAGCGCACGAGCACCGCGAGGCCGCGATAGCGGTGTATCAGACAGACCGCCATCGCTGCCTCGCGGTGCTCGTGAGCTCCTACAGAAAAGCATTCCAAATCAGTCATTGATCAATCAAGTTCGTGATCCGGAATCTCGGCCAACCCTAAAGTCGTTCGGCTATTGCCATTGATCCTCAACGGTCGCGCATCCTGTACCTTCAGCGACACCTCAAGCTGCTCCCACGCGGGACGAAAACTTCCTGTTTTGACGATCTTCAAATCAATGAAGTCCGGGCCATATTCGAGGGTCCAGTTAATCAGCAGGCTGCTGCCGCTTTTCCACTCGTGGCTAATGCCATCATCTTCGAACAGCACCCCGTTTGCGGAGCCTGAGGGGGCAGGGAAAATCACCAGCTCGCGATGTCGATCAAGAGATGAGTCATGGAGCTTGTGGCATTCACCGGTGGCAATCGCAGCGCCTCCTCGAATCAGCAATGGCAAGCGTTCCAGCGGTGCAGCGAGACACACGTATTGGCCGCCTTCGTACCATTCACCAGAATGCCAGTCGCACCAACCCGTCTCGTTAACCGGTAGCCAGACTTCGCGCTCGCGTGCGCCTTGCTCTACAACGCTGGCGACCAGAATGTCCCGGCCCAGCAGGAATTCGTCGTTCTCTTCGAAGGTCTGCGGATCGTGCTCGTGGTCCAGAAAAGTCGGCCGCAAAACGGGCTCGTCTTCATGACTCGCTTGCCACAGCAAGGTATAGAAATAAGGCATCAACCGGTATCTGAGGCGGATGGCGTCGCGGATCGCGTCGGTAACGGAGGGGTGCATCCATGGCTCGTTGACGGTGCCGTCGTCGTTCCAGGAATGGATAGTGAAGCGCGGGTGCATCACACCGTTCTGGACCCAACGTAAAAAAAGCTCAGGATCCGGCTTGTTGCCCGAGAACCCGCCGACATCGTGCCCCACGTTGTACAACCCTGAAAGGCTCATGCCTAGGCCCATGCGGGTGTTGTAGCGGAGGGTGTCCCAGTTGGTCCGGTTATCGCCGCTCCAGGTCTGAACATAGCGCTGCATCCCGGCGCAACCCGAGCGGGAGATGAGGTAAGGGCGTTCTGAAGGTGCGAATCGCTGCTGCGCCTCCAGCGAGGCTCTCATCATTAGCAGCGCCATGACGGGCCGGATATGTTTGATCGCTATCTCGCGACCAAAGCCCTGGCAGCGTGCCTCGCCGTCCCATACTTCATATTCGTTGTTGTCGTTCCACGTGCAATCAATGCCCATTTCCAGAAGCTGCGAGGTGACGTTTGATTGCCACCAGCGGATGGCCGCCGGATTGGTGAAGTCCAGGTGCGAGCCCTCGTCGTCCCAGAAAACCGACCTTTCTGGCTGGTCGTATTCCGAGTCGGTCACGAACAGCTTCTGATCTGCCACTTCTGGGTAGCGTGGGTGGTCCTGCAGCAGACACGGTTTTATGTTGGCAATCAGTCTGACTCCAGCATCACGGTACGCTTGCGCCAGCGCCTCTGGATCCGGGACTTTGTCGTAATTCCAGTTGAACACATAGCGTTTGTCGCCAATCGACGTATACCCGGAGGACAGCTGAAACGAGTCGCAAGGGATCTCGTGTTGACGACAGAGATCAAGAAACCCGAGCAACTGTTCTTGAGCATTGTCAGCATCGGTGTAGTGCATGGTTGAGCCGCTGTAGCCCAGGCTCCATTTAGGCAGGAACAAGGTGCGTCCGGTCAGGCGGACGAAGGCCTTGGTCACATCGAGTACGCGCGGCCCTGCAATAACCCAATAGTCGAGATCCCCCGCGTCCGCTTTGTAGCGACGATACGGGCGATGGTAATTATCCAGCTCGTTGCCCAGATCAAAGACGCTGGTGTTCAGGTTGTCGTAGAACATCCCGAAACTTGCGTCTTGCTGCTGGGTAATGACGAACGGAATGTGCTTGTAAAGCGGGTCAGTGCTCGCCGCGTTGTAGCCCATGGCGTCGAGATTACGCATTTCAAAACGTCTGCCGGTGCGGTTTAAATCACCGGTTTTTTCCCCTAGGCCGTAGTAGCGATGTTCAGGGGCGCGCAACTGATAATGCTCGAGGCCATCACCATGGGCGTTGAGTGAGTAGGCGCCGGTGGGACGATCCGAGACCAGCGGCTTCCAGGCCAGGCCGTCGTGGAATTCCCATTGCAACCACAGTGGCCGATGCACCGTTACGCGCAGTTTTTGGGTGGTCAGTATCAGTCGGTCCTGGAGCTCTTCGAGCTCAAAGCCGGGCAAGGAAAAGTCAGCAACGGACTCACGAGACCGACCTTCCCAAGGGACATCTTCCCTGGGCGCAATGCTCCAGGTTCGATCCAGTTCCAATGTGCCTGCGCGCATCAGCAGGACACGAGCCAAACCATCTTCGAGCATATGGATGCGGAATACATGCCTGTCCTCGACCAGCAGCTCGATATAGCCTTCTTTTCGTGCGTGAAACTTCCAGTTTTTGAGTGATTTCATTGTGGGTGCACCACTTCAGATTTTGGCCTGGATTTGGACTGGGTACGGTCCGCGATAAACATGATCATGAAAATTGCCCCTATAAAATCAAAGAGCCCCATGGCGATGAACAGTGGGTTAAAGCCTATTTTGTCGACGCTGACACCGATGATCAGCGAGAAGATAAAGCTGGCAATCCAGGCGCAGGAACCACGCATGCCGTTTACCGTCGCCAGTTCATCCCGATCAAAGGTCTCGACCACCAATGCACTCAACATGCAGGAGATAATCTGGTGGCCAAAACCGCCGACTGAAATGAGCGCGATCGCGACATAGGGATCTTTCACCTGAGTCATGACGGCTAACGAAAACATCAGAAACGCGCCCGTGATCGAACTCGCAACGATTGAGTTGACCCGCGTGCATTTGAAGATTCGGTGGTAGGCGCGGGAGAGATAACCGCTGGCGATGCTGCCCAGGTCTGCTGCCAGAAAAGGCACCCAGGCAAACAGGACGATTTGCTTTAGGTCCATGCCTCGCTCATTGGCCAGATACAGAGGCACCCAGAAACTCATGACCGCCCAGGCGGGTTCAGCCATGAAGGCGGGAAGGGCGATTCCGTAAAACCTTTTGTCCCGACCGATCTTTTTCAGCGCTTTGAAAAACGGCATTTGCTGGCCGGTTATTTCGCCGTCTTGTTGGATGTGTTCCCGCTCAGCGGGAGAGAGGCGAGGGTGGATGGCTGGCGCGTGGTAAAGCCAGGCCCAGAGGCCAGCCCACACCAGTCCGATGCCACCGGAAATCAAAAATGCGCCCTGCCAGCCCAGCGAAACGTGAGCCAGATAGATGATGGGCGGCGCTAACATCGCGCCCAACGAGAAGCCGACGCCAGCCCAGCCTGCCGCGACAGGCCGTTCCTTTTTCGGGAACCAGTCGCCGATGGCTTTGGCATTCGCGGGGGTGGCGGCAGCCTCCGAAGCACCCATGAAAAAGCGCAGGATCGCCAGGTGTACCCAGCTCGCTGCGCCCGCATGCAGCAGACACATCACCGACCATATGACGGCACATATCACGAAGCCGAGTTTCAACCCGACAGCATCGATCAGCCATCCGCAGATGGGCTGGAAGATGGTGTAAGCCAGTTGAAAAGCGGCGACTACCCACGAGTATTGTTCAGTCGACATGCTGAACGTGGATTTCAGTTCCGGGGCCAATATGCCCAATGAGTTTCGGGTGATGTAGTTGACGGTGACGCCAAGCAGAAACAGGGAGAGCATCCACCAGCGCAGGTGCGGGATGAATTTTCGCTTGGCCGAAAGTCGAGCATTGCGGTCGATATCGATAGTCATCAATTCTTCGCCTGTGCCGGATTTTCCGGCGTTTTGTTTTTATTTGAGGCTCAACGCTAGGGCAACGGCTTATGCCCCGTACAGAACTAACGATGTATAAATTTACATTTTCTTAGTGAATCGATTGGTGGAATCCAGACCACGCTAGGCCTTGTGGTCTTTTTCTGATATGAAAGCTTTTACATAAATTGTCTCAATGGATCAGTCGCTGTGGGCAAGCTACGTATTACTGAGATCGCTGCACAAACAGGTCTGTCGATTGCGACGGTTTCCCGAGTGCTTGCCGGTAAATCAAATACTAGCGCGGCAACGAGGCAGAAAGTGTTGGCGGTGGCGCGCCAGCATGGGGTGATGGAAGACCTCGCCAATGGCCGGTTTCTGCTAAACGGGCTGACCATCTTTGCACCCTCGCGTGCCTTCAACGTCCGCTCGGATATCTTCTACTACAAGGTTATCCAGGGCATCACCCAGGCGGTTGCTCAGCATGATGTTCGAGTTCGTTACTGCGAACTTGAGGAGGTCGACAGCGACGCATTGTTGTTTCTTGAAAAGATGAATCAGAAAGAAACCGATGCAGCGATTCTGATCGGCATTGATGATCCGCACATTCACCAGTTGGCAGCGGATTTCAGCAAGCCTGCTGTGCTGATCAACTGCATTGATCGCAGCCTGCGCCTGCCTTCCATATCGCCCGACCACTTTTTGATCGGTCATTTTGCGATCAATTACCTGTTTCAGATGGGTCATCGAAACGTACTGACATTGCAGTGCCTCAGGCGCTACACGATGGATCTGCGCATGCGTGGGATTCGCGACGCCTGGAAGGAGCAGAATCTCGAGTTTGTCGACGCGAACCATCAGATCATTACCGAAGGCTTCGGCAGTGCCGAGGCGGAAGCGCGGGTGGCGGCTTTTATCGCAGATTGCGCACCTGATGACCGACCTACCGCGATTCTTGCCGGGGGCGATTTCATGGCAGCCGGTGCCGTGAAAGCGCTACAGAGCGCTGGTTTGAGGGTGCCTCAGGACGTTTCGGTGATGAGCATGGATGGCTTCAATCTGGCTGACATCAACGACATACCGCTCACCACGCTTCACGTCCCTCGCGATGAGTTGGGGGCGGAGGCGATCAGGGTATTAAGGCAACGTCTCTTCGAACCGCGATCACCATGCGGCAATCTTCTACTGGGCGGGCAATTGATCACCGGCAGCTCGGTGCGGCGTATCAAACACAGCGCGCAGCAGACCCCGGTGTATCAGAAGATTATTTATGATTGATCGGCGCAAATCCGGTAGGAGCATATTCATTCGCGAAGGGGCCGGTACATCCAGAGCATCTGCATCGTCGGGAATGCCGCCTTCCCGGATGAATCCGGTCCCACAGGATCGGGGTGAACGTGAGGAAGGTGCAGACCCTGTGGGAGCGAATTCATTCGCGAAGGGGCCGGCACAGCCACAGCATTTGCGTCGTCAGGGATACCGTCTTCCCGAATAAATTCGGTCCTACCAGTTTGCGTTGAGCATCAGCCTTGCACAAATCCGGTAGGAGCGAATTCATTCGCGAAGGGGCCTATACCATCACAGCATCTGTGCGATCAGAAATGCATTCCCTTGTGTGAGCGATTTTCTACCCATCAAGCACCAGAGACATGTCCGGATACCTGGCACACATGAAGTCGACAAATGCCCGTACTTTGGGAGCCGCAAGCCGCCTGGATGTATGCAAAACCCACAGCGACGGCTCGACACCCGACACAGTCCCCCATTGAACCAACTCACCTCGGGCAAGCTGACTCCAGGCGATGGACTGTGGAATGAGGGCCGCACCGCCCCCGGCGATAGCTGCATCGCGGACCATCAGCAATGAAGAGAAGCTCATTTTCGGGATCGGCTCCAGGACCAACTGCCCGCCATCGAGACTCCAGTGGGTGGGCTGGAACGTTGAAGTCACGATGCCCGGAACGGGTCTGATTGCGCCGGGCATCGGCTTGGGTATTTCAGGCGCCGCCACGACTATCAGCCGGTCTTTGGCGAAGCACCTGCCGACCAGGCTGCTGTCCGGGCCTGGATTGATCCGGATGGCGACGTCGTATTGCTCCTCCACCAGATCGACCATGCGATCTTCCGCAACCACCTCAATCAAGACTTCCGGATAGGCCGCACAGAACTCGGCGCCGATACGGCCCATCGCGAGCTGAGAGAACAAAATCGGTGCCGCGACCCGCAAGCGCCCGCGAGGCGTTGAAACGCCTTCACTTGCAGCCGTCATTGCTTCAGTTACTTCACTCAGCGGGGCTTCAGTTCGAGACATCAGCGCCTTGCCCGCTTCGGTGAGTTTCAGGCCGCGGGCGCTGCGCTCAATCAACCTTACGCCCAGTTGCTCTTCAAGGTCGGCGATTCGGCGCGACAACGTGGCTTTGGAAACACCGCTCGCACGGCTTGCCTTTCCCAGCCCTGAATGGGTGGCGACGAGCATGAAATCGATCAGCGCGTTCAGGTTCATGGTGTTCCATATTTGCAACGAGGTGTCTGGATTTTGGGGTCTTCGTTTTATAAGTGCAACGGATTACTTTCTCGTCAAGGTCGTTGCGGATTTCACTCGCAGATCAACTTCAAATCCTCAGCAGGAGTTTCAATATGAGCATTCTGGTTACTGGTGCCACCGGCACTATTGGTTCACTGATCACCCAAGGCCTTGCTGACGCGGGCGCTGACGTCAAAGCTCTCGTACGCCAACCGGGTAAGCGGACCTTCCCGACGGGCGTCACTGAGGTGGTCGCAGACCTAACCGATGTAGCGTCGATGCGCGAGGCACTGTCGTCGGTGCGTACGCTGTTCCTCCTCAATGCGGTAACGCCTGATGAGGTCACCCAAGCCCTCATTACGCTGAACCTTGCTCGCGAGGTGGGTATTGAGCGCATTGTTTACCTGTCGGTGATCCATGCGGACAAGTTCACCAATGTCCCGCACTTCACCGGCAAGCGTACGGTTGAGCGCATGATCGAGACCCTCGACATGTCCGTGACTATTTTGCGTCCGGCTTATTTCATGCAAAACGATCGCATGGTCCAACAGACCATTCAGGATTACTCGGTTTATCCAATGCCAATCGGTTCGGCAGGTGTTTCCATGATTGATGCGCGCGATATCGCTGATGTCGCCGTTGCGGAATTGCTGCGTCGTGACAGAGCAGCCTCGGCGCTGGATTGTGTAACGCTGGAGTTGATCGGACCGCAGCCGCTCACCGGTTCGTCTGTGGCGAAAGTCTGGAGTACCGCGCTGGGGCGCGAGATCGCCTACGGTGGTGATGACGTTGCGGCTTTCGAAGGGCAGCTCGCTTCATACGGTCCCAATTGGCTGGCGTATGACATGCGCCTGATGATGGCGGGGATTCAGAAGTTTGGCATGCAGGCAAAAGAAGGAACCATTGAGCAGCTTCAGACCATCATTGGGCACCCATTACGCACTTATGAAGACTTCGTGCGCGAGGCTCTTGCTGAGGCTTAAGCACCCGCGATACAGCCACAGCCTCTGTGTCGTCAGGGATACCGTTTTCCCGAATAAATTCGGTCCTACCAGGTTGTGTTGAGCTTCAGGCTAGCGCAGATCCGGTAGGAGCGAATTCATTCGCGAAGGGTTCGGTACGGCCACAGCATCTGCGTCGTCGGGAATGCTGTCTTCCCGAATAAATTCGGTCCTACCAGTTTGCGTTGAGCATCAGACTTGCGCACATCCGGTGGGAGCGAATTCATTCGCGAATGGGTGGGTACAGCCACAGTATTTGCAACGTCAAGAACGCCGACAACCGCTCACGCCGTCCGGGTAACCGTTAACACCACCGCAGCGATTCTTTCTGCCTGAGCGTAGTTTTCGGTTTCCAGTTCCTCGCCGAATACATCCGGGTCCATCTCGCGATAGGACCACGCGAAACCTGGGCGATCAATCAACAGCAGGGCGTGTTCAAGGAACAGATCCACTCCGTCGACCCATGGCGTGCCGGTGTACAGCAACAGGCTACCGCCCAGTGCCAGGCGGCCCATCGCTTGCTCGACGATGCGTACGGAAAGCTCTGAACCCAGGCGTCCGCCGCCATGACGATAGGCGCGTTTCTGGCTGTCCTGCATATAAGGCGGGTTGGCGACGATGAGGTCGAATTCGCCGGAAGTACTTTCCAGCAGATCGCTGTGCCAGGCGTGCACGTTTTCGATCTCCGCCAGTGCAGCGTTGACCGCTGTAAACCTCAGGGCTGTCGGATTGATATCCAGTGCCAACACTTGGGCGTTGGGTCTGGATTTTGCGATGAGGATGGCTCCCATGCCGCTGCCACAACCAATATCAGCCGCAGTGCGCACCGGATGCAATGAGGTTCTCAGATGCTCTTCAATGGCCTGGGCGAATCGGTAGGTGTCGGGGCCGAAAAAGACTGCATCGTTTGAAATGGTCGGGAAGCCGGAATGCACGAAAAGCAGGTCCTGCAGGCTCGACCAGCGTACTTCACTGAGTAACAACCCGGCATGGGCGCGGATGATTCCGCTGGCCAGCAGGGCGTTTATTTCCGCCTCTGGCAGCAGGTTTGTTTCAAACGGCCGGTTCCAGCCAAAGATATCGCGCAGGTTACGAGCCTTGCAGTTTTGCTCGCGCTCGTTATTGCGCTGATGGGTCAGGGGCGTCACCGTGACGAACTTGTACTCATCGGCCTGTAGTCGACGACCCAACTGAACGAGTGCCAGGTCATGGGTCTGTTCTTCAGTGTTGGGTGCATTAGTAAACGATGACGATGCAGTGGTGTGGTCCATCACGCTAACGATCCTTGAGCAAGTTGGCTGGAATAGGCCCGAGTGGCGATCAGGCCCTCAGGCGTCGAGTGTTGGGAAGGGGACAGCAGACTGATCAATCGCTCAGTCGAGCCGTTAGCTTTAGGTTGCTTTGGCGATACAGAGGCGGGTGTCGCCCGACGCCGGAACCGGGCACGAAACGGGTTGCTGTTGGCCGAAGCACTTTCGTCAACCCAATCCCCTGCAATCCAGTCCCTCAACAGCTGCATTTCATAACCGCTGAACACGCCAAACATCACCGCTCCCGGGCCGTCGATCAGTTGCCAGAAGCGACTTTGGGTCGGGTCCTGATTGCGTTTGATCCAGCCTTTATTTTCAAGAGCGGTCAGGAACGCGCGGCTGCGTCCGGGCTCGCCCAGCCACTGGTTGATGGTCAACCCGTCCAGACGGCAATAGTCCGAATGCATGTACTGACCAAAGGAACGCTTGCGCTCCAGCATGGCCACGACTTCGTTCTCCAGATCAAAGCTGGCGATGACCTCTTTAGTGCCCGTGCCCAGTTCGTTCAGGGCATAGCCAGTGCGCAGCCGCTCAATGAATTCATCCCGGGTGTCATCTGTCGGCAAGAGGTCGAGAACGGTTTGCACGGCTTTGTGGGCGTGGCCGTTACTGGCATTGTCGATGGTGACGTGCAGCGTGAAATAGTACGGATCGATGTTCAGCTCGTTGAGCTCGAACGAAGTAATCAACAAGTGCAACGGAAGCTGCTCATAGCCCAGGTTATACCCGAGCAGCTCTGGCAGGTACTCGTCACCCAGTTGCGCGAGTGCGAGCTGAATGGCGCCCTGGACGTACAACACGTTTTCCAGTTGTTCGGTGGGCGCGCAGTCGTGATCAGCCAGAAGCTTGCGGTACAGCACCACATGATTCAGCGCGGGATCGCCATCCCCCAGCTCTTCCAGATAGGTACGGATCAGACCGTGATAGCGCCAGTCGTCGGTGTGTTTTATCGCCGCGTATAGCCAGGCCCCATCCACCAGTTTGGTCGGTGCTACCTGTCTTAGAAAATAAAGGGCATGAGCCTTGTTTCCGAAGAATTGCCTACCTGCGCCTGCATGCCGTCCTTCGAGATACTCTCTGTACGCACTGGCGACAACACTTGCCTTTCCCTCCATCCACGCGGGCATCTCGCTGAGGTCTTCAGGAAGATCCACGGAACATTGCCGCGCTTCATGAAGATGGACGTCGAGAAAGTGACGAAGCGTACGGGCATCTACCTGCTGGGGATCGCTCAACAGCTGGTGGTAGAGGGTTCTGGCATCTGCATCTGAATGCATTGCCGGGGTCAGGCGATCAGCAAAATTGCGCAGAGAGTTCATAAGGCAGCCTACAAATGTTCTTGGTATGTAGGTCTGAGGCGGGGGCTTCCGGATAAATTCCAAGAATGTGTAAAGGGCTGGACGGGTGGTGCGTTTTTTTGGGGTGAGGGGGAGGACTGTTGATCAGCTATAAATCTGGCATACCTCGACCTTGGTAGGAGCGAACTTGTTCGCGAGACGTAATGACTGACACGACGCCTCGCCAACAAGTTGGCTCCTACAGAAGGATATTTCAGTAAGAGGGTTTATATGTCTGTTTTAGGGCGCTGCCTGTTTCACCCCTCACAAAACCTCAGCCGGTTGCCGAACGGGTCGTAAACCTCCAGCACTTTGCCCCAGCCTTGCTCGACGATATCCGGTCGGCCGTAGCCGTAGCGCTTGGCCTGCAATTCATCGCGAAGCAGTTCGATATTTTGCATCGGGATGAATACCGTCGAGCCGGGGCTGGCATCGCCGTGGTGTTCGGAGAGGTGCAGTTGCAGGCCGTTGCGGGTTATTCCCAGATACAGCGGCAGATCCGCTTCGAACCGGTGCTCGAATTCAACGCTGAAGCCGAGGAAATCGAGGTAAAACTCGCGAGCCTTGGTTTCGTCAAACGATCGCAGAATAGGGATCGATTTGTCGAAGGTGATACCCGCCGGGGCAACTTCGTGGGTGAGCAGCGCTGACGCAGTGTTCCAGTCTTTGTGGCCCAGTTGATGGGCGACCAGTTCAAGGGCTGCGGAGTGGGAAATGTCCTGATGAGACCTGGCGAGGTCGGCGCGCAGCCGCTTGGCCATTTGCTTGGCGTGTTCGATGGAAAACATGAAGGCTCCTGGAGTCGAGGCTTTCTGGTGCTCGCATTGCCAAACCTGGACTATCAAGAGATGCGACAGGATTCGGAAGAAAACATGCTTTCACCTTTCCCATCGGGAGCGAGCGGCAGGCAGCATTGGCCTGCTGCTATCATACACAGGCGACCCCGGGGACGGAATGCAGGGAATGAAAAAAGCCGCTGCCAGATGGCAGCGGCTCTTGCGGATCAAGCCTTACCAGCGATCACGGCCATGATCATAATCCCGGCGGGGCCTGTGGTCGTAATAGCCGCCACGGGGCGGGTCGTAGCGGCGGTATTCAACCGCACGCACCGGGACGTAGCGCACCGCTTGATACTGTGGTTGATAACGTGGCTGATAACGCGGTTGTGGCCGGTATTCCTGATAGCGCGGGCGGTCATTGTCCCTGCTCGAGTGGCTGATCACAGTAGCCAATACCGCACCCACGGCTGCACCGGCGATAACGGGGACGATCACGTCGCGTTCATTGGCGGTAGCGGCCCCGGCAACGAGCAGGCTACCGGACAGAATCAGGACTTGGGTCATCTTCGAAAACATGGTGTCTCCTTTGGCGAAAATAAGTGGGTTCGCCATGGACGTATGAAACACCCGTTTCATGTAAGCGGAGGTCTGGATTCGGTAAAGGTTTGGTAAATCGCCTGCAAAGGACGTCAGTCGGTAATGACGCTTTTGATGCGACTGGTCAGCTCATCCATGGAGAACGGCTTGGTCAGCAAATGCATGCCGGGCTCCAGCTGTTCTTCCCAGCCCAGCGCGTTATGGGCATAGCCGGTGATGAACAGTATTTTCAGGTCAGGGCGCAGACTGCGTCCGGCGTCTGCTACCTGGCGGCCATTGATACCACCGGGCAGACCGACATCAGTGACCAGAAGGTCAATGTGCCGGCTGGATTGGAGTACTCGCAGCCCGCTGGCGCCGTCTTCCGCTTCGATGGCGGTATAGCCCAGATCTTCCAGCACCTCGCGGATCAGCATGCGCACGGTGTGTTCGTCATCAATCACCAGTACCGTTTCGCCACGTTCGGCCAGCGGCGGTGGCGTCAGGGCCAATGGCGTGTCAGATGGCGCAATCTCGCTCCGTGACCGTGGCAAGTACAAGGTCATGTTGGTGCCCACATTCATGATCGAATGGATGTGCACGCTACCGCCCGACTGCCGGACGAAACCGTAGATCATCGACAGCCCCAGACCGGTGCCTTCGCCCATGGGTTTGGTGGTGAAGAACGGGTCAAATGCATGGGCAATAACGTCGCTGCTCATGCCACTGCCGGTGTCGCAGACACTCAGGGTCAGATACTCGCCTACAGGCAAATCCCGTTCGGCGGCGGCCCTGGCCTGCAGAGTGCAATTGCCGGTACGGATGGTCAGGGTGCCGCCCTCGGGCATGGCGTCGCGGGCATTGATGCACAGGTTGAGCAGGGCGTTTTCCAGTTGATTTGGATCGACCTGCGTCAGCCACAGATTAGCGTCGTTCTTGACTTGCACATTCACGGCGGGGCCGATCGTGCTGCGAATCAGCTCAAGCATGCTCGCGACCAAGCGATTGACGTCGGTTGCGATAGGTTCCAGGGTTTGGCGGCGCGAGAAGGCGAGTAATCGATGGGTCAGTGCCGCTGCCCGACGCGAGGCGCCTTGTGCCGCGTCGAGGTAGCGGTCTATTTCACCGACGCGATTCTGTGCGATCCGCCGCTTGATCATCTCCAAGCTGCCGGTGATTCCGGTCAGCAGGTTGTTGAAATCATGAGCCAGACCGCCCGTCAGTTGGCCGACGGCTTCCATTTTCTGACTCTGCCGCAGTTGCTGTTCGAGCAGACGCTGAGCCGTCATCTCGATGCCGACGCCTGTACGCCGAACCGGCTCGCCGGTATTACTGAAATACGTGTGGCCGCGAGAAAGCACCCAGCGGACTGACCCGTCGGGATGAACGATGCGGTATTCGAGTTCGAGGTCGCCGCTGTTGACCAACCCGCCTGCCATGGTCTTGCGCAGCGCGGCCAGGTCATCGGGGTGAACGTTGGCGAGAAAATCCTTGCGCTTGATGCCACCGGCGGCCTGCACCGGGTCAATGCCATACAACTCGCTGATGCCAGCGTCGCAGTAGAAACAGTCGCTGGACACTTCATAGGTCCAGACTCCAACCCCGCTGACCGCCGAAAGGGCAAGGCGGGCGAAATCCATGGAGTCATACAGCGCCGTCTCGCCGGTCTCCTCGGCCGTCACATCTCGCGCTCCGGCCTCGGGAACTTGCATGAGCCGCAGAGTCGCCTGGCGCGCGTCTTCAACACTTGCGTAATGCCCGTCGCGCACCTGGGCTTCAAGCAGTGCGGAGAGTGCAAGGTCGAGGGCCAAGTCCTGAGGTGCCCGGTAGGACATGCGCAGTTCTCTGTACGGAGGAAAGTGAGCCAATCGGCGATTATCACACAAGCGAGGCAAAAAGCCGTGAATGGTGAGATGTCACTTTGATTGCAGTTCGGGTTGGACAGCAAGAAGCAGGGTGTGATCAGGTTGGATAGCGGGTTTGCTACACGCTCCAATCCAGCAGGAGCTCAGCATGACTTTTCGGATCACAGGCCTCTCCCCGGAACCTTTCCAGACGCTTTTTGGTTTATCCGACGACGCCTTGAAAGCGCTCGGCGTAAAGCGTTACCACGTCGATAAAAAACCAGGCTTCCCTGACCGCATTGAATTGCTGGACGCGGAAATTGGCGAGACGGTGCTTTTACTGAATCACGTCTGCCAGCCGGCCATGACTCCTTATCGCGCGACTCATGCGATTTTCATCCGCGAAGGGGCTAGCCAGACTTACGACGCTATCGATCAGGTTCCTGAGTCAATGCGCATCCGCCTGCTGTCGCTGAGGGGCTATGACGCGGAAGGGATGATGATCGAAGCTGACGTCGTGGAGGGCGTGGCGATAGAGCCGGTGATCGAGCAGATATTTGCCAATCCAGAGGTCAGTTACATCCATGTTCATAACGCGCGCAGAGGGTGTTACGCGGGGCGGGTTGATCGGGGATAGGCGCGGCTACGACGGGTTACGCAATATCTGTTGGAGCGAGGCTTGCCCGCGAACAAGGATGGCTCGGTGTATCTGATCCACCTTAATGACTGCTTCGCGAGCAAGCACCGCACACATAGACCGCGCTATTCCGTAGGACCGGCTTTAGCCGGGAGGGCTTCGGGACATTCACTACATATTCCTCGTCAGAAATACCGCTCTCCCGGCTAAAGCCGGTCCTACGGGATTGCAAGCAAACATAGAATCTCCCACAACATCCCGGCACCCAGTCTCAGATGTTCAACATTTCGTTTCAGCCAAACCCCATAATGCCGCGACTAATAAAGTCTGAGATCGAGCCCTGTGAATATTCGTAAACCCATCGACGGTCAGGCTGCGGTCATGATGACCGTGCTGTGTACCGTATGGGGTCTGCAGCAAGTCGCGATCAAGGCCGCTGCACCGGACATTGCGCCGATTTTCCAGATCGCCCTGCGCTCAGGCTTTGCGGCATTGATGGTCGGCGTGTTGCTGATGCTGCGCTGGCACCAGATGAAACGCAGCGGCACCTGGCAAGCCGGGATCATGGTCGGTGTGCTGTTTGCGCTGGAGTACCTCGCGGTGGGCGAAGGGCTGCGCTATACCTCGGCCGCGCACATGGTGATCTTCCTTTACACTGCACCGATATTTGTCGCCATCGGTCTGCATTTTCGGTTCCGCAGTGAACGGCTGACGTTGCTGCAATGGATCGGGATCCTCATCGCTTTCTCAGGTGTCGTGCTGGCGTTCTATGCCCCCGCAGCCCCCGGCGTATCAGTGCTGCATCAGCGGATTGGTGACGGGTTGGGTTTGCTGGCGGCTATTCTGTGGGCCGGTACGACCCTCACCATTCGCGGCTCCAGACTGTCCGACGCGCCCGCACCGCTGACACTGTTCTATCAGTTGGCCGGGGCCTTTGTGATCCTTGCGTTGATGGCTCTGGCCACCGGTCAAACGGGCATCAACCTGACCACCGTTGCGGTCAGCAGCCTGGCTTACCAGACCATCGGCGTCTCGTTCCTGAGTTTCCTCGTCTGGTTCTGGCTGCTGGGCCGCTATCTCGGTTCGCGCCTGGGCGTGCTGTCATTCATGACGCCCTTGTTCGGCGTGGTGTTTGGTGTGTGGCTGCTGGATGAGACGCTGGAATCCTCCTTTGTGATCGGCTCGGGACTGGTTCTCGCCGGCATTCTGCTGGTGAGCGGGCACGATCTGTTAAGGCAGGTGTTACACAAGCGCGCCCTTGGCAGGCAGTAGGTTCTGCTCGATCCAGTCAGCGGCTGTGGTCATTTCAATACCGTGGGTGGCGTTGAATGTGCGGTTTTTATCCCAGGCGACGCCTTTACCCTGGGCAAACACCGCCCGGTATTTGCACAGTGAATCCTCCGGCGCTGCGGCAAGAGCGCCGTTCAACTGCGTGACTGTCCATTCCACGCGAGACAGCGTGCGACCAAGCTTTTCGTCGAGGATGTCCGCCAGTTGTCTATAGCTCAGCGTGTCCCCCGCGACGAACACCACCTGGTTGATCAGGCGGGGTTCGGCAAAGATTATCTGCGCCGTCAGCTTGCCGATGTCCTCTGGCGTGGTGACGGTGACCTGCGTGTCCCAGGTGCCCAAGGCGTGAACCGTATTTTTAGCCAGCTCGACCACCCCAAACGCGGGCTCGAAAAGGAAGCTGGTAAACATGCCGGTGGAAATGATCAACCATTCGGTTGTGCGCTGGGCCCGTAAAAGCTCGCGGACTTCGAGCTGCTCATCAAAGAGGTCCTGCGGGCTGCCTTTACCGATTACGTCATAGTCCACGCCGAACTGCCACGGCACATAGCGCTTCACGCCTGCCTTGAGTGCCGCCTGAGTGAGCTTGAGTTGGGTGCCCGCGCCAGCAACGAAGCCAACGCAGCTGATAACTGTACCGAATTGCCGAAAGTGTTCGGCGAGTGCCTCGATGGAATCGTTGATCACATCGGCCTGCAAAATATGGATGCCCAGCGTTCGGAGTTCTTCAAGGGCACGTTTTTTCGAGCTGTTTTGAGTGGCGACAGCGGAGGGGCGCAGCAGCACGGTGATGCGCGCGTTTGTGCTGTCAGCACTCATTGCAGCCAGTTCGCGCAGGACTTGAGTGCCCAACTCTCCGGCTCCCAATACGAGAATATTGTCGGTTTTCACAGGTGTGGTCGGTTGCATGAATGTCCTCCGGATAGCCGCTCAATGGCGAGCGGTTGTTATCCTGTCACCATTGAGACGCGGCCATAAGTAGGCACACGAGTGATCCTGGGGGGCAAATGGACAACGAAGAAATCATCAGGCAATCGCAAGCGGCCTGCGAAGCGCTGAGTGCGCAAGACGATGGTTTGAAGCGAGAAGTGCTGACTCATGCGGGTAATCGCTGGTCGCTGGGCATCGTTCACACGCTGGGTGTGGAAGGGCGGCTGAGGCATGCGGAAATCGCCAGGCGCATGAGCGGCGTGACGCAGCGGATGTTGACCCGCAGCCTGCGTCAGCTTGAAAGAGATGGTCTGGTTTTGCGTCGGGATTACAACGAAGTTCCGCCACGCGTCGACTACGAACTGTCGGAGCTTGGTCGCGGACTGCTGGTGCAGATGATTCCGCTCTGGATGTGGGTGGCGGGCAATGCAGAGGGTTTTCGCGAGGCTCGTGAGCGGTACGATGCGGCGGGTCTGGTGAAGGTGGAGTGAGTGTACAGATTCCGAAAGTGGAACAAATGCGCCATCTGGTTCGACCAGGACGCTGTCGTGCCGTAAGCGGGAGATCTGTAGGAGCTGCCGAAGGCTGCGATTGCGGTGTGTCAGGCTTAGCGCTTTCGCAGCCTTCGGCAGCTCCTACAGGGGGAGCGGTGTGTACTGGCTTCGCGGTGAACCTGTAGGAGCCAACAAGTTGGCTCCCCAGAGGTCCTTCGCTTGCGACGTCAGGCCGTTTCGTACGGTGAGTAATCCACATAGCCTTTGGCATCGCCACCGTAGTAGGTGTCGCGATCCGGAGTGGTCAGTGGCCAGCCGTTTTTCAGGCGGGCGACGAGGTCCGGGTTGGCGATGAAGGGTTGGCCGAAGGCGGCAAGGTCAATCAAGCCGGCATCCACCAGATCCTGAGCGCGCTCCAGCGTCATGTCGCCCGCGAGAATCAGTGCGGTGTTGCCCAGTTTGGCTTTGCATTCCTTGAGCAATTCGCGCAGCGCTTCTTCCTGTGCAGCGGAGCTTTCACCGGCCATGAAGAAGTGGGTCTGGTCCATGACGTGGACGTAGGCAATGCCGCGCTCATTCATGCCTGCGCAGAGCGCCGCGTAGGTTTCATCAATTTCAGGGTAGATCGGCATATCGAACAACTGGCCGTACGGCGAGATACGAATGCCGACCTTGTCCTTACCGATTCTGGCGCTGACGGCATCAACCACTTCGAACACGAAACGCAAACGGTCTTCGAGATTTTTCGCGCCATAGCGATCAGTGCGATCGTTGACCAGCGGGTTCAGGAACTGCTCAAGCAGATAGCCATTCGCACCGTGAATTTCCACGCCGTCAAAACCTGCATCGATAGCGTTTGCAGCCGCTTGAGCGAAGTCTCCAACGACTCGGCCAACTTCTTCAGTGGTCAGCGCTCGCGGGATGGACGTGTCAACGAAGCCCGGCTCGCCGTCCTCGGTGTAACCGAATGCCTTGCCACCTTGGGCTGGCTTGGTCGTGGAACTGACCGGGGCTTTGCCATCGACCTGAATAGAGGTGTGAGAAACCCGGCCGACATGCCAGAGCTGGGCGAACATCTTGCCGCCAACGCTGTGGACGGAGTCCGTCACCAGTTTCCAACCCTTGATTTGCGCATCGCTGAAGATGCCGGGGTTGAACAGATAACCCTGGCCTTCACGAGAAATCGGCGTGCCTTCTGAAACAATAAGGCCCGCAGTGCCGCGTTGGGTGTAATGCAGCGCAATCTGCTCGGTGGCGATGTCTTCCGGGGCGCGGGAGCGAGTCATTGGCGCCATGACGAAACGGTTATTCAGCGTCAGGCCGCTGAGATCATAGGAGGCAAAAAGGTTGGTCATGAATTGTAGTCTCCATGGACAGAATCTGGTTCCAGCGAGAAGCCCGGAGCTACAGGGCGTTCTCGTCAGATGAAATTGACCCCCATGGTAGGTTGTTGCTAAAGCAGCCACAATTGAGCGGAAAAGCAAAAGACTATTGCTGTATTAGCAATTGGTGGTTTTACTGGATGGATGTGCCGCGAAACGATTTGCTGGACTCGTATTGGTCTGTAGGAGCTGCCGAAGGCTGCGATAGATTTTGTTGACACACCGCAATCGCAGCCTTCGGCAGCTCCTACAGACTCTATATTTCTCGCATCGCCGCCTGAGTTTTCCCCATGCACCTAAAAGCCCACAGATTCTTCGCCATGGTCGCCGTCACCGGTAGTTTTTCCGCGACGGCGCGGCACTTTCAGGTACCTGCTTCTTCGGTATCCCGCTTCATTGCGGCATTGGAGCGGGACGTGGGGCAGCAACTGCTCTATCGCAATACCCGCGCAGTGAAACTCACCGACGCAGGCGAACGTTACTACGTGCAGATCCGTGAAGTTCTGGAGTTGCTGGACGCGGCGGACGAGGAGGTCAACGGCAAGGTCGGCGATATTCGCGGCCTGGTGAGGATCAATGCTCCGGTCGCCTTTGGTCATTTGCACATCGTGAAGTTATTGAATGGCCTTTATGAAAAGTACCCCGAGCTGACTGTCGAGTTGAACGTCACTGATGCGTTCATTGATCCCGTTCTGGAGGGCACCGACATCATCTTCCGGGTCGGGCAACTGCCTGACTCGGGCTTGATAGGCCGCAAAATTTGCGATCAGCGCTATTTGTTGTGTGCGAGCAGCGAATACCTGGAAAAGCACGGGCAACCGACTTCTCCACAGGATCTGCGTAATCATGCCTGTCTGGTTTACAAAGGCGTGAGCGGCATACAGCGCTGGCATTTTCGCCACCCCGGGCATGATGCCGAAGAGGTCATTGACGTCGACGGGCCGTTACGAAGCAATAACGGCCAAGTGTTGATGGAGGCTGCGCTGGCGGGCAGGGGGATCGTGTTGTTTCCTTCATGGCTGTT
The DNA here is from genome assembly GCF_002699985.1 of Pseudomonas sp. ICMP 561. GTDB lineage: Bacteria > Pseudomonadota > Gammaproteobacteria > Pseudomonadales > Pseudomonadaceae > Aquipseudomonas > Aquipseudomonas quasicaspiana. Next base: position 287,565 of record NZ_LKBT01000045.1, on the reverse strand, counting down.
CAATCAGGCGCACTTGCGAAGCAAGGAGCTGATCCAGCTATTGCCCGAGTGGGAGGGGGCTGTCGAGCCTTCGTCGAGCCAGATCCATCTGCTATCGCCTGAGAATCGCCTTCGCTCGCAGAAAGTGCGGGTTGTATGGGATTATTTTTTGAATGCGATCGGTACACCGCCGTATTGGGACAGAGCGGAGTAACCGGTGGTGCCATCATGTAGGAGAAAACAGCGCCACTAATGGCGAAAGGCTTACATCGCGTGCTGCTGATCGTCCATTTATCCCTGTGTCGTATAAGCGCAATCTAAACCCATCAACCGAAACGCAGGAAGCGCTTCGGAGGTAAAGGATGACCACCATGGCCCGGATGGCTACTGACAGGATGTTGGAATGGTATTGATGAAAAGTAACCCGCTTCGGCGGGTTTTTTCATGCCTGCGTTTTAGGCCTGTCGGGCTGTAAACTGTTCACGCAATTGAGTAAGTGACCTTTATACTTTCCAGACACGAGACCTTCATGGCAAACCAAGACATCACTTTCGTCCCGGACCCTGATTCGGACTCCATTTCTTCCGACGTCGCCGGTTTTGGCGGCTTGCTGGTATCCACGCAGATTCCGACCCATGCCGACGGCAGCCTGGAGCTGGGCGATATCACGCTGCAAAGCGAATGCACCTTGCAAGCGCTGAAAGTAGCGCTGGAAAAGGCTGGCAGCTCCATGGATCGGGTATTGCACCTGACCATTTACCTCACCGACATGGCCGACCGCGCCGCATTCAACGAAGTGTACAAACGCTTTTTTGCCAAGCCCTGGCCCGTGCGCGCTGCCGTTGGCGTGGCTGCGTTGGCAGTTGAAGGCATGCGTGTGGAAGTGACGGCAATGGCGGCGAAAGGTTGAGGTAACGTCAATCCTCTCGCGGCTAAAGCCGCTCCTACGGATATCACATAACTGTAGGACTGGCTTTAGCCGGGAGGGCGTGATTTCTATCGAGGAGATGTGAGCCGCTTGCGCCTCAATCCAGATCCGCAGCGTCATGCCGCTCCGGCACTTGGGTCGCTTCATCGCCCCAGGTGCGGTTGACTCGGGTGCCCCGAATAACCGCAGGACGTTTGGCGATTTCATGCGCCCAGCGCTGCACGTGGGTGTATTCGTGCACCGCCAGAAATTCAGCCGCCGAGTACAGACCGCCCAGGATCACCTGGCCGTACCACGACCAGACTGCGATATCGGCAATGGTGTACTCATCGCCCGCCAGATACGTACTTTCACTCAGGCGGCGATCCAGCACATCCAGTTGGCGCTTGGCCTCCATGGTGAAGCGGTTGATCGGGTATTCCATTTTCTCCGGCGCGTAGACGTAAAAATGTCCGAAACCACCGCCAAGGTACGGCGCTGCACCCATTTGCCAGAACAGCCAGTTCAGGGTTTCAGTGCGGCCTGCTGGATCGGTCGGCAGAAAGCGCCCGAACTTTTCGGCGAGATACAGCAGGATCGAACCCGACTCGAACACGCGAATGGGCGGCTCGGCGCTGTAGTCCACCAATGCCGGAATCTTCGAATTGGGGTTGATATCGACAAAACCGCTGGAGAACTGATCACCTTCATTGATGCGGATCAGCCAGGCATCGTATTCCGCTTCGGTATGCCCCAGCGCGAGCAGCTCTTCGAGCAAGATAGTCACTTTGATGCCGTTGGGCGTCGCCAGTGAATAGAGCTGCAAAGGGTGCTTGCCCTTGGGCAGTGTCTTGTCGTGGGTCGGCCCGGCGACGGGCCGGTTGATGCTTGCGAACTGGCCACCCACGGCTTCGTTTTTCCATACCTTGGGCGGAACGTAAGGTGCGTTGCTCATGTGCGAATCTCCCGATCTATTCGATTCGAAAACGAGGCGCAGGCAGCCGCCACGTCAGTTCAGGTGGACTACCCTGCCAGCGCCGTGACGCGGAATCAATGCTGCCTGCGCATTTGAATTCGAACAAACCCATGACTCACGACGAAAGCCTAGCCCACTAGCGTGTCAATTCGCTCCGGCTGAATGCTGCACTGCCAGCGCCAGGCATCGGCCAGCATGCAGTCCAGTGAGCGACCGGCGCGCCAGTCCAGCTCATCAGCGGCTTTGCCCGGATCTGCCCAGCAACGCGCAATATCACCGGCACGGCGAGGCTCGTACGTCAGCGGCACGGCGACACCGCTGACACGTTCGAACGCCTTGACGACTTCCAGCACGGAATAACCCTGACCCGTGCCGAAATTCCAGACCCGCACGCCATGCAGCTGTCGTAACGCCTGCAATGCCTTCAGATGCCCCTCGGCAAGGTCCATCACATGCACATAATCGCGGACGCCGGTGCCATCCGGCGTTGCGTAATCATTGCCATAGACGCCCAGTGCTGCGCGTTCACCGCTGGCGACTTGAAGAAGATAAGGCAACAGATTATTCGGTGTGTTGGTCGGTGCTTCGCCAAGTTCCCCTGAACCATGGGCACCGATCGGATTGAAATAACGCAGCAGCCCAACCGACCAGCGGGGATCGGATGCGGCCATGCTGTTCATGACGTTTTCCGCCATCAGTTTCGATTGGCCGTATGGGTTCGAGGGCTGACCTGTGGCGCAGCTTTCATCAATAGGCATCACTGCACAGTCGCCATAGACCGTTGCGGATGAGCTGAATACCAGCGTAAACACTTCGGCGTCTGCCATGGCCTGACACAGCGTCACGCTGCCGCCCACGTTGGTGTCGTAATAGCGCAGCGGTTCCCGCACGCTTTCAGCGACCGCTTTCAAACCGGCGCAATGGATCACGGCATTGATGGTGTATTCGTTGAACAGCAGATCTAGCTGGCCTTTATTTCGAACGTCTCCAAAGATGAAGACAGGTCTTCGTCCCGATACTTTGGCAATCCGCTCCACGACCGAGCGTGAGCTATTGCAGAGGTTATCGAGAATCACGACGTCTTCGCCGTGCTCCATCAGTTCCAGCACTACGTGAGCACCGATATAGCCCACACCGCCAGTCACCAGGATCATAGTTCGCCTCATTTATTCACTGTGTGAACGGCGACTACTTACCTGCCGAGCCTGTATTTCGGCTCACTGTCACAGGCGTGACGATGAGGTGTATGAAGTTATGGGCTCCAGGTGCTGCGGGAGTTCAAAGGCGTTTACTCACCGGTACCTGCTGTTCATCGGCTTTACGTGGGGGCGTGTTGAACGCTGCGGGAACGGCAGGCCTCCAAGTTATGAAGCGCGCAGAACGTGATCCTCAATCACCGAGTAGCGTTTTATTCAACAGACGAGTGTCTTCGAGGCCGCGATCAAGCTGGCTTCAGTCTCGGATCCATATTTCAAAAGGAATCCGACATGAATTTTCCAGAGCAGCCTGACGACGCCCTTTCGCTGGTGAAAATCGACACCCCATCACGTGCAATCAGTCTGGCCAGACCTACTTTGCTGTGCCTGTCTCATTTGCGCTGGGGGTTCGTTTATCAGCGACCGCAACACGTCATGTCGCGTTTGGCCAAGGATTACGATGTGTTGTTCTTTGAAGAGCCAATCTTCACGGACACACCTCAGCCGGCACTCGATATCTCGCAACCTGCAACGGGCATTACCGTCATCGTGCCCCTTTTTGCCCATGGCACCAGCGCTGAGCAAGCAGTGGAGTGGCAACGCGAATTGCTTGACGGGTATCTGGCCGAACATTCGGGCAAAGACCTACCCTCGGCCAAAGAGCTGCTGCTGTGGTATCTCACACCCATGAGCCTGTCATTCACCGACCACCTGAAAGCTCGCGTGACGATTTTTGACTGCATGGACGAGCTGTCGGCCTTCAAGGGCGCACCGTCTGATTTGCTGGAAAAAGAACGTCAGTTGATGGCCAGGGCTGATGTGGTGTTCACCGGCGGCTACAGCTTGTGGGAGGCGAAGAAACTTCAGCATGGCAACGCCCATCCCGTGCCCAGCAGCGTCGATATTGCACACTTCGCAGCGGCCCGTGACAGGCTTCCAGAACCCGCGGACCAGGCTGGCATTGGTTATCCCCGACTGGGCTTCTTCGGCGTCATCGATGAGCGATTCGACATCGAACTGGTCAGCGAACTGGCTAGCCAACGACCTGACTGGCAGGTCGTGCTGATTGGTCCGGTGGTAAAAATCGACCCTGACTCACTGCCGCGCCAGCCCAATATTCACTATTTGGGGCCCAAGAGTTATGACGAGCTACCGCTGTATCTGTCGGGATGGGACGTGGCGCTGATGCCATTCGCGATCAACGAATCGACGCGATTTATCAGCCCGACCAAAACGCCGGAATACCTGGCGGGCGGCTGCCCGGTAGTGTCCACGCCGATTCGCGACGTGATCAGCGGCTATGGCAACTCAGGTGTAGTCACCATCGCCAATTCGCCGCAGGCATTCATTGCTGGAATTGAGGCTGCGCTGAAATCCAGGGTTGACGTCTCATTCAACCAACGCGCTGACGCAGTGCTGGATGGCATGTCGTGGGATAAAACCTGCGCCCTCATGAAGGAGCAGATCGAATGCCTACGATAACGATGGAGAACGCAAAAAAAGGCCCGTCGCAGGCAGGTGAGAAGCGCATTTACGATTATCTGATCGTCGGCGCAGGCTTTGCCGGATCGGTGATCGCCGAGCGTCTGGCGCAGGGCCTCGACAAGAATGTGCTGGTAGTCGACCGGCGCTCGCACATCGCCGGTAACGCCTATGACCACCTGGATGAAGCCGGAATCATGGTCCACCGCTATGGGCCGCATATCTTCCACACCAATGCGCAGCGCATCGTCGACTACCTGTCGCTGTTTACCGAATGGCGTCCTTATGAGCATCGCGTGCTGGCACAGGTCGACGAGCATCTGTTGCCGATCCCGATCAATCTGACCACGTTGAACACGCTCTATGGTCGCGCTATGGACGAGCATGAAGCCGAGGTTTTTCTGGCTGAGCGCGCAGAGCCTGTGGCGGATATTCGCACTTCCGAAGACGTTGTGATCAACCAGATCGGGCGTGAGTTATACGAGAAGTTTTTTCAGGGCTACACCCGCAAGCAATGGGGCCTGGACCCTTCGGAACTGGACAAGTCCGTCACTTCTCGCGTGCCCACGCGTACCAATAATGATGATCGGTATTTCACTGACGCGTTCCAGATGATGCCGCTGCATGGCTACACGCGTATGTTCGAAAACATGCTCGATGATCCACGCATCGACGTGTTGCTCAATACTGACTTCACCGCAGCCCGGGATCAGGTCAGCTATCGGGAGATCATTTTCTGCGGGCCGGTCGATGAGTATTTCGACTTCTGCTTTGGCCGGTTGCCGTATCGCTGCCTTGAGTTCAAACACGAGACGCTGCCTGTCGAACAGTTCCAGCCGGTGGCCGTCGTCAACTATCCCGATCAGAGCGTGCCCTACACACGAATCACCGAGTACAAACAGTTGACCGGCCAGACGCATCCGTTGAGCAGCATCAGCTATGAGTTTCCGTGTGCTGAAGGCGACCCGTACTACCCGATCCCGCGCCCGGAAAACGCAGAGCTGTACAAGCGCTACAGCGCGCTGGCAGATGAAACCCCGGGCGTCACTTTTCTGGGGCGGCTGGGTACTTACAAGTACTACAACATGGATCAGGTCGTGGGGCAGGCGCTGGCGCTCTATCAACGTATCGAAAAGGAGTCTAACGCGGCGCTAAGCCACGCAGTCGGGTCACTCTGATGTGCGGCCGGCAAGCGCTGCCATTGAGTTGTTTTCGCGGGGGGCTGTGATGACCTCCGCTCGGTTGTTCAACTCGTTTGTCATGGCCGGTTATGAGTGTTCCTCACACCGTCGCCGGGATGGGCGGCGGCTGGACATGCTCGCCGAAACCGGCCACGCCCGAAGTGTTGAAAAGGATTACGCGCAACTGGCGTCACTGGGAATTGCCTGCGCCCGCGACGGACTGCGCTGGCATCTGATCGAGCCCCGACCGGGCTACTACGACTGGAGCAGTTTTCTGCCGATGCTGCGCGCTGCGCGCGATTACAACGTGCAAGTGGTGTGGGATCTGTGTCATTACGGCTATCCCGACGGGCTTGATATCTGGAGGCCTGAATTCGTGGAGCGCTTCGCCCGGTTTTCAGGAGCGGTTGCCCAACTGATGAAAGACGAAGGCATGGACGTACCGTTTTTCTCACCCATCAACGAACTCTCTTTCTGGAGCTGGGCGGGCGGTGACGTGGGTTATTTCAACCCTTGCACCCACGGGCGAGGGCAGGAGCTCAAACATCAATTGGTACGCGCCAGTATCGCGGCGATTGAGTCGGTTCGTCAGCACACGCCGAACGCGCGTTTTGTGCAGTGTGATCCATTGATCAATGTGGTGGCGGGGTCAAGTCGAAGCGACGAGATCAATCAGGCCGAACAGTATCGATTGGCGCAGTTTGAAGGCTGGGATTTGTTGACGGGTCGTCAGTGGCCAGGCCTGGGTGGGCGAGAAGAGTACCTGGACATCGTCGGGGTCAATTTCTACCCGCAAAACCAGTGGGTACTCAACGGCGGGAAAATCCTGCGCGGTGAGCCTGCCTATCGTCCATTCGCGGGCATGCTCAAGGAGGTGCAGCAGCGTTACCAGCGACCGTTATTAATTTCGGAGACCGGTGCCGAAGACGAGGAGCGTGTGCCTTGGCTCGACTACGTCAGCACACAGATCGCTTTGGCCCGGCAGCGAGGCGTGGAAGTGGAGGCGCTGTGCTGGTATCCGTTTCTGGACTATCCCGGCTGGGACGACGGTCGATACTGCCCGGCAGGCCTGTTTGGTTATGCGGACGGCGAGGGCAATCGGGCACCGCATCATCCTTTGTGCGTGCAGATCCAGGCGCTTTCGACTCGCCATGATCAATAGCCGAATACGGGAACGCCCGCTGCCTGATACTCCAGTGCCTTTTCTCTGGCGTTACGTCCGGGTACGGCCCTGGCACTTCGGCACCATGCTGGTTCTGGTTGTGGGGGCAGCAAGTTGTGCGGTTGCCGTGCAATACGGCATGAAGCTGCTGGTGGACGCCATGGCCATAGAGGATCGCGCCGCAGGTCATGTGTGGTTCCCGTTTGTGTTGTTTATTGCGCTCATCGTGCTGGAGAACCTGTTCTGGCGGGCAGGTGGCTGGCTCGGATGTCGAACGGTGGTTGGCAGTTGCGCAGATTTGCGCATCGACTTGTTCAGCCATTTGACGGGGCATCCGATGCGCTACTTTTCTCAACACTTTGCGGGGGCACTGGCTAACCGGATTTCATCGGCGGGTGCTGCAGCCGGTTCCATCTACGGCGGGCTGGCGTGGAAAATCATTCCTCCGTGTGTCGATTTTCTCGGCGCGGTCATCGTGCTGTGTACGGTGCGATTGTCCATGGCGCTGGTTTTGATCGCTTGCGTAATCGCGGTCGCCGCCTTGATCACGTTGATTGGTATAAACGGCCGGGCCAAGCACATTGCCTTTGCTTCGCAGTCAGCGCGGGTGGGTGGCGAGATCGTCGACCTCGTGTCCAACGTGTGGAGCATCAAAGCTTTTTCTGCCCGTGAGCGGGAGCGTTTAAGGCTGGAAAAAGCCATAGGTGTCGAAGCGAAGGCCCAAAGCCGCAGCTGGATTTATCTGGAAAAAGCCCGCGTGTTGCATGACGTCTGCCTGTCGGTGATGGCCGGGGGCATGCTCGGTTGGGCCATAGACTTGTGGGTCGACGGTCTGGTGACAGCGGGTGATGTGGTGATGGTCAGCGCATTGACCTTTCGCATCCTTCACGGCTCGCGGGATCTGGCCCTGGCTCTGGTGGATACCTCCCAACAAATGGGCGTGATCGCTGAGACGCTCAGCATTATTGCCCAGCCCCATGGCTTGAGCGATACCCACGAAGAACTGGCTCCGACGCGTGGCAATATTCGCTTCATCGACGTGAGCTACAGCTACCCGGACGGACGTTCGGTGTTCAAGCATTTCTTTCTGGAGATACCGGCAGGGCAAAGCGTCGGCATTGTTGGCGTGTCGGGTGCAGGTAAATCGACGCTGATCAGTCTATTGCAACGCCTGGACGATGTGCGCAGCGGCATCATCCTGATCGACGACCGCGACATCCGCTCGGTCAGTCAGGACAGCCTGCGCCGACAGATATCAGTGGTCCCCCAGGAAACCGCGCTGTTCAATCGCAGCATCTACGAGAACATTGCTTACAGCCAACCCAAGGCTACTGAGCAACAGGTGATCGATGCGGCGCGGCAAGCTTATTGCGAAGATTTCATCAACGCGCTGCCCAGCGGCTACGGTACGCAAGTGGGCGAGCGCGGCGTGATGTTGTCAGGCGGCCAGCGGCAACGGCTTGGCCTGGCGCGGGCGTTTCTGCGCAACTCTCCGATCCTGATTCTGGACGAGGCCACTTCCGCGCTGGACTCGGAATCCGAAAAGGTTATTCAGATGGCGCTGGCTAATCTGATGCGCGGGCGCACGGTGCTGGCCATCGCCCACCGATTATCGACCATTGCCAGCTTTGACCGGGTTCTGGTGCTGCAAAGCGGCCGTGTGGTGCAGGACGGTTCGCCAACTGAATTGCGCAGTCAGGACGGGATATTTCGAACGCTCTGGCAGACGCAAAGCATGAATGCCCCGGAGGAGTGAATGCGTTCGATGCTCAACGTTTTCACCGTGTTCCGCAGCCAAACTTGCGGTGGGTAAAAAAGTTGAGGTGACTGAGTACCAAAGCAAACTAGAACCCGATGAAATGCGTGCTGACAGCCTCACGCTCGAAGGCAGGATTATCGTGCTGGATTGATTCGGTCGGCTTTCTGTTATCAAGCAGCGGGCGATCAGGGTAATCAGAGAGCGCCGCTCCAGGTAGGAGGCAACTTGTTGGCGAGAGGCTTTACGCGTTGGTTCAGGCCTGACGCCTCGCGAACAAGTTCGCTCCTACCGTATCAGATAGCGCCGCTCCAGGTAGGAGGCAACTTGTTGGCGAGAGGCTTTACGCGTTGGTTCAAGCCTGACGCCTCGCGAACAAGTTCGCTCCTACCGGTTTGGCGCCGTGCCAGGGTGCAGGGTAATCAGATAGCGCCGCTCCAGGTAGGAGGCAACTTGTTGGCGAGAGGCTTTACGCGTTGGTTCAAGCCTGACGCCTCGCGAACAAGTTCGCTCCTTCCGTTTGGCGCCGCGCAAGGGTGCAGGGTAATCAGATAGCGCCGCTCCAGGTAGGAGGCAACTTGTTGGCGAGAGGCTTTACGCTGTGGTTCAGGCCTGACGCCTCGCGAACAAGTTCGCTCCTACCGTTTGGCGCCGCGCAAGGGTGCAGGGCGATCAGATAGCGCCGCTCCAGGTAGGAGGCAACTTGTTGGCGAGAGGCTTTACGCGTTGGTTCAGGCCTGACGCCTCGCGAACAAGTTCGCTCCTACCGGTTTGGCGCCGTGCCAGGGTGCAGGGTAATCAGATAGCGCCGCTCCAGGTAGGAGGCAACTTGTTGGCGAGAGGCTTTACGCGTTGGGTCAGACCTGACGCCTCGCGAACAAGTTCGCTCCTACCTGTTTGGCGCCGCGCAAGGGTGCAGGGTAATCAGATAGCGCCGCTCCAGGTAGGAGGCAACTTGTTGACGAGAGGCTTTACGCGTTGGTTCAGGCCTGACGCCTCGCGAACAAGTTCGCTCCTACCGGTTTGGCGCCGTGCCAGGGTGCAGGGCAATCTCTACCCGCTACCTGGAGAACCTCCTCGCACCCACCACACAAATAATCACCGCAACCGTTACCCCGAGCATCCCCGCGCTGACCTGTTCATGCAGCAACGTCGCCGCCAGCGCCAGCCCGAAAAACGGTTGTAGCAATTGCAGTTGCCCAACTGCAGCGATCCCGCCTTGTGCGAGGCCGCGGTACCAGAACACGAAGCCGATCAACATGCTGAACAGCGATACGTAGCCCAGACTCAGCCAGGCGGGTGGGCTGATACTCGAAAACGACGGTGGACTCAGCAAAACGCTGAGCACCGCCATGAACGGTAGCGACAGTACCAACGCCCAACTGATCACCTGCCAGCCACCCAGTGTTCTCGAGAGTCTGGCCCCTTCGGCATAACCCAGGCCGCAGACCAGAATCGCCAATAGCATCAGGACATCGCCGGTGGCCGAGGCCTTCAGGCCCTGAGAGAGGGCGAAGCCAACCACCGTCAAGCTGCCCAGCACCGAGAATAACCAGAAGGCAGCACGAGGCCGTTCGCCTCCGCGCAGCACACCGAATATTGCCGTGGCCAGTGGTAATAAGCCGAGGAAGACGATGGAGTGTGCTGACGTCACGTGTTGCAACGCCAGCGCGGTCAATAGTGGAAAGCCGACGACTACGCCAATGGCGACGATCAATAAAGACAGTAATTGGTGGCGTGCCGGACGCTGCTCTTTGAACAGCAACAACACGCACAGCGCGAGCACGCCTGCGAGCGTTGCCCGGGCGACGGTCAAAAACACCGGGTCGAATTCCAGGACTGCAACCCGAGTAGCAGGCAGCGAGCCACTGAAAATCACGACGCCGATAAAGCCGTTGATCCAGCCTCGGGTGGCATTTTCCATGGGAACGATTTTTGGGGCAGATGCTTGTTCCATGCGGGCCACTCTCAAGTCGGGTTGCGTAAAGGCATCCTAGGATCGAGTATCAGTACAATCAAAAAATTGTCATGGATACAGTTCGACATGCCACACGCCCGCTACAAATCACTGGTGGATGCGTTCGCCGCGGATATTCGTTCGGGGCGCTTGCCGCCGGGAACGCGCTTACCCACACACCGAACCCTGGCCACGGCTGAGGGGTTGGCGCTGGCTACGGCGTCCAGGGTCTATGCCGAGCTGGAGGCCATGGGGCTGGTGAGTGGGGAAGCAGGGCGGGGCACGTTCGTTCGGGAGACCTCATTGCCGGCGGGGCATGGCATTGATCAGCCTGACGTCGCAACCGGCGTTATCGACCTCAATTTCAACTATCCGTCATTGCCAGGGCAGGCCGAGTTGTTGCGCACTGCGCTGCGCCAGTTGGCATTGTCCGGTGATCTGGAATCGCTGTTGCGCTACCAGCCGCATGCCGGGCGAGGCCATGAGCGGGCGTCCGTGGCACGTCATCTGCGCAGTCGCGGGCTGACCGTCGAGGCCGGTCAGGTGTTGTTGGTCAACGGCGCTCAGCATGGTTTGACGGTGGCGATGATGGCGCTGTTCAAGCCCGGTGATGTGGTGGCGGCTGATGCGCTGACCTATCCCGGTTTCAAAGTGTTGGCTGAGTCCCTGAGCCTGGAAGTGTTGCCTGTGCCTGTGACGGATTCAGGGCCTGATCTGGATGCACTGGAGAAACTCTGCCGACGCAGAACAGTGCGGGGGATCTACAGCATGCCGACCTTGCATAACCCCATGGGCTGGGCGATGGGTATCGAGCAACGCGAGCGGCTGGTGCAGATTGCGCGACAACATGCGCTGTCTATCATCGAAGACGCGGCTTACGCTTTTCTTGCGCCCAATCCGCCACCGCCTTTGGCGCACCTGGCTCCGGAGCGCACAGTGTATGTTTCCGGCCTGTCGAAGAGCGTCGCCACCGGGCTGCGGTTTGGATTCATTGCTGCCCCGGCCTCCCGCGTCAGTGCGCTCGAACGCGCGATCAGAGCCACAAGCTGGAACACTGCCGGGGTGATGACGGCGATTGCTACCGGCTGGCTGGATGACGGCACTGTCAGCAGGCTGGAGGCGCAAAAGCGTGCGGATGCCAAAGCCAGACAATTGCTGGCGGATGAGCTGTTGGGGGGAGTGAATTGCGTTCGTCATCCCTCTTCCTATTTCACCTGGCTGCCATTGGCCGAAGATGCACGAGCGGATCAGGTTGCGGCGGCGCTGATGCGCGAGAACATTTCGGTGTCCACTGCCGAGCCTTTCGCGGTGTCCGTACACGTGCCGCATGCGATCCGCCTGGCACTCGGCTCTGTAGACATGCCCACGCTACGTACTGCACTGAAAACGGTTAACCGTGTCGTTGGGGTTTATTCCTGAGTTGTGGATAACTTCAGCAGGCGCTGGAGTTGTTCATGTTCCCAGATACTCAGCAGCTTGACCGGGTCGGTGCCGTAGCGCTGCCAACTGTCTGCGGTCCCGTGACTGCCTTCGGGTGACCGGCAGGCCTGGCAATGGCTCAGCTTGTTCTCCTCACTGACCAGTGTGAGCTGCCAGCCATCCACCTCGATTTCGATTTGCCCTTTTCGGCTTTTCACCGTGTGCAACGTTCGCGTTTCGAGGGCGATGTCTTTCAGGAGTTGATAGACGTCGCGGGCCGTCAGGTCGGTAGTGCTTTTTACCATACAGATATTCTCTTGTTGAAACCGATGCGGCACTGCCTGAACATGCCCGCAGCAATCCGGGAAGATTACTTTACAGGCGAGGCGCAGTGGATGATCGATTTCAATAACAAAGGCTTCTTCAAACTCAAGCAGAACGATGAATACGCCGAGCGTGTGACGGCGCTTTTGCTGGAAGGTGAGCAGGTCATTGATTCATACAAGTCCATGCGCGACGGCGTGGTGTTTACCAACAAGCGCATCATCGCCGTCAACGTGCAAGGTCTGACCGGCAGCAAGAAAGACTTCACCTCATTGCCGTATAAAAATATCGTCGCGTATTCCATCGAAACCTCCGGCACCTTCGACCTGGACTCGGAGCTTGAAATCTATTTTTCCGCACTGGGCAAAGTGAAGTTCGAGTTCACCGGGAAGACTTCCATGGTTGAGATTTCCAGGCTGATATCCAGGCATCTGTTGGGGTAGTTTCAACTGATAGGCGGCCCTTGTAGGAGCTGCCGAAGGATGCGATCAGTTATACCTGACACACCGCTATTCGCAGCCTGCGGCAGCTCCTACAGTGGTGTGTCCAGCGAGTTCGCCTCTTGGCACATTGCGCGCCAGGCCTGAAACTTCCCCTTTGACCCACATCTTCAAGGTTGTCCCATGATCAACATCCGGCCCATGACCGCCGAAGACTTCGAGCTTTTCTGGCCCACTTTTCAGAGCGTGATCGCTGCCCGGGAAACCTACGCCTACGATCCGCAACTGACCCGTGAGCAGGCCCTGCACCTATGGCTGGAAATGCCGCTGCACACCTTCATCGCCGAAGAGGAGGGCGTACTGCTCGGCAGCTACTACCTCAAAGCCAACGCCGCAGGTCCCGGCAGCCACGTGTGCAATTGCGGCTACATGGTCACCGAAGCGGCGCGCGGGCGTGGGGTTGCGCGGTTGATGTGCGAGCACTCACAGAAGGTAGCCATTGAAAGCGGTTTCCTCGCCATGCAATTCAACTCAGTGGTTGCGAGTAATGAAGTGGCGGTGGCGTTGTGGCAGAAGCTCGGTTTCGACGTCGTCGGCCGACTGCCACGTGCTTACCAGCATGCGCGGTTGGGGTTGGTGGATTGTCTGGTGATGTTCAAGTGGCTGACCGAAGACGCGCCGCAAAAGCCGATGCTGATCGGGCGCAAGAACATCGAATCGGTGGTGTCGCGGCCGCGGCGTAAGTAGTCCTGATATTGCGGCCCCGTAGGAGATTCTATGTTGGCCTGCAATCTGTGGGAGCGAGGCTTGCCCGCGATGCAGGCGACTCGGTTTGTCAACTGCACCTCGTCACCGTTCATCGCGAGCAAGCTCACTCCTACAGGTGAGTACCAATATTTGTGAGCTTTGCCCGGACTTGCATCCTGTTGTCGCACCGGGCGCGATTTCAACAAAACAGTATTTCACTGCTTCATTTGGATCACACTCTCAAAGCTCCAGTTGATCTGCACTGATACCAAATGCCAGCGCAATTTTTTCTCGGGTAACTTTGCGCGGTCTGGCGACAGTTTCCTGTTGCGCGTAAGCCGGTTGGGTGATGGCCAGTCGCTGGGCGACCTCTTCTTGAGTCAGTCCCAAATGCTCACGCCAAGCGCGAATAGCGGAGGCTCCATCGACGATTCTGCTGACCACCTCATGGGGGATCAAATCGCTTTGATTTTTGTGTTGAGCCACGTATTGCGCGTACGGGATCACCACGAACGCCGGTTTTCCATCCGGACCGTTGATGATTTGAACGTCAGTAGGTGCGTCCGTCACGTTTCTTGACCTCTTGTATGCTGACGATTTTGACTGTGCCATCCCAATCGAACAGGACCCGGTAGTTACCAACTCTCAGCCGGTATCCGTGTTCATGTCGGACCAGCATCTTGACGTTGGCTACGTCCGGCATAACCGTGAGCATGGTCACCGCATCGCGAATCTGAACCTGATGTGGCGTGTGCAATTTCAGGAGTTGCTTAACGGCCTTACGGGTCCAGGTAATGGTATTCACAGGCAATATATAGGTCTTTTATAAGTAATTCTCGCATATTTACTTATAATTCTGAATTTGCCAATGATCACACCCTTGCATAATGTTGCCGCCCAGACCAATTACCGCATACGCCAATTGAGTTCGCGGGACCGGTTTCAGGGCGGGAGAGCCTCGCGGCTAAAGCCGCTCCTACGGGTGTTCATGGTTGATTTACCTACCAACAAAAAGCCCGCACAAGGCGGGCTTTCTGAACAGCTCTGACTACAACGAGTAAAACTTACTTCTCGTTGCTGGCCTCAAGCTTTTTCTGTTGCTTCGGATGCCCTTCGGCCAGGGCCGTGCGAACTTCCTCAACCAGTTTCGCAGACACCGCAGGCGCCTGGTTGGACCAGCCCTGGCGCAGGAAGGTGGCCAGTTCGGCAACTTCTGCGTCGTTCATGCGCTCGGCAAAACCTGGCATCGGCAGGATCGACGGGCCTCTCGCGGTGGATGGCGTTTTTGCGCCAGCGAGAATCACGTGAACCAGCGCGGTCGGGTTTTCGGCGTTGATGATCGAAGCACCGTCCAGACGCGGGAAGATCCGTGAAGCGCCTTCACCTTTGACAAAGTGGCACGCGCCACAGTTATCCAGGTACAGACGTTCGCCCAGGGTCAGGTCTTTGGCTGCGGTCAGTTTGCTGGCCGTGGCGGCGCTGCGCTCAGCATTGTGCTGATAAACAGTTTCGCCATTCTTGTCAGCGGGGCCAGACAACGACTTCAGATAAGCCGCCATCGCATGCAGGTCTTCATCGGTCATGTGCGACGTGCTGTTGGCGACAACGTCAGTCATTTCACCGGCAACCGACGCTTTGGCATTACGGCCAGAACCGAGGTAGTCGACGATTTCGTCCTGCGACCAGTGAGCAACGCCACGGATCGAAGGCACAGCCCAGTCGTTGAGCAGAGCGCCCGTCAGGTAGTCGCTGCTTTTCTCGTCGAGGCCTTTTTCCTGCATGGTCAGCGCACGCGGTGTGTGGCAAGAACCGCAGTGGCCCAGGCCCTGTACCAGATACGCGCCGCGAACCAGTTGCGGATCGGTGCCCGCAACAGGTGCAACCGTCGATTCCGGTGCTGGCGAGAAGAACGTGCGCCAGTAAGCCAGCGGCCAGCGAATCGACAGTGGCCACGGAATATCGTTGGCCTGATTGGCTTGCTTGACTGGCTCAACGCTTTTCATGAAGTACGCATACAACGCTTGCGTGTCTTCATCCGAGACCTTGGCATACGACGGGAACGGCATCGCCGGGTAAAGCGCGCTGCCATCGTGACCGACACCGCGACGTACTGCGCGCTCGAAGTCGCCATAGGTCCAGCTACCGATACCGGTGTCTTTATCCGGCGTGATGTTGGTGGCGTAGATCGTACCGATTGGCGACTCGATACCACGACCGCCCGCGAAGGTTTTGCCATCGTGAGCGGTGTGGCACGCCACGCAATCGCCAGCGCGTGCCAGGTAAGCGCCTTTGCTGATGAGTTCAGGCGTCACTTCCTGAGTCATCTGCGCAGATGCGTCACCCGATTTGTTGAGGAACACACTGACCAGCCAGGCCAGCAGGGCAAGCACTACACAAACTGCCAGAAGTACCAGCAGCGGGGAGCGGGATCTGGATTTCATGTTCTCGCTCCTCACACCTGAACCAGTGGGCCAGGGTTTTTGATGTAGTGGTCTTTGATGGCCTGAGCCGAGAACAGGGTCAATGCGCCGATCAAAGCCGTCGGGTTGGCCTGGAAGTTCTGCGGGAAGGCGTTGCCGCCCGGTACGAAGACGTTATGCACGTCCCAGCTCTGCAGATAGCGATTGAGTGCCGTGGTTTTCGGATCGTCGCCCATGACCGCGCCGCCCACGTTGTGGGTGGATACGTACTTGGTGATATCCCAATGAGAGTCCATCGCCAGGAAGCTTTCGCTGTAGCTGTCCGGACCCAGTTCCTTGGTGATATCCAGCACGATTTTGCGCAAGTGCTGCTGCAGTTTCAGCTCGTTCTGTTTCCAGTCGAAGGTGATACGCAGCAGTGGCAAGCCCCATGGATCCTTGTACGTCGGGTCCAGGTCCACGTAGTGACCACGATAAGACTGGCAACTGGTGGTGATGCTCACTTTCATCGAGTGGCCATACCAATCCTGCATGCCTTCTTTCCAGCCCTGGCCCCAATCCGGCGTGCCGCTTGGCAGCGCTGTACCGATAGGTGCGCCGGTGGCTTGCGAACTGTGAATCTTCGCGCCGCCAATGAAGCCCAGTGCTGCGCCGTCGTAGTTGCCCGGCGAAACGTCGTTGAACATCTGCCCGGTAGCACCGGCGGTAGCGAACGGGTTGAACTCCTTGTCCTTGAAGAACAGCGTGGAACCGCCGTTGCTCAGGAACGCGTAGTTGCGGCCAACAGTACCGGTTTCGGTGATCGGGTCGTAAGGCTTGCCGATACCGGACAACAGCATCAGGCGCACGTTGACGAACTGGAAGCCCGCCAACACAACGATGCCAGCAGGCTGGAATACCAGGTTGCCGTCGGCGTCGGCGTAGGTCACGCCTTTGGCGGTCTTGCCGTCCGGGTGCAGCTCAACTTTGAGTACGTTGGCGTTAACCCGGTACGAGAAGTTTTCCATGCGCTTGAGCGAATCCAGCACCGCGGTTTGCGGCGAGGCTTTCGAGTAGTTCAGGCACGGGTACTTGCTGCAATAACCGCAGTAGTTGCACGGGGCGATCTGATTACCGTACGGGTTGGTCCACGCCTGTGACACGTTCGCCGACGGGTTCGGGAACGGGTGGTAGCCCATCTTGCGCGCCACGTCTGCAAACATCTTGCAGTTCAGGGTGTCTTCAAGGGGCGGCAGCGGGAAGGCGCTGGAACGCGGACCTTCGAACGGGTCACCGCCTTCGATGATGCGACCTTGCAGGTTGCCGGTATTACCCGACAGGCCACAGATCTTGTCAAACTTGTCGAGGAACGGTTCGATTTCATCCCACGTGAACGGGTAATCGCCGATGCGCATGTCTTCTTGCAGGATGCCCGGCTTGTAAGCCTGGTCTGCATAGGTCTTGAGCTTGATGTCGGTCGGGGTCGGACGAATCAATACGCCGGTCCAGTGCAGGCCCGAGCCGCCCACGCCAGTACCTGGCTCGAAAGCGCCCCATTTACGGGTAGGCAGAGCAACGTCGTTGGCGGTGTGGCGAACAGTCATGGCCGCCGCTTTTGGCGTGGCCATGATCTTGTTGCGGATGCCGTAGGCATATTGATCCGCTGGCTTTGGATAGGCGAAGTCGGTGTTGTTACGATCTTCACCGCGCTCCAGAGCGCGTACTTCCAAACCTGCCTGAGCCAGTTCAATGCTCATCAACGAGCCAGCCCAGCCGAGGCCGACGACGACTACGTCGACTTCGTCATTAGTAATATTTGCCATGAGAAAACTATCCTGGAAATGCTTGGCGAAGGGAGATCAACCGCGCTGGCCGCTGATGCTGACCGGGCCGAGGGGGTACTTGACGTTGTGCTGTGTCACCCACTCCACGTAACTGGCGCGGGCTCCGGGGAAACCGATGGCGATCCAGGCTTTCATGCCCTTGTTGCCGCCATAGATCGGGTCCGAGAGGTAACCCTGCTTGGTGTGGTTCAACAGTTCGCCAAAGAACTGCTTGGACTTGAGCACGTCCTCGCCAAACGCTTTGAAGCTCACTTCGCCTTTCTGCAGCTGCTTCAAGACGTCTTCTTGCTTGGCTGCATCCAGAGACGCGAAGTTCTTCTGGTGCTTCTCCTGACAAAAGGCGTCAACGCTCTTGATGCCTTTTTGATAGATCTCTTGCGGACGATAAGGAATCTGATAACCCATTTCCGCCGGCGCATCGAGTTTGAAAGGACCTTCCAGATAGATCTCGCTGCCCAGATCGCTGGCCAGTTGCTGATCGATAAACACCGGGACGTTGGTTTCCAGCGCGCCAGGCCCACGGCCACCGGCCGGGATCAGGCGGTCACAGGCCGCCATGATGAAAGCCCATTCAGATGCGCTGAAAAAAGTCGGACGATATTCTTCAAGTTTTGGCGCAACCATCTCCGCTGCTTCCGCAGCGCTCAGGCCTTTAATGGCGACGCCTATCGCAGGTAGTGCAATCAAGGAAGAAAGCAGAAACTTCCTTCGTGACGTTGGTTTATTCAACAACATGGTGAGGCCCCTATGAATGCTCACAAGAAAACCCCGGACGGTGCTATCGGAAATCGAAAGCCTCGACCTGCTGTGCAACCCCTTTAGCCAACGTAAATAGCGCGCAGCCGGATGCGCCTTCGATTGAAGGACATTGACGGCGACGTTTTCAGGTTCCGGATCGTTTCAACGAAACGCGATGGTTGGTGGTTCTTTCCAACCGGCGATGGTTAACGTAAAAGGCATACGTTACCAGTCAACGTACAACTCGCGATCATCTCAAGCGCTAGCGCGCAATCTGGAACAGGGCTGGCAGACCTCAAGGGTTGCTCTAATTGTGATCGTTTGCGTAGGTGCGACTGCATGAACAACATTCATCCAGCACAGCATTGAGGCGCGATACTCAAGTATCGTCTGCTCATCACGGGTAGCAGGATGCTATCAGGTTTGAAAAAGATGCGACAAATTATTTCCGATTTTTGTCAAGGTGTTGCGATGTCGCATCCGGGACGCTTTTGGTATTTCCATGCCGCATATCGGCCAGATTGGCGACGATGGGGATAATCCTGATGATTTTCAGAGCGAATGGGAGTTCATGCCCATCGTTGAAATACGATTCTTAAATGACTCGATTCCTGTAGGAGCTCACCGAGGTTACGAGGCCAGCGATGGCGGTATGTCTGACACTCCGCTATCGCTGGCCTCGTAACCTCGGTGAGCTCCTACAGGTCCAATGTCTAGTTAGAGACATCATGGAAGGCGTCGTACAACTTCTTACTGAATGGCTGCAATAGCATCAATTTCAATCTGCATCCCGTCCAGCGCAAGACGCGGCACCGGAATCAATGTGCACACAGGCTTCATCGATATTCCCCACGCTCGATCAGCTTCTTCAACCCAAATGCGCAGCTTTTCCTGGTCGTGATCGACAATCAGCAGCGTCAGTTTGAATGCGTCATTCAGACTGGCACCTTTGGATTGCAGCGCAATGGCGAGATTGGCGAGCGCCTGTCTGGCTTGCTCGGCAAACACTGAAGACAGTTGACCCTGTTGGTCTTCACCACCTTGCCCAGCGATGTACAGGAGCTGCGCCTGCGGCTGCAATTGGGCTACGTGGGAATAACCATTTGGACTTGGATCGTACAGGCCTGGTGGATTGGATAACTGGAAAGCAGGGGCGATATCAAACTTGGACATAGGCTGACTCCTGATGAAAGAGTCGGCAGTTTCAGACCTCTAGTTAGGTTGAGGTCAAGGCGCCTGTTCAATGGATCGCAATAAACTAATGAATTAGCATTCCGACCTTGTTCTGCGACGCACTCTTTCAGTATCTGATTGGCCCGGAATCTATGCATATTCTTATTACCGGAGCACCAGGCTCCGGTACCTCGACTTTAGGTCGCGACCTGTCCCAGGCACTATCGGCGCGACATCTGGAGGGTGATGATTATCAATGGCTGCCCACTAACCCTCCTTATCAACAGATGGTGGCCAAGGATCAGCGTGGCGCTGCATTGTTATTCGATATGCGCGCCGCTGCCGAGGCTGTTGTTTCCGGTTCGATAATGGGCTGGGGCAGCGAACTTGAAGATACTTTCGATCTAGTGGTTTTCCTCTACGTCCCCAGCGACATACGCCTCGCCCGGCTCAAGCTGCGCGAAGAGCAGCGTTTCGGTGTGGCCAGGCCCGAGTTTCTGGCATGGGCCGCGCAGTACGACAGCGGTACCGAACCGGGGCGGAGTTTGCAGCAGCATCGGGCTTGGCTTGAGCAGCGCAGGTGCGAGGTGCTCAGGTTGGAGGGGGATTTGTCGGAGGAGGGGCGGTTGAGTGCGGTGGTGGCGGAGATTGAAAGGCTCCGCCGCCAGACCGCCCCGGACTAGAGATTGATCAACCGCTTGATCCCGTACATCAAGATCAGAAAAAGCAGAATTTTCGCGACATCAATCAAAGCCCGGAACGTAATCGGCCACCATTCGTGAGGCTCGATTGCATCCTGATAAGCATATGAGTCGGTCGATGCTCCGGTTTTCTGGAATTCATGTTCTCTTGCACGGCCCCAATACATGAGCGCGAAGATAAGCCCGATAACGCCCAGCCCACCGAGTTGGTCATCAGGCGCGACCTCAATTGGCGGTCCCCAGAGGTAGCATGCACCCGCTATCACCCAGATCAGCATTCCTAGCCAGGTCAGGGTTTTGCGTGCTCGCACAGATGCCTTGAGGTTCGTGCGCACACTGAACGGGCAAAATTTTCCGTCGCGCTGAAGCCGGTCTTCAAGCGAAACAATGTAGCCCGACACAAAGGCCAGAAAACCAATGAAAACTAATACAAAGGCCATCGGGGTTGGCTGCCTTAGTGAATTGAACGAAGGTTGCGTTCACAGAATGTCCGCAGGTGGAGCGTTTACTTGAATAATTTGCGGTTATTGAGCGGGTGGGATCAAGCCCGCATTGCCGGGGTCTCATCAAACAAAATTTAACCATCTGATGGAATACTTTTCGCCTGTAGGAGCCTGCTGCCACGCGACAACGCAGCGTCGAAGACGGGACGGCCCCTCTTGCACTGAAAGATGAGGGCTGGTCTGTGTGATCGTCCCGTAAGTGTTGAGCAGCAGCTTCATTTTTTACTTAAACAAATCAGCAATTTCTGAATCCATGGCTTCGAAAGCCTCAGCATTAAACCTCATATCGGGCAGCATTCCGCGTCGCTTAGAGGTTGTAGGCATCAGTTCAGTGACTGGAGATTCAGTCTTGGCAATGATGATTGTTTCGCCATCCGCAGCCGCAACGACAGGCTGGGTCAGGTGTTTCTTGTCTCCATGGACGTTGTGAGTTTTCACGGTGGTGCTCCTGTAAGCCATCAAGCGTCAGTGCTGATTCTAGACCAGCATCATGTGGGTTCAGATCCAGGCTTATCAATGAAGCGATTTCACTCAGTCTCAACATCGATTTAACAGCGGTTGCACCAGGCAAACCCCGCACTTATCATTCGCCCCGTCGCTGCACATCAGCGACCGGGTTTGGCGATCCGGCTCATACCTTTTCAACAGCTTCAGTTGCTGGTTGTCTTCACTTCGTGCGGGCGACATTTATGGCGGCTGTGCGCGGGAGACCTTCGGGTCTGCCGGGTGGGTATGACCGGTTCGCCAACCTGCGCACAGTTGCCACCTGATTTCGTTTGGCGATGAGACGGGTGGCGAGTTTAGCCATTACCCTCTGGATTCATTCATGACCCAACATACTCCGCTGAATCAATATCCCAATACCGTCCTCTTCATAAACCCCGAAGCCCCAATGGCCGACCTGCACCTCTGCGCCACGCAACGCTTGCGCGCAGTCAAAAATCTGATGAGCTGTTTAGCCAGCACCACGACCAAAGACGCCGATGAGAACCAGTTGGCTCACGTCGCTGAGGCCGCTTTCCTGTTGCTACAAGACAGCTGTGATGTGCTGGAGTTGATGGAAGTCAGGCTGGATAAGGTCAACGCCTGATAAACACCGCGAGGGTTGGCTACGATCTCTGGCTCATGGCTGACCCGCGGGACGGATCAAGGTGGCGCTCAACTTCCATTTGGGAGGCGATGCTCAGGCGATACATGCGCACAGGATGTGTCACCCCTTCGCGAATAAATTCGCTCTCACGTGGGTTGAGTTCGCAGCCAGACGGACAGTCCACAGAAAGCTCCTCAATCCATACAGTTATGCGCTGTTGGGTCGGGAATCAAAAGCGATAGGAGCACGCAAGATGAGGCAGTGTTGAGATTGGCGAACGCCAAAAACAAGAAAGCCCGCAACCCGCCGCGGTGCTGAGAGTTATCTATCAATACTTTGGGTTGTAGCGTTCGCCGTTATAGATCAGTACGTATTCATTCGAGGTAGGCTTTTCTTCTTTAGTGCAGCCATTACCCGTATCCGTTTTTTCGGTAGCGATTACTTTTTCCGCCACCTCCAGATCGGCATACCCGTGATTGCTGTTGTTGCCAATACTTAGAGTAAGGTGCGCCTCTGAAAAACTGCCCGCGCAGCTATCGGGATTTTGTTCGGCGGACGCTATGTCTTTTTCCAATTCAAGGATTTTTCGCATCCTTTTTCCTTCATCGGTATACAGATAAAGTAGTGTTAAGGAACGGGTGAGAGGCTCAATCGCCATATCATGTTTTAAAATGACTCCAAAAGTATGAGCGCCCGGGGTGAGCTGATAGCTGGCCGTATCAAGACTAAGTCCGGAAAACTTGAACAGAGAAATATCGATAGCATTGCTCTCGTAAACATGGCTCTCTATCACCCCTTTTTTAGCGCTAATGATCTCAAGGCCATAGGTGACCCAATCTTCAGGCTCGTCTTCTACCTTAACTCTTTCTTCTTCAAGAACCAGAACTGCCAGTGTCTGGTCGGGATCATCATTGGCCGTTTTACACGCGGAACGCTGCTTGTCAAAGGCTAGCGTCGGATGCAATTTTTTAGCCCAGCCCGACAGGTATGTTTCGCAGTTCGGAGAGGCAGCAGAGGCCAGGAATGGGAAAAACAACAAGCTCAGTGCTAAAAGGCAGCGCATCGGGTATCCCTACCAGTGAAAAACGAATGGGGGTGCGGTCATGAATTGCATTTTCGGCAGCGGTACAATAGTAATTTCGCTTGAAGAAATCAAATGTCTCGAGCTTTTTGAATGTGTTGTCAGGCGGACTATTGGGTGAGGCGTGCCACTCCGCAAAATTGGTTTGACAAAGTTATCTGCCCAGCGGTTGTCTGGTAGCTGGGTGTTCATGTTTTTTATTATCTTTTAAAGCAAGGTCACTCACGGTGGTGTGGTGTGCTTGAAGTATTTAAGTTTCATAATTTTCTCAAAGCACAGGTGTTATATCTGATGCGGCTTGATCTGGCTGCTACGCTTCAGGCTTTCAAAAAGCGTCGATTCAATCGAAAATCAGGTTTTGCTTCGCCCATTTTCTGGCGGACACAGTGTGGAAGAAATTTGATCACTATTGATCTAGGTATGCGGCCTTGAAAACATCACAAAAACGAATAATTTATCATTGTAGCTGGCAGTCTATGGACCGCCTCCGAGTGGTGGGAAAGAGCGCTAGCCAAAAGATCAGGAACCCCGCTAATCAGCCCCGGCGGGTGCTATCGACTGAAAGTTTTCAAGCCCTTTTGGGTGCTGCCTGACATCCTCCACCCACAACCGGACCTTAACGGAGTTAGATCATTGAAATGGTTTTCTTGGTGGGGCAGCCCCGGTTTTTACAAACTGTACGATCATCGAAACGGTAAATTGATTTCAGAGACCGAGATTTATGATCGTGAATCCGGGGCATGGGGAATGGACTGGGGGGAAGGCCGGGTTTCTTGTATTCAGGGCTGATCCCTATAGGCCCGAACGTTCCTGATTGCATGCGTGATCGACCCACCCATGAGAAACCGAAATGAAACCAACGTCACGTCGCTGGGCTCTTTTTCTCACTTATCTGTCCATTGCAGGCGGTCTCTGGACTGCATCGGAGTGGTGGGAAAAAGGGTTAGCCAAAAAGTTGGGCCACGCTCACATTAGCCCCAATGGGTGCTATAGAGTTGAAACCTTTGCGCCATTCTGGGTGCTACCCATGATACTTCATAGAAAACCTGATCCAAATAACGATATACCACCGAAAATGTTGCCATCGTGGAGCCACCCAGGTTTTTATCGTTTGTATGACAACCGCAGTGGAGAGTTAATCGGAGAAAGTCACATCTATGACTTGGAATCTGCAAGTGGGACTCTATACTGGGGAGATAAAACCATACCGAAAGTCATTGCCGGATTTATTTATATCGGCCCGAACCTTGACCACTGCATCGGTGATCAACTTGAAAGATCGATACCGAAAAAATAATCCCCCTCCCTGCGAACAAACGCTTTTCAGCGCTCATTGTGCGTATTACAGGCGCACCTCTCCTGCATTCAGTAATCGCTTTCGCACCCCCGCAGATTGGAAAGAACAAACAGCGGGGTCTGCTGTGCAGCGTTTTTCAGCTACACTCGGGAGCGTACTTCCGTATCACCAAGCTGGCGGTTGATCACTCGAAACGTATGCTCAACCTTGGCGCGCAGTTGAGCATTCGGCAACTCGATTTTGCGGTATATCTGCTTCTAGCTTGATGCCTCTTCCAACGTTGCAAAAATAAGAAATGTGTCATCGGAATCCAGATTTTAAACACTCGTCTGGAGAGTATGGAAGATTCTTGTTGCTCCGCGCTGTAAGTTTTAGGTTCTATATGTATCATTGTCCCTATAGTAATTGATCTCTTCGACAATCCATTTGCTGTCTTTTCCACTGTGTGGATTGTTGCTGGCTATATAATTCAGCGAGCTCACCAACATCCAGCCTCTCAACTCTAATCCTCTGACTGCCAAAGGCATCTCCATGTCTTCTTCATCCAGATATATTTCGTCATCGTCCAGGTTTTGGATGTAGTCGCATGGGATGTAGTAAAAGTCTGTATTTTCTGGATTGCTCTTCCAGGTAGCTATCTTTGCATAAATCCACTCCCCCGAATCTAACAGGGAAAGATTCTTAAATAATTCGTGTATTGATCTGTAGCTATTCATCACATCTCCAAAGGTTTATCTGCAAGTAAAACCGCCGCCCCAGGTTTTTCTTCCTCTGTGTCCTTTGGCATAATAATCCAAATGTCTTGAGTTATGGTCTGGTCCGTCAACGAGTTGTAATAGCCTGCCAGGCTGTTCGTAGTGACACCCAGTTGTTCATAACCATGGCGAATGCCAAGGCAGTGGAATTTGTCTTGGTTCAACCGGTGTGCCGCCAGTCATATTCCAAAGCCGTCATGCACCAGACCTTCATGCGATAGGCTTCGGGCGTTGTCGCCCTCACGTACCAGATCGTCTACGGTCATCGGGTGTAGCTCTCGAATCGTCTGCTCGTCAGCGCCGCGCCGGGAGCCATGATCTCCTCAATGTAATCCATCGCCTTTTCAATATTGGCAACCTCGCGCAGTTGGTCCGTGTCCTGAGCCTTGCCTTCTACCTTGCTATCTATGTAGCCCGCCAAAGTAGTGTGATTGCCCTCTATGCGGGCAGAACCAAGGCTTTCCAGTGCATGGAAAAGCGATTTGATTTGATAGAACACCTGCGGCGGCGTATCGCCTTCAAGCCTTGGGCGGCGCAGATGTTCCAGATCGCTCAATACATCGACAAGGTCCGAGTCAAAGGACGGATTGAGAAGACCAAGGTCTTGATGGGTAAACGTGGGCATATAGAAAATATCTCGAACCGGCAGAAAGGTTATCTTGAAAAAAATACCGGAGATCAGCGTATTTAAAGGGTATGCGCTCAGCATGCTCTAAAAATTATCTTGAATTCAGTCTTGAGCTAACTCAAAAGTGAGTAATGCTCAGGTGTCAGAAAGGAGGGCGGAGGGAAGGTATCTGGGTGATAAAAAGGAGCAATCCCAGAAACAAGAAAGCCCGCACTAGGCGGGCTTCTTGTTGCTTCATGAGCATCGATGATGTCATGAAGCAGGTACTTGGTGGCTACACAGGGACTTGAACCCCGGACCCCAGCATTATGAATGCTATGCTCTAACCAACTGAGCTATGTAGCCAAGTGGCGCGCATTATTCGCGGATAAGGGATATGTGTCAACCCTTGTTCTGAAAAATTTATGCGTGTGATCAAGCGGTTAGGGTTTCGTCCCCGCTATTCAAGGACGAAACCCGGTTGCCGTTAGCGAAAAAGATCGTCCAGCAGGCCTGAGTCCAGCATATCGTCAAGCTGATTTCGTTGCGCGCGCAGCCAGACTTTGATGTTTTTCGGCGACTCTTGCAGGAAGGCGACCTCCTGTTCCATATCGAAAAGCTCGGCATCCAGCTCGTTCAGCACTTTGTTGCACTTGCGTGGGACCTGCGCGGGCTTGGTGGTCTCATACGGAGGGAGGGCGAATCGGCCGTTGAAGATCATGTTCTGCACGTGGATCTCTTCCTCGAGATCCTTGACCTGCTCGGCCAGCACCCGGTTGTAGTGCTTGATGCGTTCCAGTGGCAGGTTGCTGATATGGTCCGTGTCGATCTGTTCGATCTCAAGTTGCAGTTGCAGCAGGCTCAGCAAGTCTTTCTCGGCATAGGCCTTGTTGACTCGCTGCATGAGGTCGGTTTTGCGCGCACGCTCGTGTTCGTCCGTTTCCCGGTCGGGATGGAGGGCGCTGGCGAGTTTGCGATAGACCTCACGTACGGATTGGCTACTCTTGGCTTGGTCCTCTTCTTTGCGCCGTTCATGGGCTGACTTTTTCGGCGGTTCTGAGAGCTGCTCATCGCGGTCGGCGGCATCGGCGTAGCTCGACAGTTTCTCTTGCAGGAATTCGACAAACTCATGTTCAGAGGTGATGTGATCACCGTCCGAGAGGTCGAGATCAAACTTATGCTCCATATGCGCTTTGAAGTGCGCCAGTTCCTCTTGCTGAACGTCGTCGAAGTCTTCGCCGGAATGCCTGGCAAAAATCTCCTTGAGTTCCTGGCTGTCAGGATGCGATTCGTCCATGAGGTCTTCGACCAGGCCACAGACGATGTCAGTCAAGGTTGCCCGGTCTTGTTTGCTGAGTTTTATCTGCGAGCTGGCGGCGTCCACCGTGCGCAGCAACTCCAGCTGCACAGCACTGAGCTGCTCAACGGCTGGCGTGAACTCTTCAGCCCAGAGTTGCGTGTACGCCTGTTCAGCGGTGCTCCAGCCTTCCAGCGTGCTGCGGTGGGTTTCGATCTTTTTCAGCAGGCTATTAAAGCGTTTTTGCTGAGGATTGGGTTTGGCTCCGGCGGGTTGAGGCGCCACGCTCAGCTGGGGGTGTTTGCCGACCATTTGGGGTCTCTCCTCCGGGAAATGATAAAGCGTAACCATTGGTGACGTACTTTTGTAGCGGCTGTCCACCAAGCGGGAAGCTTCCTACTGGTGAAAACAGCAATCGCCTACACGGTCTGAATATTGCTAGGTGATCGTAAAGTTGACGGTTTCTGCAATGGCGCCAATCAAGAAGCGCTGGGCGGCTATCGTAATCCAATCAATAACATGGCATTTTGCCGGTAGTAGTTTTTCGAAGACATCTGCAATGGCTCCTGCCGTTTCTGCCGGGTGTTCTGGGGGAGTAGGTCGGTCATGTACAGTATTTTGTCGCCGGGTATGCGCATGCTTAGCCGTTTTGGCTTCGCGCGTAAGTTTCAGATGCTGTTTCTTCTGTTCATGCTGCCGCTGGTGGGCAGCCTCTGGATGATCGGCCAGGACTATCGCAGCAAACTCGAGACGATCGTGGGCGAGCGCTCGGGTGTGACTCAATTGCTGGCACTGGATCAGCTCGACAGCGAGCTTTCCCATCAGCGGGACAATGCTGCGCGCTGGAAGGCCTCTGACATTCTGAAGGAGCCGACGCCCGCCGCCAAAGCCGCGATGACGGCGATGGACGCCGCAGGCCCGCGTATTGCGCAGGCACTTGAGTCGCTTGGGGCCTCGCTCAGAAAAGAAGAAGCCAGCGCTGATGCATTCAAGCGTTACGACACGCTGAAGGGCTCGGTGACCGGCATGGACATCGCCTCCCTGCGCACCGTCGGCTGGTGGCCGGATGGTTATGACCGGTTCACCAATGCCTTGGGCAACGTGCAGGCCTTGCGCGAGCAAATTGCGACGGACAGCGGCCTGATCCTTGACCCATGGCTGGAGACGTATCTGTTGATGCAGATGTCGACCCAGCAAATCCCTGATCTGGTCGAGCGTATCGGTCGTATGGCGAGTATTGGCCAGACGTCAGTGGTCACCGGGCAGTTCAGCCTGCAAAGCCGTTTGCAGATGCGTGAGCTGCGCGGGCGGATTAGCGATGCCAGGGATCAACTGATCAAGACTGGCGACTTCCTGCAGGCCAAGCTTCCTGCCGAAATGAAACCGTGGGCCGAAAACTACAACGCCACCATGCAACGGCTCACTGACGAGTTGAAGGTACTGGATGACGGAGTGTTCGGCGCGACGATCAAGCTTGATGCCCCTGCGTACGAGCGCAGCGTCGATGCGTTGCTCAACGATCTGACGAACTTGCGTAATCAGTCTTTGCAGTCGCTGGACGCCCGTCTCGCGTATTACCACCAGAAATCCAACATGCAGTTCATTCCGATGGGCATCTGCTTTGGCGTCTTGTTGCTGGCCGCGATGTATCTGTTCGCCTGCCTGCAAGCCTCGATCCGTCGCAGTGCTCGCGGCATTACCACGCTTGCCGAGTCGCTGCGTGACGGTAATCTCTGTGTTCAGGTTGAAGTGCAAGGTCGCGATGAACTGGCGGCGATCAGCACGGCACTGAACGTGGCGGTGGTGCAGTTGCGCACCAGTCTGCTGGGCGTGAATCATGAGACCAAGCAACTGGGCAGTGCGGTGTTGACCCTCAACACCCAATCCAGCGGCACCTTGAATGAAGTTGAAGAGCAGCAATACCAGATCAGCCAGATCGCAGCGGCGGCAACTGAGCTGGCGGCAACTTCACAAGGCGTGGCGAAAAGTTGTGAGCAGGCTTCCGACAGCGCCCGGCAGACCCGCAAGATCGCTGAGGAAAGCAGCCGTGACAGCCAGCGCACGACGACTAGCATTCAGCAGCTTAATCAACGCCTGACGGACACCGCTGCGGCGTTGGGCCGAGTCAGTGAGCAAGGGCAACAGATTCAGTCGGTAGTCGATGCGATTCGTGGTATCGCCGAGCAGACCAACCTGTTGGCGCTTAACGCAGCCATCGAAGCGGCGCGAGCGGGTGAGCAGGGGCGTGGTTTTGCGGTGGTTGCCGATGAGGTTCGCAGCCTGTCACAACGGACTCAGGTGTCTACAGCGGAAATTGCCAGCACTGTCGATAGCCTGCGCTCCACAGTGAGCCAGGCGGTGGGCTTGATGGAGTCGGCATGTGGTCAGGCGGTCAACGACGCGCAGTCGGTAACTGATCTGGGTCAGCGTCTGGTTGAGATCGCCAGCGCTGTGCAGGGCGTTACCGATACCCTGGCGCAGATTTCCACTGCGGTTGAAGAGCAGGCCAGCACGGCCGACGAAGTCAGTGGCAACATTCAGCAGGTCGATCAGGCCGCCGGACGTTTGCTTGAAGGTGCGCGGGCTGTGAATCAGGCTGCCGATACGTTGAGCAAAGGCAGCCGCGCGTTGAGCGATAACACGTCGCGCTTTCAGCTGGATTGAGGGTTGAGTGAGACCCGCCTCCGAGCAATTCGGGGGCGAGGGGAAGTGTCTGCTGAGTCTCCTAGTGCCGACTCCATCCAAATTGAACGTATTCTCTGTTGGAGCGAGGCTTGCCCGCGAAGAACGATAATGCGGTTTGTCTGGCATAGAGAGTCGGCTGGTTCGCGGGCAAGCCTCGCTCCAACAAGGGATAGAGGAGCCTTTTGGTGTTCTCTTTTAGGCAACAATAAATTCATTCTGTAATATTGGTGCGTGTCCTCTCCCTACCCATACTCGAACTGCACCCCGACGCCACCAGCCGGGGGCGAAAGGCCGGATCTGCTGACGGAGCAACCCTCACAAGGGGCGTCATAAAGCAGGCGAGAGCATCAAGTTTTTCCGCTCGCAGCACGCGAGTCTCCATGCCTGACATGGACTTTTGAATCTGCCCTGGGTGCCGTCGGCACCTCCTGAAAAAACAACAACTATTGGCCAGTCGCATGACGATTGGTCAACAGGTGAGGGGACAACCATGCAACATTCTCACGCTGCGACGCTGGGCGAAAATCGTGCCGTTTCATCGACCGTAAAACTGTATATCTGGGCAGCGGTCATTCTCGTGGTGGCCGAGGCAATCGGTGCGATCAGTATTCCCCTCGGCCCTGGCAAAGTCGTTCTGCTGCCGATGGTCTGGGCGCTGTTGATCGGCGCGGGCATCGGCATTTTCAGCCGC
Source organism: Pseudomonas sp. ICMP 561 (assembly GCF_002699985.1). Classification (GTDB taxonomy): domain Bacteria; phylum Pseudomonadota; class Gammaproteobacteria; order Pseudomonadales; family Pseudomonadaceae; genus Aquipseudomonas; species Aquipseudomonas quasicaspiana. The sequence goes on along the minus strand of NZ_LKBT01000045.1, from coordinate 257,178 downwards.
CGTATGCCGGGCCCGATCGGCCTGAGCCTCGGCGATCAGGTGCGTTCTGCTTCCATCCTGCAACCGGCGCTTTTGGTGTTCATCGCCAAACTGGGCATGGTCGTCGGCGGTTCTTTGCCGCTGGTGTTTGCTTCAGGCTGGGCGCTGTTGTTCCAGGAGTTTGGCCACTTTGTTGGCACCGTGATTCTCGGTCTGCCAGTGGCGCTGATGCTGGGTATCAAGCGAGAAGCCATTGGTGCGACGTTCTCTGTCGGTCGTGAGCCAAGCCTGGCGATCATTGGCGAGCGCTACGGCATGGACTCCCCGGAAGGTCGCGGTGTATTGGCCGAGTATCTGACCGGGACATTGTTCGGCGCGTTGTTCATTGCCGTTGTTGCAGGCTTCATTACCAGCCTCGGGATCTTCCATCCCAACTCGCTGGCGATGGGCTCAGGCATCGGTTCCGGCAGCATGATGGCGGCGGCAGCGGGCGCGATTGCGGCGCAGCAGACCCCGGAAGTGGCCAAGGAAGTCATGGCGCTTGCCGCCGCGTCGAACCTGATCACCACGACCATTGGCACTTACTTCACGCTGTTTATCTCCTTGCCGCTGGCGGTCTGGGGCTACCGTGTGCTTGAGCCGATCATCGGTCGTACGACCAAGGCTTCGGTGATGAGCACGGGTCTGAAGCATGACCAGGTGTCCCTTGAGGTCAAGGAACTGGGTTGGGGCGGTCGGATCAGCGCTTGGCTGGCAGCCGGTGCCCTGGCATTGATCGCCAACTATGTCGGCTACAAGACGCTGTCGCCAGCGGCCTTCGGTGGTATCGCAGTGATGATCCTGGCGGTGTTCATTGGCGAAATGATCTGTGTTGCCCTGCGCCGCAAGATCCCGGCGGTGTGCACCGTGTCTCTGGTTGCCATGTTCATGACTTCGCCAGCGTGCCCTTGGGCCGCAGAAATCGCGCAGATGGTGGGTTCGATCAACATGCTTGCCGTGATCACGCCGATGCTGGCGTTCGCCGGTTTGTCGGTAGCCAAAGACCTGCCAGCGTTCCGCCTGTTGGGCTGGCGCATTGTGCTGGTGTCGTTCCTGGCCAACTTCGGTACGTTCATTGGTGCTGTGCTGATTGCAGAGTTCTTTCACTAAGCATTGAGTGGCTGGCAATAAAAAACGCCGGGCAGATCGAATCTGCCCGGCGTTTTTGTGTGTGGTGGTTTCGCAGGATCCGTAGGACCGGCTTTAGCCGGGAGGGCAATAGATCATTTGCCACATTTCATTCGTCTCGAATGACGCCCTCCCGGCTAAAGCCGGTCCTACGGATTTGTGTGAACTCTGCGATCCGTCGTAGGAGCGGCTTTAGCCGCGAGAAGGATCAAGCGAGGTTTGCCTGCTCCACCAGCCAGTCATGCACCGCCCTGCGTGCCGGGGTTTGCAGGGCGCCTTCGCGGTAGACCAATACATACTTCTTGCGGGCTGCAATCGGGTGGCCGAACGGGATGATCAGCGAACCTTCTTCCAGTTCGTTGGTGATCAGCGCCTTGCGCGCAATCGCCACGCCCATGCCCATGATCGCCGCTTCAATGGTCAGGTGGTTGCGATTGAACGTGTGACCACGACGCACATCAACGCCTGAAGCGCCGATAGCATTCAGGTAAAACTCCCACTCGGCGTATTCATAGCTGCCGCGCCAGGCGGTGATGTCGTGCAGCAACGGGTAATGCACCAACTGGCTGGGAGTATCCAGCGGTGGCTTGCCAGCTTGCAGCGCGGGCGAGCAGACCGGGAACAGCTCTTCCTCCAATAAAGAAGTCGTCATCAGCCCCGGATAGCTGCCGTCGTTGAGGTCGATGGCCAGGTCGAAATCGTCATCGCGCAAGGAGCCGCTGCTGTCCTCGGCAATGATTCGTAGCTGAATGTCCGGAAACGCCTGTTCCAGTTGCGGCAGGCGCGGCATCAGCCATTTGCTCAGAAAGGAAGGGATGCAGCGCAGCTTGAACACGCCGCCGATGCGGCCCGAGTGCAACAGCCTCAACTCATCATCAATACGGCTGTGTACCTCGTTGGCAACGATGGCCAGCCGCTGCCCTTCGGCGGTCAGTTCAAGACCACGACCGACCCGATGGAACAGCGCAAACCCCAGTCGCTCTTCGAGCTGACGCATCTGTTGGCTGATCGCACCGGGCGTTACATGCAGTTCGTCCGCGCAGCGGGTAAACGACAGGTGCCGGGCAGCACAGGCGAAGACCTGAAGCCATGCGTGCATTTGCGCGTTGAGGATTTTGCTCATCTATCAGTTCTGCTTAACCATGGCTTAGGAAGTTTCGTTTGTGGATCGCTTGGCTGGAGCCTAAAAATACCAGCACATAACAAAGTGTCTTTCGAGGCGACAGCCTCTCACGAATCGAGCAAACCGTATGGCTATCAGCGTCTTCGACATGTTCAAAATCGGCATCGGCCCCTCCAGTTCGCATACGGTCGGACCCATGCGTGCTGCTGCGATCTTCACCGTGCAGTTGCGCGAGCTGGATCTGCTGAACAAGGTCGAGCGCGTCGAGGTACGTTTGTATGGTTCGTTGTCGGCCACCGGCATTGGTCACGGCAGTGACCGTGCGACGGTTATCGGCCTGATGGGCGAGTGGCCTGATCAGGTGGACCCGGCGCTGGTCGCACCTCGTGTAGACGCTGTGCTGGAGCAACAGGTTCTGCTGCTCGGCGGCGAACAGCGCATTACCTTCGAATGGCAGCGCGACATGCGTCTGCTGGAAGAGAGCCTGCCTTATCACCCCAACGGCATGACGCTCTGCGCCTATGGTGCCACTGGTGAAGTGTATGAGCAGACTTATTATTCGGTCGGCGGTGGGTTTGTCGTTGATGCCGAGCAAGCCGCCAGCGGCATTCTGGACAGCGATACCACCGAGCTGCCTTACGATTTCTCCAGCGGCGCCCAGCTGCTGCGCCTGTGCAAAAAGCACGGTCTGAGTATTTCTGCGCTGATGATGGAGAACGAAAAAGTCTGGCGCACCGAAGCGGAAATCCGCTCGCGGATTCTGCACATCTGGGGCGCCATGCAGGACTGCGTGAACAAAGGCCTGAGAGAAGAGGGCATCTTGCCCGGTGGCCTGAATGTGCGGCGTCGTGCTTTCCGGCTGCATCGCAGTTTGCAGGAGCTGGGCAAGCCCAACGTGATCAGCTCGACCCTCAGCGCCATGGAATGGGTCAATCTGTTCGCCTTGGCGGTCAACGAAGAGAATGCGGCAGGCGGGCGTATGGTGACGGCGCCTACCAATGGCGCTGCGGGGATCATCCCGGCGGTCCTGCACTACTTCATGAAATTCAATCCTGATGCCAATGAAGATGACATCGTCCGGTTCTTTTTGAGCGCGGCGTCGGTGGGCATTCTGTGCAAGAAGAACGCTTCGATTTCCGGCGCGGAAGTGGGGTGTCAGGGCGAAGTGGGTTCTGCTTGTGCCATGGCGGCTGCGGGCCTGGCAGAGATTCTTGGCGCGACGCCTGAGCAGGTGGAAAACGCTGCGGAGATCGGGCTGGAACATAACCTGGGCCTGACCTGCGACCCGGTTGGCGGTCTGGTGCAAATACCCTGTATCGAGCGCAATGCAATTGCTGCTGTGAAAGCGATCAACGCCGCACAAATGGCCATGCGTGGCGACGGCGAGCATTTCATCTCCCTGGACCAGGCCATCCGCACCATGCGCGACACCGGCGCGGACATGCTTGATAAATACAAGGAAACGTCACGCGGTGGGTTGGCGGTGAAGTGGGTGGAGTGCTGAGGATTTTGTTGGAGCGAGGCTTGCCCGCGAAGGCGCCAGGTCAGTTGACGAAGATGTCGCCTGATAGGCCCATTCGCGGGCAAGCCTCGCTCCAACAGTGTTGTGTTAGCTCGCAGCCAATTCCTGTTCCACCAGCTTCGTCCACACCGCCACGCCTGCGCCGATCACTTGATCGTTGAAGTCGTAGTACGGGTTGTGCAACGCCGCTGATGGTTTTTCACCGTCCACGCCCAGCCAGATGTAAGCGCCGGGGCGAGCCTGGAGCATGTAGGCGAAATCTTCGGACGCCATGGACGGGTTACAACCCCACTGCACGTTTTCCTCACCCACCGCCGTGATGGCTGCACGACGAATCGTGGCCGCTGCATCGACGTTGTTCTCGGTGACCGGATAGCCCACTTTGTAAGCCAGCTTGCCTGTCACGCCAAACGCGACTGGCAGTTGCTCGACGAACTCGCCAATCAACTTCTCGACCTTGTCACGCACCGGGGTTTGCAGGCAGCGCACCGTACCGCGCAGCACCGCCGTTTCCGGAATCACGTTGATCGCTTCACCGGCGTTGAACTGAGTGATGCTGACCACTGCTGAGTCCAGTGGCGAAAGGCGGCGGGATACGATGGTCTGCAGGCCCAGCACCAACTGCGCAGCGGCAACAATCGGGTCGGCGCCTTTATCCGGCATGGCAGCATGACTGCCTTTGCCGGTCAGGGTGATTTCGAAGGTGTCCAGCGAAGCCATCATTGGCCCCGGATTGATGATCACCTGCCCGGCAGGGGCGCCCGGCCAATTGTGCAGGCCGTAGATGGCGTCCATCGGGAAGCGCTCGAACAAGCCGTCATCAATCATTTTGCCTGCGCCGCCGAGGTTTTCTTCCGCGGGTTGGAACACGAAATACACGGTGCCTTTGAAGTTGCGGGTCTCGCTCAGGTGGCGAGCGGTGGCCAGCAGAATCGCGGTATGGCCGTCGTGACCACAGGCATGCATGCAGCCTTTGTGCGTCGACGCGTGGGAGTGGGTACCCAGCTCCTGAATCGGCAAGGCATCCATGTCGGCACGAATGCCGATACTTGGGCCTTCGCCGGTGCGCAAGGTACCCACCACGCCCGTGCCGCCCAGGCCGCGATGCACTTCAATGCCAAAGCTTTCGAGCAACTGCGCAACCCGCTCGGAGGTGCGCAGTTCTTCAAAGCCCAGTTCCGGGGCCGAGTGGAAGTCGCGACGCCATACCGTGGCGTCTTCGATCAACGTTTGGGATAGCTTCATCAGATTCACTCCAGGCTCGCGCCGTAACCGAAGCTGACCGCAGGTACGGCAGCCGTTTCGACCCAGACGCTTTTGACTTCGCTGTATTCGCGCAGTGCGTCGAGGCCCGACGAACGACCGTAGCCGCTGTCACCGTAGCCGCCGAAAGGCGAGCTGACGTGGATGGTCTTGTAACCGTTGACCCAGAAGGTCCCGGCGCGCACTTGTTTGGCGACGCGGTGGGCGCGGCCAACATCGCGCGTCCATACCGCGCCTGCCAGACCGAAGCGGCTGTCGTTGGCAATACGGATCGCTTCTGCTTCATCTTTGAACGGAATCGCTACGACCACCGGACCGAAGATTTCGTCCTGCGCGCAGTTCAGTGCATTGTCACCCGCCAGCACGGTTGGGTTGACGTAATAGCCCGGCACGTTCGGCAGCGGATCAGCATCGACACCCACCAGCTTTGCACCATCCTGGAGCGCGTTTTCGACCATGCTCTTTACGTGTGCATATTGCTTGGCGTTGTTGATCGGGCCGATCTGTGTTTCAGGGTCGCTTGGGTCGCCTACCTTGAATTGTTTACCGGCTGCGGCCAGGGCAGTGGTGAAACGCTCGAAGATCGATTCCTGCACCAGCAGGCGTGAACCGGATACGCAGCTTTGACCAGCTCCGGAGAAAATCGCGGCCTGAGCGCCGCGCAGGGCAACCTCCAGATCAGCGTCTTCAAAGACGATGTTCGCTGACTTGCCACCCAGCTCCAGCACGCAAGGAATGCAACGTTGCGCGGCGGCAGTCGCGATGTGACGACCGGTGGCGGGGGAGCCTACGAAGACTACTTTGCGGATATCAGCCTTGGCGATCAGCGCTTGGCCAATGGTGTGACCGAAACCGGCCACGACGTTGACCAGACCTTTTGGCACACCGGCGCGCTCGATCAGCACCGCGACCACCAGCGAAGACAAAGCAGTCAGCTCGGACGGCTTGAGGATCACGGCGTTGCCAGCAGTGATCGCCGGAGCGATCTGCCAGCCGCAGGTGAAAATCGGCGCGTTCCATGGGGTGATTTGCAGCACCGTGCCCAGCGGCTCGTAGGTTACGTAGTTGAGGTGCGAGGTCGGCACCGGGATGACTTCGCCATGCAGCTTGTCGGCCCAACCGGCGTAGTACTCGAACATTTCGGCGACTTTCGCGACTTCAACGTTGGCATCGCGGATTGGCTTGTTGGCGGTGATGGATTCGATCTGCGCCAGATTGGCGGCTTCCTCACGAATCAGCGCGCCGACCTGATACATCAAGCGGCCACGGGCCTGAGCAGTCAGGGCTGCCCATTGGGACTGGGCGGTTTTCGCCGCGGCATCGATGGTTGCCACCAGTGATGCGTCGGCATCGGGAAAGCTCAACATCAGGCTGTCGTCGTGGGCGTTGCGCACTTCCACCGGCTCGCCATGGCCTTCTACGAATTCGCCGCCAACGTAGCTGGCTACTGTGTTGCGGTCGCCCCAGTACGGGCGCATCAAGTCCAGCAGTTTTTGCGTGCTCATCGGTTATTCCCCTTTGCCGAACAGCTGGGCATCGGTCCGCTGGACGATGCAGTTGAAGTCTTCACCGTCCGGCAGCGTTTCGCTGCTGGCGGCCCACAGTTGGGCGACGATGCGCGCCAATGGCAGGTCCATATCCAGGCTATCAGCCAGATCGCTGGCCAGGCCGACGTCCTTGCGCATCAAACCCATGGTGAAGCCGGAGTTGTAGGTTTTGTTCAGTACCCAGGTCGGGAACATCACTTGGGTGGCGCCACTGCGGCCGGAACCGGCATTAAGGCCGAGCATCAGTTTTTCCGGATCGACGCCCGCTTTGGCAGCCATGCTCACGGCTTCTGCGGTGCTGATCAGGTGGCAGGCGGCGAGCATGTTGTTGGCGATCTTGGCAACGTTGCCCGCGCCGCATTTGCCGACGTGAACCCGTGTGCCGCTCATGCCTTCGAGTACCGGCAATACTTTTTCCAGGTCTGCGTCTTCTGCGCCGATGACCATGGACATAGTGCCGGTGGCTGCACCTTTAGGGCCGCCAGAAACCGGTGCGTCGATGAAGCCAATGCTCTTTTGCAGCAGAGCAGCGGCCACCTTGCGGCTGGCTTCCGGTGTCGAGGTGGTGGTGTCGACCACGATCAGGCCAGCGTTGCCGTGTTGCAGTACGCCTTCAGCGCCCAGGCAAACCAGTTCAACGTGTTCTGCTTTTGGTAATGACAGGATCAGCACGTCGACCTGTTTGATCAGTGCGGTGCGGTCAGCGACTGGTTTGACGCCTTTGCTCTCGGCAATTTCCAGTGCTGCCTGTGAAAGGTCAAAGCCGCTTACGTCAAAGCCTTTGCTGGCCAGGGTTGCAGCCATGCCGCCGCCCATGTTGCCCAGTCCAATCACGCCTACTTTTAAAGTCATTCAGAATGCTCGCTCAGCTGGTTGACAGGCTACGTCGCACCGTCAATGGTTATCGGCAGATGAACCGAGTATGGACACCGCTCTGCACACACAGCAATAATCACCAAATTCATTTTTGTTGCGTTGAAAGCAACGCAGGTGGCCCATGAGTCTGGTTCAGGATCGACGCATTCTTTATTTCTTCGAGGCCGTACGACTGGGCAGTGTTCGTGCAGCGGCGGATTTTCTCGACGTTGCGCCGTCTGCAGTCAGTCGGCAGATCGCCCAGTTGGAGCATGAGCTGGGCGCACCCTTGCTGGAGCGTCATCGTCGTGGCGTTAAGCCGACTGAGGCGGGGGATCGCGTGCTGGCTTACTATCGTCAGCGACTTTCTCAGCAAGAGGTTTTACTGGAGTCGCTGCAAGCGTTGCGCGGTTTGCAGAGTGGTTCGGTGGTGTTGGCGATTGGTGAAGGGTTTATCGATGGCCTGACCGAGCCGCTGACAAAATTCTCGACGCTGTACCCCAAGGTCGAACTGCAAGTGAACGTGTGTGGCACCAATGAAGTAATCCGTCAGGTAGTAGAAGACGAGGCGCACATCGGCCTGGTGTTCAACCCACCCGCAGACCCGAAGATTCGCTCCCACGCCCACCAGAAACAGCCGGTCTGCGTGATGGTCAGCCCCGACCATCCTTTGGCGCAGCATGACGGGCCGATCCCGTTGAAAGATCTGGACAGCTACCGATTGGGTCTACTCGGGGTTTCCTACGGCATCCGTCAGATCCTGACTCAGGCCGAACAGCAGTGCGGCGTTTCCCTGATGCCAACCCTGACCTGCAACACCTTCGCCATGCTCAAACGCTTTGCCATGAGCGGCGGTGTAACCCTGTTGCCGACGTTCGTGGTGGTGGACGAACTGGCGAGCGGCAAGCTCATAGCATTGCCATTGGAATCCCAAGTGTTCAGCGAGTCACAGGTGCATATCATCAGCCGGTTGGGCAGGCAGTTGAGCGTTGGTTCGAGCCGATTGCTGGGACTGTTGCAGCAGGACATGACGGCGTTTAATGGGAAGTGATGGCCACCGCAAAAAACATAGAATAACTATTTGGATTCAAAAGTTTTTTTGTAGGAGTGAGCTTGCTCGCGATAGCGTTTGGTCAGGCGATAATTTCTCAACAATTCAACCGCTATCGCGAGCAAGCTCGCTCCTACAAGACCCAATGTTTGCTGCGCGATCTCCAATAGGTCCGAGGTCAACCGTGGCTTTTATGTGTACTGACGACTACTTTCCAGACAGTTGCATAATCATCGCCGTCGTCAGGTAAAGCCTCGGCGCGATGCTCGACAGGTCTATGTATTCGTCCTCGGAGTGCAACCCGGCGCCAACCACGCCCATGGTTTCCAGCACCGCAGGCTTCTGGCTGTCGGGCACATAGGCATAACCGGCATCGGTACCGAAGCGCATGGCGATCGGCTCGATGTTGCGACCGATCTCGCCGTATAGCGTCTTCGCCAATTTAGCCAGGTCTTCGGTGGCAGGGTTCTTCACCAGTGGCGGGCGGCCTTTGTCCATACGAAAAGTCACCTGAGTCCCATCGATCATTTTGCTCTGCGCGATACGTTGACCATCGCCAAGCACACGGTCTGACTCGCCGAGGTCCGAGTAGCGCATGTCACCCTCAGCAACGGCGCTGTCCGGGATGATATTGCGCTTGGTACCGGCGTTGATCATCGTCCAGTTCACTGTGGTGCCCTTGGCCTTGTCACCCAGGTCCTTGAGCTGGACCAGTTGATGGGCCAGCTCCATTGCCGCATTGCGGCCCGCTTCAGGAGCGGAGCCTGCGTGGGATGACTTGCCTTTGACCTCCACGAACACGCCGTTGATGCCGTTGGTGGCTACCGTTACCGCATCCGTGTCAGGCGGCTCGTAGGAGAATACGTAGTCGTGTTTACGAGCCAGTTCGGCGATGGTCTTTTTCGAGCCCGCCGAGCCCATTTCCTCGTCCGGGTTGAACAGCACGGTGATGGTGCCGAAGTCCTTGAACTTTTGATCCTGCAAAAGCTTGAGTGAATGCAGGACCATGGCCACGCCACCTTTGGCGTCTGCTACACCCGGCCCAAAGGCACGTTCGCCTTCCACCTTGAATGGCCGCTTGGCCGCCGTACCCGGCCCAAACACCGTGTCGTAGTGAATCATCAGCAAGAATGATTTGCTGCCATTGCCCTTGATCGTACCGACGATGTTATCGCCCGTTGATGGCGAAGCTGGGGTGGTCTGCACCGTTGCCCCCAATGCTTCGAGGCGTTTTACGAGCATTTCCCTGACGGTCTTGAGCCCTGGCGCCTGGCCGGTACCGGTATCGATATCTACGAGTTGTTCAACGGTCGCCAGATAAGCCTTCTGTTCGGCTTCGGCGTTTTTGAGGAGTTGCTTTGGAGGCACTTGGACGGCGAATGTCGATGAACAGAGCAGGGTGGCGGCGACGGCGGCCGCCAGAGCGGTACTACGAACGAACATGCTGGATCCCTCAGATGGTGTTCAAGAGAAGCTTTTGTAACACTTGACCGGTTTTTTTTGTACCCTTCGACCTTGGTACCGAGAAAAGTCCACGCCTGGTCGCCGGCACTGGGGGACAGGACTTTTTTGGTGATGAAGAAACAAAAAAACCGCGCAAAGGCGCGGTTTTAATGAGGGTTGGTCGGTTTCTCAGTGCTTCAGACACACCTGAAACTGAACACTCCGATCAGACGTTAAAGCGGAAGTGCAGCACGTCGCCGTCTTTGACGATGTAGTCCTTGCCTTCCAGACGCCATTTGCCGGCTTCCTTGGCACCGGCTTCACCCTTGTACTGGATGAAGTCGTTGTAGGCGATGCACTCGGCGCGGATGAAGCCTTTTTCGAAGTCTGTGTGAATCACGCCAGCGGCTTGTGGTGCTGTGGCACCGACACGTACGGTCCAGGCGCGGACTTCTTCAACGCCAGCTGTGAAGTAGGTCTGCAGGTGCAGCATTTCGTAGCCTGCGCGGATCACGCGGTTCAGGCCTGGCTCTTCAAAGCCCAGCGCTTCGAGGAACATGTCCTTTTCTTCGCCGTCATCGAGTTCAGCGATTTCCGCTTCGATCTTGTTGCAGACAGGTACCAGCATTGCGCCTTCTTCTTCGGCGATGGCGCGAACGACGTCCAGTAGCGGGTTGTTCTCGAAACCGTCTTCGGCAACGTTGGCGATGTACATGACCGGCTTGGTGGTCAGCAGGTGGAAGCCACGAATCACTGCTTTTTCGTCAGCGTTCATGTTCTTCATCAGGCTGCGGGCTGGCTTGCCTTCGGTGAAGTGAGCGATCAACTGCTCCAGCAGGCCTTTCTGAACCACTGCATCCTTGTCGCCGCCCTTGGCGTTGCGCGTGACTTTCTGCAGCTGTTTTTCACAGCTGTCGAGGTCGGCAAAGATCAGTTCCAGGTCGATGATTTCGATATCGCGCTTCGGGTCGACGCTGTTGGAAACGTGAATCACGTTGTCGTCTTCGAAGCAGCGAACCACGTGAGCGATAGCGTCGGTCTCGCGGATGTTGGCGAGGAACTTGTTGCCCAGGCCTTCACCTTTGGACGCACCGGCTACCAGGCCCGCGATGTCGACGAATTCCATGGTGGTCGGCAGGATGCGCTTGGGATTGACGATGGCCGCCAATGCCGCAAGGCGTGGGTCTGGCATGGCCACGATGCCGCTGTTCGGTTCGATGGTGCAGAAGGGGAAGTTCTCCGCTGCAATACCGGACTTGGTCAGGGCGTTGAACAGAGTGGATTTGCCGACGTTGGGCAGGCCGACGATGCCGCAATTGAAGCCCATGGTGTTTCCCCTCGAGTGATGTCAGGCCTTCTGGCTGTGCAGGTTTTTCATCGCCCGGTTCCATTCACCGGCGAAGATATCCGGCAGCACGCCGAGGGCAAAGTCGATGCTGGCGTCCAGTTTCTCCTGTTCGGCGCGTGGCGCTCGACCCAGAACAAAACCGGAGACCTTATTGGCGTCGCCCGGGTGGCCGATGCCAAGCCGCAAGCGGTGAAATGTATTCTGATTGCCGAGCTGCGCGATGATGTCCCGCAACCCGTTATGTCCGCCATGTCCGCCGCCCTGTTTAAACTTGGCAACGCCCGGTGGCAGATCGAGTTCGTCATGCGCCACCAGGATGGCATCAACCGGAATCCGGTAGAAACCAGCGAGCGCCGCCACGGACTGACCGCTGCGGTTCATGTAGGTAGTGGGAATCAGCAGACGAACATCCTGACCCTGATGAGTGAAGCGTGCGGTCAGGCCAAAAAATTTGCGCTCGGCGACGAGATTGACTCGTTGCGCGTCAGCGATACGCTCAACAAAAAGAGCCCCTGCGTTGTGCCGGGTCTGTTCGTATTCAGCGCCTGGATTTCCCAGGCCAACGATCAGTTGTATGGCAGTCACGACAGGGGCCCTTTTATGGAGTTGTGGTTGAAGCCGCTGCAGACAGCGGCAAAACTGGAAGAAAACTGCTCATTTACCATGATGTAAACTCCGCGATCCTGCCCGTTTTGCCTGACTTTTACAGCGGTTTCCCGAGCAACTCCGGTATGACCGAGTAATGAATTACTCGGCAGTACCTTCTTCTGCTTCGTCTTCGGTCGGTGCGATGCGTGGGGCGTGGACGTTGGCAACAGCCAGGTCGTTACCGTGCGCCAGAGCAACGAACTCAACACCTTTAGGTGCTTTAACGTCGGACAAGTGAACGATCGAACCGATTTCCAGAGCAGACACGTCTACTTCGATGAACTCAGGCAGATCTTTCGGCAGGCAGCTTACTTCCAGCTCGGAAGTAACGTGCGAAACTTCGCCGCCTTTCTTGACTGGAACTTCTTCACCGATGAAGTGCACAGGCACGATAGCGGTCAGTTTCTGGCCAGCTACAACGCGTACGAAGTCAGCGTGCATCACGTGGCCTTTGGCCGGGTGACGTTGCAGAGCTTTGATGATCACGTTTTGCTTTTTGCCATCAACGGTCAGCGCGATGATGTGGCTGTACGAAGCTTCGTTTTCCAGCAGTTTTGCAACTTCTTTGGCCAGCAGGCTGATGGATTCAGGGGCTTTGTCGCCACCGTAAACTACAGCTGGAACCAGGCTTGCGAGACGACGCAGGCGGCGGCTCGCACCTTTCCCCAGGTCGGAACGCAGTTCAGCATTCAAAGTAAAATCGTTCATTTTGTATCTCCAAATTAGCCACATTCGACCTGACGTTTGCGACCGACGTCAGGACGATATGGGCAAAAAAGCCCCGCCCTGACCGAATGTCAGGGCGGGGCGCTTTTCGTCAACAGGGTGTCAGCTAAGGGAAACCCCTTAGCGGAACATCGCGCTGATCGATTCTTCGTTGCTGATGCGGCGGACCGCCTCAGCGACTACCGGAGCGATATCCAGTTGACGGATACGGCTACAGGCTTGTGCTGCAGCGGACAACGGGATGGTGTTAGTCACCACCAGTTCATCCAGCACGGAATTCTCAATGTTTTCGATCGCCCGACCCGACAGCACAGGGTGTGTGCAGTAGGCAAAGACCTTGGCAGCGCCATGCTCTTTCAGGGCCTTGGCCGCATGGCACAGTGTGCCGGCGGTATCGACCATGTCATCGACCAGAATACAGGTACGCCCTTCGACATCACCGATGATATGCATCACTTCAGAGTGATTGGCTTTCTCACGGCGCTTGTCGATGATCCCGAGATCAACACCCAGAGACTTCGCAACAGCACGTGCACGCACGACGCCGCCGATATCCGGGGAAACGATCATCAGGTTTTCGAAACGTTGATCTTCAATGTCATCCACCAGAACCGGGGAGCCGTAGATGTTATCTACCGGAATATCGAAGAAACCCTGGATTTGGTCAGCATGCAGATCAACCGTGAGAACACGATCGATCCCGACTACGGTAAGCATGTCAGCAACAACTTTCGCACTGATAGCCACACGTGCGGAACGCGGACGGCGATCCTGACGGGCATAACCAAAGTAAGGAATCACAGCAGTGATTCGGGACGCTGAGGAGCGGCGGAAGGCATCAGCCATCACAACCAGTTCCATCAGGTTATCGTTGGTCGGAGCGCAAGTCGGCTGAATGATAAATACGTCTTTACCGCGGACGTTTTCATTAATCTCAGTAGAAATTTCGCCGTCGGAAAACTTGCCGACAGAAACATCACCTAGTGGGATATGCAGCTGACGTACGACACGTCGAGCCAGATCGGGGTTAGCGTTCCCCGTAAAGACCATCATCTTGGACACGCGCAGTACCTGAAGGCTGAGGGTAACCTGGATGAGTATAGGAAAATGGCAGGGGCGGCTGGATTCGAACCAACGCATGGCAGGATCAAAACCTGCTGCCTTACCGCTTGGCGACGCCCCTGTATTTGTTGCAACGAGTACCCAGTACCCGGTTCCTTTTTAGAGCAGACTTTGCAGCTTGCGATGCAACATCGAAACGTTGCTTCCTTTTGCTACAAACCCCGTAAAGGTCTCTGTAAGAAGGGCCGAGACTTTATCAGCTTCAGCTTTGTTTGGGAAGGCCCCAAACACACAACTTCCAGTTCCGGTTAATTTTGCTTCGGTAAATTTACCTAACAAATTCAAAGCGTTACGTACTTCTGGATAACGCCTTGCTACAACCGGTAAGCAGTCATTTCGACTGTTTCCCTTGGGAACGGGGCGCACTTTAATGGGAGGAGTGTTACGTGTCAACAGTGGATCTGAAAAAATTTCTGCTGTACTTACAGATACTTGCGGCACGAGTACCAGATACCACGGTTCTTCCGGGTCTACAGGGGTGAGTTTTTCCCCTACACCCTCAGCAAATGCGGCATGTCCGCGTACGAAAACCGGAACGTCTGCCCCGAGAGTCAGGCCCAGCGCGGCGAGACGATTTTCGTCCCAGCCAAGATTCCACAGATGGTTCAACCCCAGCAATGTCGTCGCTGCATCGGAGCTGCCGCCGCCGATTCCGCCGCCCATGGGCAAGCGCTTTTCCAGCCAGATGTCCATGCCGAGGGTGCAACCCGATTGTTGTTGCAGTGCCCGGGCTGCCTTGACGATCAGGTTGCTGTCATGGGGAACACCGGGAACATCGGTCTGCAGGCGGATTTCACCGTCCTGGCGAACGGCGAAGCTGAGGTCATCGCCGTAGTCGACGAACTGAAACAGGGTTTGCAGTTCGTGATAGCCATCGGGGCGACGGCCGAGAATGTGCAGCATCAGATTCAGTTTGGCAGGAGCGGGCAGGGTCAGGCGTGCATCGCTCATGCTTATTGACCCAGTTTGCGTGGCTGCCAGTCCTTGATCACCAGCGTGACATCAAGGTCCTGGCCGTGCAGCTTGACGCGCTCGGGCAACCAATAACCGTTCTGTTCGACATAACTCAGGTATTCAACCTGCCAGCCATCCTGTTCAAGGTTTGCCAGACGACTGTCACCATCAAGTGTCAGCCGACTCTTGCTGTCGGGGGCGGGCAGGCCGCGCACCCACCAGACCAGATGCGACACGGGCAGTTTCCAGCCGAGCTGTTCTTCAAGCAGTGTCTCTGGAGTGGGGGCCTCGTAGCGACCCTGGTTGGCAACTTCCAGCGCAACGCTGCCGGGACGGCCGGTCAAGCGTGCGGCGCCGCGTCCCAGTGGACCGGACAAACGAATGTCGTAGTAGTCCTGGCGTTGCAGCCAGAACAGCGTGCCGCTTCCTGAATCCTTTGGCGCGCGAATGCCGACCTTGCCGTTGATCTGCCAGCCGTCGAGGGCGGTCAGTTGTTCTTTGTGCTGACGCCACTGCGCCGGGTCTCCCTTGCCTTCGACGGCTTCCCGGGAAGTGAGGCCTGCGCAACCGGCGAGCAGGGCGATGAGGCTGAATACGACTACATGGCGCAAAAACATAAAATTAAAGAGTCTCGGATCCGGTCAGGCGCAACAGAGTGCTGCGCAGAATAGGGCTGTCAGGTTGTTCTTCAAGGGCTTTGCCCCAGACTTTGCGGGCTTCGCGCTGCTCGCCTTTGGCCCACAGCACTTCGCCCAGGTGGGCGGCCACTTCATGATCGGGGAAGCGTTCAAGTGCCAGGCGCAGCAGGCGCTCGGCTTCGTCCAGATTACCCAGGCGGTAGTTTACCCAGCCAAGGCTATCGAGGACTGCAGGATCTTCCGGATTGAGTTTGTGGGCTCTTTCGATCAGCTCCTTGGCTTCTGCATAGCGCGTGGTGCGGTCGGAAAGGGTGTAGCCCAGCGCATTCAACGCCATGGCGTTTTCCGGCTCACGCTTGAGAATCGAGCGCAGGTCTTTTTCCATCTGGGCCAGATCACCGCGTTTTTCCGCCATCATCGAGCGGGTGTACAGCAGATTCAGGTCATCCGGATACTGCTTGAGCGCTTGATTCAGCAACTGCCAGGCGCGATCCACCTGATTGTTGCTGGACAGGGTTTCGGCTTCGATCAGGTACAACTGGATCGCGTAGTCAGGTTGTGAATCGCGAGCCTCTGACAAACGTTTGGAAGCTTCGGCCGCGCTGCCGTTGCTCATCAGAATATCGGCCTGACGTAACTGTGCGGACAGATAATCCGGGCCGGGGCCAACCTGGGCATATTCGGCAAGTGCGCTTTGTTGATCGTTACGCTCTTCATGGATGCGCCCCAGGTTCAGGTGCGCGGAATCCTCATGAGCGCCGCGGGCTATCAGCTCTTCCAGATAACCTGCTGCTTCATCCCACGCCTTGGCTTCAAGGCAGACCAGCGCCAGGGAAAAACGCAGTTCATCGTCATCTGGATACTGCTGCACAAGGCTGGAGAACTGCACTTTGGCGTCTTCCATGCGGTTCTGTTCAACCAGCATGCGGGCGTAAGTCAGGCGCAGGCGCTTGTCGTCCGGGTATTTCTTGATGCTTTTTTCGAGGATCGGCAATGCTTCCTTGCCACGGTTCAAGCCTTGCAGCAGGCGAGCGCGTAGCAGTATCGGAGCAATTTCACCTTCTTTAGGCGGATTATCTTCCAGCAGCTTCAGTGAGGCTTGTGCGTCACCGTTCTGTTGAAGCAGCAATGCCTTGCCGAAAATCAGCTGTCCGTTGTTTGGGTATTTGACCAGCAGTCGGTCAAAGCTGGTAAGCAGCGCGTTGCGGGTTTCCGGATTGGTTTCCGCCGCTGACAGTGCCAGGAAGTCGAAATGCGTGTCGCCTTGACCTTGCAGGACTTTTTCCATGTACACCATGGAGTCGTCATAGCGTCCCGCCCGAGCCAGTTGAATGGCTGCTGCGCGCTGTGCTTCAAGGTTTTCCCGGTCGTTTCTGGCCCAGATCAGCGAAGTGTCCAGCGCCGCCTGATCGGCACCCAGATACTCGGCAATGCGGAATGCGCGCTCGGAAACACCCGGATCCTGAGTGTTGATCGCCTGGGTCACGTAGTTGTCCAGGGCAATGTCGAAACGATTGCGCTGGCCAGCCAGTTCCGCGCTCAGCAGGCTGACGAGGGTTTCCTGAGTGAACGAGCCGTAGACCTGAGGCTTGGCTTCAGGTGCGGGGGCGGTGTCTTTCGGCGCAGGAGTAGTCTGCGGCTGAACCGGAGCCATGGACTGGCAACCGCTGAGAAAGACGAGGGCGAGAAACAGCGCGGAGGATCTATTCATATATAAGAAGGGACGACTTACCTGCGGTTTTGAGCATCATGACACAAGGCTGGGAGCAAACCCACAGCCGGTTGGAAAACTGCCGGAACGCATATTTGTTTATGCCATAAGCGCCATTTCGGGGCGTTTGCAGCGTGAGTCTATTAGGACAATAGTCAACGGTGGTTGTTCTGAGTCTATTGAAGTAGGACAATTGTCGGCTTCACGTCACCATCAGCGACCTTGAATGGCCTTCCTTGCACTTGGTATCAACCATAAGACTGCCTCAGTAGACGTCCGCGAGCGCGTGGCATTTACGCCAGAGCAGCTGGTTGAGGCCTTGCAGCAGCTTTGCCGCCTTACCAATAGCCGCGAAGCTGCGATCCTTTCTACGTGTAACCGTAGCGAGTTGTACATCGAACAGGACCAGATCGGTTCTGAGACGGTGCTCGCCTGGCTGGCCGAATATCACCATTTGAGCCTGGATGAGCTGCGCGCGAGTGCTTATGTGCACGCCGACGATGCGGCTGTTCGTCACATGATGCGAGTCGCCTCCGGGCTCGACTCGCTGGTATTGGGTGAGCCGCAGATTCTCGGTCAGATGAAGTCCGCCTACGCCGTGGCCCGGGAAGCCGGCACCATCGGTCCGTTGCTGGGCCGACTGTTTCAGGCCACGTTCAGCGCTGCCAAGCAGGTACGCACCGATACCGCTATTGGTGAAAACCCGGTTTCCGTGGCTTTTGCCGCTGTCAGTCTGGCGAAACAGATTTTCAGTGATTTGCAACGCAGCCAGGCTTTGCTGATCGGCGCGGGTGAAACCATCACGTTGGTTGCGCGTCATTTGCATGACCTTGGCGTCAAGCGCATCGTGGTTGCCAACCGGACCCTTGAGCGGGCGAGTATTCTGGCTGCCGAATTTGGCGCTCATGCGGTATTGCTCTCTGACATCCCGGCAGAGCTGGTCAATAGCGACATTGTGATCAGCTCGACGGCCAGCCAACTGCCGATTCTTGGTAAGGGCGCAGTTGAAAGTGCCCTGAAGCTGCGCAAACATAAGCCGATCTTCATGGTCGATATCGCTGTGCCACGGGACATCGAGCCCGAAGTCGGCGAGCTGGACGACGTCTATCTATATACCGTCGACGACTTGCATGAAGTCGTCGCCGAGAACCTCAAGAGTCGCCAGGGCGCTGCCATGGCAGCCGAAGAGCTGGTCTCGACGGGCGCCAATGAATTCATGTTCCGCCTGCGTGAACTGGCCGCAGTGGACGTGCTCAGGGCTTATCGGCAGCAAAGCGAGCGATTGCGCGACGAAGAATTACTCAAGGCCCAGCGTATGCTGGCCAACGGCGGCAACGCCGAAGACGTGCTGGTGCAGCTGGCGCGCGGGTTGACCAACAAGTTATTGCACGCGCCGAGCGTGCAGTTGAAAAAACTCTCTGCCGAAGGCCGCCTCGACGCGCTGGCCATGGCCCAGGAACTTTTTGCCCTCGGTGAGGGCTCGACGGATAAACCCCCGCAATGAAAGCCTCACTGCTCAACAAACTCGATATCCTCAGCGATCGTTTCGAGGAACTGACCGCGTTGCTTGGCGATGCCGAGATTATTTCGGATCAGACCAAATTTCGTGCGTACTCCAGGGAATACGCTGAAGTAGAGCCAATCGTTGCTGCTTATAAACAGCTGCTCAAGGCCTTGGCTGATCTGGACGGTGCTCAGGCACTGCTCAAGGACAGCGATCCGGACATGCGTGAAATGGCGGTGGAGGAAGTCCGCGAGACCAAGCAGTTGCTCGCCGATCTGGAAAGCCAGCTGCAACGCATGCTGCTGCCCAAGGACCCGAATGACGGGCGTAACGTTTTCCTCGAAATTCGCGCCGGGACCGGTGGCGATGAGGCGGCGATTTTTTCCGGCGATCTGTTCCGCATGTATTCGCGTTATGCCGAGCGCCGTGGTTGGCGGGTAGAGATTCTGTCCGAAAACGAAGGCGAGCATGGCGGCTATAAAGAGGTGATTGCCCGGGTTGAAGGCGAGAACGTTTACGGCAAGCTCAAATTCGAGTCCGGTGCGCATCGCGTGCAGCGGGTTCCGGAAACAGAATCCCAGGGTCGTATCCATACTTCCGCCTGCACAGTAGCCGTTCTGCCTGAGCCGGACGAGCAACAGGCAATCGAAATCAATCCTGCGGACCTGCGTGTTGACACCTATCGCTCATCGGGCGCGGGTGGTCAGCACGTCAACAAGACCGACTCGGCGATTCGCATTACTCACCTTCCGTCGGGTATTGTCGTCGAGTGCCAGGAAGAGCGCTCGCAGCACAAGAACCGTGCCCGTGCGATGTCCTGGCTATCTGCCAAACTGAACGACCAGCAAACCAGCGCTGCTGCCAATGCAATTGCCAGTGAGCGTAAACTGCTGGTGGGCTCGGGTGATCGATCCGAGCGTATCCGGACTTATAACTTCCCTCAGGGGCGAGTAACGGATCACCGCGTGAATTTGACCTTGTATTCGCTGGATGAAGTTTTAGCCGGTGGTGTCGATGCAGTGATAGAGCCGCTACTTGCCGAATATCAGGCAGACCAACTAGCGGCACTGGGTGAGTAAATGACCATCATCGCCAGCCTGTTAAGAAGCGCCGAGCTTCCTGATTCACCAACTGCCCGTCTTGATGCTGAGCTGCTTCTGGCGGCTGCGCTGGGTAAACCGCGCAGTTTCCTGCATACCTGGCCGGAGCGAATTGTCAGCAGCGAAGCCGCACTGACCTTTGCTTCCCATCTGCAGCGCCGTCGTACCGGTGAACCCGTGGCCTACATTCTGGGGCAGCAGGGGTTCTGGAAGCTGGATCTTGACGTCGCGCCTCATACATTGATTCCACGTCCGGAAACCGAAATGCTGGTTGAGGCCGCGCTGGAACTGGTGCCTGCCTTTGCGCCCACTCGTGTGCTCGACCTGGGCACCGGTACTGGCGCTATTGCGTTGGCTCTGGCCAGCGAGCGGCCGGTCTGGCAAGTGACGGCGGTGGATCGGGTGCTTGAAGCCGTGGCGTTGGCCGAGCGCAATCGTCAACGTCTGCATCTGGACAACGCCAGGGTGCTGAGCAGTCACTGGTTCAGCTCTCTTGAGGGTCAGCGTTTCGATCTGATCATCAGTAACCCGCCGTACATCGCTGCCGAAGATCCGCATCTGGCGGCGGGCGACGTGCGTTTCGAGCCCAGCAGCGCGCTGGTGGCAGGGTCGGATGGTCTGGATGATCTGCGCATGATCATCGAGCAGGCCCCCAACTACTTGAACGACGATGGCTGGTTGCTGCTGGAACACGGCTACGATCAGGGCGCAGCGGTCCGCGAGCTGTTGAGCCGCCATGGTTTTGAGAAGATTCAGACCCGCCGCGACCTGGGCGACCATGAGCGCATTACCTTTGGGCGTCTGCCGTGCTGAGTGATCAGGAACTGTTGCGCTATAGCCGACAGATTCTGCTGCAGCACGTCGATATCGAAGGTCAGTTCAAACTCAAGCAAAGCCGGGTGCTGATCGTGGGCCTCGGTGGCCTGGGCTCTCCCGTTGCCTTGTATCTGGCCGCCGCAGGTGTTGGCGAATTGCACCTGGCCGACTTCGATACCGTTGACCTGACGAACCTGCAACGCCAGATTATTCACGACAGCCAGACAGTCGGGCAGAGCAAGGTGGATTCGGCCATCGCTCGTCTGACTGCAATCAATCCTGAGATATCTCTTGTCCCTCATCGCGCCGCGCTGGATGTCGATTCCCTGGCGACGGCCGTCGAGGGTGTCGATCTGGTACTCGATTGCTCAGACAATTTCGCGACTCGTGGTGCGGTCAATGCCGCCTGTGTGGCGGCCAGAACCCCCTTGGTCAGCGGTGCGGCCATTCGCCTGGAAGGGCAGTTGTCGGTGTTCGATCCACGTCGACCTGAAAGCCCTTGCTACCACTGTTTATACGGTCACGGCAGCGAAGCCGAGCTGACCTGTAGCGAAGCCGGTGTGATCGGGCCTCTTGTGGGATTGGTCGGCAGCCTGCAGGCCCTTGAAGCACTCAAAGTACTAGTCGGTTTCGGTGAGCCGCTGGTGGGGCGTTTGTTGTTGATTGACGCGCTGAGCACCCGCTTTCGTGAATTGAAGGTCAAGCGTGATCCGGGGTGTAGCGTCTGCGGTGCAGGGCAGCATGAGTAAAGCCAGCGATGCGCCGGTGGGCGTATTTGATTCCGGCGTAGGTGGCTTGTCGGTGCTGGGCGAGATTCACAACCTGTTACCCAACGAGTCGCTGCTGTACGTCGCGGACTGCGGGCATATCCCTTACGGAGAGAAAACCCCGGAGTTCATCCGCGAACGCTGCATGATCATCGCGCAATTCTTTCGCGAGCAAGGGGCCAAGGCACTGGTGCTGGCCTGCAACACCGCGACTGCCGCTGCCGCCGCTCAATTGCGTGAACATTATCCTGACTGGCCGATTATCGGAATGGAGCCTGCGGTCAAACCGGCGGCGGCTGCGACCCGCAGTGGTGTGGTTGGGGTGCTCGCTACCACCGGTACTTTGCAAAGCGCGAAGTTCGCCGCCTTGCTCGACCGTTTCGCGGGTGATGTACGGGTCGTGACGCAGCCGTGCCCTGGCCTGGTGGAACTGATCGAAGCGGGCGATCTGTTCAGCCCGACCATTCGTGCCCTGCTGCGGGGCTATGTCGAACCGCTTCTCGCCGAGGGCTGCGACACGATCATCCTCGGCTGTACCCACTATCCCTTCCTCAAACCTCTGCTGCGGGAAATGATTCCGGAATCGGTCATCTTGATCGACACCGGTCACGCCGTGGCTCGCCAGCTCCAGCGGTTGTTGGCTCAACACGGCCTCCTGCACGATGGAAACGCCCAGGAAACGCAGTTCTGGACCAGCGCTGATTTGTATAATTTCGGAAACATCCTACCTACACTATGGAAAAAATCTGACAATGTGCGATTCTTCGATTTGTAAAAAAATCGTGAAAAGCTTTGCATGGCATTGGAACTAACGTTCCACGCCGGATTTCTATAGCAAGTCGGTTATCTGCAAAAACACCTAATAATTGCATTCGAAATAGGAAGTTTCTGATGAAGCGTCTGTTGTGTTTGGCTGCGCTTGCGGCTGCGTTGATGGGGCAAACTTCACTTACTCAAGCCGCTGGCGTTGAGTTTTCGGTCGGTCAGACGGGCCAGACGACCCAGACTTACCGCCTGGGCATGAAGTTTGATTGGGATAAAAGCTGGCTGCAGAGCGATGTAGGTCGCCTGACCGGTTATTGGGATGGCGCTTACACGTACTGGGATGGCGACAAGCGTTCCAGCAACAACAGCCTTTCGTTCTCCCCGGTATTTGTTTACGAATTCGCTGGCCAGAACGTGAAGCCATACATCGAAGCCGGTATCGGTGTCGCTGTATTCTCGAATACGCAAATCGAAGACAACAAACTGGGTTCGGCTTTCAACTTTGAAGACCGTATCGGCTTTGGCGTGCGCTTCAACGGCGGTCATGAAATTGGCATCCGTGCGACCCACTACTCGAACGCTGGTATCAAAGAGCCAAACGACGGTATTGAGAGCTACGCATTGCATTACACGATGCCGCTCTAATCTCGACTATTTGTAGGACCGGCTTTAGCCGGGAGAGGGCCAGGAAGCTCGACGCATATGTTTTTTTTGGACAACCCACTCCCGGCTAAAGCCGGTCCTACGGATCTGTGTAGGCTTCGGCTACAACTACAAGTAAGCCCCTTCAATCCCCAGCCTTTCATGCATGCACTCCTCTGAACCGGTCTCAAACTCCCGGCAGATCAGCGGACGTTTCTCATAGATGGTGCACATCATCGTGTTGCGATCCAGCGCGGCGCACCAGCCGTCGTCGAGACGCAGCATGACTTCGCCGCCCCAGTCGTCTGTATCGATAAAGCGTTCAGGCACGCCGGTGTCCGTAATCAGCATGACCTCAAGCTGGCAGCAACAGGCCGCGCAGGTTGAGCAGGTGATGGCGGTTTCGGTGGTAATCGGGCGGGTCGGGATCAGGGTGGCAGTCATAGGCGCGCAGTGTATGTCAGCGCGAGGCGGGCATGTTGACTGAATGACCGGCGAGCAATCGACCGGATAGCCATTGCAGCAGCGCAAACACTACGGCCCATAGCATCGCCAGCAGTGCCATGCTCGGCCATAAACCCAGCGGCAGCTGCACGCCAGCCAGCTGCGAACCGGCGTAATACGACATCGGCCCGCCAATCGCTCCAAGGATACTGGCGCGCCACCACGGTTTTGCGGTCCAGGCCAGGCAATGCCTGAGCGTAGTGCCCAATACTGCCCACAGCAGAATCAGCCACAGCGGGATCAGCAAGCCCTGGCTGCCAAAGTCGAAGACACCGAGCAGCATCAGCCCGCTGTCCAGCAAGGTGCCCAGGCCGGTTATCCACAGCAATAATTTACCTTCGGCCGTCCACGAACTTATCCACAGCAGATGAATGAGCAGGACGCCAACCGGGATCAACAGCCAATAACTATTACCGCCCAGCACGCAGGCAAACCAGCCGAGCTGGAAAAGCACGGCATTGGCGATCTGCTTAAGCATTGAAGCGGCCCAACAGCGGCTGTGGCGATGCGCAGGGTTTGGCCAGCAGCAACTGCGCGGTGCCGATGGTACGTTCCAGGAAACCACCCTCGCAGTAGCACAGGTAAAACTCCCACAGCCGCAGGAAGTAGTCGTCGTAGCCCAGCTCTGCGAGGTAACCATGAGCGTGGCGGAAGTTGTCATGCCAGATGCGCAGGGTGCGCGCGTAATGCAGGCCAAAATCCTCCATATGCAGCAGGTTCATGTCAGTGTCGCGACCGACAATTTCCAGCATTTTGTGCACCGACGGCAGCGCGCCACCGGGAAAAATATAGCGCTGGATAAAGTCGACACTGCCTTTGGCCTGTTCGTAGCGCTGCTCGCGGATGGTGATGGCTTGCAGCAACATCAGGCCGTTGTCCTTGAGCAGGTGGGCGCATTGCTTGAAGTAAGTTGGCAGAAACCGGTGGCCGACCGCTTCAATCATTTCAATCGAGACCAGCTTGTCGAACTGTCCGGTAAGGTCCCGATAGTCCTTGAGCAGCAGGGTGATCTGATCTTTCAGGCCCAGCGTCGCAATTCGCTCCTCGGTGTAGGCGAACTGCTCTTGGGACAGTGTCGTCGTGGTGACTTTGCAGCCATAGTGCTGCGCAGCGTAAATCGCCATGCTGCCCCAGCCGGTACCGATTTCCAGCAGGTGGTCCTCGGGTTTCAACGCCAGCTTCTGACAAATTCGTTCCAGCTTGTTCAACTGCGCCTGTTCCAGGGTGTCTTCAGGCGTCAGGAACTGCGCCGCCGAATACATCATGGTGGGGTCAAGAAACTGCTTGAACAGCTCGTTGCCCAGATCGTAATGGGCGGCGATATTTTTCTGCGAGCCTTCACGGGTATTGCGATTCAGCCAGTGCAACGCCTGAATGAAGGGGCGGCCCAGCCGTGCTATTCCGCCTTCCATCGCGTCCAGCACATCCAGGTTGCTGACGAAAACCCTGATGACGGCAGTCAGGTCCGGCGAGGTCCAGTAGCCATGAATGTAGGCTTCGCCTGCGCCAATGGAGCCATTACTGGCGACCATGCCCCAGGTGGCTGAGTCGAGAATCTGGATCTCGCCCTGGACAACGGCCCCTGCCACGCCGAATACATGGCGCTCATCGCCTTCATTGACGACCAGTTGGCCGCTGCGCAACCGGGCAAGCTGGCGTAGCACGCCGCGCCGCAGGATGTTGGCGGTCAGGCTGTTGGTGCCCAGATTGGCCGAAAAACTGCTACTGCTTTTCATGGGGTTTACCCTTCAATTGCGTGGCGGCAGTGCGGTAGTCGCCGTCAGCGGCCTGATGAGAGAAAAGTGGAACGCGTTTCAAAAATAGACGCAATGCTTGCCAGTAAATCGCCAGGCAGGTTTTGGCGGTCATCCATGGAAAAGCCAGTAAATAACGATGCAGATTGCTTCTTGTCAGGTCCTGGCGTTGCAGGTTAAGCGTGGCGTCGAACATTTTCAGATCGCCTTGCCAGTCTGCCATGTGAACGCCGAGACGCTCGCCGGGCGGACTGAAACTCATCCGGTATTCAAGATCGCGGGGCAGGAACGGCGAAACGTGGAAGGCCTTGGCTACGGCGAAGTGCTGATGCCCTTCACCGTCAGCAGGTAATACATAGTGGTAGCGCTCGCGCCACGGTGTATTGCTGACTTCACAGAGAATCGCCGCCAGCGCGCCATCCTCTTCAAAGCAATAAAAAAAGCTCACTGGATTAAAGGCCAGGCCCCAACTGCGCGCTTGAGTCAGCAGGCAGATTTTGCCCTGCGGAACATGGCCGATGGCTTGACCAATGCGTTCACGGACGGCGTCTGTCAGTGGTATGCCTTTGCGCGTAAGTTCACGCAGGTAATCCGTTTCCCGGAATGAAAACGGCGACCAGCGACTTTTACCTGCGAGGGGAGAGGCTTTCAATACCTCGCGCTGTTCATCCAGATCCAGATACAGCAGGCCGATCCGATAACGAAAGTCATGAGCCCGCGGCGCAAAGCGCCGGTGGGCTATCCAGCCGCTGTACAGGGCGCTGTTCACAATGATTCGCCCAACGCCGAGGCAACCCGAAGGCCGCTGACCACGCCGTCTTCATGAAAGCCATTGGCCCAGTAAGCGCCGCAAAACCAGGTATGGTTAACGCCATCCAGTTCAGGCCAGCGCGCCTGAGCGTCTACGCCTGCCAGGCTGTACTGCGGATGGGAGTAGGTATAGCGGGCAAGAATTTTGTTCGGGTCGATGGCTTCGGTCTGATTGAGGCTGACGCAAAAGGTCGTGTCGCTGTCGATGCCCTGCAGGATGTTCATGTCATAGGTCACAGCGGCCAATTGTTGCTTGCCGCCGCCGAGTCGATAGTTCCAGCTGGCCCAGGCCAGCGGTCGCTTGGGCAACAGGCGGGTGTCTGTGTGTAGCACCACGTCATTTTCGGCGTAGGGCAGGGCACCCAGGATTTCCTGCTCGGCGGCGCTCGGCTGCGCAAGCATTTTCAGGGCCTGATCGCTGTGGCAGGCAAACACGACTTTGTCAAAGCGCTCACTGCCTGCGGCGCTGTGAACGGTCACGCCTTCTGCATCCCGCTCAACGCGATTGACCGGGCACGACAAACGAATCCGCTCGGCAAACGACGCTGTCAACGGCTCGATGTAACGGCTGGAACCGCCTTCGATGACGCACCATTGCGGCCGATTGCTGACGGATAACAAGCCATGATTCTTGAAGAACCGCACGAAGAATTGCAGCGGGAAGGCGAGCATGTCTGCCAGGGACATGGACCAGATCGCCGCGCCCATGGGCACGATGTAGTGATCAATAAAGCGCTCGCCGTAACCGCGGCTGCGCAGGTACTCACCCAGGGTGGTGTCTTGAGCGATCCGCTGGCTTTCCAGATCGGCCAGCGCTTCGCGGTTAAAACGCAGAATGTCGCGCAGCATTCCCCAGAAACTCAGGGACAACAGGTTGCTGCGCTGGGCAAACAGGCTGTTTAGGTTATTACCGTTGTATTCGGTCCGGGTCTTAGGATCGGTGACGGAGAAGCTCATTTCGGTGGGCTTGAAGGTAACGTCCAGTTGGCCGAGCAAGCGGATGAAATTTGGATAGGTCCAGTCGTTGAACACGATAAAGCCGGTATCAATGGCGTAATCGCGGCCATTCACGTTTACATCAACGGTATGGGTATGCCCGCCAATCCAGTCTGCCGCCTCGAACACCGTGATGTCGTGAGAACGGTTGAGCAGATAAGCGCTGGTCAGGCCCGCAATACCACTGCCGATGATGGCGATCTTCATTGGGCGTCCTTGTGTTGAGCCGCTGAGCGGGCCATGCGTTTGCCTAACGCAAGTTGCAGACGGGTAGGGAGCAGCGCCAATAAACGCAGAGTCAAAATGAACAATCCGGGGAATGCGATTTCCATCGGGCGACGTGTCCGCTGCAAGCGCTCGGAGATGTATTTCGCGGCTTTTTTGACCGGCCAGCGCATGGGCATGGCGAAGTCGTTTTTAGCTGTCAGCGGGGTATCGACAAAGCCTGGGCTGACGACGGTGACGTCGATATTTTCGTGGGCCAGATCGATTCGCAGGGATTCGAACAAATAACGCATGCCGGCCTTGGATGCGCCGTAAGCCTCACTGCGGGTGAGCGGCAGATAGGTCACCGAACTGCACACGCCCACCAGATGCGGCTTGTTGCCTTTGCGCAGCAGCAATAATGCTTCTTGCACGCAGTAGGAACTGGCCAGCAGATTGGTACGAACCACTCGCTCAAGCAGCGCGGCATCGAAATGGTTGGTGTCAATGTATTCGCACGTGCCAGCGTTGATGATCGCGCTGTCCAGGGCCCCCCACGTCTGGCCAATGCGATCACCGATTGCGGTGATTTGTTCGCCATCGGTCAAATCCCCTGGTACGAGCAGGACTTGCCCGGGAAAACGTCGGTCCAGCTCTTCGAGCGGGCCCAGAGTTCGAGCCGTCAGCGCCAGCTTGTGACCGGCGACGAGCAGCTCTTCGGCGAGCGCCAGGCCAATGCCGCTGCTGGCACCGGTCAACCAGATACGTCGCACGTTCGAATCACTCATCCCAATCTCCTTTTCAGCCAGGCAATCAGCTGGCCCATGATCGGCAAGTGCTCGTACAGCAAAGCGCCTGCATCGAAATAGTCACGATGTTGATAAACCTTGTCGCGCCAGAGCAGATGCGAGCAGCCCTCAACCCGGATCGTCTTTCCTCTGACAAGGCGCGGATGGGAGTAGCTCATTGTCCAGCGCAGATAACCGCTGCCCTCGCTGACCTGGTCAAACCCATGAAAGTCAAAACGCAGATCGCTGACATTGGCGTACAACTCGGCGAAATAACGACGCATCTGCGGCAGCCCGTGAATCTGGTGCAGCGGATCGGTGAACTGCACATCGTCGCTGTACAGGTCACCGAGGCGGTCCAGACTGTTCTTGTCCAGAGCTGCAAATTCATGAGCAAAGCGCCGCAGGAAATCAGTCATCAGCAACCTCTGCCGCGGGCTGGCGATGAGGCAAAGCCTTGAACGCAGCCAACGCGCGGGCGCGGCTGCTACTCAGGTCGACAATCGGTTTGGGATAACTAGCCACACCAAACAGGCCGCCAGACGCCGCCGGGTTATGCACTTCTTTTTTGTTGAGGTCGGTCAGTTCGGGCAACCACTTCTTCAGGAACAAACCTTCAGGGTCGAACTTCTCGGATTGCGACAACGGATTGAATATCCGGAAATACGGCGATGAATCGGTACCCGTCGACGAGCTCCACTGCCAGCCACCGTTATTGGCGGCCAGATCGCCGTCGATCAGGTGCTGCATGAAAAAGCGTTCGCCTTCGCGCCAGTCAATTAGCAGATTCTTGGTCAGGAACATCGCCACGACCATGCGCAGGCGGTTATGCATCCAGCCGGTTTCCAGCAACTGGCGCATGGCGGCGTCAATGATCGGCAGGCCTGTGCGCGCTTCTTTCCAGGCGGCCAGCTCCTCGGGGGCATCACGCCATTTCAGGGCTTCGGTTTCCGGGCGAAAAGCGCGATACCGCGATACTCGAGGGAAGCCCACCAGAATGTGTTTATAGAATTCACGCCAGAGCAACTCGTTGATCCAGGTGACTGCGCCGACGCTGCCTGTCTCGAACTCACCCTGATTGCTGCTCAAGGCCGCATGCAGGCATTGGCGCGGCGATATCACGCCAGCAGCCAGGTACGCCGACAACTGACTGGTGCCGGGTTTGGCCGGAAAGTCACGCTCGGAGCGATAGTAATCAATCTGCTCATCGCTGAAGGCGGCCAGTCGCCGACGCGCTTCGTCCTCACCAGCAGGCCACAAGGCTTGCAGTGCCTGAGGAGGCGTGGCGAATCCCTCTACCTGTTCGGGGACGCGATCACTTTTTATATCCAGCGCTGCCTGAGGTTTCGGCAAGTGAATCAGCGGCGGCATGGCTTGGTGCATGCGGGCGTAGCAGACTTTGCGGAACTGGCTGAACACCTGGAAGTAGGTGCCGGTCTTGGTCAGCACCGTGCCAGGTTTGAAAAACAGCTGATCCAGATAGCTGCGCCACTGAATGTCGGCGTCCTCAAGCGCATCGGCGACGGCGGCGTCCCGGCGGGTTTCGTTGATACCGTATTCTTCGTTGGCATGTACGGACTGGATATTGTGCTCGCGACACAGTTCCAGCAGCACTCGTGGTGCTTCATCCCAGCTGTCGGCCTCGCGGATCAGCAATGGCACGTTCAATTCGCCCAAGGCTTTTTGCAGCTCGACCAGATTGCGCAGCCAGAAATCTACTTTGCAGGGGGCGTCGTCGTGGCTGCGCCATTGCGTGGGGCTGATCAGGTAAACAGCCACCACCGGACCCTGCTCTATGGCAGCGGTCAGGGCGGTATTGTCGTGAATGCGCAAATCGCTGCGCAGCCATAGCAGTTGCATGTTTATTCCTTAGATAAGATCCAGTAGCTGCAAAGCGGCGAGGGCGCCCAGCGGGTCTTCGGCCAGGTGCAGGCCTTCTATCTTGTTGATCGTCATGGCGAGGTCGTCGCAATGTATACGGACACAGGCACCGGCAAGTACGGTCGGGCACTGAACGTTACTGAGCAATTTTGGGAGCTGGCCGGGATTCAATGCTTTGCTGGAATACAGCAATACCGCTCGCGGTTTAAGCAACTCGGCAGCCAGCGAAAGTTCACCGTTGGGCAGCGGCCAATCGAAAACCTCAACCGGGCAATCGGCGCTGCTGATCAGCCAGGCGCTGAGCCACAGGTGCGGCTCCAGCGGTGAATCAGAATGGTTGACCAGCAATACCGGCTTACCGCTGAGCTGACGGTTATTGTGGTAAATCCGGGCACCGAATTTGCTGCGCAGCCAGGAGTAGAAGAACACCTGCTCCATTTGCCCGCCGAAGTGTCCCTGCCAGCGAAATTCAAGCTCTGTCAGCAACGGCATCAACAGTTGTTCGCAGACAGTTCGCGGTGGGTAAAGCGACATGGCCTGGTTGAACAGGTCGTCAACCCTGCGCTCTGCCAGTTCGCTGATGGCCTTGATCAGGTTGTGACGCAAATCGTCCCAATCGTTACCGGCGACGCTGGTGTCCGGTTGGCGGCTGTCGATGAGGTTTTTTACCTGGCTGACCGATACGCCACGATTGAGCCAGGTGAGAATGTTCATCACCCGTTGGACATGCTCGCCGGAATACAGTCGATGCCCTTTCGGCGTACGGTGCGGCACGATCAGCCCATAGCGACGTTCCCACGCACGCAACGTGACTGCGTTGACTCCGGTCTGACGGGCGACTTCCCGTATCGGCAACCAGCCGCCTTCAACCCCCGGGTCTTCATCGGTTGGCTCGGGCGCAGGGATCACATGCAGTGTGTTGTTCATGTTCAGATCGCATTCCGCAGGCTGAGGTTTTCCGGGTGCGGCTGCATGTAAACCTGCAAGGCCACGTAAGGATCAGGATGTTGGCGGAAGTGGTGTTTGAGCAGCGTCAAGGGCACGATCAACGGCACGATGCCTTGATGGTATTGGGCGATGATTTGCTGCATTTCCTGCTTGTCCGCCGCGTTCAGGGTCTGTTTCAGATAGCCGCTGATGTGCTGCAGGACATTGGTATGGGTGCGGCGGGTAGCGGGTTTTTTCAGGGCCGCCATCAAGTCGCTGAAATAGCGCGGTGCGATCTCGTTGGGATCGCTGCGGCCCATGCTGCCCAGAAAATTGCCCAGTACTTTGTACTGCACCGGGTCGTTGGCCATGAGCTGATATTTATAACGCGAGTGAAATTCGGTCAGGCTGCGGCGCGTGATACCTGCCTTGAGCAAGTCTTGCCACGCGGCATAGGCAAACACGCGGGTGATGAAGTTTTCGCGCAACACCGCGTCGTTGAGGCGGCCGTCTTCTTCTACCGGGAGATTGGGGTGCAGTTCGCAAAACGCCTGAGCATAAATCCCGCGTCCACCTCCCTCAACGGGAGCGCCGTTTTCCGTGTAGACCTTGACTCGCTCAAGCCCACAGGACGGCGACTTCTGCATGAAGATATAGCCGCAGATATCCCCCAGTTCCTCGGCCATCTTTACCCCGTAGTCGGCCAGAGGCTGGGTAACGTTCAGCGCTTTGTTTACCGTTCCGACAGCCTGAGGGCTTTGCGCATCGCCTACCAGACGGATGGGTTCGCGGGGGATGCCCATGCCGATGGCCACTTCCGGGCACGCGGTGACGAACTCGAAATATCGACTCAGCTCGCGGGTGCATAAATGGGATTCTTTATGACCACCATTGAACCGTACCTCGTCGCCCATGAGGCAGGCACTGATGCCGAGTTTCGGTTTATGGACTGCAGGAGAAAGCATGCAAACCTCGGAACATAATTGTACAGAGGTTATTCGCTGTACAACTTCGGTTCATCATAGGTTCAATGCTGTACAAGTCAAATGGTTTGTATAGGGTTTGTATGGGGTGGGTCAGCGCTCCCCGCCCTTGTAGGACCGGCTTTAGCCGGGAGAGCAGTATTTCTACCGAAGGAAATTTAGAGAATTATCCGACGTCCTCCCGGCTGAAGCCGGTCCTACGGAGGGCGCCAGTCAGGCCTTGGGTTATTTCCAGCCCATCTTCCAGGTGTCAGCGTCCTGCAACGTCTGCCAGGGCAAGCGTTCACTGCGTTGTGTCAGCACCGCTTGCAGCTCGATTTCAAGCACTGTGCCTTCGTCGTCCCGAAACAACTCAGTGACCAGAAAATGCTTTTCGCGGTTGACCGGCTGAGCGGCTGTCCATTTCGACAGCAGCAGCTTGCGCGGATTGAGGCGGTTCAATTGAGGTGTTCCAGCAAGCGACGCGCTGCCTCCTGGCCGCTGAGCCAGGCGCCTTCGACGCGGCCTGACAAGCACCAGTCGCCGCACACATAAATGCCCTGATCAGGATCTGAAAGCGCACCCCATTCGTGAGCCGTGGCAGGGCGGGCATAGAGCCAGCGGTGCGTCAGGCTGAATGTCGGTGCAGGCACTGCGCAGCCAATCAGTTCGGCAAACGCGCCGTGTAAATGCTCGATGACTTCTTCCTTGGGCATGTCGATGTGCTGTCGGCTCCAGGCGCTGGTAGCGTGCAGCACCCAAGTGTCCAGAGTGGTATCGCGCTCGGGTTTGCTGCGATTTCGAGCAAGCCAGTCAATGGGGCTGTCCTGTACGAAGCAGCCTTCCAAAGGCGTTTGCAACGGGCTGCTGAACCCCAGCGCCACGGCCCAGGTCGGGTCCATTTTCACGCTGGCGGCAGCACCTGCAAGTTTTGGCGCGCTGGCCAGTAATGCCGTTGCCTGGGGAGCGGGCGTGGCGATGATCACATGACTGAATGGGCCGTGACTCTGGCCCTCTGCGTCTTGCAGACTCCAGTGCTGCTCGCCACGAAAGACTTCGGTGATCCGGCAGGAGAACGACACCGGCAAGTCGCCCAGCATGGCGCGAGTAATGGCGCTCATGCCGGGTTGGCCGACCCAGCGAACCTGTTCGTCGGGTGACGGGCTGAGCTGTCCGACGTGGGAGTTGTAAAGTGATGGCGTCCATTGAGCCGCGCAACCCTGAAGTTGCCACTGCTGCACCGCAGCCATGAAGCGCCGGTCGCGAGCAGTGAAATATTGCGCGCCCATATCGAGCGAGCCTGCATCACTGCGTTTGCTGGACATCCTTCCGCCACTGCCGCGGCTTTTGTCGAAAAGATGAACCGAGTGCCCGGCAGCATGGAGCGCTTGGGCCGCGGAGAGTCCGGCGATGCCGGTACCGATGATTGCGATAGGTACAGTCATAGGGGCCTCGTTACCTTGTCTGCACAGACTACGCCGTAGTTAAAACCTGTACAATATTGTTTTTTGGTATAACTTGCTTCGATTACAGCCTGGGGCCTGCATAGCCTGTCTCGTACGGCTCGAGATCTAAAATCTGATACTTGAAGGCGACAGGCAACTATCCATACGGACAGTCCGGACGCTTCCTGGCAATGTTTGGCCTATGGTTCATAAGCCATCTGTTGACGCATAAAAAATAGACTACCGAAAGCTCGTGAACGCCACGCAAGGAAACCTGCCATGCACATATTGCTGACCGGCGGTACTGGTCTGATAGGACGACAACTCTGCCAGTTCTGCACTCAACAGGGTCATCAGATCACGGTCTGGAGCCGCAGGCCTGATGAAGTACCGCGATTGTGTGGCAGCGGAGTGCGAGGTATCGCCCAACTCAGTGAGTTGAATGATCAACCGCTGGACGCGGTGGTCAATCTTGCAGGCGCGCCCATTGCTGACCGGCCCTGGACGCGCAAGCGCCGAACCCAATTGTGGGACAGCCGTATTGGCTTGACCGAACAATTGCTGAGCTGGATGGAGCAACGTTCGCAGAAGCCACAGCTGCTGATCAGCGGCTCGGCAGTGGGTTGGTACGGCGACGGTGGCGAGCGTGAGCTGGACGAAACTTCTCTGCCGGTGAAAGAAGATTTCGCCAGTCATCTGTGCGACGCCTGGGAAGAAACGGCGCAGCGAGCCGAGGCCTTGGGCGTGCGAGTGGTGATCATTCGGACCGGCCTGGTGCTCTCCAGTGATGGCGGTATGTTGCAGCGGCTGCTGCCGCCCTTCAAATTCGGCCTGGGCGGGCCCATCGGCAACGGTCGGCAGTGGATGCCGTGGATACACATCAAAGACCAAATCGCCGCGATTGATTTTCTGTTGCACAAGAGTGACGCACAGGGCCCCTATAATCTTTGCGCTCCCCACCCGGTCCGCAATCATGAGTTTGCCAAAACACTTGCCGGTGTCCTGCACCGTCCTGCTTTCATGCCGTTGCCTGCACTGGTCTTGAAAATCTTGTTGGGCGAATTGTCTGTTTTGCTATTGGGCGGTCAACGCGCTCGACCTGCCCGACTGGAAGAAGCCGGTTTCACATTCAAATTTACCGAACTGCACGCCGCCCTGGACGATTTCCTCGGCCGCCACTGAAATAGGATGTTGCATGACCGATCACGCGCTGTTGCTGGTCAATCTGGGTTCACCAGCCTCCACGTCTGTGGCTGATGTTCGCCGGTATCTCAACCAGTTCCTGATGGACCCCTACGTCATTGATCTGCCGTGGCCGGTGCGACGGCTGCTGGTGTCGCTGATTCTGATCAAGCGACCTGAGCAGTCCGCCCATGCCTATGCCTCTATCTGGTGGGACGAAGGCTCACCGCTGGTGGTACTGAGCAAGCGTTTGCACCAGGCCATGACTAAAGAATGGACACAAGGCCCGGTTGAACTGGCCATGCGTTACGGTGAGCCGTCCATTGAAACCGTGCTGACCCGATTGGCAGCTCAGGGCATCAGCAAAATTACCCTGGCTCCGCTTTACCCGCAGTTTGCCGACAGTACGGTGACTACGGTGATCGAGGAGGCCAAACGGGTTGTGAAGGCCAAGTCACTGAACGTGAAGTTCTCTGTACTGCAGGCGTTTTATGATCAGCCGGAATATATCGACGCTTTGGTTGCAAGCGTAAAACCTCATCTTGAGCAGCCCCATGATCACCTGCTGCTGAGCTTCCACGGTTTGCCCGAGCGACACCTGACCAAACTTGATCCAACCGGCAATCACTGCTTCAAGGATGCCGACTGTTGCAAGAACGCTTCGCCAGAAGTACTTGCTACCTGCTATCGCGCACAATGCCTGCGTTCGGCAGCCGTGTTTGCGAAGCAGATGGGCATTGCCGATGGCAAGTGGTCGGTGTCGTTCCAGTCGCGACTGGGCCGGGCCAAGTGGATCGAACCCTACACCGAAGCGCGGCTGGAAGAACTGGCTGCTCAGGGCGTGAAGAAGTTGCTGGTGATGTGCCCGGCATTTGTTGCGGACTGCATCGAAACGCTGGAAGAAATCGGTGATCGCGGTGCGGAGCAGTTCAAGGCTGCCGGGGGAGAGGAGTTGACCTTGATACCGTGCCTGAACGATGACCCGAACTGGGCCGCGGCATTGAACAAACTGTGCGAGCGGGCGCCATTGATGTTGTGAAGCTGCAAGGCTGAATCTGTGGGAGCTGAGCTTGCTCGCGATAATGGCCGCGCGATCTAAAGTGAATCGCGTCCAGCCCTATCGCGAGCAAGCTCGGCTCCTACAGTTTTTCATTCCTGCTTGTTCTTCCACCCGTCATTGCCCGGCAATAGCAGGTTCAGCGCGATAGCTGTTACCGCGCACAGGGCAATACCCTTCAGGCCGAAATCGTCCGGGCCGTTGCCCGTTCCGATCAACACGCCGCCGATACCAAACACCAGCGTCACTGAAACGATCACCAGGTTGCGGGCTTCGGCCAGGTCGACCTTGTGGCGTATCAGGGTGTTCATGCCCACCGCCGCAATCGAACCGAACAGCAGGCAGAGAATCCCGCCCATCACCGGCACCGGAATGCTTTGCAGCAGCGCACCGAACTTGCCGATGAATGCCAGGGTGATCGCAAACACAGCCGCCCAGGTCATGATTTTCGGGTTGTAGTTTTTGGTCAGCATCACTGCGCCCGTGACTTCGGCGTAGGTGGTGTTGGGTGGGCCGCCAAACAGGCCCGCCGCGGTGGTAGCAATGCCGTCCCCGAATAGCGTGCGATGCAGGCCTGGCTTCTTCAGGTAATCACGGCCTGTCACGCTGCCCACTGCGATCACACCGCCGATGTGCTCAATGGCGGGCGCCAGCGCCACAGGGACGATGAACAGAATCGCCTGCCAGTTGAACTCTGGAGCGGTGAACGCAGGCAAAGCCAGCCAAGGCGCCCCGGCGATTTTTGCCGTGTCGACGACGCCAAAGTAGAACGACAGCGCAAAGCCCACCAGTACGCCGGAGATAATAGGCACCAGACGGAAAATGCCCTTGCCGAACACGGCCACGATCAACGTGGTCAGCAGCGCAGGCATCGAGATCAGCATCGCGGTGCTGTATGGAATCAGTTCCGCGCCGTCGCCGCTTTTACCCATGGCCATATTCGCGGCAATGGGTGCCATCGCCAGGCCGATGGAGATGATCACCGGACCGATAACCACCGGCGGCAGCAGTCGGTCAATGAAGCCAGTGCCTTTGATCTTCACGGCCAGGCCGAGAAAGGTGTAAACGAAACCCGCCGCCATGACCCCGCCCATGGTCGCCGCGAGGCCGAACTGGCCTTTGGCAAGAATAATGGGGGTGATGAACGCGAAGCTCGACGCCAGGAACACCGGCACCTGACGCCCGGTGACGATTTGAAACAGCAATGTACCCAGGCCAGCGGTAAACAGTGCGACGTTAGGGTCCAGCCCTGTGATCAGCGGCATCAATACCAGCGCGCCGAATGCCACGAAGAGCATCTGCGCACCGGACAGCACGGTGCGCCACAGTGGATCGTTGAACTCGTCCTGCCTCATCACGCGTCCTTTTGCTTGGTGCCGAAAATCTTGTCACCGGCATCGCCAAGGCCCGGGATGATATAGCCGTGCTCATTGAGGCGTTCGTCGATGGAGGCGGTGTAGATCATGACGTCCGGGTGGGCGGCTTCAACTACTGCGATACCTTCCGGTGCAGCAACCAGCACCATGGCGCGGATTTCCTTGCAGCCGGCTTTTTTCAACAGGTTGATCGTGGCAACCATCGATCCGCCGGTAGCGAGCATCGGGTCAATGATCATGGCCAGACGTTCGTCGATTTCCGGAACCAGTTTTTCCAGATAAGTATGGGCTTCGAGGGTTTCCTCGTTGCGTGCCACACCCACGGCGCTGACTTTGGCGCCCGGAATCAGGCTGAGCACGCCGTCGAGCATGCCGATACCAGCGCGCAGAATCGGTACGACAGTGATCTTCTTGCCTGCGATCTTTTCGACCGGGACAGTACCCGCCCAACCCTGGATATCGTAGGTCTCCAGCGGCAGATCGGAGGTGGCTTCATAGGTGAGCAGGGCACCGACTTCCTGAGCCAGCTCACGGAAGTTCTTGGTGCTGATATCGGCGCGGCGCATCAGGCCGAGCTTGTGGCGGATCAGCGGATGGCGGATCTCACGAATAGGCATAGGAAAAAGCTCCGGCGTGGGCAAAAAAACGGCCTAGGTTAATCTATTCAGCTGTTACTGTCCTACGTGCCTTGCGGTGTTTTCAGACAATTCCTGACACGTTAGTCCAGAATTGCTTGCCCTGACTGGAGCGGATGCGTACCTTTGCCCGCTTTTCTTACACTGCCCCCAGGAGAGCGCCATGTCCGCTGATCTCGAGCATATCCGTCAAATCATGCGCGAAGCCGACTGCCTGTACACAGAAGCTGAAGTCGAAGCGGCCATTGCTCGCGTCGGTGCGCATATCAATGCCGAGCTGGCTGACCGCAATCCGGTCGTATTCTGCGTGATGAATGGCGGCCTGATTTTCTCCGGCAAACTGCTGACGCACTTGAACTTCCCGCTGGAAGCTTCCTACCTGCACGCTACCCGCTACCGCAATGAAACCAGCGGCGGCGATCTGTTCTGGAAAGCCAAGCCCGAAGTTTCGTTCATCGACCGCGACGTGCTGATCATCGACGACATCCTCGACGAAGGTCACACCTTGGGCGCGATCATCGACTTCTGCAAACATGCCGGTGCCCGAGCGGTGCACACCGCCGTTTTAATCGACAAAGACCATGACCGCAAAGCGCGTCCTGACCTGAAAGCCGATTTCGTAGGCTTGCCATGCATTGACCGTTACATCTTCGGTTATGGCATGGATTACAAGGGTTACTGGCGCAATGCTGCCGGGATTTATGCGGTTAAAGGGATGTAGTTCAAAGGCACACCCCATCCTGTAGGACCGGCTTTAGCCGGGAGATGGCCGTTGATCGCGCTACATTTTTATTGCCAAGAAGGACGCCCTCGCGGCTGAAGCCGCTC
The DNA here is from genome assembly GCF_002699985.1 of Pseudomonas sp. ICMP 561. Classification (GTDB taxonomy): domain Bacteria; phylum Pseudomonadota; class Gammaproteobacteria; order Pseudomonadales; family Pseudomonadaceae; genus Aquipseudomonas; species Aquipseudomonas quasicaspiana. The sequence continues at coordinate 219,138 of NZ_LKBT01000045.1, read as the reverse complement.
CTACGGAGCCCCCCGTTCCGTAGGAGCGGCTTCAGCCGCGAGGGCGATCTCTCTTCACCCCGCATGCTAAAGTGCCAGCCCTGTCCTTGCGGGAAGTCGAAATGAAGCTTTTGATCCGTAGCGCAACACTCGCGCTGCTGTGCTGCCTACCAGTTGCAGCGCCTGTTTCAGCTGAACCCATGCACGCCCAATACCTGCCGCCAGACGACCTGAATCTGCGTGAAGGGGAACCCGAGCAGCAGCAATTGCTGCAGATCACCGAGTATTCGGTGGTGGTGGGTAACCAGCGTCAGTCCAATCAAACACCGATCCCCGTAACCGCCCCGGTACTGCTGCGTCTCAAAGGCAAGCCAATGAACAAGGGCGCTACGATTAATGAGGTGCTGATTCATTTCGATGGCGAGAGCAAAAGCCTGAAGAAACCGGTCTTTGATGACAAGAGCCGGGTGCTGAACCTCTATTACCCGGTCACACAATATCGAACACTGATGGACCTGCTGCGCAACGAGAAGCTTTACTGCCAGTTCCTCAGCTATGCCAATGGCCACATCTGGGCCGACCTGCACACTGGGGCGGTGCGTACTCGTTGAGGCTTTTGCCGGGCGAGGGGTAAACTGCCCGCCGGTTAACAAGTCAGCGATCCAGTTGGAGTACGCAATGCGTAAAGATAAAAAGCAGTTGATTGGTGATGAGATCGGTGACGAGCAGGTTAAAGCGTTCCTGCTCTTTGAACCGGTTGACGCTACTTCGCCATCCTTGCACAAGCTGATCAAGGCTTACCGCGGTTTGCGGGTCAATGATTTCGAGCGCTTTCTGGTGTTCTTCCTTGAAGCCGGTTACGACCTGGATGGCAAGGACGAGCACGGCAATGATTTCATTGCGACGATCAAGGACCAGCGTAACGCCGACGAATACATTGAGCTGATCGAAAAAGCCCGCGGTTGAGGTTTTTTCGGCCAAAAAAAAACGCCCCGAGGGGCGTTTCTTTTTACTGGCAAAATCAGGCGATGCTGTGTGCTTCGCTGTGTTTCTCGACCAGTTCCAGACGCTCGTTGTTCTGGGTGCTGACCCGCTCATAAAGCTGCGCGTCAGTTTCCAGAGCTTTTTCCCGGGCCGGGAAGATCTCATTCAGCTTGCTTGCCCACTCGCCGCGGGCTTTTTCAGGGAAGCAGCGCTCGATCAGGTCCAGCATGATCGAAACCGTAACCGAAGCCCCTGGCGAAGCACCCAGCAGTGCGGCAAGGGAACCGTCCTTGGCCGAAACCAGTTCGGTACCGAATTGCAGAACGCCGCCTTTCTTGGGGTCTTTCTTGATGATCTGCACGCGCTGGCCTGCAATTTCCAGACGCCAGTCTTCGGCTTTCGCTTCGGGATAGAAGCGGCGCAAAGATTCCAGACGCTGCTCCATGGACTGCATGACTTCGCTGACCAGGTATTTGGTCAGGTCCATGTTGTCGCGGGCCACGGCCAGCATCGGTTTGATGTTGGCGATACGTACCGACAGCGGCAGGTCGAGGAACGAGCCGTGCTTGAGGAATTTGGTGGTGAAACCGGCGTAAGGTCCGAACAGCAGGGATTTCTTGCCGTCGACGACGCGGGTGTCCAGGTGCGGCACAGACATTGGCGGCGAGCCAACCGCTGCCTGGCTGTAGACCTTGGCCTGATGGTGTTTGACCACTTCAGGATTGTCGCAGCGCAGCCACTGGCCGCTGACCGGGAAGCCGCCGAAACCTTTGCTTTCTTCGATGCCTGACATCTGCAGCAACGGCAACGCCGCGCCACCTGCGCCCAGGAACACGAATTTCGCGTCGATCTCACGGGTGCTGCCGCTGTTCACGTCCTTGATGCTGACGCTCCAGCCCGCACCTTTGCGGCTCAGGCCTGTGACCCGCTTGCTGTACTTGACCTGCGCATCCGGACCGCTGCTCAGGTGCTTGAGCAGTTGATTGGTCAGGTTGCCGAAGTTGACGTCAGTGCCGTTCATGACTCGCGTTGCGGCGATCTGCTCATCGGCCGGGCGGCCGGGCATCATCAGCGGCATCCACTCGGCCAGGGTCGCCTTGTCTTCGGTGTACTCCATGGACGAGAACGCATGGTGCGTGCGCATGGCTTCAAAACGGGTCTTGAGGAAAGCGATGCCTTTCTCGCCCTGCACGAAGCTCAGGTGCGGCACTGCACTGATGAAGCTCTTCGAGGAGCCGAAGGTGCCTTTTTGCGTCAGGTAAGCCCAGAACTGTTTGGAAACCTCGAACTGGGTATTGATTTGCACTGCTTTCTTGATGTCGATGGAGCCATCAGCTGCCGGCGGGGTGTAATTGAGTTCGCACAGACCCGCATGGCCGGTACCGGCGTTATTCCACGGGTTGGAACTCTCCGCAGCGCCAGAGTCCATCAGCTCAACGACTTCCAGCTTGAGGCCGGGGTCGAGCTCCTTGAGCAGTACGGCAAGGGTGGCACTCATGATGCCCGCCCCAACCAATACCACATCGACTGCTTCGTTATGCGCCATTAACGCGTCTCCAAAATCTGCAGCACCAAATTGACGGCATACGATCCTGAGGTCAGATGCCTGGTAGCGGGACTTTGTTCAAAGTTGTGTCCCGATAATCCTGGCCAGGATCTGCATGTCCGATTCTTCGCAATTCTTCGCATCGTCAACGGAGGCCACCAAACGGGCTTGAATTCATCAAGTCAGCATGAACGCATTTTTCAGCCCGGTCAGCCATTCGACTATCGTCAAGGCATCCGTTATGCAACCAAATCCGTAGCGGACAGGCTTCAGACTCCAGTCGTGGAGGCTGCGCAGCAGCAATAGATCCTGTTCAAAATGGCTGGGTCAGATGCTAATGGTGCATTTACAAACGCGTACCTGTTCATTTGCTCGCCACACTCTTGTGAAGTAGTGAAACCCGTTTTTCCGCGCTCTTTTGGAGACGCGAACCTCAACCTCAAAAGGGCTGCGCGATGGCAGCACCGGCAGGTCAGAGACATGCGATCCGGCGTGTTGGCGAGCGATACGGATTCAAAATATTCGAGCCCGTCAGCACCGATCAACACGCGCATCTGCGTAATCGTGACCTGTGTGGGCGGCTCTCTGTGGGCATTACGAAGGCGCTAATCCGGAGATTAGCCATGCTGCGAGGCCCGATCAGGAGACGTCCTTATAATCGGGGGAAGATTATAGCGATGAAACGACAGGAATTGATCGTATTAAGTGACTTTTATTCGGTTTGCAGTCAGGCCATGCGCAACTGGCGGGCTGCAGGTTGTCCGGCGCGGCGGGTGATGCGGGCATTGAGGGGCAGTGGCTTGTTCAGCCACGACAGATTCTGCTCCGTGACTTCAACCCAGTCCTGGCCGGCTGGTGGCTGGGTGCACTGCTTGAAAGCGCAGCAAACGCCACGTTGATCGATGCGCGCGTAGTTGCGGTACTTGGGACGAGCAGTGAAGAGTGACCAGATAAAGTCCATGGGGCGGCTCCCGATTGGTTTAGGCGCAATTCTGCACACCGCACATGACATCATCGTGACGTAGGTGTTGCTGAACCATTGCATGTCTGGCGCGGTCCGATTTTCACTGGTTGGCGGTGCTGGGAGGCCGCTATACTGCGGCACATTTAGTGCCTGGCCCATTGGAGAGATGAGCATGCTGCGTCGCATTTTGTTTGGTTTGCTTGCTGTAACGAGTCTGACTCTGGTTGGCTGTGCCCACAGCCCGCAACAACTTAGCCCGCAGCCCAAGCTGAACGCCCAGCTGGCGCCGGTAGGTCGTGGTCAGCCTGTGATGGTGCGTGTGGTCGATGGCCGTCCAAGCCCGACGCTGGGTACTCGCGGCGGTATGTATCCGGAAACCAGCGCCGTCAGCGTATCCAGTGCTGACGTCTTGCCCAAGTTGCAGGCTCAGGCAGAAGCCGCCGTGCGGTTGTTGGGCTTCACCCCGTCGCCTAACGGCGGCGGTCCACAGCTGACTATTACTCTGGCGGATCTTAAGTACCAATCGCCGAAAGAAGGCCTGTACGTGACTGAAGCGACTATCAGCACTACATTCCGTGCCGAAGTGAAGAACAACGGCCGCAGCTACGCCGGTCGTTATGCCGCTTCGCTGGACCAGCGTTTCGGCATGGCGCCGAATCAGGAAACCAATACCCGTCTGGTCAGCGACGTGTTGAGCGACGCCCTGACGCGTCTGTTCCAGGATCAGACCATCGGCAACACGCTGGCTCAGTAAAACCTGCGCTGTTGTAAAAAAAGCCCGGCTCTCTCGCGAGATGCCGGGCTTTTTTTGCATGTCTTAACTCAGTCTTCAGTAGGAGCCGAGCTTGCTCGCGATAAAGCTGTACACGATTTAACGTAAACCGCGTCCAGCCTTATCGCGAGCAAGCTCGGCTCCCACAGTTAGAGTTTTTCCTTTCTATGATCTTCGTTCAGGCTCAAGCCGCCTGCTGATAAAAATCCAGAAAGCTGAATCCCGTCTGCAGATCCATGTCTGGCAGGTCGTGGTGCTGGTGACCACCAAGGGCGCAATACACGAGCCAGTGACGATCCTGAACATTGAAGGACCAGGCATCGATCAGGGCTTCCTGTTCATCGCTAGGGGCAATCAGATAAAGGCGGTCCTGGTTTTTGGCGTGCAGCATGTGAAGCTCCATTGGGTCGAAGTTCTTCCTCGAAGGAGCCATACAGTGCCCGGATCAGGTTACGTTCACATGACGATAATGAAAATTGTCTGACAAGTTTCGGGCATAAAAAAGGCGCTGAATATCAGCGCCTTTTACCATCAGCAGGATCAGAGCGGGATACCAGCCTTGACGCGATACTGATTGCGCACCGGCGTCGCGTATTGCTGGATAAGGTAAGGACGATGCTCTGCCGGGCACTCGTCGAGACGGCGTTGCCATTCTTCCTGAGCCTTTGCCAGCTCCGGCGCGGCAAATACATCCTTGGCCAATGGCACGTTGAGCGACGAATCCGCATCGGCCCATTGTGCATACGCCAGGTAATGCACCGGGAACAGGCGGTATCCGCCGAGAATCTGCCGGTCCATTTCCGTGGCCAGCGCCTTGGTGTCTTCGAACAGCTCGGTAATGGGCGGAGCAAAGTTCACGTGGACACGGCCTTTATAGCCGGTAATACCCAAGGCGATGCTGACATCATCTTCGCCCGGCACTTTGGTGTAACTGCCGGTCGTCGCGCGAATGTAAAGCTCCCGGGCCTTGGCCTGGTCGCAAGGATCGTACTCATAGCTGATCGACACTGGCGTCAGGTTCAGTGACTTGATCACCTCGGCGAACGGCTCGTCCTTGCGGCTCATATGGAACATCTTGAGGATCGCCGACTCGGTACGGTCATCACCGTCCTTGGCACGGCCTTCGGCCTGGGCAATCCAGATCGACTGGCAGTCATTGCGAATCGAGTGGTTGATGTAAGCCGATAACAACTGATAAGCCGCCATCTTTTCCCGACGCCCGGCGATAGAGCGATGCACGATGAAGCTTTTGTTCAGGCGCATCAGGTCGCTGACAAACGGTTTTTGCAGCAGGTTGTCGCCAATCGCGATGCGCGGTGTTGGCAGGCCAGCGTGGTAAACCGCGTAATTGACGAAGGCCGGGTCCATCACGATGTCGCGGTGGTTGGCCAGAAACAGATAGGCGCTGCCGGATTTGAACTGCTCGACACCGGTGTAGGTCACACCGTCGGTAGCGCGCTCAATGGTGTGATCGACGTAGTACTCGACCTTGTCCTGCAAAGTAGCGACCGAATTGATACCAACGAACTGACGGCGCAGTTTGCGGGCAATGATCGGTTGTAATGCCCAGCCCAAAGCGCCCGCCAGTTTAGGGAAGCGGAAGCGGGTCAGGATCGATAGAAATTCTTTGTCGCTGAGCAAACGCTCAAGTACCGCTGAGACTTCAGCGTCGTTGTAAGGTCGGATGGCATCAAATTCGCCCATCATGCTCTCTTGTTAAGGGTGACAAAAATAGGGGAGGCCGGGTCTGGGAATTGCGTCCAGACTCTATCGGAGCCTTCAAAGAGCGCGATTATACGCACAACTGAACCCGGAGACCGCGATGCAGGAAATTCAGAGTTACGACTGCCCTTACTGCGGTGAGCCTGTTGAGGCCGTGCTGGATCTGTCCGGCGGTGATCAGCAGTACATTGAGGATTGCCCGGTATGCTGTCGGCCCATCGTATTCGACCTGCAAACCGATGGTGAAGACTGGAATCTGGATGTTCGCAGCGAGAACGAGTGATGCAGAAAGTCTACGAGCCTGAAAATCTGATGGAAGGCGAGCTGTTGCAAGGCATGCTCGCCAGCGAGGGAATTGAAGCGCACCTGACCGGTGGGCACTTGCTGGGTGCCCTTGGCGAGTTGCCGGCCCTCGGGCTATTGGGCCTGCTGGTGGATAACGATGAGGTCGAGCGGGCGCGGCAGTTGATCACTGAGTACAATGCGGCGCTGCCCTTCTCTGGAGGCGAGCCCGGTGATGAGCCGGACAATTTCCCTGACGTGCTGGTGTGTTGAGTGGCGTAAGCGCCTTTTCTTCACCGCTCGGCACGTCCAAACGAGTTTTGTTGCCCCATGTGTGGACGTTATGCGCTGTTTCGTTGGACGCCCGCTTTTGCGGCCTTGCCCGGTTTTCCGGCTGACCAACAGGCGCAATGGAATATCTCACCAGCGGATTCGGTGCTCATGTTGCGCGCCACCGCTGGAACTGACGGCGATCTTGAACTGGCCCGGGCGCGTTGGGGGCTGACGCCACCCTGGCTGACTGATCTGTCGCGAACACCGGCTCATGCCCGTGCTGAAACCATTGCCGAGCAACCCATGTTTCGCGAGGCCTTTCGCTTGCGCCGCTGCCTGCTGCCCGCCAATGGCTTTTATGAATGGCGCGGCACGACGCGCAAACGTCCATTCTGGCTGACGCCGGGGGAGGGCTCAGCGCTGTTTTTCGCAGCGATCTGGGAAGCTTATCCGGTGCAGGGCCATACGTACTTGAGTGTCGCGGTGGTTACGCAACTGGCCGCGAGTCAGCGGCGTCCGTTGATTCTGGACCCGCAAGGGCAGAAGGACTGGCTGGCGGCCGACACGCCGCTGCCGACCTTGCAAGCCTTGCTCGCCGCGCCGCAAACCTCTCTGCGCGAGCGCCCACTGGCAAATCTTGTCAATGATCCGAAGTTAAACGCGCCGGAGTGTTTGACGCCGTTGTGATGGTTGCTGCGGCAGGAGTCGCACGCACTGTCGCGCAGCAAACACGGATCTTGCAGGAGTGACCGGGGTGGCGATCCACATTGCTCGCGATAACGGTAGTCCTGTCAAGAAATTACTGTCTGGCATTACGCTATCGCGAGCAAGCTCACTCCTACAGATAAAAACCATTCTAATCAGTAAGTTATATTCTGTTTGATAGGAGGGCTGTGCGGGCCCTTACACCTTGAACTGGTTGATCAACCGCCGCTGTTGCTCGGCCAGTTTCGTCAGTTCCGCACTGGCCTGGCTGGATTCGTCCGCGCCGCTCGCGACTTCGTTGGCCACCTCGCCGATGTTTGTCACGTTACGGTTGATGTCCTCGGCGACCGAACTCTGCTCTTCGGCGGCGCTGGCGATCTGGGTGTTCATGTCATTGATGACCGAAACCGCTTTGGTGATGGTTTCCAGCGCCTGCGCAGCTTCTGCCGCGTGACCGACACTTTCTTCTGTCTTCCCCTGGCTTTGCTCCATCACCTGCACCACCTGGCGAGTGCCGTTTTGCAGTTGCTGGATCATGGCCTGGATTTCCTGAGTCGCCTGCTGCGTCTTCTGCGCCAGGTTGCGCACTTCATCGGCAACCACGGCAAACCCGCGACCCTGCTCACCTGCGCGAGCGGCTTCGATGGCGGCGTTCAGAGCCAGCAGGTTGGTCTGCTCGGCGATGCCGCGAATGGTGGTCAGGATCGCGTTGATGTTTTCACTGTCGGCAGCGAGTGTCTGAACCACCCCTACAGCGCGGCCGATCTCCGACGCAAGGGCGCTGATGGAGTTCGAGGTGTTCTGTACGATTTTCATCCCCTGACTGGCCGCGCCGTCGGCATGGCTTGCCGCTTGTGCTGCCTGGGTGGCGTTACGGGCGACGTCCTGCGCGGTGGCGGTCATCTGGTGAACGGCGGTGGCAACCAGTTCTATTTCCGACATTTGCTTATGCACACCCTGATTGGTGCGTATGGCGATGTCGGCAGTGTGTTCCGATGAGTCACTGACCTTCTGCACAGAGGCAACCACCTGGGTGATCATGGCCTGCAGCTTGCTCAGGAACGTATTGAAGCGAATCGCGATCTGGCCGACTTCATCCACCCGGTCACTTTTCAGACGGCGGGTCAGATCGCCTTCGCCCTGGGCGATATCGTCCAGCATCAGCACCATTTGTTTGAGCGGTTTCGCGATACCGCGGGACACCAGCCAAATCACCACCAGTCCCAGTGCAGCAATAAGAAGACCGACCAAGGCCATACCGAACACGTCGTCTTTGCGTTGCTCTTCCAGGTCATCGTGAAGCTTCTTCACGTCCGTCATGACGGCCTCAAGAGGCACCTGAATCATCAAGGTCCAGCGCGCCTCGGTCGTGCCGATACTGAAGGGCATGTAGACCTCAATGTGGCCGTGGTCCCGGTCGATGTCGTAAAGCACCTCGCCTGCAGCAATCTTCTTCAGGTTCTCGACTTCGTTGGCATCAAGGATGGTCGTCGCTTTATCTCCCAGCTTGCTGGCGTCTTTGGTGTAAGCCACCAGCGAACCGCCAGTGGAGATCAATGCCATCTCACCTGCGCCGTCGTACAGTTTTTTGTCAGCGGTAGTCAGCATGTCCTGGATGAAGTTGACCGACAGGTCCGCGCCGACGATGCCTTGAAATGTTCCGTTGACCATGATGGGTTCAATGAAAGAGGACAGCATCACCATCTTGTCACCGACTTTGTAGGGCGCAGGGTCAATGACGCAGGGCTTTTTGGTATCGCGCGAGCACATGTAGTACTCGCTGGCGCGCACACCGGTGGAGAGCAATTTGGTGTCTTCCAGGCTGGCCAGTTTTTCCAGGGCCAGCGATCCATCGGTATTGCGATACCACCATGGCATGAAGCGACCGGTTGCCGGGTCGGCACCGGTGCTGGATGAGCCAACGTAGGCTGCATCATCATTATTCAGGGCCTTCGGTTCCCAGCCTATGTAGGCACCCAGCACTTTCGGATTCTGTTCTACGGTGTGGCGCAGCATGTTGAGCAGTTGCTCACGGCTGGTTTTCAGCTGTGGTTCGCCTGCTTTGTCGGTAACGCCCAGCAATGCGTTGACTTGGGCCAGGCCTGCGGTGATCAGCAACGGCGCTTCCAGCTCGCGTTTTATCTCGCTGGCCTGGGTTTGAACCAGTGCACTGAGACGCTGTTCCATGACGTGTTCGAAGAGGGACTGAGTTCGCTCATCCATCAGTTCCTGGGTACGTTCGTTGGCGAAAACCGAGTAGAGCACCAGAGCGGCAACGACAGAGAGGACAATCGCACCCGCCAGTGCTGCGATGGAAGACTGGATCGATTTGAACTTCATGAGAGCTCCATGCATGGCTTTGCGCTATCTACCGCTATCGGCATTTATTTCTGGATTCATGAGCAACGGTCTTACAAACGGCGTAAATCGTGCCGATGTGTCGTTTACGGATATGGTGGGCGGGAACCATAACCGGTCCATGCGGACAAATCGGCTGTCAGCCAACATCTGGCGCATCCGTCGTTCACCGCCTAGGATGAGCGCCATGTTCAAAGGGAGATCCATCATGCGTCAGAAATTTGCTCTATGTGCCTTGAGCGCCGCCTTGCTGCTTGGCGGGTGTCAGGCCGTGAATACCACCAGTGGCGATTCGGTCGGTGTAGAGCGCAAGCAATACATGTTCAGCATGCTCTCGACCGATGAGGTCAATCAGATGTATGCCCAGTCCTATAAAGAAACCGTCGGCGAGGCGTCGACCAAAGGCGTGCTGGACACGACCAGCGCCAATGCCAAGCGCGTGCATGCCATTGCCGATCGCCTGATCGGTCAGGCACCCAAGTTGCGCCCGGATTCTGCGCAGTGGCAGTGGGAAGTGAACCTGATCAAAAGTGATGAGTTGAATGCCAACTGCGGCCCTGGCGGCAAGATCATTTTCTACACCGGTCTGATCGACAAGTTGAAGCTGACTGACGATGAGATCGCGGCGGTGATGGGGCACGAAATCGCCCACGCCCTGCGCGAGCATGGACGCGAGTCGATGTCCAAGGCGTACGGCGTTGCGATGGCCAAGCAAGGGGCGGGTGCCATTCTGGGCCTGGGGCAGGACAGCATGGCGCTGGCCGATACCGTGGTGAATTACAGCCTGACGCTGCCTAACAGTCGCAGTAACGAAAACGAAGCGGATCTGCTCGGCCTGGAGCTGGCAGCTCGTGCGGGTTACAACCCGAACGCCGCGATCACCCTTTGGCAGAAAATGACCCAGAACTCAGGCGGTTCACAACCTGAATTCATGAGCACTCACCCCGCTTCGGAAAGTCGCATTGCTTCGTTGCAGGCTGCTATTCCCAAGGTGATGCCGTTGTATAACGCTGCCAAAAAATCCTGAGTACGCCCATTGGCAGGAGCGCGCTTGCCCGCGATAGTGCCTGTCAGATAGACAAATTTTTTGTCTGGTCTGACGCATCGCGGGCAAGCGCGCTCCTACAGGTCAATGTCGTTATACCCAGCCACTCACCTGCATCGCCTTGTAGACCGCAACCAGCGCAAGGACGAAGAAAGCGCCTGCCGCCAGACGGCGGATCAAGGTCAGCGGGAGTTTTTCGGCTGCGAAATTACCTGCCAGTACCACTGGCACGTTGGCCAGCAACATACCCAGCGTCGTACCTAGAATGACCAGCCACAGGTAGGAATATTGCGCGGCGAGCATGACCGTGGCGATTTGCGTCTTGTCGCCGATCTCGGCGATGAAGAACGCGATCAGCGTGGTCATGAACGGGCCAAACTTGCGTGCGGTATTGGCCTCGTCGTCATCCATTTTGTCTGGAACCAGCGTCCATAGCGCCGTCGCCGTGAAGCTCGCGGCGAGAATCCAGTGCAGGGTGGCGTCGGAGAAGAAGCTGCCAAACCAGGCGCCAACGGCACCGGCGGCGGCGTGGTTAGCCAGGGTTGCGGCAACGATGCCAGCGATGATTGGCCATGGCTTGCGAAAGCGAGCGGCCAGAATAAGGGCAAGAAGTTGGGTCTTGTCACCTATTTCGGCAAGCGCGACAACAGCGGTGGGGACCAACAGGGATTCCAGCATCAGGTTTTCCTAAGGGGCGGGTCGACACGGCTATGACACGTACAGCCTCCCCGCCCCGGGTAAGGTGTTCGTGTCATAGGTCTTGTCAAACCACCGATCCGTCTGAGCGGATTCGGGGTCGTACGCACCATGGTCTGAGGACCAAGTATGTTGATGCGTACCGGACGAGCATGGCGCTCGTGGGAGACTACTCCCCTAGGACGGAGCGGATTCTGCCTTCAGCTTTCGCTTTCGGCAAGTGCTTATTTTCAAGCCCGCTTGGCACGATAGATCCGGAAGCCGTTGCCCTCAGCCTTGATCGCACACATGCCAAAATGCTCCTCAATGATCGGTTGGTACTTCAGGAAGCTATTGGCAACTAGCCGCAGTTCGCCGCCTGATTTCAGATGTTGGCGTGCTTTTCTCAGCAAATTCTCGGTCGCTTTATAGTCGGTATGGACACCGACATGGAACGGCGGATTGCTCAAAATTGTGCTCAAACCCATAGGAGCTGCATCGATACCATCGCCCGTCAGGACTTCGGCCTCAAGGCCGTTTGCGGCAAGGGTCAGACGCGTACTGGCAGTGGCGAAGGCGTCCACATCGAGCATGATCACGTTGTTGTGCGGGTAGCGACGTTTTACCGCAGCGCCCAGCACTCCGGCGCCGCAGCCGAAGTCGAGTAAATTGCCGCTGGGCAGCTTGTCGATATTTTGCAGCAACAATGCCGAGCCACGATCCAGTCGACCCTGACTGAAAACGCCCGGCAGGCTGACAACCTTGAGTGGGCCATCCTCCATTTCGACTTCGTAGTGCTGGGCGAGGCTTTCCAGCGTTGCCGCTTTCGGGGCATCTTCAACGGTGACTTGCCACAGCTGACAATGGCGGGCGCTGTCGAGTTTGCGGGCTCGGCCAAACGGACTCAGCTGTTTGGCCGCAGCTTCGATACCGCTGCGTTTTTCACCGACCAGAAACAATTCACGGCCCGCCAGACGCGAGGCGAGGGCATTGAGCAAGTAGTTGGTCAGCTCTCGCGCTTTGGGCAAAAACACCACGGCGGCCTCGAATGGCTGCTCGGGGGCTGTTACTCCGAAATGGCTGCGACCTTCGAAGCGAGCGTCCAGCGCGGCTTGATCGCCCGAATGCCAGCACCATCCTTGCGCGTTCGGCAGGCGACCCAGCAAATCGTCAGCAGGCAGGCCCGCCAGCAGCAGGGAGCCCTGAAACAATTCGGCCTGACGGAGTAACACTTCACTGCGCGGGTCCATGGTGGGCTCCTCGAAAAAGCGCGGAGTCTAACAGTTTGGAGCCTGCAACGGCGGCGCGATCCCTTGAATTGAAATACATCCTGTAAGAGCGCACGAGCACCGCGAGGCCGCGATGGCGGTCTGTCTGATATACCGCTATCGCGGCCTCGCGGTGCTCGTGCGCTCCTACAGGTTCGGTGTTTGACTCGCAAAAATGCGATGTCAGGACACAGTGGTGCGACCTAACTCACCACCCGAACCGGCTTGCCCGCGAAGAATCCCAGCGCATTCTCAGTCACCTGAGTGACGATCCGCTGCCGTGCCTCGTGAGCGCCCCAGGCGCTGTGAGGCGTGATGATCAGGCGGGGAATGTCACCTGACAGCAGCGGATTATCCGCGGTAGGCGGTTCGACCGTGAGTACGTCGGTGGCGGCGCCGCCCAAGTGACCCTCACGCAGGGCATCAGCCAGTGCCTGCTCGTTGATCAGTCCGCCGCGGGCGGTATTGATCACATAGGCGTGAGGCTTGAGCAAGCTGAGCTCGTGGGCACCCAGCATGTCGCGGGTGTCGTCGTTAAGCGGGCAGTGCAGCGTGAGTGCGTCCACCTGCGGCAACAGCTCTTCCAGCGGTAAACGATCCGGCCGGGCAGGGCGACCGGGGATTTGCCCCAGCAGTACGCGCATGCCAAAAGCTTCGGCCAGTTTCGCGACGGCGCTACCCAGTTCGCCATGCCCCAGCAAACCGAGGGTTTTGCCTTCCAGTTCGACGATGGGAAAGTCCAGCAGGCAGAACTGTTTCGACTTTTGCCACAGGCCTTGCTGAACCGCCTTCTGATAATCGGGCAGGCTGGTCGCCAAGGCCAACAGCAGCATCAAGGTGTGCTGCGCCACTGACGGCGTGCCGTAACCGTGGCAATTGCATACGGTAACTCCGTGATGACGGGCCGCCACAAGATCAATGTTATTGGTCCCGGTGGCCGTCACCAGTACCAGCTTCAGGTCAGGGCATGCTGCGAACGTGTTGGAATCGATCACGATCTTGTTACTGATTGCCACTTGTGCGCCTTGCAGGCGCTCGATTACCTCGTCTGCGCTGGTGCTGGCGTGCAGCGTCAGTTCACCGAAGCATTCACGCAGCTCGCTGAAATCCAGATCGCCCAGATCCAGTGACGTGTAGTCGAGAAAAACTGCCTTAACGTGATTGCTCATCAGCTGTACCTGTTAATAGACATATCGAAGCCTTAATGTGGCTAGCCTACCAGAGCGAAACGTCTGCTTACATTCCTGGCCTGCTTGCCTTTTAGCCAGATTATTTTTTGGAGTGTCCCCATGTACTGGCCTGAGTTTCTTACCGTTGCCTTGATCCACTTGCTCGCTGTCGCAAGCCCCGGCCCCGATTTTGCGGTGGTTGTTCGTGAAAGCGTTGCCCACGGACGCAAGGCCGGCACCTATACCGCCATGGGTGTGGGTACGGCGATCTTTCTGCACGTCGGCTATTCATTGCTTGGGATTGGCTTGATCGTTTCGCAGTCCATCGTATTGTTCAACGCCCTCAAGTGGGCTGCTGCGGCTTATTTGCTGTACATCGGCATCAAAGCGCTAAGGGCCAAACCTGCCAGCCCCGGTGATGCGCCGGTCAATGTTGTTGCAGGCGAGCGCACGGCCCGTGGTGCATTCACCAGTGGGTTCATTACCAATGGCTTGAACCCCAAGGCAACGCTGTTTTTTCTTTCGTTGTTTACCGTGGTGATCAACCCGCACACACCGATGTGGGTACAAGCCGGTTATGGCGTTTATCTGGCGGTTGCGACAGGCCTCTGGTTCTGCCTGGTCGCGCGGCTGTTCAGTCAGGAGCGCGTACGCGCAGGCTTTGCACGCATGGGCCACTGGTTTGATCGGGCGATGGGTGGTGTGCTGGTCGCGTTGGGGTTGAAGCTGGCGCTGACTGAAAGTCATTGATACAAATTCTTGCCCTATGCGATACAACGGTAGGAGCTGCCGAAGGCTGCGAGGCATTTATGCTGACACACCGCCATCGCAGCCTTCGGCAGCTCCTACAGATCCAATGTTTGCTGCCAGACAGCGTGGTGTCAGAAATACCGTCCCTCTTACAGATCGGAGCAGGCAGTATCCGGGTCGCAAATCATCCCTTCGGCTGATTTGACTGGCGAGGTACCGCTCTAGAGTCCATATTTCAAGCCACGCCTGTGTACTTTGAAAAGGAACTCTTATGCTACAGACCCGCGTTATTCCGCCAGCCGACGGTGCCTACCAATATCCTCTGTTGATCAAGCGGCTATTGATGTCAGGCAGTCGATACGAAAAAACCCGGGAAATTGTCTACCGCGACTCAGTCCGCTACACCTATCCAGTGTTGATTGAGCGCGTCTGTCGGCTGGCAAACGTACTCAGCGCGGCGGGGGTGAAAGCCGGAGATACGGTGGCGGTGATGGACTGGGACAGCCATCGTTACCTTGAGTGCATGTTCGCCATTCCGATGATTGGTGCAGTGGTTCACACCATCAATGTGCGGCTCTCGCCTGATCAAATCGCCTACACCATGAACCACGCCGACGATAAGTTTGTGCTGGTCAACAGTGAGTTCGTCGGCCTGTATCAAGCAATGGCCGGGCATCTGACCACGGTCGAGAAAACCCTGTTGCTGACGGACCTGCCCGAGAAGACCGCCGAACTGCCGAACCTGATCGGCGAGTACGAGACGCTGCTGGCCCAGGCGAGCGACCAGTATGAATTCGAAGACTTTGACGAAAACTCTGTCGCCACCACTTTTTACACCACCGGCACTACGGGCAACCCCAAAGGCGTGTACTTCAGCCATCGTCAGTTGGTGCTGCATACCTTGGGACTTGCCAGCGGTTTAGGCAGCATCGAGGGATTGCTGAATACCAGTGATGTTTACATGCCCATCACGCCAATGTTTCATGTTCACGCCTGGGGCATGCCTTATGCAGCAACCATGCTGGGGGTAAAGCAGGTTTATCCTGGTCGTTACGATCCGGAGTTTCTGGTCGAGTTGTGGCGTAAGGAGAAGGTGACCTTTTCCCACTGTGTGCCGACCATCATGCAGATGGTACTCAACGCGAAAAGCGCGCAGGGCGTCGACTTTGCTGGCTGGAAAATCATCATCGGCGGCAGCTCACTGAACCGGACACTCTATGAGGCGGCCAAAGCGCGGGGTATTCAATTGACGGCTGCTTACGGCATGTCGGAAACAGGCCCGCTGATTTCGGTTGCTCATTTGAATGACGAATTGCGTGCGGGTAGCGAAGACGAGCGCATCACCTACCGCATCAAGGCCGGTGTGCCTGGCGTATTGGTAGACGCAGCAATCGTTGATGAAGACGGCAATTTCCTCCCGGCTGACGGTGAAACCATGGGTGAGCTGGTGCTGCGCGCCCCCTGGTTGAGCGAGGGTTACTGCCGGGAGCCGCAGAAAGGCGCCGAGATGTGGGCCGGCGGCTGGTTGCACACAGGTGATGTGGCGACGCTCGACAGCATGGGTGTGATCGATATCCGCGACCGGATCAAGGACGTGATCAAGACCGGTGGTGAATGGATTTCTTCTTTGGCGCTGGAGGATCTGTGCAGTCGCCATCCGGGGGTTCGCGAAGTCGCGGTAGTGGGCATCGCTGATCCCCAGTGGGGAGAGCGGCCCTTTGCGTTGCTGGTGTTGCGTGAAGGGCACAGCGTTGAGGCCAAGGATTTGAAAGAGCATCTCAAGCCTTTCGTTGAACTGGGGCACATCAACAAGTGGGCAATCCCGCACCAGATTGCGGTTGTTACTGAAATTCCCAAGACCAGCGTCGGCAAGCTCGACAAGAAGCGAATGCGCCTGGACATCGCCGAATGGCAGAGCACCAATAGCGCTTTTTTGTCGACGCTGTAAGCGTTCTGTAGGACCGGCTTCAGCCGGGAGGGCATCGGTGGATTCGCTACATTTCTTCCGTCAGCAATGCCGCCCTCCCGGCTGAAGCCGGTCCTACAAGACCAAGGAATCTCCGCGGGCTTGCAGCCCCATAAAAAATCTCCCAACAGGCGCTTCCCAGAGCGTTTAGCGCCACAAATCACACTTTAGAGGGATCAAGCAGTGCGTTGGGCTGGCTATAGTCGATACAGGGGCTGCGTAAAAACCAATAACAAGGCGAATCGTTGTAACCTTCCGGGTTACCCGATGAGCGCTGGGCTGTCTTTCGAAAGATCGGCTGCCCGTTTTTTAGCAGTACCACTGCCAAAACAATAAAAAACACATGGAGTAGCGTTGATGACATCAGCAAACCAGTTCTGGCGCCGGGCAAAACTGCCTTTGGCCGTCAGTATCGCTTCTACGCTCGCCGGTCCTGCTTTCGGCGTCAGCTTCAACATTGGCGAAATCGAAGGCAAGTTCGACTCTTCGCTCTCCGTGGGCGCCAGTTGGTCCACCGAAAATGCCAACAAGAATCTCATCGGTTCGAACAACGGCGGGCATGGTCTGTCGCAGACGTCCGATGACGGCCACTTGAACTTCAAACGCGGTGAAACGTTTTCGAAAATCTTCAAGGGCATTCACGATCTTGAATTGAAGTACGGCGACACCGGCGTGTTTGTACGCGGCAAATACTGGTATGACTTTGAACTCAAGGACGAGAACCGGGAGTTCAAGGACATCAGCGATTCCAACCGCAAGGAAGGCGCCAAGTCTTCCGGCGGGCAAATTCTCGACGCCTTCGTTTATCACAACTACAGCATTGGCGATGAGCCAGGTTCGGTGCGTTTCGGTAAGCAAGTGGTCAGTTGGGGTGAAAGTACTTTCATCCAGGGCGGCATCAACAGCATCAACCCGGTCGATGTGTCCGCGTTCCGTCGTCCAGGCGCCGAAATCAAGGAAGGCCTGATTCCGGTCAACATGTTTTACCTGTCGCAGAGCATCACTGAAAACCTTTCGGCAGAAGGCTTCTACCAGCTTGAGTGGGACCAGACCGTTACCGATAACTGCGGCACGTTCTTCTCGCAGCCGGATGTGATTTCGGATGGTTGTGACAGCAACCTGGCGGTATTGCGCAGTCGAAGCGGCCTTAATAGTTCACTGACTGCCGCCGGTTTGCCCGCCGGGGCGCGTGGCGCGGTCTTCAATAGCCTCGGCCAACGCGGCGTATCTTTCGGCAACCCGGATGAAGGTGCAGTCGTACGTCGCGGCCCTGATCGGGATGCTCGTGACAGTGGCCAGTTTGGCTTAGCCATGCACTATAACTTCGAGCCGCTGGACACCGAGTTCGGTGCGTATTTCATGAATTATCACAGTCGTGCGCCGATTTTCAGTGGCAGAGGCGCTCCAGCCAGCGCTTATAGTGCCGCAGGGTTAGTGGGTGGACTTGTGGGCAGTGGCATTCCGTTGGCTACGGCCAGGGCTTTGGCGCCGACGCTTTTACCTCTGGTCGTTGCGGGTAATTCCAGCTACTACGTCGAGTACCCGGAAGACATTCATCTTTACGGCCTGAGCTTCTCCACCACATTGCCAACCGGCACGGCCTGGTCCGGCGAACTCAGCTACCGGCCGAATGCTCCGGTGCAGATCAATACCACCGATATCCTGTATTCGGGCATCACCCCTCTGAACCCGAACGTTTCGGTGCTGCAAGGTCGCCCGGATACCGATCAAAAGGGCTATCGCCGTAAAGAAATCACTCAGCTGCAAACCAGCTTCACTCAGTTCTTTGATCAAGTCATGGGGGCTGAACGTCTGACCGTAGTGGGTGAGGTGGGCTGGACGCATGTTGGCGGCCTGGATAGCACTTCTAAAATTCGCTACGGCCGTGACCCGAGTTATGGTCCTGGCCCGCTGCCTAATGGGCAGTGCGCGACACTCAACGCAGGCACGCTTACGGGTGCCGCACAAAACAACCTCACCCGCTATTGCGAAGATGACGGCTTCACCACAGCCAACTCCTGGGGCTATCGCGCTCGCGCCATCTGGGACTACAACAGCGTATTTGCCGGGGTAAACCTGCGTCCAAACGTCGCCTGGTCTCATGACGTCAAAGGCTATTCGCCAGGGCCTGGCGGCAACTTCGAGGAAGGCCGCAAAGCTGTGAGTCTGGGACTGGATGCCGAGTATCAGAACACTTACACAGCGGCTCTCGCGTACACCAACTTCTTTGATGGCAAGTACACCACGGTTGATGATCGCGATTTTGTGTCGCTCAGCTTTGGCATGAACTTCTAAGAGCCCGGTATTTTCAGGACGACGATGAATATGAAAATAACAAAAAATCTGTTGCAGGTCGGTGTGCTGGGTTTGTCGCTGTTGGCGACTGGTGTGATGGCTGCTGTATCTGAATCCGAAGCTGCAAAGCTGGGCACTACGCTGACGCCAATGGGCGCTGAAAAGGCCGGGAATGCCAGCAACACTATTCCTGCCTGGAGCCCGATGCCGAAGAATGCCGGGGCGGTGGACAGCAAAGGCTTCCTGGCCAACCCCTATGCCAGCGAGAAACCTCTGTTCACCATCACCGCCGCTAACGTTGAGCAGTACAAAGCCAACCTTGCGCCGGGCCAGTATGCGATGTTCAAGCGTTACCCGGAAACCTTCAAAATGCCGGTCTACCCGTCCCATCGCGGCGCGACGGTACCGGATGACGTGTCGGCTGCCATCAAGAGAAATGCCACCAATGCCAAGCTCGTAGGGGGTGGTAATGGTGTCGAAAACTTCGATACAGCGGTACCGTTCCCGATTCCTCAGAGTGCTACCGAAGTCATCTGGAACCACATTGGGCGTTATCGTGGCGGTAGCGTGAAGCGTCTGGTGACCCAGGCAACGCCGCAGCCGAACGGATCATACAGCCTGGTGTATTTCAGTGATCAGTTTGTATTTCGCGACAAAATGAAGGACTACGATCCGAAGAATCCCGGCAACGTATTGTTCTATTTCAAGCAGGAAGTCACTGCGCCAGCGCGTCTGGCCGGTAGCGTGCTGCTGGTCCACGAAACCCTCAATCAGGTAGCCGAACCGCGTTCTGCCTGGCTCTATAACGCAGGGCAACGTCGGGTCCGCCGCGCTCCGCAGGTTTCCTATGATGGACCGGGCACTGCCGCTGATGGCTTGCGCACATCCGACAATCTGGACATGTTCAACGGCGCACCGGATCGGTATGACTGGAAGCTGGTCGGCAAGCAGGAAATGTACATCGCTGCCAACAGCTACAAACTGGACGATCCGAAGCTCAAGTACGCTGACATCATCAAGGCAGGGCATATCAATCAGGACCTGACACGCTACGAGTTGCGCCGCGTCTGGCACATCACCGCAACCCTCAAGGAAGGGCAGCGTCACATTTACGCCAAGCGTGATTTCTTCATTGATGAAGATACCTGGCAAGCCGCGGTCATCGACCACTACGACGGTCGTGGCCAGCTGTGGCGTGTTGCTGAAGCTCATGCCGAGAACTACTACGACAAGCAAGTGCCGTGGTATGCCCTGGAAGCCATATACGACCTGCAATCGGGCCGCTATCTGGCGCTGGGCATGAAGAACGAAGAGAAGAGGGCCTATGACTTCGGCTTCACTGCGACTACCAGTGAGTTCACACCAAATGCGTTGCGTCAGGAGGGTGTTCGGTAACTTCAGTTACCATCTTTTCGAGTAACTGCTGAAGGCTGCGAAGGTATTCTTTCTGGCACAGCGCAATATTGGACCTGTAGGAGTGAGCTTGCTCGCGATAGCGGTCGAACTGTTGAGAAATTATCATCCGGCCTGACGCTATCGCGAGCAAGCTCACTCCTACAGGGATGGTATTTGCTGTGCCACAGCGCAGCGTCCATACACCGGGCAAACTCCCACCGATCATTTGCACCTGAAGCCCCTTCACCGGGGCTTTTTTATGGCTGTGTATTCGAGTCAATGATTGTAGGGAAATTGTTACAGTCTTTTCCCGCGCAACCTTCAAAACAGCTGACTTACCGGCTAGTCTCCAGAGCATTCGCCTAGCCGATCAAGAGCCGGCCATGACTGATTTGTCCCGTTTGCAAGCGTTCGCAGGCAACGTGGTCCCCGCGCTGGAAGGACGACTCTTCCGGCCACCCTTGCCTGACGGCTACGTACCTCGTAACCGTCTCTGTACACGATTGGCTGCCGGTTTATCCGGACGGCTGCTCTTGATCAGTGCGCCTGCCGGTTTCGGCAAGAGCTCAGTGGCTATCGAGTTCTGCCAGAATCTACCCGAGGACTGGCAAAGTGCATGGTTGGGTTTGAGTCCGCGTGACAGCGATCCGGGGCGTTTTCTGGAGCGTTTGCTGGCAGCGCTGCAACAGTTCTTCCCACAGCTGGGCGCTCAGGCCCTGGGTTTATTGAAGATGCGTCAGCGTCATCAGCCCTTCGCTTTTGAAGAGTGGCTCGATGGTCTGCTTGATGAGCTGTCGATGCACCTGATGCTGGGCAAGCCAGTATTGCTGGTGCTGGACGATTACCATTTGGCCCAAGGGCCCGTGCTGGATCGCTGTCTGCAGTTTTTCCTCAATCACCTGCCTGCCGGATTGATCATCATGGTCACCAGTCGCCAGCGCCCCGAGTGGCATCTGGCGCGTCTGCGGCTGTCGCGGCAATTAGTAGAGCTTAACGAACACGACTTGCGTCTGACACATGCTGAATCTTTATCCCTGTTGGGTGCACGTAGCCACTCGCTCGGGGCCGATGCGCTGCAGAGCCTCATCGAGCGCAGCGAGGGGTGGGTGGCCGGGCTACGCTTCTGGTTGCTGGCGGCATCTGAAGAGGGGACTGATAACGAGTTGCCGCAAGCGCTGCATGGTGGTGAGGGGTTGATACGCGACTATCTGCTTGAAGAAGTCATCGATAGCTTGCCCGACGATGTGCAGGCCTTTCTGTATGACACCGCGTGCCTGGAGCGTTTTTGCTTCGAGCTGTGCGACGCCGTCAGGGACAGCCATGACAGCGCGCAATTGCTGGGTTATTTGCAGGCGCATCAAGTATTTCTGGTACCGCTGGATGAGCACGGTCGTTGGTACCGTTATCACCACCTGTTTTCCGATCTGCTGCGCGCCAAGGCTCAAGACGGCCCCCAACAAAACCGCCTGCATCTTAATGCCTGCCGCTGGTTCAGCGAACAGGGCTTGTTGGATGAAGCGGTTGAACAGGCGCTGCGGGCCGGGCACCTGGACGTCGCCGCCAATCTGGTCCAGAACCTTTCCGAAGAGCAACTGCTGGCTGAGCAGAACGTCGGCATGTTGTTACGCTGGAAGATGGATTTGCCCGACAGCCTGCTGATCAGTACGCCGAGACTGATTGTGTTGTACGCCTGGGCGCTGGGGCTGGCGTGTCAACTTGATGCCGCCGAAGAATTGGCCGAACATCTCAGTCGTTTTCTGCCGGCACCTTCTGCCACGGCGCAAGAATCAATGCTCGCTCAGTGGCTGGCCCTGAGCGGGATTATTGCCCGCGGGCGAGGTGACACTGAAAAGACTCAGCGTTATTGCAGCGAGGCATTGCTCAGCCTGCCGCGCAAACGTTATGGCCAGCGCTTGATGTGCTTGTCGACCCTGGCCAGTCTGGCGATTGCCGAAGGTGACCTGTGGCGTGCTCGCGCCTTGAATCGTGACGCGCTTGAGCTGGCGCAGCGGGTCGCCAATCCCTTGTTCGAAGCCCTCGCGCGTTATGATCGCGCCCGTGCGTTGCAGGCTCGCGGTGAAATCCTGCGTGCGCTCGATGAGGTTCGCTACGGGCTACACCGTCTGAAGGGCTTGTCTGCACAACGCTTGTACGCCGTTCGTGCGCGACTCACGCTTTATGAAGGCTATTTACTGACCCTTCGCATGCAGGATGAGACCGGTCGCGCGCAGCTACTGGCTGGTCTTGCCGAAGCGCGGGCATGTCGGGACATCAGCGTGCTGATCGGCCACTGTGTGATTGCAGGGCTGTTGGGGCGAGAAGGGCGCTTTGCCGAGGCGTTCGCGGAGCTTTCCGAAGCCGAGCGGCTGATGCACATCTGGGACGTGCCGTCGATTTACTATCTGGCGATGATCACGCTGGTCAAGTGTGAGCTGTGGTTGGCGCAAGGCCGACTCGATCTGGCCGAAGCCTGGTTACTGCGGTTGACCCAGACCTACAGCGGCGATACGCCAGCATCATCACCTGAGTGCCATCCGCAACTTCCGCATTATGTCGAGTTGCAGTGCGCTGCACTTGAGCGAGTTCAGGGGAAGGTCGACGCTTGCGCGCAACGCCTCAATCAACTGGAGATTCATGCTCGTAGCGTCGATGGTCAACTTCTGAACCTGACGGCATTGATCCAGCAGATGTTGTTGTTTATTGGCACCGGCGACGAGGCTAAGGCCCGCGCTTTACTGGATCAGAGTTTGCGCGCCGCAACGGGCGGGGCGTTGTTGCCGTTTCATGAGCTGATTGAGCATCACCCTGGCTGGTTACGCGAGCAACTGCTGCAGTTCGCCCCTTGTGCGGTGCGCGATGCACTCCTGGAAAGGCTGCCTATGTTGGCCTGCACCCAGCTCAAAGAAAGCACTGAGACCTTTTCTGCCAGGGACACCCTGAGCGCACGGGAGTTAAGCGTCCTGCAGTTGATCGCCCAGGGTTGCTCGAATCAGGAGATCAGTGATCAGCTCTTTATTTCGCTGCACACCGTCAAGACCCACGCCAGCCACATCAATGGCAAGCTTCGGGTCGAGCGCCGAACCCAGGCCGTGGCCCGGGCACAGGAGCTAGGCCTGTTGAGCTGAGCTTTGGCCGACGGCTCCGATCCTGGAACCCATCCATGACTCATCGCTGTGGTTAGCGCTCAATGATCAGGCGCTTCGCTTTCCAGGATGCTATTGGTTTCGGCTGACATGAAGACTTTGCCTCAAGGCATCAGCAACGATCTTTCGCGTTGCTCGGTGACGATTGCCAATCCCACGCCTAAAATGCGCACTGTCAGAAAACCTATTTCACCCAAGGAAGCTCGATGCGCATTGATTGCACCACTGAAAAATCAGGTTTAGCCGTCAAGGTGCTCGTTGGTCTTGCGGCAGTCTGGACGCTTCAGGCATGCCAGCCAGTGCCGCTGAAAATTTCCCAAAGCTTCGATGTTCCTTATGGTCAATATCACACGCTGGTACGACACAACGTTCTGTCTAAAGGTGAGTTGGTCTGCCAGGTGCACGTCGAGAAAAATAACCTGGGCGACGCATGGGTTCCCTCTGTCGTGCTGGCTGCGGCCGAGGACGATAAAGAGGACTACAGCATGTTCCTCACCAGCTCACCCACAAAACCTGTTGGGGACACGCGACTTTTCAGCGTGCGAACGCACCTGAATGACAAACCGA
The DNA here is from genome assembly GCF_002699985.1 of Pseudomonas sp. ICMP 561. Taxonomy (GTDB): domain Bacteria; phylum Pseudomonadota; class Gammaproteobacteria; order Pseudomonadales; family Pseudomonadaceae; genus Aquipseudomonas; species Aquipseudomonas quasicaspiana. The sequence continues at coordinate 195,280 of NZ_LKBT01000045.1, read as the reverse complement.
TCGTGCGTTCAACGTTCTTCAAGGCGCTCGATACGAACGGCGACTTTTCCCTTCGGCTGGCGTGGCACGAGGATGGATCAATTACGTACCAGGTCGCTACCGCGGACAGCAAATCTGAAGAGCAATTGCTTGAGACACCGGGCTTCAAGACACGGCATGTCAGCGTGCATACCAGTGGCGTTACAGGCAGCACGAACTGTGAGCTAAAGGGCGCAAAGTCTGAGAGCAATTGAGGCTTCCGGTCGGTAGTCTTCAATCCCGATTGATCCATTAACCTTCGCAGGCCCTGCATGCAAGCGGCAAAGCCCACGCTGATACGAGAAACATTCCCCGTTGGCCCATTGCAGTGCAACTGCACGATCATTGGCGATCCGATCACCCGAAAAGCCATCGTGGTGGATCCGGGGGGCAACCATGAATTGATTCTGGCTCGCCTGACAGCACTGGATCTGAAGGTTGTGAGCATCATCCATACCCATGCGCATCTCGATCATTTTCTGGCATCGGGGCTCTTGAAAGAGAAGACCGGGGCGACGTTGCACCTGCATAAAGAGGATCAGTTCCTGTGGGACAACCTTGAGACGCAATGTCAGGTTTTTCGCGTGCCTTATACGCCCGTGCCGCCGCCGGATCGCTGGTTAGCCGATGATGAGGAGCTGGCCTGCGGTTGTGGTGTGGCGCTGCATACTCCGGGTCATACGCCTGGCTCGATGAGCTTCTGGTTTGCCGATGCCGGATTGTTGATTGCCGGGGACACCTTATTTCGTCGAGGTATCGGTCGTACGGATTTGTGGGGCGGGGACCAGCCGACCATCGTGCGTTCCATCAAGCAGCGTTTGTACACACTGGATGAAGAGGCTACGGTTGTCACAGGGCATGGTCCTGATACCCGGCTGGGGGATGAAATGCGTGAGAACCCGTTCGTTCGGGCTTGAGCGCTGTTCAGGCAGGGTTAAGGAATTTAACAGGGCTGCCATGCTCTAATTTCGTCACAAGTCTGAGGACTTGATGTTCATAGAATTCAGGAGCATCTGCATGTTTACCTCGCGTCGTTTGATTATTGCCGCTACTGCCGTGGCTATGCTTTCCGGGTGTGCGTCACCAAACCCTTACGACAATCAGGGCCAGGCGCAAAGCGCTGGCGGTGTCAGCAAAACGGCCAAATACGGCGGGCTGGGTGCGCTGGCGGGGGCTTTGGCTGGTGCAGCGATCGATCACAATAGTCGCGGCAAAGGGGCTTTGATTGGTGCTGCGGTAGTGGGCGCTGCTTCTGCCGGTTACGGTTACTACGCTGACAAACAGGAAAAGGCGCTGCGCGAAAGCATGGCCAACACCGGCGTCGAAGTGCAGCGTCAGGGCGATCAGATCAAGCTGATCATGCCGGGCAATATCACTTTCGCGACCGATTCCTCGGCTATCGCCAGCAGCTTCTACTCACCGCTGAACAACCTTGCCGGTTCGTTGAAGCAGTTCAATCAGAACAACATCGAGATCGTTGGTTACACCGACAGTACAGGTTCGCGTCAGCACAATATGGACCTGTCTCAGCAACGTGCGCAGAGCGTGAGCACCTATCTGACGTCGCAAGGCGTTGATCCTGCCCGCCTGTCAGTGCGGGGTGCCGGTCCTGATCAGCCGATTGCCAGCAACGCTGATGTGAACGGCCGTGCTCAGAACCGTCGCGTTGAGGTCAACCTCAAACCGATTCCGGGTCAGCAATATGAGCAGTATCAGCAGTAATTCGAGGGGCTGCGGTGCCAATGGCACCGCGCTGTCGCGGGGCATACGTTAGATCTGTAGGAGTGAGCTTGCTCGCGATAGCGGTTTGTCAGTCACTGGGTATATAACTGACAGTCCGCTATCGCGAGCAAGCTCACTCCTACAGGGTGTTATGGTTTCGCGTCACCCGGATACTCGCTGTGCAACCGCGCCAACAACTGATCCTTCTCTTCCCACAGCTTATTGATCCACTGCTGGAATTCCAGACGGTATTCGCCGTCCTGATCGTAGTTCTTGCCGATGAAGTGCTGCGGAATCTTGATCTCTTCGAAATGCGCGACCACCTCCCGAACATTGCCGCATAGCAGGTCCCAGTAACCTGGCCGACCCTGCGGGTAATGAATCGTGACGTTGATGATCGACTCCAGCTGTTCACCCATCGCATCCAGTACAAACGCGATTCCGCCTGCCTTGGGCTTGAGCAGGTAGCGGAACGGTGATGACTGCGCGGCCTGTTTGCCGCTGGTGAAACGGGTGCCTTCAGCGAAGTTGAAAATACCCACCGGGTTGTTGCGGAATTTGGCGCAGGTGCGTCGGGTAGTGGCCAGGTCCTTGCCTTGCTTCTCCGGGTGTTTCGCCAGATACGCTTTGGAATAGCGCTTCATGAACGGGAAACCCAGTGCCCACCATGCCAGACCTATGATCGGCACCCAGATCAACTCCTGCTTGAGGAAAAACTTCAACGGGCGAATCCGGCGGTTCAAGACGTACTGCAACACCATGATGTCGACCCAGCTCTGGTGATTGCTGGTGACCAGATACGAGTGTTCGTAATCCAGGCCTTCCAGACCGCTCAAATGCCAGCGGGTATGCCCAAGCAGATTTATCCAGCGGTTGTTGTTGGCGATCCACGCTTCGTGAATGTGGCTCATCAGCCAGTCCGTCACGCGTTGAGCTGCTGGGAAGGGCAGGCACAGCTTGAAGATGGCGACGACGAACAGCGGCGTGCAACAAACAATGGTGTTCAGCGCCAACAGCAGCGAGGCGATGAAACCGCGCAATGGGGCAGGCAGAAAATCCATACCGGAAGGGCTCCAGAAGAGAGTTCGGATGCTGTCGCCTGGCAGGCGACAGCATCGTGTGAGTATGACGCAGCAGTGTGTCAGGAAAGAGTGGCTGCCTGAATCGCGGTCAACGCGATGGTATAGACGATGTCATCCACCTGTGCTCCACGTGGTAAATCGTTTACCGGCTTGCGCAGGCCTTGCAGCATCGGGCCGATGCTCACGCAATCAGCGCTGCGTTGTACCGCCTTGTAGGTGGTATTGCCGGTGTTCAGATCGGGGAATACGAACACATTGGCGCGACCTGCTACGGCGCTATCCGGCGCCAGTTGCCGGGCGACGTTCTCGTTGGCGGCAGCATCGTATTGCAGCGGCCCGTCGATCAGCAGGTCGCGTTGCGTTTCCTGGGCGAGTTGGGTCGCTTCACGAACCTTTTCCACTTCTTCGCCACTGGCCGAATTGCCGCTGGAATAACTGATCATTGCGACCCGCGGCGTAATACCGAAAGCCACTGCGGAATCGGCACTTTGCAGGGCAATTTCTGCCAGCTCGCTGGCGCTTGGGTGCGGATTCATGATGCAGTCGCCATAGACCAGTACCTGATCCGGAAACAGCATGAAAAAGACCGATGACACCAGCGTGCAGCCCGGTGCGGTCTTGATCAGTTGCAAGGCCGGGCGAATGGTATTGGCGGTGGAATGGATGACCCCGGAAACCAGCCCGTCGACCTCGTCCAGCGCCAGCATCATGGTGCCAATCACCACCGTGTCTTCCAGTTGCTGTTCAGCCATCGGCGCATTAAGGCTTTTGCTTTTACGCAACTCGACCATGGGCGCGATGTAACGCTCGCGAATCAGATCCGGATCGAGAATCTCAAGGCCCGGTGGCAGCTCGATGCCCTGCGCCTTGGCCACCGCGTGGACTTCTTCGGGCCTGGCGAGCAGCACACATCGGGCGATCCCGCGTGCGTGGCAGATCGCGGCGGCCTGAATGGTCAGCGGCTCGCTGCCTTCCGGCAGCACGATGCGTTTGTTGGCGGCCTGAGCGCGCTGGATCAATTGATAACGGAACACCGCCGGGGACAGGCGCAGTTCTCGCGGGGTCCCACAGCGTTGGTGCAGCCAGTTGGCGTCCAGATGACTGGCGACGAAATCAGTGATGATCTCGGCACGCTCGCGGTCATCAATAGGAATTTCCTTGTTCAATTGATTGAGCTGGGTGGCGGTGTCGTAAGAACCGGTGCTGACCGACAGAACCGGCAGGCCAGCCTGCAATGCGCCGCGACACAGCTCCATGATGCGTGGGTCCGGCACGGTGTCGCTGGTCAGCAGCAAGCCTGCGAGTGGCACGCCGTTCATGGCCGCAAGGCTGACGGCAAGAATGATGTCGTCACGATCACCGGGCGTTACCACCAGCACGCCCGGTTTGAGCAACTGCACGGTATTGAGCACGGTGCGGGCGCAGATAATGATTTTCGACATGCGCCGCTGATCGTAATCGCCGGCGTTGATCACCTGCGCGCCGAGCAGTTCGGCCACATCACGGGTACGCGGCGCGTTCAGTTCAGCCTGATAGGGAATGCAGCCCAGCAAGCGGAAGTCGCCGCTGCGCAACAAAGGCGAATGGTCTTTGAGCCGTGCGGCGAAGGCTTCCATGCTTTCATCGGTGCGGACTTTATTGAGAATCACCCCCAGGACTTTCGGGTCTTTGGGGCCGCCGAACAGTTGAGCCTGCAATTCGACCCGGCCCGAGAGTTCGGCCAGCACTTCGTTCTCCGGCGCGGACACCAGAATCACATCGGCATCCAGACTCTTGGCCAGGTGCAGGTTAACCCGGGCCGCATAGCTAGCGTGTCGGGTCGGCACCATGCCTTCAACGATCAACACGTCTTTGCCGACTGCGGCCTGTTGATAGAGGCTGATGATTTCTTCCAGCAACTCATCCAGCTGACCATCGCCAAGCATCCGCTCTACGTGGGACAAGGCCAGTGGTCGTGGCGGATTCAGACCATGAGTGCGAGCGACCAGCTCGGTAGAGCGCTCCGGGCCCAGATCGCCGGGGTGCGGCTGGGCGATGGGTTTGAAGAAGCCGACTTTCAGCCCGGCACGCTCCAGGGTGCGCACCAGACCAAGGCTGATGGATGTCAGACCCACACCAAAGTCTGTGGGGGCAATAAAGAAAGTCTGCATTCAGGGTTCTCGCTTGAGCAGTACAAGGGCCAAGGCGGCGATGGACAGCCAACTGACCGGAAACAGGGCGCTGTCGAATTGCAGCGTCTCAGAGGTGGCTAAGGTTATCGTTATCCGTAGGCTGCGCACACCAGCCACAGCGAAAGCCTTTACCTATTTTTTGCAGCCGTTGTTTTGGATCAAGTACCCAGGCGCGTGATTGCCAGGGTAGTTGATGACGCAGGTGCTGAGTATGTCCGCACGAGAGTATGACCACCCAATGGCCCTCTTCGTCCTGCCGGAAATCTGTAACCGTCACGTTATCCAATAGGGCCCGTCTGTCTGCGTCTGTCCGTGTTGCGTTCGCTTTCGAGCGATGGCTTGGTTAAACTTGCTCGTTCTTCAATCTTAAGCAAAAGGTCTTGACCCATGCCGATCGCCGCCAATAAGGCTGTCTCCATTGACTATACCCTGACCAATGACGCTGGTGAGGTCATCGACAGTTCCGCTGGCGGCGCGCCGCTGGTTTACCTGCAAGGCGCAGGTAACATCATCCCTGGCCTGGAAAAGGCTCTGGACGGCAAGAATGTTGGTGACGAACTGAAAGTCGCTATCGAGCCGGAAGACGCCTACGGCGAATACTCCGCCGAACTGGTCAGCACCCTGAGCCGCAGCATGTTCGAAGGTGTCGACGAACTGGAAGTGGGTATGCAGTTCCACGCTTCCGGCCCGGACGGCAGCATGCAGATCGTGACTATCCGCGACCTGGACGGCGACGACGTTACCGTTGACGGCAACCACCCGTTGGCCGGTCAGCGCTTGAACTTCGAAGTGAAGATCGTTGATATTCGTGATGCCAGCCAGGAAGAAATCGCCCACGGTCACGTGCATGGCGAAGGTGGTCACCACCATTGATTTGAGCTGCTAAGCTCAGGTAGCTGAAAAGGCGCCCAGGCAGGTTCTGCGCGAACAACTTGGTTCAAGCAGTCTGGCAGGCGCCTTTTTTGTCCGCGGGATTTGAGGGGAGAGTGGGTCATGAGTGCGTTTCACGACATTAAATTGAAGGATCTGGATGGTCAGGAGTTGTCGCTGGCGACCTTCAAGGGGCGAGTGGTTCTGGTCGTCAATGTCGCTTCAAAGTGCGGGCTGACGCCTCAGTACGCGGCGCTCGAGAATCTCTATCAGAAATACAAGGACCAGGGCTTCAGCGTGCTGGGCCTGCCGTGCAACCAGTTTGCCGGGCAGGAGCCAGGTTCTGCGCAGGAAATCCAAGAGTTCTGCAGTCTCAACTATGGCGTGACGTTCCCTTTGGGCGAGAAGCTTGAGGTGAATGATCCTCATCGTCACCAGCTTTACCGCTTGCTGGCCGGTGAAGGCGCAGAGTTTCCAGGCGACATCACCTGGAATTTCGAAAAGTTTCTGGTGGGCAAGAATGGCGCAGTGCTCGCGCGTTTCTCTCCTCGTACAGCACCGGATGATCCGGCTGTGATTCTGGCGATTGAGAAAGCGTTGAGCTAATGCAGCTTGCGCATCCGTAGGACTGGCTTTAGCCGGGAGGGGGTCGGTACATTCGCACAGTGTTCTTCGTCAGAACTAAACCCTCCCGGCTAAAGCCGGTCCTACGGCTTCTTTGTTTGCTTCGTGACAGCGTAATGTCAGGGACACAGAGTGGCCTCCAACGGGAAGCCTGCAGCTGCTTCTCAACCTAAATCACCCAGATCAATAGTGCTGTCACCCGCCTGAAACCCCGCCCTATCCTTGATGATTCGAAATGATTACCAAGGAGCCTCGCATGCCGGTCAAAGCCCTGTTCAAACCTTTCCACCTGGGCAGCCTTGAGCTGTCGTCACGGGTGGTCATGGCGCCAATGACTCGTTCCTTCTCGCCCGGTCATGTCCCCAATTCGAAAGTGATCGAATACTACCGACGCCGTGCTGCAGCAGGTGTCGGCCTGATCATCACTGAAGGCACCACCGTCAATCACAAAGCCTCCAACGGTTACCCGAACGTGCCCCAGTTCTTCGGTGATGCGCCATTGGCTGGCTGGAGGAAAGTGGTCGAGGCGGTGCATGCCGAAGGCGGCAAGATCGTCCCGCAGCTGTGGCATGTGGGTGCCGTGCGCCGTCTGGGAACGGAGCCGGATGCCAGCGTCCCGGCCTACGGCCCGATGGAAAAGCTCAAGGATGGTCAGGTCGTGGTGCATGGCATGAGCCAGCAGGACATTGATGAAGTCATCGCCGCATTTGCCCAGGCCGCCAAGGACGCTCAAACCATCGGCATGGACGGTGTAGAAATCCATGGCGCCCATGGCTACTTGGTGGATCAGTTTTTCTGGGAGGGCAGTAATCAACGTGACGACGAGTACGGCGGCAGCCTGGCCAACAGATCGCGCTTCGCTATTGAATTGATTGAAGCCGTCAGAGCCGCGGTCGGCCCTGATTACCCGATCATCTTTCGTTTTTCACAGTGGAAGCAGCAGGATTACAGCGCGCGTCTCGTGCAAACGCCTGAGGCGCTTGGTGAGTTTTTAAAGCCATTGTCTGACGCTGGCGTGGATATTTTCCACTGCTCTACGCGGCGTTTCTGGGAGCCGGAGTTCGAAGGCTCGGACCTTAATCTGGCCGGCTGGACGAGGAAACTGACCGGCAAACCGACCATTACCGTGGGCAGCGTCGGGCTGGATGGCGAGTTCTTGCAGTTCATGGTCAACACCGACAAGATCGCTCAGCCCGCCAGCCTGGAGAATCTGCTCAAGCGTCTTGGCGATGAAGAGTTTGATCTGGTCGCCGTCGGGCGCGCATTACTGGTCGATCCAGATTGGGCCGTGAAAGTCCGCGAAGGCCGTGAGCAAGACATTCTGCCCTTTAGTCGCGATGCGCTGACGACGCTGGTCTAGCGTTTGAGCTTCAGCTCGGCACCATGGACCGGTTCAGGCTTTGCCGGTTCTGGTGTCGGGCAGGCACTGAGCATTTTGCGCTCGAACAGATCAATGATTGCTCCCCAACCCTGGCGACTGGCGTGCTGCCGCGCATTAAGGCGTACGCGACGCAAGGTTTCGCTGTCCTCCAGCAACCAGCAGGCTGCATCAATGAACGCGGCCTCGTCGCCCGGCATGGCCAGCGCGCCATTATGGCCGTGGCGAATATGCTGCCCTGCCGCGGCTTCGTCATACGCCACGACACCCAGCCCCGAAGCCAGCGCCTCCAGCACAACGTTGCCAAAGGTCTCGGTCAGGCTCGGGAACAAAAACACATCCCCTGAGGCGTAGTGTTCAGCCAGTGTTTCTCCGCGCTGAGTGCCGCAGAAAATAGCCTCCGGAAGTTGCTGTTGCAGCGCTGCGCGTTGCGGGCCGTCACCTACAATCACCAGCTTCAACTGGCGTTGCGGGTATTTGTTGCGCAGCGCTTCAAAGGTGGAATTGAGCAGGCAGAGGTTTTTTTCGGTCGCGAGTCTTCCGACATGCAATACGGCGATATCACCGGTGTTCAGCCCCCAGCTTTCGCGCAGTGGCTGTGAGCGTTTCGAAGGATGGAACAGCGCGCTGTCCACCCCGCGTGACAAGAGCTCGATACGTTCGAAGCCCCGTCTTTCAAGCGCTATTTTCTGACTGACACTGGGTACCAAGGTCATCTTGGAGCGGTTGTGAAACCAGCGCAGGTAATGAGTCAGCAGGCGGTTCATGAAGCCCATACCGTATTGCTGGGTGTACTGGGCAAAGTTGGTGTGGAAACCGCTGATCACGGTAATCCCCAGACGTCGCGCCGCCCTCAAGGCAGACAGCCCTAACGGTCCCTCTGTGGCGATATACAGCACGTCCGGACGCTGTCGCTGCCAACGGCGCAACAGCTTGTGCATTGACGACTGCCCCCATTGCAGCCCCGGATAACCCGGAATCGGCCAACCGCGGCACAGCATCAAATCATCGGCAGCCAGCCCGACGTCGCCAGACTGACGAGGCCGCACCAGCTCGACCCGGTGCCCACGCAGCCGCAGCCCATCGCACAAACGGCCCAGGGTATTGGCAACGCCATTGATCTCGGGGGCGAAGGTTTCAGTAATTAACGTGATGTGAAGAATTTGGCTCATGACAGCCAGTGTCGGCTGCAATGATTTCGGTTATGTGGCGGGGGGGTGATGGATTTGTGACGAAGACGTGTAATGGTACGAAAACTTGATAGCCATTGTGATGCCCGTGTAGTTCATGTCCTACATTTTAGAGATGTTGTAGGAGAACTCTGAAAGTGAGGCTGTAATACATATGTCTATAAGGTTCAGGGTTTTCTTGCGTAAAGTGAGTTTTGTCTAGTTTAGACATGTCTGCGATCTCTGGTCGCATTAAAATTTGAAAACAGAGGTGCTGGCTTGGAAAGCTTTTTCAGTGGCCTTTGTGATAAGGATATAGTTTAATGAAAAGTAAATGCATATGTATTGGGTTGGTTTTTTGTATGGCAATGATGGCCGAACTGTCGTTTGCAGATGAATATCATTCGACATTCAGCTTACCCAATATTGAAGTTAAAAATCAGACATATAGATTTAATGTACCCTACGCACCGGCTCCCCCGGTGGCGGTCAGGGCGAGGAATGTTAGCTGGAGCTGGGTGAATCAAGGGCGCTCGCAACCGGTCACGGTTGAGCTATGCCAAATGGTTACCAACCAATGCCTTGATGTGACTAACCGACCGTCTGGCTCTACTTCAGTATTTAATAGCTATTACGCTGAATTTCCATTCTATTTTAATATCAGGGCATATCGCAGTCCGTTTTTCCCGATTCGCACCTTGCAGGGTTCGTTGACTGTTCAATGGTAGAGAGATACTGATGCTGGAGGGTGGGCTGATGAGTGTGTCAGCCCAGCCCTTTATGTTTCTGTCACCAGCCCGCACGCTTTAGAAAATCAGCAGGCATTGTGTCATTGTACTGCCATAGTTTTTTGAGTATTTCCGCCGCTGGAGTACCTTTGGAAAGCTCTGTTTCATAAAGTGATAGTCGGCCGTATTGCCATTCTTTCCAGATGCTATCGTATTCTGCTTGTACTTCTGGCGTATAAATTTCTCCTGTAGTTACAAGCCTGAGAATGGGGTATTCCGCGATGCTGTAGGCCACTACACCGAGTGATTCATGGGCGTAACCCCTTACCCGCATGTCGGCGACTTCAGGATTTGACAAAATTTCATTCATCAAGCGGTTGCATTCCGTTTTTGTGGAGGCGCTCCGAGCGTAGACCGGGGTTTCCACTGAGCCTGTTTTTTCTTTAAGTGTTCTTGCGAATGGAGGTTCTTCAAGACTGTGTTTGTTTTGTTGTGAAAACCTGTTGGTTGGTTTGATACTTTCATTAAGTCTGTCAGAGACAGGCCGCCGTTCGATATATCCTGGATTGTTGATGTTCATTGCTGCTCCTGATCCGCATGTCTAGCGTGTAGTCGATAAAACAAACGGTAAAATCCGCGACTCGCCGATTGTTTCCAGCGCCGCAGGCTTTGGCTTGTGCAGGGTGCCTACTGGGTTGAGACTGGTCAGTTGCAGGTGTGAACGCGGTTTGATCTGGCGGCACAATGCGGCGGGCTGTGCTTCGATTTTTTGAGCGGGTTTTGGTTGGGTCATGTTATTCAGGATTTTCGCGAACCCTGTGGAGTCGGCCTGTGGGTTTTTCTTTGGCGCGGTTGCAGCATTGGGGTGGACGGGATTTGCCTTGATTTCCATGTTTTGCTCACTCCTTGTTTTATAACTCTCATAGCAACAGGAGTGCCAGATTCTTTCGTGTAGGAAATAGAGTGGTTGCAACTGTTAATGAAATAAGGCGAGATGGAAAACGGAGTTATGCTCCTACGTAAACTTCCTACAGAAAGAGTTTTGTAGGAAGTCGGCAGGTGTTTGCCATTAATAGGCAATGGTTTGCCGGGCAGGTTTTAATGGCGTTTTTGGTGTTTGTAGGAAGTATTGGATAGAGGTGTGGGATATTTCTTTTTATATTAATTGTCGGTAAGTTTGGTTGAGCTTGACTTCTTGTGGCGATAATAAAAAAAAGGCCCAATCAAGGGCCTTTTTATTAGTTTCAGGATTTATGCGTCAGTAACGCTTCTTCGCCTCGCTCCCGCACCCAGAATAAAGTCGCGCCAGCGACAGCCGCCGGCATCATCAGGATGTTGATCACCGGGATCAGCAGCGCGACATAAACGATGCCGCCGAAGCTCAGGCTCTGCCAGCGTTTGGCGCGCAGCCACGCGAGCATTTCATTCCAGCCCAGCTTATGGTTGTCTGCCGGATAGTCGATGTACTGGATCGCCATCATCCAGACCCCGAACAGCAGCCACAACGGCGCGGCAATCAGGTTGACCACGGGGATGAACGACAGAATGAAAAGGGCGATGGCGCGAGGCAGGAAGTAGCCCAATTTGCGCATTTCCCGGCCAAAGGTGCGTGGCACCATGACAATCAGTTCACCCCAACTGAAGGGTGGAAAGTCATCAGTGCCGCGGACGACCACTTCCACCTTTTCCGAAAGGAAGCCATTAAATGGCGCGGCGATGATGTTGGCGAGCATGGTGAAGGTGAAGAACACCATGAATATCACCAGAGCGACGAACAGTGGCCAGAGAATATAGCTAAGGAAGCTCAGCCAGCCTGGCAGTTCGGGCATGAGCGTATCGACCCACATGCTGAACTGATGCATGGCCAGATAGATAAGGCCACCGAACAGCAACAAGTTGATGGTCAGGGGCAGCAGCACAAAAAGACGCAGGCCTGGGCTGAGCACCAGTTTCAGGCCTTCACGCAGATATTGCGGGCCCGAGAGAGCGGGAGCAGGCATGGCAGCCTCCGAATGATGGAAAACCCGCCGACATTACCGGCTTTGCCTGACGGGTGAAAGCGGTGTTGGCGCGTTGGGACCGGCTTCAGACCGCCAAATTGTGCGTGCCCGTACAGACTGTGTGAAAACTACTGCGCTCGGCAATACTGCGTTAAAAACAGGCGAAAAATGCTCATTTAGAACACCTAGACTCCGCTTTTTCGCCTGTTTTTGCCTTGTCTTGCCGTCGCTCGCTACGTTTTCACACAGTCTGCGTAGGAGCGGCTTCAGCCGCGAGGTCGTAATTCCAGACGCTGCATTTGCGCCGAATGCGCTGGCCCTCTCCCGGCTAAAGCCGGTCCTACAGTTATGTTTGGGCCTGGGAAGATGGACATTCGCAGTAATAAACCCATGAGCGTAAAATTTGTCCAACGGCTTGAATAAAGGGCTTATCGGAATAGGGATTGCCTATGAGGTGGATTGTGAAACGATATTTCCTTAATCTTTGCAGCCCCGATAGGCTGGCCATCAATTTCTCAACCTATCCCTTTCAAATTTGATCCTCCAAGGAGACATCATGAGCGTACTGGTAAACAAACAGGCACCGGATTTCGATTCAGCAGCAGTGCTGGGCGACGGCTCCATCGTTGACAGCTTCAAACTGTCCTCGCTGCGTGGCAAATACGTTGTGCTGTTTTTCTGGCCTCTGGATTTCACCTTCGTTTGCCCTTCGGAAATCATCGCCCATAACAACCGCATCGCTAAGTTCCGCGAGCTGGGTGTTGAAGTGGTAGGTGTTTCCATCGACTCGCAGTTCACTCACTACGCATGGCGCAGCACCCCGGTAGAAAAGGGCGGCATCGGCGAAGTCGAATTCACCATGGTTGCTGACGTCAAGCACGAGATCACCCGCGCTTACGGTATCGAGCATGATGCCGGCGTAGCACTCCGTGCTTCGTTCCTGATCGACCGTGAAGGCGTTGTTCAACACCAGGTGGTGAACAACCTGCCATTGGGTCGTGACGTTGAAGACATGATCCGTCTGGTTGAAGCGCTGCAGTTCACTGAAGAGCACGGCGAAGTTTGTCCAGCGGGCTGGCGTCCAGGTCAAAAAGGCATGAAAGCTGACGCAAAAGGCGTTGCTGATTACCTGGCCGAAAACGCTACTAGCCTGTAACACGTCGCTGCGGCTTTGGTCGCAGCCTCAATTTTTTCAGGATTGCCGTGTTTCTGAGCCTTCCCCAAGTGCTTATCGGTGATCCTTTTTATTCCAGCCGGTACGACCACGGCGTCAATGGTCGGTCGATAGGAGTCTGTCATGTCTGATGTACGTCATTCCCGGGTAATCATTCTCGGCTCTGGCCCTGCCGGTTACAGCGCTGCGGTGTATGCCGCGCGTGCCAATCTCAAGCCTTTGCTGATCACCGGCATGCAGGCTGGCGGTCAATTGACCACTACCACCGAGGTTGATAACTGGCCTGGCGATCCGCATGGTTTGACCGGCCCGGTGTTGATGGAGCGTATGCGTGAACACGCTGAGCGTTTCGAGACTGAAATCGTCTTCGACCACATCAATGCTGTGGACCTGGCTGGCAAGCCGTTCAGCCTGAAAGGCGACAGCGGCACCTACACCTGCGATGCTTTGATCATTGCTACCGGTGCCAGCGCTCGCTACTTGGGCCTGCCTTCTGAAGAAGCCTTCATGGGCAAAGGTGTTTCGGCCTGCGCAACCTGCGACGGTTTCTTCTACCGTAACCGTGAAGTGGCGGTAGTGGGCGGTGGCAACACCGCTGTTGAAGAAGCGCTGTATCTGGCTAACATCGCCAGCAAAGTGACTCTGGTTCACCGTCGCGAGACCTTCCGCGCCGAGAAGATCCTGATCGACAAGCTGCATGCCCGGGTTGCCGAAGGCAAGATCGAGCTCAAGCTGAACGCCACACTGGACGAAGTGCTGGGCGATAACATGGGTGTGACCGGCGCACGTCTGAAAAACAACGATGGCAGCTCCTCCGAGCTGAAAGTGGACGGTGTGTTCATCGCCATCGGCCACACGCCAAACACCTCGCTGTTCGAAGGCCAGCTGGCGTTGAAAGACGGTTACATGGTTGTGCAGGGCGGCCGTGAAGGCAATGCCACTGCAACCAGCGTTGAGGGTGTGTTTGCGGCAGGCGACGTGGCTGACCACGTTTACCGCCAGGCCATCACTTCGGCTGGCGCAGGCTGCATGGCTGCACTGGATACCGAGCGGTATCTGGACGGCCTGGCGAACGCTTCGTTCTGATAGCGGCTGTTCAGCAGCAATAAAAAAACCGGCCCAGGCCGGTTTTTTTTGACGCGAAACTCCCGCATGGGGTCCCGCGATCTCCTTGATACAGCGCTGTCGGTGGAGAAAACACTTAATTCTGTAGGAGTGAGCTTGCTCGCGATAGCGTTAGGTCAGACGATCATTTCTCTACAGATCTACCGCTATCGCGAGCAAGCTCACTCCTACAGGAAAGCGTTTCAATTCATATACTTATCTTGTTTTTGATCCTGCAGGCTCAAGCCTTGCGCGTCAGCGGCTCGTCCGCGAACTTCACGCCCGCCAACCCATTGGCGATCAGTGCACGGATATTGCCGTGATCGCTGCCGTCTGGCGTAGCGACAACCGAACGATAATGTTCGCCAAAAGCCAATAGCGCCTGTTCGTCGCTCAGGCCTTCCAGCAGCGCCAGGCCCAATGTCTTGCATGAGCCTTCGTTCTGGCCAGCAGCGTTTTCCACGCCGCCGTTGGTAAACGCCTGTGGCTGGTAATCATAGCCAGCGGCGATGAATGCCAGGGTGTCAGCGAAGAGATGCTCACCGCTTTCAAGGCTGGCGCGCAGTGTATTCAGATCAGTCATGCTTGGTTTCCTTGGCAAACGTCGCTTGCTGCTCGACGCTGGCTTCTTTCTGGTATTGGGCTTTCCACTCGCTATACGGCATGCCGTAAACCACTTCGCGAGCCTCATCGAGGCTGACCTCAATGTGTTTCTCGTCGGCGGCTGCCTTGTACCACTTGGACAGGCAATTACGGCAGAAGCCGGACAGGTTCATCAAATCGATATTCTGCACATCCTTGCGGCTGTCCAGATGCGCAACGAGCCTGCGAAAGGCCGCTGCTTCGAGTTCAAGGCGTTGTTGGTCAGTCATATCATTCCTGCCACTTTCAATGGGGGGAGGCGAAGCATGATAGCCCCGCCAACATGAGGGATTTGAAGCGCGTTTTCAAATCCCTTTCTTGAGATGCCGGCCGCCATTAACGACCACGCTGCTTCCAGTGCTGTATTGCGTATTGAGCAGATAGAACACCGCATCGATCAAAGGCCTGGAGCCGGGTTCGAACTCGAGCAAGGCTTTTTTAAGTGTCTGGCTGCGATAGGCCTCATCGCTGTTTTCCTTGAGGATCAGCAGGCCCGGCAAGACGGCGTTGACCCGGATATCAGGCGCGAGCTTTTCGGCGAACGACAGAACCATGTTCTGCAGTGCAGCTTTCGTCGCTGCGTAGGCGATATGGCTTTTACTGCCTCGCGATGAGGTTTCGTCGCAGATATGGATGATGTCCGACTTCTCGCTCATGGCCAGCAGTGGTGCCAACTCATGGTTCAAGTGATAGGGCGCTTCCATGTGCAGCTTGAACATGGTGTTCAGGTTGTCGACGCTGTCATCAAGCCAAAGTGATGCGTTATGAATCACGGCACGAAGGCCGGTGTAATTGGCTTTCAGATAGCCGACAAGTGCCATCCGGTCTTCTGCAAGCAGCAGGTCCGTCTGAAACGAAACTATGTTCGGGTGTGCAGGGGTGTGCGCAATGCTGCGGCTGGCGTTGACTACAAAATGGCCCGCTTTGGCCAGTTCGATAGCCAGTTCAAGCCCGACCCGCTGACTGGCCCCGGTAATCAGGATTGGATTATTCATTAGCAACTGTTTGGCATGCGTTCAGTGGTGTCGTCACGAGAGCGCATAGCATACCGAAGTTTGTTGCGGCGGGGGTGCTCCGGACCCGGCAGCTCAACGCTTCCGGGCCAGCTTGATTCAATTGCTGCGCACAGACTCAGAGCCTGATCGGCCAGGGGCAGGTTCCGGATTCAGCCAGCCGGCCAGCAGATGGGTCGACAGCGGGATGAACCAGAAGACCATCAGCGGCGTGAGGATCATTGTGCTGATCATGATGCGTGGTACCAATTGCCAGTCATTGAGCAACGGGCCGAGTACGAAGTTGAACAGCAGCGACACCGGAAAGAATGCCAGCCAGATGGCTACGGCCTGCTTCCAGCGTGGTGGGCGTTGGCCAGCTGCGCCGAACCAGCCGTCGATCCCGCTGACGCGATGCTCTGAAGGTTGTGCAAACAGGCCGCTGCCACGCACCAACCAGGAGCTTCGGGAGGCGGAATGCTCCCAGGCGTGCATGGTTTCAGCGTCGGCAAAGCGGAAAATAATCTGGAATTCGTCGTCTCCGGGTGGCGGCGCGAGCACGCCTGAGCCCAGATAACCGGGAAAATCGGTGGCCAGTCTTTCGCCTTCATGCAGCCAGGCGATCAGTTCCTGATAGCGGCCATGGGCAACGCGGCGCGCAACCAGCAGGGTGACAGGAGTGGTAGACATTATGTATCTCCGATAAACGAGTGAGATTCCCGGGTAAGGAAGTCACATGACGCAGCTCCGGGGTGGTGGGCGGCGTCAGCTTCGTTGTTCAAGCAAGCAAGGATTATTCCTGAAATCCTTGAATAAGCTATAGGGCGGCAGTAATTCCCTGACGAATAGCCGTATTGGGCCCTGTTTTTGCGAAATAAGCCCGGTGCAGGCGTACAATGCGCCGATTGTTTTCAAGCGATCCTCGTCATGACTGAATCCGCTACTGGCCTGGACCCTTGCTCCGGTCTAAAGCAAGAAGAACTCTTCCCCATTCGCGAAGTGTCCCGTATCACGGGCATCAACCCGGTCACCTTGCGTGCCTGGGAGCGGCGCTACGGTCTGATTCAGCCAACTCGCACAGAAAGCGGGCATCGTCTTTACTCACAGGCCGATATCGACGAAGTGCGCAGTATCCTTGGCTGGATCGAGCGCGGCGTCGCAGTGAGCAAAGTCGGCAAGATTCTGGAGAAGACCAATGACGTTCGGCTACAGGCATCGGCACTCGACAGCGATGTTCTGCCCGGTGACTGGGCGCAATTGCAGCAGCAGATAAAACAGGCAGTAGGGACGTTTGATGACGCGCGCCTTGAGCAACTCTATGGCCGGGTCTTCTCGACTTATCCGCTGACGGTGGTGTTCGAAGACGTGTTTCTGCCGGTCTGGAGAGAGTTGCTTCTGCATCATGATCAGTTCGGTCAGGCCAGTGAGTGGCTGTTTCTGGACAGCTTCCTGCGTGCACGAGCATCGCAGCGCCTGCAGTTCGCTCGTGGCTCGGCAGCGCACAAGGTCATTCTCGCTGCCGTGCCTGAGCAGTGCCGGGAACTGGAGCTGTGGGTTGCCGGGCTATTGATTGGCAGCCCGGATCTGGACATTCAAGTGCTGGCCCTGGGGCAGCCACTGGAAGAGCTGACACTGGTGTGCGGCAAGGTCGAGCCCGTTGCCGTGGTGCTCTACAGCAATCATCCGCCAGCCCCGGACTTTTCTCGTCGTCTGAAGCGTCTCTCGCTGGCACTGGATTGTCCGCTGCTGTTGGCGGGCGAAGGGGCGGATCTTGCTCGGGAAGCGCTGGACGGCTCGCCGGTTGCCTGCATCGGCAGCGAGGGGCTTGCCATGCAGCGTGGTCTGCAATTGTTTCTGAAGGGGCGTCTTGATAGCTGAGGGTGAGGCTTAACCGCGGTGCATCGTCGGGTACATCTTGCGATGCTGTTGCAGGATGTACTGACGCAGACGTTCAGTGTCTTCCTTGTTCCGGTCGCTCAACCGGTAAGCCGCCAGACCTGACTCGGTAAGACGCTCGAAAGCGCCTCGCATGGAAATCGGCGCGTGCCCTGGTGGAACGAACCAGGCGTTGAAGAGCTTGGGAGGCCGCGTGGTCTTGCGGTGTTCCAGTAGCACGCCTTTGAACGAAATCTCATGCACCCACAGCGCGGTCTGTGCGCCTTTCTCTGTCTCCAGCGCTACCGGTTCCGGCAGCGTCAGACGCCATGGACGGATGCGTGGCCCTTCCTCGAAGATAGACGGTGCGCCCAGTTCCAGATGCAGCGCGTGAAATTCGTCTTCCACCAGGTGCAGCGGGAAAGTCATTTGCTGGTTATCGAACTGCGCCTGGATCGTGACTTGCTCATGAGCAGCCAGACGTGTCAGCAAATCCTGAATTTGCCTTCCGCCGTTCACAGTCAGGCTACGTGTCGCATCGCGCACGTTCAGCTTGGGGTTGTGCTGCATGCTCTGGATGAAATCCAGCTCAGCCTGAGTGAGTAGCGTTTCGTGGGGCATGATGGAGCTCGAAGGAACCCGTTATTGAGGAAGCAGACCTTTAATTCAACGTTTTGTTACATCCATTCGTCAACTTTTCAATGAATCTATTTCTTCGCGTGCCAGTTTCAGCTCCGCTTCCAGCTGCAGCACTCGCTGTTCGGCTTCGATCTGCTGCGTGACGTTTTTCTGGATACCGATGAAATAAGTCAGCTGATCAGCTTCATTGAACACGGGCGTGATCGACAGTTCATTCCAGAACAGGCTGCCATCCTTGCGGTAATTGCGCACGATCTGGCGGCACGGCTGTTTGTTGATCAACGCTTCGCGAATATGGTCCAGCGCCGCCTGATGGCGGTCGTCACCCTGCAGGAAACGGCAATCCTGATACAGAATGTCGTCGACGGCATAGCCCGTCAGGGTTTCGAATGCCTTGTTGGCATAAATGAGGATATTGTCCTCACCTTCCTGCTCGGCGACGACGATACCGTCGTTGGAGGCGTCAACTACTAGCTGCAGCAGTTTTGCGTTGATCATGAAAGTATCCGGAGCGAAGAAGCAAAGTCCGCATTCTAGGTCATGAGGCCACTTGGGGCATAATGCCAAACGTTTTTTACGTTGCTACAGGATGATTCATGAAAGTCGCCATTATTTCCGGTTCGGTCTACGGATCGGCTGAAGAAGTCGCTCGTCATGCCGGGAAGATCCTGCGTGACGCTGGTTTTGAAGTCTTGCACAACCCTCGCGTGACCTTGGCCGAGCTTCAGGCCTTTGAGCCGCAAGCGCTACTGGGCGTGACATCGACCACCGGTATGGGCGAGCTGCCCGATAACATTCAGGCTATTTATTCGCAGATTCGCGACGTATTGCCAGCTGCCTGGCGCGGTCTGCCGGGCGCAGTGATCGCGTTGGGCGACGCCAGCTATGGCGACACTTTCTGTGGCGGGGGCGAGCTGATTCGTGAGCTGTTTGCCGAGCTGGGTGTGAATGAAGTCCAGGAAATGCTGCGTCTGGATGGCAGTGAAAGCGTCACTCCGGAGACCGACGCCGAACCTTGGCTGGCTACGCTGATCGAGCGGTTGCGCGCCTGACACTGCGTGCGGGACTTCTAAATTATCCCGCTCCGTTATCGCGCACTATTCAGCATCGATTGTGTTGATTGTGACTGCCGCATGGGTGGATGACACTGGTCTCTTGCAATCCTTTGCCGGAGTCAATCATGAGTCATGCCATTCATTATGAAGACAAGGTCGTCATTGTCACGGGGGCAGGCGGCGGCCTTGGCCGTGCTCATGCTCTGTTGTTCGCGCGCTACGGTGCGCGGGTGGTGGTCAACGACCTTGGTGGTTCGGCGCACGGCGAGGGTGCCAATGCTTCGGCAGCCGACCGCGTTGTAGCCGAAATTCGTGAGGCGGGCGGTATCGCTGTCGCCAATCATGACTCGGTGACCGACGGCGACAAAATCGTCCAGAACGCTCTGGACGCTTTTGGACGTGTTGATGTGCTGGTGAACAACGCCGGTATCTTGCGCGACAAGTCCTTTGCGAAGATGGATGACGCCGACTGGGATCTGGTTTACCGTGTTCATGTGGAAGGCGCTTACAAAGTGACCCATGCCGCCTGGCCGCACCTGCGTGAGCAGAATTACGGCAGGGTGATTTTCACCTCATCCACTTCCGGTATTTACGGCAACTTTGGCCAGTCCAATTATGCGATGGCCAAGTTAGGCCTTTATGGGTTGACTCGTACCCTGGCGCTGGAGGGACGTAAAAACAATATATTGGTCAACGCTATCGCTCCCACCGGCGGAACCCGCATGACCGAAGGGCTGCTCCCGCCTGACGTGTTCGAACTGCTCAAGCCGGAACTGGTCAGCCCGTTGGTGGTGTATCTGGGCAGCGAAGCGTGTCAGGACACCGCAGGTTTATTCGAAGTGGGTGGCGGCTGGATCGGCAAGGTTCGCTGGGAACGCAGTCTTGGTGCGGGCTTCGATCCCCGTGCCGGCTTCAGCCCGGAGGACGTCGCAGCTCAATGGCAAGTTATCAGTGACTTCAATGAAGCGGTCCATCCGCAGGACAACGTCGAGGCGCTTAAAGAAATGATGGCTCATTTGCAGAAATATGCAGTATGAGTGGTGCTAATTGAGTTGCGAAAGGCGCTCTTGCGGAGCAATGGATCTGTACAAGCTGCCCCGATGTCCCTGACACCTCGCTTTCGTTAAGGAAACGGGTGACCCTGGTAGGAGCCAACTTGTTGGCGAGACGTCGGACCTGCATCGTCAGAAATTACGCTTCGCCAACAAGTTGGCTCCTACCAGGTCTGCGTTTTGATCCATTATTGAAGTGATGTTTGATGAGAGCTGCCCCGATGTACATGACACACCGCTGTAGCGAAGCAAGCGGGTGACCCTGGTAGGAGCCAACTTGTTGGCGAGACGTCGGACCTGCATCGTCAGAAATTACGCTTCGCCAACAAGTTGGCTCCTACCAGGTCTGCGTTTTAATCCATTATTAAAGTGATGTTGTTATGGGGTAAAAGGATGAGAGCTTACAATGGTGATATTTCCTATTTTATTAATAAGTTGTCTGAAATATATTGATGCTGTGTAAGGCTTTTCCACTTCAAGTGTAGTACTTCTCTGGATTTTAAATCTGCAGTCCATACCCTATAAAGTCTGCGTGTCAGGCACCGATATGCTCCTCGATACAGGAACTTTCATTGCAGGAGCATGATCATGAGCCGATGGTATATTCCAGAACTTCCGCCCGTAACTTTTAAACCATTACCCACTCAACCTGCGGTCAGGCATCGTGCCGCTGAAGTCAGTAGAATGCTTGACGAGATCGGCGAAAATCGTACGGCGCTTAACACGACAAAGATGGAATTAGGCAAGCTAAAACCGATGTTCAAAGGCTTTAATCCGGAAAGTATCAGCTCCTCTGGTCTCGATAAAGTTGGCAAGCAACTCTATTCATTTGGCTTGATTGATAATCTGACTGCCGATTTGTTAGGTCGCGCTGCGCTGGAGTTTGATAAAGACGGTAATCCCTCCAACCCTGATGAAGAAATAAATGTGCTGGAGTTTTTCGTTACGCAGATTGATGAGATAAAGGCGAAGTCTCTTAAAGGCGATAAATACGCAAAGCTGTTGATGCCTGATTATGTGCGAGCCGTACACGTATTGAAGTGCCTGCAGCACTTCGGTGCCACGGGCGACAGCTACGACAGCGTTACACGCAAACGTCGGGAGGATGCAGGTGAAATTCCCAAGCAACAAGCTTTGAAGCCGATCAGGTAGTGGCGAAAAAAAAGCCGCTGCACGGGCAGCGGCTAAATATTACGCAGATCCAGGAGCTTCAAAATCAACGTGGCCCGGATGATAGTGACTCGCTGAACCCTGAAAAAGAGGGGTTCGAGATATGGAGTGTTGCAGTAAACGCAATGGTCGCTACGGGATTGCTTACAGCCACCGGTAAAATGTCTGTCAGGCTAACTCGCGTTTCCCGTCAATTTCTGTCCTTGGGGACATCAATAGATACCGCAAAATAGATCCATCGAACGCGTCTTATGAACGTGTTTTCGGCGGTTCACGTGTTCTTTCATTTGGCTGGATGCCTCTTGGACGTGACCGCTCTAGTGGAGCTATATCATGAATGATCTTTCTGTCGCATCGCGTTTCACGTCCTCGGGTTCTGTTTCGTCCTCTTCGCAAATATCCCTGTCTCTGGGCCGACTGTGTGAAGCCTCAGCCCAGGCAGCCGAATTAATTTCTTCTTTGCCCAGCTTGCGTCAAGCGGCTCGAACACTCATAGGCGCAGCGCTGCTCAAGGCCGGAGTCGATTACAACCCTGACATCTTGTTCCTCAATGAACGAACCACGGACGGTTCGTTGTTGCGTTCGATCTCTCTCACGGACGGGATGATTCAAGCACTTATTGAAGGCATGGATGCATCTCACAGTGATGTCGTTGCGCTGTATACCCGCCACGACACAGTGGATGAGGCATTTCTGGCAAGGAACATCGGCGGTGAGGGGCTCAAGGCAATATTCACTTATACCCGCGAGCGGCTGTCTGACCACTATCTGCATCTGCTGGATGACTTTTGGTCGGAGGGTATAAAAGATCCGGATTCTGCGGGGCAGCGTATTACACGTCAAAAGCATTGGGCTTCTCTGCAGGGCACGGCATTTCTTAGTGAGATGGAGATAAGCCACCTTAACGGCAATCTGGACGAACAGGACAAAGCCCGGCTGGAGTGGATACTTAATAATCCCGTGGCTGAAGGCCTACACCGTGTTTCATTGGTCAAACCGGGTCATACACCTGCTTTGTTGCACAGTACTTTCGTTATCAACCTCACACCTCAGGCCTACGAAACGCCAAGTCCGGCAAGCAGGTTGGGGTCAGTGTTTTTACTCTCCGCCAGACACGGCGTAGAAAAATTCAGCTCGTTTGCATTGCTCAGCGAAAAACTTCTCGAACGATTCTCCGATCCAGGATCGCGTAGCGCCTTGCTCGAAGACCTTTTACTGTCACAAGCCGACCTGTTTTCGGAGGTCTCGGACATTGAGGTTCAGTACAGCCCGACCTCTGATTTGGTGAGCAGTCTGGTCAAGGCATTGCGGGTCAAGCAAGTGGAGGATCTTCACTTTCTGATCAAGAGCAGCGCTGGCGAAAGTGTTTCGGGATTTCTTAACGCGGTAAACACGTCTCAGACTTTCGCCTCTCTCGACGAGTCGCGGCGGCTAAGTTTTCACTCGCACATGCAGCGCCTGCAAGTCTTGAATACGCCACGCTGGTTGAAGCACTCCAGTGATAATGAAAAGGCTGACTACGACGTATTCGACAGCGAATACCGTAGCCGTGCTCAAGCGGCAAGCCGATTATTTGCGGGCCTGGAGTCGCTGGAGGACTATGCGTTACTGAAAATCGATGACTATATTCGGCAGCATCTTGGTTACCGCGTGGACACTCGAAAAGTATTCATCTTATTGAAAGATCAATGGTCTTCCCCGATAGGCGATTTGAGTCCCGTTTATCGCAAATCGTTGTTTGAATATGCGTTGAATGGCCTGCCATTGATTGCTGCCGAAGCTGACGCCCGTGTGGAGATGCCGTGGGGTAGCAGTCACCCGGAGTTTACCTTTGAGTTTGTCAAAGAGCTCATCGCTGATCTGGATTTGCGACATCGGTACCGGCAAGCGCTTGAGGCTTGTTACCGTCAACCTGATACCCAGCGAGCGCTGTTGCATCAACGTGACAGTGGACTGGCGCTGAGTACCTGGGCAGCAAAACTACAGCACCATATTTCGGACAAGAGCGTGGAACTGGTCTGGGCGCTGCGGGGGGATCGTCAAGAGCAAGGCGCTACGCGTAAAACCGTAGCGCTGGAAGTCGGGAGGATGGGGAATCAGCTGCGCGATGTCATTGTGTTCAGCGAAGAAACCAGCACGAATCAGCACTATGTGCTTTACGCACCCGGAGCGCCTGGTGGGCGCGATATGATCGAGTTTCGCAGTTGGCGTCACCTCTACCATGAAGTGGCGAAATGGTCCGCCACGCCCAGTGGCCGGGAGTATCTAGTCGCTCAATCTGCGCCCGTTTTTCAGGATGCCATTGCCGCTTTTATGCAAGCCGTCAGTCAGAAGCCTACCTTGTGGAAGGAAGAGAATGTGCGCTCTGTTGCCACGCCGGAGCCAGACTTCCAGGGCATTATGTCCGCCTTGATAAACAAGAAACTTGATTATCAATTGGCCGAACTACCCAGGGTCGTCGGGGGCGAACGGAATAGCTCATCCTATAAATATCGCCGACAGTTGGCGTTATGCGAAGCTCGGATCGAGTTTCTGCAGAAACGCTATAAAAACAGTATGCAGCTTATTTCCTATCGTCATTTTGCCCGTCTCTCGGGAGAGATATACATCTCAAATGTTTTGAAAAGAAAGGGGGTCGAGCTGATCGTCAATACGGATACGGTTTATTTCGATTTGAGTAGCCGCACTCGAAGGCTTCAACCTGATTTTGGCCCTCACACTGATCTGGTCTCCCTGACTCAGTTGCTCATGAATGACTTTATCTACACTCTGGATGAGCAAGCGCCCATGTATTCTTCCATAGGGCAGGATCTTTCAGAGTTGTCCATGCCGGTTATAAGAGAAGTGCTGAACGCGCCGCTTGGCGAGCGATACATCGATATACTCAAGGAAGACTACAGCGACCGACAGCATCCGGAGCATGCGAAGAGGAGGGCGCTATTTGCTCAACGAAGTTTTTATCAAATGCGGCGTGACGTGCTCATCACTTATCTGGAGAAAGGGTTCACCGAGGCGCAGTATCAATGGGCTGTAAGCCTGCTTGCGACGGTCTATCCGGATCACTCTGGTCGGAATGGGACGTCAGGTTCAGGTAACAGTTCGCTCAACCAGTTGTACCTCAACGGACGCTTGATCGAGGGGGTGTTCGCTTTTAAAACCAATGGCACCGATGACGCCGATTACAATCTGATTTATACGCCTGACGCGCCCGACGGCATTCGTTTCAGAAATTACGGTATTTTTATTTCCACCCTGAGCTCTCCAGGGATGGATACTTATTATTACAATCGGGTCAGTTATAAAGATCAGCCTACTATCGGCACGTTCTTTTCGGCACTGGTTAAAAATCCACAGCTGGCGCTCAAGTCGCTGACCATTGGAACCAATGACGAGGTTAGTGACTTGCAGACCCTGCATGACGCCATGATCCAGCGCATGATCCAGGACGTTGATGAACAATCACTCAGCAAGGCAGAGACCTTCGCTGAAAACCTTTACACACTGGTTAAGTGGACTGGCACGATTCTGCTGCTTCCATTTCCGCCTGCTGCGCTGGCGTGGAGCTTGCTCAATACCTCCATTGGCCTTGCCCGGGGATACCTGGCTTATCTTGATGGGGATCGTGCCGCAGCGAGTCCGTATTATGTCTGGGGCGTCTTTGGCCTGGTGCTTGGCGCTTCGGGTGCAAAAGACCTCGCACAATCGAGCGCTGGTCTGGGGTACAAAGCATTGGGATGGGCGTTGCGCAAATCACATCCCGGGTTTGCTTAATGAATCGCCCTTCCATGAGGTAACTGGCCCAATCGTTCGGTGAGTCTCAAGCGCTGAACGGCGTCGTCACTCAACATCAAGGCATGCTCCAGGTCGTAACGCTCGGCCTGGGGACATTCCAGCGTGCGATACAAGCTGGCGCGGGCCAGATAGTCGGCGGTGGTTGCCGGGCCCAGTTCCATCACCCGATTCGCGTCCTTGAGAGCGGCCAGAAAGTCATCATTGATCTGGTGCAGATGTCGCAGGTTACGCGACAGGCGTTGCATCATATTGACTTCGGTGGCTCGTGCCATGTGTTCGGCGCGCAATGACATGTCCGGCCCGAACTGGCGTGCCAGCAACTCACGACAGTCTTTGGGATAAAGCCTGCGGCCGCCGCAGGGGTCCAGCAGATGATCGGCACCCGGTACCCGCAGCAGAAAATGCCCCGGGAAGCTCACACCTTCGAGCTTGATATCCAGACGTCTGGCAAGCTCCATCGCCACTAGCGCCAGGCCGAGTGGCTGGCCTCGACGGCGCTCCAGGACTTTATGCAACAACGCCGAGTGCGGTTTCGGCGGATTCCAGTCGTCCTGAGCAAAGCCAAGTGTATTGAGCTGTCGCAGTAAGGGCTGAGCAAGCTCCGAGACGGGTAAATCCGGCAGGGCGGCTCTGACCTGTCGCAACAGGTCATCCATGCAGTTGAGCGCCAGTTCGGGCGTGAACTGCTGATCATGCTCGGCGGATATCCACAGCGCCGCTTCGAAAACATCGCACGGTGTTCGTTGCAGGCAAGCCAGGCAGTGTTGGCGTGGTGTCATGTCGCTCTCCGAGCAGACCTTGGCAGTCATGACCTGTTTTAGACCCACTGATGCTTTTCGTCCAGCGCCAAATAGCCCCGTGAATATGTTTCATTCCATGTATCGAGCGGTCGGTCATTTTTTTTCGAAACGCCTATACTCGGTTCATAAAAACATACCGGAGCACCGTAGATGTTCGCACTCATGCATACATCACGTGTCGAGTCGCTGCATTTGGTCGTCGACCCGGAAACCGGCCTGAAAGCAGTGATCGCCATTGATAATTGTCGGAAAGGAGCGGCCCTGGGGGGCTGTCGCTATCTTTCTTACCCGGATGAAGAGAGCGCCATCGAAGACGCCATCCGCCTCGCTCGAAGCATGAGCTACAAGGCCGTACTCGCCGGTCTGCCGTTGGGCGGTGGAAAAGCCGTGATCATGCGTCCGGCACATCTTCCCAATCGTGCGGCGCTCTTTGAGTCGTTCGGCCGTTTTATTGAAAGTCTCAACGGGCGTTATATCACCGCCCTGGACAGCGGCACCTCCAGCGTTGACATGGATTGCATTGCTCAACATACCCGACACGTGACCAGCACCAGCGAATCGGGTGATCCGTCTGCGCACACGGCCATGGGCGTTTTTACCGGCATTCGAACCACGGCAATGGCCCGCTTGGGCAGCGACAATCTGGAAGGCTTGCGTGTGGCCATACAAGGCCTGGGGAATGTGGGCTATGCGCTAGCCGAGCAGTTGCATGCCGCGGGAGCAGACCTGTTGGTCAGTGACCTTGATCAGGGCCGTGTGCAGTTGGCCATGGAGCAGTTCGGTGCTCATCCCATTGCCTGTGAAGCGTTGCTCAGCACGCCCTGCGATATTCTTGCGCCCTGTGGCCTTGGCGGCGTGCTTAACAGCCAGACGGTAGCGCAATTACGCTGCGCGGCGGTGGCGGGTGGTGCCAGTAATCAGCTTAGTAGTCTGCAGGTCGCCGATCAGCTTGAGAGCCGCGGCATTCTTTACGCACCGGATTATGTGATTAATTCTGGCGGGCTTATTTACGTTGCTTTGCAGCACCAAGGTGAAAATCTGGGGACCATCACGGCTCATCTTTCTCGCATCGGTCATCGATTGACCGAGGTATATGCGCATGCTCAGGCGGAAAAACGCTCACCGGCGCGGGTAGCGGACATGTTGGCGGAGCATTTATTGAAAGAGGGGTAGGGCAGGCTTGCGTGGCCTTTGATGTCTGTCGGGCAGCTTAGCCGGACACGAAATCCCTGTAGGATCTCACCGAGTTTGTCAGCCTTTACTTCAACACCGTCAACAATGGCGAATAGCGCACCAGCGTGCCACCAATCGGCTTGGCCAGAGCCTGCAACGCCCGTTGCGTATCGCGCAGATCATAAAGCCCCGTCACTCGCTTCTGCCCCAATGCGTTGTCACCGATCACAATCCAGCCACGCTGATATTTGCGTAATTGCTCGACGACTTCCTGCACGGTAGCGTTTTCGAAAAACTGCTGGCCGCTGACCCAGGTCGCGACTTCGTCGGGAGCAATTGCGGTTTGCTGAACGGTACCCTGGAGGGCGTCGAACCACAGGCGCTGGCCTGCGCCGAGGCGATAGGGCGAACCGTTTGCACTGACCCCGACTGCACCTTCGCGGACTTCGACCTTGGTACCTGTCTCACTGCGCGCCACGTCGAACGATGTCCCCAATACTCTGATAACCACGTTACTGGCGTCGACCTGAAAAGGGCGGCGGGCATCATGCGCCACGTCGAACAGTGCTTCACCGCTGAGCAACGTAATGTGTCGGGTGTTGCCGCTGTAATCCACATCTACGGCGCTGCGCGCGGCGAGGGTCAGTTGGCTGCCATCGGACAACTGCACAACACGGGTTTCCCCGGTGCCCGTGTGGTAGTCAGCCTGCCAGTCCGGGTTGTTCAGCCACGCGACGCCCACGGCTATGACGCAGACGCAGGCTGCTGCAAGCATCGACCATTTACGGCGCGAAGCTTTGAGCTGTACGACTGCTGTGGAGGCTGGCCAGTGGGCTGTGGTCGAGGGCTGCTCGATGGCTGACCAGGCGCGATTGACCTGAGCCCAGGCGCTGAGGTGTTCTGGACTGGCATGCAACCAGTGATCGAATTCTTCGAAGCGTGCGGGTTCAGCCTGAAGTTCCAGTAACCAGTCACTGGCCTGTTCCAGGCTGGCCCTGGAAGGCGTCAACTCATGCACGTGGGCGCTCCTTGCGTTGAACGGCCTGAACAGGCTGTTCAACCTCGATACTGGAGGCCAGCTGAACCACGGCGTCGCGTACCAGACGGTGAGTCATGGACAGCGAAATGTTCAGGTGGCTGGCGATTTGCTGCAGAGTATAACCACCCAACCGGTGCATCTCGACGGCAATACGCGTTTGTTCAGGCAGGTCGGCAAAGGTCGCGGCTACGCGACTGACGTCTGCTTGCTGAAGGAACTGCTGTTCGGGAGAGTGCAACTGACCGGGCTGCATCCATTGCGGCGGACTCTGCTGCTGACGGTTTTCGCTGTTCTGACGGCGCATGGTATCGAGCGCCAGATTGCGCACGATTCGATACAGATAAGCTGCGGGCTGTTCCAGTGCCGCGCTGGTCGCCTCGCTGAAACGCAGAAAGGCATCCTGCACTACATCTTCCGCGCTCGCTCGATCGCCCAAGACCCCTTTGGCGTAGTTGATCAACGCAGGACGATGGGCAAGATAGAGGCTAAGCCTGGCGGCTTTATCGGGCACGGCAAAACGCTCTGAAAAGCAAAGTTCGCCGCCCATGGCAGCCACAGATAATGTGTCGGCGAGGCTATCATGGATGAGACTGCTTCTCAATTGCTTTGGTGTTGGTGAATCTGGATGCCACTATTTTTGCAGGAGATTGCCTTGTGTCTCGTGGCAAACATTGGATCTGGAGCTGCCGAAGGCTGCGATCGCGGTGTATGAGGAGAAATGCTTCGCAGCCTTCGGCAGCTCTTACAGAAAATGCATTTCAATCCATTAATTTGCATTTCGTTTGATGAGAGCGTCACCGTCGTCCAGACAGCCGCGCTGTCGCGCAGCAACCGGAGACTTGTAGGAGCGCGCTTGCCCGCGATGGCGGCGTGTCAGGCAACACGCTATCGCTGCATCGCATTGTTCATGAGCTCCTGAAGGCCTGTGAGAATTCAGCCTTCCTGACCCAACTCGGCCAGCGCACTTGCGTTGTTCTTGAACGCAGCGGCAAATACAACGCGGTTTTTAGCCATGAAGATACTGGTGTCTTCAGCTTGTTTCTCGGTCAGGCCCGGTACGTTCTTCATCAGAATCTCGGTCAGCGACTCTGCCAGTTCGAGCATCTGGTCGTGTGCATCGGCGAGTTTACGATCCACGAATGTAGTCTCCAAGTCGCGGGTACTGCGATATAGGGTTTCAACAGCCATGTGAGGCCTCGTAATCAGGTGCAGTATTGGAGGGGAACGCCCCCGGTTGTGCTTGTGAAACGGTCAACGCTTGTATTGCAGGTCAAAATGCCGACCTGCAACGATGCAAGATCTGGTTCTGCGAATACTGGTTGTTTATACAGTTGTAAGCATAAGCCAATCGTCGCGGCTTGAATAGTGGCGAACACGCATCTTTTTTACTCCCTTCGTGTGCCTTGCGACAACCCGCCGCGCTCTTAACCCTGGCGAATGGCCTCGTTCCTGCTTGAGAATCACGCGCCACGAGGCTTCACCTACAAAGCGGCATTATATTGACCGGTAAGTGTTGCTCAATTTTTGTACAGGAAGAGTTGAAGATGTCAGAACTGAAATGGGCTGAAAAGCTACGCAAGACTCTGCACGATCAAGCAGATTCGCTTGGCAATCTGTGCGTAGAGGCTTTCCATTACCTGGCACTTTTCGGGATTGGGGCGATCACGGCATACGGCGCGATCCTGGCTTTCATAGAGATGATCGGCAAAGGCAGCGTCAGCGTTGATGACATTCTGCTGCTGTTCATCTATCTGGAGCTTGGAGCGATGGTGGGTATTTATTTCAAGACCAACCACATGCCAATCAGATTCTTGATCTACGTTGCAATCACCGCTCTGACGCGGTTGCTGATCAGCGACGTGTCCCATCATGCGCCGCCTGATCTGGGGATCATCTACCTGTGCGGCGGGATTCTGCTGCTGGCGTTTGCGATTCTGGTGGTGCGATTTGCTTCGTCGCGCTTTCCGTCGGTGAAGGACAAGTCGGAAAGCTGAGGGGATGGGATTGCGTGTCCTGCCTGGCCTATTGGCCTTGCAGGACAGGCGTTATCAATAGCTAGTTAAGCCACACGCCGGCATGCCAATGCCAGCCATCTCCTGCTCGTTCCCAGTGCGGATGCTCATAGCGATAGCCAGGGCGCTCTGCTTCCCAATGGCCTCGCACAGGTACATAACGGGCTCCATCCCAATGCCAGTAACCGCGTGCCCAGACATAGCCTGGTCGAGGTGCGGGTTCGACTTCCACAATGCGCTCAGGCGGGGCTTGTGGTGCCACGACCTCAACGTACTCGTGGTGCACCGGGCTTCGTTGGTGGACGATTCGCTCTTCTACGCAACCGGACGCCACTGTTATCAGTGCAATCAGTGCCACATAACGCAAGAACATGTTGCCTCCTCGGAGTTATCCGTCGGTGGAGTGACGCTGCGACAGGAGGATCCTGTCACCCAACAACCTAGTCTCAGTAATGTTGTAACAATCCTTGTCTGTACCTCGCCTGAACAGTGACTGAAGACGAAAGGGTGCCTGACAAGCGAGCCATCAGCCTGAGAACGACGGGGAGGGGAGGAGTAGGTGCGGGCTATTCAGGCGTGTGGCGATGCGCACGCAAGATCCAGATCCTGCTGCCGGTCGACGTCAGCAGGATCTGAATGGGGGTGTGATGATTTATCGTAAACAGGCTTAAAGGCACTCAACCGGCATCAAATCCCCACCGACACTGGCGGGCGGGTCGCCAGCAGATTAGCGAGCTTTGAGGGTGGAGGCGCAAGTCGTTTCACGTCGCCGTCGGTCATGGCCGCCAGGATCTTGATAGCGCTGTGACCTTCCTCGATTGCGATACCGAATTGCACGCTTTCGATCAATCGCTTCAAACGCTTGGGATCGTTGCGCTGCGCGGCGCTGATCAAGCGTTTGGCGACCACACCCGTTTCATTCGACAGCGTCAGCATAATGCTGCCGTCGAGGCCTTGAATGCTCAGGTTCACCCGGTAGTCAGGATGAAATACGTCGGTAATCTGCTGAAAAGGATTATCCATTTTCGGTACCTGCCAGTAGGGACTGCATAAATTGACTGGGCGTTTGACCCTTTAGTTCTCGACGGTTGAGTGAAAAATCGGAAAATTCCTGCGCTTGCCGTTGTGACTGAATAATGGCATCTTCCGCGTTAATGATAATTTTTCGTGTTTAAGAAGCATTGCCACATGCGCGACACTCCTGCACCCGATGACGACCTGATCCTTCGTCACCGGCAATTTACTGCCCTCTACAGTGACCATCACTCCTGGTTGCATGGGTGGCTGCGTAAAAAGCTCGGTTGTTCGCAGCGTGCGGCTGACCTTGCTCATGACGCCTTCATCCGAATCCTGACGCTCGCTGAACCGCAAAACCTTAAAGAGCCTCGTGCATTCCTGACCACCACCGCCACGCGTCTGCTGATCGACGGTGCCCGGCGTCGCAAGATCGAGCATGCCTACCTAGAGGCGTTGGCTCTCAGCGCCGACGATGCCAATATCCCCAGCCCTGAGGCGATTCACGCCGCCCTGCAGATGCTGGAAAAAATCTCCCGAATGCTGGAGGGCTTGCCCCCCAAACCCCGCGAAGCGTTTTTACTCAACCGTCTGGACGGTTTGAGCTACAACGAAATCGCCAAGGTGTTGGGTGTGTCCGCCAGCATGGTCAAGCAGTACATGGCCAGCGTATTGGTGCATTGCTATAAGACTGTGCATGGTTCGGGCCACATGTCATGAATGTAGAGCACGAACCCTCGGAGTCGATGATCGGCCAGGCCGCGCAGTGGCTGGCGTTGCTGCAGGACGATGCCGTGAGCAGCGCTGACCGGCAGGCCTTCAACACATGGCGTCATGCAGACCCTCGGCATGCACTGGCGGTGACCCGCATGCAAGCGGTCATGGGCATCTTCGAGCAGTTGCCCGTCGAGCCCGCCAGGAAGGCATTGGGCAAGATTTTTCCCCCGGCCAAACGGAGAATTTCCCATCGCCCGGTGCAGGCTATTGCCTTGTTGGGTGTGCTGGTTTTTGGCTGGTTCAGTGTTGATCAGGGGCCGGCCTGGCTGGCTGACGAACGCACTGAAACCGGCGAAAAGCGTGAGATTTTGCTGACCGACGGTAGTGAGTTGCAGCTCAATAGCGGCTCGGCACTGGACGTTGAATTCGACGAACGGCAGCGCGTCATTGAGTTGTACCGCGGTGAAATGTGGGTGCAGGTCGCCAAAGACCCGCAGCGACCGTTCGTGGTCAAGACGCGTGAAGGCACCATAACGGCGCTGGGTACGCGCTTTGTGGTGCGTAAAGAGCAGGACGGTTCAGTTCAGGTCAGCGTGCTCGAGTCGGCGATCGCCGCCAATGCTGATCGCTCGACCGACGTTCGGGTCAACACCGGTCAACGGGCGATGCTCAAGGATGGTGTGGTACAGATACCCACAGCCATCGGCAATGATGATCCGGCTGCGTGGACGCGCGGTATGCTCAAAGCGGATGACCGGCCACTGGTCGAGGTGTTGCAGGCCCTTGAGTCCTGGCGGCATGGCGTTCTGCAGTTTGATAAAGAGGCGCTTCGCGGGATACGCGTCTCCGGTGTGTTCCGTCTTGATGACACCGACGCTGCTCTGGCTACGTTGGCGGATAACCTGCCTATCAAGGTCGAGCACTACACGCCGCTGTTCGTGAGGGTCACTCCAGCCAGATAAAGCCGAAAACGAAAAAGGGCGGACCTGCTGTGCAAGTCCGCCCTTCTTTCAAGAGGTCGTAATGTGATTCAGGTTAATGCGTGGCTCAACCCAGTTGGGCGACGCTTTTTTCCTGCTCCTTCTCCAGAAATTCTTCTTGCAACAGAGCGTCGGGGTTTTCCGATTCAAGCTCTGAGTCGTCAACGACCGGGGCTCCTGCGCGCTTTTTGCGCAGTTTGCCAAATAGATGCTCAAGGGCATGATCAAGTTTGACTGCGGCACCATCTACGGCCTGATCCAGGGTGTCGGCCTTGTGAGTTACGGAGATGGGTTGGTGACCTTTTGGTCGGGCTTCCATTTGGCAGCGCATATCATGCGGGCCGGGCTTGTCACCGTTCTCATCGCGGATGTGGACTTCGATGCGGGTCAGATCCTCTTCGTAACGTTCGAGCGTGCTTTCAACAGTGGTACGTACCCACTCCTCCAGTCGGATGCTGCTTTCGATGTGGTTATCGCAATTGACCTGGATTTGCATAGTTGTTCCCTTCTAAGGCTTGCTCTTGTGAGATCGGACAGGGCTCCTGTTCAGGAGGTTCATTTTTGTCCGCCTCAGTCACAGTGTTGGCGCTTCTCGAGGAACAATTCAACCCCGGCGTGAAAGAAATATTTCGCGGCAAAAAATCAGGCGTGCAGTATTTGAATGTTAATCCATCTCATTCACTGTCTGTTTTCCTTGCGCGTGCGTCATGGCTAGGAGTACTTCATTTCCCAGCCAAGGATCGTCCATGTCACGCGCTGTCCATTCTCTGCAACCACTGGCTCTGGCCGTCGTCATGGCGTTCGCCGTCGCGCCGCTTAATGCTGCTGAATCCGTGCCGAACGCGCAGGCATCGGTGCGAAATTTTTCGATTCCGGCCGGTGATCTGAGCCAGGCACTGAACAGTCTGGCCGAGCAGGCGAGTCTGGCGCTGGCCTTCGATCCGGCTCTCACTCGTGGCAAGAGCAGCCCTGGCTTGCAGGGCGATTTCGATACTAATGTCGCTCTGGCGCGCTTGTTGGCAGGCAGCGGTTTACGGGCAACGGCATTGTCGGCCAATCGTTATCGCATTGAAGCCGTACCCGATGCCGTGGCAGGGGCCATGGAGTTGGGGGCGACGGATATTCAGGGGGCCTGGCGCAGCGAAACAGCTTCGGGGCCAGTTGCCGGTTACGTGGCCACCCGCGGCCGTACCGGGACCAAGACCGACACCGCGTTGATTGAAACACCACAGTCGATTTCGGTCGTGACCAAGGACCAGATGACTGCGCAGGGCGCGCAGAGCCTGAATCAGATCCTGCGCTACACCGCAGCCGTTGTACCGGAGACACGCGGTGCGACCGCTTCGCGTCTGGATCAGCTGAGCATTCGCGGGTTTTCGCCTGCGACATACCTGGACGGCCTGCGCATGCCGGGCAGCCGAGATGCTTCACCGCAGAAGGATGCATTTGATCTGGAGCGCGTCGAAATCCTGCGTGGCCCGTCGTCCGTGTTGTATGGCCAGGCCAGCCCCAGCGGTGTGGTGAATATGGTCAGCAAGCTGCCGACCGAAACCCCGTTTCACGAAATCGGCCTGACGTATGGCACCTTCAACAAGAAGCGCACGACCTTCGATTTCGGCGGCCCGATTGATGATCAGGGTGTGTATTCCTACCGGCTTTCCGGTTTATACGACGATGCCGACGGGCAGGTCGAGCACACGGAAACCCGCCGCCAGTCCATCGCCGGGGCGTTTACCTGGCGTCCGAGTGAGGATACGTCGCTGACGCTGCTGGCTAATTACCAGGCTGATCCGAAGGGTGCTTCGTATGGTGCCGTTCCTGCGTTTGGTTCGGTATTGAGAAGCCCGACCGGTCGTGACATCGACGTCGATTTTTATGACGGGGAGAAGGATTTCGAGAAAAGCGACCGTAATTATTACGCGCTTGGTTACCTCTTTGAACATCACCTGAATGATGTCTGGACGATCCGTCAGAACACTCGATACATGCGCAGTGAGGGGCTCTATCGCAGCATCTACAACAGCTCTCTCCAATCGGATTTCCGCACCTTGAACCGAAGCGTCATAGCGACTGATGCCAATATCGATTCATACACCATTGATAATCAGGTCCAGGCTAAATTTGCCACGGGGCCTTTGCAACACACTGTGCTGTTTGGGGGCGATTATCAAAACACTAGCACTCACACCAAAGCGTCCGGCGGATTAGGCTCTTCCGGGGCTCCTCTGGATATCTTCAACCCGGTCTATGGCAGCCCGGTGACAGTGCCACCTTATCTCACCGACGCCACAGGCCGCAGCCAACAAAAAGGCCTGTATCTGCAAGAACAGATGAAATGGGACAAATGGGTGTTTCTTGCCGGAGGTCGTTATGACTGGGCAGACAGTACTAACAGCTCTACGACCATTGCCTCCGGTGTTAAAACCAAAAGCGCGACCGAGGCTGAAGCCTTTACCGGACGGCTGGGGCTGGTCTATCTGTTCGATAACGGTCTGGCGCCCTACATCAGCTATTCCGAATCCTTCGAGCCACAATCGGGCACCGGTTTAGGTGACAAACCGTTTGATCCAACCGAAGGCACGCAGTACGAACTGGGTATCAAGTATCAGCCACCAGGGAGCAACAGCTTCATCACCGCGTCGATCTTCGATCTGCGTAGAACCAATGTGCTGACCCCCGACCCGGATCCAGCGCCTCGGTGTAACGGTGCACGGTGTCAGGTGCAATCCGGTGAGGTGCAGTCCCGAGGTTTCGAGCTGGAAGGCAAGGCGAGCCTGAGTGATAACCTGGACATCACGGCGGCCTATGCGTATCTGGACAACAGGACGACCAAATCCAACAACACCGTGGTTGTGTCGCCGGGAAGTGGCATTGCCAACGGTCCGACCGAGTCGGCTGAAGGCAAGACATCTGTGGCTATTCCACGTCATACCGCCTCCGCCTGGGTTGATTACACCTTCCGTGACGGTCAGATGAAAGGCTTCGGTGTTGGCGGTGGTACGCGTTATGTCGGCTCTACCTGGGGTGACACTGCCAACTCGCTGAAGGTGCCTGGCTACACCTTGTTCGACGCGTCAGCGCACTACGATATTCCAAGCCTCTACAACCCGATGGACAACCTGCGCCTGGCGCTTAACGTCACCAACCTGGCCAACAAGGAATACGTCGCGTCCTGCAGCGGTTACGGCTGGTGCTGGTATGGCTCGCAACGCACCGTGCAGGCCAGTGCGACGTATCGTTGGTAAGACCATCACTGTGGGAGCCGGGCTTGGTCTGGGCGGCATTCCGACGATGCATGAGACGCAGGCAGAAGCCACACCGCGTAATCGTTCATCGCGAGCAAGCTCAGCTCCCACAGGGGGAATGCGATCACCGTGGGAGCCGGGCTTGCCCGCGATGCATGAGACGCAGCCATAAGCCACACCGCGCTATCGTTCATCGTCGGAGTGCCGCTCAGACCAAGCCCGGCTCCTACAGGGGGAATGCGATCACTGTGGGAGCCGGGCTTGCCCGCGATGCATGAGACGCAGTCATAAGCCACACCGCGTTATCGTTCATCGTCGGAATGCCGCCCAGACCAAGCCCGGCTCCTACAGGGGGAATGCGATCACTGTGGGAGCCGGGCTTGCCAGCGATGCAGGCGACGCGATGTATCAAAACGCCACAGAAGTCTGCACATACACCGTGCGCGGTTCGCCGACATATTTGCCGCGGTTGTTGTCGTCAAACGAGCGGGTGAAGTACTCGTGGTTGAAGATGTTTTTCACCCCGACGGCCACGTTCAGATCAGACAATTGCGGGCCGAAGTCGTAAGCAGCGCGGGTGCTGAACAACATGTAACCCGGGATCTTGCCCGCAGCACCGTTGGCGGTTTCTGCCTGGGTGTTGGCGTTGTCGGCGAATTGGTCGCTCTGGTACGAACTGTCCAGATTCAGCTTCCATGGGCCTTCGGTATACGCCACACCCAGAGTGCCTTTGTGTTTCGACGCGAACGGCACGCGGTTGCCCTTGTTCGGACCGTCCTCACGAATCGTCGCATCGACGAAGGCATACGTGGCGTACACATCAAACCCTGCCAGCGCCGGATTCAGGCCAGCCAACGCATAGTTGACGCTGGTCTCGATGCCCTGATGACGGGTTTCGCCACGGGCGATCACGCTGCTGTCGGTCTGGTTGGTTTCGTACTGGTTATCGAAGTTGATCAGGAACGCGCCAATCTCTGCACGCAGGTTACCGTTGTCGTAGCGCGTGCCCAATTCCCAGGTCCGGGCTTTCTCGGGTTTGACTTCACCACCGGCGATGCGGCTGGACATCTGGCTGTATTGGACGCTGCCGAACGAGCCTTCGGTGTTAGCGTACAGGTTCCAGCTATCGGTCAGGTGATACAGCACATTCAACGCGGGCAGGGCGGTTTTGTAGTCGCCCTGGTATTTGCGGTTGTTGAAGTTATCGGACTGCGCGGTGTCGATCATCTCGTAGCGAATACCCGGCGTAATGGTCCACTTGCCGATGTCGATACGGTCATCGATGTAGATTGCATTGGCTTCTGTGGCGCCTCGGGTATCGCGGTCGAAACGACTGCCAGTGGTCGGCAGGACGTTATCGACAGTGTCTTCACGGTAACGCATCTCATGGCCGGCTTCGTTGATGTAACGGTAACCGACGCCGACTTCGTGCCAGGTTTCACCCAGTGCAAAGCCTTGAGAGAAGCGCGTTTCCAGACCGCGGACCCAGTACTCGCGAGGCGACAGCGACACGAAACTGCCTTGTTCCAGATAACCGCTGCGCAGAGTTTTGGTGAAGAACGTATTGGCGGTGAAAACCCGCGCGTCTTCTTCGTAGCGATAGCCGAAATTGACCATGGTACGACGGCCCCAGAACTTGTCTTTCAAGCGCGTCGACTGGTACGGGTCGTCCTTGTAATCGGCAACGTTGAGGCCGCCCGGCATCTCTGCCTCGCCTTCGTAGTACTGAGCCATGGCGTTAACGCTGTTGGCTTCGTCGATCTGGTATTTACCCTTGAGGATCAGGTCGTCGATCTGCGTGTCGCTGTGTTCGCGCCAGTCGCCGCCGCGCACGCCGGTGTACAGAATCGCGCCGCCCAGGCCATTGTCGGCGGTGCCACCGGCGAGTACGTTGCCCGTGGTCTTGAAACCATCGTGGCTGGAAGAAGGGCTGGTTTCGGTCTGGAAGCCGCCTTTGAGGGTGGGTTCGTCAGGGATGGCACGGGTCACGAAGTTGACGACACCGCCGACGTTTTGCGGGCCGTAGCGCACCGCGCCGCCACCGCGAACCACGTCCACCGCATCCATGTTGCCCATGCTGATCGGGGCAAAGGACAACTGCGGCTGACCGTAAGGCGCGAAGGGCACCGGGATACCGTCCATCAACACCGTCGAGCGTGATGCAAGACGCGGGTTGAGGCCGCGTATGCCGAAGTTCAGCGCCATGTCATGGCTGCCGGTGCCATTGTTTTCCGGAGCGTTGACGCCCGGGATGCGATTGAGCACTTCGCGTGCGGAGCTTGCACCCATGCGCTCGATTTCCTCGCGACGGATCACGTCCCGCGCACCTGGATGCTCGAAGACATCAGTTTGTTGCGCCTCGCCCAGCCAGTCACCGACGACGTTGGATGCCCCCAGCTCAATCGGACCATTACCCTGTGCGCTAACCGGTTGCAGAGTAAAGCCATTCTGGCCATCGGGACTGGCTTGCAGGCCGGTACCTTCGAGCAACGCCGCCAGCCCCTGCTCAGGGGTGTATTGACCTTCCAGCCCTCGGCTCTGCAGACCGCTGGTGATTTGCGAACCAAACGAAATCAGGACACCTGCTTCGCGACCGAATTGATTCAGTGCGGTTTCCAGCGCGCTCGGGGCAATGTGATACGCCTTGCTGCCGACATCAGCGGCCTGCAACAGTGGCACGCTGCACAGCGACAGACCGGCACCAAACACGATATGCCGCAACGAGCGGGACAGGGGGGACAAACGGCTGGGGCGAACTGACATACAGGGAGTCCTTGGGCGAGAGGATTAAGGTGCTTTCCCTGTCTGTCACGCGAGGAACCGAAAACGGCTCACCGGTTTTGAAAAATAATTAAATGCTCTGTTGGAGCGAGGCTTGCCCGCGAATCTGCCGCTGCGTTGCATCTGGCACTGCGCGTTATCGTTCTTCGCGGGCAAGCCTCGCTCCAACAGCTGTTCAGTGTTGGCTAAACCCGCGCCTCAACACTCACCCAATACCGGGTAAACCGCTTGACCTTCACTGGCAACGCAACCTCCAGCAAGTCCAGAATTCGTTCGCTGTTGGCCAGTGGATAACTTCCCGAAATCAGCAGGTCCGCCACTTTCGCATCACATTGCAAATGGCCGCGGCGGTAGCGGCTCAGTTCGGCGAGGAAGTCCTGCAGGCGCATATGCGCTGCCACCAGCATGCCATCGGCCCACGCGCCGCTGTTGGCGTCCAGCGCCCGCACTGGCTCCCACGTATTTCGGTTGAACACGACCTGCTGGGCGGCCTGCAACTGCAAGCCAGGACCGGTGAACGTTGTCGGCGTGATCTGTACCGTGCCGTTGAACACTGCCAGTCGGGTTTTACCGTCGAACTGGCGAACGTCAAAGCGGCTGGCTGCCGACATCGGCCGAACGTTGCCCTCGGCTGTGATCAGTTTCAGCGGACGCGGATCATCGGCTACCGTCAGCATGATCTCGCCTTGCAACAGCTTGATCAGGCGTTGCTGAGCATCGAAGCGCAGGTCGATGGCACTTGCGGTATTCAGGTGGATCTCGCTGCCATCGTCCAGCGCGATCTTGCGCTGCTCGCCAACCCCGTTGTGGTAATCGGCCAGCAACGGTTGCAACGAGAGCTGATCGCGCAAACCCCACCCGGCCGCAGAGCCAGCGCCCAGCAGCAACAGTAGTTTCAGGACCTGACGTCGGCCGCTCGATCTCGGCGCGTTGATCGCGGCATGCGCCAGCGGAGAGGACAACCCGCTCAGGCGCTGGTTGACCCGCTGGATATGCGCCCACGCCCGCTGGTGTTCGGTATTACTGTTCAACCACGACTGCCAGGCTTGCTGGCGCAGCGGGGCGAGGGCGCCGCTCTGCATTTCAATCAGCCAGCTTACCGCCTGCTCGGCCACGGCCGGTGCGATGTCTGATTTGTTCAGGGATTCGCTGCTCGAATTCATAAGGCGAAATAGCAGCGCAACAGCGCCTTGTTCAGATGACGCTTCACTGTGGCGATGGAAATACCCAGTTGCGCGGCGATTTCTCCGTGGCTCAGGCCATCGACTTGCGACAACAGGAAGGCTTGCTTGACCGCAACCGGCAGACCATCGAGCAACTGGTCCAGCTCCAGCAAGGTTTCCAGAATGATTGCCCGCTCTTCTTCCGAAGGGGCGACACACTCGGGCATTTCCGCCAGC
Source organism: Pseudomonas sp. ICMP 561 (assembly GCF_002699985.1). Taxonomy (GTDB): domain Bacteria; phylum Pseudomonadota; class Gammaproteobacteria; order Pseudomonadales; family Pseudomonadaceae; genus Aquipseudomonas; species Aquipseudomonas quasicaspiana. Next base: position 154,862 of record NZ_LKBT01000045.1, on the reverse strand, counting down.
GTCTGGTAATAGGCGCGCTCAAGGTCCTGTCGACGGTAGTGGTTGAACAGCACGCGCTTGGCAATGGTGGTCAGAAACGCCCTTGGTTCGATGATCTCAGGCGTATCGCGGGCCAGCAGGACTTTGACGAAGGTGTCTTGCGCCAGATCAGCCGCGCTGTGCGGGCAGCCCAGACGACGCCGCAACCAGCCCGTCAGCCAATTGTGATGGGCGTAATACAGGCCTTCGACAGTTTCGTTAAGCGCGTATGGGGCAATAGACATGGGTGCTGCAGTCCGCGATGAACCATTTAATTGCGCGGATTCTGGCAGACTCTTTTGCGTATGAGAATATTTATCATTAATATTGCGTTCTGTTCGTGCGCGACGTCAGAAAATGTCCCGTGCGATAGCCTCCCGATCAGGACTTACCCCATGCCGATTCAACGCCTATGTTTCACTGTGCGACGTCCCTTGTTGACGATCGCGCATTGATGAACGACGCGACGATGGACGCCCCGCAAGCCGCCCCTGAAGTTAAAAAGCGCGTGCGAAAAGCTAAAGCTGCCGGTGTCTCACTGGCTTATCGGCTGGCGGTCACTTCGCGCATTGTCGCTGCACTGTTCGGTGGTTACCTGATCGCTGCGCTGACCAGCGTGTGCATCAGCCAGTGGGTGCCGATGTCCCGGGCTGATGCCGTTGTCACCGGCATGATGCTTTCGTTTGTGGCTTACTTGCTTGCAGTGATCTGGTGCTTTGCCTGCCGGACTGCCTGGCGCGCCTGGGCGGGCATCCTGCTGCCCGCTGCCATTCTGGCGGCCATTTTCGGCCTGGGGCGGTGGTTGTCATGAAGGAAGGTTTTCGTCAGGCCATGGCCTGGCTGCACACCTGGATTGGTTTGGTCTTTGGCTGGCTGTTGTTCGCGATATTTCTGACCGGAACAATGTCCTACTTCAAGGACGAAATAAACCGCTGGACTCATCCTGAAATCCCGGCACGGGTGGTCGATACCGAGGCCAGTGTCGATCGGGCTCAGGCTTATCTGCAGCAACATGCGGCGAATGCCACGCGCTGGTTTATCGATCTGCCCGACGAGCGCAAACCTGCCTTGGGGCTGATGTGGCAGACCGCAGAACAAGAGGGCAAGCGTGGCGCATTCATGCGCAAGAGCCTGGATCCGCAAACCGGCGAAGAAATCCAGACGCGCAGCAGCATGGGCGGAGAGTTTTTCTACCGGTTCCACTTCCAGCTGCAAATGCCGCATCCATGGGGCCGCTGGTTGTCGACTATTGCGGCGATGCTGATGTTCATCGCGCTGATCACCGGGATCATCACCCACAAGAAAATCTTCAAGGAGTTCTTCACTTTTCGTCCGCGAAAAGGGCAGCGTTCCTGGCTGGACGGGCATAACGCAATCGGCGTGCTGGCGTTGCCGTTTCACCTGATGATCACTTACAGCAGCCTGGTGATCTTCATGTCGTTGGTCATGCCGGCGAGCATCGTGGCCTCTTATGGCAAGGACACTCAGGCGTTCTTCGCCGATGTTTTTCCGAATACCAATACAACCAAGGCAACCGGTACGGCTGCTGCCCTGGCACCCCTTGCGCCGATCGTGCGCGCGGGTGGGCAGCAATGGCCCGATAAAGAGGTGGGGCGCCTGGTGGTCTATAACCCGGGTGATGCAGCCGCAACGGTCGTGGTGTCTCCCGGTGCTGGCAGCAGCGTCATTCACGATCCGGGTATTAACGTGGTGTTCAACGGGGTAAGTGGTGAGGTGCTGACGTTGCCGACCCAGCGCTCCGGACCATTGCTGGTGTCCGGCGCCATGTACGGGCTGCACCTTGGGGAGTTCGCCGGGCCTTTATTGCGCTGGCTGTACTTCGTGTTTGGCATTGCCGGAACGGCCATGATTGGCACCGGACTGGTGATGTGGCTGGCCAAGCGGCAGGTCAAGCATGCCACAACCGGGGTCTTGCCTTTCGAGCTGCGACTGGTGGAAGTGTTGAACATTGCCGGTATGGCCGGGCTGATGATCGCCGTGGCTGCATTCTTCTGGGCCAATCGCTTGTTGCCGGTCGGGCTGGCCGAGCGAAGTGATTGGGAGATCAATCTGTTCTTTAGCGTCTGGGGCCTTTCAGTGCTGCATGCGCTGTTGCGCAAAGGCCGTCAGGCATGGCGTGAGCAGTTGATGCTGGGCGCGGTATTGTTTACCGGTTTGCCGTTGCTGGACATCGTCACCAGTGGCAATTACCTGCTGGCTTCGCTGCAGAACCAGGACTGGGTGTTGATCGGCTTCGACCTCACCGTTTTGTTTACCGGGTTGTTCATGGCCTGGGGCGCAAAGAAATTTCGCCCGGTGCCGCCCATTGTGGTCGAGCGGCCTTTATCAACAGGTCGACTTGAAGGGGAAGTGCATTGATGTTGCTGGCGACTTTGCTGTGCTACGTGGGCTTCACCGCGCTGTGCCTGTCCATGACTAAACATTACGGCGAGTTGCTGCACGGCAGGCTGAGTGCCAGCCGCAGTCGCATGCTGAAGGTCGTTGGCTGGCTGTGCCTGTGCCTTTCGCTCTGGGCGGCGCTGGCGTCGACATCTTTGGGCTTGGGGCTGGTGCAGTGGTGCGCGGCGCTGATGGGCAGCGCGCTGCTGCTGGTGTTCCTGATCCCGTTCGGGCCGCGGCTGGTGTTGGTGCTTGCTGCGGCAGGTGTTTTGGTGGGGCCGCTGATTTTGATTAATCGATTGTTGGCGTGATGCTGTTTCTCAAGAGGTGTCTGGGTGCACTCATTCCTGTAGGACTGGCTTTAGCCGGGAGAGGGCCAGTACATCCTTAGCAATGCTGTCATCCGGAAAACGCCCTCCCGGCTGAAGCCAGTCCTACGTGGAATGCATTTCAATCGGCTAGGTGTTACAACTTCCCGACAAACGCCAACCGATACTCCCCCGGCGTCGCGCCCATTGCCTGCCTGAAGCGATTGTTGAAATGACTGGCGCTGGCAAATCCGCACTCGATCGCGATTGCCCCGAACGCCATGCGAGTCGTGCGCAGCAACTGTCGGGCATGGTTGAGGCGTCGGGCCAGCAGGTATTGATGGGGCGGCAAGCCGAAGCTTTCGCGAAACATCCTTGCGAAGTGGTATTCAGACAGCGCACACAGCCCCGCCAGTTGCCCAAGGCTGAGAGGTTCGGCCAGATGGGTTTCGATGAAATCCACTAACTGTCGGCGCTGATGCGCGGCCAACCCGCCTTTCAAACGCAAACCCTCACGCATGCCCACCTGATCGAACAAGGCCCGGCTGAGCATTTCATGAGCCAGGCTACTGGTCAGCAAGCGCTCGCCGGGCTCACTCCAGTTCATCTGGATCAACTGGCGAAAGCGTTGGGCCTGCTCGGGATCATCGTGAAACGTGTTCTCCCTTAATTGCAGCTCACGAGGTTCACGGTCCAACAGGGTGATGCAACCCATGGCGAACTGTTCCGGGCTGATGTAAAGGTGCGCCAGACGAATCTCGCCATTGATCACCCAGGCTGATTCGTGCCCGGCGGGCAGGGTGCAAAGCTTGTTGGGGCTGCCTTTCTGATCGGGGCGGTCGCGACGAAACGTGCCCGTGCCGCCGTCGATGTAGCACGACAACGTATGGTGGCTCGGACCGTGATACTCCTGGGAGTCGTGGCGGTTGTTCCACAAAGCCGCGACCAAACCATCGCCCAGCACCGCGCTCTGCTCCAGTTGAGCATGAGGGGAACTGTTAAGGGCCTGGAAGACCTGGATGGATTCGATGGCTGGCATGGCTCGCATCCTACGCTTTACAGCACTCTCTGCCAGCACCGCTGAAACAAATGCGCAAGATTATGCAAATGCCCGGTTCATGCTCGCCGCAGAATGACGGCTCAAATCGGGAGCCGCATCATGAACATTTCGCTTTATTTGCTGACCGTCCTGATCTGGGGCACCACCTGGATCGCACTGAAGTTGCAGCTGGGCGAAGTGGCAATCGCGGTTTCCATCGTTTACCGATTCGGCCTTGCGGCACTGGTGTTGTTTGCGATGCTGCTGCTCAGTGGCAAGCTGCAGAAGGTCAATCAGCGTGGGCACATGCTTTGCGTTGCGCAGGGGCTGTGCCTGTTTTGCATCAATTTCATGTGTTTCCTGACCGCCAGTCAGTGGATTCCCAGCGGGTTGATTGCGGTGGTGTTTTCTACCGCGACCCTGTGGAACGCCCTGAATGCACGGATCTTCTTCAAACAGAAAATCGCCCGCAACGTATTGACCGGCGGTGCGCTGGGTTTGATTGGTCTGGGCTGTATGTTCTGGCCTGAACTGTCCGGGCACAGCGCCAGCCAGGAAACACTGATGGGCCTTGGCCTGGCGTTACTGGGTACGATGTGTTTTTCGGCCGGCAACATGCTTTCCAGCATGCAGCAGAAAGCCGGTCTACGGCCGCTGACCACTAACGCCTGGGGCATGCTCTACGGCGCCGGGATGCTCAGCCTGTATTGCTTGCTCAGCGGTACGCCGTTCGGTTTTGAGTGGACGACCCGTTACATCAGCTCGTTACTGTATCTGGTGATTCCGGGCTCGGTAATCGGCTTCACCGCCTACCTGACTTTGGTCGGCCGCATGGGCCCGGAGCGCGCAGCCTATTGCACGGTGCTGTTCCCGGTGGTGGCGCTGAACATCTCGGCATTTGCCGAAGGCTACCAATGGACGGCTCCGGCGTTGATGGGGCTGGTGTTGGTGATGCTGGGGAATGTGTTGGTGTTCAGAAAGCCGAAGGTGGTGGTGCCGGTGGGGGCGAAGCTGGCTTGAGGTAAGGGAAATGCATTATCTGTAGGAGCTGCCGCAGGCTGCGAAGCGTTTTTCAGGCATACCGCAATCGCAGCCTTCGGCAGCTCCTACAGGGCTACATCAATCTTTCCAGACCTGCGGATTCACCAGGTTCTTCGGCTTCTCACCCAGCAACGCAGCACGCAGGTTGGTGTAGGCAAGGTCCGCCATGGCTTGCCGGGTTTCAGTGGTTGCCGAACCGATGTGTGGCAGGGTCACGGCGTTTTTCAAACTGAACAACGGCGACTCGCTCAGCGGTTCCTTCTCGTAGACGTCCAGCCCGGCGCCGCGAATGGTGCCGTTCTGCAAGGCCTCGATCAGCGCGGCTTCGTCGACGATCGGGCCACGGGCGATGTTGATCAGAATCGCGCTGGACTTCATCAAGCCCAGTTCACGGCTGCTGATCAGGTGTTTGGTCTTCTCGCTCAACGGCACTACCAGGCAGACAAAGTCTGACTCGGCGAGCAATTGATCAAGGCTGCGAAACTGCGCGCCCAGTTCCTGCTCCAGCTCGGTCTTGCGGCTGTTACCGCTGTACAGGATCGGCATGTTGAAACCCAGGCGACCACGACGCGCAACCGCTGCGCCGATGTTGCCCATACCCACGATACCCAGCGTCTTGCCGTATACATCCGTGCCGAATTGCGCGGCTTCAACACTGCGTTTCCACTGGCCGGCCTTGGTCCAGGCATCCAGTTCGGCAACTCGACGGGCGCTGCTCATGATCAGGGAAAAACCCAGGTCAGCAGTGCTTTCAGTCAATACGTCCGGGGTATTGGTGAGCATGATGCCGCGCTCGTTGAAGTAGCTGACGTCGTAGTTGTCGTAACCGACGGAGATGCTCGACACCACTTCCAGTTGAGTGGCGGCTGCCAGTTGCTCACGCCCCAACTGACGACCTGCGCCGATCATGCCGTGGCACTTGGGCAGTGCGTCATTGAACTGCGCATTCAGGTCGCCCAGCTTCGGGTCGGGCACGATCACGTTGAAGTCTTGTTCCAGCCGTTCGGCCATTTCGGGGGATACACGGCTGAAGGCAAGTACGGTCTTTTTCATGGGGTAGCTACTCTCGCACGCTTTTTATAAAGGGTTACAGATGAGTAGCACGCTAACATTCCCGTCGTCGAGCCGTAAACATCGGCCTGTAGGAGCTGACGAGCAACGCGAGGCTGCGATGGCGGTGTGTCAGATGAACCGCTATCGCAGCCTCGCGTTGCTCGTCAGCTCCTACATGGAATAGATTTCAGGATCAGGCGATGGACCGCATCGCATGCGTATGCAGATCCGCTTCATGGGCGGCGAGGATTTCCGGCAGCGAGCCGCGCAGGTATTCCACCCACGTCTTGATCTTGGCATCCAGATACTGGCGCGACGGATAGATAGCGTACAGATTCAGTTCCTGCGAGCGGTACTCGGGCAGGACCCGCACCAGCGTGCCATTGCGCAGGCCTTCAATCGCAGAGTAGATCGGCAAGATACCCACACCCATGCCGCTGCTGATCGCCGTCTTCATGGCGTCTGCCGAGTTGACCAGAAATGGCGAGGTATGGATCGTGACCATTTCCTGACCTTCCGGGCCGTCGAACAGCCATTTTTCCAGCGGGAACACCGGGCTGACCAATCGCAGGCACGCGTGGTTGAGCAGGTCAGTAGGCTTGAGCGGGATGCCAAAGCTTTTGACGTACTCCGGCGATGCACACGCGATGCTGTAAGTGATGCCCAAACGTTGCGAGACAAAACCCGAGTCTGGCAGCTCACTGGCCAGGACAATGGACACGTCATAGCCTTCCTCGAGCAGATCCGGCACGCGATTGGCCATGGTCAGGTCGAAGGACACGTCCGGGTGATTGCGTCGGTAGCGGGCGATTGCATCGATCACATAGTGCTGACCGACACTGGACATCGAATGCACCTTGAGCTGACCGGCTGGCCGCGCATGAGCATCGCTGGCCTCGGCTTCGGCCTCTTCCACATACCCCAGAATCTGTTCGCACCGCAGGAGATAGCGCTTGCCGGCTTCTGTGAGCGCGATTCGGCGTGTGGTGCGGTTAAGCAGACGGGTTTGCAGATGGGCTTCGAGATTTGAGACGGCGCGCGAAACGTTGGCGGTAGTCGTGTCGAGCTGAACGGCAGCTGCCGTAAAGCTTCCGGCCTGAGCCACACAACTGAACGCGCGCATGTTTTGCAGGGTATCCATGGGCAGTTCTCTGGAGAGATGGCAAATTGTGACACGAAGTAACTGACGCATGTCAGCCTGACTGATGATTATCTCCGATTCTGTAACAAAGATTCACAGTTCTTCTGGCTTATCGGGGCGTTGATGCGCCCCTAGAATCGCGCCACCTGAGTCATCTCACCTTACGTCGGGAAGTTGCATCCGTGCCGCGTCGCATCATCAGAAGGGCCGCGCCCTTCAGTGTCTGGGCTTTAACGTTAGTCATCAGCGGCTGTATCGGAACCGGCGGTATCGCACCACAAGGCAAGGCTTTGCCTGTCGATAGCCTGACGACCGACGCTGCCATACGCAGTGCCGAGCGGGATGCGCACTGGCCGGTTGCTCAGTGGTGGCGCGCCTATAACGATCCGCAACTGGATCACTGGATTGACCTGGCCGCTGCCGGAGCGCCGAGTCTGGCCATCGCGGCGGCGAGAGTTCGTCAAGCCAAAGCGATGGCGGGCATGGCTGAATCTGCCGAGTCGTTGCACATCAATAGTGAAGCTTCCCTCAAACGGCATGACTGGGCCACTGATCAGTTCTACGGTCCCGGCGCGCTCGCTAATACCACCACCTGGGACAACAATGCGTCCCTTGGGTTGAGCTACTCGCTGGATTTCTGGGGGCGGGAAAGCAACGCAACCGAACGGGCGCTTGACCTGGCTCACATGAGCGCTGCCCAGGCACGTCAGGCGCAGCTCGAATTGCAGGACAACATCGTTCGCGGCTACATCCAGCTTTCACTGAATTACGCTCAGCGCGACATCGTCGAAGCGACGCTCGCCCAGCAGCAACAGATTCTTGATCTGGCCCAGCGTCGTTTGAAGGGCGGGATTGGTACCCACTTTGAAGTCAGTCAGGCTGAAACGCCTTTGCCGGAAACCCACCGGCAGATCGACGCGCTGGATGAGGCCATTGCCCTCAGTCGTAATCAGTTGGCCGCGCTGGCGGGCAAAGGTCCGGGGGAGGGCGCCAACCTCCATCGCCCGACGCTGGCCCTCAAAACGGCCCTGAAGTTACCTTCTGCTTTACCTGCGCAATTGCTTGGTCAGCGCCCGGATGTGGTGGCCAGTCGGTGGGCGGTCGCTGCTCAGGCTCGCGGTATCGACGTGGCCCATGCCGGGTTTTATCCCAACGTCGATCTGATCGCCAACCTGGGTTACATGGCCACAGGTGGCGGCATGCTGGAATTTCTGACGGGTAAAAAATTCAACTACAGCGCCGGGCCTGCGGTGAGTTTGCCGATCTTTGACGGTGGGCGTTTACGTTCACAGTTGGGGGAAGCCTCTGCCGGTTATGACCTCGCGGTGGCGCAGTACAACCAGACGCTGATAACCGCGCTCAAGAGCATTTCCGATCAGTTGATCCGCCGTGAGTCCATGGACAAACAACAAGCGTTCGCCAGCGAGTCGGTGGCTGCGGCGCAGAAGACTTACGACATCGCAATGATCGCTTACCAGCGCGGGCTCACCGATTACCTCAACGTGCTCAATGCCCAGACTCTGTTGTTTCGTCAGCAGCAGGTCCAACAACAAGTCCAGGCCGCCCGCCTGAGCGCCCATGCCGAACTCGTCGTAGCGCTGGGCGGCGGCCTGGACGCGGGCAGCGATACACCGGCCGAAGATAAAACCCAGGCACCGAAAACGCCGGCCACACTGGCGGTGTTTGGCCAATGAATATCTCCACTGAACGCCTTGATCCCGGTAAGAGCGAACTTGTTCGCGAGGCTTTTCATCTGACGCGCCGCTCAACGCGCCTCGCTAACAAGTTGCCTCCTACCGGGGAGTGCGTTCCTGCAGGTGGGGCAATGCAGGTCAGCCTCGAGATTCCCTGCGAACCCAATACTGGTAGGAGCGAACTTGTTCGCGAGGCTTTTCATACGACGCGCCGCTTCGACCGTCTCGCCAACAAGTTGCCTCCTACCGGGGAGTACGATCCTGCAGGCGGGGCAATGCAGGTCAGCCTCGAGATTCCCTGCGAACCCAATACTGGTAGGAGCGAACTTGTTCGCGAGGCTTTTCATCTGACGCGCCGCTTCGACCGCCTCGCCAACAAGTTACCTCCTACCGGGGAGTGCGGTCCTGCAGGTGGGGCAATGCAGGGCAGCCGCGAGATTCCCTGCGAACCCAATCCTGGTAGGAGCGAACTTGTTCGCGAGGCTTTTCATCTGACGCGCCGCTTCGACCGCCTCGCCAACAAGTTGCCTCCTACCGGGGAGTGCGTTCCTGCAGGCGGGGCAATGCAGGTCAGCATCGAGATTCCCTGCGAACCCAATACTGGTAGGAGCGAACTTGTTCGCGAGGCTTTTCATCTGACGCGCCGCTCAACGCGCCTCGCCAACAAGTTGCCTCCTACCGGGGATTGCGTTCCTGCAGGTGGGGCAATGCAGGTCAGCATCGAGATTCCCTGCGAACCCAATACTGGTAGGAGCGAACTTGTTCGCGAGGGTTTTCATCTGACGCGCCGCTTCGACCGCCTCGCCAACAAGTTGCCTCCTACCGGGGATTGCGTTCCTGCAGGTGGGGCATGGCGGGCCTGCTATAGCCAAGCACCGATCCCACAGGGTATGCGGCGTCTTGAATAGCTATATGAACCGCATAACCGCCCTCCCATGGCGTCGGGAATTCAATAGTTGGGCGCGCAGCGACGGGGTGACCTGGATCTACATCTTCAAGGTGCTGATCGCCGCATTCCTCACTTACTGGCTGGCCCTGCGCCTGGAATTACCTCAACCGCGCACTGCGATGATTACGGTGTTCATCGTCATGCAGCCGCAGAGCGGCCATGTCTTTGCCAAAAGCTTTTATCGCCTGCTCGGCACCTTGGCGGGCTCCACGGTAATGGTCGTGCTGATGGCGCTGTTTGCGCAGAATTCCGAACTGTTCCTCGGCTGCCTCGCGCTGTGGGTGGGGTTCTGTTCGGCAGGTGCTGCCCGTTACCGCAACTTTCGCGCCTACGGTTTTGTGCTCGCGGGCTACACCGCTGCGATGGTCGGCCTGCCTGCACTGGCGCACCCGGAAGGATCGTTCATGGCGGCTGTCTGGCGGGTGCTGGAGATCAGCCTCGGCATCCTTTGCTCCACGGCTGTCACCGCAGCGATTCTGCCGCAAAGCTCAGGCGCGGCGATGCGTAACGCACTGTATTCACGCTTTGGCATATTCGCTCGCTTCGTCGCTGATGGCCTGCGTGGTGTTAACCCTCGGGATGCATTTGAAACCGGCAACGTGCGCTTTGTCGCAGAAGCCATCGGCCTGGAAGGACTACGCAGCGTCACGGTTTTTGAAGATCCCCACATGCGCCGTCGTAACGGACGACTCAACCGCCTGAACAGCGAATTCATGGCCATCACCACCCGCTTCAACGCGCTGCACCAGTTGCTCGAACGCGTAAGAAGCGATGGCGTTAGCCGGGTTTTTATTGCTGCGCAGCCGGGCCTCACAGCCCTTGCCGAATTGCTCGAAGGTTTCGCCAATCGTTTTCTGACCCCAGAGGATGCCGCGCAACTGGTCCAGCAACTGGAAGCCTTCAAGGCAAAGCTGCCAGAGCGGGTGCGTGCCCAGCGTGCCGCTCTGGAAGAGCTCCAGCCCAGCGAAGCCGAGCTGCTGGATTTCCACACCGCTTACGAGTTGCTGTACCGGTTGGTCAGCGACATGCACGACTATGCGCAGACCCACGCCTCACTAGCGGATCACAAACACATCCGGGAAAAGTGGGAAGAGGAGTTCCTGCCCAAAACCAGCTGGATGACCGCGGCGGCGGCAGGTATTCGGGCAACGTTCATTCTGGCGATCATGAGTGCTTATTGGGTAGCGACTGCCTGGCCCAGTGGCGCAACCATGATTCTCGTGTCGGCTGCCACCGTGGCGTTGTCATCCACCACCAACAACCCGCGCCGTATGTCGTTTCAGATGGCCTGTGGCACGTTGCTCGGCGCGGTGCTGGGCTTCATCGAAACTTTTTTCATCTTCCCGAACATCGATGGCTTCCCGCTGCTGTGCCTGAGCCTTGCGCCAGTGTTCATGCTGGGTGCATTCCTCGGTTCGCGACCGCAGTGGTCGGGCTACGGGCTTGGATTACTGATCTTCTTCAGCATCGGCTCGGTGCCGGACAACCTGACGATCTTCAATCCTTACACCTTCATCAACGACTACATCGCCATGGTCATCGGCATGCTGCTGTGTGCCGCTGCGGGCGCGATCATCTTGCCGCCGAACGCGCGCTGGATGTGGCAACGACTTGAGGGCGATTTGCGTCGTCAGGTGGTGTTCGCCATCAGCGCGCCCCTGAATCGTCTGGGTTCAAGTTTCGAAAGCCAGACCCGCGACCTCATGCACCAGGCCTACGGATTGGCGGCTGGCAAACCGCTGGTGCAACGCGAGCTGCTGCACTGGATGTTCTTGGTGCTGGAAATCGGCCACGCGATCATCGAACTGCGCCGCGAGCAGGAAACCCTTCCGGTCCATCCGGCGTATGCGTCATGGCAATCCTGGCGCGTAGCGATTCGGGTCATGGGGCGGGCGTTGATCCGGCTGTTCATCCAGCCGGATCACAGCAACTGGCAGCGCGCACTGGCAGCCGTTGATCACGCGATCAATCGTGTGCAAAGCAGCGACGAGCCCTTCGCGCCTCACTTTGATACCTCGGTGCTGCGTCGGGTGAAGAGCTACCTGCACTTCATCCGCTCGTCACTGCTGGACCCTCAATCACCTCTGGCCGCGCATGCCCGCAAAGGTCATCAGCAAGGACTGACTCATGCCTCGTGAAATTGCTTTTCATGGCCTGTACATGCCCAGCGTGACCGTCCTGTTTTTGATCGCATTGGTGCTTGCCTGGGCACTTGACCGACTGCTGGCGGGCTTTGATCTGTACCGCTTTTTCTGGCATCCGGCGTTGCTGCGTCTGAGCCTGTTTACCTGCATTTTCGGCGCGATGGCGCTGACCGTTTACCGTTGATTCTTGAGTAGCCCTGATGAAAAAGCTCTTCAGTCTGATCGCCACGTTACTGGTTCTGGCACTGGCCATCTGGATCGGCCGCACCTTGTGGGTCAACTACATGGACACGCCCTGGACCCGGGACGGTCGGGTGCGCGCCGATATCATCAACGTCGCCGCTGACGTCAGCGGCACAGTGGTCGATGTGCCGGTGCGTGATAACCAACAGGTCAAAAAGGGTGACCTGTTGATGCAGATCGATCCCGAGCATTACGAGGTGGCGGTCAAGCAGGCGCAGGCATTGGTAGCGTCACGCAAGGCCACCTGGGAGATGCGCAAGGTCAACGCCAGGCGTCGTGCCGACATGGACAATCTGGTGATTTCAACCGAAAGCCGCGATGACGCGAGCAACATTGCGGTGTCGGCCCAGGCCGATTATCAGCTGGCATTGGCCGGGCTTGAAGCTGCCGAGCTCAACCTGCGCCGCACGCGGGTGCTGGCAGCGGTAGATGGCTATGTCACCAACCTCAACGTGCATCGCGGTGACTACGCCCGCATAGGCGAGGCGAAGATGGCCGTCGTCGATATGAATTCGTTCTGGGTCTACGGCTTCTTCGAAGAAACCAAACTGCCGCATATCCATATCGGTGACCCTGCGGACATGCAGCTCATGAGTGGCCAGTTGCTCAAAGGTCACGTGGAAAGCATCGCGCGCGGCATCTATGACCGCGACAATCCGGAGAGCCGTGAGCTGATCGCCGACGTCAACCCGACCTTCAACTGGGTGCGCCTGGCGCAACGCGTGCCGGTGCGGATCCATCTGGATGAAGTGCCCGCCGACGTGCTGCTGTCGGCGGGCACTACGTGTACGGTGATTGTGAATCCAGAGGTCGGGCGTTCCGACGGTTAACGATCACTCGGTTCAAGGCAGCACACCGAGTAGAACCTAACTAACCCCGTAGGACCGGCTTTAGCCGGGAGGGCGGTATTTCTGGCGAAGGATATTTAGCGATGTCCCAACGCCCTCCCGGCTAAAGCCGGTCCTACAGATTTGAGTAAATTCTGTGGGAGCAGAGCTTGCTCGCGATAGGGAACCCCGATCTATCTGGCAGATCATCTAACCCTGACGGTGCTCGACGTTGTCTGCGATGAGCTTCATGAGAACAATCGAAGTGTCGCCTCAATCCCCAGTCTGGCCTCGTCAGCCGCGGTTTTCTGAATCGCCCGGTTGAACGTGCGTTTGGTCAGCTCTCGCTCAAGTCGCGCCTGATTGATACCCGCTGTTCTGCGTAAACCCTCAAGGTTGGGAATGAATAAGCCATCCTTGTCGTAGGCACCGACAATCGCCGAGGGCGGTATATCGGTTGCGTAGTTAATCTCGACCGGAGCCAGGTTCAAGCGGGGAGACTGAGGATAGCGCGCAGCAAAGTCATTGGCATAAAGGTGATAACCGTCCAGCTTGCGCGCGTCGACAAGGTAGGTGTGCCCCCCTTTAGCGCCTCCGTAAGTAAAAGCCCCAACGTGGTCCTGATCATAAAAAACTGATGTGGAGATCCCTCTGCCATCGGGGTCCAGCGCATCGTGGCCGCCACCAAATCCGCCGCGCACGCCGGTCGCCTGATGGATATCTTTTTGCAGATCGGCGGCAGGTGTTCGCAGCTTGAAACCTTTTTTGAAGATGACCTCGGGGGCGCGGGTATCGCCGCGAAAAACAAAACCGCGGTACACCGTAATGTCATAAGACTCGATGAGCTGCTGCGAAAAATGCCCGTGCTTTTCAACCCATCGCTGCGTGGCCTGCGGGCCTTTTTTAAAGTCGGCGTTCAGCTTCAATTCCAGCGCGCCCAGCCTGGCCGAGTGCTTCGAGCGCTCCAGGGCATCGATCAAATAAGGCGTTGCGGAAGATGGCAGTTTTTTTGCGTGGAGGAGCACTTTGAGCTTCTGTGCAAGCTGGGTTCTGGCCACTACTGAAAGCCCTTTGCCGACCACTTTCAGCACCAGAGGGCCGAGGACTTCGGCGAGTGCTCCGATGATAGCCGCACGGTACAAATCAGCTGCCACTTCGGGCAGGTCTTCCAGTTCTGCCCGCACTGCATCGGTGGCTGCCGAGGCGACCCCCAGCAGGAAAGCTGCGATCAACCTGATCGGCACCAGACTGACACTGACCGGCAGCGTGATACCCAGCGACAGGCCCGCCAGAAGATAGCCGCTGAACTCTAGAGCCGAGTCAGTGAGGCGCTCTGCATCCGTCGACACCAGCGTATCGATATCAGACAACAAGCGTTGATAACTCAGGTCAAACAGGGCGTTTGCGATGTCGGGGCTTGCATGAAAGGTGATAGGAGCCACCCAGTAATACTTGGTCTCGAACCTGCGGACATATTTGACTTCGTCATTACCCGGCTTGAGTCGCTGATAGAGCGGGATGCGCGCCAACACTTTATTGCGCAGTGAGGCGTGCCTTTCGATCTGCGCACGAAACTGACCGAAATCACGCGGTATTTCGTAGACCGACCTTTGTTGGGGTTCATTGCCGAGAAATACCAACAAGCCTTGAACGGTCTGGTCTTCATAATATTCAGGCGTTGGCAGAAATACGGCCCGCTCCAGCTTCACTCGCGACGAGCCCTCGAACTGCACAAGTTGTGGTTCGATCCAGCCGTTCAGGTAATCATTGGCGAGTGCAATCAGGGTCGTGGTTGAGGCTTTGTGCTCCAGATATCGACGGATAATGTTATCCAGTTCGTGCCGCGTGAGCAGCAGGGAAAGTTCTTTGACGTTAGGACGATTGAAGTGCGCCTCGACCTCACTGATATAGCGCTCCTGCAGGTTCACCGTGTCGAACAGCTCGCGCAATTCGGGCGGGAACGCAGGCGGCCAGCGGATGCGTATGGAGGTTGCCCCCTTAAGGTCGTGGCGAAAAAAGTCAGTGACTATCTGATGGAGTTCAAAGGTGGCGATCTTGGCGCGGGGAGGGCTGACGCCTATGAGTCCGCTGTGACGAGAGTCGGTGTATTCAACATTGATCTTCGTGGTGCTGGCGAACAGCGCCTTGTGCGGCTCATGCATCGTTGAGCGCTTTACTTCTGTGCGAATGAAATCATCGATAAAAGCAAAAGGGGAAAGTAATCGAGGTTGCGAGACCGCGTCGATCAATTCGGCCAGGTCATTGGCTAACTGGTTTATATCGGCAGGCACCGAAACTGTCTGGTCAGGGCTGTTTTCGTCGCCGAACCGATAGGGTGCTGACAGGGTAGCGTCCATTTTTATCACTCCTTGATGGCGCTTGCAGTGCATCCATTGCTCTGCTTGAAATCATGGTTGGATCTCCTGTGAAAAATATAGAGATGTCGCTGAGAAGAGGCTGTAGGGTTTTTCGCTTCTTCTGCGCGATCACGGCCTGACTGAATGACACTTGGGCTTGTCCAGTCGTGAGAAAAGCGCTGAAGATAGTGGGGGTCAGGTAACCGAGGGAGTATTCCCCCGGTCGTGCTGGCCTGACGGTTTCAAGGGGTGATGGTGTAAAGGACTGATTCTGGACCTGTAGTCCACATGTCCGCCTCTACGAGCCAAAAGTTACTATCGATCTTGACTTGGTCTCCAATCCGGAATGCGTTGTTAATGGACTCTGCGGAGTACGTGAGCACAGCGTCAACGCCGACCTGGAGAAAAGCATCCCTAATTGGAATGCGGTAAGGAACATCAGCTTCGTTCAGAGGGTACACGTACACCCGGTTAAAGCTCGCGCTTGTCATCCCCGAAATGATCACATTGAACCCACCGTTGGCGGTAGCGAGTGGCAGCTCGTTGCTGCCGAGCGGTGACTCTCTAATATAGGGCTTTGGTAACTGAGCCTTAGCCGACTCTGCAGTGGATATCGAAATGGATGAACTTCCTTGAGAGTCTTTCATTGTTCTAATTCCTTTTAGTTACCGAATATTCAGACTGGCCAGCAATTTGCCGCCTGATCTATGCCTTCATGCTACTGCCGCTAAATAAGCGGCGGTACTGTCATAAATGACAGTCGCCGACGAGTGGGGAAATTGTATTTTCTTTAGGAGCTGCCGAAGGCTGCGAAGCATTCACCCTGACACCGCGATCGCAGCCTTCGGCAGCTCCTACAGGTCCGATGTTTGCCGCGACAGCGCGTGGCGCCATGGGTAAATGCACAGCCTTTATGCGAATGATGGCTTTTATGTAACTTCAGCTAACCAAATAACCCCGTCCTACACCCCATTCCTGCGGCCTTTTCCCTTTCTTCTGAGTGAAGTTTCCGAGAAAATCCCGAGCCCTTGCGCAGGGGGATTTCGGGCACTAGGCTGCGTCCGTCGTTGAGTATCAGCGATCGGGTTTAGCAGCCTGCTTTCGTGTTCCTCCTGCGCAAGCTCCGTCTATGGCGGCTTTGTGCGGGGCACTTTCGAGTGCGCCGGTAATGGGGGAACCGCCGGTCTGCTAACCCGTTTCAAAGCCGCCACCTTTTTTCGTTTAGCAGCGTGCATCTGGTGGCCTTAAGCAAGAGGTTTCCCTGATGATCAAAGTAACTCCAGATCCACCACAACCCACGCTAGAAGAGTCCCTGCATCACGTCAGTGACCTGCTGCGTTGCGCCGCCGCCACTGCCTACGAAACCGGCGACAGTCTTAATGGCCCGAAACGCGATTTAGCCTTCTCGGTGGTGCACCTGATAGGCATGGCCAAAGCCGAACTCGAACGCTCACTGGCGCGGGTGGAGTCCAGGTAATGCATGGCTCCTGCCGGGAGAGCGTTTCAATCCGCCAACAGCCGCAATGACCAAACCGTCAACGGCTACAACGCGGTAACGCGTAGCCCAGCCCTGTAGGCGCTGCCGAAGGCTGCGATGGCGATATGTCAGGAGAAATGCTTCGCAGCCTTCGGTAGCCCCTACAGAAAATACATTTCAATTCAGTAGTTTTGCATGTTGTTTTATGAGAGCGAGTTCATTCGCGAAGAGGGCACGCAGCACTCATCTGCACGGCATGTACCGACTATTAAAAGCAGTGTTTTTCGACCCTGCAATCGCTAATGGGTCTAACTACTGTCATTTCTGACAGTAGTCAGCTGTGTTCTGTATGAACAAGAATTGTAAGAGGCCCCCAAACAGACTGACATTAAGGAGTTGTCAGGACCGCGTTATTTATCAACGGAGTTGAGACCATGGCAAGTCAATCGCAACCTGTTTCCCCCACCATTACCCAGGCATTAAGCCTGAGCGGTGTTACGGCCAATGGCGGTGTCAGTGGCGATACCAGTTTTTTCCTTTCAGGCTCGGCGGCACCGGGTGCATATCTACTTGTGTCTGATGGCGAAAATGATTTATCGATAACTCAGGCTTCCCGGGTCGGTACTTGGGGCTCTGCTGTGCAGGCTGGACCCGGGCAACATTTTTATACTGTCAGGCACCTCAACAAATCACGCTCACCTCAATGGATCATTACCGTAGACCTTGATGCCACGACGCCCTACGCCTCACCGGCTGCTGACGCGTTGATTGAAGAGTTTGAAACGGGGGTGCCGGGTGAAATCCCTGAAGGGAGCTGGCGAAAATTTCCTAATTTAAGCGTCACTGCGATTGCTGGAGATATCAGTGTGTACCTGGCTGATCCTTCTCCTTCTATAGGTATAAGTGGTAACTGCATTAGATTCAGGCCTCTCGAGTGGTCGGGAAGTGTACGGTTCGATCTAAACGAGGGAGCCTCTGATGTGTACTTTAACTGCTACCATGAGGGACAGTCGATTCACGAAAAGGAATCGTGGCGTGCTTATGATGAGCAAGGTCTTCTCATCGCATTTGGCTATTTTGATTCCGCGCCTTGGCAAAATATTCACGGCTACGGGCTGACAATTAAATCAATCGTAGTAAGCGGTGGAGTAGGGCTGGAGTATATGCTAATTGATTTTGTCAGTTTCTATACCTATGACTGTGAGTGCAAGTAGATAGTGCTGGAAGTCAGTCGGTAAGTTTCAGGTGTTGGTAACGGATTGTATTAAGGATTAAGCAAATTATTAAACTTTCAGTCTGTTTTATGGCGCGTTGACCTGTATCGCGTCGCTCATGATGCTAAAGCGATTTCTCAGTATCTCCAGGGAGTGAGAGGCGTTAACCAGAACACTGGCATCAGTGATTTATCAGGCCTGCATAATTCATCAACGGAGTTGATACCATGGCAATTCAATCGCAGTCTATTTCACCCACCATTACCCAGGCAGTAGGCCGAAGCGGTCTCACGGTTAATGGCGGTACCAGTAGCGATACCGGGTTTTTTCTCTCTGGCTCGGCAGCGCCGGGCACCTACCTACTGGTGTCCGATGGCGAAAATGATATATCGGTAACTCAGGCTTCCCGGGTCGGTACTTGGGGCTCTGCTGTGCAGGCTGGACCCGGGCAGCATTTTTATACTATCAGGCACCTCAATAAATCGCGCTCACCTCAATGGGTCATTACCGTAGATCCTCACGCACTGAAACACTACACCTCACCTGGAGCTGCTGCTACGTATTGGGAAGACTTCGAAACAGGTGTGCCGGGCTTGATTCCTGAAGGCAGTACTCGCGAGTTTCCAAGTTTGAGCGTCACCGCGATAGCAGGAGACATCAGTGTGTATCTAGCAGACCCTCCACCTTCTACGGAGGTCAGTGGTAACTGCATCAGATTCAGCCCCGTCAGTTGGTCGGGTAGTTTACGGTTCACTTTTAATGAGGCAGCATCTGATGTGCAGTTCAATATCTATCAGAAGGGGGGCGGCTTCGATGAGGGCCAAGCCTGGCGTGCTTACGATGAACAAGGTCGACTTATCGCTTACGGCGATCTACATCACAGGTGGCAGACCATTCACGGCTACGGGCAAAAGATAAAGTCGATAGTGTTGAGTGGTGGGCGTGGGCTTGAATTTATGCTGTTTGACCGGTTTTTGATTTATACACATGAGTGCGAGTGTGAGTAGTTTACTGCGATGCGCAATAGGCAGGTGAGGTACTATCCCGCTACGAGCTGCGACTGTATTTGGCACCACGCTGTCTCGCGACAAACATAGGACCTGCCTAAGGCTGCGATAGTGGTGTGTCAGGAAAATGCCTCGCAGCCTTCGCAGCCCCTACAGAAAATACATTTCAATTCAGTAGTTTTGCATGTTGTTTCGTGAGAGCGAATTCATTCGCGAAAAGGGCGGCACAATAAACCCATCCGCATCGCATGTATCGATTATTAACTTGCCCCCTGTTTTAGGCGGCAGCAATAGCCAATCGGTCTAACCACTGTCATTTCTGACAGTAGTCAGCTTTCCCAATACTCACAATGATTGAGAGGCATCATCCAGAGCCTGGCATCAAGAATTTCTCAGGCATGTGTCATTCATTAGTGGAGTTGATACCATGACGATTCAATCGCAATCTGTTCCACCGTCCATCACCCAAGTAGTCAGTCCCAGTGGTTTCACGCCCAATGGCGATACTTGTGGCGATACCGGACTTTTTCTTTCTGGTACGGCTGCGCCCGGTGCTTATCTACTAATCTCCGATGGCGAAAACGATCTGAGTATCACTCGGGCGTCCCCGCGCGGCAGATGGAGCGTTGCTGTGGAGGCTGTGCCGGGGCAGCATAGCTATGCGGTAAGGCAACTCAATAAACCCCGCTCACTTCAATGGCTGATTAACATCGATCCTGGCGCGATAAAACCCTCTGCCTCACCCGTTATCACTGCCACGTTAACGGAAAACTTTGAAACAGGCGTACTGGGCCCCATCCCCGAAGGTAGCTCACGTGCTTTTCCAAATTTACATGTGACTCCTGACCAGGGAGCCGTTAGTGTGTATCGAGAAGATCCCTCTCCCTCTCCATCTATTATCGAGGGCATCTGTATCAGATTTGAACCTTTAGGGTTTGGTGGGGGAGTGCGTTTCTTATTGAATACGTCAGCCATTGAGGTTGTATTTGGTGTATATCAGGTAGGCTTTGGCTTCCACGGACCAGAATCCTGGACTGCTTACAATGAGCGGGGTAGCGTCATAGCTCAAAGTCAATTTGTCATAGGCCCTCGGCAGAGAGTTTACGGCAATGGTCAAAAAATAAAGGCGATAGGGGTGAGCGTTTGGGAGGGTGTGGAGTACATGTTGATTGATAATTTGATTATTAATACATGAGTGCGATCAATAGCGTGCCTACTGGGTTTTTCAGTAATACATTCGGCCTTAAACGCCTACGGACTGAGTCCAGATAACGCACCTTTCTGTAGGGTAGCTTGTTGGCGAAGTCGGACTGGCTGAGGCAGATGTGCCGCCTCGCCAACAAGCTACCCTACAGATGATTAGCGGTTCAAGCTGCTGGCTCGTTTAGAGCTTCTCATCCAACCCAAACCGCTGGCGCAGTTTTTTATCCAGCAAACCTTTGGGCAGTAACCAGCTCATCAACGGCAACACTCGCGAGCCGTTGCCTGATCGCAAGAGGTGTGGCGGCTGGGCCTGATGCACTGCGCGCAGCACATCACGAGCAAAATCGCTGGCGGGAGTCGGGTTGTCCTGCGAAGCCTTGGCCCGTGCCCGAATCCCTTCACGCAGCGGCCACCATGGCGATTGCTCATGGATCAGCAATTCAGCCTCATGGCTGGCATTCTTCGCGAAACTCGTAGCGATGGCGCCCGGCTGAACTTCCAGCACCTGAATCGAGAAGGGCGCCAACTCAAGACGTAAAGCGTCACTCAACGCATGCACCGCTGCCTTGGAGGCGCAATAGGCCCCGGCAAAAGGTGTGACCAACACTCCGGATACGCTACCGATGTTCACCACCAGGCCCTTGTTGCGCCGCAGTGCTGGAAAGAACGCACGGGTTACGCCCACGATCGAAAACACGTTGGTTTCGAACTGGCGCTGCATCGCCTCGACGCCGCCATCGAGCAATGGCCCCATAGCGCCGTAACCGGCGTTGTTGATCAGCACATCCAGCCCTTCAAATCCCGTGGCCAATCTCTCCAATGCCACACCGTCATTGACATCCAGTTGCACGCCCGTGAAACCGGCAGCGTTGAGCGCGGCAACGTCATCAGGCTTGCGCGCGGTCGCCCAGACTTCATAACCCGCGTCTTTGAAAGCATCCGCCAAGGCGCGGCCAATGCCGCTGGAGCAGCCGGTGATCAGGACGTTGGGCATTGAATTGTTCCTTTGAATTAGTCCGAAAAACTGCCTTGTAAATGTTCAGCCCGAAACTCCAGCGTCTGCGGGCGATAACCTTGGCGCAGGGGAGGGAGCGGCAAACAATCCTGCCATTGGCTACCGGCCTGTAAATCGCCGGGGCCTTGATAGCGTGGGCCTGCGTAGGCGTCGTCGGTAAGGTTGACGGTGTCGCCAGGCGCATACGCGGCCACACGCCAACGCAGTTCGCGCAGCGGGACGTCGTTGGTGTTGTCGATCAGTACCAGCAATGGCTTACCAACAGGGCATTGGTCCGGGGCGTAATTCATCCGCAGCCCCAAATGCTCCAGGCGGCGGGTTTCGCGACTGTCTTGCCAGATGACTACCATCGCCACAAGCCCGAGGCCCGCAGCCGCCGCCAATGAAACAGGCAAGGCCTTGGCCGGATACCGCAGCAACAGGACAAGCCAGGTGATGATAAGCAATGCGCCGAACAGCATGAGTCGCGCCTCGTGAACAGATGAGCACGCATCGTACCGAAAGCGGGGCGGGGCGGCTAATGGTACGCCGTTGATGTCGCTGTCCGTAGGACCGGCTTCAGCCAGGAGGAGGCCGGGACACGCTCTAAATTTCCTTCAACTGAAATACTGCTCTCCCGGCTACAGCCGGTCCTGCGAGATCGAAATCATGTTTGCAGTCGACCATAGAATTTTCCGCAGAACTGATCCGTTTCAATTCAACAAAAACGCAGGCCAAAAAAAACCTCAACAACCTGCTGCGGATGGGGTACGCAAAAGGTTGTTGAGGTGTACTGCTCGTTGCCGATTGCAGTTAAAACAGCAGATTAACGTGCAATGGTTTGCGTCTTGACGCCAGCTTCCAGTTGAGCGGAGCGACCGTAAACGTCTTCGTAACGTTCGATGTCGTCTTCACCCAGGTAGCTGCCCGATTGAACTTCGATGATTTCCAACGGGATCTTGCCTGGGTTTTTCAGGCGGTGAACCGAGGCAATCGGGATGTAGGTCGACTGGTTTTCGGTCAGCAGGAACACGTTCTCGTCACAGGTAACCTGTGCAGTGCCCGATACCACGATCCAGTGTTCGGCGCGGTGGTGGTGCATTTGCAGGGACAGGCTGGCACCCGGTTTTACCGAAATGCGTTTGACCTGGAAGCGGCCGCCCATGTCGACGGAGTCGTATGAACCCCATGGACGATAGACTTCAAGGTGGTTCTGAGTCTCGCTACGGCCCTGCTCATTGAGCGTGTTGACCATCTGCTTGACGCCCTGAACCTTGTCCTTGTGAGCAATCATCATGGCGTCTTTGGTTTCGACGACAACGATGTTGTCCAGACCGATCACCGATACCAGTTTGCCGTTGCCGTGGATCATGCAGTTGCGGCTGTCCTGGATAACCACGTCGCCTTTGGTGACGTTGCCGTTGGCGTCTTTCTGTTGCACAGCCCACAGCGAGGACCAGCAGCCCACGTCGTTCCAGCCAGCGGTCAGTGGCACAACGCAAGCGCGCTGGGTTTTTTCCATCACGGCGTAGTCGATGGAGTTGTCCGGGCAGCAGGCGAAGGTGGCTTCGTCGATGTCGATGGTGTCGCCTTCTTGCTTGCTGCGCTCCAGGGTCATCATGCAGGTGTCGTAGATGTCCGGATCGTGCTTTTTCAGCTCTTCGAGGAAGCGGCTGGCACGGAACAGGAACATGCCGCTGTTCCAGTAGTAACCACCGGCTTCAACGAACTC
This sequence comes from Pseudomonas sp. ICMP 561, assembly GCF_002699985.1. Taxonomy (GTDB): domain Bacteria; phylum Pseudomonadota; class Gammaproteobacteria; order Pseudomonadales; family Pseudomonadaceae; genus Aquipseudomonas; species Aquipseudomonas quasicaspiana. The sequence continues at coordinate 132,021 of NZ_LKBT01000045.1, read as the reverse complement.
GGTAGCGCGCTGTTCGTCAGGCTTCTCGACGAAGTGCGATACGCGGCTCACGCCTTCTGGCAGCAGTGCATCAGCAGTGGATTTGATGTAGCCATAACCGGTTTCCGGCTTGGTAGCCGGTACGCCGAACAGGACCATCTCGCCACGCTCGGCCGCGACGGTGGCCAGCGCCAGTGCGCGTTGCAGAGCTTTCTGATCTTCGATCACGTGGTCAGCAGGCATGACCAGCATCAGCTCGTCGTTGCCTTCGCTGAGCAGGTGCATGGCGGTGATGGCAACGGCTGGCGCAGTGTTGCGGCCAAACGGTTCCATGATCACGGTCTGAGTTTCGAGGCCCAGAACACTCAGTTGCTCGTTGACGATGAAACGGTGTTCTTTGTTGCAAACCACGATCGGTGCTTGCATGCCTTCGAACTTCAAACGCTCGAGGGTTTGCTGGAAGAGGGTGTGGTTCCCGGTCAGCGCCAGAAACTGTTTAGGGAATTGTTTACGCGAAAGCGGCCAGAGTCGTGAACCGCTACCGCCTGACAAGATCACTGGAATCATGTTGTTTCTCCAAGAGCATTTCGAAATAGGGCTGTACGTCGGTCTGTCGTTTCTGTCTTGTTTTTGTTCCGTGTCGATCGGCCCACTCATCAGCGGGCCGACTGACTAATCCTTTATTAGCGAGTCGCTACCGGTGGTTTTACCCATACCGGAGACAGGCCACTGCCGCTACCGGTGATGTACAACACGGCGGCTTCGCCACGCTCCAGGGCAACCGGTTTCAGGTCAGTCACTTTCTTGTCGCCGTCGTACAGCGCCAGGCTGACTTTTACCGGATTGATTTCACGCTCACCGGTGCCTTTGGCAGCAACGGTTTTTACGACTTCGGTTTTGCCGTCAGCAGTCTTCAAGGTCAGTGCCTTGTCGCTCAGGTTCTGTACGCGAACCAGGGATTTCTGCTTGTTTTTGAACGGTGGTTCTTCAACCAGTTGTGGCTTGCCGCTGGCGTTGTTGACCAGGGTGTAATAGTGGTCGCCTGCCAGTTTCACCGGGACGCTTTGGCTGCCCAGTTTGGCGGTGTAGTCACCTTGTGGCATGAAGCTGAATGCAGTGCTGCCCTGTGGTGCTACTTCGTTCATGTTGGTGTTGCCAACCGAAGCGCTGATCTCGGAGCTGCTGGCGTTGTAGACACGCACGAAGGTAGAGCCTTTTGGTGCGGTTGGGCCATACAGGGCGGAGTCACCGGCGAATGCTTGCAGGGTGAAGAGGCTGATACCGGCAGCCAGTGCGCAGGTTTTCAGCAGGCTTTTCTTGGCAGTACGAGTGTTCGAATTCTGTAGGTTCATCTGTTTAGTCCTCTCAGTTTTGGGCCTGGTTTGGCGAGTCGGAAGGTTTGACGTTCTGAACGACGTTTTGTTGCGTTTTGATCGCTTCAGGAGCAGCTTTTTTTAGCTGTGCAATCCACTGCTGATCAAAGTCTTTAAGGTCGTTGTGAACGGGCAGATAACGTTCCGGAAATTCCCAGATCAATACTTGTGGCGGGCTGTTTTTGAACGCGTCGGTTTGCAGGTATTTGAGCATCGGGAGGATCGGGCCGTGGCCGTCTTCCGCGTAGTTCACAACATCACTGTGCAGCGCCTCTTTAAGCGCACCGACGAAGTTCCAGTTCGGGTTGGCGCTGTAGCTGGTGCCCACCAGACCAACGGCGACATCACTGTCGGCGAACAGCGCGTCATCGCCTTCGGCCTCTGCTGCTACCGGGTCAGTGCTGCGTTGTTGCAGTTGATCCGGTTGTGGCAACAGGTTGCTGAACAGCGGGTCAAGCGGCAGGAAGTTGGTCAGGTCGCCTTTATAAGGCGCTGTTTCCTTGGCCTGGGTGACGAACTTCTCAGGCTCGCCGCTCAATGGCGTCTGCTCTGCGATGACCGTGCCCAACTGCTTGGCCACAACTTCGGCACCCATCGGCGTCCAGTGAGTATCGGTACGCAGGAAGACCTGGCCGTGTTGCTTGGCACCTTGCAGCGGTGTCAGCAAATCAGGCGCGACCAGACCGGCTTGCGCAGCGTGCTCATGGAACTGCTGATAAAGATCGGTGTGCAACGTGGCAGGTTTGTTGTCGCCAATGTGCTCCGGATACAAGCGGGTCTTGGCAGGGATAATCGCCAGCACCAGCTTTGTACCTTTGGCGTTCAGTTCGTCGCGTACGCCCTGGATGATTGCCAGGTTTTCCGCTTCGTTCTTGTCACCGTTGGCGATGGCATCGAACTCTTCATCAGTGAACAGCCACTGATCCTTGCCGAGGACAACGCCCGGGCGGCCTTCGTTGAACAGCTTGTAATCCAGCGCTGCCCAAAGGTTGGTGCCCAGACGCTTGATCGGAAACTCTTCGTCGTAATGAGTTTCCGCCGCCTTGGTCCACTTACCGTTAAGCACGGTGGTTTCCGGGGTGGTCGAGAAGCTGGCAAAGCTGCGCAGCGACCAGATACCCAGAATCAGCAGGATAGCCAGGAACAGGGTGATGTAGAGGATGCGTAATGAACGGGTCATGGCGGGTCCTCAGAATTGGAAGTAAAGGAACGGCGAGAAGCTTTGCGCCGACAGTTTGAGAATCGAAGCAATGAACAGCAGCAGGATCAGTGCGCGCATTGCGTAACGTGGCCAGTCAGCAACCCAGTAAGCAGGCTGTACCTGAGCTTCAGTACCCACGATGTAGCCTGGTTCGTGAATGCTTCCTGGTTTGTCACCCGGTACGGCTTTGATCATGCCTGGCTGCGCAGTGGCAGGGCCGTCAGCCTGAACACCCAGATCCGGGTTGCTCTTGCTGGCAGCTTTTTCGGCAGGACGGTTGGCATAGAAGTCACGCAGACCGAAGAACGCCAGTGTTGCGTAAGCCACGACCATGGTCGCCACTTGCAGACCGGTGAGGCTGGCCTGGTTCAGTTCCGACAGTTTCCAGTCACCGAAGCCAAACATCGCGCTGTACATACGGCCGGCAACGTGCAGGTTTTCGGAGCGGAAGATGACCCAGCCAGTGACCACGATCAGGAAAGTCAGGGCCCAGCGCAGTACGTTAAAAGTACGTGGTGCGGTGTTCAGGCCGATGGCTTTCTCGATCGCCAGCCAGATACCGTGCCATGCACCCCAGATTACGTACGTGATGTTGGCGCCGTGCCACAAACCACCCAGCAGCATGGTCAGGAACAGGTTGCGATAGGTCGCGAACTTGCTGCCACGGTTGCCGCCCAGAGTGATGTACAGGTAGTCACGCAACCAGGTGGAGAGGCTGATGTGCCAGCGACGCCAGAACTCGGTGATCGACTGGCTGATGTAAGGCTGTTTGAAGTTTTCCATGAAGCGGAAACCCATCATCAGGCCCAGACCAATGGCCATGTCGCTGTAACCGGAGAAGTCGAAATACAGTTGCGCGGTATAAGCCAGTGCACCCAGCCAGGCGTCGCCTGTGGTCGGGTTTTCCAGCGCGAAGCAGTGGTCAGCGACAACGGCGAGGGTGTCGGCGATGAACACTTTCTTGATGAAGCCCTGCATGAAGCGCGTGCAGCCTTCGGAGAACTTGTCCAGGGTGTGGGTGCGATTGTTGAACTGGTCAGCCAGGTCACGGAAACGCAGCACAGGGCCTGCAATCAAGTGCGGGAAGATCGCGACAAACGCAGCGAAGTCGATCAGGTTGCGTGTGGCCGGGGTATCACCGCGGTACACGTCAATGATGTAACTGATGGACTCGAAGACATAGAACGAGATACCGATTGGCAGCAACACGTGGGTCAGGATGAACGGCTCCAGACCGACCGACGTCATCATTGCGTTGATGCTGTCGACGCCGAAGTTGGCGTACTTGAAGTAGCCCAGGATACCGAGGTCAACCACCACGCCCAGCAACAGCCAGCGTTGAGCCGGCTTGGTGCGAACGCCTGCCGCACCTATCTGCAGGCCGATCCAGTAGTTCCACACCGTTACGCCGATGAACAGCGCGAGGAAGTCCACACGCCACCAGGCATAGAACACATAACTGGCAATCAGCAGCAGCAGATTGCGATAGCGTTGCCCGCTCAAGTAATACAAGCCGAGGAAAATCGGCAGGAACAGGAACAGGAACACGTTGGATGAGAACACCATCCTGATATCTCCGTTTATCCATCAGTCAAGGGCCCAAAGCCCCCCCAAACCCCCCACACCGATGTGGGGGTTAACGCGTAACACTGTAGGAGTGAGCTTGCTCGCGATAGCGGCATATCAAACACCGCATATCTCATGTCAGATCCAGGTTGTTTGATCCGACGTCATCGCGAGCAAGCTCACTCCTACAGTTGGTTGGTGTATCAACCGCCTTTGTCGCCCTTCTCATGCTCAGGGTCGTAGACCTTGGTCAAGTCACCGCCCAGACGGAAGGTTTTGAAAGGTTGTTTTTCGTGCTTGTCTTCAAGTACTTCAGGGCTGCAGGTGTAGAGCGAGCAGTACGGTTCCAGCCAGGCAAATTTCGGATCCTTCTTGAGGTCCGTCATGTCCTGTTTTTCACCGTTTTTAGCAGCGAAGGCAGCCGGGTCTTTCACGCCAGACAGCACGCGATCAGCCAGACGTTTCAATGCACCATTGTTTTCCGGACGCAGGTCTACACCGTTGGCCTGCGCAAAGCTGGCGATCATCGCCAGTGGCGGCAAGGCGTAGTTGTGATAGGAGAGGGCACGCTGACGACGCTTCATCTCGTTCGGCAGGTAGCCTTCCGAATCGACTTGGCTGGCGGCGACTTTGAATTCTTTGATCGCCCAGTCGAACAGGTCCTGACGGTTGGTGGCGACAGCGGTTGCCATTACCGACCATGCGGCCCAGTACGAGTGGTTGTTGATTTTTTCCATCGGCAGGTTGCTCCAGTCACTGATGACCTGGTCAGCCAGTTTGCTGAACCATGCTTCAATGATCTGCGCGTCCGCCTGGCGGTTGGCCAACGGATGCGAGTCGGAGAACTTCAAGCGCAGGTAAGCGGAGGACATGCTGCCCAACGCCCATTTGCGCATCGATTTACCGGTATGGTTGAAGTCCTTGGACTCCAGCGCATCAGCCTTGGCCCAGGTAGTCATCATGTTCAGTGCGCAATCGAGCTGCTCGGGACGACCATCGCGCATGTACTGCATCACGACTTTGCTGACGCCACGCTCAAGGGTGGTGATGTCTTTGGTCGCACTGCGAAACGCTTCTTCGGACGCTTCGTTCAGGGTCGCACGCGCCTTGTCCGAACCTTCGTATTTGCTGCGAAACACCAGCTTGTCGGTGTAAGGCTTTGGAATGGCGTCACAGCTGAAGTTGTGGTCGCCGGTCTTCATTTTTTCGATCGGAGCGTCGTAGCCTTTGGGTGGCACGAGGTTCGCGGCGCTGGCGGCCCCGGCGCCACCGGCCATAATGGCCAGTGACAGCAGGGTAGGTAACATCAGTTTCGGAGTGTGCATAGGTAGCCTCATAACCCGGCTTGCGCAGTTTGCTGCGCAGTGCCCGGGAACACGTTGCGTTTGCATACTTTCGCTTCGACTTTCTGGGGTGCAGTGCCCGCTTCCGGACCCTGGATTTCCAGTGCGAGCAGCTGCTGGTCAGCCCAGTCTTCATCTGTTCGCAGTTCGAAGGAGAAGCGCCCGTCTGTATCGGATGTTTCCGGTTTTTCGATTTTCAGATCTTCGTGACGACCGTTCATGTACCAGAGTCTGGCTTGCAGAACTTTTACCGACGTGTCGGCAAAACGGATGTCGATCTGATTGCTGCCATTGCGGATGTTCTTGATTCCATTCTTACCGTTGACCAGCACTTCATTGGTGCCGGTCTTCAGTGTGGTGCTTGCGCTCATCACTGCTGGTTTGCCTTCGCAGCCGTTATCCAGCAGCGACATCATCTGGCGGTAAATGGTCTCCTGGTCCAGGCGGTACAGCGGCGAGAATTCCCAGATCAGGATTTTTGGTGGACGTTTCTGGAAGTCTTCACTGCCCAGGTACTGCAGCATCGAACCTTCCAGACCGCCGCCAGGGAAGGCAACGTTAAGGATGTCGGCACCGATGTACTCTTGCAGGAAGCCGGCGAAGTTGTAGTTCTTGCCGCTGTGACTGGTACCGACCAGAGTGATTTCCGGGTTGCCGGAATCACCGAACAGGTCGCCGTCACCGGCCTCGCCTTTAGGCTCGGTGGTGAACTGGTCCATGTACTGGATCGCGTAGGTGTTACCGCACAATTGCGCTGCCATGTTGTGCAGGGTACCGGTTTTGCCCATGCGTCCCGAAACGTGGCTTTCGAATTCACGCTTTGGAATGTCGGCGTAGCCCGGGATTTTCTTCACGGTTTCGGCAACGATTTTCGCGGTGCGCTGGGCGCCGTATGGCGTCCAGTGCTGGTCACCGCGGAAATAGAAATCATGGGCCTGTTGCTCGTTGGTCAACGGCGACAGATCCGGAACCCAGTAGCCCATCTTGTCGAAGCGACCCAGCATGGCCTTGTAGTTGGTCAGCGCTTTTTCATAGTCGAACTTGTCGCGTTCGGCAGGGAACAGTTTGTTGCGATCCACCAGGCCGCGAGTCGGCTGATACACCACTACCAGTTCAACGCCTTTGCTCTTGAAGGCATCGTGCAGTTGTTGCATGCGGCGATAGCCTTCTGGCGTGGTGTTGAATTCGGTACGCAGGTCTTCCTGGGTACGGAACAGCCAGTCACCTTCTGCTTGCACCAGCGTGGTGAAGTTCTGCTGGTAGCGCGTGGTGTAGTTTCTGGCGTCATGCGCTTGCGGGCACAGCTGGCAGCAGGGCTCCGCGGTGAAGTTGGGCGCTTGCAACTCGTCTGCACGTGCGCCGCTGCTGATTGCCATCAGTGCTGCGGTCAGGCCGGACAGGCTGAGTAATTTGATCAAGTGTGCGTGCATAAACATTACCTTCTCAGTCCTGAAGTTCTTTCTGGCTTTCGACCGGATCGATCAGCACGGCTTTCTGTTGGCGTACCAGCAGGTCAAGGATTTCATCCTGACGTTCGCCCAGAATGCCGGCGAAGCTGATACCGCTGTTCTTGGTCGGAGCCAGCATCGCCACTCGGTAGAGTTCGATACTCAGTGGCGAATCGATCGACAGTGGGCCCGAGTTATTACCGGTCAGTTCACCACCGACAACAATCAGCGACACCTTGGATTCGAACGGGTCGAGCGCGATGTCGCGGTCGGTGTTGCTCAAATCCTTGATGTGTCCGTAGACACCCAGCAGACCGTTGGCCATGGCGATGTTTTCGTAAAGGCGGATGTTCACGCTGTTACGAACGCGGATGCCGTGACGACGGTTGGCAATGACCTTGTTGCCCCACAGCAGGTTGTCGCCGCTTTCGTACAAGGTGATGCCGTCAGTGTGGTTCTGGTAAACCTCGTTGTAGGCAACGATGTTGTTGACGCTGTTACGGTCCAGAACCATGCCGGACAACTTGTTGTTGTGCGTTTTGTTGTTGAAGATGAAGCTATCGTTCACCTCACGGGAAATAATGATCCCGTGCTTTTTCTTGGTTCCGTAGACATCGTTTTCGGCAATGATCAGACCGTGGGAACGGTCGTGCGGGTCGATGCCGTAAATGATGTTGTCGCGGTAGGTGCTGCCTTTGACCACAAAATCTTTGGTTTCATAGCAGTAGAAGCCATACCACATGTCCGAGAATTCCGAGCCGACGATCCAGCCGGTCGGATCGGGCTTGTTCATCTCTTTGACCATGTTGGGCGTGTACTGGGAAATACTCACACCGTAGGACTTGCTCTGGTCGTAACCCAGGCTCGCCATTTTGGTGTTGATGATGTAGACCTCAGAGCCACCCCAGGACAGCAGAAACGGACGGAATTCGTCTGGCTTGCGGAAGGTCGACGGCGTGTTGTCCTTTTCGCGCCAGCCATTCATCTGGGTGTCGCTCATGAACAGCTTGCCTTCGACGACCACGAACGCACCTTTCTCTTGAGACAGGCGCAGCTCCTTGGTTTTCTTGTTGGCTTCGAAGATGCCGGTAGCCTTGACCAGAATCGGCAGGCGAGCCACGTAGGTGCCTGGCGATACTTCGCTGAGGTACTGCTTCGGGACTTTTTTCGCCAGATCCTGAACCGTCACATAGCCGTCTTCGATGATGATTGCCTGTGGGATGCCTTGTTGACGGGCAACCCATTCGGCCATCTTGTTATCGCCACCGATAAACTCTTTCAGACCCACTTCCGACATCATTCGGGCCACTCGAACCTTGCCCGCTTTGGTGCGGACAATTTTCTTGGCAGCGGCTTCGGCGGTATAGCCGGAGAGGTCTGGCAGCTTGGGTTTTTCCAGGTGCAGTGTTTCCACCGGCGGGCTGCTGATGGTGTAGTTTTTGGCCTGCTGCAACTCTTTGACCACTGCCGCACCGTTCACCGGAGCCGGGACCGGGTTGACCGGCACTGTGGCGGCCATGGCGGAGCTGGCGAGCAACAGCGCGCCGCTCAGCACTGCGCTTTCGAGCAGTGCTTGTGGCCATGCGCGGTTGCGCAGACTGCTTGCTTGACTGTTCATCTCATCGCACTCCTTTCGCGGTTGCATCAGAAGCGCCAGATGACGTCGACAATGGCGCGGTGCATGTAGCTGTCGACTTCGCTGCCATAAGCATCACCCGGTTTGAAGACACCGGCACGCAGACGGACGAGCGCTGAAGGTTCGTCCATCGACTGACTGAGTGCCGCAGGCAACAGACCGCCTTTGAAGTACTTGGTCACGACCAGGTCCATTTCCTGACCCAGGTCTTTTTCACCGTCGGTGCTCAGTGGCAGGGATGAAAGAACACCTGGCCGCTCTTCGCCAACAGCATTGATTCCCGAAGTACCAATGCGCGCATTGCCATCGGTGCGGCGGAATTTGTGGTAGATCAACGATGCGTCGTATTCATCCTGCATCTGCCAGGAGGCGAACAGCGAGCCGCTTTCCACGTTGGCCATTTCACCCTGGAACGCTTCACCGAAGCGGTGGATACGCGAGCGCGTGCCGGTCCAGTTCGAACGGTTGGATTCCAGGCCGTTCTGTTCGTATTCCTTGCTGGCGCGCGAGTAGGCGGCGCCGACTTGCCATTGCGGGTCCAGACGGAAACGCAGACCCAGGTCAGTGGCCCAGCCATTGACGTTGGTGTTGGTCTTGTCGCCTGCCTGGAACGTGCCGTCCGGCTGTGCGTCGGCAGCAATCTGGCTGCGATCACCGGAGAGCCAGGTCACGCTGCCCCAGTAATTGATCGGGTTGGTGTTGCGATGGTTGTAGGCATCGCTGTTGGCCTGCAGGCCCAACCAGGTCAGATCGCCATTGGCGGTCTTGTCCAGATCGTCAAGTTGCTCGCCAGGTTTTTTCAGGTTGCCGTCATCTTGGCTGTGGTGTGCGCGCACACCTGCCCATTGACCTGGCATCCACTGGTAGCTGACGTCACCGAAAATGTGTTTACGGTCTTCGTCTTGCGCCGACAATTCAGTCAGGTCGGTGCGGTATTCGCTGAAGCGTTGAGCCACGCCCACGTCTGCTTTGAGCAGTGTGGTGTCGAAGACCCAGTTCACGGCCTCGATGTTCGTGTCGTGCCACTGGCCATCGTCATTGCGCAGACGCTGACGACCGACTTTGAGTATCTCGCCAGGGTAGGCGGTGAAGCCGCTGTAGCCAATCCAGAATTCGCGCAAGGCCAGATAGCTCTTGTCGACTTCGCGCTCGCTGGCATTGCCACGAGACTGAGTGGTTTGTTGGGTTGCGGCGTCGGTTTGTTCAAGAGGGTCAGTCTGAATGGTGTCAGTGGCAGTCACCACTTGACCCATCGCATAACCGCTCCAGTCGCCGCGTTCGCCGTAGACCCAAGGACGCAGGTCCAGACCGAGACCATTTACATCGCCACCGGAGCGTGTGCCCAGGTCGCGGTCGTCTTCGGCCTGGCCGCTGATTTTTACTTCCAGACCAAAGTTCTTCTCTTCGGTCAGGGCCGCCAGTGTCGGCGTAGCCCAAAGCAGGGTAAAGCCAAGACCCAGGCCTGCGGCCATCAGGGGATTCAACTTCATAGTGGTGCGTCCTCGCCGTCTTCTTCTTTCAGGGCTTGAATGGCCAGCGCGTTTTGGCTGGTGATGCCCCGGACGTTTTTCTCTTGCTGCAACAGCCGTTGGGCGGTGGCGAGTTTTTCAGGGGGCAAGGCGGTGCTGATTTCCTGCGCGAGATCAGTGGCAGCCGGCGTCGGCGTTGGAGCCTGAAGCGCCAGTTGGCTGAACACCCAGGCATTGACCGGGTTAGGCATGGTGCCTTTGCCTTGGGAGAACAATTGGGCAATGGCAAAGTCAGCGCTGTTCTGGCCGCCACGTGCAGCGATCAGCAATTCGTCCAGTGCCTTTTGCGATTCGACCTTGCCGAGGTAACCACGGCGGTAGATCTGACCCAGGTAGTAATGCGCGGAGAGCTCACCACCAGCGGCGGCTCTTTTCATGTGCTCTTCTGCTTTGCGTGAATCAGCCGGTACCCATTTACCTTCGTAGTACAGGCGACCCAGCAACAGCTCGGCGCGGGGTTGGTCCGCAGCACGACCGTTATCCAGGTATTCCATCATCTTGTTGACGTCGCCCAGTTCGGGGAAGTCGTAAAGCAGTTTGGCCAGTGTTACCCATGAAGCGGGGTAACCCGGTGCAACTTGTTCAAGCAATTGCTGAGCGGTTTTTTCATCGGGCGTACCGATGGACGCATCACCCAATACGCGGGCTACGCTGTCCACACGCTGAGCGCCGACGCCGCCAATGGAGTAAGCACTTTTCAGTTGCTCGACCACGGCGGTGCGCTGTTCGTTCTGGCCACGTTTCTGATAGACCGTCACCAGCTCGACGTAGCAGATGTCGACTTTGCTCAGTGCGTTTTTGCAGATGTTTTCCACGTCATCCAGGTGCTGATCGTAAGTGCCCTGGGTGCGGTACAGCAGCACTTGGGCCAGACCGGCTTCCGGATAACCCTGTGCACGCCACTCGCTGATTTTCTGCTGGGCATTCACGTTCGGAAAGCTGTGCGGGAATTGCAGGTAAAGCATGGCCAAAGGCGTCAGCGAACTGGTATCGCCACTGGCGAAGGCCTTTTTCAGCAGGCTTTCAGCTTCGTGGTGTTCCGCTTCAGTCGCGCCCGGTTTGGTCGCCAGCAGGCGACCCAGACGAGCTTGAGCACGCGGTGACGTTTCAGCAGCAGCGCGATAAGTGGCTTCAGCTTCCTTGATGCGCTGCGGGTCGCCGCTTTGCACTGCAATGTCAGCCAGGCCTACCTGTGCATCGCTGTAGCCCAGGTCCGCCAGTTGCCGATAGTTCTGTTCTGCCAGAGCGGTGTCGCCGTTCTTCAAGGCTTCATTGGCCAGGCGTTGATCGGGCAGACCGGCACAACCGGTCAGCGCGATGGCAACGGCCAGGCTCAATAGGGTAGGGCTCGACAATCGTTGTAATGGGCTACGCATGTTAGAGACCCGCGGCCATGGCTTTGTCGATCAGCCAGTTCATCGATGGACCACGATCGCTGGTGACTTCAACCGGACGGCCAGCCAGGGAAGTGTCCAGCACTTCGTCAGGCTTGATCTGCACGCGGATATCGGTGGCCAGATCGGTTTCGCTCAGGTTGGTGCTGCTGACGATTTTGCCGCTGCGAATGTTGTCTTCACCGGCTACCTGGAAGTTGACGCGGGTGCCTGGCTTGACGTCGTTGAACTGACGATAGGTGAAGCGGGCTTCAACATTGGCTGCGGTGTTACGCGGTACCAGTTGGAAGATCACCTGGCCTTTGGCAGCGAACTGACCATCGGAAACCAGTTGCTTGGCAATCACACAGTCGCATGGGCTGGTGAGGGTACCGGCCATTTGCTTGCCGTACAGTTCTTCGATTTTTGCAGGTTGCAGGTCGTCACCGTTCAGGCTGCCCTTGAGCATTTCCAGCATGCTGGTGTTGAACGAGGCCATTGGTGCGCCTTTGGCGACCGGAGTGTTGACCGCGACCAGGCTCTGCACGGTGCCTTCACGCGGCATCGTTACGTCCATGGCTGGCAAGGTGACCAGGCCGGCCGAGGAGTGGCTGACGAAGTACAGGCCGTAAACGGTTTTGAAGATAAAGCCGAATGCTGCCAGACCGACGATGAAGATACCGAGGGTGAAGGTCACTGCGCGCAGGCGACCCAGAGCGCTCATGCCGTCGCCGCTGCCTTTCACCTTGCGTGCTTTGGTGAAGTTGTCACGCTGCAAGGTAGCCAGCACTTCACCCATGCTGACGATGTCGCCGCTCAGGTGCGACGTGATCAGGTGACGCAGGGTGGCGATGTCTTGAGCTTCCAGATTCTGGAACTGGCAACCCACGCGACCGGTGGAAGGATCAATGGAGCGCACCTGCATCTCAACGTCCATGGCCAGGCCAAGGTTGTCGATCAGGAACTGCAGGCGCCCCTTGATAACTTCACCTGCCGTTGGGCGCTGCTGCGCAGGCGCGACGAAGCTCAGGCCGCCAGCGGACAAGTCTTCAACTTGTACCAGAGGCGCGTTCGGGGCTTCGAGCAAGCGCAGCTTGGCCGGGATTTTGACCCGGGCGTGTTGGCGCTGGGCTTCGGATTCGTGTACGACGTTTGCATTCACGGCTGTATTCATGGCTAATTTTTCCTACTTAAGCGATTAATCCGTTGGCCCGGTTTAAACCATCGTCAACAGCACTGCGACGAAGATGGTGCCAGCCGAGAAAGTCATGGTTCGAGATGACCAGGTGTTGAACCAACCCTGGAAACTGGCCATGTCACGGCTGAGTTTGGTGTCTTGACGCGTCCAGGACTGGCGGTCCAGGCGGAAGAAGACGTAGATCTTCATCAGTGCGCCGACGATCTGGTTGTAATAAAGAATGACGGGGTAGGCCGGCCCGATGTTGTGCCCTGACAAGGACAGCAGCAGGGTCAGGATCAAGCGGGTTATCCCGATCCACAGCAGATACATCAGGATGAACACACCGCCGTATTTGAAGCTGGCGATGATCGCAACGGTGAGGCCGAGAATGGAGGTCCACATCGACACACGCTGGTCGAACAGCACGATGCTGGTGAAGATCCCGAGACGACGAACGCCCAGACCCAATGCACGCGAGTTCTGACGCAGGTTGTTGCCGTACCAGCGATACATCAGTTTGCGGCTGGCCTTCAGGAAGCTCTTTTCCGGCGGGTGCTCAACGGTGTTGATCGTAGCGTCCGGCACGTAGAACGTGTCGTAGCCAAGACGCATCAGGCTGAACCAGCTGGACTTGTCATCACCGGTCAGGAACTTGAACGTACCCAGACGCCAGTGATGCAGCGAATCGCTTTCAACATCGGCGATGAACTCAGGATCAGTCACGACGGTGGCGCGGAACACTGACATACGACCGGTCATGGTCAGTACGCGCTTGGACAGGGCCATCGAGCACATGTTGATGTGACGCTGCGCGAAACGCAGTTTGTGCCACTCACTCATGATGTAGCCGCCGCGGACTTCGCAGAACTCGTTAGTGGTCAGGCCGCCGACATTGCCGAACAGCTGGAACCACGGAACAGTCTTGCGAACCACGCCTTCAGACAGCACGGTGTCGCCATCGATCACGGCGACCACAGCACGGTCGTCCGGCATGTGCCGGGAGATTGCGCGGAAGCCGAAAGCCAGACCGTCGCGCTTACCGGTACCGGCAATACGTACGAAGTCCAGTTTGACGTGAGCAGGCGGGTTGGCCTTTTCCCACATCGCTTTGACCAGCAACTCGTCTGACATTTCTACCAGGGAGCAGACCACGGTGGTCGGGTAGCCGCATTCAATGGCTTCGCGAATGACCGAGCTGTACACCTGGGCGGTAGTCAGTGCGTCGATACGAAAGCTGGTGACCATCAGGAACACGTGAGACGGGTCCGCCGACTTGCCCAGCTTGCGCACTTTGCGACGCAGGTGCGGGTAAACGATGTAGAGAAAGATCATGCCGCGCACAAAGTGCGTAGCGCCCATCGAGTAGCGCCAGATGCCCACGGCGCCAATCAGGAAAATAAAGTTCTTCGACTGTGAGTCGAAGATACTGGTAGGCAACGCGGTTGCGAGTGCCCCTAATAAACTCAGGTAGAACAACCAACCTGCGGCCTGTAGTAGACCATGCTTAAGCCTGTGCATATCTGGTATCCCTAGGTCAGTTGCAAGCTTCAAGCTGCAAGCCCCAAGTGGGGGTTGCAGCTTGAACTTTTGGCTTGCCGCTTTAAGCTTGTAGCTTGCCGCTGGTTTACCAGCAGATACCTTCAGCGCTAGCGTTTTCGGCAGTAGTGGTGGTCATGAAGCCGACCAGGTCCACAATCTGCTTGCCCGCTGGAGCCTTGTCGGCCAGGGCGCGGAAGCGCTCATCACGGTTGCCCAGGATGATCACGTCGGCGTGTTCGATCACAGCGTCGAAGTCCGAGTTCAGCAGGGACGAAACGTGCGGGATCTTGGACTCGATGTATTCCTTGTTGGCACCGTGAACACGAGCGTATTCAACGTTGCTGTCGTAGATGCTCAAGTCGAAGCCTTTACCGATCAGCATTTCAGCCAGCTCTACCAGCGGGCTTTCACGCAGGTCGTCAGTACCGGCCTTGAAGCTCAGACCCATCAGCGCGACTTTGCGAGTGTCGTGGGCAGCCACGATGTCGAAAGCGTTCTGAACCTGGGAAACGTTACTGCGCATCAGCGAGTTGAGCAGAGGTGCTTCAACGTCCAGGCTGCCAGCACGATAGGTCAGGGCGCGGACGTCTTTTGGCAGGCAAGAACCGCCGAAAGCGAAGCCTGGACGCATGTAGTACTGGGACAGGTTCAGTTGCTTGTCCTGGCAAACCACTTCCATTACTTCACGACCATCGACGCCGCACGCTTTGGCGATGTTGCCGATTTCGTTGGCGAAGGTGACCTTGGTGGCGTGCCACACGTTGCAGGTGTACTTGATCATTTCGGCAACAGCGATGTCCTTGCGGATGATCGGTGCGTCGAGTTCTTCGTACAGAGCTTGCAGCACGTCGCCGGACGCTTTATCGAACTCGCCGATAACGGTCATTGGCGGGTGATCGTAGTCTTTGATCGCGGTGCTTTCGCGCAGGAACTCAGGGTTCACTGCAACGCCGAAGTCGACACCGGCTTTTTTGCCGGAGCAGTCTTCGAGGATTGGGATCACAACGTTGGCAACAGTGCCCGGCAGAACGGTGCTGCGCACAACGATAGTGTGACGGGTGTCTTTTTCACGCAGTACGAAGCCGATTTCGCGGCAAACGGATTCGATGAAATCGAGTTCCAGGTCGCCGTTTTTCTTGCTTGGAGTACCCACGCAGATCATCGACACGTCAGTGGCGCGGATGGCCTCGGAAAAATCCGTGGTGCCACGCAGTTTGCCAGTGCGAATACCCTTGTCCAGAAGCTCGCCCAGACCAGGCTCTACGATTGGCGATTTGCCGTTATTGATAAGGTCGATTTTGGCGCTGGAGATATCAACACCAACAACATCATGACCCCGCGCAGAAAGGCAACCGGCACATACTGCACCGACGTAACCCAAACCAAAGATGCTGATACGCATCGTACTCTCCTCGATTTACACGCCATTAAGTTGGCTGGATATTGAATTTTGGCCAGCAGGTATCGCGCACTCGGAGGTGGGACTTAAAGAAGTCTCACAACAAGTACAGGCATATTTAAAAAAGACGAGTGCCAGAAGTAACTAAGGCAATCTCAAATACTGCTGAGTCTTGAACGGCAAGTAACCTGGCTGTGACAGCGACAGGGCCTCGCTCTGGGATGTGGTAAACCACTCCTTTAGGTGCTGACGCTGTCTTGATACCGACAGACCCGGACCAGAGCCTTGGGCTGCCATGCCTCAATGTCGCGCTCTGCACTTGAACAGTGCTTTGCCATACGACTAAAACTTTGTAAGTGTGAGCCAATCTCCCGACTGCCTACCGTCGCTGATCCTGAGATCAGTGTGATGAACGGCAACTTCCACATTTTCTACACCCCTTGTAAGTGATCTCTCACAAGGAAGGCGAGAATTGTTACGGGATGTAGGAGCGTTTGATTCCGGGATAAGTTCCGGGCCACTCGTCCTCTTTTTGAGAATTTTTCTTTTTGAAGGCTCGGATGAGGTGATTGCACGGTGATGTCATATGGGCTGCAGGCCTTGTCGGGCAAGGGTTGCCGCCGAGTCGGTGTGAGGATGCTACTACTGTGAACAAGCCAAATGCTACTACACAAAAAATTTGTTAATTTTTTGAGAAAAACACTAACTAAAAAAAGGTGACTGTTAGTTGGCGACAGTAAATTGTCAAAGTGCAATTTGCATGACGTTTATAAGGGGATAAATAGCATAGTGGCGGGGATAAACTTGCCTTAAACGGGTTAATACGAATGTTGTGGAATGCCTTTGACCGGAAAAGCAGCATTTCAGGCAGTGAAAATGCCGCGAAAGCGCCAGCGTCTTGCCCGGTCAAAGCGGGTCCTCCTGCGGAGCCAAGAGCTACGATTCGGGCGTGTCTCGCAGGAATACCAGACGGGTTGCCGTTGACTGCTCTTTGCTGAAGCGATAACCCCCGACGTCGAACTGTTTCAGTGCATCCGGTGTATTGATTTTTTCCGATATAACAAAGCGGCTCATCATGCCCCGCGCCTTCTTGGCGTAGAAGCTGATGATCTTGTATTGGCCGTTCTTCAGGTCTTTGAAATCGGTGTCGATGATGCGTGCGTTTAATGCTGGACGCTTAACCGCAGAAAAATACTCGTTGGACGCCAGGTTCAACAGCAGATCATCGCCTTGTTCCGCCAGTGCCTCGTTCAGCCACTCGCTGATTCGTGTTCCCCAGAACGCGTAGAGATCCTTGCCGCGGCCATTGGCGAGTTTAGTGCCCATTTCCAGCCTGTAGGGCTGCATCAGGTCCAGTGGGCGCAACAGACCATAAAGGCCGGACAGCATGCGCAAATGTTCCTGGGCGTAGCTGAGTTCGGCTTCACTCAGTGTTTCGGCTTGCAAGCCGGTGTACACGTCGCCTTTAAAAGCCAGCAGCGCCTGCTTGGCATTCTCCGGAGTGAACGCTGGGTTCCAGCTGCCGAAACGTGCGGCATTGAGTCCTGAGAGCTTGTCGGACAGATGCATCAACTCGCCGATCTGTGCGGGGGTCAGCTCGCGCAATATCTCGATCAGTTCCTGGGAGTAATCCAGATACTGCGGCTGGGTAAAACGTTCGGTCGTCGGCGGGGTTTCGAAATCCAGGGTTTTTGCCGGGGAAATCACCATCAGCATGGGGTCGTCTCCTTTAATCGTCGGACGATTCTAGGGACTGTTGCTGGCTGACTCCAGCTATGGTGGCGATAGGAGAGATGTTTTGACGCGTGGCGCAGTGCTTTAGGGCGTGCTAGCAGGTAGGAGGCAACTTGTTGGCGAGGGGGCTGACGCGGTTCTTCAGGCATACCGCCTCGCGAACAAGTTCGCTCCTACCGGGCAGGGCCTTGGCGGTGGCACGCGACGAACCCTCAGCAGGTAGGAGGCAACTTGTTGGCGAGGGGGGGCTGGCGCGGTCCTTCAGGCACGCCGCCTCGCGAACAAGTTCGCTCCTACCGGGCAGCGCCTTGTCGGGGGCACGCGGCGAACCGGCATTCACACATAGCCGGTAGGAGGCAACTTGTTGGCGAGAGGGTTGACGCGTTTCTTCAGGCATACCGCTTCGCGAACAAGTTCGCTCCTACCGGGCAGCGTCTTGTCGGGGGCGCGCGGCGAACCGGCATTCACACATAGCCGGTAGGAGGCAACTTGTTGGCGAGAGGGCTGGCGCGGTTCTTCAGGCACACCGCTTCGCGAACAAGTTCGCTCCTACCGGGTATCGTCTTTTTACGGGCACTCGGCGAACCGACGTTCACGCATGGCCGGTAGGAGGCAACTTGTTGGCGAGAGGGTTGACGCGGTTCTTCAGGCACACCGCTTCGCGAACAAGTTCGCTCCTACCGGGTAGCGTCTTGTCACGGGCACTCGGCGAACCGACGTTCACGCATAGCCGGTAGGAGGCAACTTGTTGGCGAGGGGGGCTGGCGCGTTTCTTCAGGCATACCGCCTCGCGAACAAGTTCGCTCCTACCGGCATCGCCTTGTCAGTGGCACGCGACGTACCCTCAGCAGGTAGGAGGCAACTTGTTGGCGAGAGGGTTGACGCGTTTCTTCAGGCATACCGCCTCGCGAACAAGTTCGCTCCTACCGGGCAGGGCCTTGGCGGTGGCACGCGACGAACCCTCAGCAGGTAGGAGGCAACTTGTTGGCGAGGGGGCTGACGCGGTTCTTCAGGCATACCGCCTCGCGAACAAGTTCGCTCCTACCGGGCAGGGCCTTGGCGGTGGCACGCGACGAACCCTCAGCAGGTAGGAGGCAACTTGTTGGCGAGGGGGCTGACGCGGTTCTTCAGGCATACCGCCTCGCGAACAAGTTCGCTCCTACCGGGCAGGGCCTTGGCGGTGGCACGCGACGAACCCTCAGCAGGTAGGAGGCAACTTGTTGGCGAGGGGGCTGACGCGGTTCTTCAGGCATACCGCCTCGCGAACAAGTTCGCTCCTACCGGGCAGGGCCTTGGCGGTGGCACGCGACGAACCCTCAGCAGGTAGGAGGCAACTTGTTGGCGAGGGGGCTGACGCGGTTCTTCAGGCATACCGCCTCGCGAACAAGTTCGCTCCTACCGGGCAGGGCCTTGGCGGTGGCACGCGACGAACCCTCAGCAGGTAGGAGGCAACTTGTTGGCGAGGGGGGGGGGCTGGCGCGGTTCTTCAGGAATACCGCCTCGCGAACAAGTTCGCTCCTACCGGCATCGCCTTGTCAGTGGCACGCGACGTACCCTCAGCAGGTAGGAGGCAACTTGTTGGCGAGAGGGTTGACGCGTTTCTTCAGGCATACCGCCTCGCGAACAAGTTCGCTCCTACCGGGTAGCGCCTTTTCAGGGGACGCAGAAGCATTTGTATCGGCGCGGACACAAGCCCAGCCACTCATATCAGCTATAGTGCGGCGCTTATCCAGGTTCGATGTTCAGGGAGCGATTGGTGTTGCGTAAGTTTCTAGCAGTGTGCGCGTGTCTGTTCAGCGTTCAGGCCATGGCGGCTCCGCCTCCGGTTGCAACCATTGACCGTAGCCTTTGGCCGGAGCGGCTGGAATCGCCTGATCTGTTCGATGTGGCATCCCGTGCGGAAATTCTCGGCTTTGCCCACGAATTGCTGGCCAGCGAAGCATTGGACGAGGAGGGGCTCAAGAAGCGTCTGGGTCTCAGGTACGTCAACGTGCCGTCACTGAATCTGCTTCGTCACCGTCTCTGGAATCGTTTGCTGGAGGGTTACCAGAGCGCGCAATCGAGCTGCCCTCAGGATGCTTCGTTCTGCGTGTTGGTCGAGGACATGGACCAGCTGCGCCAGCGTGCCGCCGAATTCACCATCGCCAGTGATTCGTTCTACGCCAACTGGGCTGCGCCGAGTGCGACCTTTCATGAGCGCTATCTCAATGAACTGATGTACATGGCGGCGTTATTCCCGCAAACCAGCAGTGAAATCGCCCTATATAACTCTGATGAGTTGAGCGGCGATGAAATGGCTGACCGTACCTTTCAGATGAATTTCGAAGGTGGCCCCACCGGCGCTGACGGAGGGACCGACTGGCTGACTGACTTCATGCGTCAGCAGAAGATGAACGCGACATTCTTCGTCTTGGGCAAAAACCTGCAAGAGCGCCTCAGTGCGAGCAACGGTACCGCGCTGCAGTCGCTGTACCGTCTGCAGTGCGTCGGCATTCAGGGTTGGGAATATCGCTCGCACAGTCAGTGGCTGGAGTGGCAAGACTCGGTGCGTAGAAGTGAAGGCCTGACTCAACAGCTGCTGCCCGACAACTTCATCCCGCTGTTCCGTCCACCCTATGGCCATCGACGTGCGGACAGTGGGCAGTTCTTCCGTGATCAGAATCTGCGGGTGTCGCTGTGGAATATCGATGCGCAGGACAGCAATGGTCGACTGACGTCCGAGCAGATAACAGACCGGGTTGTAAACCTGATGTTGCTGTGGCGGCGAGGGACAGTGGTGTTTCACGACGCCAGTGCGAGGGTGCAGTCGGCAGTGCCGCTGTTGCTGGCAAACACCGCACAAAGCGAGTTGATCTGGGACGATTGCCACAATATCCCTGACAGGCCCGCAGAATAAGGTCTTGCGTTCATTTTCCGGGAAGGATGAGGCGAATTTTCCGACGGTTTTGGGTAGAGCGGACTTCCGACTGTAAACGGGCTTGGGCAGGTCGCCAAGGGCTATTCGTCATACTGTGAAATAAACTTCAAAAAAGTGTCAAAGTGCTTTTTTCTGTCATGTGTTTTGCGGTATTACCACTATCAGACCGCCGAAACCTGCAACACAGGTGGCGTCCTCCAAGACTCCATCTTGAGCATTTCTCTCCTGCCCTAAGGAGAGAGCCCGGCGGCCTTTTCGTGGCGCAGTGTGAGTGGTTCTGCGTCACCTGGCTTTTATAAAGGTGAGCGAGTATGGATGATCACGGACGCACCCCTTCTTCTACCCAGCCAATCCTTTACGTGCTCGATACCAACGTACTGATTCACGATCCAAATGCACTGCTGAATTTCGAAGAACACCGCGTCGCCATCCCCATGACCGTGCTGGAAGAGCTGGACAAGCTCAAAGCCGGTAAACATTCGGTCGCTGCCGAATGCCGTCAAGCCATCCGCCTGATCGACAAGACACTGGGCGAAGCCACGCCTGAAGAAGTCGAGAAGGGCGTACCCATCGACCGTGGCACGGGAGTCTTCAAGGGCTTCCTGTCGATCATGATGAGCAAACGCGAGGAACCCAACAGCCTTCTGCCTGAACACCTCAACGACAACATCATCATCAACCAATTGATTGACCTGCATGCGCGCGACAAGGACTTGCGTCTTGTGCTGGTCACTAAAGACATCAACATGCGTCTCAAGGCGCGTGCCTGCGGGATCGCTGCCGAAGACTACAGCACCGACCAGTTGGTCGATGACGTGTCGATGCTGTCCCGTGGTTATCACAACGTGACCGGCTCCTTCTGGGACCGGGTCAGTAAAGTCGACACCCGTCAGGATCACGGCCGTACCTGGCACCGCGTGCAAATGACTGAAATGCTGCCGTCGGTACACATCAACGAGTTCATCATCGACGAGCAGGGATTTGTCGGCTGGGTCAAAGGCGTCAAGGCCGACGAACTGATGATCCTCGACATGCACCAGGAGCCACTGCTACATCAGGAAGCCTGGGGTCTCAAACCGCGTGATATCTATCAGGGGCTGGCGCTGTTCGCCTTGCTTGACCCGGATATCCATCTGGTCAACCTGTCCGGCGCTGCCGGGTCGGGTAAAACCATCCTGGCGCTGGCAGCGGCCATTGAGCAGACCATGGTCAGCAAGCGTTATCGGCGCATTATTGCCACTCGTAGCGTGCAGGGTCTCGACCAGGAGATCGGCTTCCTGCCAGGCACCGAAGCAGAAAAAATGGAGCCTTGGCTGGGCGCCATCACCGACAACCTCGAAGCCTTGCACATGGATGACGAAAACACCCATGGCAGCGTCGATTACATCCTCAGCAAAGTGCCGTTGCAGTTCAAATCCCTCAACTACATACGGGGTCGCAGCTTCCAGCAAAGCCTGATTTTGATCGATGAATGTCAGAACCTGACGCCGCACCAGATGAAAACCATCATCACCCGTGCCGGCGCCGGTTCAAAAGTGGTCTGCCTAGGCAACCTCGCGCAGATCGATACTCCATACCTGTCGGCCACCAGTTCCGGGCTGACCTACCTGACGGAGCGCTTCAAAGACTTCCCGAACGGCGTGCACATCTCGCTGCAAGGTGTGCCACGCTCCATCCTGGCTGAATATGCGGAGTCGCATTTGTAATATTCACGGTTGCTGTTAACCCTGTGGGAGCGAATTCATTCGCGAAGAGGCCGGTCCAGACCCCTCGCGGATGAGTCCGCTCCTACCCTCCCTGCAAAATCCTTTCCTTTTTTCATATCCGCTGGCGACTAACGGACTGTCATTTCTGACAGTAGACGTGCCTGTTAGACAGTGTTTAAGTCATTGTGCTGAAGCATAAGTTGTTCTTGCATCCAGTGAAGCTTAGTGCGCCTGCCGCAATGCTGTTGGCCACTGACTGTACTGGAAATGACGGATATCGCATTGAACGATAAGGAATGAATAAAATGGAATATATACAGAATGGTGATTTTGCGACCGGTGACTTTCCTCCTTGGGAAGTAGTGATTCCTCCGGTTGAAATCTTTAAAGAGGACGCCCGATCCTACGCCCGGTTTGGCGATGGGGCTCGTCTCTTGCAAAGGTGGCGAATGACTGTCCCCGTCCCTCCCAGAGTAACGTTTTCCCTGGATATAAAGCGAAGCGACGATGTTGATTGGAACATTATGCACCTCACATTGACGTTTATAGTCGCGGGTGTAATAGAGCATCATCCATTTCAAGTTTTTACGGAGCAGGATTGGACCACCGCCTCCATATCATTGGCTTTGCCTGACAGGCTTGAGAGGGTGGAGCTCTTTCTCTCCAGGACTTCAGGAATGCCAGGAACGATTTCACTCACAAATGTTTCGTTCTCGGATCAAGTCTCAAGACCCGATGCAGGTATTGAACCTGCCTCTGACAGCGAGTCTTAGCGGGTTGCGCCGCGATCTGTATGAAGTCCATGTGGAGGCGGCCTTCTGCGCTTCCACTTTATTCTCGTATACCTTTCAGAGTTCTGCGGCGCTGGCATCGTGCCAACAGAAAGGGGTTACGGCTTGTAGCTTGTAGCTTTTACTCCCTACAATCCCTGCTCCTGTTCAGGAGTAACGCTGTGCTCACTCATCTCGATTCCCAAGGTCGCGCCAATATGGTCGACGTCACTGATAAAGCCGTGACGTCCCGTGAGGCAGTCGCCGAAGCATTAATCCGTATGTTGCCCGACACCCTGCAAATGATCGTCAGCGGTGGGCATCCCAAGGGGGATGTGTTCGCCGTGGCGCGCATCGCCGGTATTCAGGCAGCGAAGAAGACCAGCGACCTGATCCCGCTGTGCCACCCGTTGATGCTGACCAGCATCAAGGTGGAGCTCAGCGCTGAAGGCGAAGACGCTGTGCGCATCGTCGCCCGCTGCAAGCTGGCCGGGCAGACCGGTGTAGAAATGGAGGCGCTGACCGCCGCCAGCGTCGCTGCGCTGACCATCTATGACATGTGCAAGGCGGTTGATCGCGGCATGGTCATCGAGAACGTTCGCTTGCTGGAAAAGCTCGGTGGCAAAAGCGGCCACTTCATTGCCGACGAAACGGCACCGGAGGCTTCATGAGCATCAGCGTCCAGTATTTCGCCCGTTACCGGGAAACCCTGGGGACTGACGGTGAGCAGGTCGACGGCGAGTTCGCGACTATCGACGCACTGCGCTTGCACTTGCTTGAGCGCGATGGGGTCTGGCAAGTATTGGCCGAGCAGAACCTGATGTGCGCTCGCAATCAAGAGCTGTGTCAGCTGGATGAGCCGTTGCAGACCGGTGACGAAGTGGCATTCTTCCCTACCGTAACCGGGGGCTGAGCATGGCGATTCGGGTTCAGGCAGAACAGTTCGATCCAGGCTTTGAAGTCAACGCTTTGCATGCGGCTAACGTCGGCATCGGCGCAGTGGTCAGCTTTGTAGGCTACGTACGGGACTTTAACGAAGGGCGGGAAGTCTCGGGGATGTTCCTGGAACACTATCCCGGCATGACTGAAAAGGCATTGGGCAAGATTGTGCTTGAGGCCGAACAGCGCTGGCCATTGCTCAGGCTGGAAGTAGTGCATCGGGTTGGCGCGCTGGAACCAGGTGAACCCATTGTGTTTGTCGGCGTTGCCAGTGCCCATCGTCAGGCGGCCTTCGAGGCCTGTGATTTCGTGATGGACTACCTCAAGACCCGTGCGCCGTTCTGGAAGAAGGAAAACACGTCAGAAGGGCCGAAATGGGTCGAGGGGCGGGCGAGTGATAAAGCGGCGGCGGGGCGTTGGAGCAACCCCTGACTTCATAACATGCCCGTAGGACCGGCTTTAGCCGGGAGGGCATTGTCATGGTCTGTGAAGATTTAGCGGCTGGGCTGGCCCCCTCCCGGCTAAAGCCGGTCCTACGGGTAGCGGGCCGCCCCAATAGGTTTATTTAAACCGGCTGTGCTGGCTTACGCACTACCGCACGCAACAACTCGGTCGGCGGTGTTTCGCAGCTGATCTTGCGACCCAGCTTCTCTTCAATCGCAGGCAATTGATAAGAATCATCTTCACCGGCGAAGCTGATCGAAACACCTGCTGCACCCGCCCGGCCTGTACGGCCAATGCGGTGTACGTAGTCATCCGGCACTTCCGGCAGGGTGAAGTTGATCACATGACTGATACCGTCGATATGAATCCCGCGACCGGCGACATCGGTGGCAACCAGTACGCGAATCTTGCCTTCGCGGAAGCCTTCCAGCGTTTTGATGCGTTTGTGTTGTGGCACATCACCTGACAACTGCGCGGCGTTCACGCCATCACGTACCAGTCGTTCTTCGATACGACGTACTTCGTCCTTGCGGTTGGCAAACACCATGACGCGTTCCCAGCCGTTGTCGGTGACCAGGTTGTAGAGCAACTTGTATTTATCGGCACCGGCGACCGCGTAGATATGCTGCTCAACGTTCTCACTGGCGACCTGCTCGGCTTCGATTTCAACGATGGCCGGTTCGGTTGTCCATTGTTTGGCGAGGTTCATCACGTCTTCAGTGAACGTGGCGGAGAACAGCAGGGTCTGGCGTTCGCCCTTGTGCGGCGTCTGGCGAATGATCGAGCGCACCTGTGGGATGAAGCCCATGTCGAGCATGCGGTCGGCTTCGTCGAGGACCATCACTTCGACCATGTCCAGATGCACTTCGCCGCGCTGGTTGAAGTCCAGCAAACGGCCAGGGGTGGCGACCAGAATGTCGCAATGGCGCGCTTCGAGCTGCTTGAGCTGTTTGTCGAAGTCCATCCCGCCCACAAACGTCATGACGTTCAGGTCGGTGTACTTGGTCAGGTCAGCAGCGTCCTTGGCGATCTGCACCACCAGCTCCCGGGTCGGGGCGATGATCAGTGCGCGAGGTTCGCCCATATAGCGCTCTTTGGGCGGCGGTGTCTGAGTCAACTGCGAGATGATCGAGATAAGGAACGCTGCGGTCTTTCCGGTACCGGTCTGCGCGCGGCCGATGGCGTCCTGACCCTTGAGGGTGAAGCCCAGTACCTGTGCCTGAATCGGCGTGCAGTAAGGGAAACCGAGGTCTTGAATCGCGTGCATCAATTCTGGGGCGAGGGCGAAATCGTGAAAGCGGGTTTTGCCTTCCTGAGGTTCGACGACGAAATCTTCGAGTTTCCAGGGAATAACGACCGGCTTGGGCGCACGTTCGCGACGTGGGCGCTCGGGTTTGGGGGGGGCGACGACGGCAAGGTCTGCCGTTTCAGCCAGTGCACTCGGCTCTTTATCGTCTGCACGGGGTTGGGCAGGTGCCTTGGCTGCAGCGCTGCGATCCCTTGAGTGGCCTTCAGTCTTGCTTTGCGGCGCAGGGGAAGGAGTAACAGGGCCAGCAGCGAGCGGCTCAGCCTCGCTTTTACCGAACATCTTTTTAAGTGCTTTGAGCACGGTCATCTCATCAGTTGGTTAAGGAATGTACGCCCAGCAGTGTAAAGCAAGAATCGGGCGCGGCGTAGTGTCATGCCAAACGGGCTACATATGCCCAAATTTGTGGGGCCGGCTTTAACCGGGAGGGCGGAGTCTCTGACCAGGCAGGCCCTGCGTCTCACCAACAACCTGGCTCTTATAAAACAACAAATAACTATCTGATTTTGAATGCTTTTTACTGTAGGAGCGCGCTTGCCCGCGATTGCGTCAGCATAGGCGATAGTTTCATCGACTGATGGACCGAATCGCGGGCAAGCGCGCTCCCACAGGTCCCGTTTGCCGTGAGACAGCGTGCCGCTCCCAGGGATTTGCGCCCCACAAGCTCCTGATCAGCTGAGCTTGTCGATCAGCCAGGCACGAATGTCAGAAATCTCCTGCGGTAACACTTGGTGTTCCATTGGGTATTCCTGCCATGTGACGGTTACGCCTTGAGCCTTCAAACACTCATAAGCGGCCAGCCCCATGGATTTCTGGACCACATTGTCGAATGTGCCATGCAAGCAGCACACCGGAATGCGTTTCTGGCTATCCGAAAGCTGTAACTGATCGCCAAATGTCGGTGCGTAAGTGGAGAGGGCAAGTACCCCACCCAATGGACCCTGCCAGCGCTTGAAGGCTGTATGCAGCACCACTGCGCCACCTTGGGAAAAACCTGCGAGGAAGATTCGCGCCGGGTCGATTCCGCTGTTGCGTTGGCCTTCTACAAGGTCCAGAACGGTCTGCGCAGAAACCTCCAATTGGTCGTGATCGATAGCGCGGGCGGGGCTCATGGCCCTGATGTCGTACCAGCTCGGCATCTCATAGCCGCCGTTGATCGTCACGGCCTGAGTCGGCGCCTGAGGCAGGATGAAGCGGGTAGTAAGCAGCGATTCCTGAAGTGCTTCAGCGACCGGCATGAAGTCATAACGATCTGCGCCAAGGCCATGCAGCCAGATGACGCAGGCGTCTGGAGTGTTAACAGGTTCGAGAATCAGAGGGTTGGTCATGAGTGCTCTATCCGGGTGCGCTCGCTCTTTTGCAGTGCGTTAATGCGGTGCGCGTGTTGTTAAAAATGAAAGAAGATGTCGCAAGGTTACAAGTTTTTCTCTTGACCTGTCGCTAATTCGACATCGCCACCATGCTGGTACGGCGTTTGCTATGAAAAACCGGGGAGTGAAGCGCTTACCTCGTTCGGTAACACTATTGTGCTATTACCGAGACTCAACGGGGGCAAGCACGGAGTCCATGCATCAGGATTCACGGCACGGTTCATCCTGTACCGGATTGGTTCAGGAACATCATGGGGCTTGAATCCTGTAGGCCGTCTAAGATCAAGAGGCGAGCGATGAGATGATCTCAAGCTCGGCTCGTGAACTGGCCTGAAAGTCGGATGACCCAAAAATAAGCCAGCACGGGTCGTCAATGCCTCACAAGGGTGCGACGGGATTGAAGCGCCTAAACAACAAAGAGCAAAACTGGAGGTTTGAATGAAGATGTTGAAATCCACCCTGGCTGTAGTAGCCGCCGCAGCAGCACTCGGCGTGAGCAGTTTTGCTCAGGCAGGCGCAACACTGGACGCCATTCAGAAGAAAGGCTTTGTACAGTGCGGCGTCAGCGATGGCCTGCCAGGTTTCTCCGTTCCTGATGCTACCGGCAAGATCACCGGTATCGACGCCGACGTCTGCCGCGCTGTTGC
This sequence comes from Pseudomonas sp. ICMP 561, assembly GCF_002699985.1. Lineage (GTDB taxonomy): Bacteria > Pseudomonadota > Gammaproteobacteria > Pseudomonadales > Pseudomonadaceae > Aquipseudomonas > Aquipseudomonas quasicaspiana. The sequence goes on along the minus strand of NZ_LKBT01000045.1, from coordinate 104,622 downwards.
TGCTGCCGTTTTCGGTGACGCCACCAAAGTAAAATTCAGCCAGTTGAACGCCAAAGAGCGTTTCACCGCGCTGCAATCGGGCGAGATCGACATTCTGTCGCGTAACACCACCTGGACCAGCTCCCGCGATTCGGGCATGGGTCTGGTTTTCGCCGGTGTGACTTACTACGACGGCATCGGCTTCCTGGTAAACAACAAGCTGGGCGTCAAAAGCGCCAAGGAACTGGATGGCGCAACCATCTGTATCCAGGCTGGTACTACCACCGAACTTAACGTTTCCGACTACTTCCGTTCGAACGGTCTGAAATACACCCCGATCACTTTCGACACCTCTGACGAAAGCGCCAAGTCCCTGGAAGGCGGCCGTTGCGACGTGCTGACCTCTGACCAGTCTCAGCTGTACGCACAGCGCAGCAAACTGGCCAGCCCGGCTGACTACGTGGTTCTGCCAGAAGTGATCTCGAAAGAGCCACTGGGCCCAGTCGTACGTAAAGGCGACGAAGAGTGGTTCTCCATTGTGAAATGGACCCTGTTCGCAATGCTCAACGCCGAAGAAGCCAAAGTGACTTCGAAAAACGTTGAAGCTGAAGCCAAGTCCACCAAGAACCCTGACGTTGCCCGTATGTTGGGTGCTGATGGCGCTTACGGTGCCGACCTGAAACTGCCGAAAGACTGGGTAGTGCAGATCGTCAAACAAGTCGGTAACTACGGCGAAGTGTTTGAACGCAACCTGGGCGAATCGACCCCGCTGAAAATCAAGCGCGGCCAGAACGCTCTGTGGAATGCCGGCGGCATCCAGTACGCTCCACCAATTCGTTGATTGACCCGACGCCCGACAGCCTTCACCGGCTGTCGGGCGTCGTTTTGTTTCATTTTTCCTGGGGCACTTCATGGAAAAGCAAATCGTCGCACCCAAGCAAAAGCTCTCCTTGAGCGACCCAAAAGTGCGCGCGTGGTTATTTCAGATCATTACCGTACTGGCGGTGGTCTCGTTGGGCTGGTTCATGTTCGACAACACCCAGACCAACCTCCAGCACCGTGGTATTACCTCGGGTTTTGGATTTCTTGAACGCAGTGCCGGGTTTGGCATTGCGCAGCATTTGATCGATTACACGGAAGCGGACAGCTATGCCCGGGTGTTTGTCATCGGCTTGCTTAATACGCTGCTGGTGTCGGTCATCGGTATTTTCCTGGCCACAATCCTGGGCTTCATCATCGGCGTTGCACGCTTGTCACCGAACTGGATGATCAGCAAGCTCGCAACCGTCTACGTGGAAGTCTTCCGTAACATCCCGCCGCTGTTGCAGATCCTGTTCTGGTACACCGCTGTGTTCCTGACCCTGCCGGGTCCGAGACAAGCGCACGGTTACTTCGACATGTTCTTTATCAGCAGCCGCGGTTTGAACATGCCAAGCGCCGTCGCCGCGGAAGGTGCCTGGCCATTCGTGACCAGCATCATCGTGGCTATCGTCGCTATCGTGGCGATGACCCGTTGGGCCAACAAGCGCTTTGAAGCCACCGGCGAGCCGTTCCACAAGTTCTGGGCTGGTCTGGCGCTGTTTCTGGGTATTCCGGCTCTGAGCATGCTGATTTTCGGTGCTCCGGTGCATTGGGAAGTGCCAGAACTCAAAGGCTTCAACTTTGTTGGCGGCTGGGTACTGATTCCTGAGCTGATTTCTCTGACCCTGGCCCTGACGGTCTACACCGCAGCGTTCATCGCGGAAATCGTGCGTTCGGGTATCAAGTCGGTCAGCCACGGTCAGACGGAAGCAGCTCGCTCCCTGGGTCTGCGCCCTGGGCCGACCCTGCGCAAGGTCATCATCCCGCAGGCGCTGCGTGTGATCATCCCGCCATTGACCAGCCAATACCTGAACCTGGCGAAGAACTCCTCGCTGGCGGCCGCTATTGGTTACCCGGAAATGGTTTCGTTGTTTGCCGGTACCGTGCTTAACCAGACCGGTCAGGCCATCGAAGTTATTGCCATCACCATGAGCGTGTACCTGGCGATCAGTATCAGCATTTCCCTGCTGATGAACTGGTACAACAAGCGCATTGCGCTGATCGAGCGGTGAGGAAACGCGCATGACTACTCATACTTTCAAACCTGACATGCCACCACCGGGCAAAGTATTTGGCCCGGTAGCGTGGATGCGGCAGAACCTGTTCTCCAGCTGGATCAACACGCTGCTGACCTTGTTCTCGCTGTACCTGATTTACCTGGTTGTTCCGCCGATCCTCAGTTGGGCTTTGCTGGACGCCAACTGGATCGGTACCACACGGGCTGACTGCACCAAGGACGGCGCGTGCTGGGTGTTTATCCAACAGCGCTTCGGCCAGTTCATGTACGGCTACTTCCCGAACGAGCTGCGCTGGAGGGTAGACCTGACTGCCATTCTGGCAATCGTCGGTGCGGCACCGCTGTTTATCTCGAAGTTTCCGCGTAAAGCGATTTACGCCATCGGCTTCCTGATTGTTTACCCGATTGTTGCTTTCTACCTGCTGAGCGGCGGCGCGTTTGGTCTGACCCACGTGGCCACCAGCCAGTGGGGCGGCCTGATGTTGACGCTGGTAATTGCCACCGTCGGTATCGCCGGTGCATTGCCTCTGGGTATTTTGCTGGCGCTGGGTCGTCGTTCCAACATGCCTGCGGTGCGCGTGGTGTGTGTGACGTTCATCGAGTTCTGGCGCGGCGTGCCGTTGATCACCGTGCTGTTCATGTCGTCGGTGATGTTGCCGCTGTTCATGCCGGAAGGGATGAACTTCGACAAGCTGCTGCGGGCGTTGATTGGCGTGATCCTGTTCCAGTCGGCGTACATCGCTGAAGTGGTTCGGGGTGGCATGCAGGCAATCCCTAAAGGTCAGTACGAAGCTGCCGCGGCCATGGGCCTCGGTTACTGGCGCAGCATGGGCCTGGTGATTCTGCCGCAGGCGTTGAAGATGGTTATTCCCGGCATCGTCAACACCTTCATTGCCCTGTTCAAAGACACCAGTCTGGTGATCATTATCGGCCTGTTCGACCTGCTTAACAGCGTCAAGCAAGCCACCGCCGACCCGTCGTGGTTGGGTATGGCCACCGAGGGCTATGTCTTCGCAGCCCTGGTGTTCTGGATCTTCTGTTTCGGTATGTCCCGCTATTCCATGCACTTGGAACGTAAGCTGGACACAGGCCACAAGCGTTAGGAGTTTTGACATGAGTGAAGTTATCACCAAGCCTCTGGGCGCCGAAGGCATGATCCGGATGGAAGGCGTCCACAAGTGGTACGGCCAGTTCCATGTGCTCAAGGACATCAACCTGAACGTGCGTCAGGGCGAGCGTATCGTGTTGTGCGGCCCTTCGGGCTCGGGCAAATCCACGACCATTCGTTGCCTGAACCGTCTGGAAGAGCACCAGCAGGGCAAGATCATCGTCGATGGCACCGAACTGACCTCGGACCTGAAGCAGATCGAAACCATCCGCCGCGAAGTCGGCATGGTGTTCCAGCACTTCAACCTGTTCCCGCACCTGACCATTCTGCAGAACTGCACACTGGCCCCGATGTGGGTCCGCAAGATGCCGAAGAAAAAGGCCGAAGAAATCGCCATGCACTACCTGGAGCGCGTACGCATTCCGGAGCAGGCGCATAAATTCCCGGGCCAGCTTTCCGGCGGTCAGCAACAGCGTGTGGCGATTGCCCGTGCCCTGTGCATGAAGCCGAAAATCATGCTGTTCGACGAGCCGACCTCGGCACTCGACCCGGAAATGGTGAAAGAGGTTCTGGACACCATGGTAGGCCTGGCAGAAGAAGGCATGACCATGCTCTGCGTAACCCACGAAATGGGCTTCGCCCGCACCGTGGCCAACCGCGTGATCTTCATGGACAAAGGCGAAATCGTCGAACAGGCTGCGCCGAACGACTTCTTCGACAATCCACAGAGTGACCGTACGCGTCTGTTCCTGAGCCAGATCCTGCATTGATTGGTTGAGTGATGGACTGAGAAACCCGGACGTTGAGTTCGGGTTTTTTTATGGGGATTGGGAAGGCTGGAATTGCTGTTCCACGGGTAGGAGCGAACTTGTTCGCGAGGCAGTTTGTCTGGTAACACTGATCTCAGAGGTGTTCACCGATCTCTTCAGCCGTCTTATTGGTCTGGTGCGTTGTTTTAGACATAGAGTGTCAGCAGATAGAATAAGTGGCAGCCAAAGATGAAAAGTAGGTTAAATGTCAGGCTGGTCATGATTTTTTATTCTTCGCTCGTCTGAAAGTGCCTTGATAAGTGAAGCGGAAAAGTTACTTTAACTTTTTCATTTCTGATTTTCTCTTGAAGTCATGATGAATAACTGTCCCGAAAAGCCACAGAACCAAGAAAAATATATAGATTATCGCTTTTGCGAGATTTCGCCATGGTGACGTTTGGACGTCGAAATCGGTAAGCCTATCAAGTAAAACTATTGCCATGGTGGCGCAGTAGATAGTAATAACCAGCAAAATCCAATTCGGTTGTAAGCCTCGTAATATGTTCCGGAGTTTTTTGCCAGCTGGGTTTAATACGCGATGTTGTTCTTTTAAAAATTTAGGGCTGTAACGCCTCACTCTATGATATTTGTACGTGATGTAGGTTCCAGTTGCTACTAAAATCAAATATAAAGTCGCTCCCAAGAATATACGTGTAGGCATGTCTACCGATTCGGTAGGGATTACTTGGATTAGGAGGGCGCCAATCATCACGGCGTAGAAAGCGGACGTCGCCAGTATAATTGTCGTCCATTTTGCGAAAAAAAGGCCTCGATTTATAGTGATGTCAAGTAAAGTCATGAAGCTGTTGCTGAATGCTAATGAGGGAGTTGTGTCGTGGAAAGCTTTGGCGTCGAGCATGCCAATATGACGGCAGTGAAAAAAAGAAAAGACAAGGCCTAAAAAAACTATCCAGGAATTTTCGAAAGTTTCTATTAGCGGGAATTTTCCTACCATGAAAAAATTCATCTGTACCAGCGCTAATGTAATGTTGTAAATAAAACCCAACTTGAACAGGAGTCCGCGGTGACGAGCTTTTGATATGTATCCTGATAGCAGGAGTGAGGGTAGGAAGCACGCTATGCTTAGGCATAAATAGCTTAGGTGTTGAAGTGTTGAACTCATTTTGTTTTTTGCCACTCGTCTAGCATGCTTTTCGTCGTAATTGTGCCGGCCGCAGCATCAATTCCCAGTACTGTCTTAGAGGATTCCTTGTATGCCCTAACGTAGTCACTATCGATATGTCGAAATAAACGCCACGCGTCCTTTTTTACTGTAAGTCTGTATGCGCCGAATACAGATAATCCGACGTCGACAGCTCCATAAGCAATATTTCCTGCGGTCTTGCTTCCGCTAAAATATTCAGAGATCGCTTGATAAGGGACTCGACCCCAGCCCTCAGTGTCAGATCTTCCTTCAAGCAAATTATTGCCATTTTCATATAGGTTATTCAAGCCGTGTCCGATGACTATAGCGGCGGGTGCGCACATCCACCCAATTGAGCCGACACATATCCCTACACCTCCTGTGACTTGAAGTCCGCCAGCGATTAGCCCAATACTTTGGGTAGCAATTCGTACTGACTGATCCTTCAAACTCTCCTGCTCACCCTCCAGCGCCTTCACTCCCTCCGCAACACTCTTCCTCCCACCCTCAACATCCCGAACAATCCCCTGCGCGTAATACGCCACTTCCCGATTAAATTGCAGCCGCAACATACCGTCCTGAATATGCTGCATGCTCAACGTGCAAGCGTGATTCGTCAGCGCTACAGCCGCCTGCTTAAGCTGCTTATTCTCGGAAGTGTTCGATTTGGGTTCTGCCATCAGGACTCGCCCCAATAGCTATAACCACTTGTCCCTGCGGCGTGGTGGGTCCAACTGATGTCGCCGTAGCGGATGGCGAGTTGTTCGACCGGTTCGGCGTCGTTATCCAGGGTGACGTGAGGCGTCTGGACAATCAGATTTTCGATGACGGCTTCCGTGATCTCGACGGTGTAGAACTTCTCCTGACTGCCATTGGGTGTGGTGCGATAGAAATCGATCTTGCAGGTAATGGATTCCCGTTGCGCCAAGGCTTGGGCCAACAACGGAGAAGACTTGTCGATGTTCTTGGTAATGACCACGGGCATGTGCGTGGCGCGGTCGATGTTCGCGACGTTGGCCATTTGGTGCGTGTAGGACAGCACCATGATTTCGTTCTGGTGTGCTTCCTGGCATTTATTACCCATGGACTCAGGGGTCGAACAGCCTGCGGAGATATCGCCCTGTTCCTTGCCCTTGATGGTCATGTAGATGGGATGAGCCATGGAGTGATCGCCTGAAATAAATGGGCGATCAGTTTATGGATGGGAGATTCAGGGTTATGTAGGGCGTTTCTGTGATTGTTGAAGGGCTTTGCGCGATTGTGGATTCTTGTAGGAGCTGCCGAAGGCTGCGAAAGGGTTGTTTCAGGCAGACCGCGATCGCAGCCTTCGGCAGCTCCTACAAAGGATTCTCGTTATTGAGCAGGGATTTCTCCACCGCCCCACAGGCCATATCAATCAAGTGCACCACCGAAAACGCCAGGTCACGTTTGCTGCCGCTCAGTTGGTCGGCGGATTCATAGGCAATCGAAGGGTGGCGGCTGTGCAGCAGGTTAGTAGACCGGACAATAGGAAAACCGGCGCACCCGAAGGTGCCCTGCGCACAGCCACCGTAAAGGTGAACACCTGTGCGCCTATTGGTCCGGGTTACTAAACCCGATCGCTGATGTGCTGCGACGGAGGCAGCCTAGTGAGACGGATTTGCAGGCGCAAGTGAGGGACAAGTTTCTCGGAAAGGTCTGGCAGGGGGAAGGGATCAGGTCTGGCAAATGTGTTGCGGCAAGTGCATGTAAAGCAGAATCAGGGCTGCGCAGATGTTCGGTCAAGCGTAAACCTGTTGGAGCGAGGCTCGCCCGCGAAGAACGAAGACCCGGTATCCCTGAATGACCTCATTGACAGGTTCGCGGGCAAGCCTCGCTCCAACAGGCTTGAACTGTATTCAACCCGAGCGAAACTTGTATTCGTTGCTGTTCTCCAACACGATGCACCTTTTTGGCGCTCTGCGCCGTTTCACTACCTGCCCTGAGAAAACAATGACGACCAAGGCGCCATCGGCGAGCTCGACCCCGCAAAACCCTTCCTCTGTACTGAATCGGCCATGGCTGTTGCTGCTCGGGCTGGTGCTGGTGGCGCTTAACCTGCGTCCGGCGCTGGCGAGTATGGCGCCGCTGCTCAGCAGTGTTTCCAGCAGCCTGGGGCTCTCATCCGCTTCGGCGGGGCTGCTGACCACTCTGCCGGTGTTGTGTCTTGGGTTGTTCGCGCCGCTGGCCCCGCGATTGGCGCGCCGCTTTGGCAGTGAGCAGGTGGTGTTGGGGATTTTACTGACCTTGGCCGCCGGTATCTTGTTGCGTAGCCTGTTCGGTGAAGTCGGATTGTTTGCGGGCAGTGTTCTGGCTGGCGCGAGCATCGGTGTGATTGGCGTGCTGCTGCCGGGTATCGTTAAACGCGACTTCCCCAAACAGGCCGGTACGATGACCGGCGTCTACACCATGGCCTTGTGTCTGGGCGCAGCCTTGGCGGCAGGTTCGACGGTACCCCTGACTCAATATTTCGGCGATGACTGGACCATCGGCCTGGGCTTCTGGATGATTCCAGCATTGTTGGCGGCACTGATCTGGTGGCCCCAGGCACGGCAGAAGCACGATGTGAATCAGGTGACTTATCGCGTGCGTGGCCTGTTGCGTGATCGCCTGGCCTGGCAAATCACCCTTTACATGGGCCTGCAGTCCTCGCTGGCTTACATCGTCTTTGGCTGGTTGCCTTCCGTGTTGATCGGCCGGGGCATGAGCCCGACGGATGCCGGGTTAATGATGTCCGGGTCGATCATGGTCCAGTTGATCAGCGCCTTGACCGCGCCTTGGCTGGCGACTCGCGGCAAAGATCAGCGATTGGGTGTGCTGGTGGTCATGTCCATGTCGCTGGCCGGATTATTTGGGTGTTTATACGCACCGATCAATAGCCTGTGGGGCTGGGCAATTTTGCTTGGGTTGGGCCAGGGTGGTGCCTTCAGTATCGCGCTGACGCTGATCGTGTTGCGATCCCGCGATTCCCATGTTGCGTCGAACCTGTCGGGCATGGCGCAGGGCATTGGTTACACCATCGCTTCCATCGGTCCCTTTGCTGTAGGCGTCGTGCATGACGTTACTGGTGGTTGGGATTCCATCGGCTGGATCTTCGCGGTGCTCGGCTTGTCGGCGATCATTGCGGGGCTTGGTGCCGGACGAGCGCTTTATGTGCAGGTCAGCAGCGAAAAAGTCTGACTCCAGGCTTATGCCCATGGCAAAACCAGCGATTGCCGCTTATCGTGCAGGCACCTTTTGCTCCAACGGACCTGCATGCATGAGCGACGAAGACAAACGCCTGATCAATAACGCGCTGATTACCCGCTTTTACGAGGCCTTCAATCGCCTGGATGCCGAGGCGATGGCTGCGTGTTACACCGATGACGTGCTGTTCAGCGATCCAGTCTTTGGCGAGTTGCGCGGCCAGCAGGCTTGCGACATGTGGCGCATGCTCACCTCGCGGGCCAAGGACTTTTCCCTGACCTTCGATAGCGTCCGCGCTGATGAACGCAGCGGCGCAGCGCACTGGATTGCCACGTATCTGTTTAGTCAGACCGGCAATACCGTGGTCAACGACATTCAGGCGCGCTTCGTGTTTCGCGACGGCAAGATCGCGGAGCATCATGATCAATTTGACCTGTGGCGCTGGTCTCGACAGGCCTTGGGCACCAAAGGCCTGTTGCTCGGCTGGACGCCGTTTGTAAAGAACGCTATCCGCGCTCAGGCGCAGAAGGGCCTGAAGGCGTTTCAGGCCGGACGTTAAGCCTCTGATAGAATCGCGGCTTTCGCACCATTTGATCTGTTGCCATGCCTGAAGCCTTGTCCTCATCCGTCAACGAGACACCCGAACCAGCGGTCAGCAAACCCTGGTTCGTGTACTTGGTGCGCGCTGAAAACGGCTCGTTGTACTGCGGCATCAGCGACGATCCGCAGCGCCGTTTTGCAGCCCATCAGAGTGGCAAAGGTGCACGCTACTTTTATTCCAGCCCGGCGGTGGCACTTGTTTATGTTGAGCAGTGCGTCAGTAAGGGGGAGGCGTTGCGCCAGGAGCGGTTGATCAAGAAATTGAGGAAGAGTGCGAAGGAGTGTCTGGTGGCGGGGTATTGCCCTGCGCCTTGACCATAATTCTCCGGACTTACGTAATCTGTAGGAGTGAGCTTGCTCGCGATAGCAGTGCATCAGATAAATGATGGGTGTCTGACCCACTGCTATCGCGAGCAAGCTCACTCCTACAGATTTATATCTTTTCAGGCACTCCAGCTGGAGGTTACGACAGCGGTTGTCTGACACATAGCTGTTCGCAGCCTTCGGCAGCTCCTACAGAAACCTGCGTCTCCGATCAATCGCTGTGATGATTTGCCATCATTGTTGTCGGGTAGGCTCGCTGCCTGTACCCGGTTAAGCTGCTGACTTACCTACCGTTGGAAAGCCAGCCATGACCGACATCATCCTGCACCATTACCCCACCTCGCTGTTCGCTGAAAAAGCCCGTCTGATCCTGGGGTTCAAAGGCCTGTCCTGGCGCTCCGTCACTGTCCCTTCGATCATGCCAAAACCCGATCTGACGGCGCTGACCGGTGGTTATCGCAAAACTCCGGTGCTACAGATCGGCGCTGATATCTACTGCGACACGGCATTGATGGCCCGTCGTCTGGAACAGGAAAAAGCCTCGCCTGCGTTTTTCCCGGAAGGTCAGGAGTTCACGGTCGCCAGCTTTGCAGCGTGGGCCGACTCAGTAATGTTCATGCACGCCGTGAGCCTGGTGTTCCAGCCTGAGTCGCTGGCGGTACGTTTCGCCAAAGTGCCGCCTGAAGGAGTGAAAGCCTTCGTCGCTGATCGCGCTGCGTTGTTCCAGGGCGGCAGTGCAACTCGTTTGCCCGTCGAGCAGGCCAAACACCAATGGCCAACGCTGATGTCCCGGCTGGAGCAGCAACTTGAGCGCAATGGCGACTTCCTGTTTGGTGCACCTTCGATTGCCGACTTCTCTGTTGCCCATACCCTGTGGTTCCTCAAACAAACCCCTGTGACTGCGCCGTTTGTCGATGATTACCCTGAAGTGGCGGCCTGGCTGGCTCGGGTTCTGGGCTTCGGTCATGGCGCGCCAAGCGAGTTGAGCCCGGCTGAGGCGGTTGAGATCGCTTTGAACGCGACGCCTGCTGCGTTGCCGGATGAGCAGTTTGTTGATCTCAATGGCTTCAAGGCCGGTGATCAAGTGTCCATTTCAGCTGTTGATTACGGCGTGGATCCGGTTGAAGGCGAGCTAGTCTTCAGTGGTCGCGAAGAGTTAATCCTTCGCCGTGAAGACGAGCGGGCGGGTGTGGTGCATGTGCACTTTCCGCGGTTTGGATTTCGAATCGAGAAGGGCTGAGAGAGCCAGGCTATGATCTATCTATGGGAGCGAGGCTTGCCCGCGATGCAGGCACCTCGGAAATAAAGTAGACCGCGTCGACTTTATCGCGGGCAAGCCTCGCTCCCACAGGACACACTGATGACTTGGGCCAACATGGAATCTCTCACAGGGATTGTTTAGCCTTGGATTTCCGCAATCACTTCAAGGCTGCCAATATAGCCTCTTCGCTGAAGCCTCTGATGATCGTGCCATTCACATCAATCAACGGGATGCCACGCCCACCCAGCGCTTCATAAGCCTTGCGGCCTTCGTCTGACTTCTCGATGTCGTACTCCTTGTACGGAATTCCCTTGCTGTCGAGAAAACGTCGGGTCTGTTTGCAATAGCCGCACCACTCGGTCGCGTACATCACTACTCGGGCTTGCGCCTGGGTCTGCGCAGGGATGGCGTCCGAGGGGTTGAAGAAGTGCTCGATCTTGCCCCAGTTCTGATAAACCACTACGACCAGAATGATCAGAGCGAACTTCTTAAGGGTGCGTAGCAACATGCTCGTTTGTCCTCAGCGGCGCTTGAGCTGATCAGTCAGTTGCGTTGGCAGACCTTTGATGATCAACGTACCGGCGGCTTCGTCGTATTCGATCTTGTCGCCCAGCAGGTGCGCTTCAAAGCTGATCGACAGGCCTTCTGCGCGGCCGGTGAAGCGGCGGAACTGGTTGAGGGTGCGCTTATCCGCAGGAATCTCTGGCGACAGGCCGTAGTCCTTGTTGCGGATGTGATCGTAGAAAGCACGCGGGCGTTCTTCATCGATCAGGCCGGAGAGTTCTTCCAGACCCATGGGCTCACCCATTTTGCTCTGGCTGCTGGCGTAGTCGACCAGGGTCTTGGTTTTCTCCCGGGCGGAATCTTCCGGCAGGTCCTCGCTTTCGACGAAGTCGCTGAAGGCCTTGAGCAGGGTGCGGGTTTCGCCGGGGCCGTCGACGCCTTCCTGGCAGCCGATAAAGTCGCGGAAGTATTCAGAGACCTTCTTGCCGTTCTTGCCCTTGATGAACGAGATGTACTGCTTGGACATCTTGTTGTTCTGCCACTCGGACACATTGATCCGTGCAGCCAGGTGCAGTTGACCAAGGTCCAGATGGCGCGAAGGGGTCACGTCGAGGGTTTCGCTCACGGCCACGCCCTCACTGTGGTGCAGCAGGGCGATGACCAGGTAATCCGTCATGCCTTGTTGATAGTGAGCAAACAGCACGTGGCCGCCGACGGACAGGTTGGATTCTTCCATCAACTTTTGCAGGTGTTCTACTGCGACCCGGCTAAATGCCGTGAAATCTTTGCCGCCGTCCATGTACTCCTTCAGCCAGCCGCTGAACGGATGCGCGCCAGACTCGGCGTGGAAGAATCCCCAAGCCTTGCCTTGTTTGGCGTTATAGCTTTCGTTGAGGTCGGCCAGCATATTCTCGATGGCTTGAGACTCAGCGAGTTCGGAGTCGCGTGCGTGGAGAACTGCGGGCGTGCCGTCGGGTTTTTTGTCGATCAGGTGGACGATGCAATGACGGATCGGCATGGGTTTCTCGGCTGGTTGTGAGCGGAATACTGACGAGCGGTGCTGCTCGATTTACGGCACGCAGTGTAACGCACCCGAGACGTGAAACGAGGCTGTACCCCTTGGTTTTAGCTCTCATGGGGTGTCCGAACCGCTTTTTTTCGGTTCAAACGGGAGAAACCTGTCCAAACGGGTAGGTTAGTGCGGATATTTGCTCGGCTCTGTGCTAGTTTTGCCCCGTCTTGCGCAGCATAGCGCGCCAAGCACCGCAGTTTGTGTGCGTTTGGGCCGAACCAATGCCCGGTTTCAGTATCTACACTTCGCGATTAATCGTGGCTGCTACTGGAGGGTCGGGTTCATGATCCGGCTCCAGGCCGACGCTGCACTCTGCAATCCAAATGAATTTGATAGGGAAGGAACACCACCATGGCTCTGACTAAAGACCAATTGATCGCCGATATCGCAGAAGCTATCGACGCGCCAAAAACCACCGCGCGTAATGCTCTTGAGCAATTGGGCCAAATTGTTGCCGACCAACTGGAAAACGGCGCTGAAATCACTCTGCCGGGCATCGGCAAACTGAAAGTAGCCGAGCGTCCAGCTCGCACTGGCCGCAACCCTTCGACTGGCGCTGCCATCGAAATCGCTGCCAAGAAAGTCATCAAGTTCGTACCAGCTAAAGTGCTGAACGACTCGATCAACAAGTAAGCACACGCTTGCTGTTGAAAAAGCCGTGCACCGGTTAACCGGGCACGGCTTTTTTGTGTCTGTTCGCCTCGGGTCTCGTTGGAGCGAGGCTTGCCCGCGAATCAGACGACTCGGTGCAACATGCAAACCGCGTCATCGTTCTTCGCGGGCAAGCCTCGCTCCAACAGGGCCCGTTTACACCCAGCGCTCCAGCCGCCACGCCTCCTGTTTAGCCTTATCATGAAACGTCCACGCCACGAAGCGGCTTTGCTTCTGACCCTGACCCATCTCGACCACCTGACTCTCGAACACACCGACTTTCTTCAGCGTGCTTTGAATCATCGGCAGGTTCGACGCTTTTGAAACCAGCGTGCTGAACCACAACACCTGTTTAGCAGCTTGGGTGCTTTCTTTGATCAGTTGCGTGACGAAGCCGATTTCGCCGCCTTCACACCACAACTCCTGCGATTGCCCGCCGAAGTTGAGTACCGGAAGTTTTCGTTTCGGGTCCGCCTTGCCCAACGCCCGCCATTTACGCTGGCTGCCGCGCTGTGCTTCTTCCAGAGACGAGTGGAAGGGCGGGTTGCAGAGGCTCACGTCGAAGCGTTCATCGTCGCTCAGCAGGCCCAGCAGGATCTGATTGCGATTGGTTTGCTGACGCAGGCTGATGGCTTTGCTCAGGTTGTTGGACTTGATGATCGCAGTGGCAGCTGCAACGGCGGTGGTGTCGATTTCCGAGCCCAGGAATTGCCAGCCATAGTCGCTATGACCGATCAGTGGATAGACGCAGTTGGCGCCTGTGCCGACGTCCAGTGCCTTGATCGAGGCACCGCGTGGGATAACGCCTTCGTTGCGCTCAGCCAGCAGGTCGGCGAGGAAGTGCAGGTAGTCGGCGCGGCCCGGAATCGGCGGGCACAGGTAGTCGGCCGGGATATCCCAGTGGGCGATGCCGTAAAACGACTTGAGTAGCGCCCGGTTGAACACGCGTACGGCGGCCGGGTTGGCGAAGTCGATGCTTTCCTTGCCATACGGATTGGTGATCAGAAACTGACCCAGTTCCGGGCTGCTTTTGATCAGCTTGGGAAAGTCGTAATGGCCTTGATGGCGATTGCGTGGGTGCAAGGTGGCCTTTTCACGGGGCTCGGCAGGTTTGCCTGGCTGCGCCGGTTTAGGCTTTTTGCGGGGTGGTTTTGAGGTGTTCGGGATGGTCATGCCGATGAGGTCTCGTTGAAACGCAAAACCCTGTAGGAGTGAGCTTGCTCGCGATAGCGGTATGTCAGGCACTAATCATGTGAATGACAGACCGCTATCGCGAGCAAGCTCACTCCTACAGGGTTTGAATAAATCAGCCAGCCTTGGGGAAGGCTGGCTGACTGGTTTATTTACAAACTCGCAATCCGCGCATGCTGCTCGGCCAGCTTGCCAAGAGCCTGTTCGGCTTCGGCCATCTTCGCGCGTTCCTTGGCGATGACTTCCGGCGGGGCCTTGTCCACAAAGGCAGCGTTGGACAGCTTGCCGCCGACCCGTTGCACTTCGCCTTGCAGACGCAGGATTTCCTTGTCCAGACGCGCCAGCTCGGCGTCTTTGTCGATCAGACCTGCCATTGGCACCAGCACTTCCATTTCACCCACCAGACCGGTAGCCGACAGCGGTGCTTCTGCGCCTGCTTCCAGTACGGTGATGGATTCCAGCTTGGCCAGTTTCTTCAGCAGGTAATCGTTCTCCTGCAGGCGACGCAGGTCTTCGGCGTTGACGTTCTTGAGGAACAGTTGCAACGGCTTGCCCGGACCGATGTTCATTTCGCCACGGATGTTACGGGTGGCGAGCATCAGGCCCTTGAGCCATTCGATGTCGTCTTCGGCGGCTTGATCGATGCGCGCTTCATTGGCCACTGGCCAAGGCTGCAGCATGATGGTTTTGCCTTCTGCACCGGCCAGCGGCGCGAGGCGCTGCCAGATTTCTTCGGTGATGAACGGCATGAACGGATGCGCCAGACGCAGCGCAACTTCCAGCACGCGAACCAGCGTACGGCGGGTGCCACGCTGACGTTCAACCGGGGCATTCTCGTCCCACAGCACCGGCTTGGACAGTTCCAGATACCAGTCGCAGTACTGGTTCCAGATGAACTCGTACAGCGCCTGAGCCGCGAGGTCGAAACGGAATTGATCCAGTTGACGGGTCACTTCGGCTTCGGTGCGCTGCAGTTGCGAGATGATCCAGCGATCAGCCAGGGACAGTTCGACTTCTTCGCCGTTCTGGCCACAGTCTTCGCCTTTGTCCAGCACGTAGCGCGCGGCGTTCCAGATCTTGTTGCAGAAGTTGCGATAGCCTTCAACGCGGCCCATGTCGAACTTGATGTCGCGACCAGTGGACGCCAGCGAGCAGAAGGTGAAGCGCAGGGCGTCGGTGCCGTAGCTGGCGATGCCGTCAGCGAACTCGTCGCGGGTCTGCTTTTCAATCTTCTTCGCCAGTTTCGGCTGCATCATGCCGGAGGTGCGTTTCTGCACCAGGTCTTCCAGCTCGATACCGTCGATGATGTCCAGCGGGTCCAGGACGTTGCCCTTGGACTTGGACATCTTCTGGCCCTGGCCATCTCGGACCAGACCGTGCACATACACCGTCTTGAACGGCACTTGCGGCGTGCCGTCTTCGTCTTTCACCAGATGCATGGTGAGCATGATCATCCGGGCAACCCAGAAGAAAATGATGTCGAAGCCAGTAACCAGTACGTCGGTGGAGTGGAAGGTTTCCAGCGCTTTGGTCTTTTCCGGCCAGCCTAGGGTGGAGAAGGTCCACAAGCCCGAACTGAACCAGGTGTCGAGTACGTCGTTGTCCTGTTGCAGCGCAACGTCGGGGCCCAGGTTGTTCTTGGCACGTACTTCGGCTTCATCGCGACCGACGTATACCTTGCCGGACTCGTCGTACCAGGCCGGGATGCGGTGGCCCCACCAGAGTTGACGGCTGATGCACCAGTCCTGGATGTCACGCATCCACGAGAAATACATGTTTTCGTACTGCTTGGGCACGAAGGCGATGCGGCCATCTTCAACTGCAGCGATAGCCGGTTCAGCCAAAGGCTTGGTAGACACGTACCACTGGTCAGTCAGCCACGGCTCGATGATGGTGCCGGAGCGGTCGCCTTTCGGGACTTTCAGGGCGTGATCGTCGACGCTGACCAGCAGTCCGGCGGCGTCGAATGCAGCAACGATCTGCTTGCGCGCTTCGAAACGGTCAAGACCTGCGTATTCGGCGGGCAGGGTTCCGTCTACGGTTTCGTTCAGGGTGCCGTCGAGGTTGAACACCTGAGCGGCGGCCAGCACGCTGGCGTTCTTGTCGAAGATATTCAGCAGCGGCAGGTTGTGGCGCTTGCCGACTTCGTAGTCGTTGAAATCGTGGGCCGGGGTGATTTTCACGCAGCCGGTGCCGAATTCCGGGTCGCAGTATTCATCCGCAATGATCGGGATGCGGCGGCCAACCAGCGGCAGCTCAACGAACTTGCCGATCAGCGCTCTGTAACGCTCGTCTTCCGGGTTAACGGCAACGGCGGCATCACCGAGCATGGTTTCCGGACGCGTGGTGGCAACGATCAGGTAATCCAGGCCGTCAGCGGTTTTCGCGCCGTCAGCCAGTGGATAACGCAGGTTCCACAGGAAGCCCTTCTCGTCGTGGTTCTCCACTTCCAGATCGGAAATAGCGGTGTGCAGTTTGGTGTCCCAGTTGACCAGACGCTTGCCGCGGTAGATCAGACCGTCTTCGTGCAGACGCACAAAGGCTTCTTTAACCGCGTCCGACAGGCCGTCGTCCATAGTGAAGCGCTCACGGCTCCAGTCAACGGACGAGCCCAGGCGGCGGATCTGACGGCTGATGTTGCCGCCGGACTGATCTTTCCATTCCCAGATTTTCTCCAGGAATTTATCGCGGCCCAGATCGTGACGGTTCAGGCCTTGCGCTTCGATCTGACGCTCTACCAGCATCTGCGTGGCGATACCGGCATGGTCGGTGCCCGGCTGCCACAGGGTGTTGCGACCCTGCATGCGGCGGAAACGGATCAAGGCGTCCATGATCGCGTTATTGAAACCATGGCCCATGTGCAGGCTGCCGGTGACGTTCGGCGGCGGGATCATGATGGTGTACGAGTCACCAGCGCCTTGAGGGGCGAAGTAATTCTCGGATTCCCAGGTTTGATACCAGGAAGTTTCAATAGCGTGCGGCTGGTAGGTCTTGTCCATGCGCGGCGGGAACCTATTGCTGTAATTCGGGAAAGCCGACAAGTATAGCGGGGATGAACGGCTGGGCGTAGAGCGGGGCGATGATTAGCCACAGGAGGGACAAAGATCTCGTAGGACCGGCTTTAGCCGGGAGGGCGATATTCCTTACGCAACAGATGCTGCGAATGTACCAATGTCCTCCCGGCTGAAGCCGGTCCTACGGAGTTCCGTTAATTCTGATACTGGCTCAGCAACCGCTCCATCCGCGCTTCAAGACGGCGTTTGATTTCCGTCTCGATGTGCGGCGCGAAGTCGTCGATGACGTCCTGCATGATCAACTGGGCGGCGGCACGCATCTCCGAGTCCAGATGCAACAGAGCATCTTCTTTGGATCTTGCCTGCGCCGGAGCAGCAGTCACGGGCGTTTCGACGGGTTGTGCGACAGGCTCAGGTGTCAGGGTTGGAATATCGGCCTCATCTTCATCGCCGAAATCCAGTTCCTGGTGCAGTGCCGGTTTTGCGCCCACCACATCGAACAGCAAAGGGATCTGCCCTTCGCCATGAGTGGGCGGTTGCTGTGAATCATCGCCGAGCAGTTGGCGGATCGACTCGAGGTCGTCCAGCAAGTGGGCGGAGTTTTTCAGAGGGTTTGAATTATCCATCGTGTGCTCAAAGCCGCTGTAGTCGGTGATCTTGCAGAGGATAGCCCTGTTCACGATAGAAACGAAAACTCTCTCGTGCGGCCAGTCGTATGGCGGGGTCTTCCACCACTATTTCCGCCACTCGGGCGAAACGTTTGAAAAATTCGGGGATGCGCAGGTCCAGATTGACCAGCAGATCCTGATGTTGCCCCGGGTCTTCTCCCAGGCCCAGCACCACTGGCGCGACCTGATCGTCTTCAGCGTCACCGTGGGGAATAAAAGTTTCGCCCTTGAAGCGCCATAGCCTGGCGTCCAGGTCTTCACGCTGCGCGGCATCGCTGCAGTGCAGGTAAATCCGATGGCCCATTCGCCAGGCTTTCTCCGTGAGCTTGCAGGCGAAGTCCAGACGTGCCGAAGGATCGGGACTGGGGAGAATGTAGAAATCGACTTGTGTCATGTAGGTTCCAGGTCGCGGGGCGCTTGTCAAACATCACATGAAACGCAGTTTCCGGTAGGAGCGAACTTGTTCGCGAGGCGTAATAAATGCGTTTGCAGGTCTGTCGCCTCGCGAACAAGTTCGCTCCTACCGGGGCCGCGTGTCTGCAAACGCCCCGTTTGCCTTACGCGCCAGCGCGGTCGAGCAGGTACTGGGTCAACAAAGGCACAGGACGGCCGGTGGCGCCCTTGTCCTTGCCGCCGCTCAGCCAGGCTGTGCCAGCAATGTCCAGGTGCGCCCAGTCATAGGTTTTGGTGAAGCGCGACAGGAAGCAGGCTGCGGTGATGGTGCCGCCTTTCGGGCCACCAATGTTGGCGATGTCGGCGAACGGGCTGTCCAGTTGCTCCTGATATTCGTCGAACAACGGCAATTGCCATGCACGGTCGTCGGCAAACTTGCCAGCGTCGAGCAACTGATTGATCAGTGCATCGTTGTTGCCCAGCAGACCGGATGTGTGACCGCCCAATGCCACGACGCAAGCGCCGGTCAGCGTAGCGATGTCGATCACGGCCTGAGGCTTGAAGCGTTCGGCGTAGGTCAACGCATCACACAGCACCAGACGGCCTTCGGCGTCAGTGTTGAGAATTTCCACGGTCTGACCGCTCATGGTGGTGACGATATCGCCTGGACGCGTCGCGGTGCCGCTCGGCATGTTTTCCGCGGCGGCGATGACGCACACCAGATTGATCGGCAGTTGCAGTTCCAGCACGGCGCGCAGAGTACCGAACACGCTGGCAGCGCCACACATGTCGAACTTCATCTCGTCCATGCCCGCAGCAGGCTTGATGCTGATGCCGCCGGTATCAAAAGTGATGCCTTTACCGACCAGCACGAAAGGCTTTTCGCTTTTCTTGCCGCCGGAGTAGTTCATCACGATCAGGCGTGGCGGCTGAGCGCTGCCCTGTGCCACGGCGAGGAACGAACCCATGCCCAGTTCGGCGAGTTTCTTCTCGTCGTGAACTTCAACCTTGAGGTTCTTGTGTGCTTTACCCAGCGCCTTGGCCTGTTCGCCCAGATAAACCGGGTGGCAGACGTTAGGCGGCATGTTGCCCAGATCGCGAGTGAACGCCATGCCAGCGGCGATGGCCTGTGCATGAGTAGCTGCACGCTCTACATCGGCGACGCTGATCTTGTCGGTCAGCAAGGTGACCTTTTTCAGCGCTTTGGCTTCGGCTTTCTTGCTCTTGAAACGATCAAAAACATATTCGCCGTCGGCGAGGGTTTCTACCAGCAGACGTGCCTTGCCGTAGGTATCCCGGCTTTTGACGACGACCTGATCCAGGGCGATGGCTGCGTCGCTGCCGCCCAAACCTTTAAGAGTCGACAGCACGGCGCTGATGACTTTCTTGAATTGACGGTCAGACAATTCCGCTTCTTTACCGGTGCCGACCAGCAAAACGCGCTCGGCTTTCAAATTGGGCAGGTTGTGCAGGAGCAGGGTTTGAGCCACTTTGCCGGCCAGATCGCCACGTTTGAGCACTGCACTGATGGCGCCGCCGCTGAGCGCGTCTACGGTTTTTGCAGCGTCGCTGAGCGCGCGGCCTTCGCCTACGGCGACTACCAGGGTCGCGGTTTTCAAGGTTTCTGGGCTTACGCTTTTAACAACCAATTCCATGTCGGGGTCCCCGAATAAACGATGAGCTATCGCGAAATGAATGACGTGCGCGGCAGGGAGCGGGTGTTTCGCATCAACATGCCAACGACAAGGCCCGCAGTTTGACCCCGCCACGGGATCGCTGACAACCCCGGAAAACATGTGAATGTGGCTCTGTGCAGGACGTTTCCGAGAGAACTATCCGGAGCACGCAGTGACAGAGGACCTCATTCACAGGATAATGCCGCATATTTTTTGGCAGACCTGTGTTGAATCTGCCGCCACTGCTAGTACCTTTTCTTGTCTGGCTGCCTGAGCCTGGCGACCCTGGAGTGTCTGGTTTGATCGTCTTTCGTTATCTGTCCCGAGAAGTGCTGGTTACCCTGAGCGCTGTGAGCGCCGTGTTGTTGGTAATCATCATGAGCGGACGCTTCATCAAGTACCTCGCGCAGGCTGCGTCCGGGGCACTGGATCCGGGCGTACTGTTCATGATCATGGGCTTTCGTATGCCCGGCTTCCTGCAACTGATCCTGCCGCTGGGTCTGTTTCTGGGGATTCTGCTGGCTTACGGTCGGCTTTACCTTGAAAGCGAAATGACTGTTCTTGCCGCGACCGGCATGAGCCAGCAGCGTTTGCTGTGGATGACCATGGCACCAGCGACCGTGGTGGCGCTGCTGGTTGCCTGGCTGAGTTTCAGCCTGGCACCGCAAGGCGCTACGCAGTTTTCCCTGCTCATCAACAAGCAGGACGCGATGACCGAGTTCGATACGTTGGTGCCAGGCCGCTTCCAGGCGCTGCGCGATGGCACTCGCGTCACTTATACCCAAGAGCTTTCCGAAGACCGTTCGAATCTGGGCGGCGTGTTCATTTCGGAAAAGCGCGTCTCCTCCGACAAGAGCAAGGACCGCGGGATCACCGTTCTGGTGGCAGAAAAAGGCCACCAGGAGATCAAGCCGGACGGCAACCGCTTCCTGATCCTGGAGAACGGCTATCGCTATGACGGCAATCCGGGTGAGGCCAATTATCGGGCGATCAAGTACGACACTTATGGCGCGATGCTGCCCAAGCCGGACATCAGCGACGAGATCACTGACCGCGAAGCCATTCCGACCTCCGACCTGTTCGGCAGCGATGTCTTGCGCAATAAAGCTGAACTGCAGTGGCGTATCTCGCTGCCGATTCTGGTGTTCATCGTGACCTTGATGGCAGTGCCGCTGTCCCGCGTCAACCCGCGTCAGGGTCGTTATCTGAAGCTGCTGCCTGCAATCCTTCTCTATATGGCTTACCTGACCATGCTGATCGCGGTGCGCGGTGCACTGGAGAAAGGCAAGCTGCCAATGGCGCTGGGAATCTGGTGGGTGCATGTGCTGTTTCTGTTGATCGGCCTTGGGCTTTTGTACTGGGAGCCGCTGCG
The DNA here is from genome assembly GCF_002699985.1 of Pseudomonas sp. ICMP 561. Taxonomy (GTDB): domain Bacteria; phylum Pseudomonadota; class Gammaproteobacteria; order Pseudomonadales; family Pseudomonadaceae; genus Aquipseudomonas; species Aquipseudomonas quasicaspiana. The sequence goes on along the minus strand of NZ_LKBT01000045.1, from coordinate 83,554 downwards.
CTTGAAGATGGCGAGTCGCCGCAGCGCGTCGGAGGTGGCTCATGGTTAAGCTCGATCGTTACATTGGCAAAAGCGTTTTCGTTGCCATCCTGGCGGTTCTCGGGATCATTCTCGGTCTGGCGTCGTTGTTCGCCTTTATCGATGAAATGGGTGACATCAGCGACAGCTACACCTTGCTGGATGCCAGCAGCTTCGTATTGATGACTGCGCCACGGCGTGTGTATGAAATGCTGCCAATGGCGGCGCTGATTGGCTGCCTGATCGGCCTGGGCAGCCTGGCCAGCAGCAGCGAACTTACGATCATGCGTGCCGCTGGCGTGTCTATCGGCCGTATCGTCTGGGCGGTCATGAAACCAATGCTGGTGCTGATGATTGCCGGTGTACTGATCGGCGAATACGTAGCTCCCGCAGCCGAGAACCAGGCTCAGGCCAACCGTTCTCTGGCGCAGGGCAGTGGTGATGCGCAAAGTGCACGCCACGGTATGTGGCACCGTCAGGGCGATGAGTTCATTCACATCAACTCAGTGCAACCTAACGGCATCCTGTACGGCGTGACACGGTATCGTTTCGACAATGAGCGTCACATGCTCAGCGCCAGCTTCGCCAGACAGGCCAAGTTCAACGAAGATCACTGGTCGCTGAACGACATCTCCACCACCTTCTTCCGCGATGGCAGCACCGAGGTGATCAAGACCGCTGACGAGCGTTGGGACGTTGCGCTGAGTCCGCAGTTGCTCAGCACGGTCGTCATGCCGCCCGACTCGCTGTCGATCACCGGTTTGTGGCAATACGCGCACTACCTGGCCGATCAAGGCCTGAGCAATGGCCGTTACTGGCTGGCGTTCTGGACCAAGGTTCTGCAGCCGCTGGTAACCGTCGCGCTGGTGTTGATGGCGATTTCCTTCATCTTCGGTCCGCTGCGCTCCGTGACGCTGGGCCAGCGGGTGTTTACCGGCGTGCTGGTGGGGTTCACCTTCCGCATCGTGCAGGACCTGCTGGGGCCATCGAGCCTTGTGTTCGGCTTCTCGCCGTTATTTGCAGTGCTGGTGCCTGCGGGTGTCTGTGCATTGGCCGGGGTGCTGTTGTTGCGCAGGGCCGGGTAAGGTTCGCAGCTGTGAAAAAGCCGACTTCGTGTCGGCTTTTTTGTGTGTGCAGTTAAGTACCGTGGCGAACTTACTACAGCTATCGCGGGCAAGCGCGCTCCTACATAACCGCGCGATCCGGTAGGAGCGAACTTGTTCGCGAGGCGGTGTGCCTGAATAAACGCGTCAGCCCCGTTCGCCAACAAGTTGCCTCCTACCGGATCGCGATCCGGCTGTAGGATCTAATGGCACCACCCACCCGCAAAGATGAGCTGTTCTACCGCTTCTTCGGCACCCGCACCAACTGGCTATTGGAATACAGGTCATGCCAGCTACGATTCCGCTTATCAAACAACGCCCAGATAAACCCCAGCCCTAAACACAGCCACGATGCAATGGACACCATGAAGCGCAGCAGCGCTTGCAGCAGACTGATTCCGCTGCCATCGGCGTTCTGCACGCGGATGCCCCACACCTGCATGCCCAGCGTTTGCCCTGAGTGAGTCCAGAATTTCGCGAAGAAACCAAATATCACCAGCAGCAAAATCGTAGACAGGAATGGGTCGCCGTCCAGCGAGCCCGATTCCGACAGCGCCTTCAGTCGGGCCTCGCCAATGAACGCCATCAACACCAGCTTGTAGATAAAGGCTGTGACCAGCAGCAGAGCAAAGCACAGCAGCGCGTCGTAGAAAATCGCAGCAAGGCGACGGCCCAGGCTCGCGGGCGGGAAGTCACCTTGCGGGCTAAGCAGGTGTCGGGACATGGCAGCGGTTCTCAATCATCGAAAGCGTGCATGTTACTGACTCGCGCCCACAAAAAAGCCCCCTGATATCAATACCAGGGGGCTTTTCATGTTCCAAGGCTTACGCTTCGGCTTGAACTTCGTCAGCCTGCATACCTTTCTGGCCTTGCACCGCAACGAAAGTCACTTTCTGACCTTCTTTCAGGCTCTTGAAGCCGTTGCCCTGAATAGCGCGGAAGTGCACAAACAGATCCGGACCGCTTTCTGGAGTGATAAAACCAAAACCTTTCTCGTCGTTAAACCACTTGACGGTACCGCTCTGACGTTCAGCCATTTTCTTATTCCCTGGAACTTGAATTGATGACAGCCTCTTTCACATGAAAGAGTACTGGGCTGGTTGCAGGAATTAAGAAGCGTAGAGCGGGTTGTAGCAAACTTGGCGCTACTGCCCAGGTCCCGATTCAGCGACCCATGCAAACACAGTTGAGAAACTCTACGCTAACTCTTATTACAAACACAAGCCCCTGTCTGGTGCCCGGATTCAGGCGGTTTCGCGGCGTTTTAAAATATTTACCAGTTATCAGGAATCGATAGTTTTTTACTGTTAGGCGCACTCTTCGAGTGCGCTGTTTTGGCTATTACGCTGCTGTTTAGTGCGTGTAATACAAGCGGCTGATATAGGCGTTAGCCGCCGTATTTTTTTGACGCCGTTAATCAGCCGCTGCCGTTCATTCAGCCGCGACTGTCACTTACCCGCGATAGTAGCGTTGTGCAACGAAAGGCATTTTGCTGACCAGCATCGGTACTTGCTTGCCGCGCACTACCGCCCAGACTTGAGTGTCCAGTGCGGTAAACGCGCTGTTCAAATAACCCATCGCCAAAGGACCGCCAAGGCTGGGGCCGAAGCCGCCGCTGCATACGGTGCCAATCGAGTTGCCGTGGGCATCGACAATATCTGTGCCTTCGCGCACAGGCGTGCGTTCCTGTGGCAACAGGCCAACGCGTTTGCGGGCTGGGGCGGTCTGTTGTTGAGCAAAGATCTGCTCGGCACCGGGGAAGCCGCCGGCACGAGCGCCATCAGCGCGGCGAACTTTGGAAATAGCCCACAGCAGGCTGGCTTCAATGGGGGTTGTCTCGGTGTTCATGTCGTGGCCGTAAAGGCACAAGCCTGCTTCCAGACGCAGCGAGTCGCGCGCACCCAGGCCAATCGGGGCCACTTCCGGTTCATCCAGCAAGCGCCGGGCCAGGGTTTCAGCCTGATCGGCCGGTACAGAAATCTCGTAGCCGTCTTCGCCAGTGTAGCCCGAGCGGCTGACGTAGCAGTCCACGCCCAGCAACTGCACGCTGGCGAACTGCATGAAGGTCATTTTTGCGACTTCCGGTGCCAGACGCGCCAGCACGGTTACTGCCTGCGGACCCTGAAGGGCGAGCAGGGCGCGCTCTTCAAACAGGGGCTGGATTTCACAATGCTCACCCAGATGTTTCTGCAGGTGGGCAAGGTCGTCGTTCTTGCAGGCAGCGTTGACCACCAGCATCAGTTGGTCATTGCCGAGATTGGCGACCATCAGATCGTCAAGGATGCCGCCGGTGTTGTTGGTGAACATTGCGTAACGCTGCATGCCGACGGGCAGGCCGATGATGTCCACCGGCACCAGAGCTTCCAGTGCCTTGGCGGCATCGGCACCGCTCAGGCGAATCTGGCCCATGTGCGACACATCAAACAACCCGGCTTTTTCCCGGGTGTGCAGGTGTTCTTTCATCACGCCAGCCGGGTATTGCACCGGCATGTCGTAGCCCGCGAAAGGCACCATTTTGGCACCCAGTTCACGGTGCAGGGCGTGGAGCGGGGTGGTGAGGAGTTGTTCGGTGGTCATGATCGATTCCTTGAAGAGGGGGCCGATGCCGAGGGCGTGTGGAATCCGTAGGAGCGGCTTTAGCCGCGAGAGAAGCGCTCCCGGCTAAAGCCGGTCCTACGGGTCGCGAGATTCAATTAGAGAATCACGCCTCTTGATAGCTCTCGATGGACGGGCAGGCACAGATCAGGTTGCGGTCGCCAAACACGTTGTCGACGCGGCCAACCGGTGGCCAGTATTTGCCATCGATCAAGGACTCAACTGGATACACCGCTTGCTCGCGGCTGTAAGGATGGGTCCATTCGCCGACGATTTCTGCCGCGGTGTGCGGGGCGTTTTTCAGCGGGTTGTCTTCCTTGTCCAGTACGCCGCTTTCCACTGCGCGGATCTCTTCGCGGATCTTGATCATGGCGTCGCAGAAGCGGTCCAGCTCTTCTCTGGATTCACTTTCGGTCGGCTCGATCATCAAGGTGCCAGCCACCGGGAACGACATGGTCGGTGCGTGGAAGCCAAAGTCGATCAGGCGCTTGGCGACGTCATCAACGCTGATGCCGCTGGTTTCCTTCAGCGGACGCAGGTCGAGGATGCATTCGTGAGCCACCAGACCGCTGCTGCCGGTGTAGAGCACCGGGTAGTGTTCTTCAAGGCGGCGAGAAATGTAGTTGGCGTTGAGGATCGCCAGTTGCGAGGCGCGTTTCAGGCCTTCGCCGCCCATCATGCTGATGTACATCCAGGTGATTGGCAGGATGCTCGCGCTGCCGAACGGTGCTGCGCAGACTGCGCCTTCCTTGCGGGCCATGGTCGCGTGGCCCGGCAGGAACGGGGTCAGGTGCGACTTGACGCCAATCGGGCCAACGCCCGGGCCGCCACCGCCGTGAGGGATGCAGAAGGTTTTGTGCAGGTTCAGGTGGGAAACGTCGCCGCCGAACTTGCCCGGTGCGCAGAGGCCAACCATGGCGTTCATGTTGGCGCCGTCGATGTAAACCTGGCCGCCGTTATCGTGAACGATGGCGCAGATCTCGCGGATGCCTTCTTCAAACACGCCGTGAGTCGACGGGTAGGTGATCATGATCGCGGCCAGATGATCGCGGTGCTCGATGGCCTTGGCGCGCAGGTCTTCGATGTCGACGTTGCCACGGGCATCGCACGCTGTCACGACAACGCGCATGCCAGCCATGTTGGCGGTGGCAGGGTTGGTGCCGTGAGCAGATTGCGGGATCAGGCAGATGTCGCGGCGCTCGTCGCCACGGCTCTGGTGATAGGCACGGATCGCCAGCAGACCGGCGTATTCACCTTGAGAGCCCGCGTTAGGCTGCAGCGAGATCGAGTCGTAACCGGTGGCTGCGCAAAGCATCGCTTCCAGTTCGTCGGTCAGTTGCTGGTAGCCAGCGCTTTGGTCCGCAGGTGCAAACGGGTGCAGGTTGCCGAACTCAGCCCAGGTCACCGGGATCATTTCGCTGGCTGCGTTGAGCTTCATGGTGCACGAGCCCAGCGGGATCATGGTGCGATCCAGCGCCAGGTCCTTGTCGGCCAGTTTGCGCAGGTAGCGCATCAACTCGGTTTCAGAGTGGTAGCGGTTGAACACCGGGTGGCTGAGGATGGCCGACTCGCGCAACAGTGCTTGCGGCAGGCGAGCTTCAACACTTTGCTCCAGTGCTGCGAAGTCCGGCAGGGTTTGCCCGTCACCGGCAAAGATCGCCCACAGGTCTTCGACCGATGCTTGCGAGGTGGTTTCGTCCAGCGACAGGCCAAGACGCTGAGCGTCGATTTCCCGCAGGTTGATCTGCTGGGCGCGTGCTTTGGCATGCAGCGCTGTGGTATCGGCGCCGGTGTTCACAGTCACGCTGTCGAAGAAGTATTGCTGCTCGACGTTCAGGCCCAGCTGGCTCAAGCCCTTGGCGAAGATTGCAGTCAGGTGATGCACGCGGTTGGCGATTTGCGTCAGGCCGCGTGGGCCGTGATAAACGGCGTACATGCTGGCGATGTTGGCCAGCAGCACTTGGGCGGTGCAGATGTTGCTGGTGGCTTTCTCGCGGCGGATATGTTGCTCGCGGGTCTGCATGGCCAGACGCAAGGCCTGCTTGCCGTGACGGTCCACGGAAACACCGACCAGACGGCCAGGCATGTCGCGCTTGTACGCATCTTTAGTCGAGAAGTAAGCAGCATGCGGACCGCCGAAACCCAGTGGCACGCCAAAACGCTGGGCGCTGCCGATAGCCACGTCTGCACCGAACTCGCCGGGCGGCGTCAGCAGGGTCAGGGCCAGCAGGTCTGCCGCGACGGCCACCAGAGCGTTGGCAGCATGGAAGCGTTCAACCAGTTCGCGGTAGTCGAACAGGTCGCCGTTGCTGGCAGGGTATTGCAACAGGGCGCCGAAGAACGGGCTGACGTCGGTCAGCTCTGCTTCATCAGCCACTACGACGGTGATGCCCAGTGGCTCGGCGCGAGTGCGCAGCACGTCGAGGGTTTGCGGATGGCAGTGGCTGGAAGCGAAGAACTGGTGGCTGCTCTTGTTCTTGCTCAGGCGTTTGCAGAAGGTCATGGCTTCGGCAGCGGCGGTGGCTTCATCGAGCAGCGAAGCGTTGGCGATTGGCAGGCCTGTCAGGTCGCTGATCAGGGTCTGGAAGTTCAGCAGCGATTCCAGACGGCCTTGGGAAATTTCTGGCTGATAAGGCGTGTAGGCGGTGTACCAGGCCGGGTTTTCCAGCAGGTTGCGCAGGATCGGCGCAGGCGTGTGGGTGTTGTAGTAACCCTGACCGATGTAGGTCTTGAACAGTTGGTTCTTGCTGGCGATGGCTTTGATCGACGCCAGTGCGTCTGCTTCGCTCAGGCCTGGCTGCATGCCCAGAACGCTGGTGCCTTTGATGCTTTCCGGGATGACGCTGGCGCTCAGGGCTTCCAGCGAATCATAGCCCAGGGTTTGCAGCATGGCCTGCTCGTCAGCGGCGCGTGGGCCGATGTGACGGGCGATGAACTCGTTGGCGGTGTTCAATTGAATACGGTCAGTCATGGTCTGCTCCTCAGGCTTCGGCGTTGGCTTTGATCAGGCGGTCGTAGGCGTCCTGATCAAGCAGGCTATCGATAGCGCTGGCGTCTTGGGGAATGAAGCGGAAGAACCAGCCGGCGCCCAAGGCGTCTTCATTGACCAGTTCCGGGGTGGCGTCGAGGGCCTGGTTGACTTCAACCACTTCGCCATCGAGCGGCATGTTGATGCTGCTGGCTGCTTTCACTGATTCGACGACCGAAGCTTCGGCGTCTTTGGCGTAGGTCTGCAGCTCAGGAAGTTGCACGTAAACCACATCACCCAGAGATTCTTGCGCGTAAGGCGTGATGCCTACCGTGACACTGCCATCGGCTTCGGCCCGCAGCCATTCGTGATCGACGGTGAATCGCAACTCGCTCATAGATACTCCTAAGGTGACTTGGTGCTCGCGGCAGGCGCTAGCATTGATGACAATCACTTAGCAAATATGCGGCCAATAATTTATTTTCTTTATAAATCAATTGGTTGTTGGCTTTTCAAGGAGCGGCTTTGGAACGCTCTGTAGCGAAATCGATACAGCATGTATCAGGTTACAAATTCTCGGTGGATCAAAGCCTTGGCGGCTGGGGATATGCGGATTTCGTATTGAAATCGTTACGGTGTATTGAAATCGATACGATTTAGCGCAGGACTCACTTCATCTTTTGGAGCGAGGCTCGCCCTCGAAGAACGATAACGCGGTACACCCGCCTAACCGAGTTGACAGGTTCGCGGGCAAGCCTCGCTCCAACGGGTCAATCACCATCACCTAACCGCACTCACTCCATCCAGTGTCGAGAACGACGTGTCTTTGGCAGTGAGCAGGAAGTCGCGCATGTAGGGCGCGTCCAGCATGTCGGTTCGCACTCCGGCATAGAGTGTAGCGAACAAACCTTTTTCGCCCAGGCGTTTGCCCTTCACATAGCCTCGTGAGCTGTATTCATGCAATGCCCAGTGGGGCATGCCACAGACGCCACGGCCGCTGGCGACCAGTTGCATCATCATCACGGTCAGCTCCGACGTTCGCACCTGCGCCGGCTCGATGTCGGCCGGTTCAAGGAAGCGCGTGAAGATATCCAGCCGGTCTCGTTCCACCGGGTAAGTGATCAGGGTTTCCTTGATCAGGTCTTCGGGCACGATGTACGGCTTGCTCGCCAATGGGTGCTGATTGGCAACCGCCAACATGGCCTCGTAGGTAAACAACGGCACGTAGGTGATGCCCACCAGTTCCAGCGGATCGGACGTCACCACCAGGTCCAGATCGCCGCGGGCCAGAGCAGGCAAGGGTGCGAAGGCAAAGCCGGAGGCCAGGTCCAGTTCGACTTCCGGCCAGGCGTCGCGGAACTGGTCGATGGTTGGCATCAGCCACTGAAAACAGCTGTGACACTCGATCGCCATGTGCAAACGCCCCGCGGTGCCGCCCGCCAGTCGGGCAATGTCTCGCTCTGCGCCACGCAATTGTGGCAGCACCGAGTCCGCCAATTGCAGCAGGCGCAACCCGGCGCTGGTAAAGCGTACGGGTTTGGTTTTACGCACAAACAACTGCATCCCCATTCGCTCTTCCAGTTCCTTGAACTGGTGGGACAGCGCTGATTGCGTCAGATGCAGGCGCTCGGCGGCTTCCACAAGGCTATCGGCCTCGCGCAAGGCATGCAGGGTTTTCAGATGGCGTATCTCAAGCATCTCGTCTCGCAGACATCTCTGCGCTCCATGAATGAATTTTGTGATCAACACGAAAACAATGAGTTTGTCTCACGTTGGTCCGGCTGTCGACAATAGCGTCATATTTCGACAGGAGCTTCATCATGGCCTTGGCCCACAATCTTGGTTTCCCGCGCATCGGCGCTGACCGTGAACTTAAAAAAGCGCTGGAAGCGTACTGGAAAGGCGATATCGATCAGTACGGTTTGCGCACAGTAGGCCGGGAGCTTCGGGCCACCCATTGGCAACTGCAAAAAGATGCGGGTATCGAACTGCTGCCCGTGGGCGATTTCGCTTGGTACGACCAGGTGCTGGGCCACTCGTTGGCATTCGGTGTGGTGCCTGAGCGCTTTGCTGATACCCGGGATTTTCGTGGTTTGCCGACACTGGACACCTTGTTCGCCATGGCCCGTGGTGCTGAAAGCTGCTGCGGTGCTCATGGTCATGGTCAGGGGTATGGCCAGCAGCAATATGCTCAAGAACTGACCAAGTGGTTCGACACCAACTACCACTATCTGGTCCCGGAATTTACCCAGGATCAGCGCTTCCAGTTGAGCTGGGAGCAGTTGTTCGAAGAAGTGGATGAAGCCCACGCTCTGGGTCACAAGGTCAAGCCGGTAATCATCGGCCCGTTGACTTACCTGTGGCTGGGCAAGGCCAAGGGTGACAGTTTCGACAAGCTCGATCTGCTGGAGCGCCTGCTTCCGGTGTACGGCGAAATCCTCGGTCGTCTGGCCGGGCAGGGTGTGGAGTGGGTGCAGATCGATGAGCCTATCCTCACACTGGACCTGCCTCAGGACTGGAAAAATGCCTTCGAGCGCGCTTATCACAGCCTGCAATATTCGCCGCTGAAAAAGCTCATCGCGACTTACTTCAGTGGGCTGGAGGACAATCTCGGGCTGGCGGCTTCGTTACCGGTGGACGGTCTGCACATCGACGTGGTACGTGCGCCGGACCAACTGGCGGCGGTGCTGGATCGCTTGCCGACCTATAAAGTGCTGTCGCTGGGGGTGGTCAACGGGCGAAATGTCTGGCGCTGTGATCTCGAGCAAGCACTGGATCAGTTGCGTGAAGCGCAGCAGCGTTTTGGCGACAATATCTGGGTAGCCGGTTCTTGCTCCTTGTTGCACAGCCCGGTTGATCTGGGTCGTGAAGACAAGCTCGATGTCGAACTCAAGAGCTGGCTGGCGTTCGCCGTGCAGAAGTGTGGTGAAATTTCGCTGCTCACCAATGCTTTGAATGATCCCGCCGGTGTAGAAGCCGCGTTGGCCGAAAGCCGCGCGGTGCAAACCAGCCGCGTGCAGTCGTCGCGTATTCACAAGCCGCAGGTCCAGGCACGTATCGCTGCGATCACAGCGCAGGACAGCCAGCGCCAATCTGCTTTCGCCGAACGTATCGAGCAGCAACGCCAGCGTCTGGATTTGCCTGCGTTTCCGACGACGACTATTGGCTCATTCCCGCAGACTGCGTCGATTCGTCTGGCGCGTCAGTCGTTCAAGCAGGGCAAGCTGTCGGCCAATGACTACCACGATGCCATGCGTCACGAGATTCGCCATGCCGTGCAGATTCAGGAACGCCTGGGGCTGGACGTATTGGTGCACGGCGAGGCCGAACGCAACGACATGGTCGAGTACTTCGCCGAGCAACTGGACGGTTATGCGTTTACCCGCTTTGGCTGGGTGCAGAGTTACGGTTCGCGCTGCGTAAAACCGGCGGTGATTTTTGGCGACCTGAGCCGCCCGCAGGCCATGACTGTGGACTGGATCAGCTATGCACAAAGCCTGACCGACAAGCTGATGAAGGGCATGCTGACGGGGCCGGTGACTATGTTGATGTGGTCGTTCCCACGGGAAGACGTGTCCCGCAAAGTGCAGGCGCAACAGCTGGCATTGGCGATTCGTGATGAAGTGGTGGACCTGGAAGCGGCCGGAATCAAGATCGTGCAGATCGACGAAGCCGCCTTCCGCGAAGGCTTGCCGCTGCGCCGGGCGCAATGGCAGGAATATCTGGATTGGGCCGTGGAAGCGTTTCGCTTGTGTGCCAGCGGTGTGCGGGACGAAACGCAGATTCACACCCATATGTGCTACAGCGAATTCAACGACGTGATCGAGTCCATCGCGGCGATGGATGCCGACGTGATCACTATCGAAACCTCGCGCTCGGACATGGAGTTGCTGGAGGCTTTCAAAGCGTTCGACTACCCGAATGACATTGGTCCCGGTGTTTACGACATTCACTCGCCACGCGTGCCGGGTACGGATGAGATGGTGCGACTGATGAGCAAGGCCGTGCAGCATGTGCCTGCCGAGCGCTTATGGGTCAACCCGGATTGCGGCCTGAAAACCCGTGCCTGGCCCGAAACCGAGGCGGCATTGGTGAACATGGTGGCCGCAGCGCGGAAACTGCGCAGCCAGTTGGCCTGAGTTTTTGATGGTCCTGCTGGTCCATTGGGTCCGTAGGACCGGCTTCAGCCGGGAGGGCGTCAGGGAGCTCGCTAAATCTCCTCTGCCATAAGCACCGCTCTCCCGGCTAAAGCCGGTCCTACAAGGTCAAAGGCGGTGCGAGCCTGCGGGCCAATATAGAAATCTCCGCAGGTGCCTTCAATTAGAAAACGACCGCTCAGCCCCCTTCATCAAACTGTCACGTAACTGTGGCAGCGCGCTTTGCAAAACTTCATCACACTCGCTGCCTACTGGGGATCTGTTTGTCGGTGTTTCTTAATGCGCGTTCTTCTTTTTCTGGCCGCACTTTTGTGCGGCTTGCCGTCTTTTGCGGCCTCCAAATGTGATGTCAATGTTCCTGTGCAGATAGCCGCGCTCAAAGAAGTGCGGCTCGCCTATCAGAGTATCGGCAGCGAATCCGACCCAGCGTTGCTGCTGGTCATGGGGCTGGGTGGTCAGTTGATTCACTGGCCTGACGAAGTCGTGGCTGCTCTGTGTCAGCAGGGTTATCGGGTCATTCGCTATGACAATCGTGATGTCGGTCTGTCGACCTGGAACGCTCCGCCAGCCAACGCCAACCTCGCCTATGAAGTGCTGCGCTACAAGCTGGGCTTGCAAGTGTCTGCACCGTATTCATTGACCGACATGGCTGACGATGCGCTGGGGCTGATGGATGCCCTGCAGATTCGCCAGTTTCATGTATTAGGCGCGAGCATGGGCGGCATGATTGCGCAGCATCTGGCGGATCTCGCACCGCAGCGTGTCGAGAGCCTGACCCTGATCATGACCAGCTCCGGAGCTCAGGGGTTACCGATGCCCAATCCCGCGTTGCTGCAGTTGCTGGCCAAACGTGGTGCACCTAATCGCGAAGCTGCGCTGGAGCAACAGGCTGATTTGCTCGCGGCGCTGGGCAGCCCGGAAGTCAAAGATGATCGCGCCATGCTGTTGCAGCAAGCTGCTGCGTCCTACGACCGGGCCTTCAACCCTGAAGGCGTAAAGCGCCAGATACTGGCGATTCTGGCCGAGCCGAGCCGGGTGGAATTGCTCGACCGTCTTCGTCTGCCGGTGCTGGTGGTGCACGGCACCGCCGACCCGCTATTGCCGGTCATGCACGGTGTGCACGTTGCTGCGCACATTCGCGGCAGCCAGTTGCGGTTGATTCCGGGTTTGGCGCACCGCTTTCAGGAGGCCTTCAAAGCGCCATTGCTGGCAGCCGTGTTGCCTTACTTGCGAGCGCAGCACGACGACGGTCGCAACATGGCTCAGCTTTGAACTGCGCCCGGACTTAGGCGTATCGTGGTGGCTTTCTTTATCCAGAGAGAGCCTGCCATGAGCACTCCGCTAAAAATCGATTTCGTTTCCGATGTGTCCTGCCCCTGGTGCGTGGTCGGCCTGAGAGCCTTGAACGACGCTCTGGCTGAGCTGGGCGATGAAGTGCGCGCACAGATTCATTTCCAGCCTTTTGAGCTGAACCCGAACATGCCTGCTGAAGGGCAGGACCTGAACGAGCACATCTTCGAGAAATACGGTTCGACGCCTGAACAGTTTGCCGCCAACCGGGAAAATATTCGTCAGCGTGGGGCCGAGCTAGGCTTCACTTTCACTCAGGGTGACCGCCGCATCTACAACACGTTTGACGCCCATCGGCTGCTGCATTGGGCCGAGCTTGAAGGCAAGCAAAAAGCGTTGAAGGAAGCCTTGTTCGCGGCTTATTTCACAGACCTTGCTGATCCGTCCAGCCATCGCGTGTTGGCTGATGTTGCGCAGAAAGTCGGCCTTGATCGAGTGCGTGCAGAGGCGATTCTGAGCAGCGATCAATTTGCCGCCGAAGTCCGCGAGCAAGAGCAATTGTGGGTTTCACGAGGCATCAGCTCGGTGCCGACGATTGTCTTCAATGACCAATATGCAGTATCGGGCGGGCAGCCGGTTGAGGTGTTCGTGGGTGCCATTCGTCAGATATTGAACGAAGATAATCGCTGATTTCTGTTGGAGCGAGGCTTGCCCGCGAATGAGTCTGCGCGGAAACCTAGGCAAACCGCGTTATCGTTCTTCGCGGGCAAGCCTCGCTCCAACAGAAAAAACATATTGCCCATAGCTGTGCTTTCGGTTATCAATTTGTACATGATTAGACATGTCCGATTTGATAAAAAACAACGCGTAGTGGATGAGCTTGCACGACGCATCGAATGTGGCCAGCTGGAGTCGGGCAATCTGTTGCCGGGCGAGCATCTGCTGGCGCAGGAATTCGATGTCAGTCGCGGCACGCTGCGTGAAGCCCTCGCCGAACTCAAACGACGCAACTACATCGCGACCCAGTCGGGTGTCGGTTCGATTGTGACCTACGACGGTATCAGCCTCGATCAGCGTAGCGGCTGGGCGCAGGCGTTGGCTGATACCGGAGCGAGGGTTACTACCGAAATCCTGCGCGTCGTGCAGGTCGAGCGGGCAGACCTGCACAGCCGCTTTGGCACCGTCCACTTCATCGCTATTGACCGTCGGCGCAGCGCTGCCGATGGCAGCGTGGTTTCCCTTGAACGGGCGTTGGTCCCGGCTATCGAAGGGCTGGAAAACCTGCCCGACACCGGCTTGATCGAGGACTCCCTGACCATCACGCTGGCGGCTCACGGCTTCGTCGGTGATCGTGGTGATCAATGGATCGGCGCCGAGCCGCTGAGCTCCGACGATGCGATGTTAATGATGCGCAAGCCGGGCAGCGTTTTCCTCAAGGCCATCCGTACAACTTACGATCGACAAGAGCGCTTCATGGAGCACGTGGAGAGCCTGCTGGACCCGGTGCATTTCAGGATGCATCTGGCGTTCGGAGGTCAGTCATGAGCCTTGTCGACACAACCGATCGCGCCTTGGGGGCGTTCTACGGGCTGGCCTTGGGCGATGCCCTGGGCATGCCGACCCAATCGTTGAGTCGTGCTCAGATCGAGGCGCGTTTCGGTCGAATCCTGACCTTGATGGCCGCCGATGCTGATCAACCCATTGCGCCGAATATGCCCGCAGGGTCAATCACCGATGACACCGAGCAGGCTGTATTGGTCGGCGAATTGCTGGTGGCTGGGGCCGGGCGCATCAACCCTTCTGATCTGGCTCAAAGCCTGATCGACTGGGAAGCGGTGATGCAGGCCAAGGGGTCACAGGATCTGCTGGGCCCTTCCACCAAGCGCGCCATCGAAATGATTCTTGCGGGTCACAGCCCTGAAGAGTCAGGCCGGTTTGGCACCACCAACGGTGCCGCGATGCGTATCACCCCGGTGGGCATTGCCGCCAACATTGCCGACCCGCAGCGGTTTATTGCTTCGGTAGTCCAGGCCTGTCAGGTCACCCATAACACCACCCTTGGGATTTCCAGTGCTGCTGCAGTGGCCGGTGCCGTTTCCGCCGGGATCAACGGTGCGAGCCTGAGCGATGCGCTGAAGCTCGGCATCGTCGCCGCCAAACTGGGCGAGCAGCACGGTCATTGGGTCGCGGGCGGGCGCGTCGGGGCACGTATCGAATGGGCGCAACAGTTGTGCGCCGATTGCGATAACGAGGCACTGCCGGATTTGCTCTACGACGTGATCGGCACCTCGGTGGCGTCACAGGAATCGGTGGTCGCAGCCTTCGCTCTGGCGCAGCAAGTCGCAGTGGATCGTTTGTCGGCATTTGAGGCGCTGTGCATGGCAGCCAGCCTCGGCGGCGACACCGACACCATCGCGGCGATTCTCGGCGCAATTCTGGGTGCCAGTCAGGGTTTGCGAGCCTGGCCACCGGTGCTGATTGATCAGGTCAAACGCGTTAACGAGCTGGAGCTGACGGCTCTGGTCGAGGGACTGCTGGCCTTGCGTTCAGCCTGAGTTTGCTGATGTGAAGAATGTTGACGCCGCGCGGGCAACCGTTGTGGCGCCAGGCATCCGGCTGTCCCGACAGCCACACATGACACGGACGTGTTACTGATTCCGCACTGCCCACAACCAAAATAACCGGCACTGGAGCTAGGCTCATGACTTCATCAAGCAGCACACAAAGCGCAGGACAACTGGAAACCCGCGGCATTGAGCCGGTCCCGGAAAGCGAATGCAATGGCCATCCGTTGCAGCTGTTCTGGGTGTGGTTTGCCGCCAACATCAGCATCCTCGGTTTGCCTTTGGGTGCGACGTTGGTGGCGTTCCGGGGGTTGTCGATCTGGCAGGCAATCATTGTGGCGATTCTCGGTGCGGCGGGATCGTTTGCGGTAGTCGGGGTGATCTCCATCGCCGGTCGCCGTGGACGTGCGCCGAGCCTGACGTTGTCCCGCGCCATCTTCGGTGTGCGCGGCAATATTGGTCCGACCATCGTTTCGCTGATGTCGCGCCTGGGCTGGGAAACGGTCAACACCACGACGGCAGCTTTCGTGCTGCTGTCGCTGTCCGCGATCCTGTTCGGCACTCCGGTTGAAGCGAAAAACACGCCGGCCCTGACCTTGGTGTTCATCGCCATTTTCGTGCTGATGACGCTGTGCGTTTCCGGCCTGGGCCACGCCACGTTGCTGGTTATCCAGAAGTGGGCGACTTACATCTTTGGCGCGCTGAACGTGGTGGTTGGCGGCTTCCTGATTGCCCATATCGACTGGAATGCGGTGTTCAGCGCGGCGCCTGCACCACTGAGCGCAATGATCATTGGCGTGGGCATCATGGCGGCAGGCACCGGCATCGGTTGGGCCAACGCCGGTGCGGACATGTCCCGCTATCAGCACCGCAGTGTCAAAGCCACGCGGCTGGTGGCCTCGGCGGCATTTGGTGCGGGGATTCCGCTGGTCTTGCTGATTACCCTTGGTGGGCTGTTGTCGGTGGGCAATGATCATTTGGCCTCGGCCACCGACCCGATCATCGCGATCCGCGAGCTGTTGCCGAACTGGATGGCGGTGCCGTACCTGATCACTGCGTTTGGTGGCTTGCTTCTGTCGAATAACCTCTCCGTTTATTCGGCCGGTTTGACCACCTTGACCTTGGGTTTGAAGGTCAAACGGGTTCACGCCGTGATCGTCGATATCGTCGCGATTTTCATCGGCTCGATCTATTTCATGCTCATCGCCGAGAGTTTCTACGGCCCATTCATTACCTTCATTTCGCTGCTGGCAGTGCCGATTACGGCGTGGGTCGGGATCTTCATTGTCGACCTGATCCATCGCCAGGTGTACTCGGGCAAAGACCTGATGGACGTCTCGCCGAGCAGTGCTTATTGGTACAGCGGCGGCGTGGAGTGGCGTGCACTGGGAGCCTGGGCATTGGCGATCGTGCTGGGCTTCAGCTTTACCACCGTCGCCACTACCGCTGACAACGTGTTGTTCACCGGTTTCCTGTCCGACTCCTGGTTGGGTCATAACGGCCTGGGCTGGATCGTGACCTTCCTGGTGGCGGGTGGTGTCTATGGGATTCTGGGCGGTGCCCGTGATCGCCGAGCGTTTTCCGAAGAGGCCCAACATGCCCGCTAGATTGCTGCACACCGGCCAGGTCGTTGTCGACCTGGTCATGGCGCTGGACAAGCTGCCAGCCTCCGGCGGCGACGTGCTGGCCAGTTCCGCCCGGTTTGAAGCGGGTGGTGGTTTCAATGTCATGGCTGCGGCCCGGCGCAACGGTATGCCGGTGGTCTATCTGGGTCGCCATGGCAAAGGTCAGTTCGGTGATCTGGCGCGTCAGGCCATGACAGCCGAAGGTATTCAGTTCAGTGCTGCGTGCAGCGAGGATCAGGACACCGGGCTGTCCGTGGCGCTGATCGAACCTTCAGCGGAGCGCTCATTCATTTCTTACGTGGGTGCTGAAGGCGGTTTGTCGGCACAGGATTTGAACAGCGTGACGGTGCAAGCCGACGACTATGTTTACGTGAGTGGCTACAGCCTGTTGCACGAAGGCAAGGTGCAGAGCCTGCTGGATTGGCTGGGGTCTTTGCCGGCCAGTGTGACCGTGGCGTTCGACCCGGGGCCGCTGGTGCATTCGCCCGATGCGCCACAGGTCAGGGCGTTGCTGCCGCGACTTGATCTGTGGAGCAGCAATTGCGAAGAGGCGTTGCGTTTTACTCACTGTGAAGACATTGCCCAGGCGCTTGACCGGCTGGATGAGTTACTACCGGATGACGCCTTGATCGTGGTCCGCGACGGACCTAAAGGGTGCTGGGTTCGTCAGCATCGACAGACGCGGCATGTGGGTGGCTTTCCGGTCAAAGCCATCGATACCAATGGCGCGGGTGATGCCCATGCAGGCGTGCTGCTGGCTAACCTGGCGGCAGGGCTTTCATGGGAGCAGGCGGCAATGCGGGCCAATGCTGCGGCAGCAATTGCCGTGACCCGTTGGGGCCCAGCGACATCGCCGGATACGCGGGAGGTAGAGGAGTTGGTCGCGCGATCCCGGTAGGAGCGAATTTATTCGCGAAGAGGCCGGTACAGTCGACCCATGTCTGTCGTTTGGGAAACCGCTTTCGCGAATGAATTCGCTCCCACAGGGCGCCGGGGCCATAGGACGTTTTTGTCCTTCAACCATGAAATCTCACCCACAACGTCACCAGCAACGTCGCCGCCACCAGCCAGGCAACGGCGGCCAATGCGAGTGACACCTCCAGCCGCCAGCGGTCCACCAGCAGGTACAGGGCCGCCAGATAGACAAAGTAGGGAATGATCGACCACATGCCAAACAGGATGGTGGTCTTGAGGTCGTCCAGGGAGCGGCCCTTGCCAACGATGTAGTGGGCAATCAGGGCAAAGGTCGGGAACAGCGGCACCAGGCCTGCGATGTAGTAGTTTTTGGTCTTGGCCAGTGCAGCGAGAATGACCACGACGGCTGCGCCGATCAGGGCTTTGAACACTAGATCCACAGAATCCCCTTTTTAAAATTGAAATGCGCATGAACTATAGGAGCCAACTTGTTGGCGAGGCGTCAGACCTGCGTGATCAGCAATTCGCTTCGCCAACAAGTTGGCTCCTACAGGTCCGGGTTTGATCATCCAAGCCCATACTTTTTGACCTTATCAAACAGCGTGGTCTTGGCCATGCCCAGCTCCTGGCTGGCCTGGCTCAGGTTGCCGCCGCTGCGTTGCAGGGCTTCGCTGAGCAGGTTTTTCTCGAAGGCTTCCACGGCTTCGGCGAAGCCCAGACTTTGAGGTTCTTCCGGGTTGGCGTTGGGTTTCTTGAAAGCGGGCAAGCCCAGGGCATAACGTTCGGCGACGTTACGCAACTCCCGTACGTTACCGGGCCAGTCGTGGCTCATCAGGCTCGATAACGTGTTCGGGTCCAGCTCTGGAGGCTCGCGATCAAAACGCAACGCGGACAACTGAAGGAAATGTTCGAAAAGTTGCAGGATGTCTTCGCGACGTTCCCGCAACGGCGGCAGTTCAAGCGTCACCACGTTCAGCCGGTAGTACAGGTCGCTGCGGAACTGTCCGGCTTTGCTTTGCTCATCGAGGTCTGACTTGGTCGCGGCAATCACCCGGCAATCCACTTCGACACTCTGATTGGAGCCGAGGCGTTCCAGCGTTCGCTCCTGCAAAACCCGCAGCAGTTTGATCTGCAGGCTGATGGGCATGCTTTCCACTTCATCGAGAAACAACGTGCCGTTATGCGCGTGTTCGATCTTGCCGATGCGTCGCTTGCCCGCGCCCGTGAACGCGTTGGATTCATGGCCGAAGATTTCGGTTTCGAACAGGGTTTCCGGCAGGCCGCCGCAATTGAGCGCGACGAACTGGTGCTGATGACGACGACTGAAATCATGCAGGCAGCGGGCAACCAGCTCTTTACCGGTACCGGTTTCACCTTCGATCAGCACATTGGCTGAAGTGTCGGCAACGTTGGCAATCAGCGCGCGCAAGTTCTGCATGGCGGGCGAGCGGCCAATGATCTTGCCTTCAAGTGAATCGCGCTCGGCCAGTTGCTTGCGCAATGACCAGACTTCTCGCGCCAGACCTCGCTGCTCAAGGGCGCGGCGGGTCACCTCCACCAGACGTTCAGGGGAGAAGGGTTTCTCCATGAAATCGTAAGCGCCGTCGCGCATGGCGTTGACTGCCATGGATATATCGCCATGACCGGTGATCAACACCACGGGAAGGCTGCGGTCACGCGCCTTGAGACGGCTGAGCAACTCCAGACCATCAATGCCTGGCAGACGAATATCACTGATCACGATTCCGGCAAAGTTATCGCCGATCCGCGCCAATGCTTCTTCGGCACTGCCCACGCCTTCGCTGGGAATGTCCTCCAGCGTCAGCGCCTGCTGGCAGCCGAGCAAGACGTGAGGGTCGTCTTCGACGATGAGTACGGTCAGGTCAGTGGTCATTTGAAGGTCTCATCTTTGGCTTGGTAAACCCGGTAGGAGCTGCCGCAGGCTGCGAACCGCGGTGTGTCAGGTTCATCGCTTTCGCAGCCTTCGGCAGCTCCTACAAAAGCAGAGCCGGTCATACCTGAGGCTCCTTCACCACATGCAACCACAACACAAACTCGGTACCGCCACTCTCCGGCTGTTCAGCGCTCAGGCTACCACCGGTTGCGGCTGCGAGGCTGGCGGAGAGGGTGAGGCCCAGTCCCAGACCTTGCTCGCCGGGTTTGGTGGTGAAGAACGGTTCGAACAGATGCTTGCGGGTTTCGTCGTCTATGCCGTGGCCGTTGTCTCGAACCCGCAAGCAGTAACGGCCTTCGATGACCGAGCCTTCAAGCCAGATTTCCGGCAAGGGCTGGGCGTGCATGGCGTCCAGAGCGTTGCCAATCAGGTTGACCAGAATCTGCTCGAGGCGAGTCTGATCAATCATCAGCTCGGCGTCGGCATAGCGCTGGTGCAGTTCGAGGGAAAAATTTTCCAGGCGTGGAGTCAACAACTGCAGTGCAGCATCGACGGCTTTGCTGAGTCTGGCCTGACCCTTGTCATCTCCACGGCGGGCGAACGCGCGCAGGCTGGCGGTGATACGGCCCATGCGGTCGACCAGATCGTTGATGGTGCGCAAGTTGGTGCTGGCGGTATCCAGCGCGCCCCGTTCGAGGAAGCGCACGGTGTTGCCGGACAAGGTACGCAGTGCTGCCAGCGGTTGATTCAGTTCGTGGGCAATGCTGGTGGACATCTGCCCGATAGCCGCCAGTTTGCCCGCCTGAACCAGTTCGTCCTGTGCCTTGCGCAAGGTGTCTTCAGCTTGCCGACGTTCGCGGATCTGACCCTTGAGGCGTTCGTTGCTGGCGCGCAAATGCTCGGTGCGCTCGGCGATCTTGCGCTCCAGTTCGTCATTGGCCGCTTGCAGGGCTTCCCGCGCCGCGAGGCGGGTTGAAAGCACTTTGCGCCGTTCATTCCAGGCGATCAGCAGAAACGCGACCAGTGCGCAGGCCACCGCGACCAGCATGCCCTGACTGCCTGCTTCACGGCGCAGGTCTTCAAGGGGCGTCAGCAGCGTCAGATGCCAGGGCGTGTCGCTCAACTGGCGTGTCTGGGCCAGATAGCTGACCTGTTTGTGTTCAAGGTCGACGCTGACATTGGCCGGGAAGGTCAGCTTCTCCACACCCTCCGAAAGCAACTCGCGCTCCAGCGGCACCAGCTCGTTGAGCGGCCACCAGTAATATTGCAGGCTGCGTGCCAGACGTTCTTTGATTTCCGGCGTGAGTGGGCGTACTGATTTCAGACGTCGGGCCGGGTCGCTGGAGAGAATAATGATGCCGTTCTCATCGCTGACGAAGGCTTCCAGTCGTGCACGTTGCCAGCGCTGCTCCAGGGCTTCGAGTTGCACCTTGATCACTGCCACGCCGACGATCTTGCCTTTCTCTTCCAGACCGTGCGCCAGGTAATAACCGGGCTCACCGGTGGTACTACCGATGCCGTAGAAGCGTCCCGGCAAACCCCGCACCGCATCCTGAAAATAAGCCCGGAATGACAGGTCTTCACCCAGATAACTGTCGGCATCGCGCCAGTTGCTTGTGGCAAGTACCCGGCCGGAGGTATCGAGTACGTAAATTGCCCGGCTACGGCTGCGGCGATTCAGGCCTTCGAGGTAATCGTTGACCTCGCTGCGCAGCTCGGGAGTAGGGTCGTTGAGCAGGGCTGAGACGCTGGACTCCAGCTCCAGCACGCTGGGCAAATAAGTGTATTTGTTGATTTCACTTTCGAGGGTGCGGGCGTGCAGCTCAAGCTGACGTTCGCCGCTCTCGCTGAGGGTTTTGATGCCGTAGTGTTCGCTGATCAAATAGGCGACGTAGCCCAGGCCGAACATCAGCACGATGATCAACGGCGGCAGAAACAGGTGGCGAATCAGACGGGGTTTCACGGCAAGTGATGGCGGCGCGGCGCGATAAAGATTGGGGTCGCATTTCATCACAGTCGTCCTGAGCCGAACAGCGGCCCGACGCTTCAAAGCGCCGGGCCGCTGTCGAGTCTCACTTAATGCTGAAGAATTTTAGCGAGGAACTGCTGCGCACGTTCGGAACGGGCGCTGACATCACCGAAAAACTCTTCTTTCTCACAGTCTTCAACGATTTGTCCCTGATCCATGAAGATCACGCGGTTGGCCACTTTGCGCGCGAAGCCCATTTCGTGGGTCACGCACATCATGGTCATGCCTTCCTGAGCCAGTTGCACCATCACGTCGAGCACTTCGTTAACCATCTCCGGATCGAGCGCCGAGGTCGGTTCGTCGAACAGCATGACGATCGGGTCCATGGCCAGTGCCCGGGCAATCGCTACACGCTGTTGCTGACCGCCGGACAATTGGCCCGGATGCTTGTTGGCGTGGGCGGACAGACCTACACGATCCAGCAGCTTCAGGCCTTTTTCAGTCGCTTCTTCCTTGCTGCGCCCCAGCACTTTGATCTGCGCAATGGTCAGGTTTTCAACGATGCTCAGGTGCGGGAACAGTTCGAAATGCTGGAACACCATGCCAACCCGGGAGCGCAATTGCGGAAGGTTGGTTTTCGGGTTGGCAATCGAAGTGCCGTCCACAGTGATATCGCCTTTCTGGAACGGTTCCAGGGCGTTCACGCATTTGATCAGAGTCGATTTGCCGGAGCCCGACGGGCCGCAGACCACGACCACTTCGCCTTTTTTGACCTCGGTGCTGCAATCAGTCAGCACCTGGAAGTCGCCATACCACTTGTTAACGTTTTTGATGGAAATCATACGGCGAACCTTTTTTGCAGACGCTTCACCAGCAACGAGGCGGCAAAGCTGATCGTGAAGTACACCAGACCGGCGATGATCAGGAACTCATTGGCGCGGCCAATGATGTCGCCACTGGCCCGCGAGGCGTTGAGGAAGTCCACCAGGCCTACGGTGTAAACCAGCGAGGTGTCCTGAAACAGGATGATGCTTTGCTGCAGCAACAGCGGGGTCATCTTGCGAAAGGCCTGAGGCAGGATGATCAACCGCATCATCTGCCCGTAGGTCATGCCCAGCGCTTGCGCTGCGCCCATCTGGCCCTTGGAAATCGACTGCACACCGGCTCGAACGATTTCGCAGAAGTAGGCCGCCTCGAACATCATGAATGCGATGACGCAGGAGGTGAACGCACCGATGGGCGTGTCTTCGCCGGTGATCCAGCGCAGCACGAACGGCACCGCCAGATAGAACCAGGTGATGACCAGCAGCAGCGGAATGGAGCGGAAGTAGTTGACGTAAGCACCGGCCACGTTGGCCAGTAGCTTGCTCGACGACAAGCGCATCAACGCCAGAAGGGTGCCCAGCACCAGACCGCCGATGATGCCCATGACCATCAGTTGCAGGGTCATGACCATGCCGTTCCACATACCGGGAATGGCCTGAACGACTCCAGAGAAGTCCATATCCATTATTTGCCCCCCAGGGAGATCAGTCCGGGCACAGCGACTTTCTTCTCGACCAGGCGCATCAGCAACATCAGGCTCATGTTCAGGGTGAAGTAAATCAGTGTCGCCAGGGTGAAGGCTTCGAACAGGTTGGCGGAAAACTCGGCGGTCTGTTTAGTCTGCGCGAGCAATTCCATCAGGCCGATCAGAGACGCCACCGACGAGTTCTTGAACACGTTGAGGAATTCGGAGGTGAGCGGCGGAATGATGATTCGGTAGGCCTGCGGCAGCAGCACGTTCCAATAGATCTGCGGCAGTTTGAAACCCATCGCACGGGCTGCAGATTCCTGTCCGCGAGGCAGCGCTTCAATACCCGTGCGCACTTGTTCACACACCCGAGCAGCGGTAAACAGACCCAGGCAGACGATCACGCTGAGGAACGCGGAAGTCGTCGGGTTCAGGTCTTGCTTGTACCACTCCTGCATGCCTTCGGGCAGCAGATCCGGCACCAGGAAGTACCAGATGAACAGCTGCACCAGCAGCGGCACATTACGGAAGATTTCCACGTAGACCGTGGCAATACCAGCAACTATACGGTTCGGTACGGTGCGCATGACACCGAGCACGGAGCCCAGTAGCAAGGCGATGATCCAGGCAACGACAGCGATAGCGATAGTCCAGCCCAGACCTGAGATGTACCAGTCCAGATAGGTTTCGCTGCCGACGCCAGTGGACCTGAAGAAAACGCTCCAGTCCCAGTTGTAATTCATCAGGGTCTCCCCTCTGATCGATCCAGATGCATGCACGGCATCCTGAAACCGCACGGTGCGGTCTCAGGCTGTTTTATTGACGAGTGGGTAATCGGCGCTTAGGCCTTTTTGTCGTCTGCCGCTTTGTCAGTCGGTTCGGCGATCAGTTTTTTCAGCTCGTCGCTCATCGGGAAGTTCAGGTTCAGGCCTTTTGGCGGGATTGGAGCCTGGAACCACTTTTCGTAGATCTTGTTGATCTCGCCCGACTTGTAGGTCGCAACGATGGCGTCATCGACAGCTTTCTTGAACGGCTCGTCGCCTTTACGCACCATGCAGCCGTAGATTTCGTACGACTGAGGGGTACCGGTTACAGCCCAGTCAGTCGGCTTCTTGGCCTTGGCCATTTCACCGGCCAGCAAGGCGTCGTCCATCATGAATGCCACTGCACGACCCGATTCCAGCATCTGGAAGGATTCGCCGTGGTCTTTGGCCGAGATCACGTTCATGCCCATTTGCTTGTCAGCGTTCATGGACTTGAGGATGCGCTCGGACGTGGTGCCCGCGGTGGTCACGACGTTCTTGCCTTTCAGGTTATCGAAATCCTTGTATTCCGAAGTTGCTTTGGACAACAGACGGGTACCGATTTCGAAGATGCCGACCGAGAAGTCGACCTGTTGCTGACGCTCGACGTTGTTGGTGGTCGAACCACATTCAACGTCGACGGTGCCGTTCTGCACCAGCGGGATACGGGTTTGCGAAGTGACCAGGTTGTACTTGACCTTCAGGTCCGGCATGTCCAGGTCTTTCTTGATGGCTTCAACGATTTTCAGCTGGATGTCGTGGGAGTAACCCACCGGCACGCCGGAAGCATCAGCGATGTAGGAGAAAGGGATCGAAGCGTCGCGGTGACCGAGGGTGATGGTGCCGGACTCTTTGATTTTCTTCAGGGTGCCGGTCAATTCGGCGGCAGAAACTGGAGAGCTGATCAGAGCAGCAGCGATTGCTGCGCCCAGAAGATGGGGAACGATGCGCATCGGTTATACCTCGAATTATTTTTTTTATGGGGCCTGCTACCTGGCGGCCGCCTCTTCGGTCCATGCTTCAACGGCGGCCGACAGAAGACAGGCTACGGTCGAAGCAATCGACTGCTTATTACAGAGCAGGAGGCGTGCCAAGCTGGTTTATAGAGGTTAACTGGCTGATTTATAAGAGGATAAATCCGGGTGTGATCCAGGCGGGGGAGAGGCGGGCGTCCGGGATGCCGAACTAATGGGGGAGAGGTGTTCGGAAATCCGAATGGGCACTGGCGGTAGAAATGCAGAACCCGTGGGAGCGAATCGCGGGATCACACCATAACCTGTGGGCTTGCCCGCGATGCAAGCACCGCGGCCTATCTGATAAACCGCGTCGCCCTTATCCCGGGCAAGCCTCGTTCCCACAGAACTCACGCAGTCCCGTAGGACCGGCTTTAGCCGGGAGGAAGTCGGTATGTTCACTAAATTTTCTTTGGCGACATACCGCTCTCCCGGCTAAAGCCGGTCCTACAAGATCAAGAGCACGCTTGCAGGCAAACATAGAATCTCCCACGGGTCCTATATGCTGCCCGATTACTGGAGCGGATCGTGAATATCAAGCCGCTGCGATAGCACCTTTGTTACGCGCCACGGTGTCCAGATACTGCTGAACGCCTTCGCGCTCTTCAGCGGTCATGAACAGGCCGAGTTTGCTGCGGCGCCACAGAATGTCATCAGCAGTCGTTGCCCATTCGGTGCTGCACAGGTAGTCGACTTCCCGGGTGTACAAGCCCGCGCCCAGGTGATCGCCCAGATCGGCAATGCTCTGCACGCCTTCCAGCAGGCGCCAGGTGCGGCTCCCGTAAGTGCGAGACCAGCGCTGCGCGATTTCGCCTGGTAGCCAGCCAAAACGGCTGACCAACTGGTTGGCCAGCTCCGCTGGAGTGGTCATGTCTTCGCCACCGGGAAGACTGGATTTGGCTGTCCAGCTTGGCTTCATCTGCTTGAAGAACGGAGCCAGTTGCGCCATCGCCGACTCTGCCAGCTTGCGATAGGTGGTCAGCTTGCCGCCGAACACCGACAGGATTGGTGCTTCATCAGCACCACCTGACAGCGACAGGGTGTAGTCGCGGGTGATGGCTGAAGGGTTGTCAGACTCGTCGTTGCACAGCGGACGAACGCCGGACCATGTGCTGAGAACGTCATCGCGGCTCAGTTGCTTCTTGAAGTGGTCGTTGGCCACTTTGAGCATGTAGTCCATCTCGCCGTCGGTGATCTCGACCTTGTTCGGGTCGCCTTGGTACTCGCGATCCGTGGTGCCGACGATGGTGAAGCGCTCCATATAAGGAATTGCGAACACGATGCGCTGGTCTTCGTTCTGAAGGATGAACGCGTTTTCGCCCTCATACAGTTTCGGCACGATCAGGTGACTGCCCTGAATCAGGCGGATGCCGTACGGCGAATCCAGCTTCAGGTCGTCACGAATGAACTTGGCAACCCATGGGCCGGCAGCATTGACCAGCGCCTTGGCACGGATCGAAAACAGCGTGCCATCGGCGCGCTCCATGTGCAGGTGCCACAGGCCGTTGGTACGGCGGGCATTCAGGCAACGCGTCTGGGTGTGAATGTGCGCGCCTTGTTCACGGGCGGCCATGGCGTTGAGCACTACGAGACGGGCGTCGTCGACCCAGCAATCCGAATATTCGAAACCATGAGTGATGTTCGATTTCAGCGGGCTGTCGCTGCCGAAACGCAAGCTGCGCGAACCCGGCAGCTTCTCGCGCTTGCCCAGGTGGTCATAAAGGAACAGACCGGCGCGAATCATCCACGCAGGGCGCAAGTGTGGGCGGTGTGGCAGCACAAAGCGCATCGGCTTGACGATGTGTGGCGCCTTGGCCAACAGCACTTCACGTTCTGCCAATGCTTCACGCACCAGTCGAAATTCGTAATGTTCCAGGTAGCGCAGGCCACCGTGGATCAATTTGCTGCTGGCAGAAGAGGTATGGCTGGCCAGGTCGTCTTTTTCACACAGAAAAACTGACAGACCGCGACCGGAGGCATCCGCTGCGATCCCGACACCATTGATCCCACCACCGATGACGGCGATGTCATAGACCTCGGAAAGTGGCGGCGTAGACAGGTTGGAATGGGGCATCGGTGGCCTCCTGAGTTTATTGTTCGGATAACGAATTCGAACATTAATGTTCATTTACGAAAATCATAGCTCAATAACGCAGGGGCTTCCAGTCAGTTATCATTGAAAATACTGATCGGGAAGAGAGAAAGGAACAAAAGTGAACATGGTGGGATGGCACAGGAAACCCGTAGGACCGGCTTTAGCCGGGAGGGCTTTGGGCTGTTCGCTAAATCTTCTTTGGCAGAACCACGGCCCTCCCGGCTAAAGCCGGTCCTACGGATATGACTTTCGAAGCGCGATTGGCTCTAAACCACTTCCAGCCGAATCTTGTTCTGCGCCAGCAACTGCACCAGTGCGGGAGCCGGGGCCTGGTCGGTTACCAGGCAGTCGATCAGGGTGATCGGCCCCAGGCGAACCATGGCGTTGCGGCCGAACTTGCTGGAGTCGGCAGCCAGAATGACTTGCCGGGCGTTGGCAATGATCGCCTGGGAGACGCGTACTTCCTGATAATCGAAATCCAGCAGACTGCCGTCTTCATCAATCCCGCTGATGCCCACCAGCGCGAAATCGACTTTGAACTGGTTGATGAAGTCCACGCTTGCCTGACCCATCACACCACCGTCACGACGCACGTTGCCGCCCGCCAGCAGGACATCGAAATCCTCTTTGGCGCTGAGCATCGAGGCGACGTGCAGATTGTTGGTGATGATTTTCAGGTTGTTGTGATTGAGCAGGGCGCGGGCGATCGACTCGGTGGTCGTACCGATGTTGATGAATATCGACGCGTGATCGGGAATTTGCGCGGCAATGGCTTCGCCGATGCGTTGTTTCTCGTCGCGCATCTGATCCGCACGCATGGCGTAAGCGGTGTTTTCAATGCTCGAGTCATAAGCTGCGCCACCGTGGTAGCGGCGCAACAGGTTCGATTCCGCAAGCTGATTGATATCGCGGCGGATAGTCTGAGGGGTTACAACGAATAGCGTGGCCATTTCCTCGATGCTGACATAGCCGCGTTCACGGACCAGCTCGAGGATTTGCTGTTGACGGGGAGGCAGGTTCATTTTTGTTGAGTGTCCTTCAGGCTGCCAAATGGCGTCCATGATGCCGCAGGCATGTACTGCCTGTCAGCCGGAAACTCGAAAGCTATGATCCTGCCACTCCGTCGCAAGCGTAACCGTTAGTCGTTGTTGTCGTGCGGTTCCCAGTCGCGGGTGCGGGCTACGGCCTTCTGCCAACCCGCGTAGAGCTTTTCCTTCTCTTCTTCGGCACATTGCGGCTCGAATTCGCGCTCAATAACCGCCTTGTTCTTCAGTTCGTCCAGGCTGCTCCAGAAACCAATGGCCAGACCGGCCAGATAGGCGGCACCCAATGCAGTGGTTTCGCGCATTTTCGGGCGCTCGACCGTAGTGCCGAGAATGTCGGCCTGGAACTGCATGAGGAAGTTGTTAGCCACTGCGCCACCGTCAACCCGCAGGGATTTCAGGCGTTCGCCCGAGTCTTGCTGCATGGCGTCCAGAACGTCGCGGGTCTGGTAGGCGATGGACTCCAGCGCTGCGCGGATGATGTGATCGACTTTCACGCCGCGTGTCAGGCCGAACAATGCACCACGGGCATACGGGTCCCAGTACGGAGCGCCCAGGCCGGTAAACGCCGGCACCAGATAAACGCCGTTGCTGTCCTTGACCTTGCCCGCGAAGTATTCGGTGTCGACGGCATCGGTGATGATTTTCAGCTCGTCACGCAGCCATTGCACCGTCGAACCGCCGTTGAACACAGCGCCTTCCAGAGCGTAAGCCACTTCGCCACGCGGACCGCAACCGATGGTGGTCAGCATGCCGTGGGCGGACTTCACGGCTTTCTTGCCGGTGTTCATCAACAGGAAGCAGCCGGTGCCATAAGTGTTTTTGGCCTGGCCTGGCTCGACGCACATCTGGCCGAACAGCGCAGCCTGCTGATCACCCGCGATACCGGCAATCGGAATACCGCTTTTGCTCTGACCATAAACCTCGGACGAGCTTTTTACTTCCGGGAGCATCTCACGCGGGATATCCAGCACGTCGAGCATGCGCTGATCCCATTCCAGGGTGTGGATGTTGAACAGCATGGTGCGTGATGCGTTGGTGTAGTCGGTGACGTGCACCTTGCCGCCAGTGAATTTCCAGATCAGCCAGCTATCAATGGTGCCGAACATCAGCTCGCCTTTGCGGGCGCGTTCGCGGCTGCCTTCAACGTGGTCGAGGATCCACTTGACCTTGGTGCCCGAGAAGTACGGGTCGATCACCAGGCCAGTGGTGTCCTTGATGTACTCTTCCATGCCGTCGCGCTTGAGCTGCTGGCAGATTTCGGTACTGCGGCGGCACTGCCAGACGATGGCATTATAAATAGGGCGACCGGTTTCCTTTTCCCAGATAACCGTGGTTTCACGCTGGTTGGTGATACCGATGGCGGCAATCTGATTGTGGTGCAGATCAGCCTGAGCCAGTGCTTTGGTCATGCACGCGGTTTGAGTGGCGAAGATCTCCATAGGATCATGTTCAACCCAACCCGCTTGAGGGTAGTGCTGAACGAATTCGCTTTGCGCGGTGCTGACGACATTGGCGTCGCGGTCAAAAATGATTGCACGAGAGCTGGTCGTGCCCTGATCGAGGGCAATGATGTAGTTCTTGTTCTGTGAGTCGGTCATGTCGATTGCCTTGTGCTAATGGGTGAAGTTAAAAGCAGACGCGCGAGATTCAGGATGAAATCTGGGCTTTGCCTGGAACAACGTCAGCGTCTTTTACAGCCACAGTCTCTACAGCAGGAACGGCGCGTGGCAGATGGCGCGCAATCAGCGCACGATAGCCAGCGGCACCGAGGCACGCACCAAGAATCGGCGCGAAAATCGGAATCAGAAAATACGGTATGTCACGGCCACCGGTAAACGCGACTTCATCCCAGCCCGCGAGGAATGTCATCAGTTTAGGACCAAAATCCCGGGCCGGATTCATCGCGAAGCCAGTGAGTGGAGCAGTCGAGGCGCCAATCAGAGCAACCAGCAAACCGATCAGCAGAGGCGCGAGTGCGCCGCGGGGCAGGCCGTTGTTGTCGTCAGTCAGGGACATGATGACGCACATCAGAATCGCCGTGATTACACATTCCACCAGTGCAGCCTGACCTACGGAAATGGCCGGGTTAGGGTAAGTGGAAAATGCTGAGGCGAGTTCAAGGCTGGCAACTGAACCACGAATCATCTGATGCGTTTGTTCGAATTCGAAGAACAGGCTGGTGTACAGCAGATAAACCAGACCGGCACCGCAAAAGGCACCTGCGATTTGTGCGGCTATGTAGAAGGGTAGTTTTCGTTTTTCAAAACCGGCAAAAATACTCAGCGCGATGCTGACTGCCGGATTGAGGTGCGCGCCTGAAACACCTGCGCTCAGATAGATAGCCATGGCGACTGCCAGGCCCCAGATGATGCTGATTTCCCAAAGCCCGAACGTGGCACCCGCAACCTTGAGCGCTGCGACACAGCCGGTACCGAAAAAAATCATCAGGGCGGTGCCCATGAATTCGGCCACGCATTGACCTTTCAGCGTTGGTTCTTGCAGTGCATTCGTCATGTAAACCTCTTTTTTGTTCTTGTGCGGCTCTGTGTGAAATCCACCAGTGCGCGTCTTTTAACGAGCTCGAGGAAACCCCATCCTCGACCTCTGGATTCGACCTTAAATGGAACTAAAGTTCCAGTGAATATTCGCAAACGAAAAAAAATAAACAGGAACGAATGTGATTGAGGGTGGAACCGAACGTGTGGGCACTGGCAGGCGCAGGGCTTTTTACGCGTATTGATCGGGGTTGTGTACACCTTCTTTGATTTTTTCGAGCATTTCACGTCCTGCCCAGTAATCGCGGGGTGTACAGGCGGTTGATCGCCTAGAATAATCCACCAGTAATGGTCGCCCTGGCCTTGGAGCGCTGTATGACACCTGCACTGGATCTGTTGAAAAAAGTTCGCGCTGAACACCGTATACACAGTTACGAACATGACCCGAAAGCTGCCTCTTATGGCCTTGAGGCGGCGGAGAAGTTGGGCCTCGAACCGGCGCAGGTATTCAAGACACTGCTGGCAAGTACTGAAAAAGGTGAATTGCTGGTCGCTGTGGTGCCGGTTGTTGGCACCCTGGACCTCAAGGCGTTGGCAACCGCTGCGAAGGCCAAGAAAACCGAAATGGCCGATCCGGCTGCAGCGCAACGATCAACCGGTTATTTGCTGGGCGGTATCAGTCCGCTAGGCCAGAAGAAGCGACTGCGTACGTTTATTGATCAAAGCGCCGAGCAGTTCGCGACGATTTACGTCAGTGCCGGGCGGCGCGGTCTTGAAGTAGAACTGGCGCCGAAGGCACTTGCTGAACATACCGGCGCGATGTTTGCGCCAGTCGGGCGTGGCTGAAAGCAGTTCTCTGCTTTGTAGCTGCACGCAACTCACCTACGGAAGAATTTCAATAATTGCCGCCAGGTTCGCGGCAGTCAAAGAATCTGTAGGAGCTGCCGAAGGCTGCGATAGCGGTGTGTCAGGATGAACGCTTCGCAGCCTGCGGCAGCTCCTACAGAAATGCATTCCAATTCACTGGTTTGCATTTTGTTTGGCCAGAGTAACCAAGGCTTTCAATCGCACTGGAGCATCACTTATGTATCTCGAGTTTCATCAGGTCGACGCCTTCAGTGATCGTCCGTTCAGTGGCAATCCGGCGATGGTTTATCGCCTCGATGCATGGCTGGCTGATGAGTTGATGCAGCGCATTGCCGCCGAACACAATCTCGCGGAAACCGCGTTCGTGGTCCGCGAGGCACTCGGTTGGCACATCCGCTGGTTCACGCCCAAGACTGAAGTCCCGTTGTGTGGGCATGCGACGCTGGCTGCTGCCCATGTGCTGTTTACTGTTTTCAATGAGCCTTCGGAGCAGCTCGACTTTTTCAGCAAGTCGGGTGCTCTGAGCGTCACGCGTGAGGAGGGGCTATTGCTGCTGGACTTCCCGGCGATGATTCCTCACGAGGTCGGCGTGACCATTGAGCTTGAGCGTGCCTTGGGCACCAGTATTGTTGATGCGCTGGGCTCGGCGGAGTTGATGGTGGTGCTTGAGTCCGAGCAGGCGGTGCGTGAATGCGCGCCTGACATGGCGGCGCTGGCACGGTTGCCCTGGCCTGGTGTGATCGTGACCGCTAAGGGTGAGCATGCTGACTTCGTTTCGCGCTATTTCGCTCCGGCAATTGGCATTCCTGAAGACCCGGTCACCGGCTCGACCCACTGTGTATTGATTCCGTACTGGGCCGGTCGACTGGGCAAGGATGTGCTCAATGCCTACCAGTGTTCTGAACGTGGCGGGGCGTTGTTCTGTCGGCTGGAAGGGGATCGGGTGAAGATCGGCGGGCATGCCACGCTGGTGGCAAGCGGGACGTTGATGGTGAGCTTGGGCTGAATAATCGAGCGATTGCGCTATCGCGTAGGACCGGCTTTAGCCGGGAGAGCGGTATTCCTGACGATTAAAATCGGCGTATCCACCGACGTCCTCCCGGCTAAAGCCGGTCCTACGGTGGGATTTGAGCCTATGCGAGCGTATTCGACTGCTGCACCGCCACGCTACCTGCAGCGGGGAACAGCACCAGATGGTCGGCCGAAACCCGAATACCTACCTGCTCGCCGGGTTGATAATCCGCATGGCTGGGGAAGACCGCTTCCAGTTGGCTGCCGGTAGGCAGTTGCAGGCGGTAAAGCGTCGCTGCGCCCTGAAAGGTTTTGCTGGTGACGCGGGCGGCAAGAGTGCTATCGGCATCGAAGACGATGTCATCCGGTCGCAGCAATACGTCCACTGCGCTGCCTTTTGTGCCTGAGTAAGCGCGGTTGCCTTGCAGTACACCCAATTCGGTCTGAACGGATTGCGGGTCAATCATGACGCCGCGAATGAAATACCCCTGACCGATAAAGCTGGCGACGTAGGGCGTCAGCGGTTCGTGGTACAGGTTGTAGGGCGTGTCCCATTGTTCCAGCCGACCTTCTTTGAAGACGCCTACATGATCGCTGACAGCGAAGGCTTCTTCCTGATCGTGGGTGACCAGTATTGCGCTGGTGCCTCGGGCCTTGAGGATGTCGCGAACCTCGTGGCTTAGGCGGCGGCGAAGTTCGCCGTCCAGATTGGAAAACGGTTCGTCGAGCAGCAGCAGTTGCGGCTCAGGCGCCAGCGCGCGTGCCAGTGCAACGCGTTGCTGTTGACCACCGGACAATTCATGAGGCAGGCGTTTGCCTAAGGCGCCCAGATTGACCAGCTCCAATAGCTCGTCGGTCACTTGCTTGAGGCGTGGATGCTTGCGAATGCCAAAGGCGACATTCTCGGCAACGCTCAAGTGCGGGAAAAGCGCGTAATCCTGAAACACCATGCCGATCCGGCGTTTCTCAGGAGGCAGGGTAAAGCCTGGCCTGGAGATGACTTCGCCAGCCAGAGTAATTTCCCCGGCGTGAACCGGCTCGAACCCGGCAATGGCGCGTAAAGTCGTGGTCTTGCCACAGCCTGATGAGCCCAGCAAGCAGCCGATATCCCCTGCGTTGAGGTGCAGGTTCAGATCCTGCACCACGCGTTGTTCCTGATATCCACAGGCCAGATTGCGCAGGTTCAGCAGCAGTGGCGAACTCATGCTGGCTGGCAGGCAGGCGCAACCAGAAACTCCAGCAGCGCCTTCTGTGCATGCAGGCGATTTTCAGCCTGGTCCCATGCCACAGAGCGAGGATCGTCAAGCAGGTCGACGCTGATTTCTTCGCCACGATGCGCTGGCAGGCAATGCATGAACAGCACGTCTTTGTCAGCGAGATCGAGCAGGGCGCGGGTGACCTGGAACGGTGTGAACAAGGCGATGCGCCTGGCGGTTTCTTCTTCCTGGCCCATGGAGGTCCAGACGTCGGTGCTCACCAGATGGGCGCCTGCCACTGCCGCACGCGGATCACGCAGCACCGTCACGCGATCACCCGCCAGCGCCAGAAATTCCGGATTTGGCTCATAACCTTCAGGGCAAGCCACACGCAACTGGAAGTCGAACTGGATCGCGGCTTCTATATAGCTGTTGCACATATTGTTGCCGTCGCCGATCCAGGCAACGGTCTTGCCTTTGATCGAGCCGCGATGCTCAAGGAAGGTCTGCATGTCGGCCAGCAACTGGCAGGGATGCAAGTCATCGGACAGGCCATTGATGACAGGCACGCGGGAGTTGGCGGCGAACTCGGTCAGATTGCTATGGGCAAAGGTACGGATCATCACGGCATCGAGCATGCTCGAAAGCACTTTCGCGCAATCGGCAATCGGCTCGCCACGGCCCAATTGGGTGTCACGAGGGGACAAAAAGATGGCCTGACCGCCGAGCTGGATCATGCCGGCTTCAAACGAAACACGGGTACGAGTCGAAGATTTCTCGAAGATCATGCCCAGCACCCGACCTTTCAACGGTTCGAAAAGCACGCTTCGGTTTCGCAGGTCTTTGAGCTCTACGCCTCGACGGATCAAGCGCAGGAGTTCTTCTGGCTTGTAATCCATCATCGAGAGAAAGTGCCTGGCGTTCATTATTAACTACCTTTTTTGCAACAGACCGCAGATGCTCAAAGCCGGGTTTTATCGGGAAAACGGGCGAGACCTGCGGCGGAAGCCGCACGGGGCGACGAATAGGGAAGGCGCGATGGTATAAAAAAATGTCGCCTCTTACCAATAAGATGCTCATGTCCGAATGTTTTTTATTCACAACACAGGCGTTTTTTGCATTCGGAACTTGCTTGAGCTCCCGGGACAGATAATGCTCTGGCAGGCGGCAACTGGCCATTTTCTGGCAACCGAGGCAGGTATTTGTACACTGCCGCGATGTGACATTGCAATTGGTGCGAATTCTGCAACAGTTTTACTTTCGGAAGGTCATATCGTTGGCTTATGCGATCTGCTTCACGCGGCGCACTGTTAGCCCGTTCCATAAATAATCGCCGTAGGTTATAACTGCGCATCGCGTATCAGGGGGTGGGGAATGGAATCTAAAGAAAAACAGTTGACGGAATTACTCGGGCTCACGGCTCGGACCCTTACGCACCTCACAGCTTCGATGACGTCCATGTCTTTCGAGCTGTTGCGCAGCAATGATGAAGTCACCCGGGCTGCCGGGCGACACATGATTGACCGGATGGCGACAATCAGTTCCGGGCTTGATGAACACTGGCGTCTGATCGGCGAGTTGACCGGCGTTCATCTGGCTCAAGAGCAGATCGAAACGGTCCACGAAATCCAGCTGCAGCGCAAAATCACCCCTATCGGCGGTTGATCGTTTTTAGTCATCGGCCCGCCTGATGCCTGTCGATTCATGAGACGAACGTCTCTGGCGCAGTCGCAAGCCACGCCCCATAGTTTCGTTTGAGCGATCGCTTCAGGTCGTCCTGACAAAATATGAGGCTGGCCATGACCAAGACCCTCCATCACCGTGCCTGCCATCTCTGCGAAGCCATCTGTGGCTTGAGCATCGAGACCACCACCAGTGCTGAAAATCAGGTGTCGATCACTTCGATCAAGGGCGATCCCCTGGACTCGTTCAGTCGCGGCCACATTTGCCCCAAGGCGGTGGCGCTGCAAGATATTCAGAATGACCCTGACCGGTTACGCCAACCCATGCAGCGTGTGGGCGATCAGTGGCGGCCTATCGAGTGGCAAGCGGCATTTGATCTGGTCGCCGAGCGGTTGCTGGATATCCAGCAACGTTATGGGCAGAACGCTGTCGCGGTGTATCAAGGCAATCCGAGCGTGCACAATTACGGGTTGATGACCCACAGCAATTACTTTCTGGGTTTGCTGAAAACCCGTAATCGCTACTCGGCGACCTCTGTCGACCAGCTTCCCCACCACCTGACCAGTTTCCTGATGTATGGCCACGGCTTGCTGCTGCCCATCGTCGATATTGATCACACCGATTTCATGCTGATTCTGGGCGGCAACCCTCTGGCATCCAATGGCAGCATCATGACCGTGCCGGATGTCGAAAAACGGTTGAAGGCTATCCAGGCTCGCGGTGGAAAAGTCGTGGTAGTCGATCCTCGGCGCACTGAGACGGCCGCAATCGCCGATCAGCATATTTTCGTGCGACCGGGTGGCGATGCAGCCTTACTGTTTGGCCTGCTGAATACGTTGTTCGAGGAAGGCCTCACCCGCGACAGCCATTTGCCAGTGGACGGGCTGGATCTGGTGCGGGCCGCTATCGCTGATTTCAGTGCCGAAGCCATGAGTCTGCGATGTGGGGTGCCGGCCGGGCAGATTCGCCAACTGGCGCGAGACTTCGCCGCTGCTGACAAAGCTGCGTGTTACGGGCGAATGGGCATTTCCACTCAGGTGTTCGGCACGGTGTGTCATTGGCTGGTGCAGTTGATCAATCTGGTGACGGGCAATCTTGATCGGGTGGGCGGTGTGCTCTGTACCGAGCCAGCGGTGGATCTGGTGGGCGCAACGTCCGGCGGTCATTTCAATCAATGGCAAAGCAGGATTTCCGGGTTGCCGGAATACGCCGGTGAGCTGCCAGTCGCGGCATTGGCGGAAGAAATGCTCAATGAGGGGGAGGGGCAGATCAAGGCCCTGGTGACAGTCGCAGGCAACCCGGTGTTATCGACGCCCAATGGCCGCCAGCTTGATCAGGCGCTGGACGGCCTGGAGTTCATGCTCAGCATCGATCTGTACATCAACGAGACCACGCGCCACGCCGACCTGATTCTGCCTTCAACCTCAGCGCTGGAAAATGACCACTACGACACGACGTTCAACACGTTTGCGGTGCGTAATGTCACGCGTTTCAATCGGGCCATTCTGGCCAAACCCGAGGGCGCACTGCACGACTGGGAAATCTTCGTAGGGCTGGCGAAAGCCTTTGCCGCAAGGGCGGGGCGAGAGTTGAAGCCGACGATGCCCCCGGCGCAGATGATTGATCGCGGTCTGCGCGCCGGACTGTATGGTGATGGTTCGGACTACAAGCTTTCCCTGGACACCTTGCGGGAGCATCCTCATGGTCTGGACCTCGGCGCGTTGAAGCCCAATCTCGGCCCGCGTCTGAAGACCGCCAATGGCCGCATTCAGGCCGCGCCTGACGTTGTCCTGTCTGACCTCGTGCGGTTTGCGCGGGTTCACGCTCCGGCAGCGGGTGAGTTGCTGCTGATTGGCCGACGTCACGTACGCAGCAACAATTCGTGGATGCATAACTATCATCGCTTGGTTAAGGGCAAGCCTCGTCATCATCTGTTGATGCACCCTGATGACCTGGTCAGTCGTGGCCTGAGCGATGGGCAGCAAGTGCGAGTGAGTTCCCGGGTGGGCGTTATTGAGGTACAGGTTTTAGCCAGTCTGGACATGATGCCGGGCGTAGTCAGCCTGCCTCATGGTTGGGGGCATACCAAACCCGGTGTGCAGATGGACATTGCCGCGCAGCAGCCTGGGGAGAGTGCCAACGACCTGACCGATGAGCGAGAGCTTGATAGCCTTTCCGGCAATGCAGTACTCAATGGCGTGAGCGTTCAGGTCGCTGCGGCATGATCGCCGGCATAAGGTAAGGCTGAGCGTAGCGCTCGGGTTTCCGTTACAATGCGCCACCGTGTCGACAACTGAGTCGGAAAAGTTAAGCCGAGGTGCTCCATGGATATCATCGAAACGATCAAAGACCAGATTGCCAACAACACCATTCTGCTCTACATGAAAGGTGCTCCGAATGCCCCGCAGTGCGGCTTTTCGGCAAAGGCTTCCCAGGCGTTGATGGCATGTGGCGAAAAATTCGCTTATGTCGACATCCTGCAAAATCCTGAAATCCGCGCCAACCTGCCAAAGTACGCCAACTGGCCAACGTTCCCGCAACTGTGGGTGGCCGGTGAGCTGGTCGGCGGTAGCGACATCATCACCGAGATGCAGGCTGACGGTTCGCTGCAAGAGCTGGTGAAAGGCGCAGCAGCCAAGGCAGCCGGTAACACCGAAGCCTGATAAGAGTCGCTCACCTGCAGGAGCCAACTTGTTGGCGAAGCGGTTGACCGGTTTGCAGATGTGTTGGCTGACCTGACGCTTCGCGAACAAGTTCGCTCCTACCGGTTGGTGTTCATACGGCACCAACGTAGCGACAAAGAAAAGCCCGCTTTCGAGAGAAGGCGGGCTTTTTCGTTAGCGTCACCTTGGCCGCTTATCTGTAGGAGCCAACTTGTTGGCGAAGCGGTTGACCGGTTTGCAGATGTGTTGGCTGACCTGACGCCTCGCGAACAAGTTCGCTCCTACCGGTTGGTGTTCATACGGCACCAACGTAGCGACAAAGAAAAGCCCGCTTTCGAGAGAAGGCGGGCTTTTTCGTTAGCGTCACCTTGGCCGCTTACCTGTAGGAGCCAACTTGTTGGCGAAGCGGTTGACCGGTTGGCAGATGTGTTGCCTGACCTGACGCCTCGCGAACAAGTTCGCTCCTACCGGTTGATGTGCATACCGCATCAGCGTAGCGACAAAGAAAAGCCCCGCTTTCTCTCGAAAGCGGGGCTTTTTCGTTACCGGCAGACCAGATGAATCAGTCTTCGCCCATCTGCGATTGCAGGTAGTTCTCGATACCGATTTTCTCGATCAGACCCAGTTGGGTTTCCAGCCAGTCGATATGTTCTTCCTCGGACTCGAGGATGTCTTCCAGCATTTCACGGCTACCGAAGTCACCGATGACTTCGCAGTGAGCAATGGCCGCTTTGAGATCAACCAGACCTTTGTGTTCAATCTTCAGGTCGCACTCAAGCATTTCCTTGGTGTGTTCGCCGATCAGGATTTTGCCCAGCTCTTGCAGGTTAGGCAGGCCTTCCAGGAACAGGATGCGCTTGATGAGCTTGTCAGCGTGCTTCATCTCGTCGATGGATTCGCGGTACTCGTGCTTGCCCAGCTTGTTCAGGCCCCAATCTTCATACATGCGGGCATGCAGGAAGTACTGATTGATCGCGACCAGCTCGTTTCCGAGGATCCTGTTGAGATGCTGGATGACTGTAATGTCGCCTTTCATTTTTGAGGTCCTGCCAATGGCTTGTATATATAAAACGCGAGTTTGATCTGCGCGTATTAGTCTGTCAAACCTAAGTTATTGAATAATAAGTGAAATTAAATAGGAATAAGAATGTTTGTGTTCCGCATCTTGACGCTAAGCATTTGAATTAAAGGCATAAAAAAACCGGACACTAGGTCCGGTTCCTTGAAATAGGTTCAATCAGGCGGGTGAAAATTCTGCTGGATAAGCTAATGCGGCCTGGCTGGTCTGCAGCTCGGTCAGGGTATCGCGTACCACTTCCTTGGCTAAACAGGCGCATTTGCCACATTTGGTGGCGACGCCCAATGTTTCACGAACGTCTTTGTAACTGCAGCAACCCTCGAATATTGCATCTCGGATTTGACCGTCGGTAACACCTTGGCAGAGGCAGACATACATAAATGAGAACCATCGCTGTAATTTCTCGTTGCCGGGGATACTAATGTTAATGAGAATGCTTGTCAAAACTCATTGAGAAGGTTTCTCTCTGTACCGACGAGTGGTGAAATTACATTAAGCGATGCTTTGAACATAACGACGCCATCCCGAGCAAGCTCACTCCTACAGAAGACCGCGTACTTCTGTAGGAGTGAGCTTGCTCGCGATGGCGTCAGTTAAATCAACGCAGGATTTTCAGTGTCGCCATCAGTCGCCGAAATCTTCCCAGCCACCCATCTGCTTCCAGCGATTGACGATGCCGCAGAACAGCTCGGCGGTTTTCTCGGTGTCGTAACGCGCTGAGTGTGCTTCACGGCCGTCGAAGTCGATACCGGCTGCCTGACAGGCCTTGGCAAGAACGGTCTGGCCGTAGGCAAGCCCGGCCAGCGTCGCGGTGTCGAAGCTGGAGAAGGGGTGGAACGGGTTACGTTTCATGTCGAGCCGCGCAACCGCCGCGTTCAGAAAGCCCAGGTCGAAGCTGGCGTTGTGGCCGACCAGCACCGCACGCTTGCATCCATTGGCCTTCAGTGCCTTGCGAACACCACGGAAGATGTCATTCAGCGCGGTTTCTTCACTGACCGCCATACGCAATGGATGATCGAGTTTGATACCGGTGAACTCAAGGGCAGCCGCCTCAATGTTGGCGCCCTCGAACGGTTCTACGCGGAAGAAATGCGTATGCTCCGGGAACACAAATCCGTCTTCGTCCATACCGATGGTCACTGCCGCAATTTCCAGCAGGGCGTCGGTAGCGCAATTGAAGCCACCGGTCTCTACATCGATGACGACAGGCAGGTAGCCGCGAAAACGGGCTGCCATGGGGTGGCGCGAACCGCCGCCCTGACCTTCCTGTTCGTCGTCGAAATGATCTTCACTCACGCGTGTTTCTCCAGCAGACGCCAGCGCAGTTTTTCACCGGCGCGCAGCGGTATTACGGACAGCTCGCCAAACGGCAGACTGGTGGGCGCGGTCCATTCTTCACGGACCAGCGTAATGGTGTCCTGAGGCGCAGGCAGGCCGTAGAACGCCGGACCATGGAGGCTGGCGAACCCTTCCAGTTTGTCCAGTGCATTACGTTGCTCGAAAGCCTCAGCGTACATCTCGATGGCGGCATAGGCGGTGTAGCAGCCTGCACAGCCACAAGCGTTTTCCTTGGCATGCTGGGCATGCGGCGCCGAGTCGGTGCCGAGGAAGAACTTCGTGCTCCCACCGGTAGCTGCATCAAGCAGCGCGGTCTGGTGCGTATTGCGCTTCAGAATCGGCAGGCAATAGAAGTGCGGACGAATCCCGCCCACCAGCATGTGGTTGCGGTTATAGAGCAAGTGATGCGCAGTAATCGTGGCGCCGACATTGGCCGAAGCCTGATTGACGAACTGCACAGCCTCAGCGGTGGTGATGTGTTCAAACACCACTTTGAGTGTCGGGAAGCGTTCAACGACACGCGTCAGGTGTTCATCGATGAAGATTTTCTCGCGATCAAAGACATCAATGTCGCTACGGGTCACTTCGCCGTGCACCAGAAGCGGCATGCCGACTTCGGCCATTGCTTCGAGAACGGGGAAAATCTTGTCGATGCTGGTCACACCCGAATCGGAGTTGGTGGTCGCTCCGGCCGGGTACAACTTGGCAGCATGGATAAAGCCAGTGGCTTTGGCCGTGCGGATGTCTTCCGGCTGCGTCAGGTCAGTCAGGTAAAGCACCATCAGCGGTTCGAACGGGCTGCCGGCAGGGCGAGCCGCCAGGATGCGCTGACGATAAGCGTCGGCCTCCTGAGCATTGCGAACGGGCGGTACCAGGTTAGGCATGATGATTGCGCGGCCAAAAGTGCGCGCAACGTCAGCAACGGTGTGGGGCAAAACAGCTCCATCGCGGAGGTGTATGTGCCAGTCGTCGGGACGCAAAAGGGTCAGGAGGTCGGACATTGGGGATTCCAGGCGGGTCAAACTCGCTGGGAATGCTACCGGAAAAGACTCTCTCAGGCACCCGCTATCAAGTTTTGTAGGAAGTTACCGATAGCCCGTTGTAGGAAGTCTTTTTGTTATGAAGTCATTTTTTAGTGGAGCCTCCCGTGCGCCAGCGATATCTAGCCCTGCTCAGCGTGTTCGCCAGCTTCCCGGCCATGGCAATGACTTTCCAGACTCGTCTGGAAAGCATTGAGTGGAAAGTGGAAGGCGATCAGTTCGAGTGTCGCCTCAGCCAACCCATCACCGATTTCGGTGCGGGTGAGTTCGTGCGTCGTGCGGGTGAGCAGGCCACATTCCGGATCAAGTCGGCCGGCGGCATGGCGGGCGGCGGCTCGGCGACCCTTTTGGCGGCTGCTGCGCCATGGCAGCCGGGGCGCGGCGATATCAATCTGGGTTCAGTCAAAGTCAATAATGGTGAATTTCCGTTCAGCAGTTCGCAGGTACAGGCCAGTCGGCTGATCAGCGGTCTGATGGAAGGTCGCAGCCCGGTCATCCGCCATTACTCCCGTGATGCTGCTGGTACCACCGAAGTGCGCCTGTTACCGGTCAAATTCAACAAAGCCTTCAGCGACTATCAGCAGTGCGTCACTAAACTGCTGCCGATGAACTACGACCAGGTCAAACAGGGTGAAGTTGGTTTTCCGGGCGGCGGCATCGATCTGGATGCGCAAGCCAAGGCTCGCTTGCAGACCATCGTGGCGTATCTCAAGGCGGATCCCACGGTTAATCACGTCGAACTGGACGGACATTCAGATAACAGTGGCAATCGCCTGACCAATCGTGACTTGTCCCGACGTCGCGCCTTGGCCGTCATGGATTTTCTGAAGGCTCAAGGCATTCCCGAAGAACAGATTACTCTGCGTTTCCACGGCGAACGCTATCCGCTGGTGCCTAATACCAACAACGCCAACCGTGCGCGTAACCGTCGGGTAAACATCCATCTGGAGCGTATTGCGCCGGATGAAAGACCTGCCCCTGTTGCGCTGAATACGGCTCCCGCCAAGATCTGACGACGGGTGCTCACTCGTCGCCAGATCGACATAATCTGTCGCTTCATCGTCAGAAGCTGTCGCGCTACTGTAAATCACACCGTTTGAGCGGTAGAATCATCGGTTTTCCGTACAACCCGGTGGAGTGATGGCATGGCGGACGTAAACAAGGTAGTTCTCGCGTATTCCGGTGGCCTGGATACTTCGGTAATCCTCAAGTGGCTGCAAGATACGTATAACTGCGAAGTAGTGACCTTTACCGCTGACTTGGGTCAGGGCGAAGAAGTCGAACCCGCACGCGCCAAGGCAAAAGCCATGGGCGTCAAAGAAATCTACATCGATGACCTGCGCGAAGAGTTCGTGCGTGATTTCGTGTTCCCGATGTTCCGCGCCAACACTGTCTACGAAGGCGAGTACCTGCTGGGTACTTCCATCGCTCGTCCGCTGATTGCCAAGCGCCTGATCGAAATCGCCAACGAAACCGGCGCTGATGCCATTTCCCACGGTGCTACCGGTAAAGGTAACGATCAGGTGCGTTTCGAGCTGGGTGCCTATGCGCTCAAGCCTGGCGTGAAAGTGATTGCCCCTTGGCGCGAATGGGACCTGCTGTCCCGCGAGAAGCTGATGGACTACGCCGAGAAGCACGCGATCCCGATTGAGCGTCACGGCAAGAAGAAATCTCCATATTCCATGGATGCCAACCTGCTGCACATCTCCTATGAAGGCGGCGTGCTGGAAGACACATGGACCGAGCACGAAGAAGACATGTGGCGTTGGACCGTGTCCCCGGAGAAGGCTCCGGACACCCCACAATATCTGGAACTGACCTACCGTAACGGCGACATCGTCGCGCTGGACGGCGTTGAGATGACGCCTGCCACTGTGTTGGCCACGCTCAACCGTATCGGTGGCGAGCACGGTATTGGTCGTCTGGACATCGTCGAGAACCGTTACGTGGGTATGAAATCCCGCGGCTGCTACGAGACGCCTGGCGGCACGATCATGCTGCGCGCTCACCGTGCCATCGAGTCGATCACTCTGGACCGCGAAGTGGCTCACCTCAAAGATGAGTTGATGCCTAAGTACGCGAGCCTGATCTACACCGGTTACTGGTGGAGCCC
This sequence comes from Pseudomonas sp. ICMP 561, assembly GCF_002699985.1. Lineage (GTDB taxonomy): Bacteria > Pseudomonadota > Gammaproteobacteria > Pseudomonadales > Pseudomonadaceae > Aquipseudomonas > Aquipseudomonas quasicaspiana. Next base: position 40,502 of record NZ_LKBT01000045.1, on the reverse strand, counting down.
TGAGCGTCAGATGCTGCAGCAGATGATTGATGCCTCGCAGGCTCACGTGAATGGCGTGGTGCGCCTCAAGCTCTACAAAGGCAATGTGATCGTGACCGGTCGCAAGTCTGATGAATCGCTGTTTGATGCCAATATCGCGACCTTCGAAGAAGATGGTGGCGCTTATAACCAGGCAGATGCAGCAGGCTTCATCAAGCTCAACGCGCTGCGCATGCGTATTGCTGCGAACAAGGGCCGTAAACTGTTTTAACGACGTGTCCTGAAATGAAGATGCAGCACCTTTCGGGTGCTGCATCTGAAAATGACTGAGACTTGTGAGATGCTGCCAGCATTGCGTTTCTTGCAGCCTGCTCAGTTAGCTTTCCGGCGGCCACAGTTGCCGTATAAGGTACTGCCGTGGTGCCTTCCATACGCGGATAAATCTGCCCGCGTTCAGTTGTGACGTTTCAGTGCGTCATGAGTTTTTCGAATTGTTTATTCTCCCTGAATACTCTGTATCTAACGGGTTGGCCGTATCGTTATGCCTGCACTAGCGTGTCTTGACTCTATGTGTGCTAGTGCGGTTTAACAGCAGGGCAAGGAGGGGTGAGCATATACCTGGTTTTCCGACATCACTTGATAGCGACAGGCTATTTATCTGAAGGATCGACAGGGGGATAAAGAACCCGGCTGTTGAAATTGAGCGTCAGGAAAAATAACACAACCAGTGCAGAGGGAAATGCCTTTAGAAACCATATATAGATCTGACGGTTTTCTTCATCAAGGTGAGGGAGCACCGTTGTTGCTGATGCCTCGCACAAGGCGGCGAACATCGCAATGATACTGATGGGGTTGATAAGGCGCGGTAGTAGTTTCATGGGGTTTTCTCAAATAAGACCTTTAATGGAGTCAGAGGGATTAGATTCGGCGAATCTCCGAAATGTGCACGTGCACCTGAAAAGTTTGTGAATCTTCTTTCGGTGTTCAGTGTGCTTTTCAAACTGTTCTATGGAGAGGGGTCACCCTCGTTTATTTTGAATTCGAACCGATACGCTTTTCCTATGTTCCACACCTGGCGAACGCTCAAGCCCAGAATGTTGGCAATCTCGTGTGCGGAGTATCCAAGGCTTGAATAATGCATCGCATGCCCCGCCACAGTGTCGTCAATATCTGACGTTTCCGACCGATGTGCTCTGCCGGTTTCGTTGACCGGGCGGCTGAATGCGATTTTTACGCCGTGCTCCGCAGCCAACTGTTTGATATCTCTCTTGTTCATCCTCAGCGAGTACTGCAGTGCGTTAATACCGGCGCCTTTAGCCACCAGCGCTTTTAGAGTATCCAACTTGTCAGGTTTTTCAACAGCTGCAATTTCAGGCGCTGGTGTTGTACTGGCGGTGCTTAGTGTGGCTGCCTGATGTGCAGCTTGCGAGACGATGTCAATAACGCCGCCCTGAGCTACGAAGTGTTCAACAGCTGCCGCAAGATCCAGAGAGTCTGCCTCTTGAGGGCAGGCACTGGAGATTTTGTTGTTCATGATATATCCCTTTTTGAACATGGTTGTACACAGGGCCCATTCAAAAAAGAATCGTCGGTCCATATCAGGGCGCGGTCAGCGAAGGCTGTTCGGATGGGGCATGTTCATGCTGCCCGAATCCCTTCGGCTCTCTAGTGAAGGAGAGTCCTTTTAAAGCAACGCTTTTTTGATGGGTCAAATTGGCATCATTTGTTAAGTGGGTTTCATGTAGTCCTGCATGTTTTATCTGTGATTAGTGGAAGGGTTCTTGAAAAAGTAACGACTGGTAATAAAATTTGCAAGTAAAAAAGCTTTCGCTAGATGGATTGATTTATAGGGTAATTAATTTTCTTACATGAAGATTTTCTTCGTCTGTTAGTGTTGTAGTACATTTCCTCTTTGGCGGGGGTATATGGATTTGCTTGGGGATATAGTATTAGCTTTCAGCCGGATGGCTGCCTGAGATCAGTCTCCGTCAGAAAAGTCATGCACTGCTTTTAGAAATTTCTGATGGTCTGGAGGCTGTCTGCATTTATGTGTTGTGCGGTGCATGAATACCGCACAATTAAATGAGCAAGGAGGTCATGCTTTCTTGAAAGCTCAGGCGTTTCCGAAATCTAAGTAGGATTTTTCGCAAAATATATATATTTACAAAATGGGCGCTGCAAAGTGTGTATTTTTTAAACGTAGCAGAGGGTGATGGCTGAAATATTCTGTTGGCACAACCGTGACGCTAAATGTGGCGGTGTTCTGACATATTGGATGCCGTTGCCGAAGCGCAGTGCCAGTGTCTCAGATATGTAACAGTGTGTTTGTGCTGGCGAGGCCCGGAAGTTTTTTGTGGACGTGTGAAGGGAATATAAAAGCATCGTTTCTGGTGATGGCTAGAAGCTATCTAAACTGAGTGCTCGACCTGTTGTCACGGATGTGGATAGCTCAGGATCGACCAGGTCGGTGTAATGCATGTTTATTAGTCCAAAGGGATATTTGAAAAATGCTTGACCCGAACATAATAATTCTATTAGTTGATCCGCGCTCCAGTATCTTGATTTTGTACAAACCAGTTAATTTCTATTTTTCAGCGCAGGCAGACGTGTGATGGCCACTTATGTAGCGTCATTTAGACTGATATTTGTAGGAATATTCTGCGGTGGTTGTGGGAATGGTCTTTGGCTGTCAGTCCCAAGGGGGGCGCGTCATGCAAAGCACTAAACGACTAAGCTATTGTGCTTACTCTGAAACTTCGAAAAGCGAAAATTGGACTGCCCATGAATAAAGTGCTGATCGTGGACGATCATCCCGTCATTCGCCTTGCTGTTCGTATGCTGATGGAGCGCCATGGCTATGAGGTTATTGCGGAGACGGATAATGGAGTGGATGCCCTGCAACTGGCTCGTGAGCATTTGCCCGATATCGTGATTCTCGACATAGGCATTCCAAAGCTGGATGGCCTCGAAGTCATCGCTCGTCTGTCTGCCATGACCCTGCCGTTCAAGGTGCTGATCCTGACCTCTCAGGCTCCTGGGCATTTCTCCATGCGCTGCATGCAGGCCGGGGCAGCCGGATATGTCTGCAAGCAGCAGGACCTCACCGAACTGTTGAGCGCCATCAAGGCCGTATTGTCGGGCTACAGTTATTTCCCTAACCAGGCCCTGCATACCGTTCGCTCAAGCATGGGCAATGCCAGCGAAGCTGACATGGTTGATCGCCTGTCTGGCCGGGAAATGATGGTGCTACAGCAATTGGCGCGAGGGAAAACCAATAAGGAAATTGCAGATGGAATGTTTTTAAGTAATAAAACAGTCAGCACCTATAAGACTCGACTGTTGCTCAAACTCAATGCTCATTCGTTGGTTGATCTCATCGAGCTCGCTCAGCGTAATGGTCTGGTCTGAGGAGATTTGGCGATTTTTACCAGAGGGAAATCATGATATGCGCTGCAGCTTGTGGTGCTGAGCGCTAAAGCCTCTCGCACATGAGAGGCTTTGAATGGGGAGGTGAAGCGGGGCAGCGATCATAGATCGTAGTCGTAATCAGCCAGTTGCTTTTGCAGACGTCTTTCTTCAAGCATGTTGTCGATCGTGCGTCGTTTGCTGAGATTGGTCTTGGCGGGTTCAACAGGTGCGGGCTCTGCATCATCTGCTTCAACCGCAATGAAATCGTCGTCTACATCCAATTGCTCTTTGTCAGTGCTCATAAGGTGACTCCAGACTTAAGCTGTCGTTGGCGCACCTTATAGCGAGTATCTGCGAGCGGGTAAAAAAGATTTTTTCAATCGATCAGTCGTTTGAGGTCCTATCGCTCAATCGTCCGAGGTCTTGTGCTTGTAATCGCACAGGTCTTCGATCATGCAGCTGCCACAGCGTGGCTTGCGTGCCTGGCAAACATAGCGGCCAAGCAGGATCAGCCAGTGGTGGGCGTCCAGCAGATAATCCTTGGGTACAAACTTCATCAGCTGCTTCTCTACCTCAACCACATTTTTGCCTGGGGCAATGCCGGTACGATTGCTGACACGAAATATGTGGGTGTCTACCGCCATGGCTATCTGGCGGAATGCAGTATTGAGCACCACATTGGCTGTCTTGCGTCCCACGCCGGGCAGGGCTTCAAGTGCTTCGCGTGTTTGCGGCACTTCTCCATCGTGCAACTCCATGAGCATTCGGCATGTTTCTATAACGTTTTTGGCCTTGCTGTTGTAGAGGCCGATGGTTTTTATGTACTCGGACAAGCCTTCCACGCCAAGGTCATAGATCGCCTGTGGGGTATTGGCGACAGGATAAAGCCGTGCGGTGGCCTTGTTCACGCTGACATCGGTTGCCTGGGCTGAAAGAATCACAGAGATGAGCAACTCGAATGGCGTGGTATACGCCAGCTCGGTCTTTGGATCCGGATTGTCTTCGTGAAGGCGACGAAAGATTTCCAGGCGTTTTGCAGCGTTCATGAACCGGGATTTTCCTTGGGGGCGATAGCTTGCGGGTTGGCTGACAGGCTCTGCTCTGCGGCCTCAAGAGCTTGTTCGGCATGTTGAAGCTGAGCCGTCAGGCTCGCGATCTGTTCTGAAGAAGCCTCGTTCGTCTGCGCTTTTTTCAATGCCGCGCGTGCCATGGCCAGCTGGATTTTTGCACGTTTGACCCCGCTGTTGTCCATCCGTGGGGTCGGTGTTGCGATTGGGCCGGGTTGCGCGGACTGGAGGCTCTCAAGGGCTTGTTCGGCCGTTTCGTATTCCTGCTGCAATTGAACCAGACGTGCTGCCTGCTCGGCGATAGGAGGGTGACCGAATGCCTTCAAGGATTTATTGAGTTGAGCTCTGCTCATAGCCACGTTGATGCGGGCTTTTTTCAATGCATCGTCATCGACGGCAACGCGTTGCGTGCCTGTGCGCTCAGCTATTGATTGCGCGGTTGAGCGAGGGGGTTCAGGTGCTGCTGTGGCCCTTTGCGCGCGCGCAACTCGCTCAGCATGCCGACGCTCCTCTTCGCGTCGTAGCCGCGCGTTGCGGGACTCGAAGCGACGTCGTGCCTGATTTCGCCTTTGGCTGCGATTCTGTTGCTCCGGCACAGTTGCGGCATATCCGCTGACGATAGGAGTGACGTTAGAAGGAAGCGGCAGCAGGTCAATGCAATCCACCGGGCAGGGGGCGATACACAGGTCGCAACCGGTGCACTCATCGACGATGACGGTGTGCATGAACTTTGCTGCGCCGACGATAGCGTCAACCGGGCAAGCCTGAATGCACTTGGTGCAGCCAATGCATTCGGCCTCCCGAATAAACGCGACTTGTGCTGGCGCAGAACCCCGCTCCGGATCGACGCGCAGCGCTGGAACGCTGAGTAACTGCGCCAGAGCCGCAACGGTCTCATCGCCACCCGGCGGGCATTTGTTGATTGCTTCGCCTTGGGCGATCCCTTCTGCGTAGGGCTTGCAGCCGGGATGTCCGCATTTTCCGCATTGGGTCTGGGGGAGCAGGGCGTCGATGCTTTGGATGAGGTTCATGGTTTTGCCGGATAGGCGAGCAGGCGGTGGGCAAGTGAAGTGGGTGAAGCGCTCGCAGGCGAACGTTTGTTTTTACTGCAAAAAGCACAAACCCGATAACAGCGTATAAGGCTGTTATCGGGCAGGCCTCAAGTCTTACTTGATGCGTTGGCCTGGTTTGGCACCGCTATCAGGGCTGAGCAGGTAGATTTCTTCGCCACCCGGGCCTGCGGCCATCACCATGCCTTCCGAGATGCCGAAGCGCATTTTCCGCGGTTTGAGGTTGGCAATCATCATGGTCAGGCGGCCCTCCAGCTCAGACGGGTTCGGGTAGGCACTTTTGATGCCTGAGAACACGTTGCGCTGTTCGTCACCGATATCCAGAGTCAGACGCAGAAGTTTATCTGCCCCTTCAACATGCTCGGCCTTGAGGATCAGGGCGACTCGCAGGTCCACTGCTGCAAAGGTATCGAAATCGATCTCGGCAGACAGCGGGTCCTTGGCGAGTTCGCCATTCCCCTCGGGCGCAGCACCGGTATCGGTTGCACTGGCCGTCAGGTCTTCTTTCGAAGCGGCGGTCATGGCTTCAACCTTGGCCGGGTCGATGCGGCTCATCAGGGCCTGGAACGGGTTGAGCTGATGATTGCTCAGCAGCGTCTTGTGATCATCCCAAGTCAGTGGCGCAACGTTGAGGAATTTCTCGGCGTCGGCAGCCAGTAGTGGCAATACCGGTTTGAGGAAAATCACCAGTTGCCGGAACAGGTTGATGCCCAGTGCGCAGACCGCCTGTACTTCATTCTGTTTACCTTCCTGCTTGGCCAGAGACCAGGGAGCCTTGTCAGCGATCCAGGCGTTGGCGCGGTCCGCCAGACCCATGATTTCCCGCATTGCTCTGGCGAAGTCGCGTGCTTCATAGGCTTCTGCGATACCAGGTGCTGCAGCCAGAAACGCGTCGGTCAGTTCCGGAGCCGCATTTTCAGCCACCATCACACCGGCATTGCCTTTGTGAATGAAGCCCGCGCAACGACTGGCAATGTTCACGACCTTGCCGATCAGGTCCGAGTTGACCTTCTGCACGAAGTCGTCGAGGTTCAGGTCGAGGTCGTCCACACCCTTGCCCAGTTTGGCTGCGTAGTAATAGCGCAGGTATTCCGGCGACAATTGGTCCAGGTAGGTGCGTGCCTTGATGAACGTACCACGTGATTTCGACATTTTTTGACCGTTGACGGTCAGGTAGCCGTGCACATTGATACCGGTTGGCTTGCGCAGGCCTGCACCTTCGAGCATTGCTGGCCAGAACAGGGCGTGGAAGTTGACGATGTCCTTGCCGATGAAGTGATACAGCTCGGTCGTCGAATCCTTGGTCCAGAAAGCATCGAAATCCAGATCAGGACGGCGTGCGCACAGGTTCTTGAAGCTGGCCATGTAGCCGACAGGAGCGTCCAGCCACACGTAGAAGTATTTGCCCGGCTCGTCAGGGATTTCGAAGCCGAAGTAAGGCGCATCGCGGGAGATATCCCACTGCTGCAGGCCGGCATCCAGCCATTCGGCGATCTTGTTTGCCACGGCATCCTGCAGTGTACCGCTGCGTGTCCAGCTTTTGAGCATGGCGTCAAAGGCTGGCAGGTCGAAGAAGAAATGCTTCGAATCTTTCAGGACAGGCGTAGCGCCGGAAATCGCCGATTTCGGGTCTTTCAGGTCGGTTGGCGCGTAGGTCGCACCGCACTTTTCGCAGTTGTCGCCGTACTGATCTTCAGTGCCGCATTTCGGGCAGGTGCCCTTGATGAAGCGGTCGGCCAGGAACATTTTCTTTTCCGGGTCGAAATACTGGGTGATCGAGCGGGTAGCGATATGCCCGGCATCGCGCAGGCGGGTGTAGATCATGCTCGACAGCTCGCGGTTTTCATCCGAGTGCGTCGAGTGGAAATTGTCGAAGTCCACCAGGAAATCACTGAAGTCGGCGCTATGTTCCGCCTTGACGTTGTCGATCAGTTGTTCCGGGGTGATGCCTTCCTTTTCCGCGCGCAGCATGATTGCCGAGCCGTGAGCGTCGTCCGCGCAGACATAGATGCATTGGTTGCCGCGGTGCTTCTGGAAGCGCACCCACATATCGGTCTGGATGTACTCAAGCATATGGCCAAGATGGATCGAACCATTGGCATAGGGCAGGGCGCTGGTAACGAGGATCTTGCGTGGCTCGGACATGGGGCTCGGCTACTTGAAGTGAAACGGAGGTCGGCCACTATAAAGGTCTGAGTGATTTTTTTCATCCTGTGCTGACTGTAGGAATGTGCGTGGTTAATCGTTGAGCATTGCCTGTAGGAGCGCGCTTGCCCGCGATTGCGGTATTTCAGTCGAAATATTACCGCCCGGTCTGACGCTATCGCGGGCAAGCGCGCTCCTACGGGAATGATGATTCCAGCGAAACCATGCCGGTGGCACGCAGAAGCGTTAGGATAGCCGCCTGTTTTAGTCTGTCTTTATTCGGGAGTAGCCCATGAGCGCTGTTAATCGCGCAGCGGTGGAAGCCGTTCTTCGCCAATATACCGATCCTTATTTGAATCAGGACCCCGTGACCGCCGGGTGTGTGCGTGCCATTGAGGTCCACGGCGAGCGCGTCAGTGTGCAGCTTGAGCTGGGTTACGCGGCCGGTCTGTTCAAGAGTGGCTGGGCGCAGATGCTGCAAATCGCCATTGAGGGTCTGGAGGGTGTGACCTCCGCCAAGGTGGAGATCACCACGGTGATTGAGCCGCACAAGGCTCAAGGGCAGATTCCCGGTCTGGCTAATGTGAAGAATATTGTTGCCGTAGCATCCGGCAAAGGCGGCGTGGGCAAATCCACCACGGCGGCCAATCTGGCATTGGCGTTGTCTCGCGAAGGCGCGCGGGTCGGGATTCTGGATGCTGACATCTACGGTCCGAGTCAGGGCGTGATGTTCGGCATCGCTGAAGGCACACGGCCTAAAATCAAGGATCAGAAATGGTTCGTGCCCATCGAGGCCCATGGTGTCGAGGTGATGTCCATGGCCTTTCTGACCGATGACAACACGCCGATGGTCTGGCGCGGCCCGATGGTTTCCGGCGCACTTCTGCAGTTGATTACGCAAACGGCGTGGAATGATCTGGATTACCTGGTCATCGATATGCCGCCGGGTACGGGTGATATCCAGCTGACGCTGGCGCAGAAAGTCCCGGTCGCAGGTGCGGTGATCGTCACGACGCCTCAGGATCTGGCGCTGCTCGATGCGAAAAAAGGCGTCGAGATGTTCCGTAAGGTCAATATTCCAGTGCTGGGTGTCGTGGAAAACATGGCCGTACATATTTGCTCGAACTGCGGTCACGCGGAGCATTTGTTCGGTGAGGGCGGTGGCGAGAAGCTGGCCTCGCAGTACGACGTCGAGCTGCTGGCTTCGTTGCCATTGTCGATGCTGATTCGCGAGCAGGCTGATGGTGGTAAGCCGACCGTTATGGCTGAGCCGGAAAGTCAGATTGCGATGGTGTATCAGGAACTGGCGCGCCATGTGGGGGCCCGGATCGTGCTGCAGGAAGCGGCCAGCCCGGCGATGCCGAGTATTTCTGTTAGCGACGATTAAGAGCAGCAAAACCTAGGGAGATTTGTGTTTTGCCCGCAATCTTGTAGGACTGGCTTTAGCCGGGAGAGCACTATTTCTGGTGAAGAAGCTTCGGTGGATCTCCCGACGCCCTCCCGGCTAAAGCCGGTCCTACGGATTGTGTAGGTCCTGTGTGCGAATGAATTCTCTCCCACAGTTTCGGGTGGCGATGCCGCGGGTATTTTCTACAGGCATAAAAAAACCCCGCCGAAGCGGGGTTCTTTAAGCGAATAAGTACAAGTTAGATAACTTGAACTTCTTCAGCTTGCATGCCTTTCTGACCGCGGGTAGCGATGAAAGAGACCTGTTGGCCTTCTTTCAGGCTTTTGAAGCCGTCAGATTGGATAGCTTTGAAGTGCACGAACAGGTCGTCACCGGATTGTGGAGTGATGAAGCCGAAGCCTTTTTCATCGTTGAACCACTTAACGGTACCAGTTTGGCGATTAGACATGGTGTATCTCCTTGGACAAAGTTAACTGCGACTCAGGAAGTGCCCTGGCCGAGACTGAGTGCAAAGAGCAGGAAAAATTCTTGGAGATGGTTGGATCGAAATTCAACATCGTGTAGAGATTCTCAGTGACACAAGCAACACAGTGACGCCACCTTAACGCTTTTTTTTGAGCATGCCAACCGTCAATTGAGGATTATTTCCATTCATGGGAAAAAGCATTGGCTTGCAGGCTGCTACAAGCTTTGAACCCAAAGCCGTGGCCCGGTAAGATGCCGGACATGTTTTTTCACCCAGCTATCAGGACATCGCCATGAGCATCAAATCGGACAAGTGGATTCGCCGCATGGCGCAGGAGCAGGGCATGATCGAGCCCTTCGTCGAGCGCCAGATGCGTGGCGAAGGCGCCAGTCGTCTCATCTCTTATGGCGTTTCCAGCTATGGCTACGATGTGCGCTGTGCAGATGAATTCAAGATTTTCACCAACATCAATTCTGCAATCGTTGACCCGAAAAACTTCGATGAAGGCAGCTTTGTCGACGTGAAAAGCGATGTTTGCATCATCCCGCCTAACTCTTTTGCTCTGGCGCGCACCGTCGAATACTTCCGTATTCCACGTAACGTGCTGACCATCTGTCTGGGTAAAAGCACGTATGCGCGTTGCGGCATCATCGTGAACGTGACGCCGCTTGAGCCGGAATGGGAAGGTCATGTGACCCTGGAGTTCTCCAACACCACCACATTGCCTGCGAAAATCTACGCCAACGAGGGTGTGGCGCAGATGCTGTTCCTCGAGTCCGACGAAGAGTGTGAAGTGTCTTACAAGGATCGTGGCGGCAAATATCAAGGGCAGCGTGGCGTTACCTTGCCTCGCGCTTAACTGATATTTGTTACCGTTAAGTCTGGCGAAATTGAATTAGTCCTCAAATCGGCACTCTATTGACTGAATCGCTTCTTCTCACACCGCGTGAGCAGGGGATAACGCTCAGGAGTACCTTATGAAGAGACAATCGAACGCCAGCGCCCAGGGGGCGGACCCGCGAGAGAATCATGTGGGTCTGCTTGCCTTGTCGTTACTCGCCTATCCGCAGTTCAACATGGTCGGCGGCGTACCGGGGCAGCCAGGCCCGGATACCCCCAATGACCATCCTCAGCCGATGGAACCCGGCGAACCGACTCTTCCAGACGAGCCACCACCGGCTCCGGTTGCCTGAATAGTTTTCTTGCTGCTGCTGGCGCATGAATTGGCCAGCAGTGCTGCTGATGAATTTCAAATCACTCTGGATCATGCGCGCATCCGGATTAAATGTGCAGACTTGAATCGTTTCAGCCAGTCGCCCATACCGCTCCATCTCCCACCACGTAAATTCTGCTGTCCTGCTCACGCTCTACCTTGTACCCGCCGGTAAATGCTCCGAACGCGGGCAACAGGCTCGTGCGCTCATTGAGATAGAAGCACGCCAGCCGCAGGCGCTGACGTCCACGCCCCTGCAAGTGATAAACCGGATGAACATGCCCTGCCAGCACGTGATGGGTCGGGTGCGGATGAGGTTCATGCTGCAGCGCGAAGGGCCCCAACAGTAGCGGTTCCGGCACGGTCTCGATCATCAAGTCTGCAGGGGGATCGCCTGCGTGCTTATCATGGTTGCCACGGATCAGCGTGATTGCCAGCGTCGGATGCCCGGATCGCCAATTGCTGAGTGCCTCCAGCGTGGACGGCGTGCGCGACTGCCGCGCATGCAGGAAGTCGCCGAGGAATATCAGCCGGTCACAGGGATAGCTCCGCAGCAGGTCATCAAGGCGCTGCAAGTTGCTTTGGGTCGTGCCTTGCGGGACCGGCTGCCCAAGCGCGCGAAAGGCAGCCGCTTTGCCAAAATGCACATCGGCGATCAGCAAAGCTCGATATTCGGGATAGTAAATGGCTTTTTCAGCCAGCAACCAAAGCTCGGCACCTGCCAGTTGTACCGGGACGTGAGGATTCATGTGACGTCAGTTCCTGCTGCTTTTTCCAGGTCGCGCACCATTCGGGCAATCCGGTCTGCGAGCTTTTCCGAGCTCAGGCTTTCGCGCATACGCTCTACCAGCAGGGGAAAGGCCATCGGCGTAGCGCGTTTGATCAGATGGACGTCCAGCGTGCGTTGGTTGATGCGTTGCAAGGTGTGCTCCAGTCTCGCGACATCCAGCTCCTGACGCAGAACCTCTTCTTGAGCCTGTGTCAGCAGCAGGTTGCCAGCGTCGTATTGTTTGAAAACTTCGAAGAACAGCCCACTGGACGCCTGTAGTTGCCGGTTGCTCTTCGGCGCACCGGGATAGCCGGAGAATACCAGCCCGGCAATGCGGGCGATTTCCCTGAAGCGTCTCAGGGCCAGTTCGCCCGCGTTCAGGCTGGCCATGATGTCGTTCATCAGATGCTCTTCACTGAACAGCTCAGGGCGTAGTTCTGCCTGCCAATCCACCTCGGTGGCGCTGAGCAGCTCAAAACCATAATCGTTAACCGCGATGGAAAAGGTCAGTGGTGTATGGCGGCTCAATCGCCAGGCCAACAGGCTCGCCAGTCCCAGATGCACATGGCGACCGGCAAAAGGGTAGAGAAACAGGTGCCAGCCCTCCCGGGATTTCATGATTTCTGACAGCAGCGTGTTTTCCTGAGGCAGGGCGGACCACTGCCGCTGGACTTCCAGCAAGGGTTTAACGGCCTGCATTTCCGGGCTGTTGAATTCGCCGTGAGCGGCTGCGTCGAACTTTGTCACCACGGCAGCGGCCAATTCGCTGGAGAGCGGCATGCGCCCGCCATTCCAGCGTGGAACAGCGGCTTTTTTGCTGGTCGCTTTTTTCACATAGGCGGTCATGTTTTCGACGCGCACCAGCTCCAGCAATCGCCCACTAAACAGAAACCCATCACCAGGCTTCAGGCGCGCAATGAATCCTTCTTCGACGCTGCCCAGCGAGCCACCTCCGCCGCCTTTTTTCCAGTACTTTACGTTGATGCTGGCGTCGCTGACGATGGTGCCGATGCTCATGCGGTGACGTCTGGCAAGGCGCGCGTCCGGCACCCGCCAGATGCCATTGTCGTCAGGCTCAACGCGTCGATAGTCCGGGTAGGCGGTCAACGAATGGCCGCCATGACGAACGAAAGCCAATGCCCATTGCCACTCGTCATCGGTCAGTTCTCGATATGCCCAGGCAGTGCGTACTTCGCGTAACAGCGTTTCGGGATCGAAGCCGCCGCCCAGCGCCATGCTGACCAGATGCTGGACCAGTACGTCGAGAGGCTTGTGTGGTGATTCTCTGGGCTCGATCATCCGCGCTGCTACCGCGTCATGAGCCGCAGCGGCCTCAACCAGTTCCAGGCTGTGCGTTGGCACCAGCGTCACTCGCGATGGGCGGCCCGGTGCATGGCCCGAACGCCCGGCACGTTGCATGAGGCGTGCAACACCTTTAGGTGAGCCGATTTGCAGCACACGCTCGACGGGAAGAAAGTCCACGCCCAGATCGAGGCTGGAGGTGCACACCACTGCCTTGAGGTGGCCTTCCTTCAGGGCGCGCTCGACCCAGTCCCGCACTTCTCGCGCCAGTGAGCCGTGGTGCAGGGCAATCAGTCCGGCCCAGTCCGGGCGAGCTTCCAGCAGAGCCTGATACCAAACCTCTGATTGCGCACGTGTGTTGGTGAACACCAGGCAACTGGCGCTGCTGTCCACTTCCGCCAGTACTTGCGGCAGCATACGCAAGCCCATATGCCCGGCCCACGGGAAGCGTTCTATGGACGGTGGCAACAGGGTGTCCACGCGTAGTTCTTTGGTGATCTTGCCTTGCACGCTGATCCCGCCTTCGCCGACCAGCACTTCCTGAGCGTGCTGTTGATTGCCGAGCGTCGCGGAAACGCCCCACACGATCAGATCCGGATTCCATTGGCGCAAGCGGGCCAGTGCCAGTTGCAACTGGACGCCGCGTTTGTTGCCGATCAGTTCGTGCCACTCATCCACGACGACCATCTTAAGGGTCGAGAACGTGCTTTGAGCGTCAGCGCGAGTCTGTAACAGGGTCAGGCTTTCGGGCGTGGTGATCAGCGCAGTGGGCAGTCGTCGCCCTTGTCGGGCGCGTTCGCTGCTGCTCGTATCGCCTGTGCGCAGGCCGACGCTCCAGGGGATGTCCAGATCTGCCAAGGGGGCTTCGAGCGCTCTGGCAGTGTCGGCAGCCAGTGCGCGCATGGGCGTTATCCACAACACGCTGAGCGGTGTGGCGGGCGGTTTGCGCTTGCGGGGTTTGTCGTCGGCTGGCGGTTTGACGGCTTGTGCGAAACGATTGAGCGCAGCGAACCATACGGCGTAGGTCTTACCAGAGCCGGTGCTTGCGTGCAGCAGGCCTGAGTGCCCCTGCTTAACGGCCGACCAGACCTCTTTTTGAAAAGGAAAGGGCTTCCAGCTGCGTTCCGAAAACCATCGCTGAGCGAAATCGGTGGGTCTGCTCATGCGCCGCTGTGTGCTCTGAAAGGGGGTATTTCAGAGACAGCGCAGATGGGGGATTAGTTGTGTTGGTTGTTGTTTGTTGGAGCGAGGCTTGCCCGCGAAGAACGATGACACGGCACGCCTGATGCGCCGCATTGTCTGGTTCGCGGGCAAGCCTCGCTCCAACAGGCTGCCGGTTACTTCAAATTCCCGCTCAAGAACTGCTGCAGCCGCTCGCTTTTCGGATTGCCCAACACCTCATCAGGGTGACCGGACTCTTCGATCTGGCCTTGGTGCAGGAATACGATCTGGTTGGCGACTTTACGGGCAAAGCTCATTTCGTGGGTCACCATGATCATGGTTCGACCTTCTTCGGCCAGACCCTGAATCACTTTGAGTACTTCGCCGACCAGCTCGGGATCGAGTGCCGAGGTCGGCTCGTCGAACAGCATGATTTCGGGCTCCATCGCCAGCGCGCGGGCAATGGCTACGCGCTGCTGCTGACCACCGGACAGGAAGGCCGGGTATTGGTCGGCAACGCGTTCCGGCAGGCCGACCTTGTCCAGATATTTGCGGGCGCGGGCTTCGGCTTCTTCCTTGGAAACGCCCAGCACCCGGCGCGGTGCCATGGTGATGTTTTCCAGAACGGTCATGTGCGCCCACAGGTTAAAATGCTGGAACACCATGGCCAGCCGGGTGCGGATGCTTTGCAGCTCATCCGGGTCGGCAACGCGCATGTGGCCCTTGTCGCTGACCATGCGAACCTGCTTGCCGTCCAGGCTCATGGCACCGTCGTTCGGTTGTTCAAGGAAATTGATGCAGCGCAGGAACGTGCTTTTGCCGGAGCCGCTGGCGCCGATCAGGCAGATGACATCGCCGCTGCTGGCTTTGAGCGAAACACCTTTGAGTACTTTGTTATCGCCGTAGCTTTTATGCAGGCCATCGATGGTCAGTTTGTACATGACAAGCAAGTCCTCAAGGAGAAAGTAGGTAGCCGCTACGGTAGGCTTCGGTGCCTGCGACGTGAGCGATGACCATGCCGGCGGTGGCCATGCGGCGTAACGAACGCGCATAGAGCAGGCCGGGATTGAGCGTGTGGATCGGCGTGACGGTGTCACTGATCGGGTCGATGATTTCTGCGATCAACTGGCCCGCCTCGACGTATTCACCGGGTTGGGCGCAAAACACCAGTAGCCCGCCGACGGGCGTGGCCACCGGTTCAACCGCCGCCAGTGGTGTGGCCGGGTAAAGCAATTCAGGAGCGGCCGAGATGTCACCGCCAATCGCACCGTAATGGATCAGGTAGTTGATCAGCGCCTGGCAGTCACGACTGGCTAACGGGTGATTGACATCGCCCTGACCACGCAATTCCAGCGTGACCGAAAAGCTGCCCATGGGAATCGCGAAGCGATCACCGAAGCGCTGCTGCAATTGCCACCAGACCAGCGTGAAGCACTCATCGAACGACTGGCCACCGGAGTCAGTCGCCAACAGGCTGGCCTGAGCGCCGAGGTAGCGCGAGAGCATTTCCACCTGTGGCCAGGCTTCAGGCGTGGTGTACAGGTGCTCGACGGATTCGAAGTCGCAATGCAGGTCCAGCACCATGTCGGCATCGCAGGCCAGGCGCTGCAAGGTCAAACGTTGCGATTGCAGTTGGGTCGATGCGATCTGCGCTTCAAGCGCTGCGCGCAGGCTACGACGGATCAACCGGGTGTTGTGCTGCGGATCAGTCGTGAGCTGTGTTTCAACCTCATCGCCCACCTGTACGCCGAGATCGATGAACCAGCGGTTGAAGTTCTGCCCGCTTTCCAGCTCATAACGGCCCAGCGGGACGTCCATCAGCACCTGTTCCAGACCGATAGGATTGGCCACCGGCACGACAACGATTTCACCGAGCAGTAAACCGGCATTTTCAAGCTCGCTCAGTCTCTGCTTCAGGTACCAGGCGACCAGCATGCCCGGCAGCTCGTCGGCGTGCAGCGAGGCCTGGATATAAACCTTGCAGACGCCGTTTTGCGGACCGTAGTGAAAACTGTGGATCTGCCGCGCAGTGCCCGGCACCGGCGCGAGCAGATCGTGGGTGTCATGACGCATGGGCAGGTCCTAGTGAGTCGGGCCGAGAAAGGCCAGCCAGCGGCGTTCTGCAAGACGGAACAGACCGACCAGAATGAACGTGACGCACAGGTAAATAATGGCGGCGATACCGAACGACTGGAACGTCATGAAGGTTGCCGAGTTCGCATCCCGCGCGACTTTGAGAATGTCCGGCACAGTGGCGGTGAAGGCTACCGTGGTCGAGTGCAGCATCAGAATCACTTCGTTGCTGTAGAACGGCAGCGAGCGACGCAGGGCCGATGGCATGATCACGTAGGCGTAAAGCTTCCAGCCGGTCAGCCCGTAGGCTTTGGCGGCTTCGACTTCGCCGTGGTTCATGCTGCGGATCGAGCCGGCGAAAATCTCGGTGGTGTACGCGCAAGTATTAAGGGCGAACGCCAGGATCGTGCAATTCATCGCGTCGCGGAAGAACGAATCTAGAATCGGCTGCGCGCGCACGGCTTCGAGGCTGTAGATACCGGTGTAGCAAATCAGCAGCTGTATATAGAGAGGCGTGCCGCGAAACAGGTAGGTGTAGAACTGCACCGGCCAACGAACCCAGAAGTTGCTGGAAACACGAGCGATGGACAGCGGGATCGAGACCAGAAAGCCGATGGCGATGGAGGCGCTGAGCAGCCACATGGTCATGGCGAGGCCGGTGATGTGCACGCCGTCACTATAAAGGAAGGGGCGCCAGTATTCCTGAAGCAGTTCGATCATCGTTGAGCCTCCCGGCTGCCTGCGGAATACCGCCGTTCAGCCCAACGCAGGGCAAAGTTCGAAGCGCTGGTGATCAGCAGGTAAATCAATGCAGCGAGGACCAGAAAGTAAAACAGTTGGTAGGTGCTTTTGCCGGCGTCCTGGGCGGCCTTGACCAGATCGGCCAGACCGATGATCGACACCAGCGCAGTGGCCTTGAGCAGCACTTGCCAGTTATTGCCGATACCCGGCAGGGCGAAGCGCATCATCTGCGGGAATACCACGTAGCGAAAACGCTGGGCGCGACTGAGGCCGTAGGCGGTAGCGGCCTCGACCTGTCCACGCGGCACCGAAAGGATCGCGCCACGGAAGGTTTCGGTGAAATACGCGCCGTAAATGAAGCCGAGCGTGATCACGCCTGCGCTGAAAGGATCAATTTCGATGTAGTCCCATTCCATTGCGTCGGTCAGCTGACTCAGCCAGGTTTGTAGGCTGTAGAAGATCAGCAACATCAACACGAGGTCGGGAACGCCACGGATCAGTGTGGTGTAGAGCTGCGCCGGCATCCGCACAATGGCGGCGCCCGACAGTTTTGCACTGGCGCCGATCAGTCCGAGCACGATGCTCACGAACAGCGACAGCAGCGATAATTTAACGGTCATCCATGTTCCTTCGAGCAGCAGAGGGCCGAAGCCTTTGAGGCTGAAGGAGGAGAGTCCGAGGGTTTGCAGCAGTGTATCGAACATGGGTAAAGCCTTTGACGGTCAATAAAACAAAACGCCCATGGAAATCGGCGGTGGATCATCGCCGAAATCCATGGGCGTCGGGGTGTTATTTACCGCTATACAGATTCAGATCGCCGAAATGCTTTTTCTGGATCTCGGCATATTTGCCGTCGTCGTGTAACGCTTTGATACCTTTATCCAACAGAGCCTTGAGCTCTTTGTTACCTTTCGCGATACCGATCGCAGTTTTGGAAGGCAACAATTCGCTGTCGATTGGCTTGCTGACTTCGTAATCAGCACCTTGTGGCGACTTCAGGAAGCCCAGTTCAGCTTGCAGCATGTCCTGAATGGACGCATCAAGACGACCGGAAACCAGGTCGGCGTAAACCTGATCCTGGTTGGCATAGGCCTGGGTTTTTACACCCGCCTTGTCCAGTACGGCTTTGGCATAGGCTTCCTGAATGGTGCCTTGCTCATAGCCAACGGTTTTGCCTTTCAGGCTGGCCGGGTCAGCCGTCAGGCCTGCACCTTTTTTGAACACCAGAGAAGTCGGGCCGGAGAACAGTTCGTTGGAGAAGTCGATAACCTTCTCACGTGCCGGAGTCACGGTCATCGACGAGATAACGCCGTCGAATTTACGCGCTTTCAGGCCTGGAATCATGCCGTCGAAATCGCTTTCGACCCATTTGCATTTAACCTTCAGCTCGGCGCAGATAGCGTTGCCCAGGTCGATGTCGAAGCCTACCAGGCTGCCGTCAGCGGCTTTTGATTCGAAAGGTGCATAAGAAGGATCAACGCCAAAACGCAGTTCCTTGTATTCCTTGGCCATTGCATTGCCTGCAGCGAGACAAACAGCCAATGCAGAAAGGGTCAGCCATGCTTTTTTCATCGTTCAGTCCTTAAAACCAAATTGAGCGTTGGGAACACGCGAGGCTTGCTACCGGCGGGTGCCAGACCACAGAAGATAGCAATTTCCGAACCAAAGATACGAACGTGCGTTTTAAATGTACGGAGTTGTCGCAATGTTGACTGCTGACTTCGAGGGCGCTACCTGTAGGAGTGAGCTTGCTCGCGATAGCGTCGTGCCAGCAGCATTGAGCATTAACCGACAACCCTATCGCGAGCAAGCTCACTCCTACAAAGGTTGGTGTTTCGCCCTAACAAGGTGCGCGAAAATTCAGCAGCCCCAAAAAAGGGCGGCATCCTACCCCAGCAAGTCCTGCAACGTCGACAAACTATCGGCCTCGGCGACTGATTTATCCTGACGCCAGCGCAACATGCGCGGGAAACGCACTGCAATCCCGCTCTTGTGACGCTTTGACAGGGCGATGCCTTCGAAGCCCAGCTCGAATACCAGACTTGGGGTCACACTGCTGACCGGACCGAATTTTTCCACGGTGGTCTTGCGCACAATGGCGTCGACCTTGCGCATTTCTTCGTCGGTCAGGCCCGAATAGGCTTTGGCGAAGGGCACCAGTGTGCGCTGGCTGGATTCAGGCGGGCCGTCCCACACCGCGAAGGTGTAGTCGCTGTACAGGCTAGCGCGCCTGCCATGGCCGCGTTGCGCATAGATCAATACGGCATCGACGCTGAACGGATCGACTTTCCATTTCCACCAGACGCCCATGTCCTTGGTGCGGCCCACGCCATACAACGAGTCCCGGGATTTAAGCATCATGCCTTCAACGCCCAGGCTGCGAGAGGCTTCACGCTGCACGCTCAAGTCCAGCCAGTCTTTGCCATTGATAACCGGGGAGGGCAATAACACCGGGCTTTGGCTGGTTTCGATCACTTTTTCCAATTGCGTGCGCCGCTCATGTTGCGGGCGGCTGCGCCAGTCATGCTCCTGCCATTCCAGCAGGTCGTAAGCGAGCACCACGACGGGCACTTCCTCGAGGATTTTCTTGCCCAGCGTTTTACGGCCGATGCGTTGCTGCAGGAGCGCGAAGGGCTGGACCGATGGCTGAGCCTGTGTGACATCTGGTGGAGAATCGGCGCTCAGGGCGAACTCCGCTTTGTCAGTGGCTGACGTTTCTGGCGTCTTCCAGACGACTATTTCGCCGTCGATGACGGTCCCGTCCGGCAGGCTTTGTACCAGGCTGTGCAACTCAGGGAAGCGGTCCGTGACCAGTTCTTCACCGCGAGACCAGATCCACAAGCGACCTTCGCGCTTGACCAGTTGTGCGCGAATACCGTCCCACTTCCACTCCACTTGCCAGTTTTCCGCTGGCCCCAGCAGACTTTCGAACTGATCCACCGGCTGCTGCAGGGCATGGGCGAGGAAAAACGGATAAGGCTGACCGCCACGCTGAGCGTGCTCGTCATCCGATTCTGCTGCGATCAGTTTGAGAAAGCCCTCGGCGCTGGGCCGGTGAGACAGATCCGTGTAACCCACCAGGCGTTGCGCTACGCGTTTGCTGTCGATATCGGCCATGGCGGCGAGGGCGCGAGTGACTAAGAGCTTCGAAACGCCTACCCGGAAGCTGCCAGTGGTCAGCTTGATGCAGACCATCAGACTGACCCGATCCAACTGGCTCCAGAATGTCGGCAGGCGCTCGGCCAGTTCTTCCGGAGGCAGGCCGCGCAGGGGCAGCAGATTGTCTTCCATCCAGACGGCCAAACCTTCGTCGGAGTCGTGTTCGGCCTCTGGTAACAGCAGCGCCAGGGTTTCAGCCAGATCACCCACGGCCTGATAGCTTTCTTCGAACAGCCATTCCGGCAGCTTGCCCAAGGTCATGGCTTGTTCGCGCAACAGTTTGGTAGGCACCAGTTGGCGTGGGCGTCCGCCCGACAGGAAATACACTGCCCACGCCGCATCCTGCGGCGGCACTTTCGCGAAGTAGTCGCGCATGGCGGCCAGCTTGGCGTTGCTTGAGGTCGTGGCGTCGAGTCGGGAATACAGCTCGGCGAAGGCTTTCATGCCGAGGCCTCGGTTGATTTTTCGGGTCTGGTTTCCTCTGGTTTTGCTTCTGCGGCGCCAGAGTCTTCCTCATCGCCATATTCGGTGACGAAGCCTTGCGCATCGAGCCCGGACTCGCGCAGGTAACGCACCAGCACGGCTACTGAACCGTGGGTCACCATCACTCGCTCGGCACCCGTCTGCTCGATTGCCCAAAGCAGGCCTGGCCAATCGGCGTGATCGGAGAGCACAAAGCCTCGGTCCACGCCGCGGCGTCTGCGTGTCCCGCGCAACATCATCCAGCCGCTGGCGAAGGCATCACTGAACTCGCCAAAGCGCTTCATCCAGGTGCTGCCGCCTGCGGAGGGGGGCGCGAGGATCAATGCCTGTCGCAGGGCCGGATCGGTTTTCTTGAAGTCGCCGGCGTACTGCGTTTCGGGGATTCGTACCCCGGCTTCGCGGTAGACCCGGTTCAAGGGCTCGACCGCACCGTGAACCAGAATCGGCCCGATCTCCGGGTCGATACCGTGCAGGATGCGTTGCGCCTTGCCGAAGGAATAGGCGAACAGCACGCTGGCTTTGCCGACGGCGGCATTGGCCCGCCACCAGTCGTTGATCCCGGCGAAGATCTGCGACTGAGGCTGCCAGCGATAGATCGGCAGGCCAAAGGTAGATTCAGTGATGAAGGTATTGCAGCGCACCGGCTCGAACGGCTCGCAGGTGCCATCCGGCTCGACTTTGTAATCGCCGGACGCCACCCAGACTTCGCCTTTGTACTCCAGCCGGACCTGCGCCGAACCCAGCACATGCCCCGCTGGATGCAGGCTCAGTTTTACGCCGTGGTGCAGCAGGGTTTCGCCATACGCCAACGTTTGCAGGTTGATGTCCTGTCCTAGCCGCGAACGAAGAATGCCTTCGCCGGGCGCGGCGGCCAGGTAGTGCTCATTGCCGGTTCGCGCATGATCGCCGTGGGCGTGAGTAATGACCGATCGCTCAACGGGACGCCACGGGTCGATGTAGAAATCTCCGGGCGGGCAATACAAACCTTCGGGACGCGCGATAACAAGATCCATGGAATAACCGACTGGATGGGCTTGTTAGTTATGAGGGCGGGGCGGGGGAGGAAGTTCGACGCTTTAACACAGGTTCGTAGGACCGGCTTCAGCCGGGAGGGTGCCGGTACAGACCCTGCATCTGCTCGTCAGAAATACAGCCCTCCCGGCTAAAGCCGGTCCTACGGTTATGTGGTGTCCGTAGGAGCGGCTTCAGCCGCGAGGGATCCGCGCGCGAAACCAGCGATTATTTCCCTGGCACCAGCGTCAACCGCTTGCTGCCATAAGCCCGCTCGTAATTCTGGGTTTGCAGCGGGATTGACTGGTACTGGCCTTTCAGCCAAGGCTCGATGCTGTTGGTGTAATACGGGCTGGCCGGGTTGCCGGACTGGCCGATGTTGATCAGGCTCAGCATCGGTTCGCTCTGGCCGAAGTCGATGATCATGCGCATGCTCGGCACCGCCTGGCTGTCGAAGTGCTGACCCCATGGATACGCCGCGATGTTCAGCGTGTTGTGGTCGCCCCCTGTTGCACTTGGGCCACGGTTGAAGCTGTTGGCGGCGAAGTCGCTGCTTTGCAGGGTCGAGCGATGCAGTTTGCCCCATTGCCAGGCTTTGCGATCAGTGCCCATCAGGCTGTCACCGGCAGTGATTGCTGCCGCCAGACTGCGGGCCAGAATCGCCGGCTTGTCTTCTTTCTGCGGGGTTTTCGCGTCGTCCCAATATGGGCTGTCTTCGCGTCCCAGCAAATGATCGGCTTGTGCCGAGTACGACAGGTTGGCGTTCTGCACCAGCGCTTTCCACGCCGGACTGGTTTCCGGGCCAAGCTCGTCAAGGAAGATCTGCTTGGCGCTTTCCTGCAGGAACAACTCATAAAGCGCCGCATCAGCAGAGGTTGGCGTGAGTTTGCCGTCGAATGCCATCAGCCGGGTAAACGCTTCCCGTGCTTTGCTGCGCTCAGCTTCAGGCAAGGCGTCGATGGCCTGTTTCAGTGGTTTGACCATGCCCGGTGCTTCGAACATTTTTCTCAGCTTGGCGGCAAACGTCGTGCTCTGGTCGTATTGCATGGCAATGACGCTGCGGGTGTCCTGCTTGCCACTGTTGGCCAGTTCGGCAATACGCTCTGCACGCTCCGGGGCTTTCCACGAGTTGGACAGTTGCATGCCGTAACCCTTTGGGAAGGTCCGCTGGTTGGCGGTGCCGATCCAGCCCTGCTGCGGATTCTGATCGTAAGGGTGCAGCATGGCGTCAGCGAACCCATCCCAGTCGTAACGGCTGTCCCAGCCCGGCGAAGGCAGCAAGCCCAGGCCTTCACGGCGATTCGGATAGCGGCCGGTGACTTGCCAGGCGACGTTCGACGCATCAGCAAAGACCATGTTCAGCGCGATGGCGCGGATTTCACGGCTGGCATCGAACGCCTTGTCGACGTTCGGCGCGCGGGACAGATCGAAGAACGCGTCCAGGCTTTTGTCGTCTTTGAAGTCTGGTGTTTGCAGTGCCAGACCCAGGCTGTTGTTCAACTGACCTTCGCTCGGGTTGCTGTTGAGCAACGCGCCGTGACGGGTCGCGAACACGGTTTCACGAATCGGACGGCCGCCTTTGACAATGAAGGTTTCTTCATGGGCTGTTGCAGGCAACCATTTGCCATCGGCCAGGTACATCAGGCGATTGTTCTCACGTTTCAGCTTTTCCAGAAACAGGTCCTGGTTGTCGCCCATCACCGAGGCCATGGACCAGCCCAGCTTGCCGTTGAAACCACTCAGAATCAGTGGCAGACCGGCGATTGTCGCGCCGGCGGCCTGATATTTCGGGGCGCGAATCTGTACGAAGCTCCACGCGGAATTCAACCCGGCAGGCAATTGCACGTCGTTGGCCAGCAAGCTTTTGCCGGTACGGCTGCGTTGTGGTGCGATGGCCCAGTTGCTGGAGGCAGCAATGCCCAGCATGTTCAGGTCGGTCAGTTGCTGGGCGACTTTATTCAGATCGCTCAGGCCTGACACCTGTCCGCCAAGGTTCAAACCTTTGAGTTTGTCGGCTTCGGAGAACGGCAGTTCTTCGTCCGGGTAGGTCGGGACCAGCCAGGCCAACTTGTCGGTGCCGACTTTTTGCGCCAGCAGCAATGAGGACAGTTCCTCCTGCAGGTTTGCCGACTGGCTGAAGTTCAGCAGGCTGAAGATCAGCGCCGAGTCCTCGGGCTTCCAGTAATCCGGGCGATAGCCAGAACTGGCCAGATCTGCAGGCAGATTGTCACGGTAGCGGAACAGGTAAGCGTTAACGCCACGGGCATACACTTCAAAGAAGCGTTGCAGGCGCGGGGTGGACGCGTTGTACAGCTCGCTGGCGCTCTTTTTCAGGTTCGCGGCGCGCATCAAACGGTCGATATCCAGTGCGCCGGGGCCGGCCATTTCCGACAGACGACCCTGGGCCAGCAGGCGCATGCTCAGCATTTGCGTGATGCGGTCGCTGGCGTGCACGTAACCCAGGGTGAACAGCGCGTCGTGAAAGGTGCTGCTTTCAATCAGCGGCATACCGAGGTTGGTTCGCCGTAGAGATACGTTCTGAGCCAGGCCTTTGACCGCAACGGTGCCGGAAGCAGGCAGCAGTGAGTCGCCTTGGCTCCCGCCTAATTGGCAGCCAGCAAGACTCAACAAACCCACCGTAGCGGCGGCAGCACCGAACCGGTTTACAACGTTGGAACGGGCTGGTGAGGCCATGGCGAAACTCCTGCGGGGGCTTAACGTATAAAAGGCGCTACGTTAGAGAGCGAGCAGGCACTGCGCAAGCGGGGGGAGGGAGTTTATTTCAGGATTTTTCAAAGCTCGTGAGGCTATTTGCAACTGTGTGAGCAACCGGGACTTGGAGTCTCGGGGGACGAGGCAGTGTCAGGTTGACCGTCTCGCCAACAAGTTGCCTCCTACCTGGACCGCGTGACGGCTCTGCTCGGTAGGAGTCGCCCGCGTCGCTGACGCCGAAGCAAACATAGGACCTGTAGGAGCTGCCGAAGGCTGCGATCGCGGTGTAGCAGGATAAGTGCTTCGCAGCCTTCGGCAGCTCCTACAGAAAACGCATTTCAATCCAGTATTTTGCTGTTTTTGATGAGAGCAAACTTGTTCGCGAGGCTCAGATCTGTGGATTCACCTGATCAACCAGCGCATACGCCCGCTGGGTCGCCTCGCGCTCACTGATTGCATCGAACCAGCGCTTGATGTGCGGGAAGTCGTTCAGGTTCAGCTCTTGCCAGGTATGCCGCGCGATCCACGGGTAGATCGCCATGTCGGCGATGCTGTATTCACTGCCCGCGACGAACTCGCGATCGGCCAGGCGCCTTTCCAGCACGCCATACAAGCGCGCGGTTTCATCGGCATAGCGCTTGATCGCGTAAGGAATCTTTTCTTCGGCGGCGCGCCTGAAGTGATGATTCTGACCCGCCATCGGCCCCAGTCCGCCCATTTGCCAGAACAGCCATTGCAACGCTTCTTGCCGTCCGCGCAGGTCTTTCGGGATGAACTGACCGGTCTTCTCAGCCAGATACAGCAGTATCGCACCGGACTCAAACAGGCTGACCGGTTCACCGCCATCGGCAGGCTCGTGATCGACGATGGCCGGGATACGGTTATTCGGGGAGATTTTCAGGAATTCGGGTTTGAACTGATCGTTCTGGCCGATATTGACCGGGAAGACCTTGTACGGCAGACCGGCTTCCTCAAGGAACATCGACACTTTGTGGCCGTTGGGTGTGGTCCAGTAATGCAGGTCGATCATCAAAAACTCCTGTTGGATGGCGCGGACTGCAAGTTTTACTCCCTCAGGGCCCGGCCACACAAATGAAAACGGCCTGCAATGCAGGCCGTTCGAGTTTCACGTCAGCTTACGCGCCGTGGCACTTCTTGAATTTCTTGTCGCTGCCGCATGGGCAAGGATCGTTGCGACCAACGTCCTTCAAAGCGTTACGCACCGGCTCCTGATGAGCATGGCCGCAGTTCGGACCATGGACATGGCCATGTTGGTGGTCGTGATGGGCATGGTCGTCGTGATCGTGGTTGCAATCGGGGCCATGCACATGGGCTTGCTGGTTCATCGGGTTACTCCGGAATAAAATTGCCGGGCATTATCTCGCCGTTGCGTCCAATACGCACGTTATGCCGAAACAAAAAGCCGGTCTTGAGTTTGCCTTCGAGGCGGTAATGGATCGGCTGGTCGGTTTTTTTCAGCATTTTCGCGATCTGCTTCAAGTCCTTCCAGAGGTTGGTCCGGATCGGCACCACAAAATTCCGGCGGCTCTGGGCATCGACCACGAACCAGTCGGTTGACTCGCCTTCTGCCAGCACAACGTCATTGAGCATGATTTTGTAGCGCAGGCTGCGCACCAGCATGCTGCGATCATTCGGGTTGTCGACGCGAAAGCGCAACTTGAAGTCCTGCTGCAGTAGCCTGGCCTTGACCACCTCCACTTTGAGCAGGTGTACCTCAGGCTCCTGATAGTCGCTGACGCGTACGGATGAACAACCGTTCAGCAGCGACAGCAACAGGCCAACGCCCAGGACTCGTATGACATGCGCCTGTGAAAACATGTGGATGCTCCATGTGAAGCCATTGTTTGACAAAGCGACTGCCCATTCCTTTTTGATGAAGCTGCGGCATACTTCTCGCACGTGCACCCAGAGTATGACCAATGAATCTGTATGAAATTATATTCAGTGGCCAATTGGTCCCCGGTGCCCAATTGGACAAGGTCCAGGCCAACCTCGGCAAGTTGTTTCAAAGCGACGCACAACGGCTGGAGTTGCTGTTCAGTGGGCGTCGACTGGTGCTGAAAAACAACCTCGACAGTGAAGCCGCAGAAAAGTATCGCTCGACCCTGGAGCGTGCCGGGGCGCTGGTCGAAGTTCTGGAAATGCAAACGCTAAAGGCTGAGACAGATGCCGTTGCCAGGCCATCTGCACAGCCCGGCCGACTAGAAGTTACTCCCAGAGATGTGTACATGGCGGCCTTTGTCGGCGTCGATGCTCCTGATCTTGAAGTGTGCGAGGTGGGCAGCGACCTGCAGGATCAAAAGCCTGCAACGCCTGCGCCATCCGTGGATTTTTCGCAGTTCAGTCTCGCACCGACTGGAAGCGAGCTGGGTCAGCTACCGAACACGCACGCCGGGCCTGTTCCGGACACTTCACACTTGAAGCTCGTGTGAAGCGCAAAGCCTTTCAACTCACGTAGCTGGCGCAGCACTTTTTGTACTTCTGTTCACTGCCGCATGGGCATGCATCGTTACGCCCGGCCTTGAGCCCTGCGTTGGGATCGATGAAATACCAGCGGCCCTGATTCTGTACAAAAGAAGAACGTTCCCGGTGGCTGTGTTCACCGCTGCCGTCATGCCAGCGGGCGGTGAAGGTGACGAAAGCATGTTCAGGTTTACCGCCGAATACTTCCGAGCTTTCCACTTCCAGACCCAGCCAGGTGCTTTGCAGGCTCCACTGACTGATCGACTCGCGATCCAGCCCGGCTTTCTGCACCGGCAGCGTGGTGTCGACCAGGTAATCAATCAGGCCAAGCACGTAGGCGCTGTAACGTGAACGCATCAGTTTTTCCGCGCAAGGCGTAGGCTGGCCAGCGTGGAACGGTCCGCAACAGGCTGCCAGCAGATCCCCACTTCCGCAGGGGCAAATCGCGCTATTCATAGCTCACCACCAGTATTTGCCGAAGTTTTCCGGATTGGCCCAGAACCGTGCGTTGAGCCAATCGGGTACTTGTTTGTATTCGCGTAGATCGTAGGTGTACAGCGTCAGCACCTGTTCATCGCGGGTGAAGCGTTCACTGGCCTGCAGCGCCAGTGAATAGAAGTCTGTGTCTTTCCAGCCGCAGGCTTGCAGGTCAGCCAGTACGGCAATGCGGCTGGCGTTCAGGTTGCGGATGCCGCCGAGCAGTTCCAGCCCCTCGCGCTTGGTAATGTGTTCGAGGCAATCGACCACCAAGGCCAGGTCAAAGCGTTGCGCGGCCAGTTCGGGCGGCAGAACGCCCGGTTTGGCGTGGGCCAGTCGAGTGTCGGGATGGGCTTCCTGAAATGCCTGTAACGCAGGGAACGCTTCGGCGCCGATCAACAGCAAACGTTTGGGAGCCTGCAGGTCGAGCAGGGCGGCCAGAGCCTGTTGCGGTGTGCGCGTGGAAAAGCCTTCGCTCATCAGAAATCCTCTTTATGACCTGCAAGACTAGCCTGTGGCGAGGCGTGGGCCTAGCCCCGGCGAACACCTCTGGCTCGGTTGGAGCGAGGCTTGCCCGCGAAGACTCCGGTAGATCCAATACATTCCTCGAGCTAGAGACGCAGCTTTCGCGGGCAAGCCTCGCTCCAACAGAAAAGCTCGTAAAACGTCTGAAACCCCAATAAAACAAGGCCAAAAGTGGCGGGCTGGCACTTTGCTGTCTTTACTCCATGAGCGGCGGATTGGGCCGAACCTTGGGAGAAAACTAATGAGAATAATCCGGACAGCATTACCTCTGATTTTGGTTACCAGCGTTTTAACCGGTTGTGCGGGCCTGCAGAAGACTGACTGGCCACTCTGCGCATTGGGCGGCGGCGTGGCGGGTGCGGCGGCGGGAGCATTTCAGAGCGCAGCCGTATCAGCCGGTCTGGGGGGCGCGGTGGGTATTATGGCTGGCGCGTATTGCTGGGTTCATGGTGATGGCGACGATGACGGCGATGGCGTGAAAAACAGCGTCGACAAATGCCCGGATACACCAAAAGGTGTTGCCGTAGACGCGACCGGTTGCCCGTTGGCGCCGCCAGCTCCACCCGTAGTCGTTGAAGAGGTGGTGGTCGTCAAGGAGGAGGTCATTGTCATCAATGACGTACTGTTCGAGTTCGACTCTGCGCGCCTGACCGCTGTCGACAAGTCGAAGCTTGATCTCATCTCTACCCGTCTGAAACGCGAAGCACCCAGCGCACAACTGCGTGTCAGCGGTCACACCGACAGTGTTGGCAGTGACACTTACAACCAGAAGCTCTCCCAGAAACGTGCCATGTCGGTGACTGATTACCTGGTAAGTACCGGGATTCCACGCAGTGCATTTGTTTCTGTTGAAGGTGACGGCGAAGCGCGTCCGGTTGCCGACAACTCGAATGCCAGTGGTCGCTCCCTGAACCGTCGTGTCGAGATTCAGATCAACCGTTAACGCAGCACCTCCAAGCACTGGCCCGGCATGCGTGCCGGGCCAGTGCCGATTCAGCCGATACCCGTGTCAGATTAAATTTCGGTCGTGCGCTGGCATATTTCACCTCGCAGGCGTTTACTGTGCGCGCAGAATTTTCTCGCAACGATAAGCGTTTGCAGACATGACAATTACGGACAGGCTCTGGCAATGAAGGTGTTTTGGGGATTGG
Source organism: Pseudomonas sp. ICMP 561 (assembly GCF_002699985.1). Taxonomy (GTDB): domain Bacteria; phylum Pseudomonadota; class Gammaproteobacteria; order Pseudomonadales; family Pseudomonadaceae; genus Aquipseudomonas; species Aquipseudomonas quasicaspiana. The sequence goes on along the minus strand of NZ_LKBT01000045.1, from coordinate 11,698 downwards.
GGAAACTGTTGACCGCAGCGTTCTGGCTGGTGGTTTTGTTCAGTTTGATGGTGGCGCTGCCGACGCCGTTTGATCCTCTGATCAAGCTTGCGGGCGGCCTTCTAGCGCTGATTCATGTCGCTGAGCTGTTGCTGTTCAATGGCAGCTTGCGCGGACGTCCACGTCCCTGGCGCGACCGGCTGCGTATTCTTCTGTTTGGCATCTTCCACATTAAGTCTCTCCCGAAAAAAGCCCAGGAGGCCGCTCATGCGTAAGCTTTGTTTGCTGGCTGCCTTTTGCAGCCCTTGGGCCATGGCTCAGACCATCACTGTCGAATCGCATTCACTGATGCGTCTGCCAAGCCAGACCAGCGTGTTGCAACTTGAGCGCCTGGAAGTGGCGGATTACGGCACCTTGCTGATTCCGTCCGGGCTGACTGAGGTGAAAGTCGATCAACTGGTGTTGGGCCACGAAGCGCGCATCGCCATTGTACCCAGCAGCCAGGCGCTCAATCTGGTGGTCCGCCAGGGTGAGCTGGGCACGGGCAGCCAGATTACTGCTCGCGGTGCGCCGGGTACTTATGAAAAGCCGCCATTGCCGGGTCGTAACCTGAACTTGCGCGTCGAGCATTTGCAGGGCGAAGAACTGTTCGTCGATGCCCGGGGCGGTGCCGGTTCGCCGGGATATGTCGGCCTGGATGGCGCAAACGGTCAAGCCCCTGGTTGTGTGGTGGGCAGCGCAGGACGCGGTCACAACGGCGATAACGGCGGCAATGGCCACGACGGCGCAGCCGGTGCGCAGGTGCGTCTGGAACTGCCGCGGGACTTTCCGGTTGAGCGTATCAAGGTGGACGTTCAGGGCGGAGCCGGTGGTTTGGCCGGTGCCGGTGGCAAGCCGGGTAAAGGTGGCGCATCCAAAGGTTGCTTCGTGTATCGGGCTGATGGCGGCAAGGCCGGACGCGCCGGTGACGCGGGTCAGCCAGGTGCGGCTGGACCTGCTGGTGCGTTGACGTTGCAGCGGTTGTAACGTCCCGCGTGACAACCGCCAGACCTTGTTGGAGCCAACTACAGCTATCTGATCTGGAATGCTTCGTTACCCGTAGGAGCGCGCTTGCCCGCGATCGCGTCAGCACAGGCGATATATCCACCGACTAACAGACCGAATCGCGGGCAAGCGCGCTCCTACAGACCGAAGTTTATTCAGAAGCCAGGCCGGGCCGCTGCAATCGCCACGACCGCGAGGCCGACCAGCAAGTTGATACCCACCAACCGTCGAATCCGGCCCAGCGCCGCTGCACCCTCAGCCCATTGTTCGGCTTCAACCGCACGCCGCAGTTCGGGCAGTTGCAGTGACTGAATGCGGATGAACAGCGCGGTCATCACCACATACAACCCCATCATTACCTGCACATAGCGCGGCGCGGTTTCGAAACTGACGAACTGCAGCTGGATCATGCCGACCCCGGTAATAGGCAAGACCACCACGACCGCCCACACCCAGACAAAAAATCGCGGAAACACTTCCAGCCACAATTTCAGGCGGGCCGGACCCTGTAATGCGCTGACGACCGCTGGTCGCAGGACCATCCAGGCGAAAAACATGCCGCCAACCCAGACCAGCGCGGCCAAAACATGCAGGGTGTAGACGAGGGAAAAGGGTGTCATCAGGTACTCCGTTCTGCGCGGATGGAATTTGCGGGGTATGATAGCCGCCTGCTGGAACTACTGAAGATATATCCAGCGTTTTACGCTTTAATTTTTACCGATGCCTGTAGCGCCCGAGCCAACAAAACCCATGATCAGCAACGAACTCAAATCCCAGATTCAGGGCGCCTACTCGCGTTTCCTCGAAGCCAAGAGCCTCAAGCCGCGCTATGGCCAGCGTTTGATGATCGCCGAGGTCGCCAAAGTACTGGGCGATATCGATACCGATGAAGAAGGTCGACGCACCAGCGACCCCGCCGTCGTGGCGGTGGAAGCGGGCACCGGTACTGGCAAGACTGTCGCGTATGCCATCGCGGCAATCCCCACGGCCAAGCTGGCGGGCAAGCGTCTGGTCATCGCTACCGCGACCGTCGCACTGCAAGAGCAGATCGTCCACAAGGACCTGCCTGATCTAATGCGCAACAGCGGCTTGAACTTTACGTTCTCCCTGGCCAAAGGGCGCGGTCGCTACATGTGTCTGTCCAAACTCGACATGTTGTTGCAGGAAGGCGACGCGACCAACGCCACTGCACAGCTTTTCGAAGAAGAAGGCTTCAAGATCGAGGTCGATGAGGCCAGTCAGAAACTGTTCACGAGCATGATCGAAAAGCTCGCCGGGAATAAATGGGACGGCGACAGGGACAGCTGGCCGCAGGCGCTGGAAGATCAGGATTGGGCGCGTCTGACCACTGATCACAGCCAGTGCACAAATCGCCATTGTCCGAACTTTCAACAATGCGCCTTCTATAAAGCTCGCGAAGGTATGGGAAAAGTCGACGTGATCGTGACGAACCACGACATGGTGCTGGCGGATCTGGCCTTGGGGGGCGGTGCGGTATTGCCCGATCCTCGCGACACTTTGTATGTGTTCGACGAAGGGCACCACTTGCCTGACAAAGCGATCGGCCATTTCGCACATTACACGCGGCTTCGTTCCACGGCTGACTGGCTGGAGCAGACTGCCAAGAACCTCGCCAAGCTGCTGGCGCAAAATCCGCTGCCGGGCGATCTGGGCAAGTTGATCGAGCAGGTGCCGGAGCTGGCCCGGGAGATCAAAGCGCAGCAGCAATTCATGTTCAGCGCTTGCGAGCAACTGGCTGATTTCCGCGCCGGTGAGGACATGCAAGGGCGAGAGCGCCCGCGTCATCGGTTCATCGGTGGCGTGGTGCCGGAACACATTCGTGAAATGGGCATCGAGTTGAAGAAAGGCTTTGCCCGTCTTGATGACCTGTTCACCCGTCTGGCCGACCTGCTCAAGGAAGGCATGGATGGTGAAGTGAATATCGGCATTGCCAGCCATCAGGCCGAAGAATGGTATCCGCTGTTTGGTAGCCTGCTGGCCCGGGCCCATGGCAACTGGGAATTATGGACGGCCTTCACCGCTGAAGACCCGGAAGACAGCCCGCCCATGGCGCGCTGGCTGACCCTGGCCGACAGCGGTGCGTTGTTTGATATCGAAGTCAACGCCAGCCCGATCCTGGCGGCCGAGATGCTCCGTCGCAATCTGTGGAACGTTGCTTATGGCGCGTTGGTGACCTCCGCGACGCTGACTGCCCTGGGCAAGTTCGACCGCTTCCGAATGCGTGCCGGTCTGCCCAAGGTGGCTGTGACGGCGGTCGTGCCCAGTCCGTTTCATCACGCCGACGCCGGGGTGTTGCGCGTGCCGGATCTGAAAGCCGACCCACGTGATTCTGTGGCGCACACCGCTGCGATCATTCGCGAGTTGCCGGGGCTGGTCGAAGGCTCGCGGGGCACCCTGGTGCTGTTCTCATCGCGTAAACAGATGCAGGACGTTTTCGATGGGCTGGAGCGCGACTGGCGCAAGCAGGTGTTCATCCAAGGCAACCTGTCCAAGCAGGAGACGCTCAACAAACACAAGGCCCGGGTCGATGGTGGTGATTCCAGCGTGCTGTTCGGGCTGGCAAGCTTTGCCGAAGGTGTCGACTTGCCGGGCGCGTATTGCGAGCACGTGGTGATTGCCAAGATTCCTTTTGCCGTGCCGGACGATCCTGTCGAGGCGGCTCTGGCCGAGTGGATCGAGGCGCGGGGTGGCAACCCGTTCATGGAAATTGCCGTGCCGGATGCTTCATTACGGCTGGTCCAGGCCTGCGGTCGTTTGCTGCGTACCGAGGAGGACCGCGGAACCATCACGCTGCTGGATCGGCGAGTGGTAACCCAGCGTTACGGCAAGGCGATCCTGAATGCGCTGCCGCCGTTCAGGCGCGAAATTTCCTGAAGGATGCAAACCCGGTAGGAGCGAACTTGTTCGCGATGCTGTTTGGCAGGCGCTGCCTGTTTGTCGCTTGTGCCAACGCTTCGCGAACAAGTTCGCTCCTACCGGTCAGGGCCATCAAGTCTTTGGGTGGTGATCCGCGTCTGTTCACAAACACCTCAATCGCTGAAACAATGCACGCCACTTTTTCATCAGCCAACTCAGGAGCCAGCGGGTGCAGATTCAGGGTCATTTCGAGCTTAAGTTCGAGGCAGTGCGCGAAGCGTTTGCGGCGCTCTTCGACGATACCCAGGAGCGTGGCGCAGCGCTGTGCATTCAAATTGGCGGTGAAACCGTCATTGACCTCTGGGCTGGCACGGCCGACAAGGACGGGGCCGAGGCCTGGCACACCGATACCATCGCCAACCTGTTTTCCTGCACCAAAACCTTCGCCGCCGTCACTGCCCTGCAACTGGTCGGTGAAGGCAAGCTGAAGCTCGACGAGCCTGTCGCCCGCCTGTGGCCTGAATTCGCAGAGGCAGGCAAGGGCGCAGTTACCCTGCGCCAATTGTTGTGTCATCAGGCCGGTCTTCCTGCTCTGCGCGAAATGCTCCCCGCTGAAGCACTTTATGACTGGGCCGCGATGACCGAAGCGCTGGCCGCAGAAGAGCCTTGGTGGACGCCCGGTCAAGGCCATGGCTATGCCGCGATCACTTACGGTTGGCTGGTGGGCGAAATGCTGCGCCGTGCTGACGGGCGCGGGCCGGGAGAGGCCATCGCTGCACGCATTTCTCGCCCGCTGGGGCTGGATTTCCATGTCGGCCTGCCTGATGAAGAGTTTCATCGCGTTGCGCACATCGCTCGCAGTAAAGGTAATGCGGGTGATGAGTCTGCCCAGCGCCTGTTGCAAACCACCATGCGCGAGCCCAATTCGATGACGGCGAGGGCGTTTACCAATCCTCCGTCGATCATGACCAGCACCAACAAGCCCGAGTGGCGGCGCATGCAGCAACCCGCTGCCAATGGACACGGCAATGCCCGCAGTCTGGCCGGGTTCTACAACGGTCTGCTAGATGGCAGCCTGTTGGAACCTGAGCTGCTCAACGAACTGACTCGCGAACACAGCCTAGGCCAGGACAAAACGCTGTTAACCCAGACCCGCTTTGGTCTGGGCTGCATGCTTGATCAACCCGATGTGCCAAACGCTACCTACGGTCTGGGCCCGAAAGCATTCGGTCATCCTGGCGCTGGCGGGTCGATCGGCTTTGCTGACCCTGATCGCGACGTTGCATTCGGCTTCGTCACCAACACCCTCGGCCCCTATGTATTGATGGATCCGCGAGCACAGAATCTGGTGCGGGTGCTAGGTGAGTGTTTGCGCTAAGTTGTCGTCATAAGTGCTTGTTTAATACCGACTGTCAGTTAATACCCCCGAACAGGAACCGTGCGACGGTTTCCTTTTCCAACTGCCCGTTTATGCGTGTTATATGGGCACTGCCAAGTTCATTGTCTGTTTACTACTTTTTGTGGGTCATCCATGTCATCCAATAAAAGCCTCGCAATCGCCCTTTGCCTCGCCGTAACCGGCTGTGCGCAAACGCCAAAAAATGATTCCGCTGACGCTGGCAACAGCTGGTGGTCATTCGGCTCTGACAAGGTTGCCGACGCAGCACCTGTCAAATCCCCGGAAAAAGCTCCTGCCGCTGCTCCGACTGCTGCTGCCAAGCCTGCTGCTCCAGTAGCCAAGGCCGAGAGCGGCACTCATTGGTACTGGCCGTTCGCATCCAGTGACAGTGCCGAGCCAAAAGCTGAAGTGGCTGCAGCACCCGCCAAACCAGCGGACAAGAGCGTGCCGCCGCTGATTGCCAAGAGTGAAACCGATAGCAAGTGGTGGTGGCCGTTCGGCGGCGACAAGAAAGAAGAAGCCAAGGCAGTGCCCAAGGTTGATCCTAAAGTGACTCAGGCCTGGCTGGATGACTACGAGCCACGCCTGCGCCTGGCCATCAAGGACAGCCCGTTCGAACTTGAGCGTCGTGAAGATGTTCTGGTGATCACTGCCCCTGTAGACAGCTCGTTCAACCCTGATCGTCCGGCCATGTTGCTGCCAGTGACACTGGGCCCGATCACGCGTCTGGCCAAACTGGTTGAAGCTGATCCGAAAACCGCTGTTCTGGTATTGGGTCACGCGGACACCACCGGCGCAGCCCCGGCGAATCAGAAAATCAGCCAGGAACGCGCCCAGTCGGTTGCGGCTATTTTCCGCCTCAGTGGTCTGGAGCGTAATCGCCTGAGCCTGCGTGGCATGGGCGCCGTCATGCCCCGTGCAGCCAATGACAGCGCTGAAGGTCGCAAGCTGAACCGTCGTGTGGAAATCGTCATGACGCCGGAAAACACCATGCTCGCGCTGATGAGCAAATACGCCTTGCCGCCAGCGCCGACCATGGTTGCTGCTCAAGACGTCAAACCAGCGCCAGCCGTTGCTCCTGCGCCAGCCAAAGCAGCACCGGCCAAGAAAGCTGCTGCGAGCAAGCCTGCTGCCAAGAAAGCCGCTCCGGCGAAAAAGGCGACGCCCGCCAAGGCCGCCCCTGCCAAGGCCGCAGTGAAGAAGAAACCTGCGGCTACCGATCAGGCCAGCAACTAAAACACTCGCAGACTCGCGCATGAATGCGCGAGTCTGCGACTTTGCTTTTGAATCAAGGAAAGACGTCATGACCCAGTCTCTGGCTGATATGCGCCGTGACTATGCCCGCGATGGTTTGACTGAAGCGCAGGCACCCGATGAGCCGTTCGCGCTTTTTCATCAATGGTTTGCCGAGGCGGTCAAAACCGAGCAGGCACCTGTTGAAGCCAATGCGATGACGCTGGCGACGGTTGATGATCAAGGCCGTCCACATTGCCGCATTCTGTTGCTCAAGGGCCTGGATGCTGAAGGCTTCACGTTCTTCACCAACTACGACAGCGCCAAAGGGCAGCAACTGGCAGCACGTCCGTTTGCGGCGATGACGTTCTTCTGGCCGACGCTGGAGCGTCAGGTACGGATTGAGGGGCAAGTGGTGAAAGTCACTCCCGAAGAGTCCGACGCCTATTTTCAGGTGCGTCCTTTGGGTAGCCGTCTTGGGGCCTGGGCTTCACCTCAAAGTCGGGTTATCGCCGATCGCTCCGAGCTTGAAGGGATGATTAAAGCCACCGAGCAACGCTTCATGGACATCCAGCCGCATTGCCCTGAGCACTGGGGTGGTTACCGTCTGCTGCCTGAGCGCATCGAGTTCTGGCAAGGCCGCCCTAGTCGTCTGCACGACCGTCTGAATTATCGCCTTGTGGACACACAGTGGACACGCGAGCGTCTGGCTCCTTAGCCGCCTGTTAACCCATCGGTTTGTTTGAATTATTCAGCGGCCAACTCGTCCTAGAGTTATGGCAGCCGGTGCTGTATACCGCCTGAATGAAAATAAATTAACGAGGCGCGGCACGTGACAGCGCTCACAGCGCAGAGTCTAATGGCTGCATGTTCCTCTGGAGATACCTTTATGCGTAAGTCTGTTCTGCTGGTTGCCACGTTCACTGCTTTGGCCATGACCCTCACTGGCTGCATGTCGAACCTGACTGGCGACTCTTATTCCCGTGACGAAGCGCGGACAGTGCAGACCGTTCGCCTGGGCACCATCGAATCTCTGCGTCCGGTCAAGATCGAAGGCAGCAAGACGCCAATCGGCGCGGGTGCTGGCGCGGTCGTCGGTGGCGTAGGCGGCAGTGCAATCGGTGGTGGCCGTGGCAGCATCGTCATGGCCGTTATCGGTGCGGTAGCGGGTGGCTTGCTGGGTTCTGCCACTGAAGAAGGTCTGACCCGTACCCAGGGCGTTGAAATCACTGTGCGTGAAGACGATGGCTCTATGCGTGCTTACGTGCAGCAAGTTCAGGAAAACGAGATTTTCCGGGTGGGCGAGCGCGTTCGCATCATGACCGTCAACGGTACCAGCCGCGTCTCTCATTGAGTGACTGCACTGTTTCAGTAGCGTTTTGAAACATAAAAACCCGATCCTGGTGATCGGGTTTTTTGTGGGTGATCGTTGGTGACTTTGGCGTCACGCTGTTTCCTGTGTCGCGCGGCGAGCACTTCCCTGTGGGAGCTGCCGAAGGCTGCGATGCATTCATCCTGACATACCGCTATCGCAGCCTTCGGCAGCTCCTACAAAAGATTATTTCAGTTCAACGGACTGGGTTTTTACGACTGCTAACCGCCATGACGGCATAGCCGATAAAAGCCGCGAGTATTGAGCCAGTCAGAATCCCCATGCGATCCACGCCTGCGTATTCGCTGCTACCGGGCACATACGCCAGCGAGCCGACGAACAGGCTCATGGTGAAACCAATCCCGCAGAGAATCGAGACACCCAGCACCTGACCCCAGTTGGCTCCGCCGGGGAGTTTGGCGATACCGATCCTGATCGCAAGCCAGGTGAGACCAAACACGCCAACAGTCTTGCCCAGCAGCAAGCCAGCTGCGATGCCCATTGGCACATGATGGGTGAAGCTTTCCAGTGTCACGCCACTCAGGGAGACGCCAGCGTTGGCAAAGGCGAATAGCGGCAGAATGCCGTAAGCGACCCAAGGATGCAGCGCGTGTTCCAGGGTCAGCAGTGGTGATGAGTCGTGGTCAACTGTGCGCAAAGGAATACAGAACGCCAACACCACGCCCGCGAGCGTCGCATGCACACCGCTTTTGAGTACGCATACCCAAAGCAGCAAACCGATCAGCAGATAAGGGCCCAGCTTACGTACGCCTAACCTGTTCATCGCAATCAACGCCACGATCGAAGAGCCCGCCAGGATCAGCGACAGGTTCGACAGTTCGCCTGAATAGAACAGCGCGATGACGATGATCGCGCCGAGGTCATCGATGATCGCCAGCGTCATCAGAAACAGCTTGAGCGACACCGGGACTCGCTTGCCCAGCAACGCCAGCACGCCCAGCGCGAAGGCAATGTCGGTGGCCATGGGAATAGCCCAGCCATTCATCGCCGCCGCATCGCCTTTGTTCAGCGCCCAGAACACCAGCGCCGGAATCACCATACCGCCGATAGCCGCGGTGCCCGGAAGAATGATCTGCGAGGGGCGTGAAAGATGGCCCTCCAGAACTTCCCGTTTGACCTCCAGGCCAATCAGCAGAAAGAACAGCGCCATCATGCCGTCGTTGATCCACAGCAATAGCGGTTTGGCGATTTTTACAGCTCCGATCTGCGCTACAACTGGGGTGTCGAGGAACGCGTTGTAAATCCACGACAGCGGCGAGTTATTGATGAGCAGCGCCAAGGCAGCGGCGGCGATCAATAACAGACCACCCGCCGCTTCAAGCTGGAAAAAACGAGTGACAGTAATACGCAGAGGCAAGGTTTGCGCTCCCATCCAACAAAAAGGAGCGACACCCTAACCCGGACTTCCCGCCGTTAAAACAAAAGTTATATTCGTTTTTGTTCTAAGCGGAATGACCAATTTAGAGTGTTTCCGAGTCTGTCAGTTAGTGCGTTTTTAGTAGTAGGAAGATTCTTTTTGTTGTGTGGGAATCTTCTGAAATCTCACTTCGATCAGACTTCGATACCCAACATGCTTCTTGCTAAAGCCTCAGCGATTCGGATGCCATCAACCCCGGCTGACAAGATGCCCCCGGCGTAACCCGCACCTTCACCGGCCGGAAACAGGCCTTTGACGTTCAGGCTTTGCATGCTTTCGTTTCGGGTGATACGCAATGGCGCAGAAGTACGGGTTTCGATCCCGGTCAGTACGGCGTCATGCAGGGCAAAACCTTTGATCTGCTTATCGAACGCTGGCAGTGCTTCACGAATGGCTTCGATGGCATAAGCGGGCAGGGCGTCTGCCAGGTCCACCAGCTTGACGCCCGGCTTGTAGGATGGCTCTACGCTACCGAGTGCCTGCGATGTTTTGCCTGCAATGAAATCACCAACCAACTGCGCAGGCGCTTCATAAGTGCTTCCGCCCAGCACATAGGCGTGGGATTCAAGACGCTCTTGCAGTTCGATGCCCGCCAGTGGGCTGCCCGGATAGTCTTCGGGGGTAATACCGACCACGATGCCTGAGTTCGCATTGCGTTCGTTACGCGAGTACTGGCTCATGCCGTTGGTGACAACGCGATTGGGTTCAGACGTCGCGGCCACTACCGTACCGCCCGGGCACATGCAGAAGCTGTACACCGAACGACCGTTTTTGGCGTGGTGCACCAGCTTGTAATCGGCCGCTCCCAGTTTTGGATGCCCGGCGTACTTGCCCAGGCGAGCACGGTCAATCAGCGATTGTGGGTGTTCGATCCGGAAGCCCACGGAAAACGGCTTGGCTTCCATGTAAACGCCACGGCTGTGGAGCATCCTGAATGTGTCACGAGCGCTGTGCCCCAAGGCCATGATCACGTGCCGGGAGTCGATACGCTCGCCACCGTCGAGCACCACACCCTGCAGTTGGCCATTGTCGATCAGCACGTCGGTCACGCGTTGCTCGAAGCGCACTTCACCGCCCAGCGCTTCGATCTGGTGACGCATGTTTTCCACGACACCAGTCAGCCGGAATGTACCGATGTGGGGTTTGCTGACGTAGAGAATTTCCTCAGGTGCGCCAGCTTTGACGAACTCGTGCAGGACCTTGCGACCGTGAAATTTCGGGTCCTTGATCTGGCTGTAGAGCTTGCCGTCGGAGAAGGTCCCGGCGCCGCCTTCGCCAAACTGCACGTTGGACTCGGGGTTCAGCACGTTCTTGCGCCACAGGCCCCAGGTATCTTTGGTGCGCTGACGGACTTCCTTGCCGCGCTCAAGGATGATCGGTTTGAAGCCCATCTGTGCCAGCAGCAGCCCCGCGAAAATCCCGCAGGGGCCGAAGCCGACGACCACTGGGCGTTCGGTCAGTCCTTCTGGCGCATGGCCAACGACTTTATAGCTGACGTCTGGCGCGGGGTTGAGATGACGATCATCGGCATGACGCAACAGCAGGGCGGCTTCATCACGCACTTCGAAATCGATGGTGTAGATGAAGCACAGCTCGGAGGACTTTTTGCGCGCATCGTAGCTGCGCTTGAACAGGGTGAATTCCAGCAGTTCATCGCTGGCGATGCCCAAGCGCTGCAGGAGGGCGGGCCGCAGGTCTTCGTCCGGGTGGTCGATCGGCAGCTTGAGTTCGGTGATTCGTAACATGAAAAAATCCAGTTTTCGGGCCGCAGGATCAGCCCGACAGCGCTACAAGAACCGGGGATTATAAGACACATTGGGGGGAGGCGGGGTTGTCTTAAGTTCGTAGCGAACCTATTGTGAACCAGCATCGGTACCTACACATCTTCATATCGTGATTCTTGCGTACATATCCGTTACCGCGGTCATTGCTGCTATTGGTTGCGCTCTTACAGCGCGTCACTTTTGATAGAGCGCAAAAGTAACCAAAACGCTCTTGCCCCACCACTCGGTCCCTCGCCTAGGCTCGGGATGTCCGCCCGCAGATACTGAACCGTGGGCCGCCGCAATGGGCCATCCATGGCCCGGTGCGGCTAACCCGGCGTCCTGCCGGGTTGCCCACGCTTCAGAATCTGCGTTCGGCCTGCGTGGTTTAACGGGGCGCTCAAAATCAAAAGCGCGGCGGCCTGAGAGCCGACCTGATTTGTGAACTTACCGATTTTCTGTAGGAGCTGCCGAAGGCTGCGATGCGGTGTGTCAGACGAAACCTGTATTGGATGTGCTGACGTCTCGCGAACAAGTTCGCTCCTACCGGTCCGAGGAGCTATCGCCGTTTTCGTTCTGTTTTTGATCTGCTT
>NZ_LKBT01000044.1 GCF_002699985.1 Pseudomonas sp. ICMP 561 | reverse complement strand
TCAGTTAAGCTCCGTTGGTTTTTTCTTTGGATATTTGACCGGCCTTGGTTTGACCACTCGGGGGTAAGCTCGCTTACGCCTGGGTGGCAGCATGAAGTGCTGTGCCTGTGTTCTTAGCTCCGCCAAACGTTTGGGGATCGTGCCCGGTGTTTCGGTCGGACAAAAGCGCAGCGCATTGGCTATAGCCTGAGACAGCCACAAAAAACTCAATCGTTGCGGTGCAACCTTCATTTCCTCAGCCATAAGGCGCATTTCTTGGCGGATCAAGTTGTACGCCAACAAGGTGCCCCAAAGCTCCTGACGGACTAGTTCAGGCTGCTTGCTGCGCAATTGCTCACCGTTGAGCAGGTTTTGTTTGATCTCTCTAAAACCCAGCTCTATTTCCCAACGCTCGTTGTAATGTGCGGCTACTTCGTTTGCTGGATAACGCTTGGCGTCGATCATTGAGGTGAGGTAGCGACGGGCTTTACCTTCTATCGAGTACTCGATCAATCTGGCCTGCCAGTGTTTGGGAAGATCATCGCGCTGCCTGTGGGCGTCACGAGAAACAGTTAACTGAACTAACCAATCACCTGGCCCCAACTCTTGGAGTATCTCGTATTTAAGCCCGCTACGAGCCCGCATCAACCAATCCCGTTGCGTACCGCTGTGCTCCCAGTCGAGCAGGAATGCTGCAGAATAGTACGCACGATCAAAGATCGTAACCGAATAGTCATCCACTGCTTTTTCCAACCCACGAGCGTGGCTCAGCTCGCCAG
>NZ_LKBT01000043.1 GCF_002699985.1 Pseudomonas sp. ICMP 561 | reverse complement strand
ACGTCGATGGCCGCTTCGGTCGGGCCATACAGATTGTGCAGCTGTGCACTGTGCCGTTGACGGAACTGCTGTTGCAGCTCGTAAGGCAGCGCTTCGCCGCTGCACATCACCTGTTTCAGTGACGGGCAGTTTTCCAGCTCGCCAGAAATGACAAAGGCTTGCAGCATCGACGGCACAAAGTGCAGCACGCTGACCTGACCTTCGTTGATCACACGACGCAATTCCAGCGGGTCGCGATGCGCACCCGGTTCTGCCACCACCAGCGCAGCGCCGGTCAGCAACGGCCAGAAGAACTCCCAGACCGACACGTCGAAACTGAACGGAGTCTTTTGCAGGATGCGGTCGGTGTGATCCAGCTGATAAGCCTTCTGCATCCAGTGCAGACGGTTGATCAGCGCCGCATGGCTGTTGCCTGCACCCTTGGGTTTGCCGGTGGAGCCGGAGGTGTAAATCAGATACGCCAGGTTTTGCGGGCTGCCCAGGGTTGGCAGATCGCTGGCGTCCAGCGCCTGCAACTCAGGCCACTGGCTGTCCAGGCAGAAGGTCTGCGCGGCACTGGCGGGCAGTTGCTCAAGCAAGTGCTGCTGGGTCAGCAACAGTTGCACACCGCTGTCGCCGAGCATGTGTTCCAGACGCTCACGCGGGTAGTCCGGGTCCATCGGCACGTAAGCACCACCGGCCTTGACGATGGCCAACAAGGCCAGCACCAGTTCCAGCGAACGCTCGGCGCACACACCGACCAGCACGTCCGGGCCTACACCCTGCTCGCGCAGCCAACGAGCCAGCTGGTTGGCGCGTGCGTTGAGTTCGCGGTAGCTCAGTTGCTGATTGCCGAACTGCACGGCCAAAGCATCCGGCGTTGCAGCGACTTGCTGTTCGATCAGGCTTTGCAGTTGCACCTGATCAGGGAA
>NZ_LKBT01000042.1:774-1026 GCF_002699985.1 Pseudomonas sp. ICMP 561 | reverse complement strand
GATGATCGGGCGGTCCGGATCGCCTTCCAGAAAGCTCACAATCACTTCCTGACCGATCCGTGGAATCTGCATCGAGCCCCAGTTCTTGCCCGCCCATGCTTGAGATACGCGGATCCAGCAGGAGCTGTTTTCGTTGGACTGGTCGTGCCGGTCCCAGTAGAAATGCACCTTGACCCGGCCAAACTGGTCGGTCCAGATTTCCTCGCCGCTGGGGCCCACGACGATGGCGGTTTGCGGGCCTTTTACGATGGG
>NZ_LKBT01000042.1:0-767 GCF_002699985.1 Pseudomonas sp. ICMP 561 | reverse complement strand
TTTGTTGGGCATCGATACAGGTCAGGGCGCTTTCGAATTGTGGACCGGCTGAGCCTGCGCCGGATTCGTGGCTTTCCTGGGCGACGTAATAGCGCGCGCCAACGATCAGGTATTCGCGGTTCTGATCGTCGCGACCAAAGCCGGTCATGCTGAACAGGTGCCCTGTGCCAAGGCCTCGGGCGTTGCCGCTCAGCTCGACGCGCTCATGCAAGCTTTGCAGCGCTTCAATGCGCGTGCGGGCGTAATGCTCGCCGTCCTGACTTTGCACGTAAGTACCGGGGTAGTCGTACAGCGGGTAATCGCCTGCCGTGTGGGGCCGGGGCATGGCCGAGCGCACGTTAATGCTGGCGGACGGACGCTGGAAGTCGTAGTCGTTAAGCTCCAGCGAGCCCGGCTGGACTTCCTGGGCCAGACGCCAGTCGTTAATGTGGTCGCGTTCGCGGTGCTGACCATCAGGCGGGAAATACGGCACCGAGGCATAACCCGGTGCGTTTTGATGTGCGCCATAAGCATCGGCAAGCACCAGCACGTGGCGGTCTTTTTCATGGCGGAAGAAGTAATAAATACCTTCCTGTTCCATCAGGCGACTGACGAAGTCGAAGCTGCTTTCGCGGTACTGGACGCAGTACTCCCACTCCCGATAGGGGCGGCTCAGCGCGTCTTCGAAATCCGAGAAGCCCAGGTCGCGAAAGACCTGCTTGATGATCTGCGGGATGGTCTGGTTCTGGAAAATCCGGCAATCGGACGTCCGTGTCAGCAGCCACAGC
>NZ_LKBT01000041.1 GCF_002699985.1 Pseudomonas sp. ICMP 561 | reverse complement strand
AATAGTACGCACGATCAAAGATCGTAACCGAATAGTCATCCACTGCTTTTTCCAACCCACGAGCGTGGCTCAGCTCGCCAGTTGAAAACTCGCCGAAATTGGCAGCCCGTATTAAATGAGTGTGCGTATCCATCAAGCAGACGCCGCGCACCTGTGGCCAAGCACCGTCGCCGGAATGGGTACGCCCACCACCAAAAGCCTGACGATTTTCAGGCGTATCAAGCGTGGACCACACCACACCATCTACGGCAAAGCTGCGTAACCCAAAAAAGCTTGCCGTAGCGGGTTGTTTGGCTTGCCCCCACGCCTCAGCCAATTGTGTAAAAAGTGCCGCCAATGGTGCTTCACCCAATCGTTGGCGAGCCTGAACGGAGGCGCTTGGCGCGGGCACTTTCCCGTCATTGAGCGCCAAACCTAACTGCTGGACAATCAGCCAAATCGGCTCATTTTTGAACAGAGCCAATCCCACCACAAGCCAGACGATGCGGTCAGCAGGCAATCGTCGGCGACGAATCGATACGGTCCCCGTTAATGTCAGCGCTTGTTCAATCCAGAGAGGATCAATGAGCTCAACAAAGCGCTCAAAAGAAACAGGATTGAGTTTGATGATCTCTTGAAAAGTGCTCTGAAGGGGCATGGAGCGGGCTCTGATCGACGGATGAGTTTGATGATCTCTTGAAAAGTGCTCTGAAGGGGCATGGAGCGGGCTCTGATCGACGGAGCCCGTTTTTTATTCTCGGTGGACGGACAAGTCAATTCCTTAACTGACTGGCATTAGGGCTTGCCCGCGATACATGAGACGCTGCTGGAAGACACACCGCGTTATCCTTTATCGTCCGGATGCGGCTCGGCCCAGGCGCCGCTCAGATAGAGGTACTCACCTGTAGGAGTGAGCTTGCTCGCGATGAACGACGACAAGGTCTAGCTGACAAACCGAGTCGTCTGCATCGCGGGCAAGCCTCGCTCCCACAGGTTTGATAAAGCACCCAGTGCGTGAGTCAGGCGCAAAACGTGTGGGAGCCGGGCTGAACTGGCTTAATGATCCCGGACACCTCTTAAGGGCGATATGATTCGCCCAATCAGGAGGTTCCATGCAAGAGCGAAAGACCTA
>NZ_LKBT01000040.1 GCF_002699985.1 Pseudomonas sp. ICMP 561 | reverse complement strand
AGCATGGTTCTTGATGACAACTGCTCAGTTCCCGATGTCTGTGCATCGATGGAGGTTGGCCGTACGGCTCTGCGCCGCTGGGTTGATCAGGTTCGTAAAGAGCGTCAGAAAGGGCAGCCAGTAGCAGGTACCAAGGCAATCAGCGACGAACAGCGAGAGCTTCAACAGCTGCGAGCCAAGGTCAAGCGTTTGGAAACTGAAGCTGAAATATTAAAAAAGGCTACGGCTCTCTTGATGTCGGATCCCGATCGTTTTTCCTGATCGAGGAGCTGAGGGAGTCGAGTTCATATCCGACCAGCTTGCTTTGCAGTGTGATGGGCGTTTCCCGCAGCGCGTTCTATGACTGGATTAAGCGACGTTCAGCGCCGATAGCCAACCGTGACGCGCTCAGAGCGAAAGTCGTGCAATTGCATGTTGAAAGCCGTGGAAGTGCAGGCGCGCGGATGATCTCTCAGCACTTGAAGGCCCAGCATATCCAGGTCGGAAGGTATTTGGCTGGAAAGCTGATGGCGGAGGCAAATCTGGCCAGCAGGCAGCGCCGCCGCCATCAGTACCGCTCCAGAGGCGTCGAAGCATTTGTGGCCAAGAACCTGCTCGAACGTAACTTCGAGCCAACCGCAATCAATCAGGTCTGGTGCGGCGACGTCACCAGCCTGATGGTTGGGAAGCGCTGGTATCACTTGGCAGTAGTTATTGACCTGTTCGCCCGCAGAGTCGTGGGCTGGGGGTTTTCTCTGATCAATGACGCCAACCTGGTTAGCAAGGCGCTGAGAATGGCGGTGGAGGTTCGAGGCAAACATGCAGGCTTGATG
This sequence comes from Pseudomonas sp. ICMP 561, assembly GCF_002699985.1. GTDB lineage: Bacteria > Pseudomonadota > Gammaproteobacteria > Pseudomonadales > Pseudomonadaceae > Aquipseudomonas > Aquipseudomonas quasicaspiana. The sequence goes on along the minus strand of NZ_LKBT01000040.1, from coordinate 326 downwards.
TTCCATTCAGATCAAGGCTGCCAATACACCAGCCAGCGCTTTCAGTCCGAGCTACTGGAGCATGGGATAACGCAAAGCATGAGCCGCAGGGGGCAGTGCTGGGACAACGCACCAACAGAGCGTTTCTTCGGGACGCTCAAATCAGAGTGGGTGCCCGCCAAGGGCTACACGACAGTTGAAGAAGCCAGGCAGGATATGACCAGCTTCTTCATGCGCTATAACAGAATCAGACTCCACAGCTACAACAACTACTTGTCGCCAATAGCTATGGAGCAGCAGGCGGCTTGATCACCGTAATCGGTGTCCGGAAAAACTTGACCAGAACA
>NZ_LKBT01000039.1 GCF_002699985.1 Pseudomonas sp. ICMP 561 | reverse complement strand
CCGGGTAGCAGTGTTCAAAAAGCGGGTTGAAAGTAGGGGCGAGTCCATACATAGGACCGGCTTTAGCCGGGAGGGCAATGCCCCTGACGAAAGAAGCAGGGCGAATGTACCGACGTCCTCCCGGCTAAAGCCGGTCCTATGTATGGACTCGCCCCTACATTCAACCTGCTTTTGAACACTGCTACCCGGTTGCATCTATGTATAAGGCCTATTCGAGGAAGCATCATCAGCTTCTGGCCAACATTGGGTGAGCTCGCGGTATGCCAATTACGATAAGGCCTCAAAAGGGCCAGTAGGACCGTAGGCATCTATCCACGACGGTCTGACCAAGGGTCAATGTTCTTAAGCAGCGGTTGAGGTGACCCAGCACCCCGGTGGCAGAACTCTGTTTTTTCAATGATTCATCGTCGCCTCCTGGCAACCCGCTGGCTGGCGACTATAGGTCTGATCGTTTTGCAGCAGCACCCAGACGATTCGCAGGTTTCGGTTGGCCAATCTGACGGCGGCTCCCTTTTGACCATGCTGGCTTAACCAGCGTCTCAAACGGCGATCATCCGGATGTTCAGAGTCAGGCCGCACCTGCCTTAACACAGCGTGCGCTCCCTGAATTGAAAGGCTGCGAATGTAGCCATCACCGCGTTTGCAAATTTTGCCCAGCCNAACTTTTTGTCCGCTGCTGTTTTGCTCAGGAACCGTACCGAAGTAGGCTGCGAACATTCGTGCATTGGCGAAGCGCCCAGGTTCAGTTTGCTTGGCCAGTAGCGCTGTAGCGATGACAGGACCGATGCCACGTACTGTCATCAGGCGCTTTGCTGTCTTGTCTTCGCGCGCGGCAGCTTCCAGACGCCCCGTCAGCACGTCGATACGTTCACCCAGCTGACTCCATTCGCCCAGCAGTTCGTCGACCAACTCGCGCAACATATCTGGCAATGGCTGGGTTGCGTCTTCCAGTATGCGTGGGACATTTCGGCTTAGGGCCACCGCCCCTTGCGCCATGGCAATGCCTTGTTCCAGCAGCAACCCACGTATCTGATTACCCATTGCGGTGCGCCGCTTTACATACCCTTGCCGAACACGATGCAGGGCCTGCATGGCCAATTGCGCGTTACTTTTGACGGGCACTGAAGCAATGTTTACATCTCGTCCCGAGCGCAATATCGCCAGGACATCGTTGCGGTCATTCTTGGCGCCGCTGCGATGATTGGCGACATGTTGCGCCGG
>NZ_LKBT01000038.1 GCF_002699985.1 Pseudomonas sp. ICMP 561 | reverse complement strand
GAACTGCACGGCCAAAGCATCCGGCGTTGCAGCGACTTGCTGTTCGATCAGGCTTTGCAGTTGCACCTGATCAGGGAAGTCAGCGGCGGTGTCGTTCCAGCCATGCAGCAACTGTTCGCGATCATTGCCCGAGAGCATCGGCAAGCGGCCCACGACCTGGCGTGGATCTGTGAGCAGCGCGTGCAGCAGGTGCAGGAAATGCTCGCGCATCTGCGCAATGCTCGCGGTATCGAACAAATCGGTGGCGTAGCCAAGCTGACCGCGCACCAGGCCATCACGGCTCTCTTCGGTGCTCAGCATCAGGTCGAACTTGGCGATGCCGACGTCCAGTTCGAGGCTTTCCAGGGTCAACCCGCGACCATCGGCTGAAGGCAGTTCGCGCAAGCCGTCGCGCTGACTCGGCAAATGGTTGTAGGCCACCTGAAACAACGGGTTGTAGCTGAGGCTGCGCTCTGGCTGCAAAGCCTCCACCAGACGCTCGAACGGCAAGTCCTGATGGGCCTGAGCACCGAGTACCGCCTGCCGGGTGCGGTCCAGAAACGCGACAAAGGTTTCGTGCTCGTTCATCTCCGTGCCCAACACCTGAGTGTTGACGAAGAAGCCGATCAGCCGTTCGCTCTCCCCCCGACCACGGTTGGCCACGGGCACACCGACCCGCAGTTCACGCTGGCCGCTGTAACGAAACAGCAGCACTTGATACGCCGCCAGCAACAGCATGAACAGCGTTGCGCCCTGGCTGCGAGCCAGTTCGCGCAGGCCGTTGCTCAAGGCTGCCGGCAGCTGGAAGTCCAGCGCCGCGCCACGGTAGCTCTGCACCGCCGGGCGTGGGCGGTCACTGGGCAGGGTCAGCACCAGCGCTTCGCCGCCCAGTTGACGGGTCCAGTAATCCAATTGGCGGTCACCTTCACCGGCCGCCATCCACAAGCGCTGCCAGCGCGCATAGTCGGCGTACTGCACCGGCAAGGCTTCCAATTGTGCTGCCGCACCGCTGACGTGCGCGGTGTACAGGCTGGCGAACTCGTCAGTCAGCACGCCCATTGACCAACCGTCAGAGACGATATGGTGCAGTGTCAGCAGCAGGATGTGCTCGCGGGTATCGAGCCGAATCAGCGCCAGACGCAGCAGCGGCCCAGTGCTCAGATCAAAGGGTTGGCGGGCCGCGTGTTCCAGTTGTTCACGGGCACGCGGCTCGCGCTGTTCAACGGGCAGCGTCGTCAGATCAAAACGTTGCAGCTCCGGATCAAGGCTCGGCAGTATTACCTGAACCGCTTGCGAGCCGTGCTCTCCCTCTATTTCGCGAAACAGCGTGCGCAGGCTTTCGTGCCGGGCGATCAGGGCCGCAAAGCTGCGTTGCAACGCTTCTTCGTCCAGCTCACCGCGCAGCCGGACTGCCGCCGGGATGTTGTAGGCCGCGCTGTGCGGTTCCATCTGCCACAGAAACCACAAGCGACTTTGCGCAGCCGACAACGGTGCCTGCTCACACGGCTGACGCACAATCGGCAGGCGCTCCAGGCGCACACCTTTTTCGCCCAACTGACGCAGGAAAATCAGCTGGCGGTCTTCCGGCAGAGCGGCCAGGCGTTCGGCAACCTGCTGCAACTTCTGTTGTTCGGTGTTACTCATCAAAAATTCTCCAACTCGCCCAGCAACTCGTCCATCAGGTCCAGATCAACCTGTTTATTTTGCGCAGCGTCAGGCTGAGCCTGCAGGTGAGCGGCCAACGCCTGGATAGAACTCAATTCGAACAAACTGTGCAGCGGCAACTCCACATTCAGACGCTTGCGCAGGGTCATGCCGACCTGAGTGAGGAGCAGCGAGTGCCCGCCCAGTTCGAAGAAGTCGTCAGTGATGCCGACCTTTTCGATCCCCAGCACGCTCTGCCAGATATCAACCAGTTGCTGCTCAAGCTCAGTGCCCGGCGCGACATAACCACGCGGGCCGGAAGCGAATTCCGGTGCCGGCAAGGCCTTGCGGTCCAGCTTGCCGTTAGGCGACAGCGGCATGGCGGGCAGTACTAGAATCTGCGCAGGCACCATGTATTCCGGCAGGTGTTCCAGCAGTTCACGGCGCAGGCTCTCGCTGTCGTTGCCTTCAGTGCCATGAACCACTACATAGCCCACCAGTTGCTTGCCTTGCGGCGTGTCGCGGGCAATCACCACGGCCTCTTCGACAGATTCCAGCCCTTGCAGGCGGGCTTCGATTTCACCCAGTTCGATACGCAATCCGCGGATCTTCACTTGATGATCGATACGCCCGACGTATTCGATGGCGCCGTCTGCGCGCCAGCGAGCCAGGTCGCCGGTGCGATACAGCCGTTCGCCCGCTGTGAAAGGGTCGGCTACGAAACGCTCTGCGGTCAGCCCCGGACGCAGGTGATAACCCCGCGCCAGGCCCACGCCGCCGATGTACAACTCGCCTGCCACGCCTTGCGGCACGGGTTCCAGGAATGCGTCGAGGATGTACAACTGCAGGTTGTCGATAGGTCGGCCAATCGGTACCTGATGCCGATCATTTTCTTCATCGCAGGCCCAGTAACTGACGTCGATGGCCGCTTCGGTCGGGCCATACAGATTGTGCAGCTGTGCACTGTGCCGTTGACGGAACTGCTGTTGCAGCTCGTAAGGCAGCGCTTCGCC
>NZ_LKBT01000037.1 GCF_002699985.1 Pseudomonas sp. ICMP 561 | reverse complement strand
GAAGTGGACGAAAGTCACTCGGTGGGGCATGACCGGAATAAGAGTGTGGGGAATAACGAGACGGTGACGATTGGTGCGGATCGCGTTCGGGCGGTGCAGTGTAATGACGTCCTGCAGGTTGGCGGCACCAAGAGCGACAGCGTCAGTACCCAGTACTTGATCGAGGCCGGCGCGCAAATTCGTCTGGTGTGCGGTCAGAGCGTGCTGGAAATGAACGCCAGCGGCGAGATCAACATCTCCGGTACTGCATTCAAACTCTACGCCAGTGGCAAGGGTGACATCGACACCGGCGGGCGACTGGACCTGAACTCCGGAGGCGCAACGGCCCTGGATGCCAAAGGCAAAGGCATCAAGGGCACGATTGATTCATTGGTTGCTGCTTTTTTTCCGAAGAAGCCAGGCGCGTGAAACCAGGGGTGCATTCAGATATTGGATGGCACCTGGTCCGGTCCGCCAAACTGGTGAAGTATTCTCAAAGCCGTGCGAACCATCGGGTCCCATAGCCCGTTCTGACTGCTCGATGGTTCACCGGCCCATCGGGTGTCCGCCATTAGCTCTGTCTTGTTAGCTTCCATCTGTGCTTTGAGCTCTGTGGCTACAGGGCTCATGTCAATTTCAAATAGCCCGGCATATAAACCTGTCGGCTCCGAGTGCTTCTCGCTCAGGAAGTACCGGTAACACAACAACCATCTTTGGGCCATATAGATGGCGCGGTTTCGGTCAGGGTAGGTCCTCAGCATTTTTAGCAAAGCCTGAACGAATTGCTCCGGAAAATCCGGATCGCCGATTTCGCGCCAATAAGGCAGGATCAGCAATTTGAAGGCGACGGGGACGTTCTGCGGTTCGTCGTTTTCGTCCTTGGTTTCGAGAAAGTAAAACGGCTCGCCCACCAGGAACTTGTCGAGTTCGTCGTTGGCCAATGCCAGAGCAAGAACATTGTTTGGGTCGTAGGTCATTGGATTCTCACTGCTTTTTGCGTGGCCATTACCACGTCAGGGTTATTGCCGTGATAGATGGGCACCTTGTCCAGTACGCCCTCGCGCATTCCGCCTGGATGGGTCACGCCGCCCGGTCGCCACAGATTGTTAACACCACCCTCGTTGCCGGTTGGCATCAGGACTTTTGGGGCATCGAGGTTCACCATATATATTTTTTCGCCTACTAGCGATCCGGGCTCGTACCCCAGTGCGGACTCCAGCACTGACACATCACCGCTCTTTTTGTAAGCCGCCACCGCGCCTTCCATGTCGGATTTAGCCATGACGAATTTACTCGGGTTGAATCCGTCGCGGCTTGAAGTGACGACCTCAGTCTCTGTAAACAGAAAGCTGCCGCCTTCCTCGAATTTTTGCAGGTGTGCGTCTATGTAAGACTTCTCTAGATACTCGTGAGGCGGTGGTCGGCTGCCTTTCGGCATGCTCATGATTTCTTGTTCAGTCCGGCCAGGCAGGTAACGTGGGTCCTTGCCGAGCCTTGCCATTTTCGGGCTTAGGCCCAGCATTGCCATACCCGCCACACCCTGCAGCAAGTCTCGGTAGCCTGGCCCTAGCCGATCACCGAGTTCGCCCAGCAACGCCATGCCGCCCATGGTCGCGCCACCAATCAGCAGCGCAGTGCCGAGCGCAGCCCAGCCGGCCATTGCCGCCAACACCAAACCGCCTCCGGCGGCCAGCAGACCCAGCGCTTCAAGGCCGGTATGCATCCAGCCTTCAATATCGAGGACGAACGCAACCGCGATTGTGGGGCCGCCAATAAAGGTGTCGTCGCTACCGCTTTTGATGTGGGCACCGCAGACCATTTTGCTGTGCAGCCGGGCGGCGGGTTTGCCGTTGATATAGACAGTGGCGCTCCCTTCAGCGATCAGTACGGGGAATGGCCAGTAGGGATGGTTGGCCGGGAAGCCGCTGCATGATGAAGACGCATCCTCACCTGCCCGCATTGCCTCGCGGTCGTTTATGTAGACGTTGAAACTGCCCCTTATGAGCGTTCCTGTGGCGGGTTCGGGCAAATTGAAGATCGTACTCAGACCTTTGACGATCTGGAACATCGATAGCCCACCCGCAGCCACAGAGCCAGCCATGATCGCCAGGGCTACGCCACCGGTAGCGACGGTTGCGGCGATGACTGCAGCACCCACCATCGCGCCAATAACTGCCCCACCGATCATGGCCGCGACACCAAAACCGTGGGCTATTTCGTCGCCTAAACGAGCTGCTGCTTGTGCATCCATGCGCTGAAAAGTTCTTGAGTGGATTAAACAGCCGGGGGTAAAGGCATCATGGATTGCATAGCCTGTTTCCAGGCGGGTTCATGATGGATGAGGTCATCCACGGTCGTCGTCAGTGTTGTAATCAGCACGGCGGGTTTACGTTCGACAAACACCTGGCGGAGCATCAACTCACGACCTTCGCGTTGCCAACTGTAATCGAGGAGTGTTGCAGCATGGGCATGTAGAACGAAATCCCAACGCTTGATGAGTTTGAAACCGGGTAGCTGCTGTTCAGCGCTCGACAGTTGAGCCTCGATGTAATCAGCAAACAGCGCGTCGCCCTGGCTAGGGTCACGGCTGATAACAAAGCTGGCTTCTTTCGCAGTGCCTACAGCTGGCAGCTTGAAAATATTGATGCTTTGATCCTGCCAGTTATCAGGGATGTCCAGGTCAGCTTCCTGCAATCGGTATAGCGTCATGGGGCGGTCCACTTTCCATGGTAGAGGGCGGGAGCGGCAAAGCTTCACGTAATGTCGACGAACTTTCAAGGTGTCGACGGCCTATGGTTCTGCTGACCGTGGCACGGTTCTCATCCGAGCGCTCATGAAGTGAAAGCCGCATGGTCATTCGATTGATAAACCGGCCCTTGGACGCATGAACCAAATACCACCGTTAGGGCTACGCAAAGACAGTAATCGCCGCGATACTATCCCCCCGGAGTTCTTACGGACCAGCCCCATGCAGCTCACCCAAGCCACACGCCTGACCAAAATCAGCAGCCCTCTCGGGGCCGACGTCCTGTTGCTGAAAACCCTGGCTGGCGCGGATGAACTGGGTCGCCCCTTCGACTACAACCTTGAACTGACCTCGTCTGATGGCGCCATCGACCTCAACCAGTTGCTGGGCAAACCCATGAGCCTGTCGCTGCGCCTGGATGACGGCAGCCAGCGCTACTTTCACGGGATTGTTGCGCGTTGCAGTCAGGAGGTCGGCCAGGGCCAGTTCGCCAGCTATCAGGTCACGTTGCGCCCTTGGCTGTGGCTGCTGACACGGACGTCCGATTGCCGGATTTTCCAGAACCAGACCATCCCGCAGATCATCAAGCAGGTCTTTCGCGACCTGGNAGCCGCCCCTATCGGGAGTGGGAGTACTGCGTCCAGTACCGCGAAAGCAGCTTCGACTTCGTCAGTCGCCTGATGGAACAGGAAGGTATTTATTACTTCTTCCGCCATGAAAAAGACCGCCACGTGCTGGTGCTTGCCGATGCTTATGGCGCACATCAAAACGCACCGGGTTATGCCTCGGTGCCGTATTTCCCGCCTGATG
>NZ_LKBT01000036.1 GCF_002699985.1 Pseudomonas sp. ICMP 561 | reverse complement strand
GTTGATAAGGAAACTTTGAAAACTTCTTAAAATAACCGCTTGACAGATACAGAGGCTGCTGTAGAATGCGCGCCTCGGTTGAGACGAAAGATCTTAACCAACCGCTCTTTAACAATTGAATCAAGCAATTCGTGTGGGTGCTTGCGCTGTCAGACTGAAGTCAACAGATTATCAGCATCGTAAGTTACTCCGCGAGAAATCAAAGAAATAACCAACGATTGCTGAGCCAAGTTTAGGGTTTTCTCAAAACCCAAAGATGTTTGAACTGAAGAGTTTGATCATGGCTCAGATTGAACGCTGGCGGCAGGCCTAACACATGCAAGTCGAGCGGCAGCACGGGTACTTGTACCTGGTGGCGAGCGGCGGACGGGTGAGTAATGCCTAGGAATCTGCCTGGTAGTGGGGGATAACGCTCGGAAACGGACGCTAATACCGCATACGTCCTACGGGAGAAAGCAGGGGACCTTCGGGCCTTGCGCTATCAGATGAGCCTAGGTCGGATTAGCTAGTTGGTGAGGTAATGGCTCACCAAGGCGACGATCCGTAACTGGTCTGAGAGGATGATCAGTCACACTGGAACTGAGACACGGTCCAGACTCCTACGGGAGGCAGCAGTGGGGAATATTGGACAATGGGCGAAAGCCTGATCCAGCCATGCCGCGTGTGTGAAGAAGGTCTTCGGATTGTAAAGCACTTTAAGTTGGGAGGAAGGGCATTTACCTAATACGTAAGTGTTTTGACGTTACCGACAGAATAAGCACCGGCTAACTCTGTGCCAGCAGCCGCGGTAATACAGAGGGTGCAAGCGTTAATCGGAATTACTGGGCGTAAAGCGCGCGTAGGTGGTTTGTTAAGTTGAATGTGAAATCCCCGGGCTCAACCTGGGAACTGCATCCAAAACTGGCAAGCTAGAGTATGGTAGAGGGTGGTGGAATTTCCTGTGTAGCGGTGAAATGCGTAGATATAGGAAGGAACACCAGTGGCGAAGGCGACCACCTGGACTGATACTGACACTGAGGTGCGAAAGCGTGGGGAGCAAACAGGATTAGATACCCTGGTAGTCCACGCCGTAAACGATGTCAACTAGCCGTTGGGAGCCTTGAGCTCTTAGTGGCGCAGCTAACGCATTAAGTTGACCGCCTGGGGAGTACGGCCGCAAGGTTAAAACTCAAATGAATTGACGGGGGCCCGCACAAGCGGTGGAGCATGTGGTTTAATTCGAAGCAACGCGAAGAACCTTACCAGGCCTTGACATCCAATGAACTTTGGTGCCTTCGGGAACATTGAGACAGGTGCTGCATGGCTGTCGTCAGCTCGTGTCGTGAGATGTTGGGTTAAGTCCCGTAACGAGCGCAACCCTTGTCCTTAGTTACCAGCACGTTATGGTGGGCACTCTAAGGAGACTGCCGGTGACAAACCGGAGGAAGGTGGGGATGACGTCAAGTCATCATGGCCCTTACGGCCTGGGCTACACACGTGCTACAATGGTCGGTACAGAGGGTTGCCAAGCCGCGAGGTGGAGCTAATCCCATAAAACCGATCGTAGTCCGGATCGCAGTCTGCAACTCGACTGCGTGAAGTCGGAATCGCTAGTAATCGCGAATCAGAATGTCGCGGTGAATACGTTCCCGGGCCTTGTACACACCGCCCGTCACACCATGGGAGTGGGTTGCACCAGAAGTAGCTAGTCTAACCTTCGGGGGGACGGTTACCACGGTGTGATTCATGACTGGGGTGAAGTCGTAACAAGGTAGCCGTAGGGGAACCTGCGGCTGGATCACCTCCTTAATCGACGACTCAGCTGCAGCACAAGTTCCCACACGAATTGCTTGATTCATTGAAGAAGACGATTAGAAGCAGCTTTAAGCTCCAAGCTGATAGCTCACGCTAGCGGCTACAAGCTCGAAATTGGGTCTGTAGCTCAGTTGGTTAGAGCGCACCCCTGATAAGGGTGAGGTCGGCAGTTCGAATCTGCCCAGACCCACCAATTTTGTGTGGGAAACGCCTGTAGAAATACGGGGCCATAGCTCAGCTGGGAGAGCGCCTGCCTTGCACGCAGGAGGTCAGCGGTTCGATCCCGCTTGGCTCCACCACTTACTGCTTCTGTTTGAAAGCTTAGAAATGAGCACTCCATTTGATGGTGAGTGTTGATTTCTAGTCTTTGATTAGATCGTTCTTTAAAAATTTGGGTATGTGATAGAAATATAGACTGGGCACCTCTTTCACTGGTGTGTGTCCAGGCTAAGGTAAAGTTTGTGAGAACAAACTTTCGGCGAATGTCGTCTTCACAGTATAACCAGATTGCTTGGGGTTATATGGTCAAGTGAAGAAGCGCATACGGTGGATGCCTTGGCAGTCAGAGGCGATGAAAGACGTGGTAGCCTGCGAAAAGCTTCGGGGAGTCGGCAAACAGACTGTGATCCGGAGATGTCTGAATGGGGGAACCCAGCTGTCATAAGACAGTTACCTTACACTGAATACATAGGTGTATGGAGCGAACCAGGGGAACTGAAACATCTAAGTACCCTGAGGAAAAGAAATCAACCGAGATTCCCTTAGTAGTGGCGAGCGAACGGGGACCAGCCCTTAAGTGGCTTGGAGATTAGCGGAACGCTCTGGAAAGTGCGGCCATAGTGGGTGATAGCCCTGTACGCGAAAATCTCCTTGTCATGAAATCGAGTAGGACGGGGCACGAGAAACCTTGTCTGAACATGGGGGGACCATCCTCCAAGGCTAAATACTACTGACTGACCGATAGTGAACTAGTACCGTGAGGGAAAGGCGAAAAGAACCCCGGAGAGGGGAGTGAAATAGATCCTGAAACCGTATGCGTACAAGCAGTGGGAGCCCACTTTGTTGGGTGACTGCGTACCTTTTGTATAATGGGTCAGCGACTTATTTTCAGTGGCGAGCTTAACCGAATAGGGGAGGCGTAGCGAAAGCGAGTCTTAATAGGGCGTCTAGTCGCTGGGAATAGACCCGAAACCGGGCGATCTATCCATGGGCAGGTTGAAGGTTGGGTAACACTAACTGGAGGACCGAACCGACTACCGTTGAAAAGTTAGCGGATGACCTGTGGATCGGAGTGAAAGGCTAATCAAGCTCGGAGATAGCTGGTTCTCCTCGAAAGCTATTTAGGTAGCGCCTCATGTATCACTGTAGGGGGTAGAGCACTGTTTCGGCTAGGGGGTCATCCCGACTTACCAAACCGATGCAAACTCCGAATACCTACAAGTGCCGAGCATGGGAGACACACGGCGGGTGCTAACGTCCGTCGTGAAAAGGGAAACAACCCAGACCGTCAGCTAAGGTCCCAAAATCCTGGTTAAGTGGGAAACGATGTGGGAAGGCTTAGACAGCTAGGAGGTTGGCTTAGAAGCAGCCACCCTTTAAAGAAAGCGTAATAGCTCACTAGTCGAGTCGGCCTGCGCGGAAGATGTAACGGGGCTCAAACCAGGTACCGAAGCTACGGGTATCATCTTAGGATGATGCGGTAGAGGAGCGTTCTGTAAGCCTGTGAAGGTGAGTTGAGAAGCTTGCTGGAGGTATCAGAAGTGCGAATGCTGACATGAGTAACGACAATGGGTGTGAAAAACTCCCACGCCGAAAGACCAAGGTTTCCTGCGCAACGTTAATCGACGCAGGGTTAGTCGGTCCCTAAGGCGAGGCTGAAAAGCGTAGTCGATGGAAAACAGGTTAATATTCCTGTACTTCTGGTTATTGCGATGGAGGGACGGAGAAGGCTAGGCCAGCTTGGCGTTGGTTGTCCAAGTTTAAGGTGGTAGGCTGAGATCTTAGGTAAATCCGGGATCTTAAGGCCGAGAGCTGATGACGAGTGTTCTTTTAGAACACGAAGTGGTTGATGCCATGCTTCCAAGAAAAGCTTCTAAGCTTCAGGTAACCAGGAACCGTACCCCAAACCGACACAGGTGGTTGGGTAGAGAATACCAAGGCGCTTGAGAGAACTCGGGTGAAGGAACTAGGCAAAATGGCACCGTAACTTCGGGAGAAGGTGCGCCGGTGGAGGTGAAGCATTTACTGCGTAAGCCCCTGCCGGTCGAAGATACCAGGCCGCTGCGACTGTTTATTAAAAACACAGCACTCTGCAAACACGAAAGTGGACGTATAGGGTGTGACGCCTGCCCGGTGCCGGAAGGTTAATTGATGGGGTTAGCTAACGCGAAGCTCTTGATCGAAGCCCCGGTAAACGGCGGCCGTAACTATAACGGTCCTAAGGTAGCGAAATTCCTTGTCGGGTAAGTTCCGACCTGCACGAATGGCGTAACGATGGCGGCGCTGTCTCCACCCGAGACTCAGTGAAATTGAAATCGCTGTGAAGATGCAGTGTATCCGCGGCTAGACGGAAAGACCCCGTGAACCTTTACTATAGCTTTGCACTGGACTTTGAATTTGCTTGTGTAGGATAGGTGGGAGGCTTTGAAGCGTGGACGCCAGTCTGCGTGGAGCCAACCTTGAAATACCACCCTGGCAACTTTGAGGTTCTAACTCAGGTCCGTTATCCGGATCGAGGACAGTGTATGGTGGGTAGTTTGACTGGGGCGGTCTCCTCCTAAAGAGTAACGGAGGAGTACGAAGGTGCGCTCAGACCGGTCGGAAATCGGTCGTAGAGTATAAAGGCAAAAGCGCGCTTGACTGCGAGACAGACACGTCGAGCAGGTACGAAAGTAGGTCTTAGTGATCCGGTGGTTCTGTATGGAAGGGCCATCGCTCAACGGATAAAAGGTACTCCGGGGATAACAGGCTGATACCGCCCAAGAGTTCATATCGACGGCGGTGTTTGGCACCTCGATGTCGGCTCATCACATCCTGGGGCTGAAGCCGGTCCCAAGGGTATGGCTGTTCGCCATTTAAAGTGGTACGCGAGCTGGGTTTAGAACGTCGTGAGACAGTTCGGTCCCTATCTGCCGTGGACGTTTGAGATTTGAGAGGGGCTGCTCCTAGTACGAGAGGACCGGAGTGGACGAACCTCTGGTGTTCCGGTTGTCACGCCAGTGGCATTGCCGGGTAGCTATGTTCGGAAAAGATAACCGCTGAAAGCATCTAAGCGGGAAACTTGCCTCAAGATGAGATCTCACTGGAACCTTGAGTTCCCTGAAGGGCCGTCGAAGACTACGACGTTGATAGGTGGGGTGTGTAAGCGCTGTGAGGCGTTGAGCTAACCCATACTAATTGCCCGTGAGGCTTGACCATATAACACCCAAGCAATTTGCGACATGCCTTGATAAATGAAGGCAGGGCCAGATTGCGGTGACTGTGAAGACGACACGAACCGAGAGTTTGTTCGCACATTACCGAGCTATCACATACCCATTCGCTGGCACGTAACCCGCAAGGGCCAACGCACCGGCAACCGAATTTCTTGACGACCATAGAGCATTGGAACCACCTGATCCCATCCCGAACTCAGTAGTGAAACGATGTATCGCCGATGGTAGTGTGGGGTTTCCCCATGTGAGAGTAGGTCATCGTCAAGATTAAATTCCAGAACCCCTGATCGCTTACGCGTTCAGGGGTTTTGTTTGTGCGCGAAGAAAAAGGATTAGCCGTAGGAGCGCGCTTGCCCGTGACGGACGACCACGCGTTGAACCTGGCACACCGCCTCGCTACCGGGTAGGACCGAATTCATTCGGGAAGGCTATATGTCAGGCGATACATAAGCTGC
>NZ_LKBT01000035.1 GCF_002699985.1 Pseudomonas sp. ICMP 561 | reverse complement strand
CTCCCACGGTCTGTACTGTTGCAGCAGTCAGATGCGAACTGTTCGTCCCACCACCCCTTCAAGTCTAACCATACAAGCGAATTCATTCGCGAAGAGACGGGTGTATACGCTGCAGATGTACCGCCTGAACTACCGCCTTCGCGAATGAATTCGGTCCCACAGGATTGCAAACGCGATTGCCTGACTCGAAACACGTTCCCTGTAGGAGCTGCCGAAGGCTGCGAAAGCATTCGTCCTGACACACCGCCATCGCAGCCTTCGGCAGCTCCTACAGAGAAACGTGTATCTGTTTGGCTAAATCATCTCAGGCAAAGATTTCAGGACCTTGTCCAAGGTAATCGGATACTCCCGAACCCTTGCCCCAGTCGCGTTGTAGATCGCGTTGGCAATCGCCGCGCTCACGCCGCACAAGCCCAGTTCGCCTACGCCCTTGGCTTTCATGGGCGATGACATCGGGTCGGTTTCGTCGAGGAAGATCACTTCCTGCTCGGGAATGTCGGCATGTACCGGCACCTCGTATCCCGCCAGATCGTGATTGACGAAAAATCCCAGTCGTTTATCCACGGCAAGCTCTTCCATCAGCGCTGCGCCGACGCCCATGGTCATCGCCCCGATTACCTGGCTGCGGGCCGAGGTCGGATTGAGAATGCGACCTGCTGCACAGACAGCCAGCATGCGCCGTACACGGGTTTCCCCTGTGGCCATGTTGACGGCGACCTCAACGAAGTGCGCGCCGAAGGTCGATTGCTGGTACTTCTTGGCGAGCTCCGCAAACTCGATGGAGTCCTCGGCCACCAACTCGCCGTTACGCGCAGCCTGACCCAGCGGAACGCTGCGTCCTGCGAACTGCACCTGACCGTCCGCGAAAACCGCATCGTTGGCGGTGTAACCCAGGCGTTGGGTGACGGCTTCACGCAATTTCACGCAGGCCGCGTAAACCCCGGCAGTCGAGCAGTTGGCACCGAACTGGCCGCCGGAACCCGCTGACACCGGGAAGTCCGAATCGCCCAGGCGTACCACCACGTCATCCAGCGTCACGCCCATCATTTCTGCCGCGGTCTGGGCAATGATCGTGTAGCTGCCAGTACCGATGTCAGTCATATCGGTTTCGACCGTGACCTTACCGTTGCTGCCCAGACGTACCCGGGCGCCGGATTTGAGCAGGAGGTTGTTGCGATAGGCGCAGCCGACGCCCATGCCAATCAGCCAATTGCCTTCGCGCTGCGTACCGGGACGCGGGTTGCGTTTGTTCCAGCCAAAGCGCTCGGCACCGGTTTGCAGGCACTGGATCAGGTTACGTTGCGAGAAGGGCCGCTGCGGATTGTTAGGATCGACTTGAGTATCGTTCAGGACCCTGAACTCAATAGGGTCCATGTTGAGCTTCTCCGCCATCTCGTCCATGGCAATTTCCAGCGCCATCAACCCCGGCGTTTCCCCCGGTGCACGCATGGCATTGCCTTCCGGCAGGTCCAGCGTGGCGAGGCGCATGGCGGTCATGCGGTTTTCACCGGCATATAGAAACTGGGTGGGCTGTACGGCGTTCTCTACACCGCCACCCGCCAGATCACCGGACCAGCCTTCGTGGGCAATCGCAGTGATCTTGCCATCCTGACCTGCGCCGATGCGGATCCGCTGAATAGTGGCCGGGCGGTGCGTGGTGTTGTTGATGATCTGCGGGCGGGCCAGCGCGACCTTGACCGGACGGCCGCACTGCCGAGAACCCAGCGCAGCAAGGATCGCATCAGAGCGGATGAACAGTTTGCCGCCGAAGCCACCGCCGATATAAGGCGAGACCAGACGCACATTTTCCTTGGCCATGCCCAGCGTGGTAGCGATATCGCCAACGCTCCAGGCGATCATCTGGTTGGACGTCCACAGGGTCAGCTTTTCGCCTTCCCAGGTCGCCATGGAGGTATGCGGTTCCATGGCTGCGTGGGACTGATCCGGGGTTGTATAGGTCGCATCGAATTGCACCGCCGCCGAACTGAATGCACCGGCAAAGTCGCCGCGTGCAGTATCTGCCGATTCACCTTCAGGCTTCACGGCTGCATTCAGGTCGCCGCCCAGATCGTATTTGCCGTTAGTGCGCAGGTACTCGACCTGCACCAGTTGCGCAGCGGTGCGTGCCTGCTCGAAGGACTCTGCCACCACCAGCGCGATCGCCTGATGATAGTGCTGGATCTCGGGGCCGCCGAGCAGTGTGGCGGTGTTGTATTTGCCTTTGCCAAGTTTGCCCGCGCTGGCTGCGGTAACGATCCCGATGACACCCGGCGCTGCGTTGGCGGCCTCCAGATTCATCGAACCGATACGGCCCTTGGCAATGGCGGAGGTCACCACATAGCCATAAGCCTGATTCGGCACGACGTCGTGATGTTCATAGGCGTAGTGCGCCTGACCGGTTGTTTTCAGTTTGCCGTCGATGCGCGGCGTTGCTTTGCCGACCACTTTGAGCTGGTCGATGGGGTTGGTGCTGGCCGGGGTATCGAATTTCATGAGGTAGCCCTCGCTTGCGCCATGACCGAAGCCAGCGTGCGCTCGGCAAGCGTGACCTTGAATTCATTTTCGTGGGTCGGCGTGGCGCCAGACAGTAGCTTGGCCATGACCGCCTTGGCACCGTCGGGCATCAGCGAGTCAGCGTCTTCAACGCGCCAGGGTTTAGGTGCAACACCGCCCAGCGCGACACGGCCTTTGCCGTTGCTTTGAATCACCGCAGCAACTGAAATCAGCGCGAACGCGTAAGACGCCCGGTCACGAACTTTCTGATAGATGTGGGTGCCGCCAATCGGCGCGGGCAGGGTAACGGCGGTGATCAATTCGTTAGCTGCGAGCGATGTTTCGATGTTAGGCGTATTGCCGGGCAGGCGATGAAATTCGGCGATGGGAATGACCCGGGTGGTGCCGTCCGGGCGTACGGTCTCAACCTGGGCATCCAGTACCCGCATGGCGATGGCCATGTCGCTCGGATGGGTGGCGATGCAGGCGCTGCTCACACCGATAATACCCAGTTGCCGCGTGACCCCGCCAATCGCTGCGCAACCACTGCCCGGATGGCGTTTGTTGCAGGCCTGATTGGTGTCGTAGAAATACGGGCAACGGGTTCGCTGCAGCAGGTTGCCCGCCGTGGTCGCAGCGTTGCGCAATTGCCCGGAAGCGCCGGCCAGCAATGCTCGGGAGAGCAAGCCGTAATCCTTGCGCACCCGGGCGTCGGCGGCCAGATCGGTGTTGCGCACCAGTGCGCCGATCCGCAGGCCGCCTTCGGGCGTCGCTTCTATACGATCCAGCGCAAGGTCATTGACGTCGATCAGGTGCATCGGGGTTTCGATTTCCAGCTTCATCAAGTCCAGCAGGTTGGTCCCGCCAGCGATGAACTTGGCCCCTTCGGTCTGTGCAGCCTGTGCCGCCGCTTCGGCGGGCGACTGCGCCCGTACATAAGTAAAAGGCCTCATGCGTTCACCTCCGCGACTTCGCTGATGGCGGCAATGATGTTGGAGTACGCACCGCAGCGGCAGATATTGCCGCTCATG
This sequence comes from Pseudomonas sp. ICMP 561, assembly GCF_002699985.1. Lineage (GTDB taxonomy): Bacteria > Pseudomonadota > Gammaproteobacteria > Pseudomonadales > Pseudomonadaceae > Aquipseudomonas > Aquipseudomonas quasicaspiana. The sequence continues at coordinate 3,246 of NZ_LKBT01000035.1, read as the reverse complement.
CGTTCCTGGAATTCACTGGCGATCAGTTGCGGACGGTCAGTCAGGCTCTGGCTGACGTGGCTGGGGATACCCTGACGAATCTCATCTAGGACAGCCACTGCAGAACAGATTTGCCCCGGTGTGCAATAGCCGCACTGGAAGCCATCGTGCTTGATGAACGCGGCCTGCATCGCGTGCAATTTGTCGGGCGTGCCCAGGCCTTCGACCGTGGTCACTTTCGAGCCTTGCTGCATGACCGCGAGGGTCAGGCATGAGTTGACGCGTTTGCCGTTGACGATCACGGTGCAGGCACCGCACTGGCCATGGTCACAGCCTTTTTTGGTGCCCGTCAGATGCAAGTGCTCGCGCAGAGCGTCGAGCAACGTGGTGCGGGTATCCAGATCCAGCTGTCGAGCCACGCCATTGACTTCAAGTGAAACCGGTGCGCGGACCGGGCGAGCCATCTGGTTGGCCGCCGATGCCAGGGCGGAAATGAACGGCGGAAGTACGGCCGTGGTCGCGGTCACCGCGCCCACGATCAGGAATTTGCGTCTGGTTATTTTCATCAGGTCACGGTCGTCCATTGTTTTATTCCCCTATGCATGGGGATGGCTGCGAATTCAGCAGTGGCTTGGCAGCGGCGTCCGTATCGACACCTTGTCATCAAGTTCGCTAGTGCCGGGCGTCTTTGCGCCTTCAGGCCTGGTCCGGCTGGCCGGTTTCAGGTGGGGCATGTTTCGTTCAGGTCAATTTCGTACAAGTCAAAGTTACGACTCGCCGCTTGCGTAGAAAGTTTGCGGTTTCTGCTCGCTAACAGTTATGCGTTCTGCTCATGAATGCGTGGTGGCTTGGAGAAGGTGTGCGAGAGCTGTGACGTTAGTCGGCAGAGTCTTGCAGGACTACGCGCAAAGATCGCAATACACACCTGAACTGAGCTCATCAATGCCCTCTTAACCCATGTGTACGGGCGCTTGACGCCTATTCGGGCGTGGGTGTCCCGATACATCTTGCAAACAAATAGCGTGGGCGATTAAGCGATAGCTGGTTTAATCCAGTCATTAGATGACGAGGGCTCATGAATGGCGCGGGACAGTTACAACGATTTGCTGGCATTCATCGCGGTTGCCCGTGAAAGGAGCTTTACTCGCGCGGCGGCCCAGCTTGGGGTTTCTCAGTCCGCCTTGAGTCATACCATTCGCTCTCTGGAGACACGGCTCGGCGTACGGTTGCTGACTCGCACCACCCGCAGCGTGGCACCTACCGAAGCAGGTGAGCGGCTGTTCGAAAGCCTGGCGCCGCGATTTGAAGAAATAGATGCTGATCTGGCCGAAGTAACAGGCATGCGGGACAAGCCGCGCGGCACTATCCGTATTACCGCCACCGACCACAGCGCCAACACAGTTCTTTGGCCGAGGCTGGCGAAAGTCCTGCCGATGTACCCCGACCTCAAAGTCGAGATCATTACCGATTACGGTCTGACGGACATCGTCGCTCAGCGTTACGACATCGGAGTGCGGCTCGGCGATCAGGTCGCCAAGGACATGATCGCGGTACGTATTGCACCGGACATGCGCATGTCCATCGTTGGCGCGCCGTCCTATCTCGCAAACCGCGCCATGCCGCTCAAACCCGATGATCTGCATCAGCACAATTGCATCAACCTGCGCCTGCCGACCCATGGCGGTTGTTATGCCTGGGAACTGGCGAATGGCAAAGATGAGTTGCAGATCCGCGTAGACGGGCAACTGACCTTCAACGGCGTGTATCAGATACTTCAGGCCGCCCTGGATGGCGGTGGTCTGGCCTACATGCCTGAAGACCTGGCACAGCCGCACGTCGATGCGGGTCGTTTGAACTGGGTGCTGGAGGACTGGTTTCCGACTTTTCCGGGCCTGCATCTGTATTACGCCAGTCGCCGTCAAAGCTCCCGGGCCTTGGCAATCGTGGTCGATGCCTTACGGCTGAACACATGAATATTACTCATGACTGCATCTAGCTTTTCGGGCTTACTCAATAATCCCCGGTTCTTTAGGATGGGCTGAATGTGTATTTCAGCCATTCTCGAGAGGACCTTATGGACTACCGATATCTGGGCCGCAGCGCTCTGAAAGTCTCCCCCCTGTGCCTGGGCGCCATGATGTTTGGCGGCGAAACGGATGAGCCAACGTCTAAACGCATCATCGACAAGGCGTTCGAACAGGGCGTCAATTTTCTCGATACGGCTGATGCCTATCATGCCGGTGGTTCTGAACAAGTCGTCGGTCGTGCCATTGCCCGGCAACGTGACAGTTGGGTGCTGGCGACCAAGTTCGGTTACCCCACACCCCGGACCCAAGGGCCAAACGAGCAGGGCCAGTCGCGCAAATGGATCATGCAGTCCGTTGAGGCCAGCCTTAAACGATTGGGTACCGATTACATCGACGTGCTGTATTTCCACCGGGCGCTGACTGATGCACCGATGGAAGAAGGCGTTCGAGCCATCGGCGACCTGATTCGTCAGGGCAAGATCCGCTACTACGGTGTCTCCAACTTCCATGGCTGGCGCATTGCCGAGATGGTCCGCATCGCTGATCAGTTGGGTATCGAACGGCCGGTGGCGAGTGAGCCGCTGTACAACATCGTCGACCGTAGTGCGGAGGTGGAGCAATTGCCGGCGGCCGAGCAGTACGGATTGGGTGTTGTGTCTTACAGCCCGTTGGCGCGGGGGGTGTTGAGCGGCAAGTACGGGGTTGATGCAGACATTCCGGCAGACTCCCGAGCGGCCCGCGGTGACAAGCGTTTGCAGCAGACCGAGTGGCGTCCCGAGTCGCTGAAAATCGCTCAGACGATCGCCGGACATGCGGCTGAGCGGGGCACTACGTCTATTGCATTCGCGCTGGCCTGGGTCTTGAAGAACAAGCTGATCAGCGCCGCGATCGCCGGGCCCCGGACTGAGGCGCATTGGGATACATATATGGATGCGTTGAGCCTGGAGCTGGGTCCGGACGATGAGAAGCTGGTGGACAGCCTTGTGGTGCCGGGGCATACGTCGACCCATGGCTATACCGATCCGGGTTATCCGGTGCAGGGGCGTAAGGTGGGGTAGTTTTGGTTGTGTACATATCCGTTATTTGGTGACGGCTGGTATTGGTTGCGCTTTTACAGCGCGTCACTTTTGAACAGCCCAAAAGTAACCAAAAGGCTCTTGCCGGTATGACTCACCCACATGGGTTACAAATCAGTTCACGCACATAGGTAACAGTTTTTAACTGGCAGGGTCGATTTCGC
>NZ_LKBT01000034.1 GCF_002699985.1 Pseudomonas sp. ICMP 561 | reverse complement strand
ACCGCCCGAACGCGATCCGCACCAATCGTCACCGTCTCGTTATTCCCCACACTCTTATTCCGGTCATGCCCCACCGAGTGACTTTCGTCCACTTCGACGACGATGTCCTGATTGCGCTCGGCGTGGATGTACAACTGCTCCTCGCCCTTCTTGTCCTCCATCCGGATTTCATTGAAGTTGGCAGGCGTACCACCCTTGCTGGAGCGGCTTTTCATGCCGCTTTGGGTCGCGTTGGCGGGCAGGTCGTAGGGCACGGTCTGTTCCGCGTTGTACACGCGACCGGTGATGATCGGGCGGTCCGGATCGCCTTCCAGAAAGCTCACAATCACTTCCTGACCGATCCGTGGAATCTGCATCGAGCCCCAGTTCTTGCCNGGAGCTGTTTTCGTTGGACTGGTCGTGCCGGTCCCAGTAGAAATGCACCTTGACCCGGCCAAACTGGTCGGTCCAGATTTCCTCGCCGCTGGGGCCCACGACGATGGCGGTTTGCGGGCCTTTGACGATGGGTCTTGAAGTGCTGGCCAGCGGCCGAAAGCTTTGTTGGGCATCGATACAGGTCAGGGCGCTTTCGAATTGTGGACCGGCTGAGCCTGCGCCGGATTCGTGGCTTTCCTGGGCACGATCAGGTATTCGCGGTTCTGATCGTCGCGACCAAAGCCGGTCATGCTGAACAGGTGCCCTGTGCCAAGGCCTCGGGCGTTGCCGCTCAGTTCGACGCGCTCATGCAGGCTTTGCAGCGCTTCGATGCGCGTGCGGGCGTAATGCTCGCCGTCCTGACTTTGCACGTAAGTGCCGGGGTAGTCGTACAGCGGATAATCGCCCGCCGTGTGCGGCCGGGGCATGGCCGAGCGGACGTTGATGCTGGCGGACGGACGCTGGAAGTCGTAGTCGTTAAGCTCCAGCGAGCCCGGCTGGACTTCCTGAGCCAGACGCCAGTCATTGATGTGGTCGCGTTCGCGGTGCTGACCGTCAGGCGGGAAATAAGGCACCGAGGCATAACCCGGTGCGTTTTGATGTGCGCCATAAGCATCGGCAAGCACCAGCACGTGGCGGTCTTTTTCATGGCGGAAGAAGTAATAAATACCTTCCTGTTCCATCAGGCGGCTGACGAAGTCGAAGCTGCTTTCCCGGTACTGGACGCAGTATTCCCACTCCCGATAGGGGCGGCTCAGCGCGTCTTCGAAATCCGAGAAGCCCAGGTCGCGAAAGACCTGCTTGATGATCTGCGGGATGGTCTGGTTCTGGAAAATCCGGCAATCGGACGTCCGCGTCAGCAGCCACAGCCAAGGGCGCAACGTAACCTGATAGCTGGCGAACTGGCCCTGGCCGACCTCCTGACTGCAACGCGCGACAATCCCGTGAAAGTAGCGCTGGCTACCGTCGTCCAGGCGCAGCGACAGGCTCATGGGTTTGCCCAGCAACTGGTTGAGGTCGATGGCGCCATCTGTGGACGTGAGCTGCAGGGTGTAATCAAACATCCGCCCCAGCTCATCGCCGCCGCCCATGTTCTTGAGCAGCAGCACATCCGGTCCGAGCGGGCTGTTGATCTGTGCCAGACGTGTGAGTTGGGTGAACAGCATGGATTATTCCGTTAAATAGCCAGAGTAGTTAGCTAGCGCTCGCAGGCTCAGTTGGCATCGCCAAACTGATAATCGAATTCGCCGTCCAGCGCCCTGATGCTCACGCTCGCCATGGGCTTGCCGTCGAGCATGCGGGTGAGGAATTCTCGGCTCATGTCGGGCAGCAGGGTGTTGGTCAGAATCGCGTCAATCATCCGGCCGCCGCTTTCGGTTTCGGTGCAGCGCGAAACGATCAGGTCGACCACCGCGTCATCGTAATCGAACGCGACTTTGTGGGTGCTTTCGACGCGTTTTTTGACCCGGTCGAGTTGCAGGCGGGTAATCGACTTGAGCATGGTGTCACTGAGCGGATAGTACGGAATGGTCACCAGACGACCGAGCAGCGCAGGCGGGAAAATCTCCAGCAGCGGCTGGCGCAGGGCCTTGGCGATATCCTCGGGATCGGGCAGATTCTGCACGTCTTTGCACAGGTGTGAAATCAGCTCAGTACCGGCATTGGTGGTCAGCAGGATCAGGGTGTTCTTGAAGTCGATGACCCGGCCCTCGCCGTCCTCCATCACGCCCTTGTCGAAGACCTGGAAGAAGATTTCATGGACGTCAGGGTGGGCTTTTTCCACTTCATCAAGCAGCACCACGCTGTAAGGCTTGCGGCGCACGGCCTCAGTCAACACGCCGCCTTCGCCATAACCGACATAGCCGGGAGGCGCACCCTTGAGGGTCGAAACGGTGTGCGCTTCCTGGAACTCGCTCATGTTGATGGTGATGACGTTCTGTTCGCCGCCGTACATGGCCTCAGCCAGCGCCAGCGCGGTTTCTGTTTTACCGACGCCCGATGTACCGGCCAGCATGAATACGCCTACCGGCTTGCTCGGGTTATCGAGCCCTGCACGGGAGGTCTGAATGCGTCGGGCGATCATCTGCAGGGCGTGATCCTGGCCAATGATGCGTTTCTTCAGGTGCTTATCAAGGTTAAGCACGGTCTCAAGTTCGTTGCGCGCCATACGACCGACTGGAATGCCGGTCCAGTCGGCAACCACTGAAGCCACCGCCTGATAATCGACAGTGGGCAGAATCAACGGCGTCTCGCCCTGCAATGCGCTCAGGCGCTTTTGCAGATCAACCAGTTGCTCACGCAATCCGGCGCGGGCTTCGGGTTGGACTTCGCTGCCTGCATCGCTGTCGACAACGCCCGCGCTTTCACGCAATTGGGCGCGGGTCGCAAGCAACTCATCCACCAGTGCTTTTTCTTCCGCCCAGCGACCTTCAAGCGCCAGCAGACGTTCGCGCTCGCTGCTCAACAGCTCAGAAGTGTTGCTCTGCCGCGCGCCAATATCCACGCCAATGGCATGCTCGCGGGCGATGATTTGCAACTCGGTTTCCAGCGCTTCGATACGACGACGGCTGTCATCGACTTCAGCCGGTACCGCATGCAGGCTGATCGCAACGCGAGCGCAAGCGGTGTCCAGCAGGCTGACGGATTTGTCCGGCAACTGACGGGCGGGAATGTACCGGTGAGACAGCTTGACCGAAGCCTCCAGGGCCTCGTCGAGAATCTGCACCTGATGGTGTTTTTCCATGGTCGATGCCACGCCACGCATCATCAGCAGGGCCTTGTCTTCCGAAGGCTCGGCAACTTGCACGACCTGAAAGCGACGGGTCAGTGCCGGGTCTTTCTCGATGTGTTTTTTATACTCGGCCCACGTCGTCGCCGCGACGGTTCGCAAGGAGCCGCGGGCCAAGGCCGGTTTGAGCAGGTTGGCGGCATCGCCAGTGCCCGCCGCACCACCAGCACCCACCAGGGTGTGGGCCTCGTCGATAAACAGAATGATTGGCTTGGGCGACGCCTGAACGTCCTCGATCACCTGACGCAAACGTTGCTCGAACTCACCCTTCATGCTCGCCCCGGCCTGTAGCAGGCCGACGTCCAGGCTACGCAACTCGACGTCCTTGAGCGACGGCGGCACGTCCCCGGCTACGATGCGCAAGGCGAAACCTTCGACCACGGCGGTTTTACCCACGCCCGCCTCACCGGTGAGGATCGGGTTGTTCTGGCGACGGCGCATCAGGATGTCGACCAGTTGGCGGATCTCCTCATCGCGCCCCACGATAGGGTCCAGTTTGCCGCTGCGGGCTTGCTCGGTGAGGTCGACCGTAAAACGCTTGAGCGCTTCCTGCTTACCCATGGCGCTCGGGGCCATGGCACCGCTCGCCTCGCCCGGCACGGCACCGGCATTGAAACCGTCACTGGCGCTCAGGGCGTTTTCAGGCGAATCACCGACGTATTCGTCAAAGCGCTCACTCAAGGTTTCGACTTTGACTTTGTTGAACTCGGACGACAACCCCAGCAAGGCATTACGCAGGCTGGGAGTCTTGAGAATGCCGAGCAGCAAATAGCCGGTGCGCACCTGGTTTTCACCGAACATCAGGCTGCCGTAAACCCAGCCACGCTCGACGGACTCTTCGACTTGCGAAGACAGGTCCGTGATAGACGTCGAGCCGCGCGGCAGGCGGTCCAGCGCTTCGGTGAGGTCACGGGCAAGGCGCGCAGGCTCGACATTGAACTGGCGAATGATGCGATGCAGGTCCGAGTCCTGAAGTTGCAGCAGTTGGTGAAACCAGTGGGCAAGCTCCACATACGGGTTGCCCCGCAGCTTGCAGAAGACCGTGGCGGCTTCGATGGCCTTGTAGCCGACGCTGTTGAGTTTGCCAAACAGCGCGGCGCGACTGATTTCACCCATGTTCATTACTCCTTGAATGTTGTGCTGACGTGGCCTGCTCGGCGTAGTGCCGGGCCAGAATCAAGTCCTTGGCGTCTGTTTGTGGCTGACCGAGCCAGGTGTTGAACCCCAGCCGCTGGCGCCCGTTGAGTTGAAATTTCGGAACCTCGGGCTGCTGAAGCACCAGGTTCAGATCCCAGTCCAGTTCATGCCCGAGGTATTCGGCGACCCAGGCCACCAGCTCTTTGAAGGGTTCACCGTCGGGCAACATGCCCATGTAATCGTCGAGCTTGAGCGGCCCGAGGCGAATGCGGAATTTGTGCTGACGGTCCCAGACATGACTGCCCAGGCAAAAATCGACGCCCAGTTGATGACCGCTCACGCCAACGCGACTGCGCTCCGGCAACTCCAGCCATTGGCCGACGTATTCCTCGATCTCCACCGGCAAACCGAAATAGTGGGAGAGGATCGCCCGCAACCCATCGGGGTAACGGGTCTGAGCCGAAAGATGACCGCTGTAATGCAGCTTTGCAGTGTCGGGAATCAGCCCCTGCTCCAGCAGGCTCGGCATACCGCGCCCGCTCAGGGCCGCCAGGCGTGCGGCCCAGTAATCGTCGTCAGGACGATCATGGCTGACGGTCGGACTGGCTTCTGCCCAGGCGCGGTAGAACAGGCTTAGCAAGCGATGGTGGAACACGTCCAGAAAGCGTTTGCTGGCGCTGTCGCCGTTATTGCGCTGACGTTCGCGCACGTATTCGGTGATGTGCAACGGCAATGGACCGTTGGGGCCGCCGAGACCAAAGAAAAACTGTTCCAGCCGCGCAGCCTTGCCGTCTTCGGCCGGGCTCATGGACGCCAGTGTCGACGGCGCGAAGGCGCAATCAGGCTGTTGCCCCAAGCGCAATGGATCATCTGCAAGGCGCAACGAATGGCCGAATCTGGGCAGGTCCGGGGATTCGCATTCGATACGTCGCAATGCCTGGAAGAAATCGTATTCCCAGGGCTCGCTCTGCATTGACGTTATCGTGCTCACAGAGTTGGGCGGCGTCCGGGCTTGGCTTTCCATCGCATGATCTCACCGCGTTCGGTGGTATGAATCACCGTTTCGGTAAAGCTGTTGATCGACACATAACGTGCCAGGAAGCGCTCGAAAACGGCACCGAGCAGAAACACGCCCGTGCCTCGAAACGCGTTTTCGTCAAACTCAAGCGTGATCTCCAGCCCACGGCCAAACACGATAGGCCCGGGCATCGGCAGTCGGCGGGTTACCGCTTTGCTGCTGACTTCTCGCAGGCCTTCGATCTGCAACTGGAGTGCGGCGTCGTTACTGTCGCCATACAAGCGCAACAGTTCGCGCAGCGCCGCAGCACCCTGGCCCTGCTCACTGAGTGAAAGATAATTGAGCGAGAGTTGGCTGATCAGACGCCAGGCCTTGTTGTCGTGGGCATGACTGGCCCGCGGGCGGCTCGGGCCGGTCAGGCAACGTACAGCTGAGACCGGCGCGCTGTCAGCCAGCGTGAAGTCGGTATTGCCGCTCCCCACGCTCATGAACAACGGCAGGTCGCGGTTGGTGCACAAGGCGCTGACGCCCAGTTGCCGCAGATCCTGACGATAAGGTGCCTGCTGACCGTCCACCAGGCTGACGAACGTTTCGCTGCCAACGTACGTCGACCGTGTGCCGTTGCGGCGCTGTTCACTGGACAGCACACGCGGCTCGCGCCGTACCGTGTAATACGCTTTATCGCGGCCATAACGCGAAGGATCGCGCACGGCGTAGAACGGAAGAAAAGGCTGATCCGGCCCGGTGCCGTGGCCCGTTACGCTGGTCAGGGAGTGGATTTCAAAATCCATCGGCCGGGTGCGGTCAGCAATCACATGATGCTCATTGACCCGATCAGACAGGTGAATCCGGTCCACGCGACGCGGGAAAAGGTTGATGGCCGGTGAGCAGAACGGCACGAACTGGTCGCGGCCCACGGAGCCTTCAAGGCTCTGGTCGAAGCGATCAAAAAGAATGATCAGCTCCAGTTCCTGTCCGTCACAACGCTGTACGGCACGGGTCAGCTCAGCGAATTCGACGAACAGGAAACGTTGCGGCAAGGCGAAGTATTCCTGCAACAGCCGATAGCCCTGAAACGCCTGCGGCACGACCGGCAATGCAGCTTCACGGTCATCAAAACCACAGGAGCGCAGCGCATCGGCGGGCAGCCGCTCGACCCAGTCGCTGCCGGGCTGACGAGCGAACACCGCACAGGCACTGCCCAGCAGTTGCTCGTAAAGACGGAACGGTTGCTCATCGACCCCGCTGAGGTAAAGCGGAAGATTTTCCAGACTCAGCTTATTGAAGGCCAGCTCGGCCCCGGTACGCAGGGTAATACGCAAGCCCGCCTTGGCCTTCGGTTCGCTCGCCGCCAGACGCCCCAGCACCGCCGAAGGGTTACCAAAATACTCTGCCTGGCTGACCTGCAACGGCCACAACGTGACGGCGTGGGCAGTGCGGTATTCGCAGGATGTTTGCGAGTCACGGCCAAGGGCCGCGCGCAGGACACTGTTTCGCGGCAGCGTAAAACCGCTGGCCAGGGAGCCCTCGTCGGTATCAGCCTGCATTTGCACCACGGTCATCGACGGTGTCGGTGCCAGGTAATGGGGGTAGGCAATCTCCAGCAGGTTGTGCGTGAAGGTCGGGTATTGCGCATCGAGCTTCAGCTGCACCCGCGCCGTCAGATAGGCGAAACCTTCCAGCAGGCGTTCCACGTAGGGATCGGCACAGTCCATACCCGAAAGCGTCAGGCGGCCCGCGATCTTCGGGTATTCCTTGGCAAACTCCGCCGCGCTTTCGCGTACGTGCTGCAGCTCCTGGTTGTAGAGGGCGAGCAGGCGCGGATTCATGAGCGTCTCCGCTGTTCGGCAGGCGCCACGGTGACGTGCCCGGACTCAAGGTCAAGATCAGTGCGCAGCAGCAATGGCAAGGCCACCGGCTCGGCCCACAAGTCCCCTTCGATCTCGAAGCTCAGGGCGTTGTGATTCATCTCGCCCTGCCCGACACGCGCCCTCACCCGCAGGGTGTTGCGCAAAATGCGCGGCTCAAACGTCGCAATGGCGCGATGTATCAGTATTTCCAGCGCGCCGATATCGATGCTCGAGGCACTGTTGCCCGCCAAAGCTGGCAAGCCAAAATTGATCACAGAAGTACCCGCTGGTGTATTGAGCGTCGCGTCGCCATCGAGCAGTGACGTGGTATTGAGTAACCACGCCAGGTCGCGCAGCACTGAAGCCTTGAGCTGACTCAAGGACAGCACGCGTTTGTCGGCGCTTTCCTGAGGGTTACTCGGGTCGTGGTCTGTCAGGCGATCAAGCAACGATGGTTGCAGGCGCTCGCGCAGGGTCAGGTCGCTCACCAACGAAACATCGCTGTGAACATTTTCTGATCGTGATCAGGCGTGCACATGGCGGCCTGATTAACGCTGGAGGTTTCAAGCGCTCCCTGGCGCAGGCGTATTGCCTGAGCGGTTTGCAGACAGTCCGTGCTCGATGCGGAATCCGCTTGGTTATGGACAACCAGCGCCACAGGGACTGACTTGAACATCTCTACACGCGACAGACCGTCACGGCCCTGGCTGAACTGGCAAGGCCACGCCAGATTCATCGACACCTGGGTGTTGTCCGGTTTGAGAATGGCGCACTTGCCTTGGGCATCAACAAGCTTGAGGGCCTGTCCGCCAAGGCTGACTTGACTCAACGCAGTGGACGTCGGTGATTGCGCCTCGGCGCACGCGTTAAGGCTGAACATCAGGCAGCCTAAAAACACCGTTTTGCAGACAACGCTGTTCATGCCAGCTCCCAGAACCAGACTTGCCGCGACATGTAGTCGCCGTCGTAATAACCCATGGTTCTGCCACGGTTCCACAAATCTATGTGGTCTCCTGAACGCTGGCTTTCCTCTTCATTGCCACGTGCAAAACAGTCTTTGAAAAATACGATGCCGGTTTTCTGGCTGATGGTCTGGCGATCCGCAGCACTGCCACTGAGAATGGTTGGCCGCCCAAGATGATGACGCCACAGCCAGTTGGCCAGGGACTCTGCACCACGGGCATGCTCGTGTTTGCATTTTGGATCGGTGTAGGTCGATTTATTGACCTTGATATTCAGCTCGCCATTGAGCGCAATGCTCATGCGAATGGCGCACTGATTTCCCCACGGCTGATCACAGGGGGACTGAACTTTGGGGTAGGCATTCAACAGGTTGATGAACGAAGGCTTGGCCATGATTCAGGCATCCGGCAAAAGATCGAACGTGAAGTTGCGCCCCCGAGTGAACGGGGGCGCCTGCGATCAACGCTTGGTATTCGAACGAATGTTCCAGCCGTATTTGACCGCACCGCCGTCTTTGGTGCCGTCTGCTTTCTGTGGCTGATAGTCGACCAGAACCTGAGCGAAGTTCAGGGTCACGTTTTCAGTCAGACGATCATCGCTGCCCGACCCGCCGGTGCTCAGCGAGGTGATCAGCACTTCTTCAAGGTTGATGATCAGGTACTCGACCTGGCTTTCACCACCGGCCTTGCGCACGGTGAGCGTAACCTTGTCGATGTGTTTACCGGAGCTGCACAGCATCATCAGATTCGGCGTGGACTTGTCGACGTACTTGGTGATCGACAGGTCCTGAATGTTCACCTTGCCAGCACCGCCACCGCTGCCGACGTGCATGTTGCCGGACTGGGACATGCCCCAGCTCCAGTTCAGCACGTCGATTTCGTCCTTGTGGGCCTTGTCCATGGACTCGCCCTTGATGTCACCGATCTTGATGAAAATATCGACAGCCATGTTCTCTCCTGATGTGGCGATGGCCACTGGTTGTGTAAAACGGCAGCGCCGTTTGGGCTACGACGCAGGAGCAGCTTTGGGCGGAAGCAGCTTGTGCTGCATCCAGGTCAAAGCCGGTCCTGCGATAACTGCTGAATCAGGCGCTTTTTGCCGACGGCAGCTTCGAAACCAGACGCAACGATACCGTCAGACCTTCGAGCTGATAGTGCGGGCGCAGGAAGAATTTCGAGGTGTAGTAACCCGGATTGCCTTCTACGTCTTCCACGACGACTTCGGCCGCAGCCAGTGGGTGCTGGGCCTTGGTGGTCTCGGTAGAGTGCGCAGGGTCGCCATCGACGTAGTTCAGGATCCAGTCCTGCAACCAGCGCTGCATCTCATCCTTCTCTTTGAACGAGCCGACCTTGTCGCGCACGATGCACTTCAAGTAATGCGCGAAACGGCACGTGGCGAACAGGTAAGGCAGACGCGCTGCCAGATTGGCGTTGGCGGTCGCATCCGGATCGTCATATTCGGCAGGCTTCTGCAGCGATTGAGCACCGATGAACGCGGCGAAATCCGTGTTCTTCTTGTGCAGCAACGGCATGAAACCGTTCTTGGCCAGTTCTGCTTCGCGACGGTCGGAGATGGCAATTTCAGTCGGACATTTCATGTCCACACCGCCATCGTCGGTCGGGAAGGTGTGCGCAGGCAGGTTCTGCACTTCACCGCCGGACTCGATACCGCGAATCCGCGAGCACCAGCCGTAGTGTTTGAACGAACGGTTGATGTTCACGGCCATGGCGTAGGCCGCGTTCGCCCAGGTGTAATTAGCGCTGTCGGCACCGTCGGTGTCTTCTTCGAAGGCGAAGGCTTCCACCGGATCAGTCTTGGCGCCGTACGGCAGACGTGCCAGGAAGCGCGGCATGGTCAGGCCGATATAGCGTGCGTCCTCGGACTCACGCAGCGAGCGCCAGCCGGCGTATTCCGGGGTGGTGAAAATTTTGGTCAGGTCACGCGGGTTGGACAGTTCCTGCCACGAGCCCATGCCCATTACGGTCGGCGATGCGGCCGCAATAAACGGCGAGTGCATGGCTGCACAGACCTTTGACAATTCACCCAGCAGCTCGACATCCGGCGGCGACTGGTCGAAGTAGTAATCGCCTACCAGGCAACCGTAAGGTTCGCCGCCGAACTGGCCGTATTCTTCTTCGTACATTTTCTTGAAGATCGGGCTCTGGTCCCAGGCCGTACCTTTGAATTTCTTCAAGGTCTTGTGCAATTCCGGCTTGGAGATGTTGAGCACGCGAATCTTCAGTTGCTCATCGCTTTCGGTGTTGTTGACCAGGTAATGCAAACCACGCCAGGCGCTTTCCACTTGCTGGAATTCCGGGTGGTGGATGACCTGATTCACCTGCGCGGTGAGCTTTGCGTCGATGGCCGCAATGATCGACTCGATCGATTTGATCGCGTCGTTGGAGATGAGGTCAGTCTGCGCCAAAGCGTGTTCGGCCAAGGTCCGCACGGCGGTTTCAACCGCTTCGCGAGCACGCTCGGTCTTGGGTTTGAATTCTTGCATCAGCAGCGAAGCAAACTCGCTGGTTTCCTGAGTGGAGCCCTGTGGCGCCTGATTGTCACGCATCAAATCGGTCATGATCATTTGTCCTGATTAAGCACTGGGCTCGGAGTCCTGAGGCTTTGGCGCACTGGCCAGGGCCTGGAGCAACGCCGGATCCTTGATGGCTTTCATGATGATTTCTTCGGCGCCAGTCTTGCCGTCCATGTAGGTCAAGAGGTTGGCCAACTGGGTACGGGCTTCGAGCAACTGGTTCAGCGAATCGATCTTGCGAGCAACGGCGGCCGGGCTGAAGTCGTCCATGCTTTCGAACGTGATATCCAGACTCAGGTTACCTTCACCGGTCAGCTCGTTCGGCACATGAAATGCAACGCGCGGCTGCATCGCCTTGAGGCGCGAGTCGAAGTTATCAGCATCGATTTCCAGAAACTTGCGGTCGGCAACCGCTGGCAGCGGCTCGGCAGGCTTGCCCGCCAGATCGGCCATGACGCCCATCACGAACGGCAGCTGCACCTTTTTCTCGGCACCGTAAAGCTCTACGTCGTACTCGATCTGGACCCGTGGCGCGCGGTTGCGCGCGATGAATTTCTGAGAACTGCTGTTCGCCACGTTGCTCCTCCTGGTCGCTGATGCGACGGTGTTAGCGTCATCGGCCGGTGCCGGTAACGGTGTTGCGTAACTCGGGCCAGAACAACTCGATTACGAGTCAGTCGGCCTCGGGTCCGCGCAGATTTTCAAATTGGTTCATGCCGTCGGGAATCAGATTGCGCACGATGGTTGCGAAGTCCGCATTCACCAGCAGCTTTGCGCGATTCAGCAACACCGGAAGCGGGCTCGAAGGCTCGTGACGGGCGTAATAACCGAGTATCAGATCCAGACTGCGCAACACGTCCTCACGACTACTGATCGTCCCTGAAGAACGGGCCGAAATCGGAGCGCTGCTTTCAGTGAAAAGTTCGCGAGGTTCGTTTGATTCTGTGAGCAGCGTCTCGAACTCGCTGCGAACGGCAGTCTCACCCAGCACTTGCAGCGCCTGTTTGAGTGGCTGTTTCAAGGCTGAAAGATCAACACCCTGAGCCGACCCCACTTGCTCGGAAACTATCTGTTCGATGGCTTCAGCGGCGTCACGAGCAGCCCCCAGCGCGGCACGAATACCGTCCAACTGCTCGGCATCTACGTCCTGCAGCGCGCCCGCCAATTCATCGGACGTCAGGCGCTCATCGGCGAAATGCTGCAGGCCAGCGGCATTTAGCGCAGCGCGAAGACTGATCGGACCGAACGCCCGGGAGCGGATAAGGATGCTTTCACGCAGCAACTGGATATTGGTGTCGCAGGTCAGACCGGCCAGCGCGTTGATTCTGACAGTAGGGTCGTTGTCGTCATCGGCGTCAAGCTGCGGATGAAGATCGGTCCAGTACTGCGTGAGCAAATCACGAGTCAGAACAAGGACGTTGCTCAGACCGCTGATGCCGTCGAGTGCAAGGGCGCTTTGCAGGAGGAAATGGGTGATGCGCAAGTCTTTGCTGCGCTGCAGGAGAGCGGTGCTGGACTGCTCGATCTTGCGCCATTGGGGCGGCTCAGCGGGCTGAATGGAATCGCCCATGACGCGCTCGGGCTTGCCCAGCGCGTCGCGCTCCAACTGCAAAAAATCGGCGTCATATTCCAGGTCTTCGCCACACGGAGAGTTCGCGGAAACAGCGGCGAGTAACAACGGAACATCCACCAAATCGATCTCCCTATCGAGGTCCGGGAATAGTTACGAAAATATCGGAATCACTTTGCATAAATTCTTCCGGGTAACTTCGGAACTTTGCTGAAAGCGTACGATCTGTGATGTCACGTCGACATCACGATTATTTTATAAGTTGTGCATTTTTGGTGTAGGAAACAGCCAATGTCAAGGTAAGCTGTAAAGCTTGTGAAACAGTTGTGACCGGACTGGCATCCCACTGAACTCTACGGTCACAATCTGTACGACATTCATGAAGGTGTGTTTACAATCGCGGAATTTCAGCGAAATGGCCGATATAAAGGGATATTTTTGCTGTTTTGATCAAACTGTAATCGTTTTGTCGCAGAAACAACCTTTCCGTTTTTTTGTTCGCGATGCATGCAAGGAGGCGCGATGTCGCTGCGTTTGACCATTACGAGTTATCACAAGATAACGCCAGGCCAATGTCCCGAAAAATCAATGGACAAAGGCGTGATAGCGATTGGGCGCAGCACGGATAATGATTGGGTATTACCTGATCCTGAACGCCTCGTTTCAGCCAGACATTGCGTCATTCAATATAAAGACGGCCGTTATTATTTGACCGATAACAGCACCAATGGCGTTGAATTGGTCAATGCAGGCATCAGGCTGCGCCGTGGAAACAGTGAGCCATTACAAGACGGAGAAGTTATCCGGATTGGCGAATACGAAATACAGGCGCGCATTGATTTCAATCTGCAAATGATGGAACCCGGCCTCGGCAACGCGGACGCCTCAAACAGCTTTGAAGCGCTGATGGGTCGCCAGCAGGCCCCGTCGCCCGTCCCCGCTGCAGCTCCGCTGGACATG
Source organism: Pseudomonas sp. ICMP 561 (assembly GCF_002699985.1). Lineage (GTDB taxonomy): Bacteria > Pseudomonadota > Gammaproteobacteria > Pseudomonadales > Pseudomonadaceae > Aquipseudomonas > Aquipseudomonas quasicaspiana. The sequence continues at coordinate 411,001 of NZ_LKBT01000034.1, read as the reverse complement.
CCGAACGTGGCAGGTTTTCAGGGCCCGTCTTCGTTCGATACCCTGCCCGATCTGTTCGACTTTCTGGCGCCGTCTGCCGTCCCGCCGGTTACTCACCCGGACCATGTGCCAGCCGAACGACATGACTTCCGGCCGCCGACAGCCACTCATGCGCCTGTAGCGCCTGCTCCCATATTCGAAACACCTGCGTCCGTGCCAGGTGTAATCCCGGAAGACTGGGACCTGTTTGCAGACTCACCTGCGCCAGCCAGGCCAGCGGCAGTCAGCGCTGAACCTGTGCCAGAAATTCCGCCAGCGCCGATTCCTGTAGCCGTTGCTGAGCCCGTCCTGGCTCCGGCTCCGGCCCAGAAGCAACCGACGCCGCCCCCGGTTACAGAACCTGCCGCCAGTCACGCGCAACCTCAATTACTGCAAGCTTTTCTGCGCGGCGCAGGGCTGGATCAATTGCGCATCGATCACGCTCAAGCCGAAGCGCAAATGGAAGCCATCGGCCGCAGTTATCGGTTGATGGTTGAAGGCCTGATCGATGTACTGCGCGCGCGCACCAGCCTCAAGGGTGAGTTCCGCATGCAGCAAACCATGATCCGCCCGGTGGAAAACAACCCGCTGAAGTTCGCGCCCAATGCCGATGAAGCGCTGTTGCTCCTGCTGCGCCATGGCAATCAGGCATTCATGCCACCGGACCAGGCAATCAGCGACAGTTTCGACGATTTGCGCGCGCATCAACTGGCCGTCATGGCAGGCGTCGAGGCCGCAATCAAACACCTGCTCAAACGGTTTGAACCCAGTGAACTGGAAGCGCGAATGAGTAAACCCGGCGGGCTTTCAAATCTCCTGCCCGGATCGCGTCAAGCCCAGTACTGGCAGCAGTTCAGCGAGCTTTACAGCAATATCTCCCGCGAGGCGGAGGATGATTTTCAAGACCTGTTCGGTCGCGAGTTCAGCCGCGCCTACGAGGAGCACAGCGCCCGGTTGCGGCGTCCGTAACAACGTGTTCGGCAACAGACAACGCCCCTGGATATCGAGGAAAAAAGGATGTTTCGTAGTGCTGTAGCAGCTCTTTTCATCATGCTGCTGGCCGCTTGTGCCAAAGACGCTCCACCTTCTGCAGACGCAGCGCCGGGCGCAAACGCGTTGACGTTGAATTTCCAGGCGATCGCCGGCCTCAATCCCGGCGCAAGCGGCCAGCCAGCACCCGTTCGAGTGCGAATTTTTGAGCTCAAGAACGCCGCTAACTTCACCCGCGCCGATTACTTTGGCCTGGTGGAGCGTGCACCTGCGACGCTCGGTCCTGACCTGATTGATCAGGACGAAGTGCTGCTGCAGCCCGGCGAACAATTGAGCATCCAGCGCCCGCTTGATCCTGCAACCCGTCATGTCGGGCTCGTCGTCGGTTACCGCGAAATAGACCAGGCGCAATGGCGTGCGGTGCTTGATGTCGCCCCCGGCCAACGCCGCGAATATCAGATCAGCCTCGACGTGCGAGCCATACGCACCGATGCCGCGATCCCAACCCGTCCCGCTCAATAGGCAATCGGAGAACTCATGTCCTGGAACAATCGAGTGGTCTGGTCGGAAGGCATGTTCATTGGAACACAGCATTTCCAGCAGCATGACCGTTACCTGGAAAACCTCATCGATGCCCGCAGTCGGCCATTGTCAGCCGGTGCCTGGGGGTTCTCCGAGTTATTGATCGATCAGGGCCTGCTTGCACAGGGCAAACTCGCAATCATCTCGGCCCGTGGGCTGTTGCCGGACGGGACGCCATTCAATATCCCTCAGGATGACCTGGCACCGAGCCCGCTGAGCATTGATGACAATCTACGTGACGGGCTCATTTACCTGGCCTTGCCACTGCGCCGTGCTGGCGCGCGCGACACGGTTGATGAAGGCGAAGAACCTGGCGCGGCACGCTACATCAGCCAGGTGCGCGAAGTGCGCGATGACAACGCGCCGTTCGAGAACCGCGCACCGGTAGCCATTGGCTCCCGCGCGTTACGCTTGCTGACCGCACAGGATGGCTTGGGTGATTACGCAGCCATCGGCATGGTGCGCATCAAGGAAAAACGTGCCGACCGGGCGCTGGTGCTGGATGACACTTACATCCCGCCGGTGCTGGATATCGCGGCCAACGCCCTCTTGAGTGCGTTTCGTAATGAGCTGTTGGGCCTTCTGCATCAGCGCGGCGAAGCGCTGGCCGGGCGCGTGGTAGCGTCCGGCGCGGGCGGAGCCTCGGAGATCGCTGACTTCATGCTGCTGCAACTGGTCAATCGGGCTCAGCCCCTGATCCAGCACCTCGCTCACCTGAGTCCATTGCACCCCGAGCGGTTGTTCAGCGAACTGGTCAGCCTGGCGGGAGAGTTCGCGACGTTCTCCGTGGCCGAGCGTCGCCCAGCGGAGTATCCGCCGTACCAGCATGACAATCTGGCGCTGAGCTTCACCCCGGTGATGCACGCCCTGCGTGAAGCCCTGTCGATGTTGATCGACAGCAAAGCCACGCCGATTCCGATTGTCGAGAAAGCCTACGGTATTCATGTCGCCATGCTGGCCGACCGCAGCCTGATCGAAAGCGCCAGCTTCATTCTTGTCGTCCGCGCCGACGTGCCGGGCGAAACCTTGCGCGGCCGCTTTGCCCAACAGAGCAAAGTCGGTTCGGTTGAACACATCCGGGACCTGGTCAACCTGCAACTGCCGGGCATCGGCCTGCTGCCATTGCCGGTTGCGCCTCGCCAGATTCCGTATCACGCAGGCTCCACCTATTACGAACTGGACCGTGGCAGTGAACACTGGAAACAGCTGATGAATTCCGGTGGCTTTGCTTTCCATGTAGCCGGTGATTTCCCTGGGCTGAACCTGGCTTTCTGGGCCATCCGAGGATAAATGGCGATGACCCGGAACGACGATCCTTCAAACCCGTTTGAATCCCCCAATGACCGCACGCAGTTCATGCCGCGACCCGGTGGGCGCGGGCCGCAGCCGGTAAATCCGGAGCAACCGACGGCCCCACCTGCTGCTCCCGCCGGCCCGGCGCTGACCGGCAAGGCGCAAGGCCTGAACCCGCTGGAGTCCGCCGCCGGGCCATTGCTGGCTTTGCTCACGCGCTTGCGCAGCACCATCGCGCATCCCGCACCGGCGAGCCTGCGCGCACAACTATTGGGTTATCTGCGCCAGTTCGAACAGGACGCCGAAGCAGCCGGTATCGCTCGCAATGAGGTGCTGCTGGCCCGTTATGCGCTGTGTACCGCGCTGGACGAAGCGGTGCTGAGCACGCCTTGGGGCAGCACCAGTGAGTGGGGCAAACAAAGCCTGCTGATCACGGTGCACAACGAAGCCTGGGGCGGTGAAAAGGTCTTTCAGCTTCTGGAACATTGCCTGCAAAGCCCGCGCGAACACCTGTATCTGCTGGAGTTGCTGTACCTGTGCATGTGCCTGGGTTTCGAGGGCCGCTATCGGGTCATGAATGACGGTCGCAGTCAGCTGGACGCTTTGCGTGAGCGGACCAGTGCAGCCATCCGCAGTGCACGGGGTGAATACGAACGCGAGCTGTCGCCTCATTGGCGCGGGCTGAGCGTGGCGCGTGATCGTCTTTCCCAATTCATGCCGCCCTGGGTCGGCGTAGCCATTGGCCTGGCGCTGCTGTTACTGCTGCTCTTCGGCCTGCGCCTGAAGCTGGCATCCGATGCCGAACCGGTCTTCAAGAATATCCATGCACTGGGTGAAATTCCGGTGCAGGCCATTGACCGTCCTGTCGTGCAGCCCAAGCTGGTAGAGCGTCCCCGCCTGGCGGGCTTCCTCGCTGATGAGATCAAGGCAGGCCGGGTCTCCGTGGAAGACGCTGTGGATCGCTCGGTGGTAACCATTCGTGGTGACGAGCTCTTCGCTTCCGCCAGCGCCAGCATCGTCGACGATTTCCAGCCCCTGATGCTGCGCATCGCCGACGCGATTCGTAACGTCAAAGGCCAGGTTCGCGTCACGGGCCATAGTGACAATCGCCCCATCGCCACCCTGCGTTTCCCGTCGAACTGGGCATTGTCCCAGGCGCGTGCCGAGCAGGTGTTGCAGATTCTCGCCGCTAAAACCGGTCAGCCGCAGCGCTTTACCGCCGAAGGGCGTAGCGACACCGAACCGCTGGCACCAAATAACACCAGCGAAGGCCGGGCGAAGAATCGCCGGGTAGAAATCACTGTTCTGGCGGAGGGGGTCGAGTGAAGGCGTTTTTCGGTTTTTTCATTCGCTGGATCGTCCCGGTTCTGGGCCTGATCGCGTTAAGTTTGATTATCTGGTTTGTCGGTCCGTTGCTCGAAGCCCTGGTGCCGGAAGGCCGTCGCTGGGCGCTGATCATCCTGCTGTTCGCTGCATGGCTCGCATACCGGGTATTTCGCATCGTTCAGGCGCGTCGTCAGGCCGCCAGAGTCATGCAAAGCCTGGCTGCGCAAGAGGCTCCGGACCCGGCCAGTGTCGCCACGGCAGAAGAACTCGCCACCTTGCGCCAACGCATGGACGAAGCGCTGACACTGCTCAAGAAAGCCCGACTGGGCGGCGATGAGCGACGCAATCTGTACGAACTGCCGTGGTACGTGATCATCGGCCCGCCGGGTTCGGGCAAGACCACTGCGCTGGTCAATTCCGGTCTGCATTTTCCGCTGGCGGCGCAGATGGGTGCGGGCGCGATTCGCGGTGTGGGCGGGACGCGTAACTGCGACTGGTGGTTCACCGATCAGGCCGTCTTGCTCGATACCGCCGGCCGCTATACCACTCAGGACAGCCATGCGCAGGTCGATAAAGCCGCGTGGCTGGGCTTTCTGGACCTGCTGAAAAATCAGCGTTCGCGGCGTCCTATCGACGGCGCTTTCATTGCCATCAGTCTGTCTGACCTGTTGCTCGGCACTGATGCTGAGCGTGAGGCGCATGCCGTTGCAATCCGCGCGCGTATTCAAGAGCTGTATACCCAGCTCGGCGTGCGTTTCCCGATCTACCTGATGCTGACAAAGCTGGATCTGGTGCCTGGCTTCATGGAGTTCTTCGATGCCTTGAGCAAAGAGGAGCGTGAGCAGGTCTGGGGGATGACCTTCGCCCTCGACGACGGTAAAAACGCGCAAGGCCCGCTGGCTGAATTCCTCAATGAGTTCGCCCTGCTGGAGCAACGAATCAACGCACGTCTGGTGGAGCGCTTGCAGCAGGAGCGGGATCCGGCGCGGCGCGATTTGATCTACGGCTTCCCCCAGCAATTCGGCGCGTTGAAAGATTGTCTGCAAAGCTTCCTGGACGGGGTGTTCAAACCCAACGCTTACGAAGACCGAGCTTTGCTGCGCGGGGTGTATTTCACCAGCGGCACCCAGGAAGGCAGCCCGATTGACCGTCTAATCGGCGCCATGGCCCAAAGCATGAGCCTGGACCGCCAGCATCTGGCGCGCCAGAGCGGCACCGGGCGCAGTTATTTCATCCACAAGCTGTTCACCGCCGTGGCGTTTGCCGAGCGGGGACTGGTGGGCGTCAACCCGAAAGTCGAACAGCGCCGCAAATGGATTGCCCGTGGGGTTCTGGCAGCGACCATCGCAGTGGTGCTGACGGTCAGTGCATTGTGGTGGGTCAGTTATCGCGCCAACCAGGCGTACATCGCTCAGGTCGATCAGAAGGTCGCGCCTTTGGGCCAAAGCGTACAAAACCTGAGCCCGGCACAACGCGATGTGCTGGCGGTATTGCCATTGCTCAATGCGGTCAAGCATCTGGCAGGTGACGCACCGGACTGGTCTGAGGGGCTGGGGCTTTATCAAGGCGACATGCTTGAGGCAGAGTCCGGCAGCGTCTATCGCAAACTCCTCATCGCGGTCTTCGCACCACGCCTGGTGACGCGCATTGAAGAGCAACTCCACAGCGGTGGCAGTTCCGATTACCTGTACGAAGGTCTGAAGGCCTACCTGATGCTCGCCGACAACGAGCATTACGACCCTGACTTCATCAAGGCATGGATTGCTCTGGACTGGGACCAAAACCTGCCCCGCGACCTGCCGCCGGAACAACGCCAGCAATTGGGTGAACATCTGCAGGCGCTGTTCGAGCGCCACCCGCCTAACGCACGCCTGGACCAGCGCCTGATCGACGACCTGCGCCGCCAGCTGCAACAGTTGCCTGTTGCGCAACGCGTTTATGACCGGGTCAAGCGACACAAACTGCCCGAAGGCGTCGCTGACTTTCGCCTCAGTGAGGCGGCCGGTCGCGATGCGCCACTGGTGTTTGCGCGCAAGAGTGGAAAACCGTTGGGCGATCCTTTGAGCGGCTTTTTTACCGCCAAGGGCTATCGGGAAGCCTTTCTGGCCACCAGCCTGACGCAAGCGGGCACGCTGGCAGAAGAGCAATGGGTGCTGGGCCGCGATCAGGCTGATCAACAGAATGTTGCCAGTCTGGCCGCGGACGTCAGGCGTCTGTATTTCCAGGACTACCTGAGAAACTGGGACGCCCTGCTCGCCGACATCGACTTCGTGCCCATCACCAGCGTGGCACAAGCCGCAGACGTGCTGCGCGTCCTCTCCGGACCTTCTTCGCCCTTGAAGAAACTGCTGGTGGCCGTCGCCAAAGAAACAGACCTGCAACAGGAAGAAAAACTCCTCGCCGCTCAAGGCAAGAAAGTCGACGGCAATGTCGATCAGCTCAAGCAAAAGCTCGGCTCATTGCTGGGTCAGGAACAACCGGCCAGCAACACCGCAACGCCGGTCAGCAGCGAAGACCCGGTCAGTGCGCACTTTGCCGAACTCAACAGCCTGGTCAGCAAGGGCGAAGGCGAACCGGCTGCCATTGACGGTCTGTTGGCGGACATGAACGCGCTGTATGTACAGGTCAGCGCCATGGTCGGTGCCAGCGGTGATGCGCTGCTTGGCGAAGCGAAAAACTCGGCCACGGCCGCAGCACAACGCGTCAGCCTGACGGCGGAGCGCCAACCGCCTCTGGTGCAGGGGCTGGTCAAATCAGTGGTCAGCTCCACCACCAATACGATGATGGGCGGTGTGCGAAACCAGTTGAACGCGGCCTGGGTGAGCGAGGTGGTCAACGTTTATCGCCAGTCCCTGAGCGGGCGTTATCCCCTGTCGCCCGGCAGCAATCGCGATGCCACGCTGGATGACTTCGGCCAGTTCTTCGGGGTTGGCGGAGTGATGGACAACTACTTCCGCAGATACCTGCAACCTTACGTCGATACATCGGCTTCCACCTGGCGCTGGCAGCCCGGTGCAGCACAGAAACTGGGGATCAATGCAGGCGTGCTGCAGACCTTCCAGCGTGCTGCGGCGATCCGTGATGCGTTCTTCCGTTCAGGTGGAACCCAACCGATGGTGCGCTTCGAGCTGAAACCGGTGGCCATGGATGCTTCGATCACCCAGTTCCTGCTCGACCTTGATGGTCAGCAGATCAGTTACGACCATGGCCCGAGCCGCCCTGTGGCGATGCAATGGCCGAATGCCGGGAGCATCGGCGTGGTCCGTATGTCCATTTCGCCGCCATCGGCCAGTGGTCGCTCGGCCATTACCCTGGACGGCCCGTGGGCCTGGTTCCGTCTGCTGGAGCAATCGGATCTGGTCGCGGGCAGCTCGCCAGACCGCTTCAATCTGCGCCTGCGGGTCGACAGCGCGAGCATCTCCTACGAGCTGCGCGCCAACAGTGCTTTCAACCCATTCAAGAGTCGCGTCCTCAGCGGCTTCAGCCTGCCGGAGCGGTTATGACGACAGGGTTTTACGGCAAGCTGGCCAGCCGCGGCGACTTTGTCAGCCGTGGCCTGCCGCAGAGCTTTATCAAGCCTTGGGACGCCTGGCTCGCAGCCGGGTTGCTCGCCAGCCAACAGCAACTGGGCAGCCAGTGGCTGGACGCCTATCTGGTCAGCCCGCTCTGGCGTTTCGCACTGGCCCCCGGCGTGTGCGGGCCTGATGCCGTGGTGGGTGTGCTGATGCCGAGTATTGACCGGGTCGGACGTTATTTTCCGCTGACCGTGGCTCAACCTATGGCCAGCGATTACAGCCTTGGCGCAGTGGTGACCGGCCCTGAAGACTGGTTCGAACAGACCGAAGCATTGCTGCTCTCGACGCTGGACGAAGGCGCCAGCTTCGAAACGTTTGACAGCAGCCTGCAAGCGCTGGGCGCACTGCCTGCCACGCCCCGACAGCCTGTGAGCAACTTTGCCGGTTTGCAGCGAATTTCCGCGACGGAACCTGCGCAGCGCAGCGCGGCACTGGTGGACAAGGCCTGCGACCACGCGAGTCTGTGGTGGGGCAAGGGCTCGGAACAGATCGCGCCGGGGCTGCTGCATTGCGCAGGGCTGCCAGCCGCCGCGCAATTCGGCAGTTTTCTGCTTGGGCAAGGAGCCACGAACTAGATGTCTCGCATCACCTATAAATCTGCCTGCTACAGCCACGTCGGCATGGTGCGCAAGATCAATGAAGATGCCTCGCTGGAGCTGACCGAAAACGGTCTGTGGGCTGTGGCCGACGGCATGGGTGGTCACGCCGCCGGGGACTATGTCAGCAGCCTGATCGTGGACAGTCTGCGGGGTATTCCGGTGTCGCAGGATCTGTCGCTGTACACCCGCGAGTTGCGGTCCCGGATGGCCGAGGTCAACGCGACGGTGCGCGAAGAAACCAAAACCCGTGGCGTGAGCATGATGGGCAGCACGCTGGTGTTGCTCGCCGTAAGAGAGGACGAAGGCGTGTGCCTGTGGGCCGGTGACAGCCGCCTGTATCGCTTGCGCGACGGTGTACTGGAAAGCCTCTCCCGAGATCACAGTTACGTCCAGGACTTGCAAGACAGCGGTCTTCTCAGCGAAGCACAGGCCAGAGTGCACCCGCGCGCCAACATCGTGACCCGCGCCATTGGCGTGGAGGAAGGACTGGAGCTGGCCATGGTGCCGCTTCAGATCGTCCCCGGCGACACCTATCTGCTGTGCAGCGACGGCCTGAACAAGACCGCTGAAGATCATGAAATTCGCGACGTACTTGGCCACAGCGACCCGTATCAGGTGGTGCGCAGCCTGATACACCTCGGGCTGACGCGTGGCGCCCCCGACAACATCACGGCAATCGTCGTCAAAGCCAACTGAAGAAAGCATCCATGGATATCTCGATACCCGGTTTTGACATAGAAGGTGAGATTGGCGAAGGCGCCATGGCCACGGTCTATCTGGCGACCCAGCGTTCACTGCAACGCAAGGTGGCGCTAAAGATCATGGCCGCGTCGCTCGCCGCCGACCCCAGCTTCTGCGAGCGCTTCCTGCGCGAAGGACGCACCCTCGCGCGGTTGTCGCATCCGCACACCGTCACCATCCATGACATCGGCAATGTAGACGAGCTGTACTACATGGCCATGGAATACTTGCCCAATGGCACGCTGAAGGAACGCATCGCTGAGGGCCTGAGCCCCGAGCAGGGCTTGCTGTTCATCCGCCAGATCGCCTCCGCGCTGGGTTACGCGCACGCTCAAGGGCTGGTCCATCGCGATGTGAAACCGGCCAACATCCTGTTCCGTGCCGACGGCACAGCGGTGCTATCGGACTTCGGCATCGCCAAATCCCTGGACGACCGCACGCAGTTCACTCAGGCCGGTTTCACCGTGGGCACGCCCAGCTACATGAGTCCCGAACAGGCTCGCGGACAGGACATCGACGGGCGCGCCGACCTGTATGCCCTGGGCGTGGTGCTTTACGAGATCCTCGTCGGCAGGCTGCCGTATACCGGCGTCGACGCACTCTCCACTGCGCTGGCCCACCTGACCGAGCCGTTGCCAGAGCTGCCAATCCATCATGACCGCTATCAGGACATCCTGCGTCGGCTGTTGGCCAAGGACCCGGCGGAGCGTTTTGCCAATGCCGAACAACTGATTGCCGCGCTGGATAACCTGCCGTCGGCAGCGACTGAAAGCACGCTCATTCAAACGCTGCCGATTCCACCACAGGCAGGTCTTGATCTGGCCGGAATCACCCCGGAGTCCATCGAGATTCCCCGCAGCGCGCCAACGTCGCCGACGCCCCCATTGGCAAAACCGACAGCTGAAAAAACGGAGACTTCCGGCCAGCGTCGAGGCCCGATGCTGGCGTTGCTCGGTGTCGCAATCGCTGCTGCACTGGGCCTTGCGGGCGGAGGTTACTGGTGGATGAGCTCACAAAGCTCAACGGGAACGACCCAGACAGACAACGCACCGACAACACCCCGCTCTTCAGCGGCAAACACAGCGCCTGTTGGTCAATCGTCAGCGGTGGATCCGGCCCTTGCAGCCAACGCCGATGGCGGACAGCGCCCACTGTTGATGCCCGGCAAGAAAACCCTGTTCCAGCGTGTGTTGAGCAAGCCCGGCGCGAGCTATGCGAGCGAACCGGGTGGTCAGGCAAGCAAACCGCTGCCTTCGTTTTCTGTGCTTTACGTTTACCAGCGCCAGACCGTCGATGGCACCCAGTGGCTACGCGTCGGCCCGGCCAGCGATGGACGCAGCGAAGGCTGGCTGCCTGCTGCTCAGATCAGCGACTGGAAACAAAGCCTGGTGCTTAAATTCACTGAGCGCTCCGGCCGTTCACCCGTGATGTTCCTGCGCCAGCCCGGCGAACTGGAAAACATGCTGAGCAACACCACCGCCGCAAGAAACCTGTTGCTCAAGGCACAAAACGACCCGGACGATAGCCAGCAGGTGCTGGCACTGGAGCCAAGCGCCAGCGCAGTACCGCCGGATCAGTTCTACCTGTTGCCAATCTTCGAATCCCGGGAAACCTTCGATGAAAACGGCCAGCCTGTTCAGTTGTTGAATGTGGCGTCCATAGACCCCGGCAGCGAGCAACGCAAATCTGCCGATAGCGCGAACGCTAAACCACAGGCCAGCACCGACAACTTCCGCACGGCAGTCGTGCTGGTTGTGGACACGTCGGTGTCGATGCAGCCCTACATCGATCAGGTTCGCACCGTCGTGCAAGAACTGCAGAGCAAGATCGCTCAGCGCGGTGAGCTGGACAATGTCAGCTTCGGGATGGTCGGGTTTCGCAACAATGTCAGTAAGACCCCTGGACTGGAATACTTGAGTAAAACCCTGATCACCCTTGATCAGGGTCGCGATCCAGAGCGATTCATGCAACTGGCCAGTCAGGTCAAGGCAACCTCGGTATCGAGCCATTCCTTCAACGAAGATTCATTCGCCGGGGTCATGCGGGCAGTCAACGACATGGATTGGTCAGGCTACGGCGGGCGCCTGATCCTGCTGGTCAGTGATGCCGGTTCTCTGCGCAAAAACGACCCTTACAGCAGCACGCAAATGAACGAGGCGGAGGTCCGTCAGGCGGCGCTGAGCAAGCAGATCAAAATCTATGCGCTGCACTTGCGCACCGACGCCGGCAAGAAAAACCATGCGCAGGCAGAGCAGCAATATCGAACGCTGACCGCCGACGCCAACCCGAAAATCGGTGATCTTTACATCCCTGTCGCGGGCGGTGATGTCAGCAAATTCGGCGCGCAAGTCGATGAGATCGGCACGGTATTCGCCGACCTTGTGCATCAGGTACGCAGCAACCAACCGCAGGCTGTGCCAAATCTGGCTGCTGCGCCCAGCGTTGCCGACAAGTCAGCGGCCATCGGTTATGCGATGCACATGGATTTCCTTGGGCGTAAATCGGCGAGTCAGGCCCCGCAACTGGTCAGCGCCTGGGCCGCTGACCGCGACCTGACCAACCCGACGCTGCCCGCGTTTCAGGTCTGCGTCATGCTGACCAAGTTGCAGCTCAACGACCTGCAGCAATCCCTGAAGCTGATCGTTGATGCCGCTCGCAAAACCAAGACATCACCGAAGGACTTTTTCCAGGAAATCGCCAGCGCCAGCGCCTACATGAGTCGTGATCCTTCGGCACTGCGCAAAGGCGCAAAACTGGCCGAAGGCGGCGTCCTCGGTGAATACCTTGATGGCCTGCCTTATCGCAGCAAGGCGTTGAGCATGACTCAGGACTTGTGGCTGTCGTTGAGCGTGGCGGAACAGGAAGACTTCATCGACGAACTGGATTCGAAAATCCGTCTCTACGAAACCTTCCACAATGATCTGGCCAACTGGGTCCGGTTCGGCGACGCCGAGCCGGGCGACGCGCTGTATCGCGTCCCGCTTTCGACGCTGCCCTGATGCTCAGCCTGCGAGATGTGCGCAAGACGCGAGGCTCGGGCAGCCAGCGTTACAGCCTGGTGATTCCGCGCCTGGAGCTGACTGCCGGGCAACAATGGGCGTTGCTTGGGCCAAGCGGCAGTGGCAAGAGCACGCTGCTGGATCTGCTGGCGCTGGTGTCGTCGCCGGATCATGCCCAGCGTTTTGACTTCTCGACGTCACAAGGCGAATTCGACATCGGTGGCCTGTGGCGTAACGCGCAGCAGAACCACCTGGCGCAATTGCGCAGCCGTCATCTGGGTTACGTACTGCAAACCGGCGGCCTGCTGAGCTATCTCGATGTGCGCGGCAACATCACCCTGCCCCGCCAGTTACTCGGCCTGAAGGACGACGGCCGCGTGCAGCGCCTGGCCGAGCAACTGGAAATCGCCGACCAACTGCACAAGAAGCCACCTTCGCTTTCCGTTGGGCAGCGCCAACGAGTCAGTTGCGCCCGTGCGCTGGCTCACTCGCCGCAATTGGTACTGGCCGATGAACCCACCGCCGCACTGGACCCGTTCAATGCCAACAGGGTCATGCAGCTTCTGCTCAGAGGCGCGGCAGATCAGCAGACCTGCTGCGTGATCGCCACCCACGACGAAACACTGGCTCGTACAAACGGCCTGCGTTGCCTGCGGATTGCTTGCCGACGCGACCCGGACGGCGGTGTCACGGCAACCCTTGAGGAGGCCCGCTGATGCGCCCTTCTCTAGTGGCCAGCCTGGCCTGGCAAGATTACCGCGCCGATGCACGCCTTTCGGCCTGTGCCGTGCTGGCATTGGTGGCCGTGATCGCACCGCTGCTGGTGCTGTTTGGACTCAAGTTCGGCCTGATCAGTAGCCTGACCCAACGTCTGGAACAAGATCCCGGCGTGCGCGAAGTAATCCCCATGGGCGGCGGCCGCTTCACCCGAGGCTTCGTCGAACTCCTGGCACTACGGCCTGACGTGGCATTCGCCATACCGCGCACCCGACAAATCGCAGCCACCGCAGATTTGAACAGCCAGGCGGCAGGTCCGGCGGTGAACGTCGAGATGATCCCCACGGCAGCCGGTGACCCGCTGCTGGAAGGTCTGAAAGTGCCGGTTCAGATCAACAGTCTGGTCCTCAGTCATACCGCTGCGGAAAAACTTGGCAGCAAACCGGGCGATTGGCTAGACGCCTCTTTCACCCGGCAAGTCGCCGGTCAGGCACAGGTGCAACGCACTCGTCTGCAAGTGCTGGCGGTGTTGCCTCTGGCAGCCTTCGAGCGCGATGCAATGTTCGCAACGCTGAGCCTGCTGGAGGCAGCCGAAGATTACCGCGATGGCCGTGAAGTCACAGCGCTGGGCTGGTCAGGCGACCCTACAACGTCTGCGCAAAAGCGGGTCTATCCGGCGTTCCGGCTGTATGCAAGCGACCTTGATGGCGTCGAATCCCTGCGCCGCTATTTCGCTGACAGCGGACAACTGGTTTCCACTCAGGCACAGGCCATCGACCAGGTTCGGTCCCTGAGCAACAACCTGTCCATCACCTTCTGGATCATTGCCGGGCTGGCCGTCACCGGTGCATTCGCGGCTATTTTCGCCGGAGCGCTGGCGGCCGTTGAGCGTAAGCGGCGTGAGCTATCGGTCTTGCGTTTGCTCGGTTTCAGTACCGGCGCGCTGCTGCTGTTCGTGGTGCTCCAGGCTCTCTACAGCGGCGGGCTGGCGGCCCTGCTCGCGGCCGGCGTGTATGGCCTGGCCGAAACTGGACTGAACCGATTGTTCGCGCAGGCAACCAACGAGTACGCCAGTCACCTGCTACCTGTTCACTACCTCGTCGCCCTGCTCGCGGTGCTCGGTGCCAGCCTCAGCGCGGCGGCGATGGGCGGCTGGCGCGTGGCACGAATTGAAGCTTCAGAAGGAATTCGAGATGTTTGAGTTTCGCAAAGCCGCGCTGGCCTTGGCTGTTGTGTCGCTGTGTATGGCCGGTCAGGTGCTGGCCGACGATACCGACAAACTGGATAACCCCAAGCCACTGCCGGATGACGTCAGCCTGCCGCTGCCTTGTGACGGCGAAATGGTCTTTCGCTACGTTTACATCCTCGCGCAAGGCAGCCTGGATGATCGCGAAATCAGCCTCGGCTATCCGTTCAGCGAAGGCGAGCCTGGCTACAAACAGTCGTTTATTTCCGGCTATCGGCGCGACTTCATCAACGGTCAGTTCACCCTCAAGGACTTGTCCAGTGACTGGGGCAAGACCATTGGCCCAGTACTGCCCAAAACCGACAAGGGCACGCCGCTCAAGCCGATGATGTACTTCATCGGCAAGTACGAAGTCACGGCGCGTCAATACGCGCAAGTCATGGCTCAGGCTCAGTCGCTGGCCAGCGGTGAACCTGCCCCGGCATGCGAAGAGCCCCAAGGCATGGCCGCTCGCTTGCCGAAGGTCAAACTGTCGCGCTTCGAAGCCGAACGCTTTGCGGCGGTCTACAGCGCCTGGCTGATGAAAAACCATCGCGACCTGCTGCCGGTCAGCGGCCGCGGTAACGACGTCGAGGACGGTGGTATCGGATTCGTTCGCCTGCCCACTGAAGTGGAATGGGAGTTCGCGGCGCGTGGCGGCCAGGCGGTCAGTCGGCAGGAGCTAGAAGCACGGCTGTTCCCTCGCCGTGTTGAAGGAAGCGAAAGCGACGGCCCGCTCGCAGACTGGGCGGTCTTCAATCAGGTGGCGGGCGGTACCGGCCAGGCCGCAAGACTGACGCCCATTGGCACCAAACTGCCTAACCCCATCGGCATGTTCGACGTCATCGGCAACGCGGCGGAAATGGTTCAGGAGTCTTTCCAGCTGGTTCATGCCGGGCGTCGCCAGGGCACCTACGGAGGTTTCGTTGCCAAGGGCGGCAACTACCTTGAGGGCGAAGGCACGCTGTTTACCGGCATGCGCCGCGAGTACCCGCTGTTTGCCGCCGACGGTACCGAACAAAGCAATGAAACCACCGGCTTTCGGGTTGCCATTGGCGCGCTGTCGGCACCCCGCTCACGCTACAAAGAGCTGTTCACTCAATGGGAAAAGGAAGGTCGTCTGGCCTCGCTGACCGACGCCATTGATGACGCTCAGGATCCGACCAAGCGTCTGGACAGCATCATCGCCGCCAGTGCCGATCCACGTCTGCAAGCCGAGTTGGGACTGGTCAACGAAGAGCTCAAGCGCAATGTCTCGCTGATCGCCCGACAGCGCGAAGAGGCCGCAGGCAACCTGATTCAGTCAGCGGCATTGGTGGCTGAAACCATCAGCAACTACAACATCCGCCTGACCAATCTCAAAAAGAGCCAGCAACAGGCGCTGGACGCAAAAGATGAAGCGACGGCCAAGCTGTTTGGTACCGCCCTGGACAACGGCCGTAGCGCGCTGGATGGCGCCGTTGCGATCTACATCGACAACCTGGCCACGGGCACTCGCTACACCGATGCGGTGATCCAGGCGCAATTCCAGCGCATCAAGGAAGAACTCAATCGCAAACCGATCATCGGCAAGAGTCTGGTGACACGGGCAACACTATTCGTGCGTCATGTCGGCAACTACCGCCAGCAAAAGCGGGCTGATCCGGCGGCGATATTGAAGGAATTGCTTGCATCGGCAGGTCAGCAATGACCCGTCGTAGTCTTGCAAATACAGAGGGGACTCGGGCGGCTGTAAGCCGCGTCGGGCTAGTCCAAACTAAAGAAGAGAACGCAAATATGCTTTTGTCCCGTAAACCCCTGCTCACCCGTTCCACTGGTCGCGCTCTGATGATGACCGCGGCTGGTTTTGGCGCGGTCATTCTTACCGGTTGCGCCAGCTCGCCAGTGTCCAAAGTAGGCGCGACCACCAAGGTCGAGTACTACCCGACATGCTACGAGCCGGTACAACACCTGCGCAGCACTGATTCGGACATGACCAAATCGGTCGCTACCGGTGCCGCACTGGGCGCTGTGGGTGGCGCACTGGCCGGCGCATTGACCGGTGACTCGGAGAAGCGTGGCCGCAACGCTGCCATCGGCGCAGCGGGCGGGGCATTGGTCGGCGGCGCAGCCGGTTACTACACCGAGCGTCAGAAGCAGATCACCGATGACAAGCAACGTATCGCTTCGTACGCAGGCGACATCAACAAAAGCGCCGCTGACATCGACCGCAGCACTGCTTACGCTCGTGCTTCTCAGTCCTGCTATCAGCAGCAGTTCGCCAACCTGATGACGGCCCGCAAAGCCAAGACCATCAACGACACCGAAGGCCGTAAGCGCCTGGCGGAAATCGTATCGGGCCTGAAAGAGTCCAACGACCTGATCACTGCCGTAAACGGTCGTGCCAGTGAAGACCTGAGCAACTACACCCAGGCTTACGAAAAAGACCTGCAACAAGTCGGCGTACAGCGCACCGACGTAGCAACCGTGGCTGCAGCCGACGCCGCTCCAGCTGCCGCAGCGACCACCAAGAAAAAGACCAAGCAGCCAGCGAAAGCCAAACTGCCGGTCGTTCCACAAGAAGCCGTGAAGACCGAGAAAACCCTGGTCGACGCCAAAGCCAAGCAGGCTGAAAGCGACAAAGTCGCTACTGCTGGTAAAAGCCAGGTTGAGGGCATGTGCAAAAGCCCTGACGTAGGCGACTGGGCTCCGGTTCCTTGCCCTAACGTTTGATTGGCTGGCTGTCGCTGTAATCGATAACCGCCATCGGCCCTCTCTGCCTGAGGGGGCTGCTGGCGGTTTATCGTGCATGACAAGGAAGAAACAACATGACCCAGATTCTCACCGGACTGAGCAACAACCCCTCTCAATTCCTGGCCCGCCAACGCATCGAAAGCCGCATCAACCTGCCCCGGCTGTTCGCCGCGATTGATGCCGACCCCGGCATCGTGGGTGCTGGCGTGGTCTACATCGACGCCGACTTCAACGTCGTCACACTGCGCGAATTCACGCCCATCTGCAGCATCCAGCCCAAGCGCATCATCCTGCGCGAAGCCAAGAAATACATCGCCCCCGCCCAGTTTGCCCACGAGGTGCAAAACAACCCCCGCGAATCACGTGTGGTCAAGGAAGCGGTCGGCGCCACCCTGTCGTGCGCTGGCGCAATACTGGGCTGGCTCGTGGTGTTCAGCGGAACGGTGGCGGTGCCGTTTACGGCGGGGGCTAGTATTGTGGTTGCGGGGATTGGGGTTGCTGCTGCGACTGCAAGTACCGGGCAATGTGTAATTGGAATGGTGCGCACCTACAATGAAACAGACGACCCATTAGCTAACGACTCGATGGACGACGCTAACTGGTACCGTAACGTTACGCCCGTTCTGGATGCTGTTTCTCTGCTAGGAGTTGGTGCATCAGGACTGACAACACTCAGGTTTTTACAGGCTCGTAAGGCAGCCACAGGCCGTAGCTGGTATGAAACGTCGAAAGGCCTGTCCAGACAGCAGCGTAAAGCTTTGACGGAGGAGTTGCTCACGCTTAAGCACCCGGAGCTCACAAGCAAATTGCTAAAACTAAAGCAGCAATCCGGCGCTCTCACGAAACGCTTTACTCCCACGCAAATACAGCATGCCACACGCACCCAGATACAAGACGCGCTGGGAGCATCTATCGGTTTGGTAGGCAGCGGCACAGTTCAAAGCATCGCGGTCGGTCTTTACGAGGAGCTAGCACCATGATGCAGACCGACGGCTTACAAGCCTTCCTTGCCAGATACTTCCCAACATTCATCGGCGCATTCTTTCTCGCGGTATTTTCCATAAGTGTCGCCATCTCATTGGCAAGCAGTACTTACTTTCGCGAGTATTCCGAGCGGGGTAGCTACTCGGCGATGGCAGCCATCGCGCTCTCGGTGGTCCTGTGTTTCGGTAATTTCATGATGATCCGGGGGAGGACCTGGGGTGTCTGGATCATCGTCGCATTGCTGATAATCAGCCTGCTCACGGTGCTACTCACCTTTAGCTACAGGCCGCACATGTTCTCCTACACCACTGGAATACTTTTCCCTTTGCTTGGGCTGCTGATGCTCAACTCGAAAAGGCATCGGGAAATGCGGGATGAACTGGTCAAAGTTCGAGAGCAACGCGTGAAAGCCCGGAACAAAGGCCGTAAGCGTCTGTGATTCGGCACCGCCGGATTTTGTGGGAGCTGGGCTTGCCCGCGATGCAGACACCGCGACCTTTCAGGTAGATCACCAAAACCCTATCGCGGGCAAGCCTCGC
The DNA here is from genome assembly GCF_002699985.1 of Pseudomonas sp. ICMP 561. GTDB lineage: Bacteria > Pseudomonadota > Gammaproteobacteria > Pseudomonadales > Pseudomonadaceae > Aquipseudomonas > Aquipseudomonas quasicaspiana. The sequence goes on along the minus strand of NZ_LKBT01000034.1, from coordinate 392,680 downwards.
TCCCACAGAGACCGCGCTCATCCCGTAGGACCGGCTTTAGCCGGGAGAACGTCAGGGCAGTCGCTAAATTTTCTTCTGCAGAAATACCGCTCTCCCGGCTAAAGCAGAGTGCCGCCCGGCAGTCCTGCAAGAGCAAGACAACGCAGTGTCAGTACATCGAAAAGCTCCTGAGCACCGCACCCTGTGTAACGCTGGCGAAACACTTTCAATCGGTTTACCCTCGACTCACCTGGCGCAAAGGATGCGCAGTCCACATCAAGGAAGAGTGTATGGATTCAAGCGAGAGCCAGCCTCGGGACAAACTCAATCCCTTTGAGCATTTGCACGCTCAGGCTGATGACGCGCCTCGGGCGTATACACGCCACTCTTCCAGCGCTGCACGAAGCTGGCGGCGCATTTTCGTGCCGTTGCTGGTCGTCGTTGCCGCAGGCTATCTGCTGGTGCATTTCAGCGATCTTTTAAGCAGCACCGTTAGCCGTGTGACCGTGCACCACAATCCTGAGCCCACGCTGCCCGTCAGCTCAAACCCGGTGCCGCCGATTTACACGCAGGACGCCTTGATCGAACCCAAACCGCTCGCCGACTGCATAAAACCAGACAACATTATCGACGAAGCCGTAGCCACCTGCCGCTACGGTCAATTTCCCCGTGCAACCGAGAATCCAGACGCCCGCGGTATGGTGAGCGCGTCCTACATGGCGAAATACAAAAACGAGCAGCAACAACCTGCCCGAACCAAGCGCGTCACGGCCTTCAACGTCGAGCGGGCCACCGTTTGGCAATGGGACGGTAAACGCACCTACGCTGCCGAATGGGCGATCAATAACAATCGCATCGACGGCACCAGTGTCTGCGCCAACTATCGACGTGGCTCAATTGAACACCGCGAATGCCGCAAAGGCGCCAAAGTTTACTTCCGGGAAAAATGCCGCGAATGGGGCAAGCGTCGTGACAGAGATGGCAGCGACGCCAGCCAGGCGGTTCAGGAGCGTTTCTGCTCGGCCGGTGATGGCTTCAATCCGCTGAGTTAAGCGCGTGTCGTGATGGCAGAAATGCCGTTATACCAACCCATATTGCTAGCAATCCATTGGATTGATATTTTTTTGCCACTTTTTTCCGACATCTTTTGTAACGCCCTTCCCCCTATAAACTGGGGACCACATGCAAACCGGTGCGTCATCCCGCCACAGGTGGCCCGGTCTAGAGCGGTTGCCATCATCGTCCCCAGATGGGATAAATAAAAAGCAAACGGGCTCGAAAATCTATAAAAAACATAGATTCATGGGTCATTGAAGTCGTATAGCGGCGATCCTGCATCAGATGAAAGTCCACACGTTCTGTGTTCGCGCATTTGCCAACAGCGTGTTGGGCAACCCTGCCTTTCAACCTCATTGAGGCCATTCATACGGCGTCACCAAACGCCGTGCTGTACCTAAAAAAAAGGACCGGAAAATTGAGCGATCAATCCACTCCGAACACTGCACTCGCCAGATTCTGCGAGAAAACCGGCATCCCCTATCCAATGTTCTGGGGCTTCGTCGGCCTGCTTATCTTTATGATCGGCGATGGCGTCGAACTGGGTTATCTCTCCCCTTTCCTTAGCGAACGCGGCATGCCTGCCGACGAAATCGCCATGGTCTTTACCATCTACGGTGTCACCGTCGGTGTCTCCTCCTGGCTAGCCGGCGCGCTGTCGAACATCTGGGGCCCCAAGCGCGTGATGATTCTTGGCTTGCTGATCTGGAGCGTCTTTGAAGTCCTGTTCCTGATCTACGGCCTGCAAGAACTCAGCTACTCGATGATCCTCCTGACCTACGGCCTGCGTGGCTTCGGCTACCCATTGTTCGCCTACGGTTTTCTGGTCTGGATCGCCGCCGCAACGCCGTCGCGCAAAATGGGCATGGCCGTAGGCTGGTTCTGGGTTGCCTACGCAGCCGGGCTGCCAACTCTTGGCTCGCTGGTCGCCAGTGTGAGCATCCCGTTGATCGGTGCCATGGCGACTTTCTGGTTGTCGTTTGCGCTGGTGGTTGTGGGTGGCGTGATTGGTCTGGTGGGCATGCGCGAAGCACACGGCATGCAGCGTCTGGCGCCGGAAGGTGAAAAACCGCTGGTCTCGATGGCCAAGAACATCACCATCATGTGGGAAATGCCCAAGGTGTCGCTTGCCGGTCTGGTGCGCGTGATCAACACCTCGTCGATGTTCGGCTTTCTGGTGATCATGCCTGGCTTCTTCATGCACACCGTAGGCTTCAGCCTTGAAGAGTGGCTGCGACTGCTGACCATCGTGTTCGTGTTCAACATCATCGGCAACCTTGCTTCCAGCATCATCAGTACCCGGATTGGCTATCGCAATACGATCCTGTGGCTGGGTGCCGTCGGTAGCACGATCAGCACACCGCTGTTCTTCTTCATGCCGCAGGCGTTCCCGAATGACTTCTTGATCGCTTCAATCTTCGGCGCGTTCTACGGCCTGACCCTGGCATGCTTCGTACCGCTGTCGGCACTGGCACCCGCCCTCGCGCCGCAGAACAAAGCTGCTGCACTGTCAGTCCTGAGCCTCGGCGCAGGCGCATCGACCTGGGTCGGCCCTGCTGTGGTCGCGATCTTCCAGGACAGCTTCGGCCTTGCTGGCGTGGTCTGGGCGTTCACCGGCCTGTATGCCCTGAGCGCAGTGATGACCGCGTTCCTGCGCGACCCTGAGCCCGTGTTCGAACCGACACTGACCAAGACCAAACGGAAAATCAAAATCCGTGCGCCGCGTCTTGATTATCGTTGGGCGCATGCAGAGCAGAAGTAGGTAAGAACAGCTACATCTAACTCGTAGGACCGGCTTTAGCCGGGAGAGCGGCATACCTCATAAAGAAATATTGAGGATGTAACGACCTCCTCCCGGCTAAAGCCGGTCCTACGAGCCCCTGCGCAACACATAAAACTTGCTGTCCACCTTCATCACCGGAAAACTCTCCGGCAGGTCTTCCTTCGCTACTTCTACAAACCCGTGCTTCTCGTAAAACCGGTGCGCGGCGAGGAATTTGTCGGTGGTGCCCAGGTAGATCTCCTGCACGCCACGTTGCCAGGCGTTTTCAAGCAGCGCGTTGAGCAGCTGCGCCGCCACTCCAAACTCACGCCCACGAAACGGCGCTGCCACGAACATTTTTCGCAAGGCGGTCTGCTGTGCGCCGATGTCTTTGAGGCCGATGGTGCCAATGACCTGGCTTTCATGTTTAGCAACCCAGAAGTCGCCATTGCCGACCTGATAAAAGTCAGAGATGGCTTGCAGATCCGGCTGATCCTCGGCGGTTATGGATATCCCGAATTCTTCACGCTGGATGGGCAGGATGACGTCAATCACGCCTTGCTTATCCGCCGCGTCAAAACGGCAAATCTCGATGTCCCTGACCGTTGAAATGTACAAGACGCAGGCCTCCTTGATATGAACAACCACTAAAAAGAGGATATTTGCACAGCCAGATCAATCGTATAACCCCCTCTTGGATCAACCCTCAAGGCGTACCGTAGTTACCTGCATAAGTGAGGTAATTCTCTCTTGGGGTGTAGGAATCGGCCTAAAAACCTGTGAGCCATCAAAAAGCCATTGTCAGCACTGGAAAGGGGCTTATAATCCCGCGCCCTTGGCTGCAAGTGAAATCAGCTCGCACAAAGAGGCTCGCCGGGCGGCTGGTAGTGGTTGCCCACTCAAACGGATTTGCATAGCAGATGACTCAGTCCCTGCTATCTATTTCAGGGAATGAACGCCTCATGTCTTCTCGTGCCTTGACTGCGCTCGTACTGTTCGCCGCAGTGCAACTGGCGGGCTGCTCTGCCTTCCGTAGCTACGATACCGAACTCAAAGAAACCAACCTGCAACTGGCCAGCGGTAACGTTGACGGCGCGTTGGGCGTACTGGAAAAGAACAACACCAGCGCCGACAAGGACCTGCTCTACTATTTCGAGAAAGGCGAATTACTGCGCGCCAAAGGCGACCTTGCTGGCAGCCAGGCCGCGTGGCGTTCCGCCGACAACGTGGTTTACCAGTGGGAAGAGTCGGTCAAGCTCGACACCGATAAGTACCTCGCTCAGTTCGGCAGTTTTCTGATCAGCGACAAGGTGCGTCGCTACGAAGGCTACGACTACGAAAAGGTCATGCTGACCACACAGATGGCCCTGAACCTGCTGGCGAAGAATGACTTCGAAGGCGCTCGCGTCGAGATCAAAAAAACTCACGAACGTGAAGCGGTGATCGCCGAACTGCGTGACAAGGAATATCTCAAGAGCGAAGAGGAAGCCGAGAACAAGGGCGTAAAAACCCGGTTCAAGGACTTGAAGGGCTACCCGGTATCCTCACTTGATGCGCCTGAAGTTGTCGGCCTCAAGAACAGCTATCAGAGTGCTTTCAGTCATTACCTGTCGGGTTTTGTCTATGAGGCCATGGGCGAAAAAGGCCTCGCTGCGCCGGGTTATCGCAAGGCAGCAGAACTACGCCCCAACACGCCATTGCTGGATGAAGCGCTGCTCAAGCTTGATGGCAATGAAAGCAAAGATGGCTACAGCGAAGTATTAATCGTCGTACAAAGCGGCTTCGCTCCCGCTCGCGATTCGGTACGTATTCCGCTGCCCCTGCCCATCAGTGGCAATCTAGTGATTACTCCACTGTCGTTCCCGGTGATCAAGCCGGATACCACGACCGCAGCCTTCACCCAGATTGGCCTCGACGGCCAGCAGATTAACCTGACCAAGCTCAACAGCACCACAGACATGTCTCGCCGCGCCCTGCGTGACGACATGCCAGGCATCATCCTGCGTACCACAGTTCGTGCAATCACTCGCGGCGTGGCGCAAAAACAGATCAATGATGTGAACCCCCTAGCCGGTCTGGCCGTGGGTATCGCCTCAGCCATTACCGAGGGTGCAGATACCCGCACCTGGCGAACCCTGCCGGACAACACACAAGTTGCTCGCCTGCGTCTGCCACAAGGCACGCACACCGTGATTCTGCCTTCTAGTACGGGAGGCACTCACGTCCAGGTGAAGGTCGATCAGCGCTATCAAGTCGTCGCACTGCGTGCAATTGGCAATCAGGTTTACACCGATGGCCTGATGGCTCAGGTAACGCCATTGTCGGCGCCACAAGCCATCGCGACCACTAAACAACCCTGAATGGAGAACCCAATGCGTATCAAGATTCTCGGCGTCATTGCGCTGGCCCTGCTCGCCGGATGCGCCACACCACCACCGCCAGCTCCCGGCAGTGCTGCCAGCAAAGTGGTGTCGCTGGGTAACATGAAAAACATCGAAGTCGGAGCCATGCGTGTGGCTCGCGAAAACGGGTTTCTGACCGTGAACGTGCAACTCAATAACACCAGCAGCTACAACAAACAGATGTATTACCGTTTCGCCTGGCTGGGTAACGATGGCTTTCCCGTAGCCGATGCGGAGGCCTGGAAAAGCACGACGTTGTACGGCACCCAGACCAGCTACCTGCCCGCTATTGCGCCGACGCCGAAAGCCACTGACTTTCGCCTCGAAGTCAAAACGCCTTGAGCCACCCCCTCATTTGTTCAGTTGAAGAGAACTACCGCATGTTTATTCGCCTTTGCTCCATCGCCGCTATCGGCCTGCTGGCTACCGGTTGCGCCAACAACTCGCCATCGCTGGGCAGCAAGAACATCAGCTACGGCGATACCAAAGCTGTTGAAACCGTCACCAACGAATTTGGCTCCACCGATCTGCAACTGATCGCCGAGTCCATGACCCGCTCCCTGGCTCAATCCGGGATCCTGCAGGGTCGTCCGGTGGTTCAGGTTTACGACGTGAAGAACAAGACCAGCGAGTACATCGACACGCGTGAAATCACCACGTCGATCAAGACCCAGTTGATGAAGTCCGGCACCGCCCGCTTCGCCAGCGACAATACTGAAATGCAGAGCCAGGTTGATCAGCTCAAACTGCAAAACCAGAGCGGTCTGTACAAGAAGTCGACTGTCAGCAAAACCGGCAATATGGTCGCTGCCAAGTACCGCCTGGAAGGCTCGATCAGCTCTATCGTCAAGCGCAGCGCTGACTACAAGGACGTCTTCTATAAATTCAGCCTGCAACTGATCGACGTAGAAAGCGGTCTGGCCGAATGGATGGACGAAAAAGAAATCCGCAAAACCACGGAGCGTTAAGCAATGCGCGCATGGATTGGCATCTTCGGCCTGATGTGCGCCTTTGGCGTTCAGGCTGCACCGAAAATCGCCGTGGCTGACCTGGCTTTTCAGGAACGCGTGGAAGCTTATATCCACACCGTATCAGCCAAGAGCAACCTGCAAGCCAACCGCTACAGCGCCAGCGGCTCGTCAAGCTACGACGAATATGAAGCGCGTTACAGCTACATCGAGCAGGGCGAGCTGCGCAAATTCAGTGGTGATATCAAGGGCGAGATCATCAAGTCCGGCATGTTCCAGCTGGTGCAAGGCACGCCGTACACCGCCCAATCCAAAGAAGACGTTTATGACGTCATCAAGCGTATCAAGAGCGGCAGCTTCAAGGGCGCGGATTACGTGCTGTTCGGAACCGTGTCGGATATCGATTTCCAGCAGGACATCGGCGAACTGGCGAACACCAACAGTTATTCGGCGATTCTTGGCCTGACGCTGGTGGCTGATTTCAGTTTGATCAATACCCGTACCTACGAGATCAGCTCGGCGTTTACGGCCATGGGCGAAGGGCAGGACACCAAACTGGTCAACAGCCGCGACGTTAAAGTCTCTCTGAATCGCCCCCGCGTTGTGCGCGACGTGTCTCGGTCAATCGGTGTCGATGTGGCCCGTCAACTGCGCGAGCAATTGCGTGGTGAAGTGGAATACACCGGCCAGCCGGTGCAGCAAAACAACCTGCCACGGGATGAAGCGCCGAAGATTTTGCGCTGAGTAAAAAGGGGCGGCTCTTCGCCACCCGAATTGAAATGGTATTTCCCGTGGGAGCGAATTCATTCGCGAAGGCGGCAGTCCTGAAAAATATCCGGGGCTGACACACCGCTTTCGCGAATGAATTCGCTCCCACAGGGTTACACGTTTATTGCACGAAAGCCTGGTTCAGGGACATATGTGGGGCTCTTTCAGATTTATCCTGACCTCTCCAGGGTTTGTTGTTTGCCCTCGCACCGCTATCATCGCGGCATCTTGCGGGGGACTTGTGAATGCTTAACGCTCTATGGCTCGGTTTTTTTCTGATTGCGGCAATCTCCGCATTTGGCCAGTGGCTGATTGGCGGTAACGCCGGCATTTTTGCGGCCATGGTCGAAAGCATCTTTGCCATGGCCAAATTGTCGGTTGAAGTCATGGTGCTGCTGTTCGGCACACTGACGCTGTGGCTAGGTTTTCTGCGCATTGCAGAGAAAGCCGGAATCGTCGACTGGCTGGCGAAAGTCCTGGGGCCGTTGTTCCTGCGCCTGATGCCCGAAGTCCCCGCGGGCCACCCTGCCCTGGGTCTGATCACCCTCAACTTCGCTGCCAACGCATTGGGCTTGGATAACGCAGCAACGCCAATCGGCCTCAAGGCCATGCGCTCGCTGCAGGAGCTCAACCCCAGCCAGACCACGGCCAGTAATGCACAGATTCTGTTTCTGGTACTCAACGCGTCTTCGCTGACGTTGCTGCCTGTTTCGATTTTTATGTACCGCGCACAGCAAGGCGCCCTCGACCCGACGCTGGTGTTCTTGCCCATTCTTCTGGCGACCAGCGCCTCGACGATCGTCGGCCTGTTGTCGGTGGCGTTCATGCAGCGCCTGCGGCTGTGGGACCCGGTCGTGCTGGCCTACCTGATCCCCGGCGCACTGCTTCTCGGCGGTTTTATGGCGTTGCTGGCAACCATGTCGGCAGCGGCATTGGCCGGCCTCTCTTCTATCCTCGGCAACCTGACGCTGTTCGGCCTGATCATTATGTTTCTGGTGATCGGTGCGTTACGCAAGGTCCAGGTCTATGAGGCGTTTGTTGAAGGTGCGAAGGAAGGTTTTGACGTCGCCAAAGGCCTGTTGCCCTATCTGGTAGCGATGCTCTGTGCGGTCGGCGTGCTGCGTGCTTCGGGCGCGCTGGACATGGGCCTGGAAGGTATCCGTCATCTGGTTCAGTGGCTGGGGGTGGACACACGCTTTGTCGATGCGCTGCCAACGGCAATGGTCAAACCGTTCTCGGGCAGTGCCGCCCGGGCGCTGCTGATCGAGACCATGCAGACTCAAGGCGTAGACAGCTTTGCAGCGCTGGCTGCCGCGACGATTCAGGGCAGTACCGAAACCACGTTCTACGTGCTGGCGGTGTACTTCGGTGCCGTTGGCATCCAGCGCGCACGCCACGCCGTAGGCTGCGCGCTGCTGGCCGAGCTTGCCGGAGTGATCGCGGCAATCATGGTCACGTACTGGTTCTTCGGCGCAACCGCGCAGTAAGCGTCAGCCTTACTGAGCGGCGGGCTCGGCAGCTTCAGGTTTGACGTCAGGCTCGGCCGCCTCAGGCTGAGCCTTTTCAGGCTCTTTTGCCTCGGGCTCTGAGCGCTGCGGCGCAGGCTCATCAGCCCCGCTGTTGCTGTCATCGCCACCCGGCTTGAGACGGATTATCCGGCCAGAAGGTCGAGTGACAGGCGCCTGATCAGCCTCGGTCACTTCAAAACGCAGCACGCCGATCATCTGTCCGTCTTCAGTCAGCACCCTCACCTGCCATTTGCCCACCGCGTCCTGTGGGAAATTGCGTTTGTGGGTCCACGCTCGGTAGCCTTCTTTACGGCCACCATGGATATCCAGCGCAATCCGGTCGACTTCTTTGCCGTTGTGTCGCCACACGTGGTAAATCCGCTCATCCAGACCACGCGGCGCATTGATCGAGGTGTAGGCGTACAAACCACTGTTGCGAACCTGATTAGCGCTGACTTGGGTGACGCTGTCCCCTGGCGTGCGGTTTTTGTTATCGAAGTCGATGCTGACCGCTACTTCGGTCAGCCACAGCGTCGCGGGCGGCACCCATGAACGCAGCAGCCAGCCTGCGCCGCCGATTGCCAGGATCATGACCACCACACCCACGCCGCGCCGCCAACTGGTGACCGGGAAACTCGATATCAGGCTGGGGAATGACAGCAGCATCGCGATGCCCAGCGACAGCTTGTAACTCTCGGCGGTGGTCAGGTGCAGGATGATCGGCAGCGCGGTCAGCAAGGCAGCGAACAGGGTCAGGGTGTGCAAGGCCATGAACAGCCAGCGCCGAGGGGCAAGCCATTTGTAGTACAGCGGATCAATGATGGAGATAAGACCGGCCGCACCCAGCATCCCGGTAAAAATCGCCTGGGCGCTGTTCCATGTAGTGGTAATGAAGAAGAACGGCAGAACGAAGAACAGGCTTTCCTGGTGAATCATCTGCGTGCCGTAACGCAGTATTCCTTCGGGAATTCTGCGTTTGAAAACCTTGGTGAACAGCACCATGGCGCTGCCTTCGACCATCAGCCACAGCCAGCTGAGCAGCATTACCACGGCGATCCAGGTTGCCAGGCCTTCCTGACGGTCCACCAGAATGAAGCTGGCGATACCCGAAACGAAACCACCCGCCGCAATAAGCCCCGGATAACGCTTCATCAGTTCAACGATGCGGACGATCAGGGATTTCCATTGAGGCATTTCAGCGATTCACTTGATGGTGTGGAAAAAAGGGTCAGCAGGATAACAGTGCTGCCAGTGAATTCATTGTTCGGTGTTCTGATACGGCTATTTGCTGAGCTGCGCCGGTGGCGCGGCTAACACAAAACTCTGTGGGAAATTCTATGTTTGCCCGCAAGCATGATCGTTATCTTGTAGGACCGGCTTTAGCCGGGAGAGCGTTATTTCTGGCGAAGGATATTTAGCGAATGTCCCGACGCCCTCCCGGCTAAAGCCGGTCCTACGGATTTGCGTATACGTTGCTTGAGACGCCGTTAGACGACATACCACGTCATCGTTTATCACGAGCAAGCTCGGCTCCCACAGAAGCAGGATTCCAGCCTGAATGATCATCGGCGTTTACGGCTATAGCTGCTAACGCGCCATCCCACCAGCAACACCAGTAAGCCCACCACTGCCGTCGTCAACCAGAACAAACTGTCGTAACTCAGCAACGACTGCTCGGTGCGCCAATAACTCTTCTGCTTGAGCAATTCGCGCAGCGCGCGGTTGGCGCTGTCAAGGCTGACGGCTTTATAACGCTTGACCGGATCAGCAAACCGGCCTTTTTCGTAATCGTTGAGCGCGCCCCAGTAATAGTCCGCCAGGGCGCTATTGCCCTGCACCGCCCAGACCTGCTTGGCGATGGTGGCTTGTTTGATCCGGGCGAATGCCGCCGGATCGAGGCCGTCCACCTGCAGACGTTCGAGCATTGCGCGGACGTACTCCTTGGCCTGATCAACGTCATCGCGTTCAAGGTCGGCATTCAGACTCATGAAGCCCGTGCCGCCGAAGACCTCACGGTCGACCCACGGACCGTAAGACAAACCGTGCTTGAGGCGCAGGTCGCTGTAGAGCGCCCATTCAAGGTAGTCGCTGACGAGCTCCAGCGTTTCATCATGCTGATCGTCCAGCAGCGGCTCGTTGAATATCAGATGCAGCCGCGCAGCGTCGCCCAGCGTTCCACGAATCAAGGTACGGTCTTTTTCAGCCGCGTCATTGGGCTCGGCCAACGGGGGATGGTCGATGGGATCAAGCGCATCAAGCTCACCGAACGTACGCTCCAGATAGCTCGGCAACAGCCGGTCCAGATCGCCGACCACGATCAGCGTCATGTTGTTCGGCGCATACCAGGAGCTGAACACCTCTTGAACCTGATCCAGTGTGATGTGATCGACCTGAGGGCGCTCGGCGCACTTGAGGCCCATCTCCACCGCCAACTGGCTGCTGGCGTTGTGACCCAGATCCTTGCGATCCAGCCAGCGTTGCAGGTGCGAGTAATGGCCGCCATCTTCGCGCTCGACGATACGTTTGACGGTATCCAGATCGGGCTGATCGAAGTGGGTCTTGGTCAGCACGTCCAGCAGCAGGTCCAGCACCTTGCGCTGATTCTGCGCCGGAGCCTCGATCACGAATGTGGTGTCGGTGTTGCTGGTGAACGCATTCCAGTCGCCACCCAGCGCCTGCATGCGCTCTTCCAGCCCTCCTTCACCCGCGTCGTCGATACCGCTGAACAGCAAATGCTCCAGCAAATGCGGCAGCTCTTTGTCTTCACACGGGAAGTCATCGAAACCAATGCCGACCACCAAACGAATGGCCACGTGGCCTTTTTCATAGCCCGGCTTGAGCAGCAGTTGCAAACCGTTGGGCAGCATATAGCCCTCGACCTGAAAACGGTCGAGAGCGGAGGAAGGCAGTGCGATCAGAAACAGACAAGCGAACAGCAGGCAACGCATAAAACATTGCTTCCTTGCGGATCGGTATGTCTAACAGACTTCGATGTGCCCGGTACGTTCACATCACCACTTTTACGCGGGCTGCTCTGGCTCGCTTTCGCTGGACAATGCGCCAGTGTCGGCGGTTTCCAGTACGGCGTAGGCGCTGCTGCAAAACAATGAGTTGAGGCGCTTCATATCCGCAATCAATTCCAGGTGCAGCGAGCTGGTTTCAAGGCTCTGCACCACTTTGCGTTGCAGGCGGCTGACGTGGGCATGGGCAAGGCGACGCTCCTGAGCGCGGAAGCGGCGTTTTTCACGCAGCAACTGGCGAGCGCTTTCCGGATCACCGCTGAGGAACACCGACAAACCCAGACGCAGGTTGGCCAGCAACTGCGATTGCAGGCCCGCCAGCTCTTCCAGCCCGACCTCGGAGAAGGAGCGACGCTGGGAGGTTTTCTGCTGCTGGATTTTGCGCAGCATGCGTTCGATCAATCCGGCAGCCAGTTCCAGGTTGATGGTCAGCTCGATGATTTCCGCCCAGCGCCGATTGTCCTGCTCACCGAGGTCCTCCCGGGGCATCTGCGCCAGATAAAGCTTGATCGCGCTGTACAGCGCTTCGACGTCATCGTTGAGGCGACGCATTTCCTGAGTCATGGACGTTTGCGTACCGCGCAGGACTTCCAGCATCGAGCCGAGCATGCCTTCAATCAGGTCACCCATGCGCAGGGTTTCCCGCACGGCATTCGCCAACGCAAGGCTAGGCGTAGACAGGGCTGTCAGGTCCAGATGGCGCGGCTTGGCCAGCCCGTTGACCTCGGGACGCTCCGGCAAGATGACCGAACACAGCCGCGCCATCGGGCCGACGGTGGGCAGCATGATCAGACAGCGGGCGGTGTTGTAGACCAGGTGGAAGCCAATGACCATGTCTTGCGGGCTGAAGCCCAGGCTGTCGATCCAGCGTACGAGTGGGTCGAGCACCGGAATGACCAGCAGCAGGCCAAACAATTTGTACAGCAAGCTGCCCAAGGCCACTTGGCGACCGGCAACGTTCTGCATGCTGGTGCTCAGGAAGGCCAGCATGCCACTGCCGATGTTGGCGCCGATCACAAGGCCGATAGCCACCGGCAAGCTGATGATTTCAGCGCCTGCCAGCGTTGCGGTCAGCAGCACGGCGGCCAGACTGGAGTAGGAAATCATCGCGAACAGCGCGCCCACCAGTGCATCCAGCAGCAAATCGCCGGTCAGCGACGCAAACAGTACTTTTACGCCAGCGTTTTGGGTGATCGGGGCCGCAGCGGCGACGATCAGTTGCAGCGCCAGCACAATCAGCCCAAGGCCAATGGCAACGCGCCCCATCTGACCTAGACGAGTCTGCTTGCGCGACAGAAAGAACACCACGCCCAGGAAAATCAGCAGTGGCGACAGCCAGGATAAATCGAACGTCAGGATGCGCGACATCAAGGCCGTGCCGACATCCGCGCCCAGCATGATTGCCAGGGCAGGCGTCAGCGCCATGAGGCCCTGACCGACAAATGAAGTCACCAGCATGGCGGTGGCGTTGCTGCTCTGCACAACCGCGGTCACCAGAATGCCGGCGATAAAAGCCAGCGGACGCTTGGACATGTTCTGACTGATGACGTGACGCAACTGCGCGCCGTACACGCGCAAAATGCCGGTACGAACAATGTGAGTGCCCCAGATCAGCAAGGCCACGGCCGAAAGCAAATCGAGCAGGGTCAGCATACGGAAAGCCCCCTGAGGTGTGCCCATACGGGCAATGAATTGAAGGTGCAGCGAATGTCGCGCTTGCCAGGCCTTACTAACCTTTAGTCGGCCTTTGACTTAAATGCCAACAATGATTGGCATCCAGCCATTGAAACAAATATGTAATAAATCAGCCATCTACATTTGCGTGCAAGGAAACACGATCCCTGTGGGAGCGAATTCATTCGCGATAGGCCGGTATATCCGATGGATATTTATCATCTGTAATCGCCCCTTCGCGAATGAATTCGCTCCCACCAGAACCGCATTTACAATGCACGAACTGCGATTGCAGGCAAAAAAAGGGGCGCATCAGTGCGCCCCTTTTTTCAGTGACACACCGGCTTACTGGCCCGGAACGTCCTTACGCAGTTTTACAGGGTCGCTTTGCGCCTTCTTCTTCGCATGCGCAACGCGCATTTTGATGTTGATGGCTTCAACAGCAAGCGAGAACGCCATAGCGAAGTACACGTAGCCTTTAGGCACATGCACGTCGAACGCTTCGGCGATCAATACGGTACCGACAACGATCAGGAACGACAGCGCCAGCATCTTCAACGATGGGTGCTTCTCGATGAAGTCGCTGATGGTGCCTGCGCACAACATCATCACCAGAACGGCAACCACGATGGCCGCAACCATGACCGGCACGTGGGACACCATGCCGACAGCAGTGATCACTGAGTCCAGCGAGAACACGATGTCGATGATAGCGATCTGGATGATGGTGTAGATGAACTTGCCACCTTTGCCACCTGGTTCGTCTGTCGACTCTTCTTCGCCTTCCAGACCATGGTAGATCTCTTGCGAGCTTTTCCACAGCAGGAACAGACCACCGAAGAACAGGATCAGGTCGCGACCCGAAATCCCTTGGCCCATGACGACGAACAGGTCAGCGGTAAGACGCATGACCCATGTGATCGACAGCAGCAACAGGATGCGCGTGACCATGGCCAGCGCCAGACCGAAAATCCGGGTGCGCGCCTGCATATGCTTGGGCATGCGGCTGACCAGAATCGAGATCATGATGATGTTGTCGATGCCCAGGACGATTTCCAGGGCAGTCAGGGTAAAGAAAGCAATCCATATTTCAGGATTGGTCAGCCATTCCATTTTGTAATCCTTTGAGCGTTTAAACTTTTGCGGCCCAGACCCGACGATGAAGACCGGGACATGGGCCGCAAAACAAGTGAGCCGACTTTATAGACTGCTGTAGAAAGGAAAGATCCCCATCAGCAAAGCGGCGACCATTATGCACAGGCAAACCAGAACTGCCCACTTCAAGGTGAAGCGCTGGTGATCACCAAATTCGATACCGGCCAGAGCTACCAGCAGGTAAGTCGAAGGAACCAGCGGGCTGAGCAAGTGAACCGGCTGACCGACGATGGAGGCACGGGCCATTTCCACCGGGGAAATACCGTAGTGAGCAGCCGCTTCAGTCAGTACCGGCAACACGCCAAAGTAGAACGCGTCGTTGGACATGAAGAAGGTGAACGGCATGCTGACCAGAGCAGTAATGACCGCAAGGTACGGGCCCATTGCGTCCGGAATCACTGCCAACAGGCTCTTGGACATGGCATCAACCATGCCGGTGCCGGTCAGAATGCCGGTAAAGATACCTGCGGCGAAAATCAGGCCGACCACTGACAGCACGCTACCAGCGTGAGCCGCCACACGATCTTTCTGATCCTGCATGTTCGGGTAGTTGATGATCATCGCGATGCTGAACGCAATCATGAACAGGACTGGCAGCGGCAACACGCTCATGATCAGAGAGATCATCAGCAACAGAGTCAGCGCACCGTTGAACCAGATCATCTTCGGACGACGGGCATCCGGGAACTGCGAAACACTGATTTCGCTGTGATCGGCTTCATCGCCCTGCAGATGGAGTTCGCCCAAACGAGCACGCTCACGCTTGCCATAGAAGTAGGCGATCAACAGAAGTGCAACCACACCGGCGAACATGGCAGGAATCATCGGTACGAAAATATCGGATGCTTCCACGTGCAGCGCACTGGCTGCGCGGGCGGTCGGCCCACCCCATGGGGTCATGTTCATGATGCCGCCTGCCAGAATGATCAGGCCGGCCATGATCCGCGGGCTCATGCCGATACGGCTGTAGAGCGGCAGCATGGCTGCGACGCAGATCATGTAGGTCGTTGCGCCGTCACCGTCCAGAGAAACCACCAGTGCCAGCACCGCAGTGCCCACCGATACTTTCATCGGGTCGCCTTTGACCCACCTCAGAATCTGACGCACGGCCGGGTCGAACAGACCCGAGTCGATCATCAAGGCGAAGTACAGAATGGCGAACATCAGCATGACGCCGGTTGGCGCAAGCTTGGTGATACCAGCCAGCATCATCGGGCCGATTTCGGTAGCGAAACCGCCGAAGATGGCGAACAGGATCGGCACCAGAATCAGGGCAATCAGCGCGGAAAGGCGCTTGCTCATGATCAGGTACATGAAAGCAATGACCATGGCAAAGCCGAGGAAGGTCAACATAGTAAATACTCCAGGCGGTACGCGATTGGCTAAGGCGAAAGGCTAATCAGCTCAAAAAGAGCGGCGCAGGGAGTGGGGGCGAAAGCGGGGAATGCAGCAAGGCACTAGAGCACATCAGGGTCACCATTTGTTGTTGTTAACTGGGCCTTAGTACGTTGTGAAACGCACATGTGGCTGACCGGTCTGTTGCCGGCGGTGAGCTGATCCTAATCGGCCAAGCTTTCATTCAGCTTTCGCCGCTGAAACCTTTGAGCGTTAGTTTTTAATGACGAATGCGAGCCTGAACGGTCAGAACTCCATCAGCACGTCTAGCACAAGGGAAAAGGGATATGGGCCAGATCACTACCGGCGGATGCCATTGCGGCAACCTGCGTTACCAGTTCGATGCGCCACTGCAAGACATCGCTCACTGTCACTGTTCCATATGCCGTCGCACGTCGGGCGGCATTGTCATGACCTGGATTTCAGTGCCGGTCAGTTCGTTCGAATGGACCGAGGGCAGCCCCGCGACCTACGACTCCGGCCCGACCTGTGTGCGCTACTTCTGCAATAACTGCGGGGCGCAACTGGCCCTGCTTTCGCGCAATAGCCCGGAAGAGATAGACGTCACCGTCGCCACCTTCGATCACCCGGAGCTGGCACCAGCGGATCGTCATATCTGGACGGACAATCGCCTGCCATGGCTGCATCTGGATGAGCAGTTGCCGGGGGAGGCAGAGGAGACTGTTTGACAAGAACCTGTTGGAGCGAGGCTTGCCCGCGAAGAACGATAACGCGGTTTGCCAGCTATACCGCGTCGCTTGATTCGCGGGCAAGCCTCGCTCCCACAGGTCGGCGCAATACTCAATATTGAGCGTGTAAGGTGAATATTAACTGTAGGAGCGCGCTTGCCCGCGATTGCGTCAGGTCAGTCGACGAAGATGTCAGCTGACTGTCCGAATCGCGGGCAAGCGCGCTCCTACAGGGATCAGCTAGAAAACTGCGAAGCCAGTTCCCGTAGCAGCACTTCGGCTTCAAGCACCTTGCGCACCGACTCTTCTGCTTTTTCGCGGCTCAGGCTCAAGCGGGCGAACAGTTCGTCGGGGATATCTTCTTTGGGGCCCGAACCAATGCCGTTCTGGCGCAGCAGACGTACCGAGAGATAAACCAGGTTGGCGTAAGCGCTGTGCTCGCCGTCATAGCCTGGATCGTGCTGGAAGCGCAGGGCTGTGCATAACTCATCCGGCATGTCCCAGTAGCGCATCAACCAGGAGCCCATCTGCTCACGGCTGATCCCCAGCAAATGTTGCTCGACAAAGCTGTGGTGCAAGTGTGGGTTAACTTCCAACTGGCGGCAGATCAGCGAGAAATGCGGCGGGAACACGTGAGCCAGCAGCAGATAACCGAAGTTATGCAGCAGACCCGCCAGATACGTCAGGCCCGCTTCCGGGCGTTGCGCGCGAGGCATCGCACGAGTCAGGCCTTCAATGACCGCAGCGGTATAAATCGACTGCTGCCAGTAAGGCGTGGTCTGTTGCGGGTGGTCCTTGGGCAGACTGAGGGTTTTGCCCAACGCCAGGCCCAGCGCCAGATTGATGACCAGATCAAACCCGAGCACGCGCACGATGGCGTCTTCAACCGAGCGAATCTTGCCGGTAGAGGCATAGTAAGGCGATGCCGCCCAGCTCACGACTTGAGCAGCCAGCGCCGGATCGGTCTCGACGACGCCGGTAATGTCATCAATGGTTGCATCGGGATCGACCCGCAGCTTGATGATCTTCTGCGCGGTTTCAGCCAGCGGCGGGATTTCCAGCGTCGCTTCCAGACGCTGCTGAATGCGGCGCGCGGTAAAGGCTTGCATGGCCTGAGTAATTTCTTCGCGATCATCATCAGGACGATCGAGATTGGGATGAATAGTGCTCAGCAGCTCACCAAAATGCGCGGCGCTGGCCTTGTTCAACATGGTCTTGAAGTCGTCGCTGCTGATTTCCAGCAGGACGCCGGGCTCACCCGAACCAATCAGCACCGAAGGCTCTTGCAGCAAACGATCGTCATACAGGCACGGCGAGCTGGTCAGGGCAGGCAAGCCCGGCAGCACTTGCAGGCTGTGTTTGGCCAACATTTTCAGCATGCGCGAGTGCGGCACCGCCACCAGCTTGCGACCGGTCAGCTCGGTGATGCGGCTGAGGTCCAGCAATTGGCTTTGCGGGAACAGGATCAGAAGTGCGCCAACGGCATCCTCGACCAGGACGGCCTGGACTCTTCGTGCTGCTGGCAGGTGCAGGGAATCATCAACCTCGCGGTAGCTGATCGCTAGCTTGCCAAGCAACTGCCGAATGACGGACGGGGCGTGAGGCGCTTCATCGACGTGGGCAACTTCTGTCATGACGGGTATCCAATTTCCTACAGTCGCTGAAGTATAACCAGCTTGGATGTTTCCGGTGTGATGTGATCATCAAAGCGACGATTTGCATCACACCTGGCCGTATTGCTGGCCGTGACGCAACCAGCGCTCAAGGAGCGGGCTGACATGTTGCGGCCAGCGCTCAATCAGTGCTTGAGCCGCGTCACGTACGGCAGGCAACAGGTCTGCGTCGCGCATCAGGTCGGCCACTTTGAACTGCAGCAGGCCGGTTTGCCGGGTGCCGAGCATCTCGCCGGGGCCGCGCAATTCCAGATCTTTCTCGGCAATCACGAAACCATCATTGGTTTCACGCATGATGCCCAACCGCTGGCGGCCTATTTGCGAAAGCGGCGGATGGTAAAGCAGCACGCAATGGCTGACGGCGCTACCACGTCCGACCCGGCCGCGCAGTTGGTGCAGTTGGGCCAACCCCAGTCGTTCGGGGTTCTCAATGATCATCAGGCTGGCATTGGGCACGTCCACGCCAACCTCAATCACGGTCGTCGCCACCAGTAATTGCAGCGCACCCTGCTTGAACTCGGCCATGACAGCAGCCTTTTCAGCCGGCTTCATGCGTCCGTGGATCAAGCCGACGCGGAATTCACCCAATGCGCTGGTCAGCTCTTCGAAGGACGTTTCCGCCGCCTGACACGTCAGCTCTTCGGACTCCTCGATCAATGTGCAGACCCAATACGTCTGCCGACCTTCGGCACATGCCGCACGCACGCGCTCAATAACTTCGATACGCCGGGAGTCGACCACCAGCACCGTGTTGACCGGGGTACGTCCGGGCGGCAGCTCATCGAGGATCGAAGTGTCCAGATCCGCGTAGGCGCTCATCGCCAGCGTCCGTGGAATCGGTGTGGCCGTCATGATCAACTGGTGCGGACACATCAGGCCACCAACGCCTTTCTTGCGCAGGGCCAGACGTTGCTGCACACCGAAGCGGTGCTGCTCGTCGATAATCACCAGGGCGAGATTCTTGAAGTGCACTTCGTCCTGAAACAGCGCATGGGTGCCGACCACCATTGGCGTGCCGCCCGCGATCTGCTCCAGCGAGCTGACCCGCGCTTTGCCCTTGAGCTTGCCCGCCAGCCAGGCGGTTTCAATACCCAGGGGTTCCAGCCAGCGCTTGAAGTTGATGTAGTGCTGCTCGGCAAGAATCTCGGTCGGCGCCATCAGCGCGACCTGGTAACCGGCCTCCAGCGCCTGAAGCGCGGCCAGGGCAGCGACTACGGTTTTTCCTGCGCCCACATCGCCCTGAATCAAACGCAGCATGGGCTCCGGCTGACTCAAATCGTAGGCCACTTCCTTGCCGACACGCTGCTGGGCTCCGGTGGGCGGGAAGCCAAGATTGGCGAGAAATTGCTTCGGCAGCTTCTTGGCCAGCGGCAACGCCGGAGCACGCTGCGAACGCAGGCTTTCGCGTAAACGCTGTTGGGAAAGCTGATGGGTCAGCAGCTCTTCAAACGCCAACCGATGCTGGGCCCAGTGATGGCCGAGGGCGAGCTCTTCGACATCGGCGTCAGCGGGCGGGTGGTGCAGATAGCGAATCGCATCATCCAGCGGCGCAAGCTGATAATCCCGCGCGAGCTCTTCAGGTAACCAGTCTGGCAGACTTTTTGGCCCAAGCAGGGTAAGCGTTTGCTGGCTCAACTGGCGCAAGCGCTGCTGGGTAAGGCCCTCGGTCGTCGGGTAGATCGGCGTGAGCGTTTGCTCCACGGGCGCGGGTTCGCTGCCAGTCAGCGCACGGTATTCCGGATGATAGATTTCCAGACCTGATGCGCCGGGCCGGGCCTCACCGAAACAGCGGATGTGGGTGCCGCGTTTGAGCGCTTCTTTCTGCGCGTTACTGAAGTGATAAAACCTGAGGCTCAGGCTTCCGGTGCCATCGTTCAGACGCACCAGCAGACTGCGCCGCTTGCCCATCACCACATCAGCGCCGCTGACCGTTCCTTCAATCACCGCGTCCTGGCCGGGACGCAACTGACCGATAGGCACAACACGGGTGCGGTCCTGGTAACGCAAAGGCAAGTGAAACAATACGTCCTGCAGATTTTCCAGACCGACCTTGGCGAGCTTCTCGGCCATGGCCTCGCCGACACCCTTCAGCGCGGTGACCGAGACTTGAGACAACTCGCTCATGGGACCACTCAGCTCGCTTGGGTTTTCGGACGTGCCACCGAGCACAGACGCACGGAGTCAGCGAGGATCTCGATTGCCTTGGGCCGCGGGAAGCTGGCGCGCCAGGCAATCGCTACTGTGCGGAACGGAACCGGTGGCGTCAGCGGACGCACTTCTATTACGCCAGGCGCGTAGTGATGGCTGTCCACCGCCGACATCGGCAGGATCGAAATCCCCAGGCCAGAAGCAACCATGTGGCGAATGGTTTCCAAGGAGCTGGATTCCACCGTCGTGTGCTTGGCACCTTCGCTGCCCTTGGTCAGGGTCGGGCAAGCCTCAAGCACCTGATCACGGAAGCAATGACCTTCGCCCAGCAGCAACAGGCTCTTGTCGTTGAGCGCCGAGGCGTCGATGGTTTCTTTCTGAGTCCATGGGTGATCTGCAGGCATCAGGACGTAGAACGGCTCGTCATAAAGCTGCATGGTCAGCACGTCGGCTTCATTGAACGGCAGGGCGATGATGATCGCATCCAGCTCACCGTTACGCAGTTTGTCGCGCAGCACGTGAGTGAAGTTTTCTTCGATATACAACGGCATTTGCGGGGCGACCCGGTGCAGTTGCGGAATCAAATGCGGGAACAGGTAAGGGCCGACGGTGTAGATCGCACCGACTTTGAGTGGCGCGGTCAGCTGGTTCTTGCCAGCCTGGGCCAACTCACGGATGCCTTGGGCTTGTTCCAGAACCTTTTGTGCCTGAGCGACGATGCCTTCACCCACGGGGGTCAGACGCACGGCACTCTTGCTGCGCTCAAAAATAAGCACACCCAGTTCATCTTCAAGCTTTTTGACGCCCACCGACAATGTCGGCTGACTGACGTGACAGCGTTCAGCAGCGTGGCCGAAGTGCTGTTCCTGAGCGAGGGTAACGATGTAGCGCAATTCTGTGAGAGTCATAACGTGCGTCCATGAAGTTGCGGCCCCAGCATAGCGGCTGCAATCGATAGACGCACGTTATCAAGTAACTGCGTTGTATCAAAATTACGAGTTAACGCCGATCAAGTGAATAAACGAACGGCGCCAGGATCTCGATAGTGCCGTTGTTCAGCGTTTCCGCTGGCGGTTTAGGCAATGGCTGGGCACGACGGATCATCTCCATGGTGGCCCTGTCCAGCGATGGACTGCCTGAACTGCCTGCAATCGAATACGACAGCACGTTGCCATCGGCATCAACCACAAAGCGCAAGCGAGCGACCCCTTGCATACCGCGACGGCGAGCATCTTCCGGGTACTTCTTGAACTTGGCCAGATGCTTCAGCAAATCACCCTGCCAGGTAGGCAGCGCATTGCTTGGCGGTGCAGGCTGACTGGGTGGCGTTGGCGCAGCCGATTTCTCGACCTTGGCTGTCGTAGGCGGTGTATCGACCTGTTTCTCGTCGGCTGGCAAATCCTTCGGAGGCTCAGGCTTTTTCACCGGCTTTGGCGGCTGAGGTTTTGGCTTCGGCTTGACCACCGGCTTGGGCACAGCAATTTCTGCCTTTTCGACTTCAGCCACCTTGGGAATGATTTCTTCCTCGGGGGCTGGAGGTTGAGGCGGCTGAACCACTTGCGGTGGCGGCGGCGGGGCCGGTTCTGGCTCAGGTGCCAACTCCACCATCATGGCCGCCGGAGGCAGCTCGATGGCCTGGGATGCAGGCCAGCGGAGTGCGACCACGATCGCGATGGCATGCACGGCCAGCACCAACAACAGACTACCGCTATAGCGCGTCAGTTTTTGGCGCGTACTGATCATTTCTTACCAACCGTCTCGAGACCGACCAGACCGACTTTGAGGTAGCCCGCAGAGCGCAGGGCATTCATCACTTCCATCAGGTCACCGTAATCCACGCCTTTATCGGCCTGGAAGAAGATCGTGGTGTCCTTTTTGCCCTTGGTTCGGGCGTCGAGGATCTGACCCAACTGCTCAGGAGCGACTTTGTCGTCGCCCAGGTACAAACTCTGATCAGCCTTGACGCTGAGGAACACTGGTTTCTCGGGCCGGGGCTGCGGCTTGGCGGTCGAGGCGGGCAGGTCGACTTTGATATCAACCGTCGCCAAAGGCGCTGCCACCATGAAGATGATCAACAGGACCAACATGACGTCGATGAACGGCGTTACGTTGATTTCGTGGTTTTCGGCGAGATCGTCGTCGCCTTCTTTCAGATGCATGCCCAAGGTTTAGCCCACCTTGACCATATGTGGCGACTGAGTACGGTCGGCAGTTGGCTGGTGATCGAGATCACGGCTGACCAACAGCAGAACCTGTGCCGACGCATCGGAAACCTGTGCTTTGTAACCGGCGATGGAGCGAGCGAAGACGTTGTAGATAACAACCGCAGGAATCGCAGCGACCAGACCCAGTGCCGTCGCCAGCAGAGCCTCGGCAATACCCGGCGCAACGACAGCAAGGTTGGTGGTCTGGGTTTTGGCAATACCGATGAAGCTGTTCATGATGCCCCACACGGTACCGAACAGACCTACGAACGGCGCAGTCGAACCGATGGTGGCCAGAACGCCGGTGCCCATGCTCATGTTACGGCCGCACGCAGCAACCAGACGCTCAAGACGGAAGCTCACACGTTCTTTAATGCCTTCACGCTCGCGGCTGTTCACCGACAAGCGCATCTCTTCCATGGCGTCATGGACGAGCAGGTTGGCCAGCGTACCTTCCTTGGCAGCGCTTTCGCTGGCTTCGGACAGGGTGCGGGCCTTTTTCAGGTTGGCGATCTCGGTGCGCAGACGACGCTTGGCACCCAGCAATTCGAAACCCTTGGCGATCCAGATAGTCCAGGTAATGATCGATGCGATCGCCAGGCCGATCATGACGGCTTTAACGATGATGTCTGCGTTCTGGTACATACCCCAAGGCGACAGGTCGTGGGACATGCCGAGGCTGTTATCCTCGGGCTCGACAATCGCGGGGCCTTCAACCGGAGCCGCGCCTTCCTGAGCAACCGGTGCAGTGGTTTGCGACGACGGCGCAGGGGTCGTCGCCGGAGCAGTTGCTGGCGCCGGGGCGGTAGCTGGATTAGCGGGAGCAGCCTGACCAGCGAAAGCAGCAGGTGCAAGCATCAGGCTCAGCAGCAGTGCTGCGATACCACGCCATGCACGCGGCAGGCTGGGTAGCTGGGTTGGCGAAGCGGAGGAGGTAGTACGTGTCATGCTGGCCGGACCTGAGTAAAGAAGAAGGTGGGTCGCTCTGCTACGTCGCGCTATGCGTTCGACGTCAGGAGGAGAACAAACGGGCCGGTATTATTGCAAGTAATTCTTGTTAACAAAAGTAATAGAGTATCTTTTTTTCCATCATACGCATCTGGCGGGTCAGCTTTGGCCCATGTTTCATGGCCGTCTTACCCGCCTTGTTTGTAGGGAGTTCATCATGTCTACACCTTCTGTCCTGATCGCTGGCTGCGGCGATATTGGAAGTCGTCTGGCCACGCAGCTGCTGTCTTCAGGCTGGGTGGTTCATGGCCTGCGGCGCACTATTGCCCTGCTGCCGGATGGCGTGAACGGCGTGGCTGGCGACCTGTTCAGCCCGTCCATTCCTGCCACTTGGCCCAACACGGCCATCGACTATCTGGTGTATTGCGCCACGCCCACCGAGCGTGATGAGACCGGCTATCGGGCCGCGTATGTCGAAGGACAGCAGCGGGTGCTTCAGTGGTTGAAAGAGCGCGGCCAGCAGCCGAAACGGATCATTTTTGTGTCCAGCAGCGGTGTTTATGGCCAGCAAAACGGGGAGTGGGTTGACGAAACATCGCCAACCGAAGCCGACACCTTCTCGGGCAAGATCATGCTGGAGGCCGAGCAAGTGGCGCTGAATAGCGGCTTCCCGGCCAGCATTGTGCGCCTGACCGGCATTTACGGCCCCGATCGCAATGATCTGTCGAATCGGGTGCGCCAGGGTTACAGCGTGGCAATCGACCCGCCTTTATATGGCAACCGGATACACGCCGACGACGCCGCGGGATTGTTGGCTTTGCTGCTGAAGGCAGACGCTCAGGGTGTCGCGCTCGAGGATTGCTACATTGGCGTGGACGATGCGCCCGTACCGCTGGCCGAAGTCGTGCAGTGGATCCGCGAGTATCTGGGCGTGACGCATTGGGCCGAAGGCGCCGCCGTGCGCCGGGCGGGCAGCAAACGATGCAGTAATGCGAGGGCTAAAGCACTGGGCTGGGTGCCGAGGTATCCGACTTATAAGGAAGGGTATGAGGCGTTGCTGGGGCCTGATTGAATTATGACCTTGCTGGAGCGCCATGCTCTGTGATTCTCTCGCGGCTAAAGCCGCTCCTACGGATATCGCATAACCGTAGGACTGGCTTTAGCCGGGAGGAAGTCGGCGAATACAATGCATATGTGTCGGCAGGAATAAAGCCCTCCCGGCTGAAGCCGGTCCTCCGGATTTCATCCCTGCAAATCTTTCGATCAATTCAGCTCAAGCAACCAGCGACGCGGGCCTGGGCGGAGCTCTGGCATCTGGTCAGCTTCTGCGGCATTGACGGCCTGGAAAATCTCCAGTTGCTTGCCTTTGCGGGAGAAGATCCACGGGTTGCCCTGCTCGTTCTTTTCCAGCCACATGCTGTCGTACTCGCCGCTCATGGCTGCGCAATCGCCAGCCAGGCACAACGCGTAACGGTCATTATCCGGCAAGCCCTGAATGCTCCCATCCGGCTTGAATTGCACGGTATTGCCCTGGCCGTCGCCATTGACGATGGTCCATTTGCCGCCCATGTAGGCGTTGTACAGCGCAGCTTCGAAACTGGCACCAGTCGGCGCACCTTCGGCAGCAGGGGTTTTCGGCTTTTCGAAGCGCTGCTCAGGACCTGACTCGCTGGCCGCTTGAACCAGTTCGTCGCCCTTGACCTGCAGGTCTTCGACAAAGTTGTAATAGTCGATGCGCAACTTGCCGTCGGCGGCGCTGGTGATTTTACCTTCGCCCACTTCAAAGCCGTTGGAGTACAAGGCCTGGCTGGTTTTGGTATCGATCTGCCATTCCAGATTCGGGCCGTTGGCAAGCAGTGCCTGGCGCAGGTTGTCGCCTTTTACGGCGGCTTCGATAGCCGCTTGATTGATCCACGTGCCGTCAGGATTGCGGTCGGCGTGGCTGGCACAGCCGCTCAAAAAAACGGCCGTCAGCGAGAGGGCAAGCGCGAAGCGCATAACAGGTCCTTCCTTAATCAGCTGCAGCGGGGCTGCGAGCCCCGCAGGAGTGTTATTCGATGACGAGAATCGCGTCCATCTCGACCTGCGAACCACGCGGCAATGCGGCAACACCGATGGCGGCGCGGGCCGGGTATGGCTGCTCGAAGTATTTGCCCATGATTTCGTTGACCGTGGCGAAGTTGCCTAGATCGGTCAGGAAGATGTTCAGCTTGACGATGTCCTTGAACGAACCGCCCGCAGCTTCGGCAACCGACTTCAGATTTTCAAAGACCTGGACGACCTGGGCTTCGATGCCTTCAACCAGTTCCATGGTTTTAGGGTCGAGTGGAATTTGCCCGGACATGTAGACGGTATTGCCAGCTTTGATCGCCTGAGAGTAAGGGCCGATGGCCGCAGGGGCTTTGTCGCTGGTGATTACGGTCTTGGTCATGAAGAACTCCTGTTGAATGATTGGCTACGCACGCATGCGGGTAATTCGAATGACCCCGGCCAAGGCGCGCAGTTTTCGGATGACTCGGGCAAGGTGCACACGGTCATGCACACTGACCACCAGCTGGACGACGCTGATGCGGCCATCGCGCTCGTCCATGCTGATTTTCTCGATATTGCCGTCGGCCGCGTTGACGCTGCTGGCCAGCAGGGCGATCAAGCCGCGCTGATGCTCCAGCTCGACGCGCAATTCGACATTGAATTCGCCGGTAACGTCCTTGGCCCAGGACAGCTGAATGCACTTTTCCGGGTTATGGCGGATTTCACTGATATTGCGGCAGTTGTCCAGGTGAACAACCATGCCTTTGCCCGCCGATAGATGACCCACAATCGGGTCGCCCGGGATCGGCGTGCAGCACTTGGCGTAACTGAGCACCAGGCCTTCTGTGCCACGAATCGCCAGCGGGCCTTCGGTGCCAGGCAACTGATCGCCTTCGCCCAGCAGTCGACGAGCGACCACGTACGCCATACGATTGCCGAGGCCGATATCTTCGAGGAGGTCTTCAATGACCTCGACCCGGTATTCGGCCAGCACCGGCTGAACGCGCTCGGCGGGGATTTTTTCCAGACTGCTTTCGAAGCCGTTCAACACCTTGTTAAGCAGACGCTCGCCCAGGCTGATGGACTCGGAGCGACGCTGCAGCTTGAGTGCGTGACGAATGTGCGTTCGCGCCTTGCCGGTGACCACGAAGTTCAGCCAGGCAGGATTCGGACGGGCGCCCGGCGCGCTGACAATCTCCACAGTCGAGCCGCTCTGCAACGGTTCAGACAGCGGCGCCAGACGACGATTGATCCGACACGCGATGCAGCTGTTGCCCACATCAGTGTGGACGGCATAAGCAAAGTCGACCGCCGTGGAGCCTTTAGGCAGCTCCATGATCCGGCCTTTAGGCGTGAAGACATAGACCTCGTCCGGGAACAGGTCGATCTTTACGCTCTCGATGAATTCCAGAGAGTTACCGGCCCGCTGCTGCATTTCCAGCACGCCCTTGACCCACTGGCGAGCACGGGCGTGGGTGCCCTTGGGCACTTCGTCATCCGAGGATTTGTACAGCCAGTGCGCAGCGATCCCGTTGTTGGCCATCTCTTCCATTTCACGGGTGCGGATCTGGATTTCAATGGGCACGCCATGCATGCCAAACAACGTGGTGTGCAACGACTGGTAGCCGTTGGCCTTGGGGATCGCGATGTAATCCTTGAAGCGGCCGGGCAGGGGCTTGTACAAATTATGCACAGCGCCCAGCACGCGGTAGCAGGTGTCGACCTTGTCGACGATGATGCGGAACGCGTAGACATCCATGATTTCATTGAAGGCGCGACGCTTGCCGCGCATCTTCTTGTAGATGCCGTACAGGTGTTTCTGCCGCCCGCTGACCTCGCCTTCGATTTCATCCACCGCCAGGCAATGGCTCAGGGAATCTTCGATCTTGTTGACGAGCTCTTTGCGATTACCCCGGGCGCGCTTGACCGCCTGACCAATCCGCGAGGAGCGCATCGGGTACATGGCCTTGAAGCCGAGGTCTTCGAATTCGATACGGATGCTGTGCATACCCAGCCGATTGGCAATGGGTGCATAGATTTCCAGGGTTTCCTTGGCGATGCGCCGGCGTTTTTCCCCGGACAACACTTCAAGCGTACGCATGTTATGCAGGCGGTCAGCGAGCTTGACCAGGATCACGCGAATATCGCGCGCCATGGCCATGGCCATTTTCTGGAAGTTTTCAGCCTGGGCTTCGGCTTTGGTCTCGAAATTCATCTGGGTCAGCTTGCTGACCCCGTCGACCAATTCAGCCACGGTCTCGCCGAACTGCGCGCAAAGCGCCTCTTTGGCTATACCGGTGTCTTCAATGACGTCATGCAGCATGGCAGCCATCAGGCTTTGATGGTCCATGTGCATATCGGCAAGGATGTTCGCCACCGCAAGA
Organism: Pseudomonas sp. ICMP 561; assembly: GCF_002699985.1. Taxonomy (GTDB): domain Bacteria; phylum Pseudomonadota; class Gammaproteobacteria; order Pseudomonadales; family Pseudomonadaceae; genus Aquipseudomonas; species Aquipseudomonas quasicaspiana. The sequence continues at coordinate 364,916 of NZ_LKBT01000034.1, read as the reverse complement.
GGATGCGTGACGTAAGCTTCACCGCTGCGACGGCGCTGGCCGTCGTGGGCTTGCTCGGCGTAGAAATACGCGCGGCGGACCAGATTTACCTGTTCCTTGCCGAGATAGGTCGAAATACGATCGGCGAGGGCGTCTATGCTCGGCAAGGCGCTACCCCCTGCCAATGACTTTTACCCTGCGCCGTACTACGTCGACACGGCATAGGCTTAGACGGCCTCGTTGGACTCGTCTTCGAACGCCGCGAACAATGGTTCATCTTCAACGATTTCAGCTTCTGCGATTACAGCGTAATCCATCAGGCCGGCTGCGATTTCGCGCAGTGCCATAACGGTAGGCTTGTCATTTTCCCACGCCAGCTTTGGTTCTTTGCCGCCGGTAGCCAGTTGACGGGCACGCTTTGTAGAGAGCATGACCAGCTCAAAGCGGTTATCCACGTGTTCTAGGCAGTCTTCAACGGTTACGCGGGCCATGGGTATTCCTCGTAGCAAATGCGGATGCGCGATGCCCGGATGGGCGAGCGGACTCGGTAGTTTACAAGCTGCAAGCCATAAGCTTCAAGCGCCAAGCCACGAGCGGTATTATTTAGCTCGCCGCCCATGGCGCTCAAAGCCCCTGTTTCAGGCCAGTAATTGCTCAAGCAGAGCGCTGAAACGCTGCTGCTGATGGGTCTGCGTCAACAGGTTGGCCCGGAAAATCGCCTTGAGATCTTCCAGCGCCGAGGCGAAGTCATCGTTGATCACGATGTAGTCGTATTCGGCGTAATGGCTCATTTCGCTGACCGCTTCACGCATCCGCCCCTCGATGATCTCATCGCTATCCGTCCCACGATTGGTCAGGCGCTGACGCAATGCCTGTTGGGTCGGCGGCAAAATGAAGATCGAGCGCGCATCAGGCATGACTTTGCGTACCTGCTCGGCACCCTGCCAGTCGATTTCCAGAATCAGGTCATGACCTTCGTCCAGGGTCTGCTGCAAGCGGCTCTGGGAAGTGCCGTACATATTGCCGAAAACTTCCGCCTGCTCAAGGAAATCACCGTGCTCGATCATGCGCACAAATTCAGCGCGATCAACAAAGTGATAGTTCACGCCGTCGACTTCGCCCGGACGCATGGCCCGGGTGGTGTGCGAAACGGAAACCCGAATCTGCGGCTGCGCGTTGACCAGGGCATTGACCAGACTGGTCTTGCCTGCACCCGAGGGTGCGGAAACGATGTACAGGGTGCCGGTGCTGTGTGTCATGTCGGAATTAGCCTTACTCAATATTCTGGACTTGTTCGCGCATCTGCTCGATCAACACTTTGAGGTTGACCGCAGCCTGGGTACTGCGCGGATCGAAAGCTTTGGAGCCGAGGGTATTGGCCTCGCGGTTGAGTTCCTGCATCAGAAAATCCAGCCGGCGCCCAGCCTGACCACCCGCCTTGAGCACGCGACGCACTTCCGTCACATGGGTATTGAGGCGATCAAGTTCTTCGGCCACATCGCTTTTCTGGGCCAGCAGAACCATTTCCTGCTCAAGGCGCTGCGGATCAAGCTCGGCCTTCATGTCGGCGAAGCGATCCAGCACCTTCTGACGCTGGGTCGCCAGCATCTGCGGCACCAGACTTTTCAGGGTCGAAACCTCGGTGGTGATAGAGTCCAGACGCTCGTTGAGCAGCTTGGCCAGATCGGCACCTTCGCGACCGCGGCCGTTTTTCAACTCGGCCAAGGCCTCATTAAACAGCGTCAGGGCTTCTTTGTTGAGGGCTTGCGGGTCAACAGCATCACCCACCAGAACGCCAGGCCAGGCCAGTACTTCCAGGGGATTCAAGGCAGCAGGCTGCTTGATCAGGCTGGCAACGATTTCCGCCGCAGCAACCAACTGACCGGCGCGTTCGCGATCAACCTGCAGCGGCTTGCCAGCGGTTTCTTCAACGAAACGCAGCGTGCATTCCACCTTGCCGCGGGACAGGCCCTGGCGTAGCGCTTCACGGATGGCACTTTCCAGGTCGCGAAAGGACTCCGGCAGACGCAGATGCGGCTCCAGATAGCGATGATTCACCGAGCGTAGCTCCCAGCTCAGTGTGCCCTGAGTACTGGCCCGTTCGACCCGGGCAAAAGCCGTCATGCTGTGGACCATGGGAATACCTCTGTAATTCGGTGAACAGAATAGGCCGCGATCCGCGATGACTGGATGTCACGAAAAAACGGCAGTCTGTAAAGGCGCAGGATTGTAGCGCAGTGCGACCCCTGCCCCCAATCCACTAATGCGACATGCGATGCATGGCATTTGCTCAACCGGGCAAACGCCTGAATCAGAGCCCTGCCAGCCCAACGGTTTGGTATCCAATGGTTTTAGATGTGCCCAGCGCCGACTTGCGCCTCTATAATGCTCGGCAGTTTTCCGTCTCAGTACAGGTATCCAGATGAAACGTCCAAGTGGTCGCGCCGCCGATCAGCTCCGCTCGATCCGCATCACCCGCAACTACACCAAGCACGCCGAGGGTTCTGTGCTGGTCGAGTTCGGTGACACCAAAGTGATCTGCACGGTCAGCGTCGAAAATGGCGTACCTCGCTTCCTCAAAGGCCAGGGCCAAGGCTGGTTGACCGCAGAATACGGCATGCTGCCGCGCGCAACCGGCGAGCGTAACCAGCGCGAAGCCAGCCGTGGTAAACAAGGCGGCCGCACCCTGGAAATCCAGCGCTTGATCGGTCGCTCACTGCGCGCCGCACTGGACATGTCCAAGCTGGGCGACGTTACGCTGTATGTTGATTGCGATGTCATCCAGGCTGATGGCGGCACCCGCACAGCGTCCATCACTGGCGCCATGGTCGCCCTGGTTGATGCGCTGAAAGTAATCAAGAAACGTGGCGGCCTCAAAGGCGGCGACCCGCTCAAGCAAATGATCGCCGCCGTTTCGGTTGGCATGTATCAGGGCGAGCCGGTTCTTGATCTGGACTATCTTGAAGACTCCGCAGCCGAGACCGACCTCAACGTGGTCATGACCAGCTCGGGTGGTTTTATTGAGGTTCAGGGCACTGCCGAAGGCGCTCCGTTCCAGCCTGAAGAGCTCAACGCAATGCTGGCATTGGCGCAAAAAGGCATGACCGAACTGTTCGAACTGCAGACCGCCGCACTGGCCGACTGATCAAAGCAGCCAGCAGGAGACGAATATGAGTGACAGCCAAATACCCGTTCCAGCACCCAGCTCGGAAGCTCGCCAATGGGCGATGTTCTGTCACTTTGCTGCGTTCCTCGGCATGATCTTCCCGTTCGGCAACCTGCTGGGCCCGCTGATTCTGTGGCAGCTCAAGAAGGATTCCGATCCGTTCATTGATGCTCACGGCAAGGAAGCACTGAATTTTCAGATCACGGTTTCGCTAGCCATAGTCGCGTGCTTCTTTCTGATGCTGCTGGTCATCGGCTTCGCGCTGATAGGCCTCGTAGGCGTCGGCGCACTGGTGCTGACGATCATTGCCGGCATCAAGGCGAATGAAGGCGTGGCGTATCGGTATCCGTTTACATGGCGGCTGATCAAGTAGGCCTCAACCTTAGGTGAAATCCGTAGGAGTGGCTTTAGCCGCGAGAGCGTAATGCCTGGCGCAGCAGATGAGTTGCATGTAGAGACGCCCTCCCGGCTGAAGCCGGTCCTACGGGGATTGCGAGCTTAGGCTCAAACAGAAAAGCCGACACGAAGTCGGCTTTTTTGTGGGTGGTGAATACTAGATCGTTAGCGTCCAGTCGTAATCCACTACCAGCGGTGCGTGCTGCGAGAAGCGTGGCTGACGTGGCAGACGCGCGCTGCGCACGAAGCGTCGCAGGCCCGGTGTCAGCAACTGATAGTCGAAGCGCCAGCCGAGATTGAGCATCTCTGCCTGTTCGCTATCCGGCCACCAGCTGTACTGATCGCCTTCACGGCTGACTTCACGCAGGGCATCAACATAACCCATGGTGCCGACAATCTCGTCCATCCAGGCACGCTCGGGCGCGAGGAAGCCAGGAGATTGCTGGCTGTCACGCCAGTTCTTTATGTCGAGCTTCTGCTGCGCCACGTACAACGAGCCGCAATAGATGTACTCACGACGCTTGCGCCGTTGTTTATCCAGATATTTGCCGAAATCGTCCATGAGCTTGAATTTCTGATTCAAGTCTTCGTCGCCGTTCATTCCCGAAGGAAGCAGCAAAGTGGCAATACTGACTTTGTCGAAATCTGCTTGCAGGTAACGCCCGTAGCGGTCGGCTGTTTCAAAGCCAAGGCCGCTGATTACCGCCTTCGGTTGCAGCCGCGAGTAAAGCGCCACGCCACCTTGGGCCGGAACTTCAGCTTCGCACGCGTAAAGGAAATAGCCATCCAGCTGATAAGCTGGGTCGTCCAGTTCGAAGGCGGATGCGCGGGTGTCCTGAAGGCAGATGACGTCGGCATTCTGAGCCTGCAGCCAACTGAGCAAACCGCGCTCGACTGCCGCCTGAATGCCATTTACGTTCACACTGATGATCCGCATAAATGGCCCCAAAAATCACGTGCGTGTATGATACCCGAGCTCTACCTAATTAGCTAAATCCGTGGTATTCGGGGCTTTTTTCATGCAAGCGTATCAACGCGATTTCATTCGTTTTGCCATCGACCGTGGAGTTTTGCGGTTCGGTGAGTTCACTCTCAAGTCCGGTCGCACCAGTCCGTACTTCTTTAATGCTGGCCTGTTCAACAGCGGTTCGGCCCTTGCACAGCTGGGTCGTTTCTACGCCGCAGCAGTGGTCGAGAGTGGTATTTCCTTCGACGTACTGTTTGGCCCAGCCTATAAGGGGATTCCTCTGGCAGCCACAACAGCCGTGGCTTTGGCTGAACATCACGGGCGCGATTTGCCTTGGTGCTTCAATCGCAAAGAGGCCAAGGATCACGGTGAAGGCGGCAGTCTGGTCGGCGCACCACTGACCGGCAATGTGCTGATCATCGACGACGTGATCACCGCAGGCACCGCAATTCGCGAAGTCATGCAGATCATCAAAGGCCAGGAAGCAACTGCGGCGGGCGTGCTGATTGCACTCAACCGTCAGGAGCGCGGCAATGGCGAGCTGTCGGCCATTCAGGAAGTGGAACGCGATTTCGGGATCCCGGTCGTCAGCATCGTCTCGCTGAATCAGGTGCTGGAGTTCCTGGCCGACGATCCGCAACTCAAACAGCACCTGCCTGCTGTTGAGGCGTATCGGGCGCAGTTCGGGATCTAGGAGCGTCATGTCCGTCGCCATTCGGATTGAGATATCAGGGATGTTTGAATGACTAAGCCACGCTTGGTTTGCTTGCTGCTGTCCCTTGTAATCAGTCCGTTTGCAGCGATCCAGGCTGCTGACGCCCCGCAGCCGTTGCTCTATCGCTATGTTGATAGCCGCGGCGTGACGGTGCTGGATCGTCAGGGTGTACCACCCGAGTACGTTGCCAAGGGTTATGAGGTCCTCAATGCCCAAGGCCGCGTCGTGCAGGTGGTGCCGCCCCCGCCAACCGCCGATGAGGTCCATCAGGCCCAGGCGAAAAAGGCCCAGGCAAGCGCAGACGCGCAATTGCTCAATCTTTACAGCAATGTCGAAGATGTCGATCGCGCCAAGGCCCGCAAACTTTCCGAACTGGATGCCTTGATTGCCCTGGCGCAAGGCAATCTCAAAGGCCTGGACACGCAGCAGGCGTCGTTACAGGGACAGGCGGCGGATCTGGAGCGGGCCGGCAAACCGGTGCCTCAATCACTGATTGACCAGATGGGCGATCTTCGCGACCAGCAACATGACCTCGACCTGAATATACAGCGCTATCAACAAGCTCGCGCCCAGGCCGAGGCAGCGTTTACACAAGATCGCGCCCGGATTCAGCGACTGACAGCGCCCTGAGTTTCCAGCTCACACTCAATAAGCTGAAGTAGTGGATGTATTCATTGAGAGATGCCCAAGTGTCGATAGCACCGCGCTGTCTCGGCAAACATGGGCCTGTAGGAGCTGCCGAAGGCTGCGATCGCGATGTATCAGCAGAAATGCTTCGCAGCCTTCGGCAGCTCCTACAGAAAATGCATTTCAATCCAGTAGTTTGCATGTTGTCCGACAGCAAGCGATAACAGCCATAAAAAAACCCCACCGGAAACCGGCAGGGCTTTCGTGAAACGTTACGCGTGATCAGTGACGCTTGCGATTGCTGATCAGAGTACCCACACCCGTGTCGGTGAAGATTTCCAGCAGCACGGCATTTGGTACACGACCGTCAATGATGTGCGAGGTGGTCACGCCGCCTTGCACCGCTTCCAGCGCGCATTTGATCTTCGGCAGCATGCCGCCGTAGATCGTGCCATCGGCGATCAGGCCGTTGACTTGCTCGGTGGTCAAGCCGGTCAGTACCTGGCCTTGCTTGTCCATCAGGCCGGCAATGTTGGTCAGCAGCATCAGCTTTTCAGCCTTGAGGGCTTCAGCGACTTTGCCCGCCACCAGATCGGCGTTGATGTTGTAGGACTCGCCGTCTGCGCCCACGCCAATGGGCGCGATGACCGGGATGAAATCGCCTTTTACCAGCATGTTCAGCAAGTCGGTGTTGATACCGACTACTTCGCCGACGTGGCCGATATCGATGATTTCAGGCTTGGTCATTTCCGGCGTCTGACGTGTAACGGTCAGACGCTTGGCGCGAATCAGCTCGGCGTCTTTACCGGTCAGACCGATGGCGCTGCCGCCGTGACGGTTGATCAGATTGACGATGTCCTTGTTGACCTGGCCACCCAGAACCATTTCCACCACATCCATGGTTTCCGCATCAGTGACGCGCATACCATCGATGAAGTGACTCTCGATCGACAATCGCTTGAGCAGATCGCCGATCTGAGGTCCCCCGCCGTGAACCACCACCGGGTTGATGCCAACTGCCTTCATCAACACGATATCGCGCGCAAAGCCGGTTTTCAGCTCGTCGCTCTCCATGGCGTTACCGCCGTACTTGATCACCAGCGTCTTGCCCACAAAGCGGCGAATGTAGGGGAGCGCTTCGGACAATACTTTGGCGATGTTGGCGGCGGAATCACGTTCGAGGGTCATTCAAGGCTCCAGTCAAAGGAAAAAACAATCAGAACGGAAGTTGAAGGTCCGGCGCAACCTTTTTCAGTTCGGCGTGGAACACATCCTTGATACGTTGCAGCTCGGCTTCGGTTTCGGCTTCAAAACGCAGCACCAGTACCGGTGTTGTGTTGGAAGCGCGCACCAGACCCCAGCCCTTCGGATAGTCCACTCGCACGCCGTCAATGGTGGTCAGCTTGGCATCGCCCCACTGAGCATCTTTCTCCAGAGCTTCTATGATGCTGAACTTGGTGGTGTCAGTCACTTTGATGTTGATTTCAGGCGTCGAAATGTCGTTCGGGAAGGTCTCGAACAGGTCTTCAGCCGATTGCGACTCCTGACTGAGGATTTCCAGCAGGCGCGCAGCGCTGTAGATGCCGTCGTCAAAACCGAACCAACGCTCTTTGAAGAAGATGTGGCCGCTCATTTCGCCCGCGAGCAGCGCGCCGCTTTTCTTCATTTCTTTCTTGATCAACGAATGACCGGTCTTCCACATTACCGGGCGACCGCCATGCTGCTGAATCAAAGGTGTCAGACGACGGGTGCATTTGACGTCGAAAATGATGTCGGCACCCGGATTGCGCTTGAGCACGTCCAGCGCGAACAGCATCAGCAGACGGTCTGGGTAAACCACGTTGCCTTTGTTGGTGACAACGCCCACACGGTCGCCGTCGCCGTCGAACGCCAGGCCCAGATCAGCGCCGGTTTCTTTAACCTTCGCGATCAGGTCCTGAAGGTTTTCCAGCTTGCCCGGATCCGGGTGATGGTTCGGGAAGTTGCCGTCCACTTCAGCAAACAGCGAAATCACTTCGCAGCCCAGCGCTTCGATGAGTTGCGGGGCGATGACACCGGCAGCGCCGTTGCCGCAGTCCACAACCACTTTCATCTTGCGGGCCATGACGATGTCTTCTTTGATCTGCTTGAAGTAGCGATCAAGGATGTCGACTTTAGTGATGCTGCCTTTGGCCGAAGTCAGATTGCCCGTCTTAATGCGCTCGTGCAGCGCCTGGATCTGCTCGTTGGCCAGGGTGTCGCCAGCGATAACGATTTTGAAACCGTTGTAATCCTTGGGGTTGTGGCTGCCGGTCAGCATCACACCGGTCTTGCCCGCCAACACGTTGGCCGCGTAGTACAAGGCAGGTGTTGGCACCAGGCCAACATCACTGACGTGACAACCGCTGTCGTGCAGACCTTGAATCAGTTGCTGGACCAACTCGGGGCCGGAAAGGCGTCCATCGCGGCCAACGCTGACGTTGGGCTCGTTCTGGGCCAGGCTTTCGGAGCCAATGGCGCGACCAATCCAATACGCCGTTTCGGCGCTGAGGGTGTCACCCACGATGCCGCGGATGTCATAGGCGCGGAAGATATCGTCAGGAAATTTTGGTGCCACAGATGCTGGACTGCTCATAACTGGGGGGTGCTCCGATCTCAGGAAGTCCTGGTTTTCGTCGAGGATGTCGATATCGAGAATGTCGGTATCTTGAAACAGCGGATCGGTCCAGTCGTCACCAGGGGCGACGTGTGAAGCCGATGCTGAAGCACTGCGTGTCTTTAAGTCGGTCATCTTGGAGCCAGGAGCCGAGCCTGACCCATCCTTCTTATCAACGATTTCCGTTACCGGTTGTTGAAGGGAAGGTGAAAAACAGGCAAGACGTCTAGCCAGCCCATTGAGGACAGGCAGGCCCAAACCGAAGGGTTTGACGGCTTTTCCGCGAGAGAGTTCTTGAAGCAGCTGATCAAGTTGTCGGACATCGGCGCAAATGGCCCGTTGCAGAGCCCTTTCATTGAGGTAAAGCCCCAGCAAAACACCGGCTAGAGCGACGAGTGCCGCCAGCGTCAGCAATAGCCAGGGAGGTGAGGAGTCCAGCGCCGGGCCGGGTGTGAACTCCAGCTTCCAGTTCGCATAGCCCGTTTCCAGCCGTTGTGGTTTGGCGCCATCCGCTTCGCCGCGCTGCAGCAAAACCTGCTCTGGACCATTACCAAACTGCTGAATCAAACGAATCTTGCCCGTCGATTCAGGCATGACGGGAAGCGCATCGAGCAATCGTTGCGGATCAAAGGCCAGCAATAGCGTGCCGCTGACCGGTGCAGAGGGATCAGGACGCAGCGGCGCGGCGCTGTAGATCATCCAGCGCTCGCCGACTGCGCGAGCCTCGGGCACAGGCTCCTCGCCGCGAGTCACTTTGTTGAGCATGTCCAGCGTGGAGAAACTGACAGGCAACGCACCCTGGCTGCCCACTTCAGACATACCTGGAGGGTTGAGACGTGCGCCCAGTACGCCATCGCGAAAGCGCAGCCGGTTTTGCGCTTCGTCGATGAGAGCAGGGTTACCGCTTTGCAAAGCCTGAAGGAGTGCAGGATCCCGGGCCGCCGCCTGAGTCTCGGCAACGATTTGCTTGAGAGCCCGCCCCATTGCCGAAGCCTGACTACCGCCCCAGGCTTGCTCAAGGTGCTGACGCCCCTGAGGATTGCTGGTCAGGGCGAGATAGACCAGAGCGCTGGCAATGATCAGCGCGATCAGCGCAGGAAAAATGCCCGGAACCAGCACAGCCAGACCTGGCGCCGGAGGCTGGGTGTCGGATGTTGCATGCTGTTGGCTGCCTTGCACCTGAACGCTCCCCGGTCATTCATCCTGAAGCTGGACAGTCACTCACTCGATGCCGCAACAGCCCCAGGCTGCCCGGCACCCAGTCATCGGCTCAAAGGTCAGTGGCTGCCTGAGTGACCGAAACCGCCAGCACCACGTTGGCTTTCATCGAACTCTTCAACCAGCTCGAAATGCGCTTGCACCACCGGTACCAGCACCAGTTGGGCAATGCGCTCGCCGATGGAAATATTGAAAGCGGTCTGCCCCCGATTCCAGCAGGAGACCATCAGTTCGCCCTGGTAATCGGAGTCGATCAGACCCACCAGGTTACCCAGAACAATACCGTGTTTGTGACCAAGACCGGAGCGCGGCAGAATCAATGCCGCCAACCCTGGATCACCGATGTAGATCGACAGGCCGGTCGGGATCAACAGCGTCTGGCCTGGCTCCAGGACAGTGTCCTCTTTGAGCATGGCGCGCAGGTCGAGCCCGGCGGAGCCAACAGTGGCATAGGCCGGCAAAGGAAATTCGCTGCCAATGCGAGGGTCGAGGATCTTGGCTTGTAGAGCGTGCATTCGTAATTAAACCTGGTTCATTCGTTCGGCGATAAAAGTGATCAGCTGGCGGGCAATCTTGCCCTTGCTGGTCTGGGCAAAAATCGTTGCATGCAGCGCGCGGTCGATCACGCTGCAAGCATTCTCTTCGCTGTTGAAGCCGATGCTGGGGTTGGCAACATCGTTGGCGACGATCAGATCAAGGTTCTTGTCCTTGAGCTTGCGTGCAGCATAGTCGAGCAAGTGTTCAGTTTCAGCGGCAAAGCCAACACTGAACGGGCGATCCGGGCGGGTAGCGATGGTGGCCAGAATGTCCGGGTTACGGACCATCTGCAGCAACAGGCCGTCACCCGTGGACGGATCCTTCTTGAGTTTGTGCGGGGCAACCACCTCAGGGCGGTAATCCGCGACCGCTGCGGAGGCGATGAACAAATCGCAGGGGATCGCGGCCTCACAGGCGGCCAACATGTCCCGGGCGCTGACAACATCGATGCGCGATACGCGATCCGGCGTCGGCAGGTTAACCGGGCCGGTGATCAGCGTGACGCGTGCGCCAGCCTCGATCGCGGCCTCGGCCAGGGCAAAACCCATTTTGCCGGAGCTGTGATTGGTGATGTAACGCACCGGATCGATGTTTTCCTGGGTCGGACCGGCCGTAATCAGCACGTGCTTGCCGGTCAAAGACAGACGCTGGAAGCAATCGGCGGCGGACTGGGCCAGATCATCGGGTTCAAGCATGCGCCCGAAGCCGACATCGCCACAGGCCTGACTGCCGGAAGCAGGGCCGAAGATGCGGAAATCACGCTCTTCCAGCAGGCGGGTATTGGCCTGCACGGAAGCGTCGCGCCACATGGCCTGATTCATCGCCGGGGCAACGGCCACAATGGCGTCGGTCGCCAGAACAATCGTGGTCAGCAAATCGTTGGCAATACCTTGTGCCAAACGCGCAATAAGGTCTGCGGTGCCGGGTGCAATCAGGATCAGATCGGCCCATTTGGCCAGCTCGATATGCCCCATCGCCGCTTCTGCGGCCGGGTCTAGCAAATCCAGATGAACCGGATGCCCGGAAAGGGCCTGCATGGTCAGCGGAGTGATGAACTCGGCACCACCTCGGGTCATGACGACACGCACTTCAGCACCCTGGTCACGCAAGCGTCTTACCAGTTCTGCGCTCTTGTAGGCCGCGATACCGCCGCCAACGCCAAGAACGATGCGTTTCCGATACAGCCGCTGCATAGGCCTGCCTTTTAGTCGAGTGGTACGCGGCGGCGATGGGCGTTTCCCAGGCCGATCGCCGCGCAAAAAAGATGGGCTAAGATAGCACAGCGACCGTGCTGGAACAGCGGTCCCCACACACATGGAGGTGGTATGAGTATTCGCAACTGGCCTGAGGCCGAACGCCCGCGTGAGCGGCTACTGGAGCTGGGTTCGGCGAGCCTGTCCGACGCAGAGCTGCTGGCTATTTTCCTGCGTACCGGTGTGGCCGGAAAAAGCGCTGTAGACCTCGCCCGTTACCTGTTGAATCAATTCGGTGGGCTGCGACCGTTACTGGATGCTGACCTGACCATGTTCAGCTCACATCTGGGGCTTGGGCCTGCCAAATTCGCGCAGTTGCAGGCCGTCATGGAAATGGCTCGGCGGCACATGGCGGAAAGCCTGAGGCGCGATTCTGCGCTGGAAAGCCCGGAACAGGTGCGCAACTACCTCAAGGCGCTGTTGCGTCATGAACCTCATGAAGTGTTTGGCTGCCTGTTTCTGGACAACAAGCATCGGGTTCAGGCTTTCGAAATCCTGTTCCACGGTTCGATCAACAGCGCCCACGTACATCCCCGGCAAGTGGTAAAGCGCGCCCTGGCCCACAACTCAGCCAGCCTGATCCTCTGCCACAACCACCCCTCGGGCGTGACCGACGCCAGCCAGGCCGATATCGACCTGACCAAACGCTTGCGCGATGCGTTGTGGCTGATCGACGTGAAAGTGCTGGATCACCTGATCATCGGCGACGGTGACCCGCTTTCGATGGTGGAGTGTGGGTTGATGTAGGGAAGAAGCACAACTTCCGTAGGACCGGCTTTAGCCGGGAGAGCGTCGGTATAGACGATGCATTTGTATCGCAAGAAATACTGCCCTCCCGGCTGAAGCCGGTCCTACACAAACGTTACAACCCCATCCGCCAGGGATTTAACCCGCGCCAGCGACTCGACACGATAACCCTGCGCGTCCAGTTCGGCGCGGCCGCCCTGGAAGGACTTCTCGATCACGATGCCCAGCCCGGCGACCGTTGCGCCTGCTTGCTTGATGATGGAAATCAGCGCCTGAGACGCTTTTCCGTTAGCCAGAAAGTCATCAATGATCAGCACGTTATCGCTGCTGTTGAGATGACGAGGCGAGATCGCTACCGTGCTTTCGGTCTGTTTGGTGAACGAATACACCGTGGCCAGCAGCAGGTTTTCGGTCAGGGTCAGCGACTGATGCTTGCGGGCGAAAATCACCGGCACACCCAGTTTCAAACCGGTCATCACCGCAGGCGCAATACCTGAGGCCTCAATGGTAACGATCTTGGTCACGCCCGAATCCGCGAACAGCGCCGCAAACTCGTCGCCAATCTGCTGCATCAGCACCGGGTCGATCTGATGATTGAGAAAAGCGTCGACTTTCAATACCTGATCGGAAAGTACGATGCCTTCTGCGCGAATCTTCTGATGCAATGCTTCCACGTTGCTTCCTCGGGTGCGCGAATCTGCGCAATCAATAGTAGGAATTACTTTTTCAACATCGCGCGGATGTCCGCCAATGCGGTATTGCCGCGCACTGCCTTCACTTCGGTCGGGGTGTCGTCATTGCCTTCCCAGGCCAGGTCGTCGGGCGGCAGTTCATCAAGGAAGCGGCTTGGCGAGCAGTCGATGATCTCACCGTACTGCTTGCGCTTGGCAGCAAAGGTAAACGCCAGGGTCTGACGCGCACGGGTGATGCCCACGTAAGCCAGACGGCGCTCTTCCTCGATGGTATCGGCTTCGATACTGGAGCGGTGAGGGAGAATTTCCTCTTCCATGCCCATGATGAACACGTACGGAAACTCCAGGCCTTTGGAAGCATGCAGAGTCATCATCTGCACGCCTTCCGCGCCGTCCTCTTCTTCCTGCTGACGCTCGAGCATGTCACGCAAGACCAGCTTGCCGATGGCTTCTTCGATGGTCATTTCACCTTCTTCGTCTTTCTCGAGGGTGTTTTTCAACGCCTCGATCAAGAACCAGACGTTGCCCATGCGGTAGTCGGCAGCCTTGTCGCTGGAGCTGTTCTGGCGCAGCCAGTTCTCGTAATCAATGTCCATGACCATGCTGCGCAGCGCGGCAATCGGATCGTTCTGCGCGCACTGCTGACGTACGCCGTCCATCCAGCGCTTGAAGCGCTGCAAGCGGTCGGTGTAACGGCTGTCCAGATGCTCGCCCAGGCCGATTTCGTCGGTGGCGGCGTACATCGAAATTTTTCGCTCGGTGGCGTAATTGCCGAGCTTTTCCAGGGTAGTGGAGCCGATTTCCCGACGCGGCACGTTGATCACCCGCAGGAAGGCGTTGTCGTCATCCGGGTTAACCAGCAAGCGGAAGTAGGCCATCAGGTCTTTAACTTCCTGACGTCCGAAGAAGCTGTTACCGCCGGACAGGCGATACGGCACCTGGTGATGCTGCAACTTCAACTCGATCAGCTTGGCCTGATAGTTACCGCGATAGAGGATCGCAAAATCGCTGTAAGGCCGATCAGTACGCAAGTGCAGGCTGAGAATTTCCACGGCGACGCGCTCGGCTTCGGCGTCTTCGTTGCGGCAACGAATCACGCGAATTTCATCGCCGTGCCCCATCTCACTCCACAGCTGCTTTTCGAACTCGTGAGGGTTGTTGGAGATGAGTACGTTGGCGCAGCGCAAGATACGGCTCGTCGAGCGGTAGTTCTGCTCCAGCATGACCACCTTCAGCGACGGGTAGTCTTCCTTGAGCAACATCAGGTTTTCCGGACGCGCCCCGCGCCAGGCATAGATCGACTGGTCGTCGTCGCCTACCACGGTGAACTGATTGCGCATGCCGATCAGCAGCTTCACCAGCAGATACTGGCTGGCGTTGGTGTCCTGATATTCGTCCACCAACAGATAGCGGACCTTGTTCTGCCACTTCTCCAGAATGTCGGCATGTTCCTGAAACAGCTTTACCGGCAACAGAATCAGGTCGTCGAAGTCCACTGCGTTGTACGCCTTGAGCGTGCGCTGATAGTGGGTGTAAACGATGGCAGCGGTCTGTTCCTTGGGGTTGCGGGCTTCTTCCAGCGCTTGCGCAGGCAGGATCAGGTCGTTTTTCCAGGAGCCGATCATGTTCTTGATCTCGTCGACGCCGTCGTCGCCCGAGTATTCCTTCTGCATGATGTCGGTCATCAGGGCTTTAACGTCGGTCTCGTCGAAGATCGAGAAGCCCGGCTTGTACCCCAGCCGTGCGTGTTCCTTGCGGATGACGTTCAGCCCCAGGTTGTGAAACGTCGATACGGTCAAGCCGCGACCTTCGCCAGCGCGCAGCAGGGTACCCACCCGCTCCTTCATCTCCCGGGCGGCCTTGTTGGTAAAGGTCATGGCGACGATGTACTGAGCGCGGATACCGCAATTCTGGATCAGATGGGCGATCTTGCGAGTGATCACGCTGGTCTTGCCGGAGCCTGCACCGGCGAGCACCAAAAGAGGGCCGCCGACGTAGTTCACGGCTTCTTGTTGCCGAGGATTGAGTCGGGACATGAAAAAAAGAGTCACTAACGAAATGGGCGGGCATTTTAGCAGGCTATGGCGATTGTGCAGCGACCGTCTGCCAATGAGTGAGGTCTTATATCGCCCGCTGCTATCTAATTTTTTTGGTTTTGTTACATTTGCTTATCCGAATGCTGAACTAACGCTCTGTTTTGCCCCTTATTCCGGGCCTTCTGTTTGTCTCTTTTCGAGTCTAGGGAGCTAGCTTGCCTACGCCTGTCCAACCCTTGCGGTTGTTAGTGCTGGCCCACGAGCCGGAATGGCTGGTATTGCTTCGCAGTTGCCTCACGCAAGAGCAGAATCAGGCAAATCCGTTGTTCTTTTCGCACTGGAACGATATTAACGCCGCACTGGTTGATGACCACCATACGGTATTACTGACCACTCCAGAGCTCCAGCCTCCGCCCGGCCGCTGCAACCTGCCGGTGGTCATGCTGCTTGAAGAAGAGCCACTGATCGCGCCGCTTGGTGCCAGTGACTGGTTGATTCGCAGCGAAATGACGCCCGCAGCACTGCGCAACTGCCTGCGCCACGTGGGCGAGCGCGCGCTGCTGGAAAACACCCTGCAACGCCTGGCCGAGCAAGACACACTGACCGGCATCGCCAACCGCCAGGGTTTCCAGACCCTGCTGGCAGCGCGCCTGCTGGACAACGACGGTCGTGGCCTGGCGCTGGGCCATCTGGATCTGGATAACTTCCGCCGCGCCAACGATGCACTGGGCCATCAAGCCGGAGACCGCCTGATTTTGCAGGTGGTGGCGCGACTCAAAGGACAGATGGAAGTCGGCGATCAGATTGCCCGACTGGGCAGCGATGAATTTGCACTGCTGATCGATACCCGCCGCGCACCGGAGCGCGCCGAGTGGATGGCCGAACGCATCACCGAAGCCTTGTCCGAGCCTTACTGGGTTGACGGCGAAAGTCTGCTCATCGGCTGCAGCCTGGGGATCGCTCATTCCCGCGCAGAAGCAGGCGCTGATCCGCTGATGTGGCATGCACATATCGCGATGCAGCAAGCCAAAGGCATTCAGGGCTGCACCTTTCATATCTTCAACGACCGGCTCAATCGCAACGCCCGTAGCCTCGCCGATCTGGAAGGCGAGTTGCGCCGCGCGTTGCGACGCGATGAGCTGGAGTTGCACTACCAACCGCGGCTCTGCCTGACCAGCGGCCGCATCGTCGGCCTCGAAGCGCTGGTCCGCTGGCGACACCTGGAGCGAGGCTTGCTGCCACCCAGCGAGTTCGTGCCGCTGGCGGAACAAAGCGGGCTGATCGTGCCATTGGGCTACTGGGTGATATCCCGGGCTCTGCGCGATATGCAGGGGTTGCTGGAAAATGGCCTGCCGCAACTGCACATGGCGATTAACCTGTCATTCCGCCAGTTTCAGGACAACCAGCTGCTGACGACATTAGGCCGATTGATTGCCGAGCGGGGCATTGATGCGCAATGGCTGGAATTCGAACTGACTGAAACTGCCGTTATGCGCCGCAGCGATCTGGTCAAACAAACCATGGATGCGCTTGGACGCCTGGGGGTCCGCTTCTCACTGGATGATTTCGGCACAGGGTTTTCGTCGTTCGTGCACCTCAACAACCTGCCAATCGCGCTGCTGAAGATCGATAAAAGCTTCGTCGGCGAGATGGAACAGCGCGAAGAAAATCGCAAGCTGGTCCACGCCATGATCAACCTGGCTCACAACCTGAGCCTTGAAGTGGTGGCCGAAGGTGTCGAAACCGCTCAGCAGCTGGCGCTGTTACGCGGTTTCGGCTGTGATCAGGTTCAGGGTTACCTGATCAGCAAACCGCTGCCGCTGCCGGAGTTGATCAAGTACCTGAAGCGGGATAAGCAAGCGCCGGAGGCGTTGAGCCGGGTTTGATTTCCGGGCTACCTGTCGCCGGATTGGACTGCAAGTTCAAATACCGGTGGGAGATTCTATGGTGGCCTTCAATCCCGTAGGACCGGCTTTAGCCGGGAGAGCGGTATTTCGGGCTAAGAAGGTTCGGTGAATGTTCTGGCGTCCTCCCGGCTAAAGCGGAACGCCACCCGGCCGGTCCTACGGAATAGCTCGGTCTATGTGGGAGCGGTGCTTGCCCGCGAAGAACGATAACGCGGTTATACCTGACCCACCGCAGTGCCTGAATCGCGGGCAAGCGCGCTCCTACAGATTCGGCGATCGCCTGTACAAGCGAATTCATTCACAAAAGGGCCGGTACTTCCGCAGCCACTGTATCGCCTGAAATACCGCCTTCCCGAATGAATTCGGTCCCACAGGTTCCGTGTGAGTTTAGAGTTTTAAGTGTTGTCTGTTTGGTCCATTACAGCGGTAGCAGACAACATCACACATCCTCACCCCATCACCGGCACCGCCGCAGCTTCCCGGCGCAGCAACTTCGAAGTCTTCCTCTCGAAGGCAAAGGTCAGCGCAATCGCTGAGCACAGCAGCCCCAACGCCAGCCCCCACCAGACGCCCTCGGCACCGTGGTTGGTGTAGAAACCAAATATCCACGCCGCCGGGGCCGCCACTAGCCAGTAACTGGCCAGCCCGATAAGGAAGGTGGTGCGCGCATCCTTGAAGCCACGGATCGCGCCCATGGCGATGGTTTGCGCGCCGTCCAGAATTTCAAACCAGGCGGCAATCGCCAGCAGCTTGACCGTCAGCTCGACAATCTCGGCGAATTTCGGATCCTTGATATCAAGGAAGAGCCCGATCACCAGATGCGGCGCCAGCCAGAACAGCATGCCGAACATCAGCATGACCAATGAGCCAAAGATAATCCCCGCACGCCCGGCAGTGCGAGCCAGCAGCAGATTGCCCGCGCCATAGTGCAGACCAATGCGCATGGTCACTGCGTAGGAAATCCCCACCGGAATCATGAACGCCATCGACACCGACTGCAGGGCGATCTGGTGCGCCGCCATTTGCGCACTGCCCATCGCACCCATGCAAAACGCCGCAAAAGTAAACAGACCAACCTCAACCGCGTAGGTCCCGCCAATGGGCAAGCCCAGCTTCCACAGCTCTTTGAGATGACTGCGCGACAGCTGCCAGAAACCTTCGCGGATCGGGTAGGCCGCGTAGGCCGGATGGCGACGGATATGCAGGGCGAGAATCAACGCCATACCATTGGTGACCACCGCAGTAACCAGGCCAATACCCATCAGGCCCAGATTGGGCAGCCCGAACATCTGATGGATAAGGGCGTAGTTGAGGACGAAATTGGCAATCGCGCCACCCACGCTGATTGCCATGACCGGGCCTGCACGCCCCAACGCACTGGTAAAACCGCGCAAGGCCATGAACGTCAGCAAGCCGGGTAGCGCCAGCGGCAAGGTGATCAAAAACTGACCAGCCATATGCACATTGGATTCGGTCTGGCCGAAGTGCAGGAGGATTGGCTCGAGGTTCCACAGGATCAGCATGGCGATCAATGCCATGCCCCACGCCAGCCATACACCGGCCTGAACCAGTTGCGCGGCGCCTTTGCTGTCTCCTGCACCATGACGGATGGCGACCAGCGTACCGACAGCGGCCATGACCCCGACACAGAAGAACGAAATAAAGTTGTAAGTGGCCGCGCCCAAACCGCCGCCCGCCAAGGCTTCCGGGCCAATGTGGCCCATCATCACCGTGTCGGTGAAAACCATGACCATGTGCGCCATCTGTGAAGCGATCAGCGGCCCGGCGAGGCGCAGGATGATCCAGAGTTCTTTGATGGCAGGTTGTTGCATGGCGCGACGCTCGATTTCAGGGGGCAGTTATGAGCCGCCCATTCTCGGTACTTAAGGGGGCGAGCACAAAGGGATAATAAAGATCGTTAGCATGAGTAAAACTCATCTGTTAGTTTTTTAGCTAAAATCGCCGTCCCCCACGGTAGGAGCGTTCTGAATGCCTCGCAGTCTTCCTCCTCTTTATGCATTGCGCGCATTTGAAGCGGCGGCGAGGCACAGCTCATTCACACGGGCAGCCGAAGAACTGTCGATCACCCAAAGTGCGGTCAGTCGACACATTCGCACCCTTGAAGAACACTTTGCCTGCCGACTGTTTCAGCGCATCGGGCGCAACATCCAGCTGACCGAAGCCGCGCGGACCTTGTTGCCCGGCGTGCGCGATGGCTTCTCTTCACTGGAACGCGCCTGCAACACGCTCTCCGTCGATGAAGGGATCTTGCGCATGAAAGCGCCGCCAACCCTGACCATGCGCTGGCTATTGGCGCGGCTCAGTCGCTTTCGCCACCTGCAGGCAGGCAACGAAGTGCAGTTGACCAGTGCGTGGATGGAAATAGATGTGGTGGACTTCAGTCACGAGCCGTTCGACTGCGCCGTGCTGCTCAGTCGTGGCCATCTCCCCGCTGAGTGGGAGGCAATACGCTTGTTCCCGGAATTGCTGATTCCGGTCGGAGCGCCGAATCTGGTCGACGATCAGCCTTGGGATATCCAACGCCTGGCCAGCGCAGAATTGCTGCACCCGACGCCAGACCGCAGGGACTGGCGCAGTTGGCTTGAGCGCACGGGCTTATCAGAACACGTGTCACTCAAAGGCGGACAGGTGTTCGACACGCTGGAACTCGGCATGATTGCCGCCGCCCGCGGCTATGGCGTCTCCATGGGGGACCTGCTCATGGTCGCCGAAGATGTTGCCCAGAATCGTTTGAGTCTGCCGTGGCGTACCGCTGTTTATAGCGGCGAAGATTATTACCTGGTCTGGCCAAGAACCCGGCCCGGCAGCGAACGCCTGCGCCGGTTAGGGGATTTCCTGCAAAGCGAGGTCAACGCCATGGAATTGCCTGAGGTGCAAATCCTCAAGGGATAGTGGCATTGCGACACATGCCGTAAACTAGTCGGCTAATTCCGGGAACCATACTCAAGTATTGAAGTCCTGGGCCGATGTTAGAATCGACGCCCCTTTGTACAAATTCTGTACAACCAAGGCTACCTTCACTTAATTACATTCAGCTGAACGGCTATTAGAGGTCACTCAAGACCCTCCGTTCGGCCAGGAGCCGTCATGTCCAAGCCCCGTGCACGAATTGCTTCGCAACTCGGTATTGCTCTGGCCGTTATTCTGGCTGTTGTCATCTCCGGCAGTACCGTCTTCGCGTTGCGCTCGCTGGACTCCGCCAACCTCGTCATTCGTGAAGAGCACATGTCGAGTGAGGCTCGCTTGCTGGCCGACCAGCTCAACACGTTTCACAGCACACTGCGGGTCAGCACCCAGCGTCTGAGCGGGTTGTTTGAAAAGCGTTTCGCCAGTGGCCTTACCGTTCAGGCGGACCAACCGATTACAGTCGCCGGGACACAGACACCCAGCCTGATCCTGGGAGACCACGCGCTGAACAACAACTTCAAGGAAGTTGACGAGTTCCGTCAACTGACTGAAGGCGTGGCGACGGTCTTCGTGCGCAGCGGCGACGAGTTCATCCGCATCAGCACCTCGCTGACCAAGCAGGATGGCAGCAGAGCCATCGGCACAATGCTCGACCGCAAGCACCCTGCATACGACCGCTTGATGTCAGGTCAGGGCTACGTCGGTAAAGCCGTGCTGTTCGAGCGCTCCTACATGACGCAATACACCCCCGTGAAAGACAGCTCCGGCAAAGTCATTGCGGTGTTGTTCGTCGGCTTCGATTACACCGACGCAGAGAAAACCCAGTTCGAAAACCTGAAAAACTTCCGCATCGGCAAAACCGGCTCTCTGGCCCTGCTCGATGATCAGAACCGCTGGCTGGTGCCGCCAGCAGGCGTGCAGGCACTTGAGCAGGCGGGCAAAGCGGTCGCTGATTTAGGCAAGCAGCCGGGTAAAGGGCAGTACTGGAGCGATACCAGCGAGGATTTCTATAGCGTTGCCCAACCCTTCAGCGGTGGGCCGTGGACCGTTCTGGCGAACATGCCCAAAGACGAAATCAGCGCCGTGACCTGGAACGTCGGTACGCAACTGGCCATCGGCAGCCTGTTGGCGATGTTGATTGCCGTGGGCTCCGCCATCTGGCTGCTGCGCAGCAAACTGCGTCCGCTGTCTGAGCTGGTGCGTCAGGCCGAAGCACTGGGTGCCGGTGATTTGAGCGTGCGCCTGAACATCAGCAGCCATGACGAAATTGGCCAACTGGCAACCAGCTTCAACAAGATGGGCGAAGCCCTGTCGACCATGGTTTCTCACATCCGCACGGCCGCTCAACAAGTCAGCAGCCGCGCCCATGAGCTGTCCGGTCTGTCCGGCGGTGCTTATCGCGGCATGGAACAGCAATCGGGTGAAATCGTCAGCATGGCGGGCGCGGTCGAAGAATTCAGTGCCACGTCGCTGAACATCGCCGACAACATGGGCAACACCGAACGTCTGGCTCAGGAAAACGCTCAGCAGACCCGTATCGGTCGCGCCTCGATGCAGGAAGCCTCGTCGTCCCTGGAGCAGATTGCTGCCTCTATCAACAGCACTGCATCGGTCATTAATACCTTGGGGCAACGCTCTCAGGAAATCGGCAGCATCGTCGGTGTGATTACCTCGATTGCCGATCAGACCAACCTGCTGGCCCTCAACGCGGCCATCGAAGCGGCACGGGCTGGCGAACAAGGCCGTGGTTTCGCCGTGGTGGCTGACGAAGTGCGTAGCCTGGCAACCCGTACGCGGGATGCGACCAACGAAATCTCCGGGATGATCACCAGCATCCAGCAAGAGACCGGCAACGCCATCTCCACCATGCAACAGGGCAATGCCCAGATGCAGGAAGGCCTGGCACGTAACGCCAAAGTGGCTGCCGCGCTTGAACAGATCGACGAGCAAAGCCGCTCGGCCGGTCAGCAATTCGCCGCAATCACCACCGCTACCCAGGAACAAAGCAGCACCGCTACCTTGTTGAGCAGCAACCTGCAAAGCATTGCCCTGGCCAACAGCGAACAACGTGAAGTTGTCTCGCACCTGGCTATCACCGCAGAAGAACTGAACACCCTGGCCGCTGATTTGCGCACCGAGGTTGACCGGTTTCGTTGAGGGTTAAGTGATAAACAAAAACGCCCTTCGGGGCGTTTTTTATTGAAGGTCGGTTTTGCTGACACCATGCTTTCGCGCTGCAAACATAGAACTGTAGGAGCGCACGAGCACCATGCAAACCACTGGATTGAAATGCATTTTCTGTAGGAGCTGCCGAAGGCTGGGAAGCATTTGTCCTGATACACCGCGATCGCAGCCTTCGGCAGCTCCTACAGGCCCTATGTTTGCTGCGCGACAGCGCGGTGCCATCAACACCGGGGCAGCTGCATTTCAATGCAAGGGAGTGCATGTTGGCCCTACAGACCAACCGGAGCCCCGACAAACTCCACATACCCACTGACCACTACATACACCGCGAAGTAAGCAAAGATCAGCGCCGACGCAATGTAGGTGTACTTCATCAGCTTCTCGCCGATGAGCCGACCGCCTTGCCAGGCCACCGCGCACAGTGAAATCGTCCACAGCAGACCCGCCGCAAAAAAGCCTGACAGGAACAGACCCGCGCTCGCCACGTCATGCCCCTGACGCGCAATGATCGCGCCGCCCACAGCGGCAAACCACAGAATGGCGCTGGGCGAAGACATCGCCAGCATGACGCCCTTGGAGAACAGCGCCAGATTGGTCTTGCCCCATTGCTCACCGCTCTGCTGCATCGTCCCGTCAGTCTTGAAAGCACTGAGCAACATTTTCACGCTCAGGAAACAGAGCACCAGCGAGCCACCAATCCACAGCACCCAGCGCACCGCCTCGAATTGCAACAACACTGCCATGCCCATCATCGCCAGCACGGCGTAAATCAAATCGCCAACACAGGTGCCCAGCCCCAGCCAGACACCCTGAGCGAAACCGCGCTGCATGGCGATATTGATCATCGCCATATTGGCCAGGCCAATTTCCAAGCACAGCGAGAGGCTGAGCAGGAAGCCGTTGTTGAATTCCATCTGGATGTTTCCTCACTTAAGTGCGCGACACTTTAAGCAGGAGGCAGATGTGTCGCAAGATACAGTGCGCGGCGCCAACTGTATGGCTTACGCCAACAACCGTCGCCACCACGAAGCAGTCTTTCCGGCGTTCTGCCGTGAACGCTCCAGCAAGATCTCTGGCATGTCCCGCACGCGAATCCACGATTCGTTCTGCCAGTTCAGCAGACTCAGGGTCATCTCTGGCCAATGCATCAACCCCAGCACCGGGCGTTGCGCTGTCGGGACTTCATGCCTGTCGCGCAAGGCCTGCACCACATGATGCTCAAGCCATTCGCGCAACGGCCCGTTTTGAGCGCCGTGCTGATAGAGCAATAACATGTAGGCCCCTGACTCGCTGATCATCAACGCGTCCTTTGTCACGCCATAGCGCTCCAGAAAAACGGTTTTGCGCTGGTCGGGTGCCAGTTTGCGAGCGCGGTGCTCATCCAGAAAAATCCCCATCAGATAGCCAAGGTCGCGCGCGCAGAACCAGACCTGGCCTTCGAGGCAAATGGCGTGCATGTGTTTTTTCTGGCGGATGAAGAGCATGGGGATGTGGTGTGGCTGAATGTGTTTATCCATCAGGTAGAAGTCCATTAAAAGAAATGACTCCACCGCCTAAACATCGCCAAACGAATAGGTGGCGGCTGTGTGCAGGTTGGCGAACCGGCGGACCGAAACCGGCAGACCCGAAGATCTCCCGCACACAACAGCCATAAAGCTTGGACAAGATCTGCCCACACTTGAATGGTCAATGTATCGATCCACAACCAGATCGCCAAATCCAGTAGCTGAATATTCAGCCGGGAGAGAGGTTAATCCGTTGAGGTGGACACGACTGTCGGCACAGGACGCTGGCGATCTGTGGATAACTCCCTTCTGGCTGTAGGAAACCAACCTGTGGAAAACTTGAGGTTTGCCCACAGCCTGATGTGTGACAAATCCTTCACATGTGGAAGATTCTATTGTTGCCTGCAAGCTTGACCTTGTAGGACCGGCTTTAGCCGGTCCTACGGACTAACGCGGTCTATGTGGGATCGTGGCTTGCCCGCGAAGAACGATAACGCGGCGTGCCTGACCTAACTCATCGAATGATTCGCGGGCAACTCGGAATGCCGCCCACACGCTCCAAAAAACGCATTTCAACCTAGGCGACAGCTACGGTGGTCACAAGCCAAAAGCAGTTATAAATCTTTATAAGCCTGTTCCGCCTCAACAACTTTAATCCCCAAGCCAAACTCATAGGGCCATTGATCTACAATGATTCTCGCCAAACCAAGATTGCGATCACTTTTTTCAGGAACACTGCCGAGAATTATTTTATTTAATGCCGTATCTAGCGCCGCTTTAAATTTTTCCAATTGCTCATTTGTTGCGAATGACAAAGAATTATTTTTATTGCGCATGATTTCTTCAGCAATCGCCTGAACGGCTACCTCTATCTTTTGCACCGTTTTTTCTGAGTCCTTCATTGCCTTGTCCGGTCCGATAGTTCTGATATATATTCCGAGCCTGGCCGCCTCATAAGGCCTGAACCTTGGGCTGAAGCGATGCCCTCGGTCATGCGACGAAGGAAGGATATAATGAAAAAGTTTGTTGCGTCGACCATCAAGTGCTACGAGGAAGACGGAGTATTAATAATTGCCTTGGGTGATGACCCAGAAAATCCTGCCAACTTCATGATGATTACCCGCCTGGACGATGAAGATAACGCGACTGTCAATGATGGTATCGGCTTTCAAACACATGAAGCAGACTATGAGATGCCTGATGCAATCGCAAAGGTTAGTTTGCGTTCGGACAGTCTCGAAGTATTAGTCAAACCTGAGTATATAGATTTTTTTGGCGACTCAATTTTTGTGGCGGAAATACCGCCAGACAGTACCAACTCGTTAACGCAGTTCTCCGCATTAAAAGACGAATTGCAAACTATATTCAGCGGCGCACAGGTTGAGCTGGTTATTTAGTTATCGTGGACCTGCCGAGCAGCGTCCATGGCGCCCCGCCGTCTGCCAACAAACACGGCCCCCTGTAGGAGTGAGCTTGCTCGCGATTCGATTTCTTGGTCGACAAATTTATCGCATGAACTGAGGCTTATCGCGAGCAAGCTCACTCCTACAGAAAAGCACTTAAGTTCAGTTGGTTATTTCATTTTTAACTAGAGCACTTGGTCTGGGCCGCATCCGGACGATAGCGTCAGCACAGCCGATATATTTATCAGCCGACAGACCGATTCGCGGGCAAGCGCGCTCCTACAGGTAAAAAGTATTCCAAATCAGATGATTGAATATTTTTTGATAGGCGCAATCCCGCAGAACCAGCAATTTCAACCACTCGCCGGCCGGTACTGCAACGCCTCCGCAACATGGCTGCGATTAATCTCGTCCACCTGCTCCAGATCGGCCAACGTCCTTGCCACCTTCAACAGCCGATGCGCCGAACGCAGCGACAAGGTCAATCGCTCACATGCCGTTTCGAGCCAGGCCTCGTCTTCACTGGTTAACACGCAATGCTTGCGCAGACCGGGCATATCCAGAAACGCATTCGCGCACCCCTGACGTCGGTTCTGGCGATCCCGTGCCTGGGCGACGATTGCAGCAGCGCTGGCCGTGGTTTCACCGCCTTGAACATTCGGGTTGAGAGCGGTGGTTTCTCGGGCGACGGTCAGGTGCAGATCAATACGGTCCAGCAACGGTCCGGACAGTTTGTTGCGGTAGCGCTGAATCTGCTCCGTCGAACACCGGCACCTTCCGGTCGGCTCGCCAAGATATCCACAGGGGCAGGGGTTCATCGCGGCGACCAATTGAAAGCGCGCCGGAAACCGCACCCGATCCCGCGCTCGAGAGATCACGATGTGGCCTGACTCCAGAGGCTCGCGAAGCACCTCAAGCACCCGGCGATCAAACTCCGGCAACTCATCAAGAAACAGAACGCCGTGATGGGCGAGGGTGATCTCACCGGGCTGTGGTCGACTGCCCCCGCCGACCAATGCGGGGCCGGATGCCGAGTGATGCGGCTGACGAAACGGACGCTGCGGCCAACTGGTCAGCGGGATCTGGCTGGCGACCGACTGAATCGCCGCCACTTCCAGCGCCTCATACTCATCCAGCGGTGGCAGCAAACCCGGCAAGCGGCTGGCGAGCAGGGTTTTGCCGGTGCCGGGTGGGCCGCTAAAAAGTAAGTTGTGCGCGCCAGCAGCGGCAATGATCAGCGCCCGTTTGGCGGCCGTCTGGCCCTGCACTTCGCTGAGGTCCGGATAAGGCATGGCCTGATGTATGAGCCCGCTGGACTGGTACGGCGTGATAGGCGTCTGTCCGTTGAAATGCGCCACCAGCTCCAGCAAATGATTGACCGCAATCACCCGTAAACCCGACGCCAGACACGCCTCTTCAGCATTTACCGCCGGGATGATCAGCGTGCGTTGCGCCGCGCGTGCTGCCAACGCTGCAGGCAACACACCCTGAATCGGCCGAATTGCACCCGACAACGCCAGTTCGCCGAGGCATTCCACATCCTGCAACGCCACCAATGGCACCTGACCACTGGCAGCCAGCAAACCCAAAGCGATCGCCAGATCAAATCGGCCGCCGTCCTTGGGCAGATCAGCGGGCGCGAGGTTGAGCGTGATACGCCGATCCGGAAATTTCAGCCCGGAATTGAGAATCGCACTGCGCACCCGATCCTTGCTTTCCCGCACCGCACCTTCCGGCAAACCCACCAGCGTCAGCGCAGGCAGACCGTTCGCAAGGTGCGCTTCGACCGTAACCGCAGGTGCCTCAACGCCCACTTGGGCACGACTATGAACAATGGCCAGAGACATGATTCTTCCTTGAAAAAACGATCCTCGCATCCTGCGACATTGGGGCGAGCTTTGAAGGAATGAATGGATACAGGGTGTTAATGCATGCCCACAATGAGAGATAGCGTTGTGTCCGAGACACCGCGCTGTTGCGCAGCAAACATTGGACCTGTAGGAGTGAGCTTGCTCGCGATTCGATTTCCTGGTCGACAAATTTATCGCATGAGCTGACGCTATCGCGAGCAAGCTCACTCCTACAAAAACGCATTTCAAAGGGGGATCTGGTTTGATCGGCCCTGTGAATCAGGGCATACGATAGGCTGATCGTCCAAGTCATTTTCCAAACAAAAAGAGCCCCTCAATGCCCACCCCAGCCCAAGCCATCGAACACTACATCCTCGCCAAAGACGGCAATCGCCCGCATTTGCTACGCCAATCATTCACCAACAACGCCACACTGGAGATGGTTGTCCACACCGGGGCCATTTCATTCCCGCCCACAGTCGAAGGCCGGGACGGTATCGCGGAGGTGCTGGTGCGGCGTTTCGGGCAGACCTATGAAAACGTCTATACGTTCTGCATCGGTGAGCCGCCGACCGAGGAGGCGACCGAGCATCACTGCGCGTGGCTGGTGGGGATGTCGGATAAGGCCACCGGAGATCTGCGCTTTGGTTGCGGGCAATATGACTGGCAGTTTGATTCAGGATTGGCGACGCATTTGAAGATCACCATCGAGCAGATGCTGGTCTGCCCGGCTGCAGAGGTGGAGCCGGTGATGGATTGGTTGCAGCAGGTCAGTTATCCGTGGTGCCCGACGGGGCAGTTAATGTCCGCGCCGCCACTGGCCAGCATCAAGACCGTCCTGCAATACCTGAGGGCATAAGCCACACGCGACTGGCGTCCCATCCCTTAAGCAGTTGCAAATTGTGCAGCGCTTTAACACAATGCGACTCATTATCATTTACGCCGCGCTGGGATGGCGCGCCACGATGCCTTCTCATCACGCCACACTGCGTTCGCTTTACATCGATCATCACGGCTGGCTCAACACCTGGCTGCGCAGCAAGCTGGGCAATGCAGCCGATGCAGCGGATCTGGCGCAGGATACGTTTGTCCGGCTGCTCAATCGCCACGAATTGCTCGAGCTGAAGGCGCCCCGTGCGTTTCTGCGCACTGTTGCCAAAGGGATCGTTATCGATCATTGGCGACGCGAGGAGCTGGAGCGCGCCTATCTTGAAGCCATCGCCCATTTACCCTGCAACGAGTCGCCTTCGCCCGAGTCCCGGGAGCTGGTTTTCGAGTTGCTGGAGAGCATTGCGAAGATGCTGGATGGCTTGAAACCCAAAGTCCGCCAGGCCTTTCTGCTGGCTCAGTGTGAAGGCATGCCCTACAAGCAGATTGCTGAACGAATGAGCGTTTCGGTGCGCTCGGTAGAACGCTATGTAGCCGACGCGCTTTATCACTGCTATCTGTTGCGGTATCCAGCGTGAGCGGCGCCTCTGCTCATGCGCACTCGCAAGAGCCCTCGCCGCAGGTCGTGAAACAGGCGATTCAGTGGTCGATGCGCCTCAACAGCCAAGGGCACAACCCACAATTGCGGGAGCAATGTGAGCAGTGGCGTGTTGCACATGCCGACCATGAGTGCGCATGGCAGCGTATCCAGGCCTTGAACAACGAGCTCAACAGCCGCTTTCAGAATATTCCTGCACCGGGTGCAGCCCTGGAAGCACTGGAAAACAGCGCCCAACGTTTGAGCCGCAGACAAACCCTGAAACTGCTGTCAGGCCTGGTCGTGGTGGGTTCAGGTGCGTGGCTGTCGCGAAAGGTCATGCCCTGGCAACAATGGAGCGCAGATTTCGCGACCAGCGTCGGGCAGCGCGGGCGTTTTCAGCTAAGCGACGGTTCAAGCCTGCAGTTGAACACCGACAGCGCGGTGGATCAGGATTTCAACGCCGAACGTCGCCTGATTACCTTGAATCGTGGTGAGATTCTCGTGGGGTGCGGCGCCGATGTCCAAAGCCCAACCCACAGACCGCTGTTGGTGCAGAGTCGCCATGGGTTGTTCGAAGGTATCAATGGACGCTTCGTCGTCAGGCAGTATCAGGACAAGACGCGTCTCAGCGTGCTTGAAGGCCAGTCGATTATCCGCTCGCCCGCCGCGTCCCCCGTCACTGTGAACGCCGGGCAGCATTATCTGGTGTCGTCTCGCGAAGCGGTTCAACTGCCTGCGTTGAACATGGACGCCGGTGCCTGGAGCGAAGGCCTGATCGTGACCCGCAACATGCGCCTCCGAGACTTCCTTACCGAGGTCGGAGCTTATCGCCACGGTCATCTGGGCTGCGCTGACGATGTTGCCGACCTGCGTCTTTCGGGCGTGTTTCGGCTCGAAGACACCGACAAATTGCTCACGGTTGTTACCCAGACGTTGCCTGTCCAACTCAGGTATCGCACGCGCTGGTGGGTCACGTTGCAGCGCGAGGCATGATGTCTGAAATTTTTTGGCGGGTTTTGCCTACAAGTCCGGCTTAGAGATCAGCCCCTTTGTTCTCTTAACAGACTTTACGGAATCGTCCATGACCCGGCCTCTAGGTAAATCGCAATCAAGCCTGCAAAACGTCGCCGTTGACGCGTGCGCAACACACCTCGCCACAGCGGTGCGCGCGACATTGATGTGCGTGGCGTTAGGCACTGCTGCGCTGCCTGTAGCGGTGCAAGCCCAGGACGATCCAGCGCCTATAGGTGCTGTGCGCAGCTATTCCATCGCGGCCGGTCCGTTGGGCGAAGCCTTGAACCAGTTCGCCCGGCAAGCGGGTATCACATTGGCCGCCACCCCAGCGCAAACGGCCGGCAAGCAATCGCCGGGCCTGCAAGGCAACTATGCCCCGGATCAGGCTCTGACCATCCTGCTCGGCAGCAACAGCCTGCAAGCCGTCAGTCAGGACGGCAGCAGTTATGTGCTGCGCGAAACGACGGGCGAGGCAATGGCCTTGCCCAGCACCGACATTCGCGGGTTCGCACTGGGTAACGCCTTGGGCAGCATGGAAGGCTACAACGCGACTCACAGCCAGATCGCCACCAAGACCAGTACGTCGGTGCTGGAAACGTCACAGTCAGTTTCGGTAGTGACGCGTCAGCAAATGGATGACCAGGGTTCACAAACCGTCGCGCAGACCATGCGGTATACGCCGGGCGTCCTGACCAACCCCTACGGTGCAACTCATCGCTATGACTATGTGGCTCTGCGCGGTTTCAACGACGGCTCTGTGGATAACATTTACCTGGACGGTCTCAAGTCCATGGGCGATAGCGGCACCTACAGCACGATGCAGGTTGATCCGTACTTTCTGGAGCGGGTCGACATTCTGAAAGGTCCGTCGTCGGTGCTTTACGGACGCAGTTCGCCGGGTGGTCTGGTGGCATTGACCAGCAAAAAACCGCTGTTCGAGCCGTATCATCAGGTTCAGGCTACCGTCGGCACGCAAGGTCAGCGCGGCATGGGGTTCGATTTCAGCGGGCCTGTGGATGACGACAAGCGCATTGCCTATCGCTTGACCGGGCTTGTGGATAAGTCAGACACGCAGTTCGATCACGTTGAAGAGAAGCGCTATGCGCTGGCACCGACCGTCAGCATCGACTTCAGCGAAGACACATCGCTGACCCTGCAAGCCTATCTGCAACACGACCCGGAAGGCGGCTATCACGGCGGCGTACCGGCCAGCGGCACGCTGCGTAAGCGCAACGGGCAACGTATCTCCGAGCACTTCTTCGATGGCGAGCCTGGCGTCGATGGCTTCAGCCGCGATCAACAGTCTTTCGGTTATCAGTTCGAGCACCGCTTCAACGACGTGTTTACCGCCAGACAGAACTTCCGTTATCTGGACTCGAAGGTGAAGAACGATCAGATCTACGCCTACGACTGGACGACGCCCACCAGCAACGAACTGACGCGCTATTACTCCGGCGGAGACGAGCGGCTGCACGCGTTCATCGTCGATAACATGCTGCAGGCGGAGTTCTTCACTGGCTCGGCCAAACACACTGCGCTGCTCGGTGTTGACTATCAGCGGCGCAAGACCGTGGTGGACTGGACCAGCGGCTCAGTCGCCTCGCTTAATGGTTTCGATCCCGTCTACGGCAATTCATCGATCAGTTATTTCAGCCCAACCAGCTACGTGCGCCGTCTGGAGCAAACCGGCGTGTATGCACAGGATTTGATCGAGCTGGATAAATGGCGCTTCTCTCTGGGCCTGCGTCAGGACTGGGTAGAAACCTCGGATGAGAACCGACTCGCAGAAGCCGGGCGTCCCGAGGGCACCGAAATCAGTGATCGACGCACCAAACTCACCGGACGGGCAGGCGTGCTGTATCTGTTCGATAACGGCATTGCGCCGTACCTGAGCTATTCCGAGTCGTTTAACCCGAACTCTTACGCCGACAGCGACGGCAACCCTCTCGCGCCAACAGACGGCACTCAGTGGGAAGCAGGCATCAAGTACCAACCACCCGGCACGGACAACCTGTTCACCGCCTCGGTGTTCCGCATTGATCAAGAAAACCTGGCTTCCAAACTGCCGCAAGAGAATTTCTATCGCCCCATTGGCGCGGTTCGCTCCCAGGGCCTGGAGCTGGAAGCGCACATGCAGTTAACCGATAACTTCAAAGTGCTGGGCGGCTACACCCTGACCGACATCGAATACTCCAAATCGATGATCAGCACGTTGAGCACGCCGACCAATGTCATCGAGAACAAAGGCAACTCGCCGACTCAAGCGCCTAAACACATGGCGTCTCTCTGGGGCGATTATGCCTTCAACAGCGGTGCGCTGGATGGTCTGCGGCTGGGTGCAGGCGTTCGCTACGTCGGCTATAGCTGGGCAGATTCTGAAAACACCCTGAAGGTGCCGTCTTACACGCTGTTCGATGCGTCAGTCGGTTACGACCTGAGCAAAGTCGGGCTCAAAGGCGTCGACATGCGGGTCAACGCGAACAACCTGACCAACGAATCCTACGTTGCGTCCTGTGCAAGCCTGAGCTACTGCTATCTGGGCGAGGAGCGTAACGTCAGCG
This sequence comes from Pseudomonas sp. ICMP 561, assembly GCF_002699985.1. Taxonomy (GTDB): domain Bacteria; phylum Pseudomonadota; class Gammaproteobacteria; order Pseudomonadales; family Pseudomonadaceae; genus Aquipseudomonas; species Aquipseudomonas quasicaspiana. The sequence goes on along the minus strand of NZ_LKBT01000034.1, from coordinate 333,128 downwards.
CCACGGTCAGCTACAACTTCTAGCCGACCGTTAAATCAGCCTGTTCCCCCTCAGGGAACAGGCCTGACTGCGGGGCAGAGGGAGCGCCGTCGTGTACTTCAACTGCTCCATGGCGAAGCTGGAGGTAATGGTCGAAAGGCCTTCGGTGCTGCTGATCAGCTTTTTGTAGAAGCGGTCGTAGGCGGCCATGTCGCTGACCACCAGGCGCAGCATGTAGTCCCATTCGCCCGCCATTCGGTAGAACTCCATGACCTCTTCGTACTGCATGACGGTTTGGGCGAATTGCTCAAGCCACTGGGTGTCATGGCGCCGGGTTTTGATCTGAACGAAAACCGACAATCCCAGCCCGAGTTTTTCCGGGTCGAGAAGCGCGACCCTGGATTTGATGTACCCGGCATCTTCGAGCTTTTTGACTCGCTTCCAGCACGGCGTAGTTGAGAGGGTGACGGCGTCAGCCAGGTCTTTCAGCACAATGGTGGCATCACGCTGCAAAATGCTGAGGATATGGCGATCAAGACTGTCCATTTTTCAAATCAGTCCTTTCGTAGAAAATTTTTCTATCAAATAGTTGATCGAGTAGAACAAAAAGAAATTCTTTTTTCCAGCAATCGGTAACCTTTGCCCTCAAGAATAGATGTGTTTTTGCCGGAGCGCAGAGTGATGAATAACTGGATTCGTAACGCGATCAAAACCCTTGACTGCGATCAGCGCCGCTCGGCCGATACGCACATGCTCAAGCTCGATGTTCCGGCACTTGGCGACATCGATATTTACATCAAGGACGAAAGCACTCATCCCAGCGGCAGCCTGAAACATCGTCTGGCGCGCTCGTTGTTTCTTCATGCGATCTGCAGCGGCAAGATTCACCAGGGCACGCATGTGGTGGAGGCTTCATCCGGCAGCACAGCCATATCAGAAGCCTACTTCGCAAAACTGCTGGGGTTGCCTTTCACGGCGGTCATGCCGCGACATACCGCCAGCAAGAAAATCCATCAGGTCGAGATGCTCGGCGGGCGCTGCCACTTCGTGGAGCAATCCAGCGACATGTACCCCGAAGCCGAGCGTCTGGCTCGCCTCGACAACGGTCATTACATGGATCAGTTCACTTACGCGGAACGGGCTACGGACTGGCGAGGTAATAACAACATTGCTGACAGCATCTTTGATCAGTTGAGTGGCGAAGAACATCCCGTCCCGACCGCAATTGTGATGAGCGCAGGAACGGGCGGTACGTCGTCGACCATTGGCCGGTTCATACGCTACAAGGGCCACGCCACCAGACTGATCGTCGTAGACCCGGAGAATTCGGTGTTCTACGACAGCTACCGCAGCGGCGATACAAGCCTGACCAGCCTCAAAGGCAGCCGTATCGAGGGCATCGGGCGACCCAGAGTAGAAGCTTCGTTCTTGCCGGGGGTCATCGACGACATGCTGCAAATCCCTGATGCAGCCAGCATTGCCACCCTTGGCTGGCTGGAAAAACTAATCGGCAAGAAACCGGGCGGCTCTACGGGGACCAACGTCTGGGGCGCGCTGAAGGTAGCGCTGGACATGCAGGAGCAGGGCTTGAAGGGTTCAGTGGTGACCCTGATGTGCGACAGCGGCGAGCGCTATCTGGATACCTATTACGACCCTGAATGGGTCGCACGCACCATTGGTGATCTTTCGCCGTATACGAGACGGCTGGAGCGGTTGTTGATTGCAAGGTGAGGCAGATGCAGAAGGGGATGCACCATTTTGTGTCCGCAGGAATATCCTTTCTATCCTGACACCACCCTGTCGTGCAGCAAATGCAAATCCCGTAGGACCGGCTTCAGCCGGGAGGGCGGTATTTCTACCGAAGGAAATCTAGCGAATGCAGCGACGTCCTCCCGGCTAAAGCCGGTCCTACGGGATTGCGCGCAAGCCTGTGGGATGCTCAGGCTCTACTCACCCGCAGGCGGATTCGACTTCGCTTCCATCTCCGCAACCTTTGCCTCCAGCGCTTCGAGGCGGGCACGGGTGCGGGCGAGGACGGCCATCTGGCTGTCGAATTCTTCCCGACTGACCAGATCCAGTTTGCTGAAGCCGCTTTGCAGCAAGGCTTTGAACTGGGTTTCAAATTCATTACGCGGGATCGGTGTTTCGCCATTGAACAAGCGCGAGGCGTGGCCGCTCAGGGCATCGAGAAAAGCTTTGGGCGCGAGCATGTCTACCTCCGGTTTCAGATAAGCGGCAGTGTAGCACGGAGCGTCTATAGTCATTTCCAGCGAAGGCGGACGCACGATAATGGCGCACCAGCGCGTGCACGGACGCACTTTAGTTGTGCGCCGACGCACTTCGCCGGGCGGCTCCGGTGCCTTAAACAGGGATCAAGGGCCTGTATTCAATGAAAAATCAGGAGATGGCAAGCTTTCTGCTTAGTCGCTGATGACCCATGCACTGATGCAGTCGCGTTGACGATTACAGTGCGGCAGGCGGAGCGGGGAATGTTTCGTCAAAAGCGGTTTTCTGGGGTTGGTCGGACCTCCTTCAGGCGACCGATGCGTTACAAAGCCAGGCACTGCGCTTAGACTTGAGTCGGGTTTGTTTTCCTGGGGCAAGTCCACCAATTCGGGAGAAAGTTTCATGAAGCTAGTCACTGCCATCATCAAGCCGTTCAAACTGGACGACGTGCGCGAGTCGCTGTCCGAAATCGGCGTGCAGGGCATCACCGTTACTGAAGTCAAAGGCTTCGGACGTCAGAAAGGCCACACCGAGCTGTATCGCGGTGCGGAATATGTAGTCGACTTCCTTCCCAAGGTGAAGATCGATGTTGCCATTGACGATAAGGATCTGGATCGCGTTATCGAGGCGATAACCAAAGCAGCCAACACCGGCAAGATTGGTGACGGCAAGATCTTTGTTGTGAATCTGGAACAGGCAATTCGCATCCGTACCGGCGAAACCGATACCGACGCAATCTAAGCCGCCAACCCAACGCCCCAGGAGAAAACAATATGACTCTGCGTCAATTCGCAGGGCTAGGAGCCCTGTTGTCCCTCGTAACCCCTGGCTTGGCCATGGCGGCAGACGAAGTGGCAGCCCCAGTACTCAACTCAGGTGACACCGCCTGGATGCTGACCTCGACAGCCTTGGTGCTGTTCATGACCATCCCTGGTCTTGCGCTGTTCTACGGCGGCATGGTCCGCTCGAAAAACATTCTTTCTGTGATGATGCAGTGTTTCGCCATCACCGGCCTCATCAGCATCCTGTGGGTCGTTTACGGCTACAGCATTGCTTTCGACACTACCGGTATGGAAGCAGGCGTCGTCAACTTCAACTCCTTCTTCGGCGGTATGGGCAAAGCGTTCCTGGCAGGCATCACGCCGTCCAGCATCACCGGCGCTGCTGCACTGTTCCCTGAAGCGGTGTTCGTCACCTTCCAGATGACCTTCGCCATCATCACTCCAGCCCTGATCGTCGGTGCTTTCGCAGAACGCATGAAGTTCTCCGCGATGCTGATCTTCATGGCTATCTGGTTCACTCTGGTCTACGCGCCAATCGCGCACATGGTCTGGGGCGGCGTCGGCGGCCTGATGTGGGACTGGGGAGTCCTGGATTTCGCAGGCGGCACCGTGGTTCACATCAACGCGGGTGTAGCGGGTCTGGTTGCGTGCCTGGTACTGGGCAAGCGTAAAGGCTTCCCTACCACTCCAATGGCTCCGCACAACCTGGGTTACACCCTGATCGGCGCGGCAATGCTCTGGGTAGGCTGGTTCGGCTTCAACGCCGGTTCCGCTGCTGCGGCCAACGGCACTGCAGGCATGGCGATGCTGGTTACCCAGATCGCGACCGCCGCTGCTGCTCTGGGCTGGATGTTCGCCGAGTGGCTGACCCACGGTAAGCCAAGCGCACTGGGTATCGCTTCGGGCGTGGTTGCTGGCCTGGTTGCCATCACTCCGGCTGCCGGTACTGTTGGCCCAATGGGCGCCCTGATCATCGGTCTGGCTGCAGGCGTGATCTGCTTCTTCTGCGCCACCAGCCTCAAGCGCAAGCTGGGCTACGACGACTCCCTGGATGCTTTCGGCGTTCACGGCATCGGCGGCATCATCGGCGCAATCCTGACTGGCGTGTTCGCAGCCCCTGCTCTGGGCGGCTTCGGCACCGTGACTGACATCGCAGCTCAAGTCTGGATTCAGTGCAAAGGCGTCGGCTTCACGATCATCTACACCGCGATCGTGACCTTCATCATCCTCAAGGTGCTGGACGCTGTTATGGGTCTGCGTGTCACTGAAGAGGAAGAAGCTGTCGGCCTCGACCTTGCGCAACACAACGAGCGTGGCTACAACTTGTAAGCCACTGTAAAAAAATGCCCGGTTTACCGGGCATTTTTTTGTCTGGCGTTTGTCGATAGATTGCCTGGTTCAAACCTCTCACCCCAGTACATGAATCGCTTTGCAAGGGGCATTCCTGACAGTTTGCGGAAAGACAGGTCAAGTTGGCGAACAAGCGCTGATGGCTTACAGAAAAGACGGATTATTGCGCGCTTTGCTTTTTCTGCCAGCACGTTAGAATGCGCGCCGAATATGCGGAGAAGTGTATGTGGCAACAGACCAGAATTACCCTGCGGGCAAGGCCACGCGGGTTTCATCTGGTAACCGATGAAATTCTCGCAGGCTTGCCGGAGCTGCGAGAGTGTCGAGTCGGGTTGCTCCATTTGTTGCTGCAGCATACCTCGGCTTCGTTGACCATCAACGAGAACGCCGACCCGGCTGTACGTCGTGACTTCGAGCGCTTTTTCAACCGTCTGGTGCCACAAGGCACCCACGGCTTTGAACATGAAGACGAAGGCCCTGACGATCTGCCGGCGCATTTCAAGGCCAGTTTGCTAGGCTGCCAGTTGGTATTGCCGGTTTCGGCGGGTCGATTGGCGCTAGGCACCTGGCAAGGTGTTTATCTGGGTGAGCACCGTGATGCTGGCGGTGCTCGCAACGTCCTCGCCACCCTTCAGGGTGAACAGGCATAACCGCTGTTTTGCAGCGGATGTTGAATTTCTTCCGGCAGCATTCGTAAACGTACGCAGCTGGGCTATAACTAATCTGCTTTCGCAAGTCATGAGGTAGAACATGAGCGACGATGACAACGACGATCTGGTTGATGATCTGGAAGGTGAAGAGGACGGTGAGGAGCTTGCGGCTGCTCCCGAAGAGGATGGCGCTGATGCCGATGACGGTGCGGAAGCTACGGTAACCCCGACCAAAGGCAAGGCCAAGGCTGCTGTCTCGGTTGATGAACTGCCTAGTGTCGAAGCCAAGAACAAAGAGCGTGACGCTCTGGCTCGTGCCATGGAAGAGTTCCTCGCCCGCGGTGGCAAGGTGCAGGAAGTGGAGGCCAACGTGGTCGCCGATCCGCCCAAGAAGCCGGATAACAAATACGGTAGCCGCCCTATCTAAGGGAGCCTGTTGCCGGATAAGAAAAAGCCCGCTGTCGCTGCGGGCTTTTTTTTGGCGAAAATCTCACGGCGGGATATGGAATCTTCCGTTGGAGCCGGGCTTGCCCGCGAAAAACGATAACGGAGTGTGTCTGATGCACCACGCCGGCAGGTTCGCGGGCAAGCCTCGCTCCAACGGATCACCCCCACCCTCGCAACACCCCCGGCAACTGCGTCAGGCTGCTGATCTCGGCATCAGGCCGTTTTTTTGCTTCCCAAGGCTTACCCGCCGGGTTGTACCAGATCGCTCGCATACCGGCCTGCTGGGCGCCTGCGATGTCATCGCCGGGGTGGTCGCCGATGTGCACCGCAGCGCCAGCATCGACATTGGCACGTTTGAGTGCCTCCACGAAGGGAGCAGGGTCCGGCTTGCCGATGCCCAGGTCTTCGGCACACAGGGCGAAGGCGAAATAATCGGCCAGCCCCAGACGACGCACATCGGCATTGCCGTTAGTGATCACACCTAACGTGTAGGTCGCGGCCAGAACCTCCAGGGTCGGATGGACCTCCGGGAATATCTCGACCTGATGGCGGCCATGCAAAAACACCTCGAAAGCCTGGTCAGCCAGCGCTTGAGCTTCAGCCGAGGCATAACCGGCGTCTTCCAGAGCATGGAACAGCACGCGCCGCCGCAAAGCGCTGATGCGGTGCTTGAAGGTCGGATCGGCTTCCACCAGCCGCGTACGAATCTCCCCCAAATGCTCGACAGGTACCGGACCAAGCTTTGGCGCGTTGGCGGCCAGCCAGTCACGCAGGGTGGCTTCGGCGCCGACGATAGCCGGTGCGGTGTGCCATAACGTGTCATCGAGGTCGAAGGTGATCAGCTTAATCATGGTCAGAACCTTTGCGTTTGGCCCGCGGATGGGCGCTGTCGTAGACCGACGCCAAATGCTGGAAATCCAGATGGGTGTAGATCTGCGTGGTCTTGATATCAGCGTGACCGAGCAACTCCTGCACTGCGCGTAAATCCTGGGACGACTCAAGCAGATGGCTCGCAAACGAGTGACGCAGCATGTGCGGGTGCAGGTTTTGCCCTAACTCGCGCTCACCAACGGCCTTGACCCGCTTCTGAATGGCGCGCGGCCCAAGGCGTCGACCCTGCTGGCTGATGAACACGGCGTCATCCTCAGGATTGGCCAGCGCCCGCAGTGCGATCCACGCCTGCAGCGCTTCACGGGCTTTCCTGCCCACCGGCAGAACGCGGGTCTTGCTGCCTTTGCCGAGCACTTGCACCAGACCTTCGCTCAGGTCCAGTTGCTCCATGTTCAAACCGGTCAGCTCGGACAGGCGCAAGCCCGACGAATAGAACAACTCCAGAATCGCCTGATCACGATGGGCGAGGAAGTCGTCTTCAACACCACCGTCCAGCAATTGCAGGGCACGGTCGGTATCGAGGGTTTTCGGCAGGCGTCGCTCGCCTTTGGGGGGCGACAGGCCATTGGCCGGGTCGTGCTCGCAGATGCCTTCGCGATTGAGGTAGTGATAAAGCCCACGTACTGCGGAGAGCAGGCGGGACAGGCTGCGCGAGGATTGACCCTGCTGATGCTGGCGGGCGATCAGACTGCGCAGATGTTGAATATCCAGCGCAGCCCAACTGTTCAGCTGTTGCTTCTCGCAGTACGCCAGCACCTTGTTGAGGTCACGGCGATAGGCTTCAAGTGTGTGTGGCGACACTTGGCGCTCACTGCGCAAATGTGTGCAGTAAGCGTCCAGCTGTCGTTCCATCACTAGCGAACCGAGCGTAGGGAGTGGGTGAAGCGCGGCAGCAGACGGCTCAGTACATCGGCAATGTAGTTGAGAAACAGGGTCCCCACCGAGCTTTTGTAATGCTGCGGATCGCGACTGCCAATGGCCAGCACGCCATGCAGGCCGAGATGGCTGAGGGTTGCGACGGCGGTGGAGCCGACTTCCTTGCCTTGCTCGGCACCGAACAGGAAGGTCAGCTCGTGCTCACGCAAGGCGCCACACACGGTCTTGTCGCCGATCAAACCACCGATAGCTTTTTGCGCATCCACACTGCTAACCCAACGGCCAACCGGCATCGCGCTGTCACTGAACAAAATCAGGCTGACAAAAGGCACCTGAAAGTCCTGCCGCAGGCTGTCTTCAACGGCGATCACGATTTCTTCGAGACTGCTGGCGTCCATCAATGCCAGGTTGAGGCGGCGGGTCTTTTCGAACAGCCGGTCGTTGTCCCGAGCGACGTCCATCAGTTGAGACAGACGATGGCGCATCTCGATGTTGCGCTCGCGCAGCAGCTTGAGTTGACGCTCGACCAGGGAAACGGTGTCGCCGCGCTGATGCGGGATACGCATCGAAACCAATAACTCGTCGTGCTCGGCAAAGAAATCCGGGTGATCGAGCAGGTAAGCGATGATCGCCTCTGCTTCAAGGTTTGGCGCTGCCGTATCGACCGGCGATTCGCCAGACTTTTCGGTTGAAGTCTTAGGCTTGTCAGTCATCGCTTTTGCTCACTCATAGACGAACCTGGCCTTCGTAGACCCGTACAGCGGGACCCGTCATCAGAACCGGATGGCCCGGGCCAGCCCACTCGATTGACAGACGTCCACCCGGCAGATCGATCAGCAGTGGCGAATCCATCCAGCCCTGGCTGATCGCCGCAACGGCTGCCGCACACGCACCAGTACCACAGGCCTGGGTTTCCCCGGCTCCGCGCTCCCAGACACGCAATTGCGCACGCTGACGATCGACGACGTAGAGAAAGCCTACGTTGACCCGCGCCGGAAAGCGCGGATGGTGTTCAATTTTCGGACCCAATGCATGCACCGGCGCGTTGTTGATGTCGTTCACGCGCAACACCGCATGGGGATTGCCCATGGAGACGGCGGCCAGCTCGACCGTCTCGCCGTCAACGTCGACGCTGTAGCTCAATGCCTGCTCGGTGGCCTGAAACGGGATGTCCGCCGGGATCAGCCGTGGCGGCCCCATATCGACGCTGATCTGCCCGTCATTGCGGATTTCCAGCTCAATAATTCCGCTTTTGGTTTCGACCTTGATCAGGCGCTTGGCGGTCAGGCGCTTGTCCAGCACGAAGCGCGCAAAGCAGCGCGCACCATTACCGCACTGCTCAACCTCGGAACCATCGGAGTTGAAAATCCGATAGCGGAAATCGACATCCGGGTTGGTCGGGGTTTCAACCAGCAATAGCTGATCGAAACCGACGCCGGTGTGCCGGTCACCCCATTGTTTGGCGTGCTTGGGCAAAATATGCGCGTGCTGGCTGACCAGGTCCAAAACCATGAAGTCGTTGCCCAGGCCATGCATCTTGGTAAAACGCAGCAGCATGGGTTACTCCGGCAGCAGGCTTTCGCCAGCAAACAGCTCGGCCACGGTCTCGCGGCGGCGTACTTCGAAAGCCTGCGAGCCGTCGACCAACACTTCAGCGGTGCGACCGCGAGTGTTGTAGTTCGAGCTCATGACAAAACCGTAGGCACCGGCCGAATGCACGGCCAGCAGATCACCTTCAGCCAGGGCCAGTTCGCGGCCCTTGGCGAGGAAGTCGCCGGTTTCGCAGATCGGCCCGACGATGTCGTAGGCGCGAGGCGCGCTGTCACGTGGGCGGACGGCAGTGACGTCCATCCAGGCCTGATACAGCGCCGGGCGAATCAGGTCGTTCATCGCCGCGTCGACGATGGCGAAATCCTTGTGCTCGGTATGCTTGAGGTACTCGACCTGAGTCAGCAGCACGCCCGCGTTGGCAACGATGAAGCGGCCGGGCTCGAAAACCAGTGACAGGTCACGACCGTCCATACGCTCACGCACGGCCTTGATGTAATCCGAAGCCAGCGGTGGCTCCTCATCGCGATAACGCACGCCAAGACCGCCACCCAGATCGATGTGGCTCAGCAGGATGCCGCAATCGCCAAGACGATCCACCAGCGCGAGCAGGCGATCGAGCGCGTCAATGAACGGCTCAAGCGTGGTCAGTTGCGAACCGATGTGGCAATCGACGCCGATGACTTCCAGATTCGGCAACTGTGCAGCGCGGATGTAGACGTCTTCAGCATCAGCGATGGCGATGCCGAATTTGTTTTCCTTGAGGCCGGTGGAGATGTACGGATGCGTGCCAGCATCGACGTCCGGATTGACGCGTAGCGAGATCGGGGCACGAACGCCCATTTCGGCCGCGACAATCTGCAGACGCTCAAGCTCGTCGGTGGACTCGACGTTGAAGCAGTGCACGCCCACTTCCAGCGCGCGGCGCATGTCATCACGGGTCTTGCCGACCCCTGAAAACACGATCCTTTCTGCTTTGCCGCCTGCAGCGAGCACTCGCTCCAGCTCGCCACGGGAAACAATGTCGAAGCCTGAACCCAGACGCGCCAGTACGTTGAGCACGCCCAGGTTGGAGTTGGCTTTGACGGCGTAGCAGACCAGGTGCGGCATGCCGCTCAGGGCATCAGCATAGGCGTTGTATTGCGCTTCGATGTGAGCGCGGGAGTAGACGTAGGTCGGCGTGCCGAAACGCTCGGCAATGGCAGACAACGCTACACCTTCCGCGAACAGCTCACCATCGCGGTAGTTGAAGGCGTCCATGTAATTCCCTTAAAGATGCTTGTGCGATTGCGACTTGGCCTGGTCATCGGAAGATTTCTGGTCATCCGGCAGATACAACGGGCCTTTTTGGCCGCAGGCAGTAACAAGACAAGCGACCGCGACAAGCGCAGCAAGCGAAGAGATCAGGCGCTTCATGGCGAAATCCTTTGTAAAAGCATTAATTGCGCCCGAGTATACCGGCCACCCAGCGGCTTGCCTACGTAGCCGGGTTCCCGTCCGGCGGGGCTTTGACGCTACGCCACTGATTCAGTGGTAGCCAGAGCGAATTATTGGCGCTGTGTTGTTCGTTGGGCGGGTAAGCTTTGCATTTGCTTCAAAGCGACCGTATCTTGCGTCGCTGCGCCAACAGCAGACACTTTTTGAGGTTCCCCTGATGAGTTTGACCGAAGCCCGCTTTCACGACCTGGTCGATGCCACCCAGCAAAATCTGGAAGATGTTTTCGACGAGAGTGGTCTGGATCTGGACATTGAAAACTCGGCCGGTGTGTTGACCGTCAAGTTCGAAAATGGCACTCAGCTGATTTTCAGCCGCCAGGAACCCCTGCGTCAGCTGTGGCTGGCAGCGCGTTCCGGCGGTTTTCACTTCGACTACGACGAAGAAGAGCAGCGCTGGAGCTGCGATACCAGCGATGAGCTGTTGAGCGAAATGCTCAAGCGCTTCACGCTGGAGCAGGCTGGCGTCGAACTCGACTTCGACGAGATTTGAGCGTGACCGCTACGTCCGTCCGACCGCCCAAGCCGCTGTACAGTAACGTCAGCCCGGCAGTGCCTTCGCCTTGCATCAGCCTGTGCCGGCTCGACGAGCAGAAAGTGTGTCTCGGTTGCTTCCGCCATGTGGAAGACATCCGTGAATGGCGCTCGGCAGACGACAATCGACGCCGACAGATTCGCGCCAATGCAGACCAGCGCCGAGAAGTGGCTGACGCCACTCAGTCTCCCGACGCATAACGGTCTTGCCGGGTTGTGTAATACCCCTGCTGTGTTAGTGTCCAGACATGCTTCATCGATGAAGCCCTTCAAAACCCCGCCACTTCAGGCGGGGTTTTGTTTTATGCAGCGCAGAAAAAGGAGCCTGCCAACATGTCGACACAACCTTCCATCATCCTGACCCGGCTGGACGTGCAGCGTCTTGAACAGTTGATCGAGAGCCTTGAGGAAACCACTCCCGGCCTCGAAGCCCTGCAAGCCGAGCTGGACCGCGCCGAGCAAGTGGTCAGCCACGAAGACGTACCCGCCGGTGTCGTGACCATGAATTCAAAAGTGCATTGCCGCGAAGAAGTCAGTGGCAAGGATTACCACTTGAAGCTCGTCTACCCGAAAGATGCCGGTGCCGAGGACACAGTCTCAATCCTCGCACCTATTGGCTCAGCCTTGCTGGGCCTGCAGGTCGGCCAGCACATCGACTGGCCCGCCCCGGGCGGCAAGACCCTCAAGCTGACATTGCTGGCGGTTGAGTATCAGCCGGAGGCGGCGGGGGAGTATTTGTAGGCCTGTTGATTTAAGGCTTACGCCCCGTAGGAGCGGCTTCAGCCGCGAGGGCGTTAGTCCTTCAGATGTAAACGCGTCGAATGTAACGCCCCCCTCCCGGCTAAAGCCAGTCCTACGGTCACGCGAGATCCGTAGGAGCGGCTTAAGCCGCGAGGATGCCAGCGCGTAAACGCCGTTACGCCCTGTGCAGCGTCGCCAGGAAACCCGCAGCGCCCACGAACAAACCGGCAAAGGTCCGGTTCATGCGGCGTTGCTGTTTTGGGGTCTTGAGCGCGCGCAATATCTTCGAAGCCAGCCCGGTGTAGCCCGCCATGACAATCATGTCCACAGTGACCATTGTTGCTCCGATGGTCAGGTACTGGGCGAGCAGCGGTGCGTTAGGGTCGATGAACTGCGGCAGGATTGCCAGCATGAAGACCATTGCCTTCGGGTTACTGATGTTCACCAGAAACCCGCGGACGACCAGCGCCATGGGTTTACCAACAGGCCGAACGGCCGAGTCTTCGGACAGGTCGGCAGGCAGTGCCCGCCATTGCTTGATGCCCAGATACACCAGATACGCCACACCAAACCACTTGATCAGCGTGAATGCCATGTCCGAGGCAGCGAGCACCGCGCCGAGACCTGCAGCGACAATTGCGATCTGTGCCGCCAATGCGATCTGCAGGCCCAAGGCGTTCCAGTAGCCGCGCCAGAAACCGTAACGCAAGCCGCTGGACATCGACGCGATAGCGCCTGCACCCGGCGAAAGACTGATCACCCAACAAGCAGCAAAGAAAGCCAGCCATGTATCGAAAGACATTACACACCTCGGACAAACACCAATGCCCGATAAGCTAGTGGCTTCTCGGGCAATTGACTAGATTCAGCAGGGGGGTGCCGCGAAAATTAATTTTCCGGCGTTTTGTCGACCGCAATGGTCGGGAAGCCATCGGAACCGCGCCAGCGACGCACCGACTTCTGGAAAAACTGGCTGTTGGGGACCTGCACCAGCGCGCCACCGGCCTCGGGAGGCTCGATCAGGGTGGTGAACATCAGGTTGATTTCCAGCACGCGGCCTTTGACGCCCGGCTTGTCGAGGGTGTCGACCAACTCGACCACATCGCCAATTCGAAACGGCCCGATGGTGTAGATCAACACGGCGCAAAGCAGGTTGGACAACACGCTCCACATGGCGAAGAACGCCACCGCAGCGACCGCCACGAAGCCTGAGAGGGCGGTCCAGAGTACCGTGGCAGAAACCCCGAGCTGGCCCAGCACAATCACGAATGCACTGCCCATGATGAACCAGCGTAAACCACCGCGCAGTGGCAGCAGTAGTTCAGGGGGCAACGGATAGCGCTCGCCGAGACGCGTCAGAAAACGCCCCACCAGCCGCTGCGCCATGTAACCGGCGACCAGAATCAGCAGTATCTGCAATCCCAGCCAGATCGGCTCCACCCAGTGCGGCGGAACCAGCGATGCAAATGCTTCCATCAGTCCCTCGACGTGCTCACGAAAGTGCTTCCAGTTCAGCCTGCATGGACTCCAGCAACTCCAGAGCCTCCATCCACGACTCTTCCAACTCGCCTTCACTCACTTTGAGCTTCGCCTGTTCGGCGAGCAAATCACGCAGTTTGTCTTTGTTGGCCGCTTCGTAATTGGCGCTGTCGGCCAGTTCCGCCTCAACCTTGGCGAGCCGCTCGTGCAACGTGCCAAGGTCGCGCTCAAGCTTGTCCGCCAACTTCTTGTGCGGAGCCAACTGCTGACGCAGCGCAGCCGCTTGCTGGCGCTGGGCCTTTTTATCGGTCTTGTCGACGTTGATCGGCGTATTGCTGACCGGCGCATTGCGCAGCCGATACTCAGCCAGCCAGCGTGCGTAATCTTCCAGGTCGCCGTCGAACTCCTGAACACGGCCGTCAGCGACCAGCAGGAAATCATCGGTCGTACTTTTGAGCAGATGCCGATCGTGGGAGACCACCAATACCGCGCCACTGAATTCCTGAAGGGCCATGGTCAACGCCAGTCGCATCTCCAGATCCAGGTGGTTGGTAGGTTCATCGAGCAGCAACAGGTTCGGCCGGTCCCACGCGATCAACGCCAGGGCCAGACGCGCCTTCTCACCACCCGAGAAATTCAGCACCGGCTCATCAAGACGTCCGCCGCGGAAGTCGAAGCCACCCAGGAAGTCACGCAGCGTCTGCTCGCGCTCGGTCGGAGCGATACGCTGCAGGTGCAGCATCGGGCTGGCCTTGGCATCCAGCGAGTCCAACTGGTGCTGGGCAAAGTAGCCCACCACCGTGTTTTCGCCCCGAGCCATGTGGCCGCTCAAAGGTTCGAGTTCACCCGCAAGGTTTTTGATCAGGGTCGACTTACCCGCGCCGTTTGGCCCGAGCAAGCCGATACGGGCACCCGGGGTCAGTTGCAGCTTGACCTTCTCCAGCACCGCTCTGTCGCCATAACCCAAACGCGCATCGGACAGATCCAGCAACGGGCTGGAAATCTTGCTGGACTCACGGAAAGTGAAGTCGAATGGCGAGTCCACATGCGCCGCGGACAGCTCTTCCATACGCTCCAGAGCCTTGATCCGGCTCTGTGCCTGCTTGGCTTTGGTGGCCTGAGCCTTGAAGCGCGTGATGAACTTTTCCATGTGCGCGCGCTGCGCCTGCTGCTTCTCGTAGGCCTGTTGCTGCTGGGCCATACGTTCCGCACGGGCGCGCTCGAAAGCGCTGTAGCCGCCGCGATAGAGGGTTATTTTGCGCTGATCGACGTGCGCGACATGGTCAACCACGGCATCCAGAAAATCCCTGTCGTGGGAGATCAGCAGCAGCGTGCCGGGATAGCTCTTCAGCCAGTCCTCCAGCCACAGGATCGCATCGAGATCCAGGTGGTTAGTCGGTTCGTCGAGCAACAACAGATCCGAAGGGCACATCAAGGCTTGCGCCAGGTTCAGGCGCATCCGCCAGCCACCGGAGAAATCTCCGACCGGCTTTTCCATCTGTTCATTGCTGAAGCCCAGCCCGGCCAGCAACTTGCGGGCCCGTGCATCGGCGGTATAGCCGTCGGCGCTATCCAACTCCGAGTGCATACGTGCCTGGGCTGCGCCGTCCTGAGCAGCTTCAGCTTCAACCAGCAGGCGCTGCACCTCGCGCAAGCGCAGGTCGCCATCGAGGACATAGTCCACGGCGATGCGCTCAAGGGTGTCGACCTCTTGGCGCATGTGTGCGATACGCCAGTCGGCGGGCAGCAGACAGTCACCGGCATCGGGGGTCAGTTCACCCCGAAGCAAAGCGAAGAGGCTGGATTTACCGGCGCCATTGGCACCGATCAGGCCGGCTTTTTGACCGGCGTGCAGGGTCAGCTCGGCGTCTTCTAGCAGACGTTGCGGGCCACGCTGTAAGGTAAGGCTTTGAAGTCGAATCATAATGGCGGCGGAGTCTACCAGCTTCGTCTCAAACAGGTAGCGCACTATGCCTTCTGACCTTTGGAGTTTCACCCTCGATTTGTATGCCAGGCCGGGTGTCGAGCAGGCTTGTCTGAGCCTGCAGGCCAGCGGCGCCAATGTTTGCCTGCTGTTGTGCGGCGCATGGCTGAGTCAACGCGGTGTCGTTTGCACAACCGAACGCGCGCTGGAAATCGGACAGTTGGCCACGCCCTGGCATGACGACGTGGTGCGCCCGCTCCGGGAATTGCGCACGCAATGGCGCAACAGCGCTCAGCACGATACGCCCTTGAGCGTGCTACGCGAGCAAGTCAAAGCCCTGGAACTGGAGGCGGAACGAGAACTGCTGAGGAGGCTGGAAGCGCAGACACTGAAATGGTCGGCACAGGAAACCGCAGAACAAGGGGATTGGTTGATTTGCCTGGCGGGCGAGGCCGCCGGGCAAAATCACGACGCGCTGCAGGTGCTGCGCGTCGCGATGGACCGGCCTTAGGAAGCGCTGGTCGGGGTGCTGCTGTTGGATGCCGAAGGCGCAGGCGTCGCAGCAGTGGCTGGCGCTGGAGCAGGGGTTGCAGTCGCAGCGGGAGCAGTCGGCGTTGCAGGTTTGGCAGCGACTGGCTTGGCCACAGCTGGTTTAGCGGCAGGCTTCACGGCTGGTTTCGCCGCAGTTGGCTTGGCGACAGCTGGTTTAGCAGCGGGCTTGGCTGCGGCTGGTTTGGCAGGAGCCTTGGCCGGTGCTTTCACAGCCGGCTTGGCGGCAGCAGTTTTAGCAGCGGGTTTGGCTGCGCTTGCAGCAGGTGCTTTGACGGCTGGCTTGGCAACGGGTTTTGCAGCGGCAGGTTTTGCCGCTGCAGTTTTGGCCGGGGCTTTAGCAACTGACGCTGGCTTTGCTGTCGTGGTTTTCGCAGGGGCTTTGACTGCGGTTTTAACGGCTGGCTTGCTAGCTGGTTTTGCTGCGGCAGCCGGTGCTTTGGCGGCCGGTTTTACGGCTGCTTTGGCTGGCGTTGCTTTGGCAGGAACAGCCTTGGCAACCGTTTTCGCGGCAGGCTTGGCGGCCGCTACTTTGGCAGGTGCTTTGACTGGAGCCTTGGCCGCAGTTTTAGCGGGAGCTTTTGCAGCAACGGTTTTGGCCGCTGGTGCTTTGGCTTTTGCAGCGACCGCTTTGGCCGGAGCCGGTTTAGCGGCACGGCTGTCCAGCGCCTTGCTGACGGCTTCCTTGACTCGGCCAACGCCTTGAGCCAGTTTCAGGCTTTCCTGAGCGTCGCGCTTGAGCTGCAGGATGTAGCCGCGAGTTTCGCTCTGGCGCTCTTTCAACGCGTCCAGCAACTCTTCAAGTTCAGCCACGGCAGACTTGGCCTTGCCTTGTGCCTTGGCTTTACCAGCGGTGGCTGCGTCTTGCAATTTGGTACGCGACTTGTGCAGTTTTTCCTGCGCTTTACCACGTTGTTTTTCAAGCTTGGCGAGCAGTTTTTCCGCATCAGCCAGCGCTTGGGAGCAGGCGTCTTCGAGGTGTTCGAGCAGGCTGCTCGACAGCTGTTGTAGCAAATGCAACGGGGTATTTACTGGCTTGTTTTTGGCCGACATGACTTACCTCCAGGCTGACTGATTTGCGGCCCATACTAGACCTCTGCCCGCAGCGCCGCTAGGGCATCTTGACAGCATGAAACGCTCCCTGTTGCATACCCGGATAAATGCTTGTTGCAGTCACTGCCAATGCAGTGCGAAATTCATCTTCAAACACTCATCACACACGGGCCATTGCACTGGCATAATCGCTGCCTTCCCAGGCCGGAGAGCATTCATGTCGCGCTACCTGTTAACGTCGTTGTTCCTGTTGTTGCCGGTGGCTCAGGCTGTGCACGCCGCACCTTCCAGCGAGGCACACGATCTCGCTTACAGCCTCGGCGCAAGCCTGGGTGAGCGTTTGCATCAGGAAGTGCCGGACCTTGATCTGCCTGCCCTGATTGAAGGCTTGCAGCAGTCTTACCAAGGCAAACCTCTGGCGCTGAAGAAGGAGCGCATCGAGCAGATCCTGCGCGAACATGACGCCGCCGTGGCCGAAGCCGAAGCGTCAGGCAGCGTCGAGCCGCTCAGCGAAGCTGCAATGGAAGGCGAACAGAAATTCATGGCCAGCGAAAAAGCCAAACCCGGTGTCACCGAGTTGGCAGACGGCATATTGATGACCGAACTGGTCGCAGGCAAAGGCCCCAAGCCAAGCGTTGATGGCCGCGTTCAGGTTCGCTACGTCGGTCGTCTGCCAGATGGCACCGTCTTCGACCAAAGCGCCCAGCCACAGTGGTTTCGCCTCGACAGCGTAATCAGCGGCTGGACCACTGCACTGCAAAATATGCCCGTCGGTGCCAAATGGCGCCTGGTCATTCCTTCGGCGGAAGCTTACGGCGCAGAGGGTGCCGGTGACTTGATCGATCCATTCACGCCGCTGGTGTTTGAAATCGAACTGGTTGGGGTGTCGCAGTAATCATCCAGCACAGAACTCTGTGGGAGACTCTATGTTGGCCTGCAAATACAAATCCGTGGGAGCGAATTCATTCGCGAAGGGGCCGGTACATCCGCAACTGATGTATCGCTTGAAATGCCGCATTCGCGAATGAATTCGCTCCCACAGGTTCCACAATCCCGTAGGACCGGCTTTAGCCGGGAGGGCGTAGGTGCATTCGCTAAATTTTCTTCGTCAGAAATACCGCTCTCCCGGCTAAAGCCGGTCCTACAAGATCAAGCTTGAAGACAACCACAGAATCTCCCACAGTGAGATTCAATTTCAATCCCGACAGAAACAAAAAAGGGGTGCCCACTGGCCCCCCTTTTTTCATTCACGCAGAAGTCATCAGGCTTGAGTGGCCGCTTCTTCCTTGTGGGAGTTGTGGAGCACCTCGATCAGGCAATCCTCCAGCTCGAAACGCTCATGCAACAAGCCGCCCAGTTTGTTGAACTCCGCCGCAACGACGGTGCAATCAGAACAGTCGCCATTGTCGCAGCGGTCATTGAAGGCCAGTGCGGACTCGGTGATGACTTTCAGACGCGGGTAGATGGTATCGGCCAGCTCAAGACCACGCTCGTCATTGAACGCCTTGGCTTCACTGTTGAGCTGCTCATAGATTTCGAAGTGCCCGGCCGAAACATAATCGACAAGCACTTCACAGAATTTCTGAAGGCCTTCACGATCCGCCGCCAAGGCTTCGGGTGTGTCACCGAGGGCATCGTAGACGCGGATCAATTCAAGGCGATCCTGTAGCCAGCGATCAATCAGCTTATTGACCCCGCCCCAGCGTTCCTGCGCGTTCTGACAGCTTTCCAACATGATGATCACTTCCCTTCAGGGGCATGCAGTCTGCGCAGGCCTGGTTTTGATCTCGTCGGTGTCGACGACACAGGCATTGCGAGCAACAGATGATGCATATATCCAATAACGCTTGCGGGCCAGATTATGCCCGCACGACCAGCCCATCAAGGTACGCAGGAGATAAAGTTCATACAAGTGTTTAATCCCCGGCCCGACTTTCGGCAGTCGGAGCGCGAAGCGAAGCGTTGAACAGTGCATACAGCATGACCAGCGCCAGGCCCACGAAAGCCAGCAGACTCCACTCAGGCAAGCTGATGCCGAACAACGACCAGGAAATTTCCGCACAAAACGTGGCATCACTGCGCAATCTGTCGACCTGCGAGTACAGCGAGAGCATATCCAGGAGCCGTTCGACCTGCGCAATCACCTCGATAGTCTGGTCGACGGTTGCTGTCTGCAGCCAGACTTGTCCCCCGGCTATTGATGCCCCCGACAAGGTGAGCAGCAGGATGACAGCACTGTAAGCCCCGCATCCTGCACGGCCTGGCGCATGGATTGTAGCGATCAATGCTACAAGACCACTGGCCACGAAGACGGCACGCTGCCACAGACAAAGCACACAAGGTGAGAGCCCGACGACAACACACTGCAGATAAACAACAGAGCTGACGATCATTGCACAGGCAATAAACACCAGAAAAAACAGGGAGCGTGTGCGAGCCAGTTGCATGGCAAATCCGTAACCAGAGACGAAGGCAGTTACGGTAGTGAAAGCGCTCAACCCTTTCAAGGCACCGGCGTAAGGATACGTCCCTGTTTAGGTGGGCATTTGCAGACGATGGATGACCGCTTTATCGCGATCTTTTGAAGGACGTTGCCTACAAAAAGCAAACATCAGTGACTTTTCCTACATCGGCGATCAAAACACCTATCAAGCAGCCAGATATCCTGGCTGCTTGATCAGCCTGCCAAGGCGGGGAGTGGTCGTGCCAGCAGTCGCTCGTCAAGCAAGCCCAAACCTTCCTGGAAGAGCTGGTTGCTGCGCTCGGTCTCGCCTAATTGGCCAAGCAGACGCGCCAGCTCTGCACAGGTTTCCGGATTGCGCTGTAATCGCAGGCTGGTTTCCAGATAGTCCCGGGCCTTGCCCCACAAACTGCTTTGCAGGCACAGCCGGCCCAGGGTCAGCAGCAGGCTCGGATCATCAGGATGGTTTTTCAACCAGCCCTCTGCGGTTTGAAGCTGCCGTGAAGGATCACTGCCGCGCACCAGACCGTACAGACGAGCCAGATGGCTGTTGTATTCACGTTTAAGCGCAGCACGTAGCGCCTCTTCGGCCTGTGCGTCTGCGCCTAACCGGCGCAGCTGCTCGGCATAAGCCAGCACCAGTTGCGGCTCCTGACGTTGCGCCGAGGTCAAGCCTTTCCAGGCGCTATCGAGACCGGGCAAACCCGCAGAGCTACCGTTTTCATCATGCTCGCGGTAGGCCGCCAGCGTGAGGTTTTCACCCCAGGCGCGTTTCTCCAGTTCCGCCAGCTCCTGCGGTGGCAGAACCTTGTCTTTCCGCAGTTCAGGCATGAGTTTGATCAACGCAGACCATTCACCGCGCTCGCGATACAGCCGCTGTAGCTGACGCAGGATTTGCGCGTTGTGAGGATGGCGTTCGTTCATGGCCTGCAATGTCACCAACGCGCCATCGCTGTCGCCACGGTCCTGCTGCAACTGGGCGTGGCTCAGAGCAACCGCTAGTTCTGCTTGAGGCTGACGTTCAAGGGCGCGCTCGAGCAAGCTGTCGCTCTCATCGTAATGGCCTAGCTCGTTGGCGGCGCGAGCCGCACCGAGGTAATACAGCAAGGGCTGCGGCTCTGATTCGGCGGCACGATGCAAATGGCGCTGTGCGCTGGCCCAGCGGCCTTCGACCAGATCCATTTGACCTTGCTCGATCGCCACCTGAATGCGTCGGCTGCGGTTGCGCCGCGACCATGGGTTGGCGACTGAACCGGAGGTCGTGAGCAGACGGACCAGCAGACGCACCACGACAAGCACCAGCCAGATGGCAAACAACAGGCCCAATGTGGCCCACAGACTGGATTCGTAGCGGAAGTTTTTATAGGCAATCAGGACGTAGCCGGAATGCTCGGCAATCGCCACACCAATCGCCGCAGCTACGGCGATTGCGATGAACAACAGCACATAGGCACGTTTCATGGGCTGGTCCCCTCGCGGGCTTCAGCAGGTTGGCTTTTCACGGCTGCCGGCGCACCGGCCGAGGCATGACGCCGCTCAAGATAGGCCTGAACGGCACTGAGGCTCTGGGCGAGATCAGGAGTCATCACCGAAACCGGCTGTTTGGAAAGCTCGTCCAGACGTGCGGAGAGCATCTTGCTCTGGGAGTCATCTTGATTGAAGTTGGTGCGCAACACCTCTTTCGCCTCAGCCAGAGCGTGTTCAAACACTTGTGGCTGGCCATTAAGGGCTGCCCACTGCGCCTGCTCAAGCGCAAGGCTCAGCGCGAGACGAACCTGGGTAAGGCTTTGCCCGGCCAGTAACGGGCGGATGTTTTTGTCGGCGTTGAAATCGATGCGAATGTAGTGGGAGATCTCATTCCACCACTGCACGAGATGGCTGTCTTCGCTTTTGCCATCGGTCAATCCGAGCAGCGACTCGCCCTTATCTTTGTATTCCGGGGCCAGCTCATTGAGTTGGGCGACTTGATCACGCAACGCTGCAAGCTGCAGGAACAGACCGGTACGGTCCGGCTGATCGATGCTGCGCAGCGACGCCAGGCTTTTCGCCAGTTGATCACGGGCGGCAAAGGAACCTGGATCATCCTGCTCGCGAAGAATCTCGTCAGCGCCCTGCACCAACGCCTGAGCGCTGTTGATGTCCTGCAATGCAGAGAGGCGCAAGCTCGCCAGACGCAGCAAATGCTCGGCCTCGGCAAGACGCCAGTCCTTGCGGCTGGCACCGAGTACGGTTTCCAGTCGCTGGCTCAAGCGTTGCTGATCGCCTTGCAACTGTGCAACCAGACGCCGACGCTCTTCCAGCTCATCGGCAGGAGGCAATTGCGCCAGTCGCTCGGAGAGCTGTTTCTCGCTGGTTTGCAATGTCAGGGTTTGCGCGGCGATATCCTGCATTTGAGTGCGTTGCAGTTGATGGCTCGCCTGAACAGCGCGCAGTTGCCATACTCCCCAACCGGCGACGGCGATGCCAGCAACGCCAAATAACAAAGCCAGCACCACCAGCCCGTTGCTGCGTCCGGCCGGACGCTCAGGGCGCAATGGGTCGGGTGTCGGTGGTGTCAGCACAGATTCGGAATCATCTTTAGGCAAGGCTGTTTCGCTCACGTATCCATCCTTTGCATTTGGGCGTAATCGGTAAAAGAGAGCACGTCGATCAATACGCCTGAGGGGCAGGCCCGGGGTGTTCCCGTAACGCTGCCAGCAAAGCCGCAGCGCTGGCGCCGCGGCAATTCAGAACTGTTCGGGCTCCGGCTTCGCGCGCCATCTCGGCAACACGTGGGCTCGGCACGAATATAGTTAAACGCGCCAGCTCAGGCCAGGCATCGCCCGCCAACTGACGCAAGTGTTCAAAACCCTGCCCACTGCTGACCACTACCGCGTTCAAGCGTTCCGCCTGGATACGCTGAGCCAGCGTCGACGATGGATAATAGGGCAGGTTACGTGTGTAGAGTTGCAGATAATCAACACTGGCGCCAAGACTGCGCAAACGCTCGGCGAGCAACTCGCGGCCGCCTTCACCGCGCATGATTAACACGCGCGAGCCGGGTATGGCGATGGATTGTTGCAACCTGGGCAGATCCAGCAGCGCCTCACTGTCGTCGCCGCTCTCGGGCCAGCTGACATCCAGGCCGTAGTCCTGAAGAATTTGCGCAGTGCCTGCACCGACGCTGAACCAGGGCAGGATGGGGGTCTGCGGCCAGAGCTGTGCAACCAGTTTCAAACCAAGGCGCGCAGCGGGTTTGCTGACCACAATCACGGCGCTGTAGAGGTCCAGATCCTGAACCAGAGCGTGCTGCTCGGGACTGGACGGGAGCGGCTCAATATCGAGCAATGGCAAGCTGCTGCTGAACACCCCGGCGTCAGCCAGAGTCTGCGCCAACGCGGCAGACTCATCTGCCGGACGGGTCAGCAGCAGTCGCCAGCCACTCATTCTCGTTCCGCCACGCCGTAAACAGCCTTCAGGATGTCTTCTGCGCCTTGCTCCAGCAGTGCGTCTGCAACCTGAACACCCAGCGCCTGAGCATCAGCCTGTGGCGCACGCGCTTCGGCACGCAACAGCAATGCACCTGACGGATCGCCCACCAGACCGCGCAACCAGATCTGCTCACCTTCAAGCACGGCGTAACAGGCGATGGGCACCTGGCAGCCACCGTTGAGGTGCTTGTTCAGCGAGCGCTCGGCAACCACCCGGATGGCGGTTGCATCGTGATGCAACGGCGCAAGCAGGGCGTGAATTTCAGCATCGACGCTGCGGCATTCGATACCCACTGCACCCTGGCCACCGGCTGGCAGGCTGTCGTCGACACTGATGCTTGCGGTGATCCGGTCTTCGAACCCGAGGCGAATCAAACCCGCTGCAGCAAGAATGATCGCGTCGTACTCGCCCGCATCGAGTTTGGCCAGACGGGTATTGACGTTGCCGCGCAGGAAATGAATTTTGAGATCAGGACGACGCGCCAGCAACTGAGCCTGGCGACGCAAGCTGGAGGTGCCGACAATGCTGCCAGCGGGCAACGCCTCAAGGCTGGCGAATTGGTTGGAGACAAACGCATCTCGCGGGTCTTCACGCTCGCAGATGCAAAACAGGCCAAGGCCTTGCGGGAAGTCCATGGGCACATCTTTCATGGAATGCACCGCGATGTCCGCGCGATCCTCCAACAGAGCTGTTTCCAGTTCCTTGACGAAAAGCCCTTTGCCGCCGATTTTCGACAGCGGCGAGTCGAGCAACTTATCGCCACGGCTGACCATAGGCACCAAGGTCACGACCAGCCCCGGATGAGCCTGCTCCAGGCGGGCTTTGACGTATTCGGCTTGCCAGAGGGCCAACGCACTTTTGCGGGTGGCAATGCGGATTTCGCGAGAAGACATGGATCAATCCGTACAGGGTAGTAGTTGCGACGGATGATAACAGTTCAGGAAAAACGGCTCAGTGCTCTGTCGTCGCACCAGTGTCAATGCAATTCAGGGTTCGACGCAGTCACCCCGTAGGACCGGCTTTAGCCGGGAGAGCGATATTCCTGACGAAGTAGATGCCGAGGATTTACCGACCTCCTCCCGGCTAAAGCCGGTCCTACTGGGCTTGCTCAAAGCTGCTGCATCATCTTGCGCACACCCGCCACATGCCGACGGCTGACGATCAAGGCATCGCCATTGAGGCCTTTGAGGAACAACTGGAAATGCCCCAGAGGCGTGCGTTGCAGACGCTCGATACGTTCACGGGCGACCAGTGCGTTGCGATGGATACGCACAAAACGGTCGCCGAATTCATCTTCGAGTGCCTTCAAAGGCTCATCCAGAAGAACTTCGCCCCCTTCATGGCGCAAGGTGACGTACTTGTGATCGGCGATGAAATAGATCACATGGTCCAGCGGGATCAACTCGATACCTTTACGGGTCCGCGCACTGATGTGGCTGCGTGGTCCGTTACCGCTTTCTGCCGCAGGGCGCGTCATGGCCGCCAACTGCACGCGGTTTGGGCGCTCGGCTTTTCTCAGGGCATCAATCAAATGCTCAGGCCGCACAGGTTTGACCAGGTAGCCGACCGCGCTGACCTGGAAAGCTTCAAGGGCAAATTCGTCGTGCGCAGTACAAAAGACAACAGCAGGCGGAGTTTCCCGCTCGCACAATCTGGCAGCGACTTGCAGGCCATCAATGCCTGGCATGCGGATATCCAGCAAAACGATATCCGGCTTTTGGCTTTCAATCATCGCCAAGGCTTCTTCGCCATTGGACGCACCGGGTTCCAGAACCCGATAGCCTTCAATTTCACTGACCATCCGGCTAAGCCGTTCGCGGGCCAGGGGTTCGTCATCAACGATCAGGACATTCATATAGCTCTGGCTTCCTGCGTGAGTCTCGCACAAGGATAGCGTAGACAGGTGTAGTGACGACCGTCACGGCGCTCCACGCTCAGACTGGCGTGCGGACCAAAAAGTGCCGTGAGGCGCGCACCGATATTTACCAGTGCTTGCTGAGTGCCGTTGGAAGTCTGCCGACTGGCAACTTCGTCATAGGGATTGCTTACACACAATATGAACTCCCCCCTTTCATAATCTGCTTCTACCTTTACGACACCTCCATCGACGCGAGGTGCAATCCCATAAAGCAAAGCGTTTTCAAGTAGTGGCTGCAAGGTTAGCTGGGGAATTGGAAGGTCGTCTGGAATTCCACTGATCACCCAGTCCAACTGTAGACGCTCGCCAAGACGATATTGCTCAATCGATAAATATCGTTTTGCCAACTCAAGCTCATCGCGCCAGGTGACGAGGCTTCCGGGTTTGGCCAGGCTGGCCCGGAAAAGGTCGGAAAGATCCAGCACCGCCTGCTCGGCTTTGACCGGATTGGTCGCCACGAGGCTCGCGATGCTGTTCAGGGTATTGAACAGAAAATGCGGCCGGATACGCGCTTGCAGCGACTCGATGCGCGCGCGCAACTCGCCTTGCTGCTGCTTGCGCCACTGACTCTGCAAATAAAAGTAGCGCAGCATCAGGGCCGACATGATCAGCGCGATAAGGCCATAACGTACGTAGCGCTCGACCATCACGCCAAACGTCACTCTGCCGGTCAGTTGGCAAACGTCGGTGACTGCCGTGCAGAGCAGGGTAATCGCCACAACCAGCAAACAACCGAATACCCCTGCACGCCCCGCAGGCAAACGCGCCAGCCACGGGCGAAGCCCGCACAACAAGGCCGCTGACAAGAGCACAATCCACTGCACGAACAACGACATGAGCGCCAGCCGCACCCAGTCAAAGCCCGGACGCATGGGTTCGACCAGCACCAACACCAGAACCAATAATTCGGCGAGCAGGACCAGTACCAACAGCGCTTGCGGAAGGCACAGCTCAGGGAGGAAAAACTCTTTGCCAGGCCCTTTAGGCGAGGGTTGTTTCAATAAGCTATTTCGCATCAGCCCAGTCTCGACTGTGCGGGGCTGTGCGGCAAGCTGCCCGCAAATAAAAAAATGCCAACCTGTTATGATCGCGAGTGCCCGGCGAGCAGACGCGGGCATGTCATTCTTCAGCAGATCACGAGCGAATCCATGAGCACCGACAAGACCAACCAGTCCTGGGGCGGCCGCTTCAGTGAACCCGTCGACGCCTTCGTCGCGCGCTTCACGGCCTCCGTCACCTTCGACCAACGCCTTTATCGCCACGACATCATGGGCTCCATCGCCCACGCTACGATGCTGGCCAAGGTCGGCGTTCTCACCGATGCCGAGCGCGACACCATCATCGACGGCTTGAAGACTATCCAGACCGAGATCGAAGCGGGCAGCTTCGAGTGGCGCGTCGACCTGGAAGACGTGCACATGAATATCGAAGCGCGTCTGACTGACCGCATCGGCATCACCGGTAAAAAACTGCACACAGGTCGCAGCCGTAACGACCAAGTGGCAACTGATATCCGCCTGTGGCTGCGTGACGAAATCGACCTGATCCTGTCTGAGATCACTCGCCTGCAACAGGGCCTGCTGGGTCAGGCAGAGCGTGAGTCCGACACCATCATGCCGGGCTTCACTCATTTGCAGACCGCGCAACCGGTCACATTCGGTCACCATATGCTGGCGTGGTTTGAAATGCTCAGCCGCGATTACGAGCGTCTGGTCGACTGCCGCAAGCGCCTGAACCGCATGCCATTGGGCAGCGCAGCACTGGCCGGTACGACTTACCCGATTGATCGCGAACTGACCTGCAAACTGCTGGGCTTTGACGTCGTCGGCGGTAACTCGCTGGACAGCGTTTCGGATCGTGACTTCGCCATCGAATTCTGCTCGGCCGCCAGCATCGCGATGATGCATTTGTCGCGCTTCTCGGAAGAGCTGGTGCTGTGGACCAGCGCCCAGTTCCAGTTCATCGATCTACCGGATCGTTTCTGCACTGGCAGCTCGATCATGCCGCAGAAGAAAAACCCTGACGTACCGGAGTTGGTGCGTGGCAAAAGTGGCCGCGTATTCGGCGCCCTGATGGGCCTGCTGACCTTGATGAAGGGCCAGCCACTGGCCTACAACAAGGACAATCAGGAAGACAAGGAGCCGTTGTTCGACGCCGCCGACACGCTGCGTGACTCCTTGCGTGCCTTTGCCGACATGATCCCGGCGATCAAGCCCAAGCACGCCATCATGCGTGAAGCTGCGCTGCGCGGTTTCTCCACGGCGACAGACCTGGCGGACTACCTGGTACGTCGTGGTCTGCCATTCCGTGATTGCCACGAAATCGTCGGCCATGCGGTGAAATATGGCGTTGAAAGCGGCAAGGACCTGGCTGAAATGAGCCTGGAAGAACTGCGCAAATTCAGCGATCAGATCGAGCAGGACGTGTTTGCCGTACTGACCCTGGAAGGTTCGGTCAACGCCCGCGATCACATCGGCGGCACCGCTCCGGCACAGGTCAAGGCTGCTGTGGTTCGCGGACATGCGTTACTCGCTGCGCGTTAATCTTTCATCCGTAGGACCGGCTTTAGCCGGGAGAGCGCCTTTCCTGATTAAGGTTATGCCTCGATTGTACCGACCTCCTCCCGGCTGAAGCCGGTCCTACGGGTTGAACCAAACTTCTCAAGGATGCACCCCATGACCGACACCCTCGACAACGATGAAGAAGAATTCGCTGAATCGACCCTGGTTCAGGCTATCGAAAATCAGATTGAAAGCGACAACCCTCCTGCCGCCAAAGCGACGTTCAACAAGCTGACGCTGGTGGGCTATGAGCGTGAAGAAATCCTGCAGTTGATGGCCCATGTTCTGGCTATCGAAATTGACGCACTGCTGGAAGAAGACCGCCCATTCAACACCGAATGGTATGAAACCGCCTTGCGTGCCTTGCCTGAGTTACCGCCAGAGGCATGAGCTGACGCGCGCACCGGCCAACTGACGGCCGGTGGCGAAACCTCAGAAAATCAGGCTCGGCAAAATCCCCAGACCAGGTCTACACTGCAAATGCCTCGCTGCCACTAGAACGACGAGGCTTCCACGCCGAGCCGGCTTTAACGGTCATCCAGAACCGACGAGCGCAGCACAGACACGTTGATTCCAGGATTCCGCCAGCCAGTGAGGCGTATTACTAGAAAAAGTCTGGAGCACCTATGTCGTATACCCCTGAGCTGGTTGCCGAACTGGAAATCCTCGCACTCTTCAATCTGGGCAATACCCTTGAAGGACTCAAAGTCCATCACGTGGCCGCTCCGACTGCTGTTGCGGCTGCTAAAAGACTCTTCGAAAAAGGCCTGACCACTCAGGTCGATGGCGGATACCTGACCAGTCTCGGACTGGAAGCCGCCGAACATGCCCAGTCCCTGCTGACTATTCTGAACGTTGCCAAACAAGCCGCTTGATCGCCGCCAGGGCCCGCATTCCAAAAAAGGTCTGACGGGCCCTTCATTTATGAAAATCTGCGCCGATAGTAAAAAGTTGGCGCCAGAACAATAAACGGACTGAAAGCTTCAGGCTCTCACGTCGTCCTGCCCGCCGTCTGACTCACTACTTCCACGCCGCCCCTTTCGAGCCCGGCATCCGGTTTGAGTTGCAATGACGCGTAATTCCGAAATCCGTCCTGACCTGGATGAAGGCATCGACCGTAAGGTGCTTTCCCAGCTCCGTAACCGTTTCCTGACTTTGAACAGTGGGCGGCTTGCGCGCGCCCTCGAGGGGCTGTCCACTCGCCAGCAAACCGTATTGAATTTGCTGCCGCTGTTTTTTCACGTTAACCATCCGCTACTGCCCGGTTATGTTTCCGGCAGCACGCCTGCGGGCGTGTCCCAATACGAGCCCAGTAGCCTGGCGCTGGCCGAAGCCCAACGCCTGACCCGGTCGTTCTCGTACAAAGCCCGGCGTGGCAATGCGCGCAACCCCATTCACGGTCTGTTTCTGATGGGCAGCCTGGGTACCTTCGCGCAAGCTGAAGAAAGCGACATGGATGTCTGGGTTTGTCATGACTCAGAGCTGAATGCAGACGAAGCCGCCGAGCTGCACAAGAAGTGTCAGGCGCTGGAAGTGTGGGCCGCCAGTCAGGGTGCAGAAGCGCACTTTTTCCTGATCGACCTGCAGCGTTTCGCTGCAGGTGAGCGCGATACGCAGCTCAGTTCGGACAACTGCGGCAGCACGCAGCACTATCTGTTGCTGGACGAGTTCTACCGCACCGCCATCTGGCTCGCGGGTCGCACGCCCATGTGGTGGCTGGTGCCGAGCTATGAAGAACAGCGCTACGCCGAGTACACCCATACGCTGCTGTCGAAACGCTTTATCCGCGATGATGAAGTGCTCGACCTGGGCCATATGGCGCTTATTCCGCCCGGAGAGTTTCTCGGTGCCGGCCTGTGGCAATTGTTCAAGGGCATCGAGTCACCCTATAAGTCGGTGCTCAAACTGCTGTTGACTGAGGTGTATGCCAGCGAACACCCCAAGGTCCGCTGCCTGAGCCTGCGCTTCAAGAAAGCGGTGTTCGCCAATCGGGTGGATCTGGATGAGCTGGATCCATACATGGTCGTGTATCGGCGTATTGAGGAGTATCTGATCCAGCGCGGCGAACTGGAACGACTGGAGCTGGTACGCCGCAGCCTGTATTTGAAAGTGAATAAAAAACTGACCGGGACTGCGCGGCTGCGCAACACCAGCTGGCAGCGGCAGTTACTGGAAAGACTGACGCGGGAGTGGGGCTGGGACGAACGCCAATTACTCCTGCTCGACAGCCGCAGTCAGTGGAAGGTGCGCCAGGTCGCCCATGAGCGCCGCGCACTGGTCAACGAACTCAACTACAGCTATCGCTTTCTGACCCAGCTCGCCCGCCAGCAAAACGTCGCCAGCTCGGCCAACGCCCGGGACCTGAATATACTCGGCCGCAGGTTGTACGCCGCATTCGAGCGCAAGGCAGGCAAAGTCGAGTTCATCAATCCGGGCATTGCTCCCGATCTGGCGGAAGACACGCTGACGCTGGTGCAGTCACCCAATAAGCGCGAGCCGGGTAAAACTCAGTGGGCTCTGTATAACGGCAGTCTGGGCGCTCATGAATGGATCGACTTCTCGCCAATCAAGCGCAGCCGCGAGTTGCTGGAACTGTTGACCTGGTGCCATCGCAACAATGTGATCGACACCACCACGCGGCTGGCACTGCATCCGGGCAGCAGCGACCTGAGCGAATTCGAGCTGTTCAATCTGCTCGGGGCGCTGCAACAGCAGATCCCTGTTCCGCTCCAGGTGGTCAGCGAAGAACGCGTGCTGAGCCCTGCGGTACCCAGCGAGATTCTGTTGCTGGTCAACGTCGGGATTGATCCGCTCAGTCACCATCGTGATCTGAACATCCTGAT
Source organism: Pseudomonas sp. ICMP 561 (assembly GCF_002699985.1). GTDB lineage: Bacteria > Pseudomonadota > Gammaproteobacteria > Pseudomonadales > Pseudomonadaceae > Aquipseudomonas > Aquipseudomonas quasicaspiana. The sequence goes on along the minus strand of NZ_LKBT01000034.1, from coordinate 303,351 downwards.
GACCACTGAACGAACCGATTCGCTGAGTTATGCCGGGGTCAGGGAAAACCTCGTACTGACTCTGGATCAGATCACGCTGAACAGCTGGAACGAAATCCTCGTCAGCCGCTATGACGGCGCTCATGCGCTGCTTGACTGCCTGAGCGAGCTACTCAGTAATTTGCCCGAGGGCGCGGCGCAACCTGTGGTGAGTGTGCGTTGCTTCTGCCACAACCGCGCTCCCGCGATCGCCCAGCGGGTTGAGGAGCTGGTAGCCACCGCGCAACTGCTGCATGCCGCGCGCCTGAACCATCGCTACCTGATCCAGGTGCAACAGCAGTACCACGTACTGGAAATGGTGCCGACCCAGCCAGTCACTCATGTGGTGATCAATAGTCTTTCGGGACTGTTCGAATATCTGGGTGAAGAGCTACCGCGCTACAGCCCTCTGCACCTGGATCCGCACGCCCTGAGCGATCACGATCTGGCGCTGATCCTTCCCCATGGCCAGCCCGAATGCATTCAAGTGTTTTACAGGGTCAACGAAAATGAGGCCGATCTCTACGCACTCGATGAACACAATGCGCTCTGGCATCAGCGCCTGCCTTATCACGATGAGTTGAGCCTGTTGCAGCCCCTGCAGCGTTTCTTCCAGGCGTTGGTTTATCGCCGCACCGGGATGCTGCCTGTGGGCGATACCACAGCGGTCGCTTTCCTCGAAACGCTTTATTACCAGGTCTTGCCATCTGGCGCAGGGCGAGCCCGACGCATCGAACCACGCAGTGCGCCAACTGCCGCAAGCAAGCCGTTCTACGACGTGCAGGCGATTGTCGAACAAGCATCACCCGGTCAGGTCAGCGTGACGCTGTACTGCGATAACAACGAGTTCTCCGAGCTGGAGCATGGTGATCAGTTGTTCAGCGTCGTGGCCAGACAGATCCTCGAGCGACGCACCGAGCCCGAACGCTATCGCTGCTACATCACCGACCTTGACCTTTCCGGCTTACTGGACGACGCTCGCGGACAAACCATCCTGTACCTGCGCTACAAGGCGCAGCTGGAAAAATCACTCAACGACGCCATGGCGCAGGCCTGAGCCAGAAACAACAAACCCCGGCATGCCGGGGTGTGTTGGCGCTATACGAAACCTGTGGGATGACCCTATGTTGCCGTGTGACCCCAAATCCCGGCAGGAGCGAATTCATTCGCGAAGAGGCCGGTACATTCACAGCCTTTGTACCGCCTGAAGCACAGCCTTCCCGAATGAATTCGGTCCTACCGGTCGTGCGTGAGTTTGAGGTCACTTGCAGCCTGTCGGGAGCATTTATGCGTTGTTCGAAGACACCGGCTCAGCGCCCGGAACCGCTTCCTTGCTGCGCGCGTGCAGCAGGGAATTCCAGTAGCGCTCACCTTTGGCATCGTCATACATGCCTTCCCAACGCGAGATGACCAGTACAGCCAACGCGTTGCCGATCACGTTCAATGCGGTACGCGCCATGTCCATGATGCGGTCGACACCGGCAATGAATGCCAGACCTTCCAGCGGAATACCCACACTGCCCAGCGTCGCAAGCAGCACCACAAAGGAAACGCCTGGCACGCCAGCGATACCTTTGGAGGTCACCATCAATGTCAGAACCAGCATCAACTGTTGGCCGATGGACAGATCAATGCCGTACAACTGAGCAATGAACAACGCCGCGATGCTTTGATAAAGGGTCGAACCGTCGAGGTTGAACGAGTAACCGGTCGGTACCACAAAGCTGCAGATCGCCTTCGGCGCGCCATAGGCTTCCATCTTTCTGATCACGTTCGGCAGGGCGGTTTCGGAGCTGGCGGTGGAGTAGGCCAGGATCAGCTCGTCCTTGAAGATGCGCATCAGCTTGATCACCGAGAAACCGAACAGACGAGCAATCAGGCCAAGCACCACGAACGCGAAGAAGGCGATGGCGAAGTAAACCAGAATCACCAGCTTGGCCAATGGCAGCAGCGAGGCGAAACCGAATTTAGCGACGGTCACAGCGATGAGGGCAAATACACCAATGGGTGCATAGTTCATGATCATGTGAGTGACCTTGAACATGGTTTCCGACACGCCTTGGAATACCTTCAGCACCGGCTCACGCACCTCAGCGTCCAGGCTCGCCAGACCGAGACCGAACATCACCGAAAAGAAGATGATCGGTAACATATCGCCACGGGCAAGGGCCGCAAAGATATTGGAAGGGATCAGGTTCAGGAGCGTGGAGATGAAAGCATGGTCATGCTGCACTTCTGCCGTGGTCGCCATGTACTTCGAGATGTCGTCAGTACCCAGGCTGCTCATGTCGATACCGGTGCCAGGATGGAAAACATTGGCCAGCACCAGTCCAACCAGAATCGCGATGGTCGTGACGACTTCGAAGTAAAGAATGGTCTTGAGGCCAATACGCCCCAGCTTCTTGGCATCGCCAACACCTGCAATCCCTACGACCAGCGAGGCAACCACAATAGGTACGACGATCATTTTGATCAGGCGGATAAAGATATCGCCCGCCGGTTGAAGGATGTTACTGATCCACCAGGCCTTCTCTGCACTGAAGTGGTTAAGTAGCGCGCCCAGCGCAATCCCGAGTGTCAGACCGATAAGGATCTGCCATGCCAGGCTCAGCTTTGCCTTCTTCATGTCGTTACCTTTTTTCAAGTGGCTCGCACTTCTCTAAGCACACATGCACGACTTTGCTGATCCACAGCAGCGGCGAGACATGGGTTACCGTTCAGAGCAGTGCCGAGTAGATGCAGCAAGCGAGCATCCGGCTCTTTAGCTGACGAAAAAAGGCGCAACTATTCCCACGCATGGGCGCGACGTCTAATGCCGTAAACGACTACCCCATGCCGAATCGGCATAATGCAAGCGACAGAAAACATGCCTGAAAACGACCAGGACGTACCGCGAATCGGCTCAAAGGTGGCTAATTCGCCCTCTACAGGCCATTCAGAAATTTAAAACAGGAAATCAGCAGGTAAACGGAGGGGATGAAAAGCAGACAATTCGTACAAGATTTGTCGGATGCTCGGACATGCATCTAATGCAAGTTGAAATGATAAAACGCAACGCAAGACAGCCGACCGTTTCCCGAATATTCGAGATTACAATCATGGAATTGCGTCGCGGTTCTTCCTGACCCGGCCCTCCTCGGAAGCACTCCCTGTACTCCTAGGTCACTCCGATCCAAACGATCAAAGCGTCCCGGCCCCCTGGTCATACGCGGTTCTTCTCGAACCGCGTAGCTAAAGAGCACCCCGAACATGAATGCTCTCTGTTCTCGAATACCGTGAATCAGTACCAGTTCGGATCCTTGCGGAGCTGTTCCTGGAGCATGCCTTGCATTCCCTCATCCGGTTCACCCAGATAACGGTAAGTTGCGTGACGTGTCGGCGACTTGTCCGAAGGCAGGCCAGCTGGCACATCTACCAACAATGCATAGGCTTCATCTTTGTCGAGGCTGAACGCCACGAGAAGACGCTGGCTCTTGCAGGTTTCAGCTTTTTCACACAAAGGACCGACCAGATACGGCTTCTTGTCTTCGGTCACAGCGGTCATCTGCTGCTCGCTGGCACCGGAGAGATTGATCACCCAGTCGGGCAAACGCTCCTCCTTCTTGATCACTGAACTCCAGGTAGACCGGTACTCGGGGTCAGATCCCAATAACTGATTGACCCGAGACTGGCCGTCATTGGCAGCCATCGCCATTGCGCTGCCGCCCATTAATAGGGCGGCTGCGATTGAGTGCAGAGACGTGCGCATGTTTAACCTCGGCCGCGACGGCCAAAGAAGAACGAGACCACGAACATAACCAGGAATACGACGAAAAGGATCTTCGCGATACCGGTTGCGGTGCCGGCGATACCACCGAAACCAAGAACGGCGGCGACGATGGCGATGATCAGAAACGTGATTGCCCAACTCAACATGATGACTCTCCTTATCTGCTTTTAATGGATGCTGCTTTTGCTGCTGCGGGTCAAAAAACCCAGGTTTGCTGGTGTGGTACTTCACTTGCAGACGCTTTACGATCAACCGGCGTGAGGCTCAGCGCGGTATCACGAGCCATCGACGCACTGGCATTGCTGTACGTCTGGCTGTTGTAAGTCTGGCTGTAAGTGAATGGCTGTTTTATTTGTGCAGCTTCGCGGGAATTTTCCCAATGCTGAAACTGCTGAATTGCAATCAGAGTGATCATCAGCGCCAGGCTGGCGAACAAGCCCTGCTGAATGTGCAGAGGCGAAATACGCAATTGAGTAAGACGCTGGCGGTTCATCTGGTTGCTCCTGACACCACGCTGGGCTGTCAACTTGATCTTGTTGCCGGAGTTTTCACGGCTTCTATAACCAAGATATTGCAGCCTGCATGCCAGCTTTCAATACAACCAAAAAATCTTATAAATCAACAACTTAAAAACTATAAAATAATTCGGCTGGTAGCATCCTGCACGATCAGCCCTGACGGGTCGTGCAGGATGCACGAACGTACCAGCCCAACTGATCAGCCGGTCGTGCGGGTCATCACTTTCAGGGCATCCGCATTCACGCCTTTAACGCCACGGATATTTCGCGCGATCTCGACGGCGAGTTCTTTTTCCGCATAGTTGGCAACGATGCCGTTAAGGCTGACCAGACCGCTTTTGGTGTCGACCTTGATGTTCAGGCCATCCAGATTACGGCTGTAGATCAGGCTGGATTTGACCTTGCTGGTAATCCATACATCACTGATGTCTTCAGCCGGGCTTGTCGCCTGCGGATCAACCCGTGAGGCAATGGAGTCCGCAGCACTGATGCTGATCAAATTATTGACGCTGACCACACCATCGGTGTTGGTCGCAAGGTTACCGGCTACTTCCTTGGCTTCCGGGCTTTGCGCACGACCTTTAAGCGTCACGACACCGTCTTTGGCGTCGACATCAATGTTGAGTGCTTCAGTGACGCTGCTCCAAAGCAGTTTGGACTTCACGGTCGCAGTCAGCGTGGCGTCTTCGAATCGCTGCGCCATATTGGCCTTGGTGCCCGGCTCAGCAGCGACATTGGGGTCGATCTCCAGTTGATTGTCGACCTTGTCGATGCCCTTGGTGTCCAGCGCAATGCGTTCGGCCAGTTCACGATCAACCTGATTTTCTACCTTGCCCTTGAGGACAGCCGTTCCTTGCTCGACGCTGACGTCGATTTTGAACGGACTCAAATGTTTGTTGAGGGCGAATGCGGTCCAGATCGAACCTTCCTGACGCGCTTCGGCGAGCTGGCTGGGCAAATCGCCCTGAGCAGCACTGGCCATCAAAGGGTTCAGGCCCAGCACGGTGATTGTGGCTGTGGCCAGAGCGAGCTTTTTCAGCAGGTGCATGGCAGTTCTCCATCTTCATAGCTGTGTAAGGGTTTCGAGCCAGTCCTCCGGAGATACGTCTCGATTCAGAGGCTTGCCTGTGTCTGATCAGCAAATGACAAGGAAGTGCGGACGGGATTCGAGCGGGACGCCGTCGTGAATCGCAAATAGCCGCCGCGCAGCATGCAGGAATCGGCAGAACTGGCTCCGTGCAACATGAATGCAACTGAAGCCCGCAAGCCTGGCGCGAGGTATACAAAGAGATTATTTCTTATAAAAATCAGATATTTATCTCAAAACCACTCAGATAACTACCATCCCCCTCGCATAATCAATCAGAATCAACCATGCAACTTGCCCGATTATTCCGACACTAACGCAAGACAATTCATTAAGGAGCGTAGGAAAAATGGAAGCAGCCACTGAGAATCAGGGCCGTATTCTGCTTGTGGATGACGAATCCGCGATCCTTCGCACGTTCCGTTATTGCCTGGAAGATGAGGGCTACAGTGTCGCCACCGCCAACAGCGCATCCCAAGCGGAAACGTTGCTGCAGCGCCAGGTCTTCGACCTGTGCTTTCTGGACTTGCGGTTAGGCGAAGACAATGGCCTGGATGTACTGGCGCAAATGCGCGTTCAAGCCCCGTGGATGAGGGTGGTGATCGTCACCGCTCACTCGGCGGTCGATACAGCAGTCGATGCTATTCAAGCCGGTGCGGCTGACTATCTGGTCAAACCGTGCAGCCCGGATCAACTGCGTCTGGCCACCGCCAAACAGTTGGAAGTACGCCAGTTGTCAGCCCGGCTGGAAGTACTGGAAGGCGAAATTCGCAAACCCAAGGACGGCCTGGATTCCCATAGCCCTTCGATGATGGCGATTCTGGAGACAGCTCGTCAGGTGGCGACTACTGACGCCAATATTCTCATTCTAGGTGAGTCAGGCACGGGTAAGGGCGAACTGGCCCGCGCCATTCATGGCTGGAGCAAGCGCAACAAAAAATCCTGCGTGACCATCAACTGTCCATCGCTGACCGCCGAGCTGATGGAGAGTGAGCTGTTTGGTCACAGCCGCGGCGCATTTACCGGCGCGAGCGAGAGCACTCTGGGTCGCGTCAACCAAGCCGATGGCGGCACGCTGTTTCTTGACGAAATCGGCGATTTTCCGCTCACGTTACAGCCAAAATTGCTTCGTTTCATTCAGGACAAGGAATACGAGCGAGTCGGCGATCCGGTCACTCGCCGCGCCGATGTCCGTATTCTTGCGGCCACCAACCTGAACCTGGAAGACATGGTGCGCAATGGTCGCTTCCGTGAAGACCTGCTGTACCGTCTGAACGTGATCACCCTGAATCTGCCCGCGCTGCGCGAGCGTACGGAAGACATCCTGACTCTGGCGGATCGCTTCCTGGCGCGCTTCGTTAAGGATTACGCACGCCCGGCCCGGGGTTTCAGCGATGAAGCCAAAGCCGCGCTGCTGAACTACCGCTGGCCAGGCAACATTCGTGAGCTGCGCAACGTCATCGAACGCGCCAGCATTATTTGCCCGCAAGAGCGGGTTGAAGTGGCTCACCTGGGCATGGCTGAGCAACCCACCAGCAACGCACCACGAGTGGGTGCCGCGCTGAGCCTGGATGAACTGGAAAAAGCCCACATCGGCGCAGTCCTCGCGACCAGCGACACCCTTGATCAGGCCGCCAAGACATTGGGCATCGATGCTTCCACGCTGTATCGAAAACGTAAGCAGTACAACCTATGACTAACCCGGCATGAAACTGGCGATGAAGTTACGCACCAGGCTTTTCTTCAGCATTTCGGCGTTGATAACGGTAGCGTTGTTGGGGTTGGTGCTTGGCCTGGTCAGCGTTATGCAGATGGCGAGCTCACAGGAGTCGTTGATCCAGCAGAATTTCGTGACCTTGGATACCGGGCTGAAGCTGCGGCAAAACCTGGGCGATCAGCTGGTCATGATGCTGAATGAGACGCCCAATGCTGAGCGTCTGGGCAAACTGCAGGATCAATTCCGGGTATTGCTGGAACAAGGCGTCGAGAACGATGAACGCAACAACGTCGACAATGGCTTCCACGAAGCCAGGGCGGATTATCAGAAATTCATCGACGCTTACGAAGCATCCCGCCAGTCCGCACGTTCGATGCGCGACAACACGGAACTGACTGAGGCGTTCAACAACCTGCGCAATAACTTGCTGGTCGCCCACCGCCAATCGCTGGACAACATCAGCAAGGTGGAAATCCATTCCCGCGAACGGGCGGTATGGGTTGCAGGTCTGCTTGGGTTGGTAGGCATTGCAGTGCTGTGCATCGGGTTCATTACCGCTCACGGGATCGCTCGTCGCTTCGGCGCCCCCATCGAGGCCTTGGCCAAAGCTGCGGACAGCATCGGCAAGGGCAACTTCGAGGTGACCCTGCCGATTGCTTCAGGCGCTGAAATGAATTTGCTGACGCGACGTTTCGGGATCATGGCCGAAGCGTTACGTCAGCATCAGGTCACTAACGTCGATGAACTGCTGGCGGGTCAGCAGCGCTTGCAGGCTGTGCTGGACAGCATCGACGACGGGTTGTTGATGATCGACCGCCAAGGTCGTCTGGAACACCTCAATCCGGTCGCTCAACGTCAGCTGGGCTGGGAAGAGCCCAAGCTTGGCCAAGGGCTCGGCGCGGCCTTGGAGCGCCCCGAACTGGACGAGCAGTTGTACCTGACCCTGCGCGGCGGAACGCTTGAGCGTGCGCCGGAAGACCTCTCAATTGAGGTCGACGGGGAATCGCGGCTTCTCACCTACAGCCTGACCCCCGTCAGCCACACCAAGGGGCACATTCTTGGGGCGGTAATGGTGCTTCACGATGTTACTGAACAGCGCGCATTCGAGCGTGTACGTAGCGAGTTTGTCTTGCGCGCATCCCATGAGCTGCGCACGCCGGTCACTGGCATGCACATGGCGTTTGGTCTGTTCCGCGAACGGTCAAAATTCCCGCCAGACTCCCGCGAGTCGGACCTGCTCGATACGGTCAACGAAGAAATGCAGCGTTTGATGCAGTTGATCAATGACCTGCTGAACTTCTCTCGTTACCAAAACGGCTTACAGAAGCTTACGTTGGCCCCTGTGTCCATCGAAGACATGCTGGAAGAAGCGCGACAACGCTTCGAAGAAAAGGCCCACGAGCAAAACATTGTCCTGTCGATCGAGACCCAGGAACCACTGCCTCGACTGCATGCTGATCGCGCCCAGCTTGAACGGGTGCTGGATAACCTGATGGACAACGCCCTGCGCCACACCCCGGAAAACGGGCTAATACGCCTTCAGGCACGGCGTCACGGCGAACGGGTCATCATTAGCGTGGAAGACAACGGCGAAGGTATCGCCTACGGCCAGCAGGGACGAATATTCGAACCCTTCGTCCAGGTCGGCCGCAAGAAAGGCGGTGCCGGGCTGGGCCTGGCGTTGTGCAAAGAGATCGTGCAACTGCACGGCGGGCGAATGGGCGTGTACTCCAGACCGGGGCAGGGCACCCAGTTTTATATGGCGTTGCCGTTGTAGGTTAAACCTTCACCAGAATCAGCCTTCGCTCCTACCGGGCATTGCACAGGCATAGCGCTTATGGGGGTAGGAGGCAACTTGTTGCCGAAAGGGTCTGACGCGTTTCTTCAGGCACACCGCCTCGCGAACAAGTTCGCTCCTACCGGGCATTGCACAGGCATAGCGCTTATGGGGGTAGGAGGCAACTTGTTGCCGAAAGGGTCTGACGCGTTTCCTCAGGCACACCGCCTCGCGAACAATTGCGCTCCTTGGTCGATCCTGGAGAGGCACAATTCGCCTTTACACCACACCGTTACGCCACATCCTCAGCCCGCCGCCCTTCGCTGCGGCGGCCGCCTGTGACCAGTTCGCTGAATTTACGAGCGCTTAGCGGTCTGGCGAATAACCAGCCCTGACCGTATTTCACGCCTTCACTCATGAGCAGCCGGGCCTGGGATTCGAACTCGATACCTTCGGCAATCACCCGCAATTGCAGGGCATGGGCCATACGGATGATATGAGGAGCCACGCCGCTGCTGGCGGCATCATGACCCAGGGCATCGATAAATGCTTTGTCGATTTTCAGGCAATCCACGGGCAGTGTTTGCAGATAAGCCAGGCTGCAATATCCCGTGCCGAAATCATCAATCAACACTTGGTGTCCCTTGTCGCGCAACGCCTGCAAGTGATTGCGGGCGATCACCACATCGATCAATCCCCGTTCGGTGACTTCAAAGGCGATCTGCCGGGCCGAGACTTTGTGCACCGCCAGTAATCTGGCCGTGACCCGGCCAATCCTCGGCGCCATCACATCACACGCGGCGAGGTTCACCGAGATGTAGAGCTGCGGATTGGCTCGCAGCAGAGGCCCTAACTGCTCAAGCAACTGCTGCAGCACAAAATCCGTAATCTGCCGAATCTGCCCCGTGTTCTCCGCCAACGGAATAAACAGGTCCGGGCTGGTCAGCGTGCCGTCCGGCCTACGCCAGCGAACCAGCGCTTCGGCCCCCACGCATACACGCGAATGCAGATCAAAAATCGGCTGGAAGAGCACTTTCAATTCGCCGCGCCGCAACGCGCCCTGCAGCTCACCCCCTAACGACTGGCGCTGACGCACGAGTTGCAATACCAGCGCGCCTATAAACAATGCAATCAGCAGGCTCGCGGGGACCAGCAACCACCAGGCTCCCGCTACTTTCTGCTGGAGACCGGCGCGGGGCGCAATCATCACCAGTTGATACACGGGGCTCTCAGTGGGCATGCGATAGATCAACAGGTTGTCGGTAATGATCAGCTTTTCAGCGCTGTTCGAAGACCAGCGGACGCTGAGCGGCCAGGGTTGATCAGGACCCAGCACGGTGACGGCTTTGACGCCGTGATTCAGTACCACCAGCAGACTGCCTCCGGCAGGCAAATCCACCACATCGGTCAAATGCCCCCGGGAGGTAGAAACCCTGAAGCTGCCCCGGCCCAGCACCAACGCGGCAAGGTTGTCGTCGGGCTGAGCTGAGGTATTGAGCCAGTAATCGTAGGTGGGGCCGCGAATATCCGGCTTGCGAGGCAGGCCGAGCTGACTGTCCCGCGATCCGCTGGAACACGCTCTGGCATCGCCCACAAACGCAGCTTCATAGATGAATCGATAGCTGGAGGTAACCTGACGCAATCGGTCAACCATGTCCGGATTACAGTGTCGCAGAGGCTGGGCCTCCAGCTGATCAAGACCGGCGCGCAGTTGGCCAAACAGCTGCTCCAGACGCACCAGGAAGCGCCCGCCCTGAGTATTCATCTGTTCGCTTTCGTTCTGTCGCGCCTGATGCAAAGCCAATGCAAAGCTGCCCGCCAACAACACGGCAGCACTCATCAAGGCGGCGAGCAAAGCCATCAGCCAAGGACGATAGAGAGTCGTGCGAAAGGGTGTTGCCGCATCGCGCATCAGTTGATACCCGGAGGAATCCTCTAGGTATAGCAACAAACGCGAAAATAGCCCGCTGGATTGGGGCCGCGGCAACGAATTGGTGAAATCAGCGCTGGCGGTTGAGCACTTTCAGGATAGCGGCGCTCTGCACGTCTGGCTGTCCGTCGAAACGTGCGGGTCGGTAATGCATCTGAAAAGCGGCCAGAACATCCCGCGTGGCGACATCCAGTTCACCCGTCTGCGGTACGGTGTAGCCAACGCGAGCAAGCTGCTGCTGAAACCAGGCGATGTCCGGCACGCTATCGAGCATAAGTGCCTGCTGTTCGGCCACCAGACGCTCGTCCGGCCAGACACCCAGTCCCGCCTCGGCCAGTCGTTTCCACGGAAACAGCGGTCCCGGATCCAGCTTGCGTGCTGGTGCGATATCGCTATGGCCGATGATGTGGCGCGGGTCGATATGGTTACGCTTGACGATATCTTTGAGCAGCACGATCAGCGCCTGAATCTGCCCTTCCGTATACGGATACCAAAGTCTGCCGGTCGGTGTATCGCGGTAACCAGGATTGACGATTTCGATACCGATCGATGCAGAGTTAAGCCAGGTGCGCCCATCCCACTCACTTTCACCGGCGTGCCAGGCCCGGGCACTTTCATCGACGAGCTTGTAGATAGTCGGTGGCGTATCACCAATCAGGTAATGCGCGCTGACCTCGCCGTGGGTGAGCAACTCAAGGGAACGCTCAAGGGTCGCCGAGGTGTAATGCACCACGACAAACTGCACGCGGTTATCGTAGTTCAACGAAGGATGACTGGTGTCGAGTCGCGGTCCGCTGGTACAGGCCGTCAACGTAATGAGCAGCAGGGCAGATAAAAACAGCTTCATGAAAACCTGATCATAGAGACAAGAAAGTGGGGAGCATAGCGCACTGCTGTGGAATCGCTTACTGCTGTCGAGTCATCGATCAACCTTGCTCAACGCGGTTGCGGCCGTTTTCCTTGGCGCGGTACAAAGCCTGATCAGCGCGCTTGAGCGCTACATCACTGCGCTCGCCGGGCCGTAACGCTGTCACGCCCGTGGACACAGTGATGGTGACCGGTTCGCTCTTGAAGTGAAACGGGCACTCCTCAACCGCCGTCCGCAGTTTCTCGAGTAAAGCCAGGCCTGCTGTCACCTGAGTCGCAGGCAAGAGGATCACAAACTCCTCACCGCCGAAGCGCGCAATGAAATCAGTCGGACGTAGCTGCTTCTTCACAACCTTGGCAACAATCTTGAGAACCCGGTCGCCGGCCAGATGCCCGTAGCCATCGTTGATACGTTTGAAGTGATCCAGATCCAGGATACACACCAGCAGGTTGGTCTTGTTCTTCTGCCAGACAGCCATCTCATGCCCAAGGCGCTCTTCCCAGGCGGCCCGATTGGGCAAGCCGGTCAATGGATCGATCAGTGCCTTTTGCCGCTGCTCTTCAAGATTGGCCCTGAAGCCCAACGCCTCTTGCTCCATGGTCGCCACCCGACTCGCCAGGCCTTGCAGACGCGCGGCAACGTCCTGCTCGCGCTCGTCGCGGGTCTTCTGATGTTGATCCATGGTGCCCAGAAGACCTTCCAGGCGGTTCTCCAGTACCTTTTTCAGGCTCGGCAAATCGGCGGCGTCCTGGACGCTGCTTTGCAAGCCGTCCACTTGCAGACGCAGTTCATTGTTCAACTCACGGGAGGCGGTCTGCTGGCCCACGTAGTCTTCGCTGGCGGCCTGAAGATTGCTCTGGAATGACTCGAGCCTTTCATTGAGCTGCTTTAGATAAATCTCGAATTCATGCTGACCGCTGTCGGTGATCGCCAACATCAAGACAGCCAGATCATCGAGGATGGGCAGCAACTCGTACCAATTAAGGCCATGTTCGAGGCGCAGGCGCATCGCCTCGGCTTGAGGGCGATGGTGCTCTGGCAAGGTCAGGTCGTTGAGCAGGCCCAACAGGGTGTGTTCGATATGCGCTGCCACGGAGCTGTAGCTCGGCTCGGGGGAGCTGGGCAGCGCGTAGGTTGACTCTTCTTCGCCAGACTCTGCTTCTTGCGGCAACTCATCGTCTTCGCCGACAGCGCTGACCGGCTCTGACACGTATTCGTAGGGCACAACCGGGATTGGGGCGAGCAAATCCTCAATCGGGATAGATTCAGTGACTGACGCGACCGACGGAGCAGCGACAGGCTCGACAATGACGTCGGCTTCATGTGCAGGAACCGGGATCGCCGGCTCGGGCACTTCGAGTACGGGCTCGACGTTCGGCGCTTGCACATCTGACGGCGAGGCTACTGACTCTGGCGGCAGTTGCGGAGTTTTCGGAGGAGCAGGGACCGCTGCCGCAGGGGCGACAACAACGGGCGGCGTAGCTGGATCGACTGGTTTGGGCAGTTCGTCAGGCTCGTCCCACTCATCGACCTCGGTTGAATCAGTCGTGCGCTCAGGCACGACTTCCGGAACAGCGGCTGCGGTATCACCGGCGTCCTTTGCCGGAGCATCGCCAACCTCATGCCCACCAAACAGACGCTGCAGCAACCCCGGCCGGTGCGGCTCTTCAGGTCGTTCAATCACCGTCAGCGCCTGGCCCTGCAGGCCGCTTAGCTCGCCGAGCAACAGTGGTAGCTCCCGCGCTTGCGAGGCGCGCTCCTCAAGGTCTTTGGCGAAACGCTTGAGCGGCTTGCGTACGTCCTTGGGCAATTGCAGGGACTGTAATTGCGTGACCAGCGATACCAACGCGCTGCTGACCTGCGCAGCGCGCTCTTCGCGGCGCTGCTCGGAATCCAGTACCGCTTTTTCCAGCCTTGGAATCAACGCTGCAAGGCCCGCGTCCATGTCGTCCTTACGGACGATTTCGCGCATCTCCTTCATGCATTGGTCGACAGCCCGGTCCGACCCTTCTGCCGCGAGACTGCTGCGCACCAGACCACGGCGCAGCAAGTCGAGACGGGCATTCCAGCGTTTTTCGAGCTTGTCTTGCTGTTCGACGCCTTTGAGGTATTTCTCTCGCCAGCGTTCGGCTTCGTCGCTCATTCAGGAGATCCGCGATGACTGATAACGGGCAGCGAGTCGCCACCCAATGAAGCAGGCAGGCGAATCTCCACTGCAACAGGCAAATGATCAGAGATTGGCTGAGCCAATACCTGAACCCGTTCCAGAGTGAGTGTAGGACTGAGCAGAATATGATCAAGGCAGCGTTGCGGTCGCCAACTGGGAAAAGTCGCTTCAATTTGCGGAGCAAGGAGACCCAGGTCACGTAATGGAGATTTTTCCAGCAGATCGAGGGCGTGGGTGTTCATGTCACCCATCAATACCTGGTGACGGTAGCCACCGATCAATTCACGGATATAGGCCAATTGCCGGGTACGAGTGCGTGCGCCAAGTGCCAGGTGCATCATCACCACGACCAGCGCATCCTCACCTTCGCCAAAACGAACCAGAATCGCGCCGCGCCCGGCAGGTCCGGGCAACGGGTGATCCTCGATCGCCCACGGTCGCAGGCGGCTGAGCACGCCATTGCTGTGCTGACCAAAACGACCCAGATTGCGATTGAGTTGCTGATACCAGTAAGGAAAGGCACCGAGCTGGGCAAGGTGCTCGACCTGATTGACGTAGCCGGAACGCAAACTGCCGCCATCGGCTTCCTGCAAGGCAACCAGATCGAAGTCGCCCAGCAAGTCACCTATCTTCTTCAGGTTATTGGCCCGCCCCACATGTGGCAGCAAATGCTGCCAGCTGCGCGTAACGTAATGACCATAGCGGCCGGTGCTGATCCCGACCTGGATGTTGAAGCTAAGCAAGCGGAGCCGACCGTCCGCCGGCAGACCACTTGCTTGCAGATGATCCTCGTTGACCCGCGGATCATGCAGGCCAACGCTTCGTACTGCTTTCTTGCGCAGCATGGCAGGCGCTGCTTACTTGGCCGCTCGCTCTTTTTCGATGAGCTGATCAGCCACTTGCAGGGTTTGCTCCGGACCACCGGCAGAACCCAGGTCGAAGCGGTATTTGCCGTTGACGATCATGGTCGGTACGCCAGTGATTTCATACTTCTTGGCCAGTTCCTTGTACTGGGCGATCTTGCCCTTTACAGCGAACGAGTCGAAGGTCTTCAGGAACTCTTCCTTGTCGATGCCTTGAGTAGCCACGAATTCGGCCATGTCGTTCTTGTCGGTCAGACGCTTGCCGCCTTTCTGGATCGCCTCGAATACTGCGGCGTGAACCTTGTGCTCTACGCCCATGGTGTCCAGGGTGATGAACAGTTGGCCGTGGGCGTCCCAAGGGCCGCCGAACATGGCAGGAATACGGACGAAGTGAACGTCAGCAGGCAGCTTCTCGACCCATGGGTTGATGGTCGGCTCAAATGCGTAGCAGTGCGGGCAGCCGTACCAGAACATTTCCACAACTTCGATCTTGCCTGGCTCGGAAACAGGAACGGCGCTGCTCAGCACGGTGTACTGCTTACCGGCTTCGATAGGCTCGGCAGCGTGTGCCGTGATACCGAAAAGACTGGCGGCAACCAGTGCGGCGCTGAGAATCAGATTACGCATGCTTTACTCCTGAGGCTGGTTTGAGGGCCTTGCAACGACCGGGCTTCGACCGGCTCACAAGACGCGAGTTCGCTAGTGTAACGCTGGCAAGATCAAAAAAGGGTAGCCGAAGCTACCCTTTTTGAATGGAAAACCTGTTGGAACCGGCCTTGCCCGCGAAGAACGGTAACGAGGTGTTTCAGGGTTTTTGGAGTGCCGCTTCATGCGAGGCGCCTCCATCCACAAGCCGGCCCCACGTTATTATGTAGAACCTCTGCGAAATTCTATGTCGGCCCGCAGCCCCGTAGGACCGGCTTTAGCCGGGAGAGCGGTATTTCTAGCGAAAAATATTGGTGAATGCTCCAACGACCTCCCGGCTAAAGCCGGTCCTACGTCATCCGTGATTCCTGTGGGAGCCGGGCCAGGTCAGGCGGCTCCCACAGGATCAGCCATCAGTGAAGCCCCTGGATATACTGCGAAAGCGCCTCGATATCCTTGTTACTCAACTTGGCGGCTATTGAGCGCATGACCATGGTGTCGCCGTCATTGGTGCGGTCACCTTCGCGGAAGGCCACGAGCTGCTTTTTGATGTAATCAGCGTGTTGACCGCCCAGATGCGGAAACCCCGCTGGCGCGTTGCCCACGCCATTGGGCGAATGGCATCCGGTACAAGCCGGCATGCCCTCACTCAGCTTGCCGCCACGGAACAGTGCTTCACCGCGAGCGACCAGTTTCTCGTCAGCTGCGCCCACGCTGCCTTTCTGACTGGCGTAGAACGCGGCGATATCGTTGAGGTCCTGCTCGTTGAGACTGGTCAGCAAGCCGGTCATTTCAAGCACGACGCGCTTGCCGTCCTTGATTTCATGCAGTTGCTTAAGCGTATATCGCTGGCCTTGGCCCGCCAGCTTGGGGAAGTTTGGCACCAGGCTATTACCATCGGGGCCGTGGCAGGCACTGCAAACAGCGGTTTTGGCCTGGCCAGCAGCCGCGTCGCCGACTACCGTATCAGCCGCCTGAGCCGTGCCGCAGATACCCAGAGCCAGCAGCAGACTCACGAAAATTTTGTTCATCAGGTAATCCAGATCGGCTAAAGGTGAATAGTTTTATAGAGGTGGACTCGCTCATCCAGACGGACGAAGATTCGCGAATCCCCGCTATTGCGGTCTCTGCACAATCCACGCAACGGCATCACTTTGAACTCCTGAACACAGGCGACTCCAAAGCCTTCATACTCAGCAACCCTTTCAGGTTAAAAGCGGACTGCGTTCTAATGCGCTTATAGTTCTCGCTTGGCTGATGTAGCTTCCCGTGACCGGGACAAAGCACACACAAAATCTGCGGTAATTATATACTGGCCCCACTGAAACGGAAACGACACCTCTTGCCGCACCCCTTGCAGGCACCGCTCTCACCGGAAATCACATGCAACTCAAGAATCCCATCCTCGGCTTGTGCCAACAGGCAACCTTCATGCTCAGCGCAGCCAAAGTCGACCAGTGCCCGGACGACGACGGCTTTGAAGTGGCGTTCGCAGGACGCTCCAACGCAGGCAAGTCGAGCGCGCTGAATACCCTGACGCACGCCAGCCTGGCCCGTACATCGAAGACGCCAGGTCGTACGCAACTGCTGAACTTCTTCAAGCTGGACGATGAGCGACGCCTGGTCGACCTGCCGGGTTACGGCTACGCCAAAGTGCCAATCCCGCTGAAGCTGCACTGGCAGCGCCACCTTGAAGCGTATCTGGGCAGCCGGGAAAGCCTGAAAGGTCTGATTCTGATGATGGACATCCGTCACCCGATGACCGACTTCGACATCCTGATGCTGGACTGGTCCATCGCCAGCCACATGCCGATGCACATTCTGCTGACCAAGGCTGACAAGCTGACTTACGGCGCAGCCAAGAACACACTGCTCAAGGTTCAGTCAGAAATCCGCAAGGGTTGGGGCGATGCCGTCAGCATCCAGCTGTTCTCTGCACCAAAGCGCATGGGCCTGGAAGAAGCCTATACCGTGCTTGCAGGCTGGATGGAGCTGGAAGACAAGGCACCCGCCGAGTAAATCGCAGGCAAAAAAAACCCCGGACTTCATGTGGGGGAGGGGAAGTTCGGGGTTCAAGTTCCAGACTTCCATGGAGGGAAGCCGGATATCTGCCAACACTTAACACAACTAGGAGCATGACTGGCTTCTCAGCCAATCGAGTTCTCTGACCGGCGTTTCGAGGCGTAAGTTCCTGGCCCGCGGAAATTCTCCGATAGCCTTTGTGCAGACAGCTCTGTCCTGTTGGAGCGAGGCTTGCCCGCGATGCAGACGCCTCGGCCTGTCAGACACACCGCATTACCGTTCTTCGCGGGCAAGCCGGGCGCCCACATCCAGCGTGATCCCTGTGGGAGCCGAGCTTGCTCGCGATGCAGACGCCTCGGCCCGTCTGGCACACCGCGTTATCGTTCTTCGTCGGAATGCCGCCCAGACCAAGCCCAGCTCCCACATCCAGCGTGATCCCTGTAGGAGCGCGCTTGCCCGCGAATCAGACGCCTCGGTCGGTCAGGCACACCGCGTATCGTTCATCGCAGGCAAGCCCAGCTCCCACAGACAGCGTAATCCCTGTGGGAGCGAGGCTTGCCCGCGATGCAGACGCCTCGGCCCTTCAGACACACCGCGTTACCGTTCTTCGTCGGAATGCCGCCCAGACCAAGCTCGGCTCCAACAGGAGATCGCGTGCTTGCCCCGGCTCAGCGCCTGGTCAGTGCGCCTCATCCCAGTTATTGCCCACACCGACCTCAACCAGCAACGGAACATCCAGCTGGGCCGCGCCGCTCATGTGCGGGCGGATTTGCTCGCTGATCTGCTCGACCAGATCTTCGCGAACCTCCAGTACCAGCTCATCGTGCACCTGCAGGATGACTCTGGCGTCAAGCTTCGACGCCTCCAGCCAGCCGTTTACCGCCACCATGGCCTTCTTGATGATGTCTGCCGCCGTGCCCTGCATCGGCGCGTTGATCGCCATGCGCTCGGCGCCTTTGCGCAAGGCCTGGTTCTTGGCGTTGATGTCCGGCAAATACAGACGACGGCCGAAGATGGTCTCTACGAAGCCCTGTTCAGCGGCCTGCGTGCGAGTGCGCTCCATGTAATCCAGCACGCCCGGGTAGCGGGCGAAATAGCGATCCACATAGGCCTGAGACTGCTTGCGATCAACACCGATCTGCTTGGCCAGACCAAAAGCACTCATGCCATAAATCAGGCCGAAGTTGATCGCCTTGGCACTGCGACGCATGTCAGTTGTAACGTCCGCCAGCTCAACGCCGAAAACCTCCGCCGCCGTTGCCCGGTGAACGTCCAGATCATTGCGGAACGCGTGCAACAAACCTTCATCCTTGGCCAGGTGAGCCATGATGCGCAGCTCGATCTGCGAGTAGTCCGCCGCCAGCAGTTTGTAGCCCTTGGGCGCGACAAATGCCTGACGAATGCGGCGTCCTTCGGCGGTCCGGATCGGGATGTTCTGCAGGTTTGGATCACTGGAAGACAGACGACCCGTCACCGCCACCGCCTGATGGTAGGAGGTGTGAATGCGACCGGTGCGCGGGTTGATCTGCTCCGGCAAGCGGTCGGTGTATGTGCTCTTGAGCTTGCTCATCGAGCGATACTTCATCAACACCGTAGGCAGCGGAAAACCTTGCTCGGCCAATTCAGCGAGCACTGCTTCGGCAGTCGAGGCCTGCCCTTTGGCAGTCTTGCTCAGGACCGGCATGCCGAGTTTTTCATACAGGATGACGCCCAGTTGTTTCGGCGATCCCAGATTGAATTCTTCCCCGGCAATTTCGAACGCCTCGCGCTCAAGGGCAACCATCTTGTCGCCCAGCTCGACGCTTTGAATGCCCAGCAGTTTGGCGTCCACCAGCGCACCCTGGCGTTCGATACCCGCCAATACGGGCACCAGCGGCATTTCAATTTCGTTGAGCACCGGGGCCAGGCTCGGAATCGCAGCAAGCTTCGCCTGAAGCGCTTCGTGTAAGCGCAGCGTTATGTCAGCTTCCTGAGCCGCGTATTGCGCAGCCAGTTCCAGAGAAATCTGGTCGAACGTCAGTTGCTTCACGCCCTTGCCTGCGATGTCCTGAATATTCCCGGCGGCATGCCCCAGGTATTTCAGCGCAAGGCTTTCGCGGTCATGGCGGGTTGCGGTGGAATCCAGCACGTAGGATTCGAGCATGGTGTCGTAAAGCAGCCCCTGAACTTCAATGCCCTGACTCTGATCGCCGTCGATGGCGCAGTTAGCGAGGATATTGATATCGAACTTGGCGTGCTGACCGACTTTGATTTTGCTCGGGTCTTCCAGCAGCGGTTTGAGCTGCTTGAGTACGTGATCACGATCCAGTTGCTGCGGCACGCCCATGTAGGAGTGGGTCAGCGGGATGTAAGCGGCTTCGTGGGTCTGCACGGCAAATGACAAGCCCACCAGTTGCGCACGCTGGGCGTCCAGGCCGTTGCTCTGGGTCACGAACGCCACCAGCTTGGCGTCGTTGAGCTTCTTCAGCCAAACGTCGAGCTGGCTCTGCTCAAGGATGGTTTCGTAGCGAGACTCTGCCGGGGCCGGGGCTTCTTCGATGGCGATTTCCAGACCGACACGCTTGGCATCACGGTGCAGGTCTTCGATCCAGCTTTTGAATTCCAGCTCGGCGTAAAGCTCAAGCAGCGCTTCACGATCAGGCTCGGTGCAGTGCAGTTGATCCAGCTCGATATCCAGCGGGACGTCGATCTTGATGGTCGCCAGCTCGTAAGACAGGAACGCCATGGCACGATGTTCTTCGAGCTTGGCAGCCAGGGTTTTCGCGCCACGGATCGGCAGCGTTGCGACCATTTCGAGGTTTTCGTAAAGCTCTTTCAGGCCGCCGCCCACACCGACCAACAGGCCTACGGCGGTCTTTTCGCCAACGCCCGGCACGCCTGGAATGTTATCGACCTTGTCGCCCATCAGCGCCAGGTAATCGATGATGTGCTCAGGGCCGACGCCGAATTTCTCTTTCACGCCCGCCACGTCCTGGACGCTGCCGGTCATGGTGTTGACCAGCGTGATGTGCCCGTCGACCAACTGCGCCATGTCCTTGTCGCCGGTGGAAATGATTACCGGTCGGTCCGCTGCGGCGCTGCTGCGCGCCAGTGTGCCGATGACGTCGTCAGCTTCGACCCCGTCAACGCACAGCAACGGGTAACCCAAACCTTTCACACAGGCGTGCAGCAGATCGATCTGCACGCGCAAATCGTCCGGCATGCTTGGCCGGTTGGCTTTGTACTCGGCGTACAGGTCGTCACGGAATGTGCCGCCTTTGGCATCGAACACCACCGCGAACGGGCTGTCCGGGTATTGCCGACGCAGACTTTTGAGCATATTCAGAACGCCCTTCACGGCACCCGTGGGCAAACCCTTGGACGTGGCGAGCGGCGGCAGCGCATGAAAAGCGCGGTACAGATAAGAAGAACCGTCCACCAGGACGAGGGGAGCTTGGCTCATGAGCAGAATCAACCTTTTCGGCGGGGTCGGCGCTAGAATGCGAGGACCATTGACGACAAAGGGACAAGGTTATCATGCGCACAACAAATCGCCTGTTGCTGGCCGGCCTGTTTACACTCTGCCCGCTGATTGCTGTTGCTGCTGATGAGGCACCGTCAGGAGACCCGGACGTTACAATCCGCACCGAAGGTGACAGAACGATTCAGGAGTATCGCCAGAACGGCTTCCTGTATGCGATCAAGATCACCCCGAAAGGCGGTAAACCTTACTTTCTGGTGCGCGCCGATGGTACAGACGCCAATTTCATTCGTTCAGACCAACCGGATATGCTGATTCCATCGTGGAAAATATTCGAGTGGTAAGGTCCCACATTCACCTTTTTTGCTGGCAGCCCTGATATGTCCGTATTTACCCCCCTGGCTCGGCCCGAGCTGGAAACATTTCTCGCCCCTTACGGGCTAGGCCATTTACGTGACTTTCAAGGCATTGCCGCCGGAAGCGAAAACACCAACTACTTCATTAGCCTGGAGCAGGGCGAGTTCGTGCTGACCCTCGTGGAACGCGGTCCGGTTCAGGAAATGCCGTTCTTCATCGAATTACTGGACACGCTCCACGACGCTGATTTGCCGGTGCCATATGCCCTGCGTACTACGGACGGCGCGGCACTGCGCGAGCTGGCGGGCAAACCGGCGCTGCTGCAACCACGCCTGCCCGGCAAGCACATCAGCGTGCCGAACACGCAGCATTGCGTGCAAATCGGCGAGTTGCTGGGTCATCTGCACCTGGCGACCCGCGACAAGGTACTTGAGCGCAAGACTGATCGTGGCCTGGACTGGATGCTGGCCGAAGGCGCAACCCTGATTTCTCACCTGGAGGAAGCTCCCGGCGTATTGCTCAAAGCCGCGCTGGAAGAAATCGAACGGTTGAAACCGAAGATCATGGCGCTGCCCAAGGCCAATCTGCATGCGGACCTGTTCCGCGACAACGCGCTGTTCGAAGGTACACACCTGACCGGGCTGATCGATTTCTATAACGCCTGCTCCGGGCCGATGCTTTATGACCTGGCTATCGCGTTGAATGACTGGTGTTCGGACGAAGAGGGCAAGATCGACGCGCCACGCGGACGAGCCTTGCTGGGTGCCTACGCCGGGTTGCGCCCGTTCACGGCCGCTGAAGCCGAATTGTGGCCGACCCTGCTGCGCGTTGGCTGCGTGCGTTTCTGGCTGTCACGCTTGATTGCAGCGGAATCCAATGCGGGGCAAGACGTGCTGATCCATGATCCGATGGAATTCCAGAAGCGTCTGGAACAACGGCAGGAAACGCATTTGCCGCTGCCGTTTGCGTTGTAAGAGTCGGCTAGTCATCCCTGTAGGACCGGCTTTAGCCGGGAGAGCGGCATTTCTGACGAAAGAAATTCGGTGAATGTCGCGACGCCCTCCCGGCTAAAGCCGGTCCTACGGGAGTCCGTAGAACCATGTGAAAGCGATGGAGCCGCGCACGACCGTCACAAAGTCATAGACTCTCCAGGCACCCCACCAGATCATCCCCCAACTTGTTCAGCAGCAGCTCATACCCGGTCGCGTTTGCAGGGGTATCACCGCCCAATGCATCCAGCTCAGCCAGTTTTGCGGGCAATCCGGCCGTCAGGGTCTCGGCAAGGCGTGGGCGCAACGGCGGTTCGCTGAACACACAGGTCTTGCCTACTTCGGTCAAACGCGCACGCATGGCAGCGACATGCTGAGCCCCCGGCTGAACCTCGGCGGCAACGCTGAATACGCCCGCATGCTTGAGGCCATAAGCGTCTTCGAAGTAATCGAAAGCCTCATGGAAAACGAAGTACGGTTTGCCGGCGATTCCAGCTACACGGCCTTTGATTCGTGCATCAAGCGCGTCCAGACGCGCACTGAAAGCCTTCGCGTTACTGGCATACCGCGCAGCATTGGCTGGATCGACAGCGCTCAAGTCAGTGGCCATTTTTGCCGCGATCACCCGGGCATTGACCGAAGACAGCCACAAATGGGCGTCCAGGCTTCCGGGACGGTGGTCATGATCATGCTCGTCGTGGCCATGCTCATCGCCTTCCTCATGCGACGCACTGTCAGCGCCGAAGTGACGCAACTTCAAGCCCGGCAGGGATTGCACCGCAACGACCGGCAAAGTCCGGTTTTTCAGAACACGAGGCAGGAAGCCCTCCATGTCCGGACCGATCCAGTAGAGCAGATCCGATTGCTGCACGCGCCGTACGTCGGATGGCCGCAGCGCATAGTGATGTGGCGACGCCCCAGGCGGCAAAAGCACCTCCGGCGTACCGACACCGTCCTGCACTGCCGCTGCGATCAGCTGCAATGGCTTGATGCTGGTGAGAACGCGGACATCGGCCTGAACCGGGGAAATTGTCAGCAAACTTGCGGTTAAAGCGACAAATAGAGCAAAAAGACGGTACACGTGGGCCACTCATAGAAGGCTAGAACGGGTAACATAATAACGTCTCTAGCAAATATCGTCTCAGCTCATGCCTATTACACCGTTGGCCAGTCGCCCTCACGACCACTCCCATTGCGTGCATACCGCGCTTTCCGAAGCCGATACGCTGTGCGCCCAGAAAGGCCTGCGCCTGACTGCCCTGCGCCGTCGCGTGCTGGAACTCGTCTGGCAGAGCCATAAGCCATTGGGCGCGTACGACATTCTTGCCGTGCTCAGCGAAGAAGACGGCCGCCGTGCTGCGCCGCCTACCGTTTACCGGGCGCTGGATTTCCTGCTGGAAAACGGCCTGGTGCATCGCATCGCTTCGCTGAACGCCTTCACCGGCTGCAACCACCCGACTCACGTGCATCAAGGCCAGTTTCTGATTTGCCGTGAATGCAACGCTGCCATTGAGCTGCAAAGCCCGGCCATCAGCGATTCCGTGATCACTGCGGCCGCTGGCGTCGGCTTCGCGGTCGAAGGCCAGACCGTGGAAATCGTCGGGGTGTGTTCCGGCTGCAAGGCCGCCTGATGAGCAACGCGTTGATCAAGCTTGAGCACGTTGGCGTCTCCCTTTCCGGGCAGAACGTGCTGGAAAACATCCATCTGAGCGTCAAGCCTGGGGAAATCGTCACCCTGATAGGCCCTAATGGCGCGGGCAAGACGACGCTGGTGCGTGCCGTGCTGGGTTTGCTCAAGCCGGACACCGGCAGTGTCTGGCGCAAACCCAAGCTGCGCGTCGGCTATATGCCGCAGAAGCTGCACGTTGACCCGACGCTACCGTTGTCAGTGCTGCGCTTTCTGCGTCTGGTCCCTGGCGTGGACCGCGCAGCCGCACTGGCTGCGCTGGTTGAAGTCGGCGCGGAGAAGGTCATCGACAGCCCTCTGCAAGGTATTTCCGGCGGTGAGATGCAGCGCGTCCTGCTGGCTCGCGCCCTGTTGCGCGAACCGGAATTGCTGGTACTGGATGAGCCCGTGCAAGGCGTAGACGTTGCCGGGCAGGCCGAGCTGTATAGCCTGATCACTCGCCTGCGTGACCGCCATGGTTGCGGGGTGCTGATGGTTTCCCACGATCTGCATTTAGTGATGAGCACCACGGATCAAGTGGTCTGCCTGAACCGCCACGTCTGCTGTTCCGGGCATCCGGAGCAGGTCAGCCACGACCCGGCGTTCGTCGAGCTGTTCGGCAAGAACGCGCAAAGCCTGGCGATTTATCACCACCATCACGACCACGCCCATGATTTACATGGGGAAGTCGTCGAGGGCGCCGCCGATTCGGTCGGCCACATCCATACACATGTTCACGGAGACAGCTGCAAGCATGGCTGATTTTCTTCTCTACGCCTTGCTTGCTGGCCTGGCTCTGGCACTTGTCGCAGGACCGCTGGGTTCGTTCGTGGTCTGGCGACGCATGGCCTATTTTGGCGATACGCTTTCTCACGCTGCATTATTGGGCGTCGCGCTGGGTTTCTTGCTGGATGTCAGCCCGACGCTGGCAGTGACCGTCGGCTGCCTGCTGCTGGCGATCCTGCTGGTGACCTTGCAGCAACGTCAGCCGCTGGCCTCGGACACCCTGCTGGGGATTCTTGCGCCCAGCACGTTGTCTCTCGGGCTGGTGGTGCTCAGCTTCATGCACGACGTGCGGATCGACCTGATGGCGTATCTGTTTGGCGATTTGCTGGCGATCAGCCCCAATGATCTGATCTGGATCCTTGGCGGATCACTGGCAGTGCTGGTATTACTGATAGCACTTTGGCGCCCATTGCTGGCAGTTACCGTGCACGAAGAGCTGGCGAAGGTCGAAGGCCTGCCCGTTGCCGGTTTGCGCATGGCGCTGATGTTGTTGATCGCGGTGGTGATCGCTGTGGCGATGAAAATCGTCGGCGTTCTGCTGATTACATCGCTGCTGATCATTCCGGCCGCTGCGGCACAGCGTCACGCCCGTTCACCGGAACAGATGGCGTTCGGTGCAAGCGTGCTGGGCATAGTGGCCGTGTGTCTGGGGCTGTCGATGTCCTGGTTCAAGGACACCCCGGCAGGGCCTTCAATTGTGGTTTCAGCAGCGGCATTGTTCCTGCTGAGTTTTGTCCTACCCAAACGAGCGGTGTAGACTTGCTCGTTTTTTGCGCAATTAGAGAATCGCAGGAATGAAGCCGTTCGCATCCCGTTATCTGTTGCTTGCCGCATTTTCCGTCCTGTTGGCAGCCTGTCAAAGCGCGCCAACAGTCGAAGCGCCCGTGCCTGCAACTGAGGCAGACGGCTTCGCACAGCTCGAGCAAAGTATTACCAGCAATGAACTGGCCACTGCCGAAGATCAGTTGGCCAAACTGCAAGCTGCAGCGCCAACGGACATTCGTCTGGAGCCATTCCAGCGCCGTCTGGCAGAAGCATATCTGAGCCGCAGTCAGATTGGCCTGCAGAAGGGTGACGTCAACGCTGCCGCCACGGCCTTGAGCCGCGCACGGGCCTTGATGCCTAAAGCACCTGCGCTGACCAGTGGTGTCAACGGCGCTATCGCCCACGCTCGTAAAGCCGAGCTGGATCAGGCCGAAGCAGAGTTGAAAGCGGCTGAAGCCAAGCGCGTTGCCAAACTGATTGATCCGTCGGCAGAAAGCACGACTATCAAGCTCAAGATCGGCGATATGGCGCAATTACGTCGCCAGCTGGATGCGATTGCTGCCGATACCGTTGCCTTTAACTGCATCGTCCTGCTACAAGTGCCGCGCACAGACGATTACCCATGGCTGGCCACATTGCTGACCAAACGGGTGAACAAGATCAATCCGGATTTTGAACTGGAACTGCGCCGCAAGATTGAGCGCAATGAGACGGCGACGGTCGTTCTGAAGCCTGCTCAGCAATAAGCCTCCGGATGCAATCCCGGTAGGAGTGAACTTGTTCACGAGAGGTTCTATCTGACACACCGCATAGCGGCAGGATCGGCCGGGCGGCGCTCCGTTTCAGCCGGGAGGACTGCACTTCAAGCGCAGCAGATGTAGCGCCTGAACCAAAGCCCTCCCGGCTAAAGCCGGTCCTACGGAAATTCGTTTCCACACGATAGTAAAAAGGCGCCTTCCATGGCGCCTTTTCGTATCAAGCAGGAATCGCTTTAGCCTTCGGCTCACGATCCCAGACACGGTGCTGGGCTATCGCAGTGAAGAAAGGCTTGAACGACTTGCTGTCAGACACTTCCAGCAGCCCCGCATCCTTGTCCAGATGCAGCAGATCGATGATCTGTTTAGCCTCACCACTCACAGAAATCGCCTTGAGGTGTTTGTACGCCTCAAGCACATAGTGCAGTGCGACACCGTCGCCACTCAGCGCGGTCACCGAAGCAGCGCCACCTGGAATGAACACTGCGTCGAACGCTACCGAAGGCAAGCCTTCCATGGAAGCATCAACCGGCAGGCTCGCACCGCTGGCGGTTTTCACCGGCGCAGAAGTCGGACCAAGCACCTTGGCGTGAGCACCTTCAGCTTCCAGCGCCGCTTTCATGGCCGCGACAGCTTTGTCGTCCACACCGTTGGCAACCAGAATCGCCACTTTGCGCGACACGATATCGCCGGACAGCAGGTTCATCTGGCTAAGCAGAGGGGACTCTGCAAGCGATTGCTTCTTCGACGGCACGGTTGGAGCCGTTGGCGCAGGCAGACCGAGGTTCGCAGCGACACGACCTGCCAATTCCAGATCAATGTTGGCAAGAATCTCGTTCACCTGACGGGCACGAATGTGTTCGCGCTCAACCTTGCCCAACTCGAAGCTGTACGCCGCGATGATGTGCTCTTTCTCGGCATGGCTCATGCTGTTGAAGAACAGCGTGGCTTGCGAGAAGTGATCGGAGAACGATTCGCTACGCTGACGAACCTTGTGTGCCTCGATACGCTCTGGATAGGTCTCAAAGCCGCCATCTACCGGGCCAGCCGGAGTTTCTTTCGGCCAGCCGCCATCAATCGAGTTCGGCTCGTAAGAAGCGCGGCCCTTGTCGATGGTGGTGCGGTGCTGAGCGTCGCGCTGGCCGTTATGGTTCGGCGCAATAGGGCGGTTGATCGGGATTTCGTGGAAGTTCGGTCCGCCGAGACGGCTGATCTGGGTGTCTGTGTAGGAAAACAGACGACCTTGCAGCAGCGGGTCATTGGAGAAGTCGATACCCGGCACGACGTGACCAGGGCAGAACGCGACCTGCTCGGTTTCGGCGAAGTAGTTGTCCGGGTTGCGGTTGAGCACCATTTTGCCCAGTGGCGTCACGGGTACCAGTTCTTCCGGGATGATTTTGGTCGGGTCCAGAATATCGAAGTCGAACTTGTGCTCGTCCTCTTCTGCAACGATTTGCACGCCCAGTTCCCACTCAGGGTAATCACCGGTTTCGATGGATTCCCACAGATCGCGGCGATGGAAGTCGGTGTCTTTACCGGCCAGCTTCTGCGCTTCGTCCCACACCAGCGAGCAAACGCCGAATTTAGGCTTCCAGTGGAATTTTACGAAGGACGATTTGCCTTCGGTATTGATCATGCGGAACGTGTGCACGCCAAAACCCTGCATGGTGCGCAGGCTTTTCGGGATCGCCCGGTCGGACATAGTCCACAGCACCATGTGCGCGGACTCAGGCACCAGCGAGACGAAATCCCAGAAGGTGTCGTGAGCGGAACCACCAGTAGGAATTTCGTTATGCGGCTCAGGTTTGACCGCGTGAACGAAGTCCGGGAACTTGATGGCGTCCTGAATGAAGAACACCGGCATGTTGTTGCCAACCAGGTCGTAGTTGCCTTCATCGGTATAGAACTTCACCGAGAAGCCACGCACGTCACGCACGGTATCGCCGGAACCACGCGGGCCTTGCACGGTGGAAAAGCGCACAAACACAGGGGTTTGCTTGGCCGGGTCACGCAGGAAGCCCGCTTTACTCAGCGCCGCGTGATCTTCGTAAGCCTGAAAGTAACCATGTGCGCCAGTGCCGCGGGCATGGACAATGCGCTCTGGAATACGCTCATGGTCAAAGTGCGTGATTTTTTCACGCATGATGAAATCTTCCAGCAGCGACGGACCACGATCGCCGACCTTCAGTGTGTTCTGGTTGTCGGAGACCTTCACACCATGGTTGGTGCGCAGCGCCTGCTGGGTCGCGTCAGAGCGGAACTGCTCCAGACTTTCCAGCTTGGCGTTGGTGTTGCTGCGGTCCGGGGTATCGGTTCCTGCGAGTTCGCTTTTTGATGGGTCTGGCGTGTTCGTTGGTTTCTTCGTAGCCATTGGAAAAAAACTCCTCAATTACAGGCTGCCCTGTAGCCAGAACTGGCATCGGGCTTATAAACAGAAATCCCCGAAATCGAGTCTGGGGAAATCACGGCACTAAGAAAGTGACTGAGGAGATAAACAGGCGTTCCGTGTTTTTTTTGAAGATCGGGCGGGTGGTAGTAGAGCAGCAACCTCCGTAGGACCGGCTTTAGCCGGGAGGGCAGCCTTGCAACCATAAGATATGTATTGGATGTACTTCTCCCTCCCGGCTGAAGCCGGTCCTACGGGTTTGAGAAAACCACCCATCGCCTTATTCCATTTACACAGGTCTGTTATGAAATAAATGCTAAATCGATTCCGGCGGACAGGCTAAAATGCGCGCCCGGCCTATCCAGCCGATGCCAATCAGCCGGTGTGCGTCCTGCCGCTGCGCTGAATTTTTACCGCGCCCCCACAAGGTTCGCTAAGTGATCGAGTTCCATAACGTCCATAAAACCTATCGGGTGGCAGGCAAGGAAATTCCGGCCCTGCACCCTACCAGCCTGCGCGTTGAAGACGGTCAGGTGTTCGGCCTGATCGGCCATTCGGGGGCTGGCAAAAGCACCCTGCTGCGCCTGATCAACCGCCTGGAAACCCCGAGCGGCGGACAGATCATCGTTGACGCCGAAGACGTCACCGCCCTTGATGCCAATGGCTTGCGGCGTTTCCGCCAGCAGGTCGGGATGATCTTCCAGCACTTCAATCTGCTGTCCTCCAAAACCGTGGCCGACAACGTCGCCATGCCGTTGACCCTGGCCGGTGATATGTCCCGCGCCGAGATCGATCAGCGCGTGGCAGAACTGTTGGCACGGGTTGGCCTGTCCGACCACGCGAAGAAATACCCTTCGCAATTGTCCGGAGGGCAGAAGCAGCGTGTCGGCATCGCCCGCGCTCTGGCGACCAAGCCAAAAATCCTGCTGTGTGATGAAGCGACCAGCGCGCTGGACCCGCAAACCACCGCATCGGTCCTGCAACTGCTGGCCGAGATCAACCGCGAGCTGAAGCTGACCATCGTCCTGATCACCCACGAGATGGACGTGATCCGTCGCGTATGCGACCACGTCGCGGTCATGGACGCTGGCGTGATCGTCGAGCAGGGCAAGGTCGCCGATGTGTTTCTGCACCCGCAGCATCCGACCACCAAGCGCTTTGTTCAGGAACACGAGCAGATCGATGAAAACGAACAGCGCGATGACTTCGCCCACGTCGAAGGCCGCATCGTGCGTCTGACCTTCCAGGGTGAGGCGACCTACGCGCCACTGCTCGGTACTGTCGCGAGAGAAACCGGTGTGGATTACAGCATCCTGGCCGGGCGCATCGATCGCATCAAGGACACGCCTTACGGGCAGCTGACGCTGGCCATCACCGGCGGTGACATAGACGCCGCCTTCGCTCGCTTCACCGCCGCGGATGTTCATATGGAGGTGCTGCGCTGATGGACGCTCTACTGACTTTATTCCCCAATGTCGATTGGGCCGAGATCTGGATCGCTACCCTCGACACCCTGAACATGCTCGTTGTGTCTCTGGGCTTTACCGTGCTGCTCGGTTTGCCACTGGGTGTGATCCTGTTCCTCACGTCGCCACGCCAGTTGCTCGAAAACAAAGGCCTGTACTCAGTGCTGGCGGTAATCGTCAACTTGCTGCGGGCTTTGCCGTTTATCATCCTGCTGATCGTGATGATGCCCGTGACCGAGATCATCACCGGCACCACGCTGGGCATCCTCGGCACGTTGCCACCGCTGATCGCGGGCGCCACGCCGTTCTTTGCACGTCTGGTGGAAACCGCGCTGCGTGAAGTGGATCGCGGCATCATCGAAGCGACTCAGGCAATGGGCGCCACCACGCGGCAGATCATCGTCAAGGCGCTGTTGCCAGAAGCTCGCCCCGGCATCCTGGCCGCTGTTACCGTTACGGCGATTGCGCTGGTGTCGTTCACCGCCATGGCGGGTGCCGTCGGCGCGGGCGGGCTGGGCGACCTGGCGATTCGTTACGGTTACCAGCGTTTCCAGAACGATGTGATGTTTGTGACGGTCGTATTGCTGCTGGTGCTGGTGCAAATCCTGCAAACCATTGGCGACAAACTGGTCGCGCACTTTTCCCACCGCTAGTTTTTGGCCGATCCCCCTCGGCAATAGCCCGCCAGATTGGCGGGCTCTCAAAGGAGTTGATGTATGAAGAAGCTGTTGGCCGTATTTGCTGCTGTTGCTGCGTTGTCCGCACACGCTGATGAAACCCTGACCGTTGCGGCCAGTGCCGTACCGCATGCCGAGATTCTCGAATTCGTGAAGCCGACCCTGGCCAAAGAAGGCGTGGACCTGCAAATCAAGGTCTTCAATGACTACGTGCAGCCTAACGTGCAAGTTGCACAGAATCGTATGGACGCCAACTTCTTCCAGCACCAGCCGTATCTGGATGAGTTCAACAAGGGTAAGGGCACTGATCTGGTGAGCGTGGCCAAGGTTCACGTAGAACCGTTCGGTGCTTATTCGGACAAGATCAAGAACCTGGCCGATTTGCCGGACGGTGCCAACGTTGCGTTGCCTAACGATGCCACCAATGAAGGCCGTGCGTTGCTGCTCCTGGCCAAAGGCGGCTTGATCACCCTGAAAGACCCAACCAGCATTCTCGCCAAGCCAAGCGATGTGCTGCAAAACCCGAAAAACCTGAAGTTCCGCGAGCTGGAAGCTGCAACCCTGCCTCGTGTGCTGACTCAGGTTGATCTGGCCCTGATCAACACCAACTACGCGCTGGCGGCCAAACTTGATCCAACCAAGGACGCGCTGATCATCGAAGGTGCCGAGTCGCCTTACGCCAACATTCTCGTGACGACTCAGGCCAACAAGGATGCGGACGCCATCAAGAAGCTGGTTGCCGCCCTGCAAAGCCCGGAAGTGAAAGCGTTCATCGCCGAGAAGTACAAAGGCGCAGTGGTTCCGGCTTTTTAAGCTGAATCACCGCGACTTGCAGATCCTGTTGGAGCGAGGCTTGCCCGCGAATGAAGCGCCTCAGGTCTATCAGAACGACCTGCCATCGTTCTTCGCGGGCAAGTCGGATTGCCGCCCACTCGCTCCAACAGAAAACAGTCCCTGCCAGGCGCTGCCAACTCACTCCCGCTCCAACAACCCCGGCAACTGCGCCAGCAGCTTCTGATTGTTGAACGGCGCACGAATGAACCCGCGCTGATTGCCGTCAGGCCCGAGCAACGCAAGGTTGCCGCTATGGTCCACGGTGTAGCCCGGTTTACTGGTATCGGCCGGAATAAACGGAATGCTCACGCTGTTGGCCAGCTTCTGAATGTCCGGGACGCTGCCGGTCAACCCTACAAAGTCCTTATCGAAATAACCCAGATACTGTTTGAGCTGCTGCGGCGTATCGCGGTTGGGATCGACGCTGACCAGCACCACTCGCAATTTGCTCAACGTCTCCTGAGGTAGTTCGCTCTTGATCTGACGCAACTGGGCGAGGGTGGTAGGGCAGATGTCCGGGCAATAGGTGTAGCCGAAAAAAAACAGCGTCCACTTGTCCTTGAACCCGTTGACCTGCACTGGCTGGCCGTCCTGATCGGTCATGGTCAGGTCTGGCAGCTTGCGGCTTTGGGGCAGCAGAATGATCCCGGCATCGATCAAAGCGGTCTGGTCACTAGCGCTGTTGCCGGACAACACACGATTGACGGCATAGCCCAAAATCAAAGCGACGAGGGCGACCAGGATGAAAACGGTTTTCTGGGTTCGAGTCATGAGATCAGCAGTAATGGGTCTTGTGGTGGCGGAGCGCAGATTGCAATGGCGTGCCACGTTACAGCACGGACGCCCGAATCAGGAAGAGAACTCGATGCACCCAGCAACGGCTAACCGCCGCTTTTCGAGGCAGGCGTTTTGCTGGAGGTCACGTTGAACAAGGTGTATCCCAGCGTTAGCTGTTCGATGTCTTTCGGCAAGTCGTAGTCGACGATGAAACGCACCAGCATTTCCACACGCTCACCCGGCTGCAGCACTTGCTGGGTGAAGCAAAAGCATTCTGTCTTGTGAAAGTACGCCGCTGCGGAGCCTGGCGAGATGCTCGGCACTGCCTGAGCTGTCATGGGCTGGTCTGTGGGGTTCTGGGCGATGAACCACATGTCATTAACGGCGCCGGGATGTACTTCCAGTTGATCGGCTTTAGGGTAAAAGCCCCACACCATGTTCACGGCATTGGACGACAGGAACTTCACCCGTACCTGACGGCTTTCATCGACCCGTTGCGAGCGCTGATCATCGCCAGCGTTGCCATGAATGCCCAATACCCGAGACGCACCATTGAACAGCGGAACTGCAGAAACGCCGAGAGCAAACATGACGATAATCACCAGCAGCAGGCGGACGATCTGGGACTTGGAAAAACGGGGGGCATTCATACCCATACAGTCGACCTGATGAAAGTGAAATGCGCGCCATGAGGTGGTGACCGAGGATTGGCGACGCGGAAGAAAGTGTGGGTCTCGACACTAGCCAATGCCTATCACTGACCTGCCAAAAACCGAGTATAGACAGGCCCCGGAGGCGTGCAACGCGCTGGCAAAATCCGGAAAATGTCGCCCGCGAGTTGCCGCGTCAAAAATTTAAGAGGCAATATTGGCGCAAATGGCGCTTTTAATAGCCAATACACATATATGTGAACCTGTTATGACAAAAACGTCTTAGCCTTTCGTTCAGGCAGGCTAACGTATGGTCTCCCGTTATTCGTACCCTGGTT
The DNA here is from genome assembly GCF_002699985.1 of Pseudomonas sp. ICMP 561. Lineage (GTDB taxonomy): Bacteria > Pseudomonadota > Gammaproteobacteria > Pseudomonadales > Pseudomonadaceae > Aquipseudomonas > Aquipseudomonas quasicaspiana. The sequence goes on along the minus strand of NZ_LKBT01000034.1, from coordinate 270,064 downwards.
TTCCACCCTCAGGAGCATTCATGAACACCGCCGCTTTGCGCGAGCAGATACAACGTGCGCATCAACACGAGGCCGAGACCGGCCAGTTATTGCGACAACTTGAAACCCAGTTACCGCACCTGCACCCTGCCATTCACCTGCCAGAAGTCGATGCGCGTGGCGTACTGACGCGTTTTGTCACCGCCTACATCGACCTGGTGCCGGATTTGCTGGACGCCGCTCATGAGGTCGCCGTTGAGGCGGGCATCGAAGGGCAGATCAAGCCGGTGCTGAAAATCGCCGAGCACTTCTTCACGGCACCACCCGCCATCATGGACGGCCACGAGGGCCTCGACAGCCTGCTGGACGAGGCCTATCTGGCGCATCGTCTGGTTGAAGAAGTGAATGATCTATACATCAAGCATTTCGCCCGCCCGCTGATCCCGTCCAATACCGTGGTCGCCAGTGTTATCGCCCACCAGTTGATTGGTGAGTCGTTCGCCAACCAGTTGGACGAAGCGGTGCATCACGCTGTCGATCAGTTGCTTGATGAGGAAAGCTTTGAGCTGGAATCCGTGGAAGCTTACCGCGACCGCCTGAGCAGCCCGGACACCGAAGCCGCCTGGAAGCGCTGGCCATGCCTGTCGCGCCAGCTGGGGCTTGGGCTGGCCCTGGATCGAGGTTAACGGATCGCCAATAACCCCGTAGGACCGGCTTTAGCCGGGAGAGGGCCAGTACGGTCCCATATATCTTCTGTCATGAATAAAGCCCTCCCGGCTAAAGCCAGTCCTACGGCTATGGATTGCCCGAAGGAATAGATTTAGCCGTGAGGACTGTTCATAACCTCAAGCCTGCGACGCCGCCGATCCAATTCCGGTAGTCGTCGTCAACCGACCTTCCAGCCTGCGCTTCAATCTCCGAGGCTCGATGATCAAACGCGAGCCCTGAGCAGCGTTGGCGCGGCCCCATTCTTCCAGCAGTTCAAGGCAGGAATGGTCGATGTAGCTCAGGTTGCTCATCGGCACATAAACCTTGCTGCCCGCTGGAATAGTCTCCAGCACCTTGGTCAGCGCCGGGACTTTCAGGAAGGTAGCGGAACCGACCATGCGCAACTCGAACTCGCCTTCAACGTCGGTGGGCACCAGGTTGATCTTCAAACGCGCAGCTTGCAGCGCCAGTTTGACCAGGGTCAGACCGAAACCGACCAGCACACCTGTCAGCAGATCGGTAAAGATGATCGCCGCAGCGGTGGCCGCGTAGGTGAACATCGGCATCCGGCCATAACGGCCCAGGCCACGAAAAGCCTTGAGGTCTACCAGTTTGCAACCGGTGTACACCAACACACCTGCCAGACTCGCCACCGGAATGCTTTGCAGCACGCTGGACAGCAGCAACACGAACGCCAGCAACCAGAGGCCGTGGAACATCGCCGACATACGTGTCTTGGCACCCGCCTGAACGTTGGCGGAGCTGCGCACGATCACGCCCGTCATGGGCAATGCGCCTACCAGACCGCACAGCACATTACCGACGCCTTGAGCACTCAGCTCTTTGTCGAAGTCCGAGCGCTGCCCGTCATGCATCCGGTCTACCGCGGCCGCAGAGAGCAAGGTTTCTGCACTGGCGATAAAAGCGACCGCAAAGGCAGCAATCAGAATCGCTGGATCGGCAAGGTTCATCAGGTCGGCAGGACGCAACCAGTCGATGGCTTCAGCCAGGTTATCCGGCACTTCCACACGCTTGACCTGCATCACTAAAGCGATACTGGCAAAGGTCGCCAGGCCGACACCCAGCAGGGCGCCCGGAACGAAGCGCAGCGACTGAGGACGAAACTTGTCCCACACCCACATCACCAGAATCGTACCCAGACCGAGAGCTCCGGCTTGCATGCCGCTGCCCGGGCCAATAGCCTGGATCAGGGTAGAAGGGAAGGCAACGAGGTTATCCAGGCCGGACGGTTTGGGCCCGCCATCAAACATGACGTGCGCCTGAGAGAGCACGATCAGCACACCGATACCGGCGAGCATGCCGTAGACCACCGCCGGAGCTGTGACGCGGAACCAGCAACCGAGCTTGAAGCGCCCGGCAAGAATTTGCAGCACACCCGCCAGTAGCAGGATCGGACCGAGCATGGCCATGCCGTGTTCGCGGACCACCTCGAAGACCAAGACCGCAAGGCCTGCAGCCGGGCCGCTGACTTGCAGCGGTGAGCCTGCCAACCAACCCACCACCAGGCCGCCGATGATGCCGGTGATCAGTCCTTTGGCCGGTGGCATACCGGAAGCGATAGCGATCCCCATACACAGGGGCAATGCAACCAGAAAAACGACTACGGAAGCTAGAAGCTCTCTGGGCAAAACGGATTTCAATTGAGCGAGGCTCATGATGACTCTCCGGGATTCTTCAGACGTGACGACGCCTCACGGCGCGCTGGTAGCGCACCGTCAGGTGTCTGAACGAGGTGAAAGTCGCGTTTTTTAGTAGCGAGACTTCGGCGTGGCAACCGGTGTCGGATGGTCGCCATCCAACTCCAGGAAACGACCTTTTTCGGCATCGTAGGCTTTGATGCCACAGGTTTCGATGTCGTACACCCAACCATGGATGAACAACTCGCCGCTGGCCAGCTTCGACGCTACTGATGGGTGAGTACGCAAGTGTTGAAGTTGTGCGATGACGTTCTCTTCGGTGAGGACATGCATCGTTTCTTTTTCGCCGGTGCAACTGCAGTTGTCTTCAACCACAGTACGGGCGACCTCGGCGTGTCGCAGCCAGGCTTTGACCGTCGGCATTTTTTCCAGCGTGTGCGGGTTGAGTACAGCGCGCATGGCGCCGCAGTCGGAGTGGCCGCAGACGATGATGTGGTGCACGCCCAACGCCATGACGGCGTATTCGATAGCGGTGGAAACACCGCCGTTCATGGGACCATACGGAGGAACTACGTTACCGACGTTACGCGTCACGAACAGGTCGCCAGGCGAGCTGTTGGTGATGAGCTCCGGCACAATCCGGGAGTCGGCACAGGTAATGAACATGGCACGCGGCTGCTGGGCCGTTGCGAGTTTCTTGAACAGTTCTTCCTGCTCAGGAAAAACTTCAGAGCGAAAACGTTTGAAGCCTTCAACAATGTGAGCCAGCGCTACGTCGGAAGTTTCGGCCTCAGGCTTAACGTCTACCGACGTAGCTGAAACCTGCTTATCCATGTCACTCATGTCTAATCCTCTTTGACGGATTGATGTGGATTTATTGCTGCAACCCTGACAACAGGCATCGCGTCCAAATCCATTTGCCCGCGCCCAACGGGGTCATGCAGATTTACAGGCTAACCGTCAAAACTTAACTGAAACTGAATGTAGCGCTCTGGATCAAGGGTTACAGCCCAACGGCACTAGTGGCATTTGAATGGCCTGCAACCCTGATTTTTCCGTTATCCCTCGCAAACGCTACTGAAAGCTTCGACAACCTTCGGCAGATTCTGCTCGTTCAGCCCGGCCATGCAAACCCGGCCACTGCTGATCAGATAAACGGCGTGCTCGTTTCTCAGTCGGTCAACCTGTGCACTGCTGAAACCTGTGTAACTGAACATGCCACTTTGCGTGAGGATATAGCTGAAGTCACGTTGTGGCATTTTTTCCTTGAGAGCAGCCACCAGTTTTACGCGCATCTCGATGATGCGCAGACGCATAGCTTCCACTTCAGCGAGCCACTGGTTACGCAAAATTGGATCGTTAAGCACCGCGGACACTACCAGCGCGCCGTGTTTCGGCGGACTGGAGTAGTTACGGCGGACGGTGGCCTTGAGCTGGCCAAGCACTTTGTCGGCCATGGCAGCATCAGGGCAGACGATAGACAAACCACCGACCCGCTCGCCGTACAGGGAGAAGATTTTCGAAAACGAGTTGCTGACCAGTACCGTCAGACCAGCATCAGCCATAGCTCGAATGGCGTAGGCATCTTCACTCATACCAGCACCGAAACCCTGATAAGCAGTGTCCAGGAAAGGAATCAGCTTGCGCGCGCCGATCAGTTCAATGAGCTGATCCCACTGGGCAATGGTCAGGTCCGCGCCGGTCGGGTTGTGGCAGCACGGGTGCAGCAGGACGATGCTGTGCGCGGGCAACTTCTGCAGCGAGGCGAACATGGCGTCGAAATTCACGCCACCGGTCGCGGCATCGAAATACGGATACGTGTTGACCTTGAAGCCTGCGCCGCCGAACAACGCGTGATGGTTCTCCCACGTCGGATCGCTGACCCAGACCTGAGAGTCCGGATAAGCCGACTTCAGGAAGTCCGCGCCGACCTTCAATGCTCCCGAGCCGCCTACGGTCTGGATAGTTGCAATGCGTCCGGCCAGCAGAGCAGGGTGCTGCTCGCCGAACAACAATGCCTGCACGCCCTGACGGTAAGGAGCAAGGCCTTCCATTGGCAGATACACGCAAGGAGGCTGCTTGCCCTCAAGTAGTGTGCTCTCGGCTTCTACTGCAGAAGCCAGACGCGGGATTTGCCCAAGGTCGTCGTAGTACAGACCGATACTGAGGTTGACCTTTTCGGTGTTGGGATCTTTTTGATAAGTATCCATCAACGACAGGATCGGATCACCGGCATAGGACTCAACGTGGGCAAACATGGCAGACAACTCCTGATGAAAAAGGCGGGCGCGACATAACGGGGTAAGCAAGCCTATGGGAAAACTCCATAGCTCACACAACAAGCGCGCATCCTACACAAAGCATGATGATCACGCATACAAAGCTTTCAAAACGCACAGATCACGCAATCACGAAACAAAAAACGCACCAAACGTGTACATAAAGCCAAAGAAACGAGTCAATACTGTGCGAAGCGCCTCAAGCGGTGGCTATATTGTTTTCCTTCAAACGCTCCAGCACTACTGAAGTCTTGAGATGCGAAACGCAGTTTGTCTCAGAAATCCTGCCCATCAGTTGATTGAGGCTGGCGAGATCTGCCACTGCGGTTTTCAGGTTGTAATCGGCATCACCGGTGGTTTTGTACGCATCGATGATTGCAGCCTCGGTGCCGATGAACGCCTGAAAGCCTTCTGAATGCTCCGGTCGATGGCTGATCAACTTGACCTCCACCATCGCCACCACCTCCAGATTCATGGCCTGTGGGGCCAGCCGCGCATGGTAGCCAAGGATCAACTGCGCCTGCTCCAGAGCGATCCGACGCCGCGAACACTGGGACGCGGACAACCCGATCAGGTCACTAAGCTCCTGATTGGTCAGGCGCCCGTTGGCCTGTAGCAGGGTCAGGATCTTCAAATCAAAATCGTCGATCTCGTTGACTTTCATGGTCGAGTAATCCGTCGGAATTCAAAGGCTTCGGACGCAAAGCCTAACAGTTTATGCTTGACGCTTGGCCAATGGCGGGTAGCCTGCGTCATCCTTTTGCAGCACCTGAAAAATCCAAAAGCTGTTGTGTGGCACCTGTTTTGCAAAATGCCCCGTACAGCTCGCAATTGGCGGCTTGTATCCACTCGGTATCTTCACCTGGGTCAGAACCTTTTATGAACGAACAAAAATCTGCCGCTCACCTGCATCGCGGGCTCAAGAATCGGCATATCCAGCTGATCGCCCTGGGCGGCGCAATCGGCACCGGACTGTTCCTGGGCATTGCGCACACCATCAATATGGCCGGTCCGTCGGTCATCCTCGGTTACGCCATTGCGGGCATGATCGCGTTTTTCATCATGCGCCAGCTGGGTGAAATGGTGGTGGAAGAGCCTGTCGCGGGTACTTTCAGTCACTTCGCCAACCGTTACTGGGGTCGCTTCGCAGGTTTCATGTCGGGCTGGAATTACTGGGTACTTTACGTACTGGTGGGCATGGCCGAACTGACTGCGGTGGGCCAGTACGTGCAGTATTGGTGGCCTGAGACGCCAACCTGGGTGTCGGCGGCAATCTTCTTCGTGGCCATTAATCTGATCAACCTGACCAGCGTAAAGATCTTCGGCGAGATGGAGTTCTGGTTCTCCATGATCAAGATCGTCGCGATCATCAGCATGATCGTGTTCGGTGCCTGGCTGCTGGCCAGCGGCACCGGCGGGCCTGACGCAAGCGTCGCCAACCTCTGGCAGTACGGTGGCTTCTTCCCGAATGGCATCAGCGGGCTGGTGATGGCCATGGCCTTCATCATGTTCTCGTTCGGTGGTCTGGAGCTGGTCGGCATCACTGCTGCCGAGGCAGAAAACCCTAAGACCAGCATTCCAAAGGCAACCAATCAGGTGATCTACCGCATCCTGATTTTCTACGTCGGCGCGCTGGCCATCCTGCTCTCTCTGTACCCTTGGCAGAAAGTCGTGACTGGCGGCAGCCCGTTCGTGCTGATTTTCCACGCGCTGGACAGCAATCTGGTCGCCACCCTCCTGAATGTCGTGGTGCTGACCGCAGCGCTGTCGGTCTACAACAGCTGCGTTTACAGCAACAGCCGCATGCTCTTCGGTCTGGCCATGCAAGGCAATGCGCCCAAGGCCTTGCTCAAGGTGAACCGTCGCGGCGTGCCATTGCTGGCGCTGGGCGTATCGGCCACCGCCACCGGCCTGTGCGTGCTGATCAACTACCTGATGCCAGGTAAAGCCTTCGAACTGCTGATGGCACTGGTGGTGTCCGCACTGGTGTTGAACTGGGTGATCATCAGCATTACCCACTTGAAATTCCGCAAGGCCAAGCGCGAAGCGGGTGAAACCACTGAATACCAAAGCTGGGGCTACCCGCTGACCAACTACGTGTGCCTGGTATTCCTGCTGGGCATTCTGGTGATCATGTACTTCACGCCCGGCATTTCGCTTTCGGTATTCCTGCTTCCGGCGTGGCTGATTGTTCTGGGGGTGGCTTACCGGATCAAGATGCGTAAGGCGAAGGCTCTTTCAGCGCGGAACTGAAACTGTTGGAGCGAGGCTTGCCCGCGAACCAGCCAACTCGTTTGGGCAGAAATATTGCGTCATCGTTCTTCGCGGGCAAGCCTCGCTCCAACAGGACTAGCTGCTACAACAACGACATCTGCCCACCCGGTGGGCAGAATGCCTCGCAATCCAGGTTGAAGCTTTCCCGCTGGTTAAGCCCCAGCCGCTTGATCGCCATGCGATAGCGCTGCGCCAACAGGTCAGCAAACGGGCCTTCGCCACGCATTCGCACGCCAAAACGGCTGTCGTAAACCTCACCGCCACGCACTTGTCTGACCAGACTCATCACATGCTCGGCCCGTTGCGGGTAGTGCGCCTGTAGCCATTCTTCAAATAGCGGCGCAACTTCCAGCGGCAGGCGCAGCATCACGTAGCTGGCACTCAAGGCCCCGGCAGCCTTGGCTTCGCTGAGCATGGCTTCCAGTTCCATGTCGTTGATCATCGGGATGATCGGCGCGCACAACACGCCCACCGGCACCCCCGCATCGCGTAGCACCCGAATCGCTCGCAGCCTCGCTTTGGGCGCAGCGGCGCGCGGCTCCAGAATGCGTTTGAGTTCGTCGTCCAGCGTAGTCAGGCTGATGAACACCGAGATCAGATTCTGTTTCGCAAGTTCGGCCAGCAGGTCCAGATCCCGGAGGATCAACGACCCTTTGGTAATGATCGTCACCGGATGGCGATAACGCAGCAGCACTTCGAGCACCGCCCGGGTGATTTTGTACTCACGCTCGATGGGCTGATACGGATCGGTGTTAGCTCCCAGAGTAATCGGCGCGCAGCGATAACCCGGCTTCGACAACTGCTGTTCGAGCACAGCAGCGGCGTTGGTTTTAGCGATCAGCTTCGTTTCGAAATCCAGGCCCGGCGACATGTCCCAATAGGCATGACTGGGCCGCGCATAGCAGTAAATACAACCGTGCTCACAACCGCGAAACGGGTTGATCGAGCGATCAAAGGGAATGTCAGGCGAGGTGTTGCGCGTGATGATGCTTTTGGCCGTTTCGCTGGTGACCTGTGTGCCTTGGGTCAACGGCACTTCCTGATACCAGCCGTCGTCCTCAGCCAATGAACGGCTGGGCGCGAAGCGATTATGCGGGTTGCTGGCCGTGCCCCGGCCGCGAGGCGGGAAAATCAGGGACATGGGGGCTTCTCCTATAACTGTATGTGCATACAGTACAAGATATACCTCTTATATCCCTAGCTTGCCCGATAAAAGGCATAACACCGGTAGGAGTCACTTCAATCCAAATCAACCGGCTTTTTCAGCTTCGGATTCGGGAAGAACTGCACGCCCTGTACCTTCGGATCGATAGCCTTGACCGCGATTTTGTTGACGCGCGTGCCCAGCTCCTTGGGTACCGAATTGCCCTGCTCGTTGAGGGTGTCGCTGTAACCGCAGCCCACGCACTCACGATGAGGAACGTCGTTTTCGCTCCACATCATGAGTTTGTCAGGCTCGCTGCACGCCGGGCAGACAGCCCCGGCGATGAAGCGCTTCTTGGTAATGATTACCGGTGTATCGGTCATGCTGCCGCATCCTCACTCAGGCCACTGTGGCGCAAGAGTGCGTCAATCGACGGCTCACGTCCGCGGAAGTCGACGAACAGCACCATCGGCGCCTGGGAACCGCCGCGAGCCAGGATCGCTTCACGGAAGGCGCGACCGGTCTCGGCATTGAGTACACCGTCTTCTTCGAACTTCGAGAACGCGTCAGCGGACAGCACTTCAGCCCACTTGTAGCTGTAGTAACCCGCCGCGTAACCGCCTGCGAAAATGTGCGCGAAGCTGTTTGGGAAGCGGTTGTAAGCAGGCGGACGCATCACCGACACTTCGTCGCGAATGCCATCCAGAACCTGCGCCACGCTGCGGCCGTCGCCGTGAGTGGCATGCAGCTCGAAGTCGAACAGCGAGAATTCCAGCTGACGAACCATCATCAGCCCGGACTGGAAGTTTTTCGCAGCGAGCATTTTTTCCAGCAGGTCCTGTGGCAACGCTTCGCCAGTCTGGTAATGACCGGAAATCAGCGCCAGACCTTCCGGCTCCCAGCACCAGTTTTCCATGAACTGGCTTGGCAGCTCTACGGCATCCCACGCCACGCCGTTGATGCCGGACACACCTGCGTGCTCAACGCGGGTCAGCAGGTGATGCAGACCGTGGCCGAACTCGTGGAACAGGGTGGTGACTTCATCGTGGGTCAGCAACGCAGGCTGACCCGGCGAGGCCGGAGTAAAGTTGCAGACCAGATTCGCCACCGGGCTCTGCAACTGACCTTCGGCAGTACGACGACGGTCGCGGGCGCCGTCCATCCACGCACCGCCACGCTTGTTGGCACGGGCATACAGGTCAAAGAAGAAACGCCCGACGTGCTGACCGTTTTCCTTGATCTCGAACAGGCGTACGTCTGGATGCCAGGTATCGAAGCCTTTCTGCTCGGCGATTTCAATGCCGTACAGACGCTGAACAATGGCAAACAGGCCGCCCAGCACTTTGTCGATCGGGAAGTAAGCGCGCAATGCTTCCTGAGAAACGCTGTAGCGCTGCTCACGCAGTTTCTCGCCATAAAAGCCGCTGTCCCAGCTTTGCAGGTCCGGGCAGCCTTGTTCGGCGGCGTAGGCCTTGAGCTGTTCCAGATCCTGAGCAGCAAAAGGCTTGCTGCGCTTGGCCAGATCACGCAGGAAGGTCAGCACCTGATCGCTGGACTCAGCCATCTTGGTGGCCAGACTCAGTTCGGAGAAGCTCGAAAAGCCCAACAGCTGAGCCAGCTCCTGACGCAAATCGAGGATCTGCTCCATCACCGGGCCGTTGTCGTTCTTGCCAGCATTCGGGCCCTGGTCAGACGCACGTGTGCAGTACGCCGCGTAGACTTCTTCGCGCAGGGCGCGGTCTTCGGCGTAGGTCATCACCGCGTAATAGCTCGGGAATTCCAGAGTGATCAGGAAGCCTTCCAGATCCTTGGCCTTGGCGGCGGCCGCCATTTGTTGCCTGGCCGACTCGGTCAATCCTTTCAGAGCCGCTTCGTCAGTGACCAGCTTGGTCCAGGCCTGAGTGGCGTCGAGCAACTGGTTGGAAAACTGGCTGCCCAGCTCCGACAATTTGCTCTGCACTTCGGCGTAGCGCTTCTGTTGTTCTGGCGGCAAGTCGATGCCCGACAGACGGAAGTCACGCAGCGATTGCTCGAGAATGGTTTTCTGCGCCACATCAAAGCCGGCCGCTTCAGGGCTGTTGGCCAAGGCTTCAAACGCCTGGAACAGCTGGCGGTTCTGACCCATTTCAGTGGAGTAGGCACTCAACGCCGGCAGGCATGACTCGTAGGCTTCGCGCAGTTCGGCGCTGTTGCACACGGCATTCAAGTGGCTGACCGGGCTCCAGGCGGCGCCGAGGCGGTCATTGAGTTCGTCCATCGCCAATACAAGCCCGGCCCATGTAGGCTGCGAGCCTTGCTTGACAAGGATCTCGGCAATCGCTGCGCGGTTGTCGGCAAGAATCTGTTCAATGGCAGGTTTGACATGCTCGGCACGAATCGCCGAAAAAGGTGGCAGGTCGTAGGATTGCAGAAGAGGGTTGTTCGCGCTCACGGTTTTGCACCTTGGCTGGAAGAAACACCCACGCATCTTAATTACAATCGGCGCGGTCCGCAGCTATCAGCGCCAAAGAAGGAGCCTATCGTGGCGATTCGCACGTTCCAGAACCATACGCCAACGCTTGGCGACCGGGCTTTTGTCGATCATTCGGCCGTTGTCCTCGGCGATGTCGAAATCGGTGCTGACAGCTCGGTCTGGCCGCTGACCGTGATTCGCGGTGACATGCACCGCATCCGTATCGGCGCGCGCACCAGCGTGCAGGACGGCAGCGTGCTGCACATTACCCACGCCGGGCCGTTCAACCCGGACGGCTTTCCGCTGCTGATTGGCGATGAAGTCACCATCGGCCACAAAGTCATGCTGCACGGCTGTGTCATCGGCAATCGCATTCTGATCGGCATGGGCAGCACGATCATGGACGGCGCAGTGGTTGAAGACGAAGTGATCATTGGCGCAGGCAGTCTGGTGCCGCCGGGCAAAGTACTGGAAAGTGGTTTTCTTTACGTCGGCCGCCCGGTGAAACAGGTCCGGGCGTTGACCGAGAAGGAGATCGCCTTCTTTCCGTACAGCGCGGCTAATTACGTGAAGCTCAAGGACCTGCATCTGGCGGAAGGTTTTGATCAGCCTTGCTGAATCGCCACATGCCACGGTAGGAGCGAACTTGTTCGCGAGAATTTGTGTCAGGCCCGACGCCTCGCGAACAAGTTCGCTCCTACCGTTGGTGCCGCAAGACAGCTAATCCCGAAAAAACCATGGGAGTTTGCATGCATTACCAAAACATCCTGTTCGACCTGGATGGCACCCTGACCGATCCGCGCCAAGGGATAACCAAGTCAATCCAGTTCGCCCTGAAGCAACTGGGGATCGATGAGCCGGACCTGGCACAACTGGAGCACTTCATCGGCCCTCCGCTGTTGCAGCAGTTCATGCATCAATACGGCTTTGACGAAGCCAGGGCCTGGGAAGCGGTGGGCTTCTATCGCCAACGCTTCAAGGTCACCGGGCTATACGAAAACCTGGTGTTCGATGGCATCTTTGAACTGTTGGATGAGCTGGTCGATCAAGGTCGCAATTTGTATATCGCAACGTCCAAGCCGTGGGTATTCGCCCATGAGATCGCCCGGCATTTCGACTTTGCCCGGCATTTCAAAGTGATTTACGGCAGCGAACTGGACGGCACCCGCACCGATAAAGTTGAACTGATCGCGCATTTGATGGCGACAGAAAAGCTCGATCCGCAGCAGACGCTGATGATCGGCGACCGCAAACACGACCTGATCGGCGGCCTGCGCAATGGGCTGGATGTGGCTGCGGTGGGCTATGGTTTTGGTAGTCATGAGGAATTGCAGGCTGAGTCGCCGACGTATCACTTTGCAACGCTGGCGGAGCTGCATAAGGCGTTTCTAAAGAAGTGACCTGTTCTGCGAACCAGGCACCGCAATGCACCAGACACACAGCGTAATCGTTCTTCGCGGACAAGCCTCGCTCCAACAGATCAGATGCAGCAAAACCCGCACAACCCCGGTCCAAGCTCCATCTAATAACAAGCCTTGGAGGACCCGATGCCGCAGTCCAGCTCCATTGATCAAGCGGTCGCTCATGTCATCGCCCGGTTGCCAGCGCATATCCACATGGGCATTCCATTGGGTCTGGGTAAGCCGAATCGGTTCGTCAACGCACTGTATGAGCGGATCAGGCAAATGCCCGAGCGGCAGCTGACGATCTACACGGCGCTAAGCCTGGGTCGTCCGCCCACCGGGGACGGTCTGCAAGGACGATTCCTGCAGCCGTTTCTGGACCGGATATTTGATGATTATCCCGAGCTGGAATTTCTCGCCGATCTGCACCATGACAGCCTTCCAGCCAACATCCGCGTGCAGCAGTTTTTCATGCAGCCGGGCAGCCTGCTGAACAGTGCGCCCGCCCAGCATGATTACATCAGCAGCAATTACAGCCATGCCGCGCGGGACATCAACGCCGGCGGCCTGAATCTGGTCGCTCAACTGGTTGCCCGTGATGAACAACGGCCGGGCAAGTTAAGCCTGAGCTGCAACCCCGATGTCACCCTCGACTTGTTGCCCATGATTGCCAAGCGGCGCGCAGCCGGAGAAACCGTTTTGATGCTGGGCCAGGTTCATGCGGATCTGCCCTATATGCCGGGCGATTCGGAGCTAGATGCCGAGGACTTCGACTTTCTGATCGATGAAGAAGAGCGCAGCACATTGTTTTCCACGCCGAATATGCCGGTGGGCTTTCAGGATCATTTCATCGGCCTGCATGCCAGCACACTGGTACGCGATGGCGGCACCTTGCAGATCGGCATTGGCTCAATGGGCGATGCGCTGACTGCTGCGTTGCTGGCTCGTCAGGCCGATAACGACACTTATCGAGCGCTGCTGGCCGAACTGAACCTCAGCGACTGGCAAACCCTGATCGACCGTGAGGGCGGCGTCGAGCCCTTCGTTTCAGGGCTTTACGGCTGCAGCGAGATGTTCGTCAACGGTCTGCTGGTGCTGGTCGACGCCGGGATCATTCGCCGCAAGGTGTATCCCGATGCAATGCGTCAGCGCGAAGCCAATAATGGCACCCTCGACGAGTCGGCTTACACGGACGGCATCACGGTCCATGGCGGGTTCTTCCTCGGGCCGCAGAGTTTCTATCAGCGCTTGCGAGAGTTTTCCCTGGAGCGTCTCGGCGACTTCAACATGACTGCCATCAGCTATATCAACGAGCTGTATGGCGATGAGCAACTCAAGCGTCTGCAGCGACGCGATGCGCGGTTCATCAACAGTGCGTTCACCGTCACCCTCATGGGTGCCGCGGTGTCTGATCAACTGGCAGACGGCCGGGTAGTGAGTGGTGTCGGTGGCCAATACAACTTTGTGGCCCAGGCGCATGCACTGGAGGACGCCCGTTCAATTCTGATTCTGCGCAGCTGGCGTGAGTCTGGCGGCGAGACCAGTTCCAATATCGTCTGGGAATACGGCCACACCACCATTCCGCGTCACCTGCGAGATATCGTGGTCACCGAATACGGCATTGCCGACCTGCGCGGCAAGAATGATTCAGCGGTCATTGAAGCCATGCTCAATATCAGTGACTCGCGCTTTCAGCCGGGTTTGATCGAACAAGCGCAAAGAGCGGGCAAGCTGCCCAAGGATTTCAAACTGGACCCGCGCTTCGCCCACAACACCGCTGAGCGCCTTCAAGCCATCGCCGATCAATATTCGCAACTCTTTCCCGAATACCCCTTGGGCTGCGACTTCAACACTGAAGAGCGCGACCTGCTGCGGGCGCTGCACTGGCTGGAGAGCAAGTTCAAGCTCACGGAAATCATCGAGCTGGGCAAGGCGACACTGGATGCGCCTGAGCCCGAGGCGTTCCCGGTGCATCTGGAGCGCATGCAGCTTGACCGGCCACAGGGGTTGAAAGAGGAGCTGTATCAGCGGCTGTTGTTGGCGGGGTTGCAGAATACGGCTCGGACTGATGCAGCGCCCGGCGTCTGACACAGCGCCGTACCTGTCGGAGACTCACTGTTCGCCTGCAAATGCAATTTTCTGTGGGAGCGAGGCTTGCCCGCGATAAGGGCGATCCGGTCCATCTGTCGAATCGCGGTGTCTGCATCGCGGGCAAGCCCGGCTCCCACATGAGATTGCGCTCTTCTGTTCAGGCGGGCTTGGTCTGGGCGGCATTGTGACGAGTCAGTCGCTGCGGTGCATCAGGCTTACCGGGTATCGTTCTTCGCGGGCAAGCCTCGCTCCAACAGGTGTCTACAAAGGTCGGGCTCACAGCGTATTCAGCGGAATCTTCAGGTAGCGCACGCCATTGTCTTCAGGCTCGGGAAGGTGGCCTGCCCGCATATTGATTTGCACGGATGGCAGGATTAGCACGGGCATTTCCAGCGTGGCATCCCGGGCTTCGCGCATCTGCACGAATTCGTTTTCATCGATGCCCTGGCGGATGTGGATATTGTTGGCGCGCTGTTCGGCGACCGTCGTCATGTACTGCAACTCGCGACCATCCGGCTGGTAGTCGTGACACATAAACAACCGCGTTGAGTCGGGCAGGGCGAGGATTTTCTGGATCGATTGATACAGCGTTCGCGCATCCGCACCGGGGAAGTCACAGCGCGCCGTGCCGTAATCCGGCATGAACAGCGTATCCCCGACAAAAGCCACACTTTCGCCGCCAACTTCGAACACGTAGGTCATACACGCCGGAGTATGTCCCGGCGTGTGCATGGCCCGCGCCTCAAGGGCGCCGACATTAAAGGTCGCACCATCACCCAGCAGCACATCGAACTGGCTGCCGTCCCGGGCGAAGCCACTCGGCGCATTGAACAGCTCGCCGAACACGTTTTGCACCGCGGTGATGTGGCTGCCAATCGCGATTTTCGCGTTGAGCTTGTCTTTGAGATAAGCCGCTGCCGAAACATGATCGGCGTGGACATGGGTTTCAAGGATCCATTGCACAGAGGCGTTCAGTTCACGAACGCGGGCAATCAGCTGATCGGCGGATTCAGTGCGGGTGCGTCCCGATTTGGGATCGAAGTCGAGTACGCTGTCGATCAGCGCGCAGTGCCGGGTCTGGACGTCCATCACCAGATAACTGAGCGTTGATGTGTGGGTGTCGAACAGGCCTTCGATGTGAAGACGGTCGGCGATGATCATGGGTTCTCCGACAGTATGTGGGTTTGCTGTAGGAGCGCGCTTGCCCGCGATAAGGGCCGAAGGACCTTCAAAGCCAATCGACAAATATCTGCGACAGACGAATCGCCATCGCGGGCAAGCGCGCTCCTACGTTAAGTATCAATTTACTTAACCTGCACCTTGAAGAAGTCCTGACGACCAAACGGGCTAACCTGATAACCGCTGACATCTTTGCGGGTGATAACGGCTGCGGTTGGGTGTGCCAGTGGCAACCAGAGTGCCTGTTGCTGAATCTGCTGCTGAGCCTGGTGATACAGCTTGCTGCGCGCAGCCTGATCGCTGGTGGCTTTGCCGTCGCTGATCAGCTTGTCCAGCGTGGCGTCGCAGTAACGGGCGAAGTTGGTACCGGACTTCACGGCCGCGCAGGAGAACTGCGGGGTCAGGAAGTTATCCGGATCACCGTTGTCACCCGCCCAACCCATGAACAAGAGGTCATGCTCGCCAGCCTTGGCGCGGCGGATCAGTTCGCCCCATTCGATGACTTTGATTTCAGCGTTGATGCCGACTTTAGCCAGGTCCGCCTGCAGCAACTGCGCGCCCAGGTTCGGATTGGGGTTGAGCAGGCTGCCACTCGGGCGGGTCCAGATAGTCGTTTTGAAACCTTCCTTCACGCCCGCCTTTGCCAGCAGCGCTTTAGCTTTGGCGACGTCCGGCTTATAGCCGGGCAGGTCTTTCGCGTAGCTCCAGGTGTTCGGCGGATACGGGCCATTGGCGGCTTCAGCGGTGCCTTCGAATACCGCTTTCAGGTAGCTGTCCTTGTCGAACGCCAGATTGACCGCTTGCCTCACTTCAGCCTTGTCGAACGGCGGGTGCTGGCTGTTGATCGCCAGAAACGCGGTCATGAACGCTTCGGTTTTTTCGATTTTCAGATTCGGATCTTTGGCGGCTTCCTGAATATCCAGCGGCTTGGGCGAAAGAGTGATCTGGCATTCGTTGCGACGAATACGCTGCAAACGCACATTGGCGTCCGGGGTGATTGCGTAGATCAATTTGTCGACGCCCGGCTTGCCCGCGAAATAATCCGCGTTGGCTTCGTAACGCACCACGGCATCTTTCTGGAAGCGTTCAAACACGAACGGCCCTGTACCAATCGGCTGGCTGTTGAGTTTTTCCGGAGTGCCCGCTTTGAGCAGTTGCGCGGTGTACTCGGCCGAGTAGATCGAGGCAAAGCCCATGCTCAGCGTCGCGAGGAACGTGGAGTCCGGATGATCAAGGGTAAAGCGCACAGTCAGCGGGTCAGGCGCGTCGATCTTCTTGATCAGCGCAGGCAACTGCATCGATTGAGCGTGGGGGAAGCCGCTCTGAGCAACCTTGTGCCATGGGTTTTGCGGGTCAAGCATGCGCTGGAAGCTGAACACCACGTCATCCGCGTTCAACTCGCGGCTGGGCGTGAAATAGTCGGTATGGTGAAACTTCACCCCCGGGCGCAATTTGAAGTCGTAGGTCAGGCCGTCAGCCGACACGGTCCAGCTTTGCGCCAGGCTGGGCACCAGCTTGCCGCTCTGGGCGTCGAAATCCACCAGCCGGTTCATCAGCACATCAGCGGAGGCATTGGTGGTGGTTAACGAGTTGTACTGCACCACGTCAAAGCCTTCCGGGCTGGCCTCAGTGCAGACGCTCAACGACGTCGCGGCGCTGGCCATTGCCGGGAACAAAAGAGGAGCTAACAAAAACGGTATCGCAGCAAGACGCATGGCTATATTCCTGTCAGAAAGGGCCCCATCTGCTGGCGCAGTCTGGTAAGGGGGTTACCCTAGACCATGCTTGGACACAGAACAATGGTTACAACCCGACCGGCGGTAGATTTGCCAGCACCCCCGCAAAGGCCTGACCATTGGGCTGAACGCGTTGCCTGATGTTGGGCTAAAGTGCTTTGCCTGTTGTGACACCAAACCCTTTCTGGTATAAAGCAGCGCTCTTTTCCTAGGGGCCCGGTTCCTTCACTGTAGGTGTAGCCGGTAAGACCCTTAAAGAAACGCGGCGCCTGGCGCCAAATGACTGAGAGATTAAGCGGCCAACCCATGCCGGGTTGGGCATGAGGTTTTAGAGGGCTGAGGCATGTCGAGAGTATGTCAAGTTACCGGTAAGGGTCCGGTGACTGGGAATAACATTTCCCACGCAAACAACAAAACCCGTCGTCGTTTCCTGCCAAACCTGCAGCATCACCGCTTTTGGGTTGAAGAAGAGAAACGTTTTGTTCGTCTGCGCGTATCTGCTAAAGGCATGCGTATCATCGACAAGCGTGGCATCACTGTTGTGCTCGCTGAACTCCGTCGCGACGGCAAAATTTAAGGGAGAAGATCATGCGTGAATTGATCCGATTGATTTCTAGTGCTGGTACCGGTCATTTCTACACGACCGACAAGAACAAGCGCACCACTCCGGACAAAATCGAAATCAAAAAATTCGATCCGGTTGTTCGCAAGCACGTGATCTACAAAGAAGGCAAAATCAAGTAATTGATTTTTCTTCTTTACGAAAAAGCCCGCAGCGATGCGGGCTTTTTTGTGCCTGATTGAATGCCAAGGTCAGGCTTTTGCCTCGAATACCACGTAGACCTTGCGGCAGTGCTCCAGCACCTCCCACGTGCCTTTAAAGCCTGCTGGAATCACAAAGCGATCTCCTGCACGCAGGGTTTTCGACCCGCCCGCGTCATCACGCAAAACCGAAACACCCTGCACGATTTCACAGTATTCATGCTCGGTGTAGTTAACGGACCATTGGCCGACCTCACCCTCCCAGACACCCGCGCTCATCTGTCCGCAAGGGCTGTTGTAGTGGTTGTAGATTGTCTGCTCCGGATCGCCCTTGAAGATTTTTTCCGGCGCCGGACGGTAACGTTCAGCTTCGGTGCTGGCTTCGCTGAAATCCACGATGCTGTCGATAGTCATTTCTTACCCTCGCGGTAGGTGCGTTGCTGGTTTGACGAAGCGCCGAGCCAATAGTGCCAAACGCTCGCGTCGCGATGTTGCATAAATCGAACAGGACAGCGCCATTCAGGGCCTTTATGTCAAAGATATTGGAAATCGCCAGATCACTGGTTTAGGGTGGTGAGTGCCGTTGCCCGGTGGCGGTGGATTGCAGATTGTTTGTTTTTTGCACAAATCTACCCACCAGGCACACCCTAATCGATACAAGCGGAGGACATACGCATGACCACCCTGACCCATGCTGACTGGGAAAAACGCGCCAAGGACCTGAAGATCGAAGGCCGCGCGTTCATCAATGGCGAATACTCCGACGCCGCTTCCGGTGAGACATTCGAATGCGTCAGCCCGGTCGATGGCCGCCTGCTGGCCAAAGTTGCCAGCTGTGACGCCGCCGACGCCCAGCGCGCCGTTGAAAGCGCCCGCAAGACATTCAATTCCGGCGTCTGGTCGCGACTGGCACCGACCAAGCGTAAAGCCGCCATGCTGCGCTTTGCCGCACTGATCAATAAAAACGTTGAAGAGCTGGCCCTGCTGGAAACCCTGGACATGGGCAAGCCGATCAGCGATTCGTACAGCATCGACATCCCTGGCGCCGCAAACGCGCTGAGCTGGAGTGGCGAGGCCATCGACAAGCTGTATGACGAAGTAGCTGCCACGCCTCATGACCAGCTTGGTCTGGTGACCCGCGAGCCTGTAGGCGTTGTGGCCGCCATCGTGCCGTGGAACTTCCCGTTGCTGATGGCGAGCTGGAAACTGGGCCCGGCGCTTTCCAGCGGTAACTCGGTCATCCTCAAGCCTTCGGAAAAATCTCCGCTGACGGCCATTCGTATTGCCCAACTGGCGATCGAGGCAGGCATCCCGGCTGGCGTGCTCAATGTGCTGCCAGGTTATGGTCACACAGTGGGCAAGGCGCTGGCCCTGCACATGGATGTCGACACTGCGGTGTTCACCGGCTCGACGAAAATCGCCAAGCAGTTGCTGGTGTACTCCGGCGAATCGAACATGAAGCGCATCTGGCTGGAAGCGGGCGGCAAAAGCCCGAACATCGTCTTTGCCGACGCGCCAGATTTGCAGGCCGCCGCTGAATCCGCGGCCAGTGCTATCGCGTTCAACCAGGGCGAAGTCTGCACCGCAGGTTCGCGCCTGTTGGTGGAGCGTTCGATCAAGGACAAATTCCTGCCCATGGTCATCGAAGCGCTCAAGAGCTGGAAGCCGGGCAACCCGCTGGACCCGGCCACAACCGTGGGTGCGCTGGTGGATACCCAACAGATGAACACCGTGCTGTCTTACATCGAAGCAGGACATACCGACGGCGCCAAACTGGTGGTGGGCGGCAAGCGCATCCTGCAGGAAACCGGTGGCACCTATGTCGAGCCAACGATTTTCGACGGAGTGACCAATGCCATGAAGATCGCTCAGGAAGAGATCTTCGGCCCGGTTCTGTCGGTGTTGACGTTTGATACAGCCGAGGAGGCGATTCAGATCGCCAACGATACGCCGTACGGCCTCGCTGCTGCTGTCTGGACGGCAAACCTGTCCAAGGCCCACCTGACCGCCAAAGCGTTGCGTGCGGGCAGCGTATGGGTCAATCAGTACGATGGCGGCGACATGACCGCGCCATTTGGCGGCTTCAAGCAATCCGGCAACGGCCGCGACAAGTCGCTGCATGCGTTCGACAAGTACACCGAACTGAAATCGACGTGGATTAAGTTGTAACCGCTACACGCGCCGCCCTGTAGGAGCTGCCGAAGGCTGCGAAGCGGTTAGCCTGAGACACCGCTGTTCGCAGCCTTCGGCAGCTCCTACAGGGAGTGGTGATTTGCTTCAAGACAGCCGGGCTTCCCTTGGGATAGCCCGGCTGTTTCGTCTTGGCCTTTTGATCCACAGGAGCGTGGGAATGCGTTGGGGTACTTATTTCGCGGTGCTGGCGTCGGTGCTTTCGGTCGGGCTGGCCTTGGGTGTCAGCATGCCGCTGGTGTCCTTGCGACTGGAAAGCTGGGGTTACGGCTCGTTCGCCATCGGCGTAATGGCCGCGATGCCCGCTATTGGCGTGCTGCTCGGCGCCAGCCTGGCCAGCGGCCTTGCTGCACGTTTCGGCACCGCCGCACTGATGCGCCGCTGCCTGTGGGCCGGGGCGCTGTCTGTAGGCCTGCTCGCGCTGCTGCCGTATTACCCGGTGTGGCTGGTATTACGGCTGATGCTCGGAGTGATCCTGACCATCGTCTTTATCCTCGGTGAAAGCTGGATCAACCAACTGGTCGTCGAAAAATGGCGTGGCCGTCTTGTCGCGCTCTATGGCAGTACTTACGCCTTGTGCCAACTGGCCGGGCCGCTGCTGCTTGGCGCATTGGGCACCGAGCACGACACGGGCTTCTGGGTCGGCGTGGCGCTGCTGATCATTTCGCCGTTTTTGCTGCTGGGCAGAAGCGGGGCACCGAGTGCCGATGCATGTCGCGTCACCTTCATCGACCTGTTCGCCTTTTGTCGCTCCATGCCCGCAATCGCATGGGCGGTAGCACTGTTCGCCGCCTTCGAGGCACTGATCCTGACCTTGCTGCCGATCTATTGCCTGCGTCAGGGCTTCACGCCGGAAATCGCCCTGGCAATGATCAGCACCGTGGTGGTGGGCGACGCGCTTCTGCAGTTGCCGATTGGCGCACTGGCCGACAAGGTTTCGCGGCGCACGCTGTTTTCGAGCTGCGCAGTGGCATTGATGATTTCAAGCCTGCTGGTGCCGCTGCTGGTGAATACCGTGCTGATCTGGCCGCTGTGGGTGCTGTTCGGGGCCAGCGCAGGCGGCTTGTTCACTCTGTCGCTGATTCTGATTGGGGAACGTTTTCGCGATGACGCACTGGTTCGCGCCAATGCGCATGTGGCACAGCTGTGGGGGATTGGTTGTTTGCTGGGGCCACTGGCGGCCGGGGCAGGCAGCCAGTGGGTGAGCGGTCAGGCACTGCCGCTGCTGATGGCGGCAGGTGCGTTTGGCCTGGTGATCCTTTCATCCAGACGCGGAGCATTCGGGGTTCAACCCGCGGCAACGGCCTAGAGCATTTTCTCCAGGCCCACGACCCGGCTGAACCATGCGTTCAAGCGCCGCCAGGTATCGCCGGGCTCTTTGTACAAGGTGTGGATTTTGCCGTTGTCTTCGGTGACCCACACCACTTTGCCGTCTTCCAGCTTCGCCTCGTAGCTCAGGGTCGGCTGCATGCCTTGCAAGGCCAGTTCGCGCAGCGCTTCGGTCAATTCGGGGCTGTCTACCAATACGCCGACTTCGGTGTTCCACAATACCGAGCGCGGGTCGAAGTTGAAGGAGCCCACGAACACTTTTCGACGATCAAACGTCATCGCCTTGCTGTGCAGACTGGAATCCGAACCACCGCCAAACGTTCCGCCTTTGCTGAATAGATGAGGGCCGCTACCGCCGCTGTCACTGCCGGGATCGCCCGGCTGACGGCGCATTTCGAACAGTTTTACACCATGCTCCAGCAACGCCTTGCGATAAGGCGCGTAACCGCCGTGCACCGCAGGCACGTCAGTCGCCTCAAGGGAGTTGGTCAGCAAACTGACCGAAACCCCGGCATCGGCACGCCCGGTCAGATAGAGCAAACCTTCCTCACCCGGCACGAAGTAGGCGGAAACCAGTATCAGTTCCTTGTTTGCGTTGAGCAGCTCAGGCGCCAGTTGCGTGGTCAGCAGTAGATGCGGGTCAGGTTCGCCTCGGGCCAGCACTTTGGTCGGCGCATCCCACAGGGCCTTGTTATGCGCCCAGATCAATTCGTTGAACCAGATTTTGAGACGGGGGTTTTTCTGATAGGCCATCAGGCGGTCGTACAGCGCCTTGTGTTTATGCTGCGACTCTACGAGCGATGCCTCAAGACGTTTGCGCGCCTTGGCCAGATCGCGAGTCGTCGGCAGGAAATACATAAACTCGGCGATGGGTTTGCTCAGTGTGCTGTTCCAGTACTGATCGAAACTGTGCCCGAGCTGCTCGGCCACCGGACCGACGCTGAGCATGTCGATGTCGGTGAAATTCAGGTTTTCTTCGGCATCGAAGTATTCATCACCCAGATTGCGCCCACCCACGATGGCCACGCTGCCGTCGGCCAGCCACAGTTTGTTGTGCATGCGCCGGTGCTGGCGCGACAGATTTAAAAGCCGCCCCACACTGCGGGTCACGCCGGTCTCGCGCCCTAGACTCTGGGGGTTGAACAGTCGAATCTGAATGTTGGGGTGTGCCGCCAGAGTAGCGATGGACTGATCAAGCCCGTCGCTGGTGGTGTCGTCCAGCAGGATGCGCACGCGAACGCCGCGATCAGCCGCTTTGAGCAACTCATCAATCAAGGCCCGGGTGCTCAAACCGTCATGGACGATGTAGTACTGCAAATCCAGACTGGTGCGGGCATTACGGATCAGTTCGGCACGCGCCATGAAGGCTTCGGTGCTGTTGGACAGCAGGCGAAACCCCGAACGCCCCTCATGAGGCTGAGCCATCGCCTGAACAGAACGACCAAACGCCGAATCCGTCGGCGGCAACGCCTGACTCGGTTCGTTAGGGACATTGATATGAGCACAACCACTGAAGCACAGCGCCGTCAACAGGCAAAAGGGCATCGCCCATGTGTTCTTCAAATTCACTACCCCAACCGCGTTACGACATGGCGTGTATGACCGCAGCTTTTAGATAAAGTCGCACAGAATGTAAGCACCGACTCTCTTGTATTGGCCTACAAAGAGCCGTCCATAGGCATGGAACCGCTCAAATAGGGGCTTGAGCCATCATTGGACTGTAAGCTTTGTTGAACGGCATAACATCTTGAAAAAACCCAACACCCTCTGAGTGTTTAAAATCGAATAAAAAACCAACATTATCGCGGCCCAATTAATTCGACAGGAAGTCGGGAATGAGCGGTATTAGCGATGTGCGTTTAACACTGAAAAGCCAGGAGTTGAACGCAGAATACAAGCACGCGGTAACGATGCCACAAAAAACCGGTGAGGGCCTGCTGGCCTTGTACCTAAGGCGCTGGACCAATCGTGAACAACTTCTGAAATTAACGATGGCACAACTAAGAGATGCAGGGATCGATCCACAATATGCCCGCGAGGAAGGACTCAAGCCGTTCTGGAGAGAGTAAACACTGGCCGTCATAAATCGGACCCAGGCCTTCCTTTTGAGCAACTTTAAAGTGGAAGGCTTGCCCACCCTGAATACAGCCGTACATAAACCCATTTAAATTGTTTCTATTAACTCTTTAATCGTACTCCCGACCGTGCGCACCGCGTTCTCGACCTCTGGAGACGGCTTTGCAGCGAAATTCATTCGCAGGCAATTACGGTATTTGCCAGAGGCAGAAAAAATACTGCCCACGGCAATCTGTACGCCCTTGGTCAACAGCGCACGATTCAGACGCAGCGTATCGAAATCCTCGGCAAGCTCGACCCACAACATGAAACCACCTTGTGGACGACTGACCCGTGTACCTGCCGGAAAGTAACGCATGACCCAGTCGATCATTTGCTCGCGACCACGCTGATACTGACTGCGCATGCGCCGCAGGTGCGGCTCGTAATGTCCGCCCTCAAGAAACTCGGCAATCGCCAGCTGCGGCTGGGGCGCTGTTGAACCGGTGCCGATGTACTTCATGTGCAGCACGCGTTCCAGATAGCGGCCCGGCGCAACCCAACCGATGCGCAACCCTGGCGCAAGCGTCTTCGAGAACGAGCTGCACAGCAGAACCCGACCGTCTTCGTCGAAGGATTTGATCGTCCGCGGCCGCGGATAACTGAACGCCAGATCGCCATACACATCGTCTTCGATGATCGCCACATCAAAGCGCTGAGCAAGGGTCAGCAAGGCGCGCTTGCGGTTTTCCGGCATGACGTAGCCCAGCGGGTTGTTGCAATTGGGCGTCAGCTGTATGACTTTGATTGGCCATTGCTCCAGCGCCAGTTCGAGTGCTTCAAGGCTGATGCCGGTCACGGGATCGGTAGGGATTTCCAGAGCTTTCATGCCCAGGCCTTTCAGCGTCTGCATGGCGCCGAAAAAGCTCGGCGAGTCTACGGCGACGATATCCCCTGGATCACAGATGGCCCGCACGCTGGCCGAAAGCGCTTCGTGGCAACCGGTGGTGATCAACAAATCGTTGGCGGTCAGGTTGCAGCCCGAATCCAGCAGCAACCGAGCGACTTGCTCGCGAAGTGTCTGGTTACCCTGAATGCTGTCGTAATACAGACCGGGCATTTGCTCGTCACGACTGATCCGCCCAAGGGCGCGCATCAGCGGCCGTAGCGTCGGGCTACTGACGTCGGGCATGCCACGCCCCAGTTGCACGAGGTTCGGCAAAGCCTTGACCCGCATCAGGTCCAGCACCTGATCCCACTGGGAGATGTCCACAGGACGCTGCGCCGGACGACCAATGACCGGCAGCGCCGGAACAGCGCGGCTGACCGGCACAAAATACCCGGACTTGGGTTTGGGCAGGGCAAGGCCGCTGTCTTCCAGCACGCGATAAGCCTGCTGCACCGTACTCAGGCTGACGCCGTGTTCAACACTCAACGCCCGCACCGACGGCAGCCTGTCGCCAGGGCGATAGAACCCGTTTTCGATACGCGTACCGAGCAATTCGGCGAGGTTGACGTAGAGTGTCATGAGCATACTCTCGGCTTTTTGAGTGAGCTAACCATACAGATGTGAGAAAAATACAGCATTCAGCGCCGCTATGAAAACATCTGTATGCAGATAAATATATTTGTTTGAATCTGTAATGGTTTGTCGCGCCGATTCATCATGTACCCACACCACAACGTAATGAGGGTTGGGAACATGAACGGGTTGAGTGATGTGCGGTTGGCGCTTTACAGTCAGGAACTGAGCAGCGGAAAAGCAGTTGTCGCCAAGACAGCAAGCGGACCGAAGCTAGGCCGCTGGGCGCTGTATCGCCATCGCTGGATGTCACGCCGGGGGCTGCTGAATCTGACTGAAGAGCAATTGCGCGATATTGGCCTGAGCTCCGCTCAGGCCATGCGCGAAGGGTTGAAGCCGTTTTGGCGGGAGTAGTTGAAGCTTGCGCAAGATTCCATATCTACCCGTGAGCTCGATGGTAGATCCCGCTCTGTTGGAGCGAGGCTTGCCCGCGAATCAGTCGACGAGGTGAGTCAGAATTAACGCGTCATCGTTCTTCGCGGGCAAGCCTCGCTCCAACAGAAACCACGCTCAACGCAATTCCTTCAACCGATGCCAAAGCATCCCCAGCGCCAGCAATGGCGAGCGCAGATGCTTGCCGCCAGGGAAGGTGATGTGCGGGACTTTGGCGAACAGCTCGAAGCCATTGCTGTGTTGCCCGGCAATGGCTTCACCGAGCAGCTTTCCAGCCAGATGGGTTGCGTTCAGGCCGTGTCCGGAATAGGCCTGGGCGTAGAACACGTTGGGCTGGTCCTTCAAGCGACCGATCTGCGGCAAGCGGTTGGCACCGATGCCAATCATGCCGCCCCACTGATAATCGATCTTCACCGCCGCCAACTGCGGGAACACCTTGAGCATTTTAGGCTGCATATACGCCGCGATGTCTTGCGGGTCACGCCCCGAATAGTGACAAGCTCCACCAAACAACAGACGCCGATCCGCCGAAAGCCGGAAGTAGTCCACCGTGACGCGCTGATCACACACGGCCATATTCTGAGGCAGCAACTGTGTCGCCAGGTCTTCACTCAACGGCTCGGTGGCGATGATGTAGCTACCGGCGGGTAAGACCTTGCCGCTGAGTTGCGGGTTGAGATCATTCAGGTAAGCGTTACAACCCAGCACCAATGTCTTGGCCTGAACCAGGCCCTGAGCAGTATGCACTTTGACCTGCGGGCCATATTCGATGCGGCTCACCGCCGAATGCTCGAACACTTGCACGCCCAGCGACTTCGCGACAGCGGCTTCGCCCAAGGCAAGGTTCAGCGGGTGCAAATGTCCCGATCCCATGTCGATAAGGCCGCCCACATAGCGGTCCGAACCTACCACGCTACGCATCTCGCCGGCCTGCAGCAGTTTTAACGAATGGCGATAACCCAAATCGCGCAGCTCATCTGCATCTTCGGCCAGCCCGACAAGATCACGAGGCTTGTTGGCCAGGTCGCAATAACCCCAGGTCAAATCGCAATCGATGCCATAACGCTCAACGCGCTGACGCACGATTTCGACCGCCTCAATGCCCATCAGCTTCAACTGCCGCACGCCCTCCGCACCGACCACGCCCGTGAATTGCTCAAGGCCGTGACCCACGCCGCGAATCAACTGGCCGCCGTTACGCCCGCTGGCGCCCCAGCCAATTTTTCGCGCTTCCAGCAGCACCACGCTCAAGCCACGCTCGGCCAGTTCAATCGCCGTATTCAGACCGGAAAAACCGCCGCCCACCACGCAGACGTCAGCCTGAATCTGACCTTGCAGCGGCGGATAATCGGGCTGTGGATGGCTGCTGGCGGCGTAATAAGAAGGGGCGTGCTGATCGGTGGCAGTCGATGGTTGAACGCGGGCGTTCATGGCGGGATCCCGTTGCTGGCGTCTGAAAAACATTCCCGAGGATAAGCCGCAGGTTCGGCGACGGGCAAGGCGCGATCAAGACGGTGCTGTCTTGAACAGCTGGACTGAGGCAAAATCACGCCCATTAACAGCGGGTAAGTTTCAATGAGCTGCAACAGTCAGAAAATTCGTGCCTTACGCCAGCAGATCCCTTCTTTCGAATGCGTCCCTGGCTGCCACGACTGCTGTGGTCCGGTGACTACTTCGCCCGAAGAAATGTCCCGCCTGCCACGCAAGACAGCGGCCGAGCAGGATGCGGCCATGGACGAACTGAATTGCGTGCACCTTGGGCCCAATGGCTGCACGGTCTACGACGAACGCCCGCTGATCTGCCGCCTGTTCGGCACGACGCCGACCCTGCCATGCCCCAACGGCCGTCGACCGGTGGAGATGATTCATCCGCGGGTCGAAAAGCAGATCCATGAGTACATGGCGTCGACGCGGCAGGTGTTGGTTTAAAAGCCGCCATCACCTGTAGGAGCTGCCGAAGGCTGCGAAGCGGTCTCCATGACACACCACCATCGCAGCCTTCGGCAGCTCCTACGATATCGAAGTGGGTCAATCCGCAATCGGCAGATTCAGGCTCTCTTTCACCTCTTCCATCACGATATAGCTCTTGGACTCCCTTACATGAGGCAATTTGAGCAGGATGTCGCCCAGCAGTTTGCGGTACGAGGCCATTTCCGAGATGCGCGCCTTGACCAGGTAATCAAAGTCGCCTGAAACCAGATGACACTCCAGCACGTGGGGCAGCTTCAGCACGGCGCGGCGGAATTCTTCGAAGGTGTCGCCAGATTTGTAGTCCAGGCTGATCTCGACGAACACCAATAGGCTAGCCTTGAGACTTTGCGGATTGAGGCGGGCGTTATAACCCATGATGATGCCTTCGCGCTCCAGTCGACGAACCCGCTCTGTACAGGGCGTCGTAGACAGACCGACGCGCTCGCCCAGCTCGGTGAAGGAGATTCGGCCGTCGGCCTGAAGGATGCGCAGGATGTTGCGGTCGATCTTGTCCAGTTCACGTTTGGACTGGGTTTGGGTACGCATGGGTAAACCCCCTCTACCAAAGGCTTCTTTGCCGGGAAATCCCGCCAAATATAGGCACTTATACAGTGAAAAGCACTGCCCTTAGCTGCATATACTGCGCACATCCTTGCTTAAAACTTGAAAACGTCAGCGGATATCCGCGATGAGGTAAATCGACATGCGCGTTCTGGTCCTTGGTAGTGGTGTGATCGGCACGACCAGTGCCTATTATCTGGCACGGGCAGGCATGCAGGTTACGGTCGTGGATCGCCAGCCAGCGGTGGCCATGGAAACCAGCTTTGCCAACGCAGGCCAGGTTTCGCCGGGCTATGCATCGCCGTGGGCAGCGCCCGGTGTGCCACTCAAAGCGATCAAATGGCTGCTCCAACGCCACGCGCCACTGGCGATCAAAGCCACTGCCGATATCGACCAGTACCTATGGATGGCGCAGATGCTGCGCAACTGCACGGCCAACCGCTACGCTGTGAACAAAGAGCGCATGGTTCGCCTGTCCGAATACAGCCGCGATTGCCTTGACGAATTACGTGCCGAAACCGGCATTGCCTATGAAGGCCGTACGCTGGGTACGACTCAGCTGTTCCGCACTCAGGAGCAACTGGATAACGCCGCCAAGGACATCGCTGTCCTTGAACAATCCGGCGTGCCATTCGAGCTGCTGAATCGCGACGACATTGCCCGGGTTGAACCGGCGTTGGCGGGCGTGACCAATATTCTTGCGGGCGCCCTGCGGCTGCCCAACGACCAGACCGGCGATTGCCAGATGTTCACCACTCGCCTGGCCGAGATGGCTGTGCAGTTGGGCGTTGAATTCCGCTACAACCAGTCCATCGAGCGCATCGATTTCGCTGGCGACCGCATCAATGGCGTGTGGATCGACGGCAAGCTGGAAACCGCCGACCGTTACGTTCTGGCACTCGGCAGCTACTCGCCGCAGTTGCTCAAGCCGCTGGGCATCAAGGCCCCGGTATATCCGCTCAAGGGCTATTCGCTTACGGTGCCGATCACTGATCCGGCGATGGCCCCAACGTCGACCATTCTCGACGAGACGTTCAAAGTGGCGATCACCCGTTTCGACAACCGCATCCGGGTCGGCGGCATGGCCGAGATTGCCGGTTTTGATCTGTCGCTGAACCCGCGTCGACGTGAAACGCTGGAGATGATCGTCAACGATCTTTATCCTCGCGGCGGTGACTTGAGCCAGGCCAGTTTCTGGACCGGTCTGCGCCCGACCACGCCTGACGGCACACCAATTGTCGGTGCAACGCCATACCGTAACCTGTTCCTCAATACCGGCCACGGTACATTGGGCTGGACCATGGCCTGCGGTTCGGGTCGTTTGCTGGCGGACCTGATTGCTCGCCAGAAACCTCAGATCAGCGCCGAAGGCCTCGATATTTCTCGCTACGGCAGCTCCAAGGAGATCGCAAAAAATGTCCATCCAGCGCCAGCTCACCAATGAGCGCATGAGCCAGATCGTCGTCCATAACGGCACTGTGTACCTCGCAGGCCAGGTCGGCGACGACATGGCTGCCGGGATTGAGCAGCAGACCCGCGAGACCCTTCACAGCGTTGAACGCTTGCTTGAGTTGGCCGGTACTGACAAAAGCCGTCTCCTTTCAGTAACGATTTACCTGAAAGACATCGACGCCCACTTTGCCGGAATGAACAGCGTCTGGGACAAATGGCTGCCAAAAGGTGTAGCGCCTGCGCGTGCCACCGTTGAAGCCAGGCTGTGCGAACCGGAAATACTGGTTGAGCTGTCGGTTGTGGCAGCGCTTCCTTAGTTGCCACAACGCTCTCCCGTAGGACCGGCTTTAGCCGGGAGGGCAGTATTTTTAACACAACAGATGCAGCGCCCGTACCGACGCCCTCCCGGCTGAAGCCGGTCCTACAGCGCCTCATCCCAGGATCAGAACTATTCACCATGCGTCCAGCTCGCGCGATTATCGATCTTCAAGCCCTGCGTCATAACTACCGCCTGGCCCGTGACACTACAGGCGCGAAAGCCCTCGCGGTGATCAAGGCCGACGCCTATGGCCATGGTGCAGTGCAAGTCGCCCAGGCACTTGAGGCCGAGGCCAATGGTTTCGCCGTGGCCTGTATTGAAGAGGCGCTGGAACTACGCGCCGCCGGTATTCGTGCTCCCGTTTTGCTGCTTGAAGGTTTCTTCGAAGCCGATGAGCTGGACCTGATTGTCGAGCATGATTTCTGGTGTGTGGTGCATTCACTGTGGCAACTTGAAGCCATAGAAAAAGCCCGCTTGCACAAACCGCTCACCGTCTGGCTCAAGCTCGACTCAGGCATGCATCGCGTCGGGCTGCATCCGCAGGATGTTCAAGCGGCCTATCAACGCCTTGAATCCAGCGGCAAAGTGGCGAAAATCGTACTCATGAGCCATTTTGCCCGCGCCGATGAACTGGACTGTCCGTCCAGCGCTGAGCAAGTCGCGGTATTCGAAGCCGCCCGTCAGGGCATGAGCGCCGAAATCAGCCTGCGCAATTCCCCAGCAGTAATGGGCTGGCCTGATGTTCCCAGCGATTGGGTGCGCCCCGGCATCATGCTCTACGGCGCCACGCCATTCGATCGGCCGCAAGCGGTGGCTGATCAGTTGCAACCGGTGATGACCCTGGAATCGAAAGTCATCTGCGTACGCGATTTGCCTGCAGGCGAAGCGGTGGGCTACGGCGCAACGTTCATTACCGAGCGGGCCAGCCGCGTTGGTGTGGTCGCCATGGGTTATGCCGATGGCTATCCCCGAGAAGCACCGACCGGTACGCCGGTGTTGATCGACGGTCAGCCAAGCCAACTGCTGGGCCGCGTATCGATGGACATGCTGTGTGTCGACCTGAGTCATTTGCCGAATGCGGGCCTGGGCAGCCGGGTCGAGCTGTGGGGTAAACATGTCCTCGCCAGCGACCTGGCGACTCGCGCAGGTACCATTCCGTATCGCATCTTTTGCAATCTGCGCCGGGTGCCAAGGGTTTATCAGGGCGCTTGATCGATGGTGATCACGGGCGGCATCAATCCCGTAGGACTGGCTATAGCCGGGAGGGCTTTGTTCCTGACCAAGCACATGCCGATACAATACCGACCCCCTCCCGGCTAAAGCCGATCCTACGGCTAACACGACGCGTTGTCCCCAAGGCAATTCCATTGCCGGTCCAAGTGTTGTAAATACTGAACGCTATTGCCATGATGGCGTTCAACTCGACCTTGCCTGACCTATATCTAGGAGGACTGCCGCATTGGACGTCGGTGAACGACTGCAATCCATTCGTAAACTCAAAGGTCTGTCCCAACGCGAGCTTGCCAAACGAGCAGGCGTGACCAACAGCACCATTTCCATGATCGAAAAAAACAGCGTCAGCCCTTCGATCAGTTCACTCCGGAAAGTGCTCGGCGGGATTCCCATGTCCATGGTGGAATTCTTCTCTGAAGAGCTCGAGCAGCAGAACCCGACTCAGGTGGTTTACAAGGCCAGCGAGCTGATTGATATCTCCGACGGCGCGGTGACCATGAAACTGGTGGGCAAGGCGCATCCAAGCCGTTCAATCGCATTCCTGAACGAGGTGTACCCGCCGGGTGCCGATACCGGTATCGAGATGCTGGTGCACGAAGGGGAGGAGACCGGCATTCTGGTCGAAGGTCGTCTCGAGCTGGTCGTCGGGCTCGACACTTACATTCTCGAAGAGGGCGATAGCTATTACTTCGAGAGCACCAAGCCGCACCGCTTTCGTAACCCGTTTGACGTACCGGCGCGACTAATCAGCGCAGCCACTCCAGCTAACTTCTAAGCCAAAAGCCCGATAATCAAGGGCTGCAGCGCAAGCCCCTCAACGTCGAGTCGCAGCCCAATAACCTTTCTTATTGCAGGGTTGTTTCGGACGTTCAGGGCAGGGGATATACTCTCGCCGCCTGCTAAACCGTGGCAGGTGCGTGAATAGTCTCCATGAGGGTGGAAGCGTGAACCTGACCAACAAGTTTCTGGCCATTGCCGCAGCACTGACTTTTTGGGCGTTCAGCGCTCAGGCAGCGACCAGTGAAGAGATCGCCAAACGGCTGGAGCCGGTCGGCCAGGTCTGCATTCAGGGCAAGGAATGCGCAGGAATGGGCGTGGTCGCATCCGCGGGCGGTGATGCTGCCAAGAACCCCGACGACATCATCGCCAAGCACTGTACTGCCTGCCACAGCATCGGCTTGCTGAACGCACCAAAAATCGGTGATACCGCCGCCTGGAAAGAGCGCGCCGATCAGCAGGGCGGCCTTGATGGCCTGCTGGCCAAGGCAATCACCGGGCTCAACGCCATGCCCGCCAAAGGCACCTGCGGCGACTGCACTGATGAAGAGCTCAAGAGCGCCATTCAGAAGATGTCGGGGTTGAAGTAAACGATCAGACCTATCACTTGTAGGAGCTGCCGAAGGCTGCGAATCGCGGTATTTCAGGACAAATGCTTTCGCAGCCTTCGGCAGCTCCTACAGGGAATTATGTTCACTCAGATCTACCCATCAACCTCTGCAACTCAGCCCGGCGCTGCGCAATTGGCAACGCGCCCAGACGCTCCACTTGCGCATAAAACGCCTGCCAGTCTCCGTTCACGTTTCTGAACAGTGCTTCAAATGCAGGCACCCATTGGTCATAGAGTCCAAAGGGCAGCAACCTGGCGTTGTTCATTGGCGCGTTGATCCAGGCGTCATAACGCTTGTCACCCGACCATTGCTGGTCACGCAATAGACGGTACTCACTGCGCAGCCTGTCGAATTCCGCCGCCTTGCGCTGGCGCATCAGCTCGGCGCTCAGGGGTTGGCGGTAAAGCTGCATGAGTCGCTCGCGGGTAGCCAGTACCAGCCGTGTAAGGTCATCTCGCTGTTTTGATTGCGTTAAATGCTCAGGAGCAAGCCCGCGCGCAATGCGCCATTGTCGGGTGCCTTCCTGCTCGACGAAGCTGGCGTAGGACTCATTGAACTCAGTGTCATCCTTCACATAAAAACGCTGGTGCGCCAGCTCATGAAAGATCAACGTCGCCAAACGCTCTTCGCCCCAGCCCAGCATGGAACTGAGTATCGGGTCATTGAACCAGCCCAGTGTGGAATAGGCTTCGACACCGCTTACATAGACGTCTTTTCCCTCCTGGCGCTGTAACGCTGCAGCGCCTCTGGCACCGCCGATGCTGTAATAGCCGCGATAGGCCACGCACCCGGCGATGGGGAAACAATGGGTGATCGGCTCAAGAGAAAACTCGTCCGTGGCGAACACATTCCAGACCACGTAGGGACGACCGAGATCGGCATAGAGTCGGTAACTTTTATTGTCGGGGAGGTGCAACTGGCTGCTGGCAAAGTTGCGTGCTTGCTGGGAAAAAGCCAGACGCTGGCGAAGTTTCGGATCACGGGTCTGATCAGCGATCACATCCTCGACCGACTCACGGGCACGTAGCAGCTGAAACTGGCCGCTCACCAACTGGTCGTAATAGCTAAGGCTGGAACAACCGCTGAGCAGCAAAATCGCCAACAGCGGCCAACTGCGCCAAAGGCATGAAGCGTTGAGACTCGGCATGGACAGCCTTTAAAGTTGCACACATGGCGCGTTATGCCGGACAGCGAGGGCATTTCGCAACTACTATCGAGATCCTTTGAAGCCGAGCTGACCATGCGCCCTTTATTGATGCTCTTAGCCCTTGCCTCACTGGCTGGCTGTGCAGGCCCCATGCCTGCCGTGGACCCGGCTCAAGCCTGGGTCGATATGCGGACCATGACCGGCAAGCTGGTCATGGCTGACAAGGTGGACGGCAAGACGACCTATGACGGCCGTTACTTCCAGATATCGCCAGGCAGTCACCGGCTTCAGGTCCGTTATGACTATGAAGTCCACTACGGTGGCTTTACCGCCATGGGCGACGAGTACACCGAGCTGACGTGCTACGTCGAACTGCACTACGCGAACTTCGCCGCCGGGCAGCGCTATATGATCGAGGTCCGATCACTGACCAACGATGTGACCGCCGAACTGCTGGATGCCCAGCGTAACGTTCTGGCGGAACAGGACCATGTCACCTGCATCTGACGATCAGCGATCGTTTTTCTGGTAGATGATTTTGCGTGTGCCGTTATCGCAGGTGCCCACTACCATGTTCTGGTCTTGGGCCTCGTCATTGGTGACGATTTCCAGAGTGTAGGAACTGACGTTGTTGGCCTGAATCTTGGCTTCGATCTCGGCTTTCAACTCTTCACAATCTTTAGGCGCGGCGAGGGCGCTGGTGGCCAGCGATAGACCCAGTACGGCTAATGCAAAACGTTTCATGCTCGACTCCTCGATACCACTAGAGCAGCACGCGCCAGAATGATTCCCGCGCCTGCGCCGCTCCTTTCCATAGACATTACCCGGTCCCAGCAAGTTCGGCACTCGTCAGTCGGGTCGAACTTCTTTGTGAGCGACTCATCACATCCTGACGATTAACTGACTGAGTGATGTATGAACGCACCTTTCATCCAATGGGTTATCCAGTACAAGGACGCCCTGACGGTCCTGATCAGCATCGGTACGCTGATCGTCTGGGTGCTCTACGCACAACTGCTGTTGAACAATTACCGCCGCCAGCGTCGACCGCGGATCATTATCAATCGGGGCGCAGGTAAAGGCATCGGCTCGCTGTGCCTGATCAGCAACATGAGTGCCGAGCCCATCTTCATCAATCAGATCGTGCTGGTGCTCAACACCAACCAAGGCCAGCTGTGCTGCGATGTCACGGACATCCGGGAAGAAAGCAAAGGTGAGATCGAACAGGATCTGATTCTGCACAACGCGACTCGCCAAGGGCCATTGGGCACGGGCGACTTCACGCATATCGGCTCTTTCGCTTCGCTCATCCAGCGCCTGGCGCTGCTTCACGCGATTCCCATGCAGGGTCAAAAGCCAGCGCAAGAGTGGAAGTTTTCCAGCCTGGAAGTGCGTGTGATCGCATTCTACGGCTCTGACAAACACGCCATTGGAGCAAGCCGGGGATTTGAGCTTAGTAATGCTGAGGAGGATGGCTGCCAGTTGATCGCGCAGTCACGGGAGAGTCTTCAGTACAACTCGGCATGGCACCGTCGCAAGGTACGTCGGCAGTGGATGCTGGATGTGGAGGGGTAGAGAGAGTCGACCCTACGCCGAACACTGTAGGAGCTGCCGAAGGCTGCGAAAGCGATAGTCCTGAGACACCGCTATCGCAGCCTTCGGCAGCTCCTACAGGTCAATCATCTGTCCTGAACCGATCAGCTAAGCAGCGTAGCGTCCAGAGTAATTTTTGCATTCAGGACTTTCGAGACCGGGCAGCCTTCTTTGGCCATAGTGGTCAGCTTGTCGAACTGCTCTTGGGTCGCGCCTGGCACTTTGGCCTTCAGCGTCAAATGAACTGCTGTGATCGCGAAGCCGCCGTCCACCTGGTCCAGAGTGACGTCTGCAGTGGTGTCGATGCTTTCAGCGGTGAGGTTCTCGCCGCCCAGGATCATCGACAGCGCCATGGAGAAACAGCCTGCGTGCGCCGCGCCGATCAACTCTTCAGGGTTGGTACCTTTGCCGCCTTCAAAACGTGCCTTGAAGCCGTAAGGCGCTTCACGCAACACGCCGGTTTCAGTGGAGATGCTGCCGATGCCAGTCTTCAGGTCGCCTTCCCAGTGGGCCGATGCTTTTTTGACAATGCTCATGGTGTCTCCTCATGGATAAGTGCGGTTTCGCACGGGTTCAGGGTTCTGAGGATAGCCCGCTTTAGAAAGTTCAACCGAAGGAGTGATCCCAAAATAAAGTAGCATTTTTCTACTTTAGGGATTGAATCTGGAGCATATGCCCTTATCCTCTTTAACAACCGCGGGTTTCGGTCATCAGCGTTTTCTCATCTGACGGGTCATGCGCCAAGCCTGCAAAAACACTTTCGAGGATCGTTGACGACCTATGAAACGTTTAGCTGATGTGAAGATTTCCACGCTTGATCTAGTACCCGTACGCCACGACTCAGGTCCTGCTCAGTCCCTGCGCAACTCGCTTGATCTGGCACAACACGTCGAAAAATTGGGCTACAACCGCTTCTGGGTGGCCGAACACCACAACATGGATGGCATCGCCAGTTCAGCGACTTCGGTGCTGCTTGGCTATCTGGCGGGCGGCACATCGACCATTCGCGTCGGTGCCGGCGGCATCATGCTGCCCAACCATGCGCCACTGGTGATCGCCGAACAGTTCGGCACCCTGGCAAGTCTGTATCCGGGCCGGATCGATCTGGGTCTGGGTCGCGCACCGGGTTCCGATCAAATGACCGCCCGGGCCTTGCGCCGGGAGCGCTCTGGCAGTGCTGATGACTTCCCCGAAGATGTGGCTGAGCTGATGGCCTACCTTGGCCCACGTACACCCGATCAGCGAGTCATCGCCGTTCCGGGCACTGGCACCAATGTGCCGATCTGGTTACTGGGCTCAAGTCTGTTCAGTGCCCAACTGGCCGGGCAACGCGGGTTGCCTTATGCATTCGCGTCGCACTTCGCGCCGCGCTACATGCATGAAGCCATCCGGGTTTATCGTAATCACTTCGAGCCTTCAGCGGTGCTCGACAAGCCCTACGTGATGCTCGGTGTGCCGTTGGTGGCTGCCGATACCGACGAGCATGCAGAGTATCTGGCGACATCGCTGTATCAGCGGATTCTTTCACTGATGCGCGGCCAGACACTGATGCAGAAGCCGCCCGTGAAAAGCATGGAAGGGCTGTGGTTGCCTCATGAACGTGAAGCGGTGAGCGATTTCCTCGGCCTGGCGATGGTCGGCAGCAAGGAAAAAATCCGGGCACGGCTGGATGTCTTGCTGGAGCAGACAGACGCTGATGAACTGATCTTCACCTGCGACATGTATGAGCATGAAGATCGCTTGCGCTCGTATGAAATTCTGGCTGAGGCTCGAGGTTGATTCTTGTTGGAGCGAGGCTTGCCCGCGAAGAACGATAACGCGGTGTGCCTAGGCATATGTACGGGATAATTCGCGGGCAAGCCTCGCTCCAACGGAACTGAGCAGACACAAAAAAACCGACTTCAACGAGTCGGTTTTTTTGTATCTGCAATCTGATCAGCCGCGCTGATACACGATTTCCTTGGCGCCGCCTTCACAGCTGCCGACAACTTTCTTGTCGGTCACGCTGCCTTTGTCGACGACTTCAAGCGTGTAGGACGAAGCGCCTTTAGCCTGCAGCTTTGCGTCAATTTCAGCTTTCAACTCTTCGCACGGTTTGCCAGCCGCCAGGGTGGTCCCGGCGATGCTCAACAAACCTACCGCCAATAGAAACTTCTTCATTGGTCAAACTCCTTCGTCAGGCCAAATCAGGTCATTTACAGGGCAAACGACCTGAAAGAATTAACCACGCCGACGATTGTTCGCAACAGCGGGCTCTATCTGTGTAGCGGAGGATATGGCAATCAGCCAGTGCGAAAGTTCAGCAACGATCAGCTGTTGGCAATCCGAAAGCCTACTTTCAGAGTGACCTGGAAGTGCGCAACCTTGCCATCTTCAATATGACCACGAGTCTCAGTCACTTCGAACCATTCCAGATGCTTGATGCTCTTGCTGGCCTCGGCCAACGCGTTGTTGATCGCGTCTTCGATGGTGGTGGTTGACGAGCCAACCAGCTCGACCTTCTTGTAAGTGTGATGATCAGTCATGGCAGTTCTCCTAAAGGTCATTACGAGCGCAGCAGTGGGCACGCTCCCTACCTCTGTGGGGAAAAGCGACATAAAAGTTCAGCATTTTGCAAAAACCCAAACGCACTTTCTGAAAAGCCTGTAGTCGGAAACAACACACGCCACTCACCATCGCAGGAGAAACATCATGGCTAGCACTTCACTACGTAAAGCCTCGCTTCAAAGCATGGAAGCGGAAATCGAAAGTCTGTTGAAATCACTTGAAGGCTTGAAATCCGACGCGTCGGACGAGTCGCGCAAGACCCTCAAAAATTTGAAAGCCAACGCTGAAAGCGCGCTGAGCCACTCGCGCAGCCTGTTGAGCGATGTCTATGAAGACGTGAAAGTCAAAACCCGTGAAACCAGCGTTGCTACCCGCGACTACGCGCAAGAGCATCCTTGGACTACCGCCGGTGTTGCAGTGGGCGCGGTTGGCCTGCTGGCTGCCTACCTGCTGTTCAAACGCGGCAACTGATTAAAGTCTAATCAGCTCAGGGCCTTCCCGAACGTTTCAGCTCATTTTTTAACCAGTTGGCTAATGATTGAGCGCGCCCGTCAGCGGCACGTTTGGGAACCCAGAGCGCCAGTTGCGCCGGGGTTTCGCTGAAACCCCATGGCGCAACCAGGCGACCAGCCCGCAGGTCATCAGCCACCAGCGGCTCTGGCGCAATCGCTACACCAAGGCCAGCCACGGCCGCCTCCAGCAAATAATACAAATGCTCAAAACCCTGCCCATATTGCAGCGCCTTCGGGTCGATGCCGTTTTGTTCTGCCCAACTGGGCCAGGCCTGCGGCCGTGATGTGGTTTGCAGAAGAGTTTCTTTGAGTAACTCCTCAACCGGTGCCTGCTGCAGCTGTGCATAACGGGAGAAGTGCGGGCTTAGTACGGGGCCAATTCGCTCACTCGCCAACTCGAAAACCTGCATATCCGTCGGCCATGGCGGCTCGGCGAACACCAGCAGCGCGTCCAGCCCGGGACGGCGGGGATCCAGATCCCCTTCACCCGCTGACAAGTGCAGACGCAGATCCGGCAAGTCCGCATTCAGCCGTCCCAAACGAGGGATAAACCAGCGCGCCAGCAAGCTTCCGGAACAGCCCAATACAAACGGGGCGTCTTCGTTGCCCTGGCTGAGCTCGGCGCACACCGCACGCAGGCGGTCGAACGCATCGCCGCTGGCGTCTCGAAGGCGAATCCCTGCATCTGTGAGTTTAAGGCCACGTCCATCCTTGACGAACAAAGCGACGCCCAGTTGTTCTTCAAGCACTTTCAGTTGCCGACTCACTGCCCCGTGAGTCACATGCAGCTGTTCAGCCGCCTGACTGACGCTGTTCAAGCGTGCAGTGGCCTCAAAGGCTCGCAATGCGTTTAAGGGGGGAAGATCGCGGCTCATGGTATCTGTGAGTTTTCCTGACAGGTTGCAGAGATCTTATCGGTTTTCAGATGGGTTGGCGCTGGTTAAAGTGTGTCCATTGCCGATCCGGCTCACTCATTCGCTTATCGACCCTGGAGGTCACATGACCCAGACCAACTTCAGCAGCGGCCCAGACGCCAACGGCCTGTTCGGCTCATTCGGCGGCCGCTACGTTGCCGAAACCCTGATGCCATTGGTTCTCGACCTGAATCGCGAGTACGAAGCCGCGAAAGCCGACCCGGAATTTGTCGAGCAAATGACCTATTTCCAGCGTGATTACATCGGTCGTCCAAACCCTTTGTACTTCGCTGAGCGTCTGACCGAGTTCTGCGGCGGCGCAAAAATCTACTTCAAGCGCGAAGAACTGAATCACACCGGCGCGCACAAGATCAATAACTGCATCGGCCAGGTCCTGCTGGCCAAGCGCATGGGCAAAAAGCGCCTGATCGCCGAAACCGGCGCCGGCATGCACGGTGTGGCAACGGCGACTGTCGCTGCACGCTTTGGCCTGCCATGTGTGATCTACATGGGCGCCACCGATATCGAGCGCCAGCAAGCCAACGTATTCCGCATGAAGTTGCTGGGTGCTGAAATCGTCCCGGTCACCTCCGGTACCGGCACCCTGAAAGACGCGATGAACGAAGCTCTGCGTGACTGGGTCACCAACGTTGATGACACCTTCTACCTGATCGGCACCGTGGCAGGCCCACACCCGTACCCAGCGATGGTTCGTGACTTCCAGTCAGTCATCGGTAAGGAAACCAAGGTTCAGATGCAAGAGAAAGAAGGTCGTCTGCCAGATAGCCTGATCGCTTGCGTCGGTGGCGGCTCCAACGCCATGGGCCTGTTCCATCCATTCCTGGATGACAACAGCGTGGAAATCATCGGTGTCGAAGCCGGTGGTCATGGCGTCGAGACCGACAAGCATGCCGCCAGCCTCAACGGTGGTGTACCAGGCGTACTGCACGGTAACCGCACGTACTTGCTGCAGGATAACGATGGTCAGATCACTGACGCGCATTCGATCTCTGCCGGTCTGGACTACCCTGGCATTGGCCCGGAGCACGCTTACCTGCACGAAGTGAAGCGCGTCGAATACGTCAGCATCACCGACGAAGAAGCGCTGGAAGCCTTCCACCATTGCTGCCTGCTGGAAGGCATCATCCCGGCACTGGAAACCGCTCACGCCCTGGCCGAAGCCATGAAGCGCGCCACCAACCTGCGCGATGATCACCTGATGGTCGTATGCCTCTCGGGTCGCGGTGATAAAGACATGCAAACCGTCATGAACCACATGGCCGCCGCCGAACAGAATAAGGAGATGCTGGTATGAGCCGCCTCGAACAACGTTTCGCCCAGCTGAAAACCGAAGGCCGCGCGGCACTGGTGACCTTCGTCACCGCAGGCGATCCGGGTTATGACACCTCGCTCAAAGTGCTCAAGGGCCTGCCTGCAGCCGGTGCCGATGTCATCGAACTGGGCATGCCGTTCACCGACCCAATGGCCGATGGCGTGGCAATTCAACTTGCCACCCTGCGTGCTCTGGATGCCGGGCAGACGCTGCTGAAAACCCTGCAGATGGTCAGCGAGTTCCGCGTCGACGACCAAACCACGCCGATCGTGCTGATGGGTTACTACAACCCTATCCATCGTTATGGTGTGGAAAAATTCGTCGCCGCTGCCAGCGAAGCGGGCGTTGATGGCTTGATCATCGTCGACTTGCCACCCGAGCATGACGCCGAACTGGCGACGCCTGCTCAGGCTTCCGGCATCGACTTCATCCGCCTGACCACGCCGACCACCGACGATGCGCGTCTGCCGCGTGTTCTTGAGCGCAGCTCCGGCTTTGTCTATTACGTGTCGGTTGCGGGTGTGACCGGTGCAGGCTCGGCGACGATGGAGCACGTTGAAGGCGCAATCGAGCGTCTGCATCGCCACACCAGCCTGCCGATCTGTGTCGGTTTTGGCATTCGCACCCCGGAGCAGGCGGCAGCCATCGCTCGCCTCGCAGACGGTGTAGTGGTGGGTTCGGCACTGGTGGACAAGATCGCCAATGCCGCCTCGCCAGAGCAGGGCGTCGATGATGTGTTGAGCCTGTGTGCAGCCTTGGCTGAGGGCGTACGTAAAGCTCGTGTGAGCTGAAGGTAAAGTTCCTGATACAGAGGAATCAAAGCGCAAACACCTGTACTAAGTAGTCAGGCAAAGGGGTTCAGGGTTCATGCCTTGAACCCCTTTTTGCTGCATTGAATTCTTCAGGAGCAACACATGAAACTGCCGAACCGTTTGATTGCCGGGCTGGGTATCTTGATGATCAGCGCCAGTCCGCTGTTGCAAGCAGCGCCACAAGATCAGCGCGGCGGCCCTGACGATAACCGTCAAGGTCAGCAACAAGGTCCGGGTCCGCAGAGCAAAGGTGGTCATGAGCAGGGCAGGCAGGGTCAAAACCCGGGCCCTGGCAACGACAACCGTCCACAACAGCAGGCGCATCAGGACAACCGCGGCGGCAATCGTCCACCGGAAAATTTCGATAGCGTGCGTAATACCATCCAGCAGCACCGCGACGTGATCGGCCGTGGTCAGCCGCTGCCGCCGAACATTCATGTGGTCAAAGGTCGTCCGCTGCCACCCGGCTACGGTAAACGCCTGGACGCTCGCTCGCTGCAACACCTGCCTTATTACGATGGCTACGAATGGCGTCGCCTGGGTAGCGACGTGGTGCTGATCGCCGTGGGCACCGGGATTGTCTACGCGATTCTGGATGGTGTTTTGAATTAACAAAAAACCTGACTGTAGGAGTGAGCTTGCTCGCGATTGGGTGTCTTGGCCGACGAATTGATCGCCTGAACTGACGCCATCGCGAGCAAGCTCACTCCTACAGATCCAATGTCTACTGCAAGACAGCGCGGTGTCAGAGCCACAGGTTCTGATTTAGTTCGCATTAGCGCCTGAACATCCCCAGATTCAAAGGCCGAACCGCCCCCATCCAGATCGCATGCTCGGTATGATCCGCCAGCTCATCGCCAGTCAGCGGATGGGTAAACACCACCAGACCATTGCGGTTCAGCGCCAGCCACAGCATCACATCGGCAAACTGCTGATGATCAAATGCCAACTGGCAACTCCAGTCGGTATGCGGGCCAACCGGCCGCTCGTGAACCCTGCCCATCGCCAAGCCAAACTTCTCGACCGCCGCCTCACACAAGGCACGTGCCTGCTCGATAGTGTCAGCATCGAAGTAAACGTGGGCGTGATAACCCTGAATCTCTGACATGGGCGTAAGTGCTCCTTTCGACCAACTATTAAATGCACTCTATGTAGGAGCTGCCGAAGGCTGCGAAAGCGGTACTTCTGACACTCCGCCATCGCAGCCTTCGGCAGCTCCTACATATTCATTGCTTGCTGCGCAATAGCGCTGCCCCCTATTCAAACCGCAATCGACGGCAATGGCCTGCCCGTCAACGAAGTCCCGCTCTGTGCCTGCTCACTCGCCAGCCAATCCACAAACTGCTGAACGATCTGCACCCGCCGTTTACGTTGCGGCAGCACAACGTAATAGCCATAAGCGGAGACTGCTGTTGCATCCACAGGGCGACATAGCAAACCTTGATCGAGCAGGGCGTCCACGAGATGACGCCAGCCGATGGCGACGCCCTGGCCCGCAATGGCTGCCTGAATCAGCAAGGTGTAGTTGTCGAAGCGCAGCTGTCCGGGAGCAGGGGCCTGATGGATGTTCAAGGCTCGAAACACGCCGCCCCAATCAAACCAGTTGGCGCTGCCTTCGCCTCGCAAATGCAGCAGCGGGAATTCACGCAAGACGTCAGTGGGCAAGGGCGGCTCTCGTCCGGCCAGTAACTGCGGGCTGCACACAGGGAAGACTTCCTCGCTGAACAACCAGCGGCTCTCGCCCTGCTTGAAACGCCCATCTCCGAACAGGACGGCGACGTCGATATCGGCGCGCAGCATGCTGTGGCTGCGCTCGCTGGTGACGAGGCTGACGTCCACGTCCGGATGAGCTTCGTGAAAACGATGCAGGCGAGGCATCAGCCAGTAGGCGGCGAAAGCAAAATCAGTGGCGACCTGCAGCACTTCGTGTTGATGCTGATGGGTGATCGCGATCAAACCTGCGTCCATCGACTGCAAGCCGGTCTGCACATGGCTGAAGAGAATGTCGCCTGCATCTGTCAGCTCGATGCCACGGTAGATCCGGTCAAACAACCGGGTGGCCAGTTGTTCTTCCAGGCGTTTGATCTGCTGGCTCACGGCTGGCTGAGTAGTACCCAGCTCGATAGCTGCGGCTGTAAAACTGCGCAGGCGCGCGGCGGACTCAAATGCCCGCAGCAGATCCAGCGAGATATCACCGAGTGATTCAAACATAAGCTGTACTTATCCTAGGCATTGCCTTGCATGGGCTTTACCTTAAATCCCATGGGTCCCATCCTCATTCGCAGCACTTTCGCATAAATATTCACTATGGGATGCCGCGAAATACATGAAGCGCAAAAATATTCTTTTCATCATGGCCGATCAAATGGCCGCGCCGATGTTGCCGTTCTACGCCTCATCTCCCATCAAGAT
Organism: Pseudomonas sp. ICMP 561; assembly: GCF_002699985.1. Classification (GTDB taxonomy): domain Bacteria; phylum Pseudomonadota; class Gammaproteobacteria; order Pseudomonadales; family Pseudomonadaceae; genus Aquipseudomonas; species Aquipseudomonas quasicaspiana. The sequence goes on along the minus strand of NZ_LKBT01000034.1, from coordinate 226,656 downwards.
GCCCCATTTGAGCCGCCTCGCCGCTGAAGGTGTGGTGTTCGATGCCGCTTATTGCAACAGCCCACTGTGCGCGCCGTCGCGTTTCACGCTGGTCAGCGGTCAGTTGCCCAGCAAGATTGGCGCTTACGACAATGCCGCAGAATTCCCCGCCGACATCCCGACCTATGCTCATTACCTGCGCCGCCTGGGCTACAAGACTGCGCTGTCCGGCAAGATGCACTTCTGCGGGCCTGATCAGCTGCATGGCTACGAAGAGCGCCTGACCAGCGATATCTACCCCGCCGACTATGGCTGGTCCGTCAATTGGGACGCGCCGGATGTGCGTCCGACCTGGTATCACAACATGGCGTCGGTGCTGCAGGCTGGCCCATGCGTGCGTACCAACCAGTTGGATTTCGATGAAGAAGTGGTCTTCAAAGCCCAGCAATACCTGTTCGATCACGTGCGCAACGACGGCGATCAACCGTTTTGCCTGACGGTATCCATGACCCACCCTCACGATCCGTACACCATCCCGAAACCGTTCTGGGACCTGTATAGCGACGACGAAATCCCGATGCCTCGTCATCAGCCGGATCAGGCCGATCAGGATCCGCATTCCCAACGCCTGATGAAAGTCTATGATCTCTGGGACAAGCCGTTACCCGAGGAGAAAATCCGCGATGCACGCCGTGCTTATTTCGGCGCGTGCAGCTACATCGACAGCAACGTCGGCAAGCTGATGCAGACGCTGGAAGACATCGGCCTGGCGGACGACACCATCATTGTGTTCTCCGGCGATCATGGCGACATGCTGGGCGAACGTGGTCTCTGGTACAAAATGCACTGGTTTGAAATGGCAGCTCGCGTACCGCTGCTGGTTTATGCGCCTGGTCATTACAAGGCCGGACGTGTTGGTGCCGCAGTTTCCACAGCTGATTTGCTGCCAACATTTGTCGCGATGGCTGAAGGGGAACTGGTGGATGGCCTGCCACTGGACGGTCAATCACTGATGCCGCATCTTCTTGGCGAGGGAGGTCATGACGAAGTGTTTGGCGAGTACATGGCCGAGGGCACTAACAGCCCGCTGATGATGATCCGGCGCGGCGCCTACAAATTCATTTATTCGGAGCAGGACCCATGCCTGCTGTTCGATGTCCATAACGATCCACAGGAGCTGGAAGAGCTGAGCCAGTCGGACACTCACCAGCAACTGTTTACTGAATTCCTGGCTGAAGCACGGGCCAAGTGGGATATACCGGCGATACACCACCAGGTGCTCGCCAGCCAGCGCAGAAGGCGCTTTGTCGCTGAATCGCTGGCACTCGGCAAGCTGAAGAGTTGGGATCACCAGCCGCTGGTAGACGCCAGTCAGCAGTACATGCGCAACCATATTGATCTGGACGATCTGGAGCGCAAGGCACGTTATCCACAACCTTGACCCTGCCAAAAAATCAAAAAACTAGGGGAAGTTAATGAAGACGTTATCCAAAACACTCGTGATTGGGGTCATGGCATTGAGCAGCCTTGCGGTACAGGCTGCCGAGCAAAGTTGCAGCACGGTCAGAATGGCCGATCCGGGCTGGAGCGACATTGCTGCAACCAACGCCATTGCCGGCTTCCTGCTGGACGGGATGGGCTACAAGGCCAAGGTCGACACCCTGGCGGTGCCGATCGCCTACGGCGGCCTCAAGGATGGCAAGCTGGACGTCTTCCTCGGCAACTGGATGCCCGCGCAGCAGGGTTTCTATGACAAGTTCGTCGCAACCGGGGATGTCACCCAACTGGCGAAGAACCTGGACGGCACCGAATTCACCCTGGCCGTACCGGATTACGTCTGGGACGCGGGTGTGCATAACTTTGCCGACCTGAACAAATTCGCCGACAAGTTCGAGAAGAAGGTTTACGGAATTGGCTCCGGCGCGCCCGCCAACCTGTCGATTCAGAAAATCATCAAGGAAAACGAATTCGATCTGGGCAGCTGGAAGCTCGTCGAGTCCAGTGAGCAAGCAATGTTGGCGGAAGTGAATCGCCGGGTGAAAAAAGACCAGTTTGTGGTGTTCCTCGGCTGGACGCCGCACCCGATGAACGTACAGATCAAAGGCCTGCATTACCTCAAAGGCGGCGAGAAATACTTCGGCGACACCGGCACCGTGCACACCCTGACCCGTAAAGGTTACGCCGAAGCATGCCCGAATGTAGGCAAACTGCTGACCAACCTGACGTTCACTCAGGAGATGGAAAACAGCATCATGGCCGACGTGACCAATAACAAAGTCACCAATGCTGCCGCAGCCAAAGCCTGGATCAAAGCCAACCCGGCCGTGCTGGATAAATGGCTGGATGGCGTGAAGACCATCGATGACAAAGATGCACTGGCGGCGGTGAAGGCGAAGCTCTAATAATCCAAGGTCTGCGCAAATCCGTAGGACCGGCTTTAGCCGGGAGGGCGTCGAAACATTCACCAGACCTTCTTCGCCAGAAGTACCGCTCTCCCGGCTAAAGCCGGTCCTACGGGGTGGCAGGCCACCATAGAATCTCCCACAGAGGACAGCTCCAACAACTGTTGTACCCTAACCCCTCCGCAATCCTTCAAAGAGCGTTTCATGGGTTGGCTAAATCGCCATAAATTCCTGCCGTTTCTTGCCTGGCTCCCCCGACAGACTCGTGCCACCGTGGGTCGTGATGCGATAGTAGGGTTGAGCGGGGCGATTCTGGCCTTGCCGCAATCCATCGCTTACGCCCTGATCGCCGGCCTGCCTGCCGAGTACGGTTTATACGCGGCGATAGTGCCGGTCATGATCGCCTGTTTGTGGGGTTCGTCCTGGCATCTGATCTGCGGGCCAACGGCGGCAATTTCAGTCGTGCTCTACGCCAGTATCAGCCCGCTGGCGGTCCCCGCCAGTCAGGATTACATCACCCTGATTCTATTGCTGACGTTCATTGCCGGGCTGTTCCAGCTATTGCTCGGCATGGTGCGTTTCGGCGCGCTGGTGAACTTCGTCTCACATTCGGTAGTGCTCGGGTTCACCCTGGGAGCTGCCGTAGTCATTGCCCTGGGGCAGATGCCCAACCTGATCGGCATCGATTTACCCAGCCAGACCACAGCGCTGAAAAGCCTGATTGCGGTGCTGGAACATCGGGGCGAGCTGGACACGCCGTCACTCATTCTGGGTTTACTGACTCTGGTGCTCGGCATAGTGCTGAAGCTGCTGGTACCGCGCTGGCCAACATTGTTGATCACCCTGATTGCCTCCAGTCTGCTGGTCTGGCTGTGGCCTGCGATGTTCGGCCATGTGCGAGTGGTTTCCGCATTCGTCGGCCATCTACCGCCGTTGAGCCCGCTGCCGCTGGATCCGGAACTGATCCTCAAACTGCTGCCCTCCGCCGTGGCGGTGGGCATGCTCGGGCTGGTTAACAGCCTGTCGATTTCGCGCTCGCTGTCCACCCGCTCTCAGCAATTGATCGACGCCAATCAGGAAGTCCGCGCCCAAGGGCTGTCGAACATGGGTGGCAGCCTGTTCTCGGGCTTTCTGTCAGCAGGTTCGTTTACGCGTTCGGCACTGAGTTTTGAAGCGGGCGCCAACTCACCCTTGGCCGGCATATTTTCCGCGTTGTGGGTGGCGCTATTTGCCGTCGCCGGAGCATCGTTGATCGCGCACATTCCGATTCCGGCCATGGCGGCTTCAATTCTGCTGATTTGTTGGGGGCTGGTGGACCGGCGGGGTATTCGTGCCTTGTACCGGGTCAGTCGCTCCGAGTTTCTGGTCATGGCGCTGACCTGCGTCGCGACGTTGCTCCTTGAGCTGCAAACCGCGATTTATGCGGGGGTGCTGGCGTCGTTGTTCTTCTACCTCAAGCGCACCTCACAGCCAGTTGTGCAGCAGTGGCGCGACGGCGACGAAGACATCATGCGCGTGGGCGGCTCGATCTTTTTTGGTGCCAGCCACTATTTGCAGACAAGACTGCAGCGCACTGAAGGCAAACACGTTGTCATTGAGGCGCAGCACATCAACTTCATCGATTACTCCGGCGTCGAAATGCTTCATCAGGAAGCCCGACGCTTGCGTGATCAAGGCCGAACCCTGACGTTGCGTCGGGCCAGGCCGCAGGTGATCGAAGAATTGCGCAAGCTGGAAGGGGAAAAATGCCCGATCCGGTTCGAAGATTAGGCGGCGAGTTGCCTGCGCAATTCGGCCAGCACTGGCGCTGAATCCGGTCGCACGCCCCGCCATAGAAGAAAGGCTTCTGCCGCTTGTTCAACCAGCATGCCCAAGCCATCCACGGATTGCGCTGCGCCGTTCTCGGCGGCCCAACGGCAGAAAGCCGTAGGCTCGCTGTCGTACATCATGTCGTAGCAGAAGGTTTTACCGGGCTCGATCAGGCTCGGGGAAATTGGCGGAAGCTCTCCGGCCAGGCTCGCGGAGGTTGCGTTGATGATCACGTCAACGGACTCTTCCAGCCAATCGAAGCCGCTCGCAAACACCGGCCCCAGATCAGCGAATTGCTGGGCCAACAGCTCGGCTTTTTCTACGGTTCGATTAGCGATCACCAATACCGACGGACGATCGGCCAACAGGGGCTCTAGCGCACCGCGCACTGCGCCACCTGCACCGAGCAGCAATATGCGTTTGCCGCGAAGGCTTACGCCACAGTTAACCGTCAGATCCCGCACCAGCCCCGCGCCATCCGTGTTATCGCCCAACAGGGTGCCGTCAGCCAGCTTGCTCAAGGTGTTGACCGCGCCTGCACGCCGGGCGCGTTCGGTCAGGCTGTCGACCATGCGATAAGCCTGCTCCTTGAACGGCACCGTCACGTTGGCTCCACGGCCTTCGCTGAAGAAAGCCATCGCGAATGCCGTGAAGTCATCCAGCGGCGCGAGAGCCGTGCGGTAATCCAACTGCTGACCGGTCTGCTCGGCGAACAGGCCATGAATAAGCGGTGACTTGCTATGACCGATGGGGTTGCCGAAGACGGCGTAGTGATCCATTGGGTTTCCTGTTTAATTTCAGACTGTGCCTCGGTAGGAGCGAACTTGTTCGCGAAGCGGTGTACCTGACACAACGCCTCGCGAACAAGTTCGCTCCTACCGAGACCTCGCTCACCGCTAAATAACTGTCAACCCAACGCCAACCAGTCCCGATCCTGCAGGAAATACTCGGTCAGGCGCGCTTCTTCGCTGCCTGGCACCGCTTTCCAGTCATAACCCCAACGCACTTGCGGCGGCAGCGACATGAGGATCGACTCGGTACGTCCGCCCGATTGCAGACCGAACAGCGTACCGCGGTCGTAAACGAGGTTGAACTCCACATAGCGCCCGCGACGGAATTCCTGAAACTCGCGTTGCTGCGCGGTATAAGCGTCTGCTTTGCGACGACGCACGATGGGCAGATAAGCGTCGATAAAGGCATCGCCAATCGCGCGCATGAAGGCAAAGCTGGTGTCGAAATCCCACTGGTTCAGATCGTCAAAGAACAAGCCGCCGACACCGCGTGGCTCGTTGCGATGCTTGAGGTGGAAGTAACTGTCGCACCACGCCTTGTAGCGAGGATAGACGTCAGCACCAAACGGCGCACACGCTTGCTCGGCAACCCGGTGCCAATGCACACAGTCTTCTTCAACGCCGTAGTAAGGCGTCAGATCGAAACCACCGCCGAACCACCAGACCGCTTCCTCGCCTTCTTTTTCTGCGATGAAAAAACGTACGTTAGCGTGAGACGTCGGCACATGCGGGTTGTGCGGATGGATCACCAGCGACACGCCCAGCGCCTCGAAACCACGTCCGGCCAGCTCAGGCCGATGGGCACTGGCAGAAGGCGGCAGGCTGGTGCCGAACACATGAGAGAAGTTGACGCCGCCTTTCTCGATCATCGCGCCATTCTCGGCAACCCGCGTACGCCCACCGCCACCTGCGGGGCGAGTCCAGGCGTCTTCAAAGAAACGGGCATCACCGTCTTCCTGTTCCAGAGCGGTACAGATCCGGTCTTGCAGATCGAGCAGATAGGCTTTGACGGCCTCAGTGCGGCTAGAAGACATGGCGACCTCTTAAACTGACTTCAGACGGCTGAGCACCCGGACTTCAAGGGCGGCAGCGAAATTGGCGCGTAGCATAACACCCGCTGGCAATCGACCGCAGTTGACGAAGCGCAAACGAAGGAGTCCGATAGAGCGCTTTCATATTCCTGTTTCGATTGATCATGGAGAGAACAAATGGCAAAGCGTATCCAGTTCAGCACGACCGGTGGCCCGGAAGTTCTTGAGTATGTGGACTTCGAACCGGCCCAGCCTGGCCCGCAACAGGTACGTGTGCGCAACAAGGCCATCGGCCTGAACTTCATTGAGACCTACTTCCGCAGCGGCCTGTATCCAGTACCGTCCTTTCCGTCAGGGCTGGGCAACGAAGGCGCGGGCATCGTCGATGCCGTGGGCAGCGAGGTCAGCCGCTTCAAAGTCGGCGACCGCGTGGCATACGGCACTGGTCCGCTCGGTAGCTACAGCGATTTGCATACTTTGCCGGAAGCCAATCTGGTGCATTTGCCAGAAGCGATCAGCTTTGAGCAGGCCGCTGCAATCATGCTCAAGGGCCTGACCGTGCAGTATCTGCTGCGTCAGACCTACGTCGTCAAACCGGGTGAAACGATCCTGTTTCACGCCGCAGCCGGTGGCGTAGGCTCCCTGGCCTGCCAATGGGCCAAGGCGCTGGGCGCGAAGCTGATCGGCACTGTCAGTTCCGCCGAGAAAGCCGCTCATGCCAAAGCGCTGGGTGCCTGGGAAGTGATCGATTACAGCAAGGACGATGTGGCGAAACGCGTGCTGGAATTGACCGACGGCCAGAAATGCCCGGTGGTTTATGACGGCGTTGGGCAGGACACCTGGACCACTTCGCTGGATTGCGTTGCCCCGCGCGGCCTGTTGGTCAGTTTCGGAAATGCATCCGGGCCGGTTGCAGGCGTGAACCTGGGGATTCTGGCGAGCAAAGGTTCATTGTACGTAACGCGCCCAACCCTCGGCAGCTACGCCAACACGCCACAGAACCTGCAAAGCATGGCCGACGAACTGTTCGACATGCTCGCCAGCGGCAAGATCAAGGTGGATAACATCCAGCAATTTGCCCTCAAGGATGCAGGCAAAGCGCAGATCGAACTGTCGGGCCGCCGCACCACTGGCTCAACTATCTTGATTCCTTGAGCGATTAAGGCCTGATTCGTAGGACCGGCTTTAGCCGGGAGGGGCCTGTAGATTCAAAGCATTTTTGTCTACAGGAACACCGCTCTCCCGGCTAAAGCCGGTCCTACGCAATGAACTGCGTTACCCCGCTCGGACGATTTCCGCCGTAGCGATATCGCGAATCACGCTCGGGTTACGGCGGCCACCCAGGCTGCCGCTGAGCACGCCGTCGATCTGCCCACGGAAATACTGCTCGACCCTCAGACGTGAGCGGGCAGCAGGGCGGCCCGCCGGGTTGGCCGAGGTAGAAATCAGCGGCCCGACCAATGCACACAGCTCACGCACCGTTGGGTGATCGCTGACGCGCAGCGCCACCGTCTCGTGAACACCCGTAATCCATTGAGGCAAGAGGTTCTGGTGAGGCACCAGCCACGTGTTGGGGCCGGGCCAGGTGCTGGCCATACGATCAATCCACAGCTCCGGGAAATCTTCGAACAGGAAGTCGAACTGACGAATGTTGTCAGCGATCAGAATCAGCCCTTTCTCCACAGGCCGCGATTTGATCGCCAGCAGACGGTAAACCGCTTCTTCATCCCACGGGTCACACCCCAGCCCCCACACCGCTTCGGTTGGATAGGCAATGACCGCACCGGCACGAATATCTCGGGCGGCTTGTTGCACTCGCCAACTGCTGACCATTTTCACTCTCCACTCAAACATTGTCGGCAGTTTAACCTCAGGCTGCGCGCGCAAACCATCGTCCTGCTTCACAGGTAATGCGTCCGTCCAGCTCCAGTTCGGTCAACGCAGCGAGCACTTTCGGCAACGCCCAGCCAATCGAGTGCGCCAACGCTTCACTGGTGTGTGGCGCTGCATGCAGCAAAGCCAAAAGCGGATGGTCGATAGCGACTTCGGTTGTCTGCACTGTTTCAGTGGGTGCCACCACCTGCCAGCCACGCAAAGCTTCGAGAATGTGATGCACCGTCTCGACCAGTACTGCGCCATCGCGAATCAACTGATGACAGCCACGCGCGCCGGGGTGATGAATCGAACCCGGGATGGCATACACCTCGCGGCCCTGTTCGGCAGCCAAACGGGCCGTGATCAGTGAACCGCTGGCAACACTGGCCTCGACCACCAGCACACCCAGGGACAAGCCACTGATGATTCGGTTGCGACGCGGGAAGTTGCTGGCCGTCGGACCTGCGTCCAGCGGGAACTCGGAAACCACTGCACTTCCTTCGGCAATCATCCGCGCCGCCAACGCTCGATGGCGCTGTGGATAAAGTTTTTCGATGCCAGTGCCGAGGACGCCGATTGTAGAGCCGCCGACGTCCAGAGCGGCCTGATGCGCCGCGCCATCGATGCCCAACGCCAGACCGCTGGTGATGACAAATCCGGCACCCGCAAGACTTTTGGAAAAGGCTGCCGCCGTATCCAGTCCCGGACGTGAAGCGCGTCGGCTACCGACCATGCCCAACTGCGGTCGGTCGAGAATCGAAGCGTTACCTGCGACAAACAGAAGAGGAGGTGGATCCGGGATTTCCGCCAGCAATGCCGGATAGTGCGGATCGTCCCACATCAGCAAATGCTGGTCCGGACGCTCTAACCAGACCAGTGCGGCACTGGCACCATCGCGCACATCCGGATCACGCCGAGCCTCGGCGCACGCCGTCGGCAACCCCAGAGAACGCCATGCGCTGGCCGGTGCACTGAGTGCAGCAGACGCGCTGCCGAACGCATTGATCAACTTGAAGAATCGCTTTGGCCCCACCTCCGGCAAGCGATGCAGGCGCAAACGCGCTTCCTGTTCGGCAGGCGAAGGGGCAGCTTTTTCAAACAGCGGCATAAGATCTTCCTTGATCTGCAGCGCACCAAAATTGGTGGCCAATCCTGTGGATAACTCTGTTAACAACAATTTGATAACTGGTGAAGCAACGACAAGAATCTGTATTAATTCTGCAACATGACGCTAAGGATTTCTGACCTTGTCCATCACCGCCAGGGAACGGTTGGCGTTCAGAACCAGCCCGTAGCTGAGTTTGTCGTAGGTACGGAAAATCATCAGAAGACCAGATCGTTCGTCAGGAATTTTGACTTGTTCACCGGTGATGCGATCTCGGACAGTCTCGCCCGTCTTGTAGATCGCCAGCACGCTGCCTTCGATCAGGCCGTCGCGTTTACCTCGATCCACAGTGACCACATCCATGACGCCGATCTGATTCACACCACGTGGAACGTCGATGATCAGGCCGTTGATCGGATTAGCCGGCTCGCTTGGCAGGAAGCTGGAGTTGATTGCCCGCTCTTCGCTGGCGAACAATCGATCGCCCAGGCGCACTTCCTGATTCGAGCGTTGCAGCATCAACGTAGAGATATCACCTTCGGTCGCGATAATTTCGCCTCCGCCGATCTCGTCAGCGTTAATCCCCAGTACTTCCTGAGTGACCGGATCGGTGTAGGTTTTGCCTTGGCGGAAGATGCCGTAAACCGAATGCGCAGGGTCCAGAGCACCTCGGGCATAGATACGGTCGCCGATCCCGCTCAGTACCCGCTCGGCATTGCCAGCCACGATGTACGGCGCTCTGTCGAATTGCTCGGGAGTGTCTACAATGCGGTTGCTGAGCAGAAAGGCATTGATTGCGCCCAAGGGAATACTCGGCACCGCTTCGATCATCGGCGTACTGCGCACCTGCGGTGACAGCTTGACGGTGCCGCGAGATGCGCCGCGATTGAGGGTGACGCGGGGCTGTCCGTCCACATAACTCAGCGTCAAGGTATCGCCGGGATAGATCAGATCAGGGTCATGGACCTGCGGGTTGGCGCGCCAGATTTCCTGCCATTTCCAGGGCTCGCTGAGAAACTTGCCTGAAATGTCCCAAAGCGTGTCACCGGCAACGACGGTATAACGCTGGGGATGGCCTTCCCTGAGTTGCACTTGCGCCTGCACAAGACCGGTCGCGGCCAACAGCAGCAGGGCGAGTAGTGATTTCCTCATGCAGTGAATCCCTTTATCATGTTGCTTCGCGTGAACATAGAGTCCTATCCGGCTCGGTGTGAAAATGGTTGCCCCGCTTGAACGTCCAAAGCCTAGCAGCCGATTTTGACTTTACCCTACAAGTGCAGCTCTTACGTATATGGCTATTCTAAACATCCTCGAGTTTCCCGATTCGCGCCTGCGCACCATCGCCAAGCCGGTGGCCGTAGTAGACGCCGACATTCGTCAGTTGGTCGATGACATGTTTGAAACCATGTATGAGGCGCCAGGTATCGGGCTGGCTGCAACCCAGGTCAACGTCCATAAGCGTGTCGTGGTCATGGACCTCAGCGAAGACCGCAGCGAGCCTCGGGTTTTCATCAACCCCGAGATCGAAATGCTGACCGACGAAATGGATCAGTATCAGGAAGGCTGCCTCTCGGTGCCTGGCTTCTACGAAAACGTGGATCGGCCGCAAAAGGTGCGTATCAAGGCACTGGACCGTGACGGCAAGGCTTACGAAGAAATCGCCGAAGGCCTGCTTGCTGTGTGTATCCAGCATGAGTGCGATCACCTGAACGGCAAGCTGTTCGTCGATTACCTGTCCAACCTCAAGCGCGACCGGATCAAGAAAAAGCTCGAAAAACTGCACAAGCAGAACGCTTGATTCAGTAACGACCACAACCTCGTAGGACCGGCTTTAGCCGGGAGGGCATTCTACGGCTCGCGGCTAAAGCCGCTCCTACGAAAGATCTCGCAGCGCAGAGCGCCCATCCCGCCCCCATCCTTTCCCAACGAGAAGCCCATGACTGAGCCACTGCGCATCGTCTTCGCCGGCACCCCAGAGTTCGCCGCTGAACACCTCAAGGCCTTGCTCGACAGCCCTCACCAGATCATCGCGGTCTACACCCAGCCTGATCGCCCGGCCGGTCGTGGACAAAAGCTGATGCCGAGCCCGGTCAAGCAACTGGCTGTGCAACATGATATTCCGGTGCTGCAACCGCCAACCCTGCGCGATGCCGCGGCCCAGGCCGAACTGGCTGCGCTCAAGCCTGACTTGCTGGTGGTGGTCGCTTACGGTCTGATCCTCCCGCAAGTGGTGCTGGATATCCCGCGTCTGGGCTGCATCAACAGCCACGCATCGCTGCTGCCACGCTGGCGTGGTGCGGCGCCGATTCAACGCGCCGTAGAAGCAGGCGATGCCGAAAGCGGCGTCACGGTCATGCGCATGGAACTGGGCCTGGACACCGGCCCGATGCTGCTCAAGGCCGTCACGCCCATCACCGCAGAAGACACCGGGGGCTCTTTGCATGACCGCTTGGCTGAACTGGGCCCGCCTGCTGTATTGCAAGCGATTGCCGGTCTGGCCGATGGCACACTGATCGGTGAGGTGCAGGATGACAGCCTCGCCACTTACGCTCACAAGCTCAACAAGGACGAAGCGCGTATCGACTGGACCCGTCCGGCCGAAGAGCTGGAGCGTCTGGTTCGTGCTTTCAATCCATGGCCGATCTGCCACAGCACGCTGAACGGCGAAGCCCTGAAAGTCCTCGCAGCGAGCCTCGTTGAAGGGCAGGGTCAGCCGGGCGTCATTCTCGAAGCAAGCAAGGACGGTCTGATTGTCGCGTGTGGCCAGGGCGCGCTGCGTCTGACTCGCCTGCAATTGCCCGGCGGCAAGCCTCTGAATTTCACTGACCTGTTCAACAGCCGTCGCGAGAAGTTCGCCATTGGCGCCGTGCTGGGCCAACAATTGGTAACGGCGCAATGAACCCGCGTCTGGCCGCCGCCAAGGCACTGGCCGCTGTGCTCAGCGGCAAAGCTTCGCTCAACAGTTCGCTGCCGACGCAGATGGACAAGGTCGAAGTTCGTGATCGCGGCCTGACTCAGGATCTGGCGTTCGGCACCGCCCGCTGGCAACCACGTCTTTCTGCGCTGGCGGCAAAACTGTTGCAAAAGCCTTTCAAGGCGGCTGATGCCGACGTCGAGGCGTTGCTGCTGGTGGGTTTGTATCAACTTCTGTATTCGCGTATTCCGGCTCATGCCGCCATCGGCGAAACCGTGGGCTGTGCTGACAAACTGAAAAAGCCCTGGGCCAAGGCGCTGCTCAACGCCGTGCTGCGTCGTGCCCAGCGTGAAAGCGAAGCTCTGTTGGCCGAGCTGGAACATGATCCGGTGGTGCGTACATCGCACCCACGCTGGCTGCAAAAAGCGTTGAAAGCCGCCTGGCCGGAACAGTGGGAAGCCATCTGCGCCGCCAACAACGCGCATCCGCCGATGATTCTGCGGGTCAATCGTCGGCACAACAGCCGCGATCAATACCTCGAACTGCTGGCCAAGGCCGACATTGAAGCAGTCGGCTGTACGTTCAGTCAGGACGGTATTCTGCTGACCGAGCCTTGCGATGTACGCAGCCTGCCGGGCTTCGCCGAAGGCTGGATCAGCGTGCAGGACGAAGCTGCGCAACTGGCTGCCGATCTGTTGGAGCTGGCTCCGGGCCAACGGGTGCTGGACGCCTGTTGCGCCCCTGGCGGTAAAACCTGTCACTTGCTGGAAGTGCAGCCTGCGCTGGCAGGCGTAGTGGCGGTGGATCTGGAGGCCAAGCGTCTCGTACGGGTGCGCGAAAACCTGGAGCGCCTTGGTCTGAGTGCCGAACTGATCGCTGCCGATGCCCGGGAAACCGCGCAATGGTGGGACGGCAAGCCGTTCCAGCGCATCCTGCTCGATGCGCCGTGCTCGGCAACCGGCGTGATCCGTCGTCATCCCGACATCAAGCTGACCCGTCAGGCTGATGACATCCCGGCCTTGGCAACGCTGCAGGGCGAGTTGCTCGATGCCCTTTGGCCAACCCTGCAAGTCGGAGGCATTCTGCTTTACGCTACCTGCTCGACACTGCCCATGGAGAACACCGAAGTCATCGAGGCGTTTCTGGCCCGTACCTCCGGCGCTCGCGAGCTGGACATCGCCGGTCAGCTCGGCCAGCAACCACCGGGACTGAAACAGCCACACGGTCGCCAGTTGCTCGCGCAGGAAGGCGGGCATGACGGGTTCTATTACGCCAAACTGATCAAGATCGCTGCTTGATCCGCGACGTTGACACAATCCGTAGGAGCGGCTTTAGCCGCGAGGTGGCACTTACATCCGCCGCACTTCTGTAATCTGGAATGCAGCCCTCCCGGCTAAAGCCGGTCCTACGGGTTATGCGTAAACCGCTTCAAGGAGCAACTGATTGAAAATCATCATCCTCGGCGCAGGGCAGGTTGGCGGTACGCTGGCTGAGCACCTCGCCAGCGAAGCCAACGACATCACCGTGGTCGACACCGATGGCGACCGGTTGCGTGATCTGGGCGATCGTCTGGATATTCGCACGGTGCAGGGCCGTGGCTCGTTCCCGACCGTACTCCGTCAGGCCGGTGCAGATGACGCTGACATGCTGGTGGCAGTGACCAACAGCGACGAAACCAACATGGTTGCCTGCCAGGTCGCCTACACGCTGTTCCACACGCCCACCAAGATTGCTCGAGTGCGGGAAGCGGCCTATCTGACCCGTGCAGGTCTGTTCGACAACGATGCCATTCCCGTTGACGTGCTGATCAGCCCCGAGCAGGTCGTCACCAACTACATCAAGCGTCTGATCGAATACCCCGGCTCACTGCAGGTGATCGATTTTGCAGGCGGCAAAGCACAACTGGTTGCAGTGAAAGCCTATTACGGCGGACCGCTGGTCGGTCAGCAACTGCGCCAGTTGCGTGAACACATGCCCAATGTCGACATGCGTGTGGCGGCTATTTTCCGTCGTGATCGGCCGATCCTGCCGCAAGGCGACACGGTCATCGAAGCGGACGATGAGGTATTCTTCATCGCCGCCAAGGCAGACATTCGTGCCGTCATGAGCGAGATGCGCCGTCTGGACGAGAACTACAAACGCATCGTCATTGCGGGCGGAGGGCATATCGGCGAGCGCCTGGCGGAAGCCATCGAAAGCCGTTATCAGGTCAAAATCATCGAGATGAATCCTGCACGCTGCCGTCACCTCTCGGAGTCGCTGAACAGCACGGTAGTGCTGCAAGGCAGCGCATCAGACCGTGATCTCCTGCTGGAAGAGAACATCGCCAACACCGATCTGTTCCTGGCCCTGACCAACGACGACGAAGCCAACATCATGTCTTCGCTACTGGCCAAGCGCATGGGCGCGCGTAAGGTGATAACCATCATCAACAACGCGGCGTATGTCGATCTGGTGCAGGGCGGCGAAATCGATATCGCGGTCAGCCCGCAACTGGCAACCATCGGCACCTTGCTGGCCCACGTGCGCCGCGGCGATATCGTCAGCGTGCATTCACTGCGTCGCGGCGCTGCAGAGGCCATCGAAGTGGTTGCTCACGGCGACACCAAGTCCAGTAAGGTCATCGGCAAAGCCATCAAGGACATCGCGCTGCCGTCGGGCACCACAATTGGCGCGATCATCCGTGCCGACGAAGTACTTATCGCCCACGACGCGACCGTGATCGAAACCGGCGACCACGTGATCATGTTTCTTGTGGATAAAAAGTACATCCGCGATGTGGAGCGGCTGTTCCAGGTGGGGTTGAGCTTTTTTTAAGCAGGTACACAGCCCCGGTAGGAGCGAACTTGTTCGCGAGCAATAGTGCTGTGCAATCAGGAATATCGTCTCGCGAACAAGTTCGCTCCTACCGTTATTGCATCTAGCCCATCAATACCAGCGAGCCTCTCCGGCAGGGCGCTTCTTGAAGCGCTTCATGGTCCACATGTACTGGCTTGGATACGCCCGCACATATTTCTCAACCACCTGACTCATGGCCGCCGCCGACGTTGCAGTGTCGGTGCTGTACATGGCCTCGGGCGCAGCTTCCAGCACCACTTTGTAACCCGAACCGTCTGGCAGGCGCATGGCATGCAGGAACACGCCGACCGCCTTTCCACCGGCCAGCATGTTGGGCACAAACTTGCTGGTCAGGGCCGTGGTGGCAAAAAACGGCACGAAGATCCCTGCTGATTCTGCTGGCTCGGGATCGGCCGGAATACCCACCGAGCCGCCTTTGCGCACTTCCTTGATAACGCTGAGAATGCCTTCCTTGGTGGAGGCCGCCACGCGGTTACCCAGTTGCACGCGCTGTTTGCGCAGCAGGTCATCGACCGCCTTGAGCTTGGGCGGGCGGTAGAAAATGATCGGTTTGCACTGGCTGCAGTAGAAGTGGTTCAACACTTCCCAGTTGCCCAGGTGACTGGTGATGCCGACGACGCCCTTGCCGGACGCCAGGGCATCCTTGAGCACATCGAGGCCTTCGACTTCGCGCACCAGATCGATGGATTTCTGAGCAGGCCAGATCCAGGCGCAAGCGCTTTCCGTGAGGGTCTTGCCGATATCCATCAAGCTACGACCGACCAGACGCTCGCGCTCGGCAGGGTCCATTTCCGGAAAGCATTTAGCCAGGTTGATGCGCGCGACCTCACGCGAACGGTTCGGCAGTTTCCACATCAACCAGCCAATACCCGCACCCACCCACTGCACAACGCGCCAGGGCAACAAGGCAAACAGTCGCAACGCGCCCACCATAAGGGCACCTTTAAACTTTTCCACAGATCACTCCCCAAAACTCAAGGCGGCCATTGTAACCGTCAGCGGACCAAATCCGCGTATCGATCACAATCCACGGTGTGGTCCATGACCATCCCGCTCGACTGCATGTAGGCATAACAGATGGTCGGCCCGACAAAGGTAAACCCGGCTTTTTTCAACGCTTTGCTCATGGCCTCGGCCTCTGGCGTGATGGCCGGGACTTCACTGCGGTCCTTGCGGTGGTTGATCTTCCGTTCACCGCCCACAAACGACCAGAGGAATTCCACCGGGTCGTCCAGCTTCAACCAGGCCTGCGCATTGCGCCGGGCGGC
Organism: Pseudomonas sp. ICMP 561; assembly: GCF_002699985.1. GTDB lineage: Bacteria > Pseudomonadota > Gammaproteobacteria > Pseudomonadales > Pseudomonadaceae > Aquipseudomonas > Aquipseudomonas quasicaspiana. The sequence continues at coordinate 210,623 of NZ_LKBT01000034.1, read as the reverse complement.
ATTGAGCTTGAGACGGTTACGGATGATGCCTGGCTCCTGCATCAGGACTTCGATATCAGCGTCGGTCATCGCGGCGATTCGATGCACATCAAAACCGAACATCACCTCGCGATAGCGCGCGCGCTTTTTCAAAACGGTGATCCATGAAAGACCGGCCTGGAACCCTTCGAGCAAAAGCAACTCGAAGAGCTTCTGCGCGTCGCGCAACGGCACGCCCCACTCGTGATCGTGATAATCGATGTAAATCGGCTCTTCGTTGCACCAATAGCAGCGTGGCATAGGGCTTCCAAGGGTGGAGGTGCTGCTGAATCGGGTATACTCCCGCTCTTTAAATCGCAGCCCCAGTACAGGTGAATTTCGTGAGCCAGCCTACGCCAGCCGTGCGTACCTTCCAAGACTTGATCCTCGCCCTCCAGCAATACTGGGCCGAGCAAGGTTGTGTGGTACTTCAGCCCTACGATATGGAAGTAGGCGCCGGCACTTTCCACACCGCCACGTTTCTGCGCGCCGTAGGCCCGGAAACCTGGAACGCAGCCTACGTACAGCCAAGCCGCCGTCCTACTGACGGCCGGTATGGTGAAAACCCGAACCGCCTGCAGCACTACTATCAGTTTCAGGTGGTCCTCAAGCCAAACCCGGACAACTTCCAGGAGTTGTATCTGGGCTCGCTGAAGCATGTCGGTCTGGACCCTCTGGTCCACGACGTGCGCTTCGTTGAAGACAACTGGGAATCGCCAACACTGGGCGCCTGGGGTCTGGGCTGGGAGATCTGGCTCAACGGCATGGAAGTGTCGCAGTTCACTTACTTCCAGCAAGCGGGCGGCATTGAATGCTATCCGGTGACCGGTGAGATCACCTACGGCCTTGAACGTCTGGCGATGTACCTGCAGAACGTTGACTCGGTCTATGACCTGGTCTGGGCTGACGGTCCATTCGGCCGCGTGACTTACGGCGATGTGTTCCACCAGAACGAAGTGGAGCAATCGACTTACAACTTCGAGCACGCGAACGTCGACAAGCTGTTCGAGCTGTTTGATTTCTACGAAAGCGAAGCCAAGCGCCTGATCGAACTGGATCAGCCGCTGCCGCTGCCAAGCTACGAAATGGTTCTGAAGGCTTCCCATACCTTCAACCTGCTGGATGCCCGTCGCGCGATTTCGGTAACCGCTCGTCAGCAGTACATCCTGCGCGTTCGTACCCTGGCTCGTTCGGTCGCCCAGGCTTATCTGATGGCTCGCGCCAAGCTGGGCTTCCCGATGGCTCCACCTGATTTACGTGATGAAGTGCTGGCCAAGCTGGAGGCGCAACAATGAGTGCTCAAGATTTTCTGGTTGAACTGGGCACCGAAGAGCTGCCGCCAAAAGCGCTCAACACGTTGGCTGACGCCTTCCTGGCCGGCATCGAAAAAGGCCTGCAGTCTGCAGGCCTGACGTACAGCGCCAAGCAGGTTTATGGCGCACCGCGTCGTCTGGCTGTATTGATCACCGACCTGTCCACGCAGCAGCCTGATCGCAGCATCAACCTTGACGGTCCGCCACGTCAGGCGGCTTTTGACGCTGAAGGCAACCCGACTCAGGCAGCCCTGGGTTTTGCCAAGAAGTGCGGCGTTGATCTGAGCGAAATTGATCAGAGCGGCCCCAAGCTGCGTTACAGCCAGAGCATCGCAGGTAAACCCACCGCGAGCCTGCTGCCGACTATCGTTGAAGACTCCCTGAACGACCTGCCGATTCCCAAGCGCATGCGCTGGGGGGCTCGCAAGGAAGAGTTCGTGCGTCCAACCCAGTGGCTGGTCATGCTGTTCGGCGATCAAGTCATCGACTGCACAATCCTGGCTCAAACTGCAGGCCGGGAATCACGTGGTCACCGCTTCCACCATCCGGAAAGCGTTCGCATCACCTCGCCAGCCAGCTACCTGAGCGATCTGCGCAATGCGTACGTATTGGCTGACTTCAACGAACGTCGCCAACTGATCACCAAGCGCGTCGACGAGCTCGCGACCCAGCACGAAGGCACTGCCATCGTGCCGCCAAGCCTGCTGGACGAAGTGACTTCGCTGGTCGAGTGGCCGGTTCCGCTGGTGTGTTCGTTCGAAGAGCGCTTCCTGGAAGTGCCGCAAGAAGCCCTGATCACCACCATGCAGGACAACCAGAAGTATTTCTGCCTGCTGGATGCCGACGGCAAGTTGCTGCCGCGCTTCATTACCGTTGCGAACATTGAAAGCAAAGACCCGCAGCAGATCGTGCTGGGTAACGAGAAGGTTGTTCGTCCGCGTCTGACCGACGCCGAGTTCTTCTTCAAGCAGGACAAGAAGCAGAAGCTGGAAACCTTCAACCAGCGTTTGCAGAACGTCGTGTTCCAGGCTCAACTGGGCAGCGTTTTCGACAAAGCTGAACGTGTTTCGAAACTCGCTGCGTTCATTGCTCCACGTATTGGTGGCGACGCTCAACGTGCAGCCCGTGCCGGGCTGTTGTCCAAGTGCGACCTGGCCACGGAAATGGTTGGCGAATTCCCTGAGATGCAGGGTATCGCTGGTTACTACTACGCCAAGGCTGACGGCGAAACCGACGATGTAGCTCTGGCATTGAACGAGCAGTACATGCCGCGCGGTGCTGGCGCTGAACTGCCAACGACCTTGACCGGTTCGGCAGTGGCCATCGCTGACAAGCTGGACACTCTGGTCGGTATCTTCGGTATTGGCATGCTGCCAACCGGCAGCAAAGACCCGTACGCACTGCGTCGTGCCGCGCTGGGCATCCTGCGCATTCTGATCGAGAAGCAACTGGACCTGGACCTGATCGAAACCGTGAAGTTTGCGGTGGGCCAGTTCGGTGCCAAGGTCAAAGCTGCCGTTCTGTCAGATCAGGTACTGGAATTCATCTTCGACCGCCTGCGTGCGCGTTACGAAGACGAAGGCGTTGAAGTGGCGGTTTATCTGTCGGTTCGTGCCCTGCAACCAGGCTCGGCGCTGGATTTCGATCAACGTGTTCAAGCCGTTCAGGCGTTTCGCAAACTGCCGGAAGCTGCCGCGTTGGCTGCAGTGAACAAGCGCGTTTCGAATCTATTGAGCAAGGCTGAGGGCAACATTGCCCAGACCGTCGAGCCCAAATACTTCGATAACGCTAACGAGTTCTCGCTCTATTCGGCGATCAAGCAAGCGGATCAAGATGTTCAGCCAATGGCAGAAGCTCGTCAGTACAGCGAAACCCTCGCGCGTCTGGCAGCCCTGCGTGAACCGGTTGATGCCTTCTTCGAGGCTGTAATGGTCAACGCCGAGGACGCCAACGTACGGGCCAACCGATATGCGCTGCTGGCGCGTCTGCGTGGCCTGTTCCTGGGTGTCGCTGACATCTCGTTGCTGGGCTGAGGAAGGGGCACATCGTGAAGTTGCTGATCCTTGATCGGGATGGAGTCATCAACCATGACTCCGACGCTTACATAAAGTCGGTGGCGGAGTGGATTCCGATTCCTGGCTCGATCGAGGCCATTGCGCAACTGAGCAAAGCCGGCTGGACCGTTGCAGTCGCAACCAACCAGTCCGGCATCGCCCGAGGTTATTACGACCTCGCGACCCTGGATGCCATGCACGCTCGTCTACGTGCGTTGGTGGCGGAGCAGGGGGGCGAGGTCGGTTTGATCGTCTATTGCCCACATGGGCCCGATGAAGGCTGCGATTGCCGCAAGCCGAAACCGGGCATGCTGCAGACCATCGCCCGGCACTACCAGGTGGAGCTGGCGGGACTATGGTTTGTAGGTGACAGCAGCAGTGACCTCAAGGCCGCACTGGCCGTCGACTCACAACCGGTTTTGGTAAAGACCGGCAAAGGTGAGAAAACACTGGCCGGTTCGCTGCCCGCCAGTACGTTGGTTTTTGACGATCTCGCGGCCGTTGCCGCAGAACTTATCCACAATAGCGCTCCGCAAAACAACTAGCGGTACGCTTGATGAACGGGCACTTGCCCGTACGGTAAATGCAACTATGTCGATCATCCAGGCAATCAGGACCGTTCTCTTCTACCTGTTGCTAGGCACCAGCTCTTTGCTGTGGTGCACGTTAAGCTTCTTTATCGCACCGTTCCTGCCCTTCAAGGCTCGCTATCGTTTCATCAACGTTTACTGGTGCCGCTGCGCAATCTGGTTGACGCGCGTATTCCTCAACATCCGGGTTGAAGTGACCGGCGCAGAAAATGTCCCCAAGACGCCCTGCGTGATCATCTCCAACCACCAGAGCACGTGGGAGACGTTCTTCCTGTCACAGTACTTCTCGCCGCTAAGCCAGGTGCTCAAGCGTGAACTTCTGTATGTCCCGTTCTTTGGCTGGGCAATGGCCATGCTGCGTCCTATCGCAATTGATCGTGAGAACCCAAAAGCTGCACTCAAGCAAATCGCCAAGAAGGGCGATGAGTTGCTCAAGGATGGCGTCTGGGTACTGATCTTCCCCGAAGGTACACGTGTTCCGTTTGGCCAGGTCGGTAAGTTTTCTCGCGGTGGCACTGCGTTGGCGGTCAATGCAAACCTGCCCGTGCTGCCTGTTGCACACAACGCTGGCAAGTACTGGCCGAAGGAAGGCTGGGCGAAAAAGCCAGGCACTATTCAGGTCGTTATCGGCGAACCGATGTACGCAGAAGGCGAAGGCCCACGTGCGATTGCTGCGCTCAATGATCGAGTTCAGATCTGGAACGAAGAGACTCAGAAAGCCTTGGGTTCAATCACCGCACCGGTGTCGAGCAAGGAAGAAGCCGTTATCTGAGTTTTGTGGATAACCTGTGCACTGTTTTTGCGTTTTTCATAAAAATCGGCGGCAAGCCCTTGGATTCACTGCTTATTTCCGATGCTCATTAAAGAGCCAAAAAAGTGCATAAGTTTTTATGAGCTTCTAGAACCGACCTCTTGGGGTCGGTTTTTTTATGTCTGGTTTTGAGTACTCCTCACAGCGACTTTTGACGCGGCTCTGATGGACCATACCCTATCAAGCGATCCCTCTGGGCGAATCACTGCCCCTACCAAATAGACGTTCCACGTGGAACATATCCTCATACAAGCCCTGGCTTGAGGATCGCAACAGCCGCGAAGCGATCCGTTACTACGGTTTAAATGCCGTCACTTACTCGATGTCGGTGACGCCATGAACGTCGATAAATCGTGATTGAAACGCGACGATTCTTCCAGGAACGGAGCATGGCCTGAGTTCTCATATACCTTTGTCTGAACGCGAGGATTCAACTGCTTTGCGCGCGCGATAGAGGGTTGAACATTGACGAGCTGGTCCTTTGCGCCATACAGCATCAAGACGGGCACCTTCGCCTTGGGTATCCCTTCTGCAGCGGCCACGGTCATTGACGGAGTTGCACGTGTCATTGTCCAGGACGCCATCGCAGCATTCGACAACAGCAATTCGAAAGTCGGCACGTCCGGCTGGGTGTGGAAGCAAAGAGCGAGGAATGCTCGTATGGCCTCCAGGTGTGTCTTGAGATCATCAGACGCCAGGCCTGCATACACCTCCGGGTGTGAGGTAATCAACGCGGCGTTAAGCTCGATCACGCCATCGACATACATGATTCCACCGAGATCAGCGTCACCATAAGCCGCCAAGTAATTGGATATGACCACTCCCCCCAACGACCAGCCAACGAGCACCGGGTGCTTGCTACCAGTCGCCTTGAGAACAGCAGCCAGATCATCTGCAGATCGACGCCCTATGAGATACGCGTTGGAATCGTCAGGCTTGTCGGAAAGGCCATGGCCTCGCAGGTCATAGGTCACCATGCGGTAGCGTTGCAGTTCCGGACTGCTCGTCTGCTTTTCCCAATTCAGGCGGCTACCGAGTAAACCATGAATGAAGATGATCGCTGGGCCGTCTGGGTTACCTGCCTCCTGAACGGCGATCCTCACGCCGTCCGGAGCGGTTACCGTGTAGCTCTTGTCGGCTGCGAAAGATAGAGAAGAAAGTGCTGCCAATAGCGCTATCGCCCAAGCGCTGCCTAACAATCGACTACAAAAACGGTGGTTCATGAGATGCCTCCAATGCTCAAAGTTGAGCATTGAAGTCTAGGTAGGCGGCATAGGACGGTCTATGATCTGAGCTCTGTAGATATTGATCAATCGTCCTGGAGTGATAATGGCTTTGCCTATTCAACCTGATCCAAGTGAGCTGATCAGCGAATTGTTATCAGGCATGCGTCTTGTGGGCGTACAGTTTCGCAGAATAGAAGTCCGAGACTTTCCGAGGATGGGTTTCAGTAACTCAGTGGGTCGCGCGCAGTTTCACTTCGTAGGACGCGGGCCAGTCTGGCTGCGTAGCCCTGACAACAACCTGTATCGGATGGATACGGGGACCGCAGTCCTGATACCTCACGGCGGACTCCATGCGATTTTGTCTTCAGAGAGAACGCCTTCATCCCAGGTAAAGTCGTTCGCCTTTGACTCTTTTAGCGGAGAGCAGGGTGGCGGTTGCCAAGGTCCGGTTATTTTCAGCTGCTGCATGGAACTGGAGCTCGGTGGCATGCAGCCGCTGGTTGCCGCCATGCCGGAGGTATTACTGGCGAGCACGCTGTCGCAGGCGTCACCCGAAATCTGCCCCATGCTGGACGCGATGGAGCGTGAATCTTTGACGTTAAAAGCCGGCCACTTGGGTATTCTTGCGCGCCTCGCCGAAGTGGTAGCTGCACTTGTTATAAGGGATTGGGTGGCAGATGGATGCGGTGGTGCAGCAGGATGGTTAGGTGCGTTACAGGATCCTCGGCTGAGTAAAGCCCTTGTAATGATGCACAAACACCCCGCTAGAAGTTGGACAGTAGCATCTCTGGCAAGCGAAGCAGGGCAGTCGCGCTCTGTTTTTGCCCAGCGTTTTCTTCATGCTACTGGTGTCTCTCCGCTTCGCTACCTCACGGATTTGAGGATGCGCCTGGCTCTGGTTAGCCTGAGTCGCGAGCGGCAGCCAATAGAAACCATCGCAAGCCAGTTAGGTTACGGTTCACTGGCCGCCTTTAGCCGAGCGTTCAAACGCTCGGTGGGTGTGTCCCCAGGCACGATCCGCGGCTCCAGTGAAGCTCTGAACCCGCCTGTATACCCAGATAATTCAACGCCATAAAAAAGCCAACCCGGAGGTTGGCTTTTTCGTGGCGTAGTGAAAACGGCCGTTTCCGGCCACAACCTGATTTAGAAATCCAGGTTGGAAACCGCCAGAGCATTGCTCTCGATGAAGTCACGGCGAGGTTCTACCGCATCACCCATCAAGGTATTGAAGATCTGGTCTGCACCGATAGCGTCTTCAATAGTGACCTTGAGCATCCGGCGAACCGACGGATCCATCGTGGTCTCCCACAGCTGATCAGGGTTCATCTCACCCAGACCTTTGTATCGCTGGATGGTGTGGCGCTTGGTGCTTTCAGCCATCAACCAGGCCAAGGCTTCCTTGAACTCGGTGACCTGCTTCTTGCGCTCGCCACGTTGAACGTAAGCACCTTCTTCCAGCAGCGTACTGATCTGCAGGCCCAGGGCGGTTACGGTCTTGTAGTCGTTACTGCCAAAGAAATCACGGTTGAAGGTCACGTAGTTGGACAGACCGTGGGAGATCAGTTCGACCTCTGGAAGCCAGACATTACGTTCGCGATCTTCACGCAGGCTGGCTTTATAAACCAGACCCGACTTCTCTCCAACACGCAGACGGGCGTCAAACAGCGCCAACCAGGCTTGCATGCCTTCGTGATCAGACAGCTGCTCAAGAGTGACAGGAGGCAGGTAAACGAAGTGCTCGGTCAGTTCCTGAGGATACAAGCGCGACAGGCGCTTGAGGGTCTTCATCACCATCCGGAAATCGTTGACCAGACGCTCCAGCGATTCGCCGGAAATACCAGGTGCAGACTCATTCAGGTGCAGGCTCGCATCTTCAAGAGCCGACTGGGTCATGTATTCTTCCATGGCCTCGTCGTCTTTGATGTATTGCTCTTGCTTGCCTTTCTTGACCTTGTACAGCGGCGGCTGGGCGATGTAGATATAGCCACGCTCAATCAGTTCTGGGAGCTGACGGAAGAAGAAGGTCAGCAGCAGCGTACGGATGTGCGAACCGTCGACGTCAGCATCGGTCATGATGATGATGTTGTGATAACGCAGCTTGTCGATGTTGTACTCATCGCGGCCGATACCACAGCCCAGGGCGGTGATCAAAGTACCTACTTCTTGCGACGAGATCATCTTGTCGAAACGTGCTTTCTCGACGTTAAGGATCTTACCCTTGAGTGGCAGGATCGCTTGGGTTTTACGGTTACGTCCCTGCTTGGCTGAACCGCCAGCAGAGTCACCTTCCACGAGGTACAGTTCGGAAAGGGCAGGGTCTTTTTCCTGGCAGTCAGCAAGTTTGCCGGGCAGACCAGCAATATCCAGTGCGCCTTTACGACGGGTCATTTCGCGAGCTTTACGAGCAGCTTCACGCGCGCGTGCAGCGTCGATCATCTTGCCAACAACCGCCTTGGCTTCGTTCGGGTTTTCCAGCAGGAAGTCAGAGAAGTATTTACCCATCTCTTGCTCTACTGCAGTTTTAACCTCGGAAGAAACCAGCTTGTCTTTAGTCTGCGAGCTGAACTTCGGATCCGGTACTTTCACGGAAATAATCGCAGTCAGACCTTCGCGCGCATCGTCACCGGTGGTCGCAACCTTGTGCTTCTTGGCCAGACCTTCCTGCTCAATGTAAGCGTTGAGGTTACGCGTCAGCGCGGAGCGGAAGCCCACCAGGTGAGTACCGCCGTCGCGCTGTGGGATGTTGTTGGTGAAGCACAACAGGTTCTCGTTGAAGCTGTCGTTCCACTGCAAAGCGATCTCGACGCCAATGCCGTCGTCGCGCTGAATATTGAAGTGGAATACCTGATTGACCGCAGTCTTGTTGGTGTTCAGGTATTCAACGAACGCACGCAAACCGCCTTCATACTTGAACAGCTCTTCCTTGCCGCTGCGCTCGTCTCGAAGGACGATGCCAACACCGGAGTTCAGGAAGGAAAGCTCACGAATCCGCTTGGCCAGAATATCCCAGCTGAAGTGGATGTTCTTGAAGGTTTCAGCGGAAGGCTTGAAGTGGATCTCGGTGCCGGTCGTGTCGCTGTCACCCACAATACGCATCGGCTCCTGTGGAACACCGTGAACGTAAGTTTGCTCCCAGATCTTGCCGCTACGACGCACAGTCAACAGCAGCAATTCGGACAAGGCGTTAACTACAGAAACACCCACGCCATGCAGGCCGCCGGATACTTTGTAGGAGTTGTCGTCGAACTTACCACCAGCGTGGAGCACGGTCATGATGACCTCTGCTGCCGACACGCCTTCTTCTTTGTGCACGTCTACCGGAATACCGCGACCGTTGTCGCGGACCGTAATGGATTCGTCCGGGTGGATGGTGATAGTGATGTCATCGCAGTGGCCAGCCAGTGCTTCGTCGATCGAGTTATCAACAACCTCAAACACCATGTGGTGTAGACCGCTGCCATCGTCAGTGTCACCGATGTACATTCCGGGACGCTTGCGTACGGCATCTAGTCCTTTCAGTACCTTGATACTGGAGGAGTCGTACGTTTGGTTTTCGCTCATGCAATCACTCCCGATGATCGTGGGTCTGGGTGATACGGCCTTGTTCCACGTGGAACAAAGCGACTGGCGTTTCCGTTTGCCAGCCGTCCCTCAGTAATTCGTGGTCTACACAGGTGATAAAAACCTGGCAGCGTAAGTCTTCAAGCAAGCGGCAAAGCGCGCGGCGATGCTGGTCATCCAGTTCAGACGGTAGATCGTCAACAAGGTAAATACATTGGCCACGACGAGCCTGGCTAACGAGATGCCCTTGAGCAATACGCAGTGCGCACACCACCAGTTTCTGCTGACCACGCGACAAGATATCTGCCGCATTATGCGCGCCTAATCTAAGTCGCAAATCAGCTCGCTGTGGTCCTGCTTGCGTATGACCCATCTGTTGATCGCGATGGAGGGAAGAGGCGAGCACAGTGCTCAAGTCTTTTTCCTTGTCCCATCCACGGTAGTAACTCAGGGTCAAACCTTCGAGTTCAACCAGCTCACTTAGAGTCTGTTCGAAAACGGGTTTTAAGGCCTTGATGTATGACCGCCGATACTCATCAATTTCATCGCTGGCCAGGCACAGCTCCCGGTCCCATGCCGCTTGCGAAGCGCCGTCAAGTGTACCATGCCGAAGCCACGAGTTACGCTGCTTGAGGGCCTTCTGGAGGCGCTGCCAAGTCGCCATAAAACGAGGTTCCACGTGGAACACTCCCCAGTCCAGAAACTGCCTGCGAATCTTCGGCGCGCCTTCGAGAAGACGGAAACTGTCCGGGTTGATAAGTTGCAGAGGCAGAGTTTCAGCAAGTTGCGCAGCGCTACGAGCGTTCTGCCCATCTATCCGTATTTGAAAATCCCCCTGACGATCACGTGAAACACCCAGATTGCTATGCCCACCTTCAACCAGATCGACCTGACCAAAAACCGTACACGCGGGTTGTTCGTACTGGATAACCGGTAACAGTCGAGCGCTGCGAAATGAACGGGCGAGGCCAAGCAAATGGATGGCTTCCAGCACGCTGGTTTTGCCACTGCCATTATCGCCGTGAAGGATGTTGATACGGGGGGAGGGGGAGAAGGTCACCGGGTACAGATTGCGCACCCCGGTGACCGAGACGCGACTAAGAGACATCTAGCTTCTGCTGAACATGGTTACAGGCGCATCGGCATAACTACGTAAGCGGAGTCGTCATTATCCGATTCCTGTACCAACGCGCTGCTGTTGGAGTCAGACAGAATCAAACGAACCTGCTCGGTAGTCATCACGCCCAGTACGTCGAGCAGATAGCTGACGTTAAAACCGATCTCCAGCGAAGCGCCGTTATAGTCGACGCTGATCTCTTCTTCAGCTTCTTCCTGTTCAGGGTTGTTCGCCTGGATTTTCAGCTGACCGCTGGCCAGTTGCAGACGGATTCCGCGGTATTTCTCGTTGGACAGAATCGCCGTACGGCTGAACGCTTCACGCAATGCCTGACGATCACCCAATACAAGCTTGTCGCCACCCTTGGGCAGCACACGCTCGTAGTCCGGGAATTTACCGTCAACCAGCTTGGAGGTGAACGTGAACTCGCCAGTGGTCGCACGAATGTGATGCTGACCCAGGACGATACTCACAATGCCATCTTGCTCAGTCAGCAGGCGAGCCATTTCCAGAATGCCTTTACGCGGCACGATTACCTGGTGACGATCAGCCTGTTCGATATCAGCGGTCATGGAGCACATGGCCAAACGGTGACCGTCGGTAGCGACGGCGCGAAGCACACCCGCGCTAACTTCCAGCAGCATACCGTTGAGGTAATAACGAACATCCTGCTGAGCCATGGCGAAGCTGGTGCGCTCGATCAGACGACGCAGCTTGCTTTGAACCAGGTTAAAGGTCAGCGAACCAGGACCTTCTTCAACAGTCGGGAAGTCATTGGCGGGCAATGTCGACAACGTGAAGCGGCTACGACCAGCCTTGACGATCAGCTTTGCATCATCAACCTTGATATCGATCAGCACGTCGTTCGGCAGGCTTTTGCAAATGTCCATCAGCTTGCGGGCAGGGACAGTGATCTCGCCCGGTTCAGCAGGTTCTTCAAGTTGAACACGACCAACGAGTTCGACTTCAAGATCAGTGCCGGTCAACGAGAGCTGCTGCCCTTCGACGACCAGAAGCACGTTGGAGAGCACCGGCAGGGTCTGGCGGCGTTCGACCACGCCGGCGACCAATTGCAGGGGTTTCAACAGGGCTTCGCGTTGAATGGTGAAATGCATGGTCTAGTCCCTTGCCTTAATAAGCTGCGCTGATGTCATCAAGTGGTCAGTGTACGCAGCAGGTTCTTGTAGTCCTCGCGAATATCCGCGTCGGATTCTTTCAATTCATTGATCTTTCGGCAGGCGTGCAAAACGGTTGTGTGATCACGACCACCAAACACATCACCGATTTCCGGCAGACTGTGGTTAGTCAGTTCCTTCGACAATGCCATCGCCACCTGACGCGGCCGGGCTACAGATCTGGAACGACGCTTGGACAACAGGTCGGAAATCTTGATCTTGTAATACTCGGCGACGGTGCGCTGGATGTTATCCACACTCACCAGTTTGTCCTGCAGTGCCAACAGGTCCTTCAACGACTCGCGGATCAACTCGATAGTGATATCACGCCCCATGAAGTGCGAGTGAGCGATAACACGCTTTAGCGCGCCTTCAAGCTCACGCACGTTGGAGCGAATGCGTTGTGCAATGAAGAACGCTGCATCGTGAGGCAGATCGACCTTTGCCTGATCCGCTTTTTTCATCAGGATCGCGACGCGGGTTTCAAGCTCCGGAGGTTCGACAGCAACTGTCAGGCCCCAGCCGAATCGCGACTTCAGGCGCTCCTCGAGCCCCTCAATTTCCTTCGGATAACGGTCGCTGGTCAGAATGACCTGCTGACCGCCTTCGAGCAGAGCATTGAAGGTGTGGAAAAACTCTTCCTGGGACCGTTCCTTGCGGGCAAAGAACTGAATATCGTCGATCAGCAACGCATCGACTGAGCGATAGAAACGTTTGAACTCGTTGATCGCGTTCAACTGCAACGCTTTGACCATGTCGGCGACAAAACGCTCCGAATGCAGGTACACAACCTTCGCGTTCGGGTTCTTCTTGAGAAGATGATTACCCACAGCGTGCATCAAGTGAGTTTTACCCAGACCAACGCCACCATAAAGGAAGAGCGGGTTGTAACCATGCTTGGGGTTGTCAGCTACCTGCCAGGCCGCAGCCCTGGCCAGTTGGTTGGACTTACCCTCAACGAAGTTCTCGAACGTGAATGTGCGATTCAGATAGCTCGTGTGCTTAAGCGCGCCTTCTACCTGAACCGTGCGCTGTTCAGCACGAGCAGGAGCCTGCTGGGAACTGGCACCCGCCATTGGATCGAAACTGTCACGAGAGGGTTCATCGTTAATCTGTGATGGCTGCTGAACCGGCGCTGGAGCAGCCACTTGAGCGGGTGCAGGAGCCTGGCTAACAGGCTGGCTCGCAGCCATTGCCTGCGAAGCCGCTGCAGCCAATGGGGCGTTCGGCGCTGCGCGGGGAGCGGAACTGCGCTTGCTGCCTATTAATAGAGAAAGCGCAGGCGCCATCCCCTGACCGTGCTCACCCAACAGTTCAAGCAAACGACCGAGGTACTTTTCGTTTACCCAGTCGAGAACAAAACGGTTCGGTGCATAGACACGCAACTCGTCGCCTTCGGCTTCAACCTGTAGCGGACGGATCCAGGTGTTGAATTGCTGGGCAGGCAGCTCATCGCGCAAAAGCTCTACGCACTGCTGCCAAAGTTCCAATGACACGGACATCCCCTAGGTTAAAAGCCGGTGAGGCAAAAACAGCCGCCATTGTACCGACCGCGTCAGTACTTATCCACATGTAGGTGATCAGTCGAACGGGATAAATCAGATATTCAGCTACCATCAAGCCGACCAATGGCATGTGCATAAGCTCTGTGGATAACCCGGCCTCAGCCCGTTGCATAACCCAGGCCTGAAATCTGTGGATAAGCGGCCTGTGGATAAAACACCATTCCACACACAGGTTTTCCGACAGCGCAGCACAGGCAGAGCACCGTTTCTCGACAGTATTGTCATTCTCTGTACATCTTGATTTAAAAGGCTCTCAGCAGGTTATCCACAGTGAAGGGCTTGCCTTGCTTTAATAAGCTCTATAAAGAAGCTTTAAATACTTCTCTTCTTTATTTCTATATCTGGGCATGACGCAAAACCTCAGGTCCCTGGGAAAAGTGATCCAGAACCGGTTACATAACTAAATGAAGGAAACGCTGGTTGGAAATTGACCTAGAGGCTTGCTTTCTCTAGAATCCCCGGTCTCTTAAAACGGGGGCCATTCCGGCCCGTTGTGGACGAACCAGGTAACACGCCATGAAACGTACTTTCCAACCAAGCACTATCAAACGCGCTCGCACTCACGGCTTCCGTGCTCGCATGGCCACCAAGAACGGCCGCGCCGTACTGTCGCGTCGTCGCGCCAAAGGTCGCGCGCGTCTGGCAGTTTGATAATCCGGCACTGGAGGTGAGTCAGGACTTCAGTCGGGAAAAGCGTTTGCTTACCCCCCGGCATTTCAAGGCAGTCTTTGACTCCCCTACCGGCAAGGTTCCGGGGAAAAATCTCCTGCTCCTTGCGCGCAATAACGACCTTGATCATCCCCGTCTGGGGCTGGTTATCGGTAAAAAGAGCGTCAAACTCTCCGTTGAGCGCAACCGCTTGAAACGCCTGATGCGCGAATCATTTCGCCACCACCAAGACAACTTGGTCGGGTGGGATATTGTGATTGTCGCGCGTAAAGGCTTGGGTGACGTAGAAAGCCCCGAATTGATTCAGCATTTCGGCAAGCTATGGAAACGCTTGGCACGCAGCCGGCCGGCTCCAGAAGCAAAAACCGAAACTGCAGGGGTAGATAGTACCGATGCGTAAACTGGCACTCGTTCCGATCCAGTTCTATCGCTATGCCATTAGCCCGCTAATGGCCAGTCACTGTCGTTTCTACCCCAGTTGCTCCTGCTACGCGTATGAAGCCATTGAAAATCATGGTCTTCTGCGCGGTGGCTGGCTGACCTTTCGTCGCTTAGGTCGCTGTCATCCGTGGAATCCCGGTGGTTATGACCCGGTTCCGCCTGTCCCTACCTCCCGTTCTTCTTCGATGGCCGAGTAATCATGGATATTAAACGCACGATCCTGATCGTCGCCCTGGCAATCGTGACCTATGTCGGGGTTCTGAAATGGAACCAAGACTACGGCCAGGCCGCCATGCCGACTCAGAATGTTGCTGCCAGCACCCCTGCACCGGGTATTCCGGACACGGCTACTGGTGCAAAACCTTCTGCGAGTGCCGATGTTCCTAGCGCAAATGGCGAAGTGGCTGCACCGCTGGAAACTCCAGTAGCTGTCAGCAAAGACCTTATTCAGGTCAAAACCGATGTGCTCAGCCTGGAAATCGATCCAGTCGGCGGCGATGTCGTTCAGCTGAGATTGCCTCTGTATCCACGTCGTCAGGACCATCCTGACGTGCCATTTCAGTTGTTTGATAACGGTGGCGAACGTACCTTCCTGGCGCAAAGCGGCCTGACTGGCAACAACGGTCCCGATGCACGCCCGGCTGGTCGTCCGGTTTACTCGTCTGCACAGAAGAGCTATCAACTCGCCGATGGCCAGGAAAATCTGGTTGTCGACCTGAAGTTCACCGACAACGGTGTCAACTACATCAAGCGCTTTACCTTCAAGCGCGGTTTGTACGATCTGGTTGTGAGTTATGAAATCGACAACCAGAGCGCTCAGCCTTGGTCGGGCAACCTGTTTGCCCAACTGAAACGTGATGGCAGCGATGATCCTTCCTCCACAACTGCCACCGGTACCGCGACCTATCTGGGTGCCGCACTGTGGACAGCCGGCGAGCCTTACAAAAAAGTGTCGATGAAAGATATCGACAAGGCTCAGCTCAAGGAAACCGTCCAGGGTGGTTGGGTTGCATGGTTGCAGCACTACTTCGTAACCGCGTGGATCCCGAGCAAGGACACTGCCAACGCAGTTCAGACTCGTAAAGACAACCAAGGCAACTACATCATCGGTTTCACTGGCCCGGCTGTAACTGTTGCACCGGGTAGTAAAGGTGAGCTGAGTGCCACGTTGTATGCGGGTCCAAAAAGCCAGGCAGTACTGAAAGAGTTATCCCCAGGTCTGGAATTGACCGTCGACTACGGCATTCTGTGGTTTATTGCACAGCCTATCTTCTGGTTGCTGCAACACATCCACGCCATTGTGGGTAACTGGGGCTGGTCGATCATCTTCCTGACCATGCTGATCAAGGGTCTTTTCTTCCCATTGTCGGCAGCCAGCTACAAATCCATGGCTCGCATGCGCGCAGTTGCACCAAAACTTGCAATCCTGAAAGAGCAGCATGGCGACGATCGTCAGAAAATGTCGCAGGCAATGATGGAGTTGTACAAGAAAGAGAAGATCAACCCGCTGGGTGGATGTTTGCCAATTCTTGTACAAATGCCGGTGTTCCTGTCGCTGTATTGGGTTCTGCTTGAAAGCGTCGAGATGCGTCAGGCACCTTGGATTCTGTGGATAACTGACTTGTCGATTAAAGACCCGTTCTTTATCCTGCCGATCATCATGGGCGCTACCATGTTCATCCAGCAGCGTCTGAACCCGACTCCGCCGGATCCGATGCAGGCCAAGGTCATGAAAATGATGCCAATCATCTTCACGTTCTTCTTCCTGTGGTTCCCTGCTGGTCTGGTTCTGTACTGGGTTGTGAACAACACCCTGTCGATCGCTCAACAGGCATACATCACTCGCAAGATCGAAGCGGCGACCAAAAAAGCCGAAGCTTGATCTAACCTGTGAATAAGTTTGACAAGGCGCCCCCTAGTGGGGCGTTTTGCTATCCGCTATTTGTCCTGGAGCCGGACCATGAATGCCCCACGTGAAACCATCGCAGCCATCGCCACCGCACAAGGCCGAGGCGGGGTAGGCATCGTGCGTATTTCCGGGCCACTTGCCGCCAAAGCCGCCTCAGCTATCACAGGCAGAACCCTGAAACCTCGATTTGCTCATTACGGTCCGTTTGAAGATGGCGCCGGGCAGGTTATCGATGAGGGGATTGCGCTTTATTTTCCGGGTCCTAATTCGTTCACAGGCGAAGACGTGCTCGAGCTCCAAGGCCACGGCGGCCCCATTGTTCTGGATATGTTGCTGCAGCGCTGTCTCGAATTGGGCAGCCGTCTGGCCAGACCCGGCGAATTCAGCGAACGGGCTTTCCTCAATGACAAGCTGGATCTGGCCCAGGCCGAAGCCATCGCTGATCTGATTGAGGCCAGTTCGGCACAGGCTGCACGCAACGCACTGCGCTCTTTACAGGGGGCTTTTTCGCGCCGTGTGGATAACTTGACTGAGAAGTTGATCAGCCTGCGTATCTATGTCGAAGCTGCCATCGACTTCCCCGAGGAGGAAATTGATTTCCTGGCGGACGGTCACGTGCTGTCCATGCTCGATGCCGTGCGCGATGAGTTATCCACAGTGATGCGTGAGGCCGGGCAAGGTGCCCTGTTACGGGATGGCATGACCGTAGTGATCGCCGGACGTCCTAACGCGGGTAAGTCCAGCCTGCTGAACGCGCTGGCGGGTAAAGAAGCAGCCATCGTTACAGAAATTGCGGGCACCACCCGGGATATTCTTCGTGAACATATCCACATTGATGGCATGCCCCTGCACGTCGTCGATACTGCCGGGCTGCGCGATACTGAAGATCAGGTCGAGAAGATTGGAGTACAGCGTGCGCTGAAGGCTATCGGCGAAGCTGATCGCGTGCTGCTGGTGGTGGACGCGACTGCACCTGAGGCACTCGATCCCTTTTCGCTATGGCCAGAGTTTCTGGAGCAGAGGCCGGATCCAGCCAAAGTCACCTTGATCCGTAACAAGGCAGATCTGAGTGGAGACACCATCCAGTTGCAGACCAGTGATGATGGCCACGTCACCATTAGTTTGAGTGCCAAGTCTGCCGGTGAAGGCCTGGATTTATTACGCGAGCATCTCAAAGCCTGCATGGGCTATGAGCAAACCTCGGAGAGCAGCTTCAGCGCTCGCCGACGTCACCTGGAAGCGTTGCGCCATGCAGGTGACTCGCTTGAGCACGGCAGGGCCCAGCTGACATTGGCAGGAGCGGGTGAGTTGTTGGCAGAAGATCTACGCCAGGCTCAACAGTCTCTGGCGGAAATTACCGGCGCATTCAGTTCGGATGATCTGCTTGGCAGGATTTTCTCCAGCTTCTGCATCGGAAAATAGATAGGGAGCGTTGGCCACTGGGGATAACTCGACAGTGGCCAACTTATCCACAACCCTACCAGTTGTAGCTGACGGTTCCCAACAGCGTCCGACTGTCTCCCCAGTAACAGCGTCCCGCGTCGTTGCATCCCGACACGTATTCCTTATCGAAGAGGTTCTTGGCGTTTACGTCCACTGACCAATTTTTGTCTATCTGGTAGCCAATATTGGCGTCTACCAATGTCACGTCGCCGGCATCGAGTTTTCCGTACAGCGCCGTCGGGGTGTAGGAGAAGGTGCTGTCGAAATAACGGATGCCTGTACCCACATGCAGCCCGTCCAGATAGCCGTTCAGGAAACGGTATTTAGCCCAGGCTGATGCCTGATTGCGCGGAACGCCTGTGATCTGGTGCCCTTCAATAAGTGAACTTGGCGCATCTTTGGTTACTTTCGCGTCGGTGTAAGAATAGGATGCGGTGATATTCAGGTTTTGGCTGATATCACTGTTGATCTCAAGCTCAACGCCTTTGGAGCGACTTTCCCCAACCTGTCGGTAACTGGCACTGGCCGTATCGAAGTAGGTGTCGTCCTTCTTGCGCAGATCGTAGACGGAAGCCGTAAGGGCGGTGTTCCAACCGCGAGGCTCGTATTTCAAACCCACTTCATACTGACTACTGGTAATAGGGTCCAGCGGAGCACCACCGTTGGATATCTGTTGTACAGGGACAAAAGCAGTCGAGTAGCTGACATACGGCGTCAGGCCGTTGTCGAACTGGTACATGACCCCGCCCTGGTAAGTAAACTTTTTGTCGCTGGCGCTAAGGTCGCCAGCCGGGGCCAGCTTGTTGCGGAAGTCGCTGTCGACCCAATCCTGACGGCCACCCAACAAAAAGATCCATTGATCGTATTTGCTCTGGATCTGCCCGTACACCCCCTGCATCTGTTGTTCAAGAAGCGTGTTCTGTACAGGACTGGATGTCACTGGATCCCCCGTGTAAACAGGATCATAAATATTGATGCGGCCCGCGAAGCCGGCATCCCAGTCCTGACTGAATGATGTGCGGTCAACACTGACACCAAACAGGACGGTGTTCTCCAGACCACCGCTGTTGAATTTACCTTCCAGCTGGTTATCCAGTGAGTAAACCATTGATTTGTTATAGCGATCATAGGCCATGACGTTCAGCTGGGTACCGAACCCGGCGTTGTCGAGACTCCCCGGCCAGGTCTCATGCCGGGTGATGCGCGACTGCATGTATCGCGAGTTCTGCCGGAATTGCCAGTCATCGTTGAAGCTGTGGCTGAACTCATAGCCCGCACTCCACATTTCACGTTCGAAAGTGTTCCAGTCCGGAACGCCGAGCATTGTGTCCTTGTCCAGCTTGCCATTCGGGTTGCGCAACAAAGTGCCCGCAGCTGGCAATCCCAACTCCATATTGGTGTGGTCTTTCTGATAGCTACTCAGCAGAGTCAGGCTGTTGTAATCATCGAAATTCAACGTCAACGAAGGTGCGATGTAGAGTCGATCATCGGGGACGTGATCTGTCTGTGTGTCAGCATTACGCCCGAGCATGACCACTCGCCCCAGAACATTACCGCTTTCATTCAAAGGGCCGGAGATATCCACACCCAATTGCCGACGGTTGTTGGAGCCGTAGCTGAGCTGGACCTCGCCCTGGGAATTGTCGGTCGGCCGTTTACTGACCAGATTGACCAGACCGCCTGGCGCATTTTCGCCGTAGAGAATCGACGATGGCCCGCGGAATATCTCGACTCGTTCAAGTCCGTAAGGCTCAGTGGTGGTGTCATAACGATTGCCCTGCACACGCAAACCGTCACGCATCAAGCCATAACCGTAGTCGGTGGCATTGAAACCCCGGATGAAGAACAGGTCGCCCGCCAGGTTGTCACCCGCAGCGAAAGGCGGCGCAAAAATACCCGGCACATAACCTAATGCCTCTGTAAGAGTCTGGGTTTTCTGATCCTTCATGCGTTGCGCAGTGACTATCGAAACCGAGCGTGGTGTTTCGGCAAGTGGCGTGCTGGTTTTAGTTCCCACCCGACTGTTTTCAGCCTTGTAGCCACGATCCGGTAACTCGAAACCCCCGGATTGGGTGCTGTCTATGTTCGTCGGCGATAAAACAATCGACCCATCATCAGGCACGGATTGCAGGACATAGCTGCCAGGAGATTGCGCGACTAGCTGCAGCTTCGCCCCCTGCAGCAGGGCCGAGAAACCTTGTTCTATTGAATAGTTACCGCGCAAGCCCGGGCTTGTGCGGCCGATTGTCTGTTGCGGAGAGAATGAAAGGATCACATGGGAAGCCGACGCGAACTGATTCAATGCGCTATCCAGCGGCCCCGCGGCGATGTTGTAGTTTTGAACAGCAGAGGCAGCCATGACGCTGGTGGTTGTCAGTGCGCACCCAATGCCACCGGCCGCCAGCAGCAAGCTATAGCCGATACATTGTCGAGAAAGGTGCTGCCGGGCATGGAGCGGAAGAGGTGGGAAGCGCATTGTTATTAAAGACCCCGAGGTGATGAATTCGCATTTACCTGTAGGGCCGTGCCTGAACTAAAAAAGATAACCCTCGCTGAGAAAATTTTTTCAGCGTCAGACGATACGCTTCACAGACACCCAATAACGGGTGAAGTAACTCACCCGAATAGGAAGCGTCGCTTGTAGATTGGCCAGGACTGCTTCTGTAGCGTCCACACGAAATGCACCAGACACCCGCAAGCTGGCTGCCTGTTCATCGCACTGCATTACGCCGGGGCGATATCGGGCCAACTCCTTGATGACATCCCCCAGCCGCGCATCCAGAACAACTAGCTGGCCATCGAGCCACGCCGTCTCGGCCTGTGGATAAATACGGGTTGGGCCAACCCCTTCAGTGTAGAAATCCACCCCTTGACCCACTGTTAACAGGCTCGGCGAGGTTAATGAACGGGCAGGCTGAATGCTGACGCGATCCTCCAGCACCCCGACTCGAGTGCCATATTCCATTTGCCTGACAACGAATCTGGTACCAAGAGCCTGCACTCTTCCGTCTCGAGTTTCGACATAGAACGGCCGGGTATCCCCTAGCTTGCCGGTACTAATCATAATTTCACCGTCACGCAGGTGGATCAGCCGCTGCTGGCTATCAAATGCAACGTCTATCGCAGTATCGGTGTTCAGCTCGATTTGAGTGCCTTCCGCCAGCTCTACATGTCGACGCTGACCCACCGGCGTGCGGTAGTCAGCTCCCATATTTTTCAGCGCAGTGTGCTGTTGAATATTCCAGCCAGCATAGCCGGTACCTGCCAAAGCCAGCATTAACTTGAGCACCTGCCGACGTTGCTGAGGGGCAGATAAAACGCGGCGGGTCAGGTCAGGAGACAAGCCGCCAAGGCCTCGTTGCAGTTGCTCCATGCGTTCCCAGGCAATCCGGTGGGCAGGGTCGCTTTCCAGCCAGCGACGCCAGGCTGTCTGGTCTTCCTGAGTCAAAGGTTCACTCTGAAAGTGCACATACCAACTGGCGGCAGCCTCGAATACCGTGCGGTCTGGGACGGGACTCACGACATCTGCGCCACGAGCATCGTGCATTCAGTAAGGGCGCGGATCATGTGCTTTTTCACCGTCGTCAGGGACACCTTTAACTGAGTCGCGATCTGTTGATAAGTCAGCCCATCAATCTGCGAAAGAACAAAAATGTGCTTGGTGCGGGGCCCAAGATCGCTCAACGCTTTATCCACAGCCATTAACGTCTCAATGATCAACGCCTTGTCTTCTTCGCTGATCACCGTAGTTTCCGGCCTGTCCGCCAGTGTCTGCAGGTAAGCCTGTTCAATCGTCCTGCGCCTGTAACGGTCAATCACCAGTCCGCGAGCCACCGTAGCCAGGTAATCACGTGGCTCACGTATGGGCGCGGTATTGGTAGAACCAAGAATACGAACGAAAGTGTCCTGGGCTACATCGGCGGCATCGCACGCGTTGTTCAGTCTGGCCTTAAGCCAGGCGTTCAACCACGAGTGATGCTGCTCATATATGCACTGCACGGCGACCGTATGGGAGTAGGAGGGCATGGCGACAAGGTATGTGAATGATAATAGCTATTATTAGCTTTTGTCTGGGGAACTCACAATAGCTGTGTTTTAACCATTTCAGTCACGGCCTGGGACCTGGATTTTTCATTTGAGACTGCCTTTTCTCGATTACATCACTCGCCAGCCATTAATAAATGTCATTGCCCGCCATGGATGGGAGCGAATTTCACACATTAAGCTCTGTGGATAACGACCATTAAGGGCGGTTGATAACAGGGGTTGAAATCTGAGCATAACCCCCTCTGTGGACAACTAGGGTTTTAATCCACAGGCTAAAGTCGGTTATCCAGAACCCTCACGAGCACATGAACACAGACTTTTGATTCTCTGTACATATTGAAATACGTGGTCTGTAACAATCTATCCACAGAAAATTGCCTCTGTATAAATAGCATTTAAAATAAGGTTTTATAAATCTTCTTTCTTTTTAATTTCTATATCTGAGACTTTTCCACAGCTGGTTAATTTTTGTGCAACGGGTTCCTTTCAGGGGGGGTAAGTCCCTATACTTGTCAGCTATCCCAATTTCCCATCTAGAACAGGCACGAGGTGCGTGGTGGATTTCCCTTCCCGTTTTGAAGTGATCGTCATCGGTGGCGGTCATGCCGGTACCGAGGCCGCACTGGCGTCGGCACGTATGGGTGTAAAAACCCTTTTGCTGACCCACAACGTGGAAACGCTGGGTCAGATGAGCTGCAA
This sequence comes from Pseudomonas sp. ICMP 561, assembly GCF_002699985.1. Classification (GTDB taxonomy): domain Bacteria; phylum Pseudomonadota; class Gammaproteobacteria; order Pseudomonadales; family Pseudomonadaceae; genus Aquipseudomonas; species Aquipseudomonas quasicaspiana. The sequence continues at coordinate 187,985 of NZ_LKBT01000034.1, read as the reverse complement.
CCCTGCTATTGGCGGGATTGGTAAAAGTCATCTGGTCAAGGAAATCGACGCCTTGGGCGGCGCTATGGCTATGGCCACGGACAAAGGTGGTATCCAGTTCCGCGTGCTGAATAGCCGTAAAGGCCCTGCAGTCCGGGCCACTCGTGCACAGGCAGATCGTGTTCTGTACAAAGCGGCAATTCGCGAAACCATCGAAAATCAGCCAAACCTGTGGGTATTTCAACAAGCCTGTGATGACTTGATCGTTGAGCAGGACGAGGTACGCGGTGTTGTGACCCAAATGGGTCTGCGTTTCATGGCCGATTCGGTTGTGCTGACGACCGGCACCTTCCTAGGTGGACTTATCCACATCGGAATGCAGAATTATTCAGGCGGTCGCGCAGGCGATCCGCCGTCAATCGCACTGGCACATCGTTTACGTGAGTTACCGCTACGAGTGGGTCGCCTGAAAACCGGTACTCCTCCGCGTATCGATGGTCGTTCGGTCGATTTCTCGGTCATGACAGAACAGCCGGGTGATACACCGATTCCGGTCATGTCGTTCATGGGCTCCAAGGAACAACACCCATCGCAGGTCAGTTGCTGGATCACTCACACCAACGCCCGGACTCACGAAATCATTGCGGCGAACCTTGATCGTTCGCCCATGTATTCCGGCGTTATCGAAGGTGTGGGTCCACGCTATTGCCCATCGATCGAAGACAAGATTCATCGATTTGCCGACAAGGAAAGCCATCAGGTTTTCATCGAACCTGAAGGCCTGACCACGCATGAGCTGTATCCGAATGGCATTTCGACTTCGTTGCCGTTTGACGTGCAATTACAGATCGTTCGTTCGATTCGAGGCATGGAAAATGCCCACATCGTGCGCCCTGGCTATGCCATCGAATATGATTACTTCGATCCACGCGATCTGAAGTACAGCCTCGAAACCAAAGTCATCGCGGGTCTGTTCTTCGCAGGACAAATCAACGGTACGACCGGTTACGAAGAAGCCGGTGCTCAAGGTTTGCTGGCCGGGACCAATGCCGCTCTCCGTGCCCAGGGCAAGGAAAGCTGGTGCCCGCGTCGCGATGAAGCGTACATAGGCGTGCTTGTGGATGACTTGATCACGCTGGGTACCCAAGAGCCGTACCGGATGTTCACGTCTCGTGCCGAATACCGCTTGATTCTGCGTGAAGACAACGCGGACTTGCGCCTGACCGAAAAAGGCCGCGAGCTGGGTCTTGTCGATGATCAACGCTGGGCTGCGTTCTGCGCCAAACGCGAAAACATCGAACTGGAAGAGCAGCGCCTGAAAAGCACCTGGGTACGTCCGGGTACTGAGCAGGGCGATGCCATCGCCAGTCATTTCGGCACGCCGTTGACTCACGAATACAACCTGCTCAACCTGTTGACCCGACCGGAAATCGACTACGCCAGTCTGGTTTCCCTCACTGGCCATGGCAGCCCTGATCCGCAAGTCGCTGAACAGGTTGAAATCAAGGCTAAGTACGCGGGTTACATCGACCGTCAGGTCGACGAAATCGCCCGTTTGCGGGCCAGCGAAGACACCAAACTGCCGCAAGACATCGATTACATGACCATTTCCGGTCTGTCGAAAGAGATCCAGAGCAAGCTGGGGATAACTCGTCCGGAAACGCTGGGGCAGGCTTCGCGAATCCCGGGCGTTACGCCGGCAGCGATTTCGCTATTGATGATTCACCTGAAAAAACGCGGCGCTGGCCGTCAGTTGGAGCAAAGCGCTTGAGTTCTATGGTCACCCCGCAACACGCCGAAGAGTTATCCCGAGGCGCTCAGGAACTGGGTGTAGAACTCAGTGAAAGCCAGCACTCACAGCTGCTGGCCTACCTGGCCCTGTTGATCAAATGGAATAAGGCTTACAACCTGACTGCGGTGCGCGACCCGGACGAAATGGTGTCCCGTCATCTGCTCGATAGCCTGAGCGTGGTGCCATTCATCGATGGCGAACGCTGGTTGGACGTTGGCAGTGGTGGCGGCATGCCGGGTATTCCATTGGCGATCCTGTTTCCGGAGATGAAGATCACCGTGCTGGACAGCAACGGCAAGAAAACCCGGTTTCTGACCCAGGTCAAACTGGAGCTCAAGCTGGATAATCTTCAGGTTATCCACAGCCGCGCCGAATCTTTTCAACCTGAACAACCGTTTACCGGGATCGTTTCCCGTGCGTTCAGCAGTCTGGAAGACTTTACCGGGTGGACCCGCCACATGGGCGACACCAATACGCGATGGCTGGCGATGAAAGGCCTGCATCCGACCGATGAACTGGTAGCATTGCCCGCAGATTTCCGCGTGGATAGCGCACAAGCCTTGACCGTACCGGGTTGCCAAGGCCAACGCCATCTGCTGATACTGCGCCGCACGGCATGACTGGGAACACAAGCAAGCATGGCTAAGGTATTCGCGATTGCGAACCAAAAAGGTGGTGTGGGTAAAACCACCACCTGTATCAATCTCGCAGCATCGCTGGTCGCTACCAAGCGCCGCGTATTGCTGATCGATCTCGACCCTCAGGGCAACGCCACGATGGGCAGTGGTGTGGATAAACATGCCCTGGAAAACTCGGTTTATGACGTTCTGATTGGCGAATGCGATCTGGCTCAGGCCATGCAGTTCTCTGAACATGGCGGCTACCAGCTACTGCCCGCAAACCGGGACCTGACGGCTGCCGAAGTTAATCTGCTCGAAATGAAGATGAAGGAGAGCCGCCTGCGCAATGCGCTGGCGCCGATCCGCGAGAACTACGATTACATCCTGATCGACTGCCCGCCGTCTCTGTCGATGTTGACGTTGAACGCGCTGGTCGCTTCAGATGGGGTCATCATCCCCATGCAGTGTGAATACTTTGCTTTGGAAGGTCTCAGCGACCTTGTGGATAACATCAAGCGCATTGGTGAGCTGCTCAATCCTGCCCTGAAAATCGAGGGATTGCTGCGCACCATGTACGACCCGCGTCTGAGCTTGATCAACGACGTTTCTGCGCAGCTCAAAGAGCATTTCGGCGAACAGCTGTACGACACCGTAATCCCGCGCAACATTCGTCTCGCCGAGGCACCGAGTTTCGGTATGCCTGTTCTGGCTTACGACAAGAGTTCTCGCGGTGCATTGGCCTACCTTGCCCTTGCAGGGGAAATGGTTCGTCGTCAACGGCGCGGTTCGCGCACAGCTCAGCCAACTTAAGGAAACCCCATGGCCGTCAAGAAAAGAGGTCTCGGACGTGGGCTGGACGCACTTCTGAGCAGTCCAACCGTCAGCTCCCTCGAAGAACAAGCCGTCAAGGCCGACCAGCGTGAGCTGCAGCACATCCCGCTGGATCTGATTCAGCGCGGCAAGTACCAGCCACGTCGCGACATGGATCCTCAGGCGCTCGAAGAGCTCGCCCAATCGATCAAGGCCCAGGGCGTGATGCAGCCGATTGTGGTGCGTCCGATTGGCGATAACCGTTTCGAAATCATCGCTGGCGAACGTCGCTGGCGTGCAAGCCAGCAAGCAGCGATGGAAACCATCCCGGCGATGGTGCGCGATGTGCCGGATGAAACCGCTATCGCCATGGCGTTGATCGAGAACATTCAGCGCGAAGACCTTAATCCCATTGAAGAAGCAGTGGCTTTGCAGCGTCTGCAGCATGAGTTTCAGCTCACCCAGCAGCAAGTGGCCGACGCGGTCGGCAAGTCGCGGGTCAGCGTTGCTAACCTGCTGCGCCTGATTGCGCTACCGGATGTGATCAAAACGATGCTTTCCCACGGCGACCTGGAAATGGGTCATGCTCGAGCGTTGCTCGGTTTGCCCGAAGATCAGCAGGTCGAAGGGGCGCGACATGTTGTCGCACGTGGTCTGACGGTTCGCCAGACAGAAGCGCTCGTACGCCAGTGGTTGAGTGGAAAACCGGCAGCTGCCGAGCCGGTCAAGACCGATCCGGATATCAGCCGCCTCGAACAGCGTCTGGCCGAGCGGCTGGGCTCTGCGGTGCAAATCCGGCACGGGCAGAAGGGCAAGGGGCAGTTGGTGATCCGTTATAACTCGCTGGATGAGCTTCAGGGTGTGCTCGCCCACATCCGCTGAAACAATTGCACTGTAGCGTGTAGTCGGAAATCACTACCTGAAGGTTGAATAGGGGCTGAACCGCCCCTATACTCTGCGCGCATTTTGTCGGCACAAATTATGCCAAGTTATTGATTTTGGCGGCCGACGCACGAGGAGCAGGAGTGATGGAGACACGCATGCCAAACCGCTTGCCGTTCCATCGACTGGCGGTTTTCCCGGTACTGCTGGCTCAATTTATTGTCCTGCTGCTGGCAGCCCTGGTGCTGTGGCAGTGGCACGGAGTCGTAGCCGGATATTCAGGGCTGTGCGGAGGCCTGATAGCCTGGCTGCCCAATTTGTATTTTGCTCACAAGGCTTTCCGGTTTTCCGGGGCTAGAGCAGCGCAAGCCATAGTCCGGTCATTTTATGCCGGCGAGGCGGGCAAGCTGATTTTTACGGCAGTGCTTTTTGCACTGACCTTTGCAGGTGTGAAGCCATTGGCGCCGATTGCGGTATTCGGCGTGTTCATGTTGATCCAGGTGGTCAATTGGTTCGCTCCCCTGCTGATGAGAACAAGACTTTCGAGACCTTAGGGCGTTTGAGGCAAACATGGCAGAGCAAACAGCTTCGGGCTATATCCAGCACCACTTGCAGAACCTGACCTTCGGTCAGCTACCGGATGGCGGCTGGGGTTTTGCCCACACCGCTGCAGAAGCGAAGGAAATGGGCTTTTGGGCTTTCCACGTCGATACTCTCGGCTGGTCTGTTGCCCTGGGCCTGATTTTCGTTCTGATTTTCCGCATGGCGGCCAAGAAGGCAACTTCCGGGCAACCAGGCGCGCTGCAGAACTTCGTTGAAGTGCTGGTCGACTTCGTAGACGGTAGCGTGAAGGACAGCTTCCACGGTCGTAGCCCGGTGATTGCACCGTTGGCGCTGACCATTTTCGTCTGGGTGTTCCTGATGAACGCCGTCGACCTGGTTCCAGTTGACTGGATTCCTCAGTTGGCGATCCTGATTTCAGGCGATTCGCACATTCCTTTCCGCGCTGTTTCGACGACTGACCCTAACGCCACGCTTGGCATGGCTCTGTCGGTCTTCGCGCTGATCATTTTCTATAGCATCAAGGTCAAGGGTATCGGCGGTTTTATCGGCGAACTGACCCTGCACCCGTTCGGCAGCAAGAACATTTTTGTTCAGGCGCTGTTGATTCCGGTGAACTTCCTGCTTGAATTCGTGACTCTGATTGCCAAACCAATTTCGTTGGCACTGCGTCTGTTCGGCAACATGTACGCTGGCGAGCTGGTGTTTATCCTGATCGCCGTCATGTTCGGCAGCGGCCTGCTCTGGCTTAGCGGCCTGGGCGTGGTACTGCAATGGGCGTGGGCTGTATTCCACATCCTGATCATCACCTTGCAGGCGTTCATCTTCATGATGCTGACCATCGTGTATCTGTCGATGGCTCACGAAGATAACCATTAAGACTCGCCTGGCGCGTCTGGATGTACCTCTCGCTTCGGCGAGAGGAGGCCGCAAGCGGGGAACCGCAAGGGCTGATGTAAAACGATTTGTTTTACCGCTTTAATCTAAGAAAACCTAACCAATACGACGTAAAAGTCGGGAGGAAAGATGGAAACTGTAGTTGGTCTAACCGCTATCGCTGTTGCACTGTTGATCGGCCTGGGCGCACTGGGTACTGCAATCGGCTTCGGCCTGTTGGGCGGCAAATTCCTGGAAGGCGCAGCTCGCCAGCCAGAAATGGTTCCAATGCTGCAGGTTAAAATGTTCATCGTTGCCGGTCTGCTCGACGCCGTAACCATGATCGGTGTTGGTATCGCTCTGTTCTTCACCTTTGCGAACCCCTTCGTTGGTCAACTCGCTGGCTAATCTCTCGATTTTTCGAGGTGATTGGTGTGATGGACAACGAACGAGCGAGGTGTTGGCGTGAACATTAATGCAACCCTGATTGGTCAGTCCGTTGCGTTCTTCATTTTTGTGCTGTTCTGCATGAAGTACGTTTGGCCTCCGGTCATTGCGGCTTTGCACGAACGTCAGAAGAAGATCGCTGATGGACTGGACGCTGCCAGCCGAGCAGCTCGCGACCTGGAGTTGGCCCAAGAGAAAGTGGGTCATCAACTGCGTGAAGCTAAAACTCAGGCAGCCGAGATCATTGAGCAAGCCAAGAAACGCGGTACTCAGATTGTCGACGAAGCCCGTGAACAGGCCCGTGTCGAAGCTGACCGTGTGAAGGCTCAGGCTCAGGCCGAGATCGAACAGGAACTGAACGGTGTCAAAGACGCGCTGCGCGCCCAATTGGGTAGCCTGGCGGTCGGCGGTGCTGAGAAGATCCTGGGTGCCACAATCGATCAAAACGCGCACGCGGAGCTGGTTAACAAACTGGCTGCTGAAATTTAAGCGAGGGCGATCATGGCAGAACTGACCACGTTGGCCCGACCTTACGCTAAGGCAGCCTTCGAGCACGCCCAGGCCCACCAGCAACTGGCCAATTGGTCAGCCATGCTCGGCCTGGCTGCAGCGGTGTCGCAAGATGACACCATGCAGCGCGTACTCAAGGCCCCGCGACTGACGAGCGCAGACAAGGCCACCACTTTTATTGAAGTGTGTGGCGACAAGTTCGATGCCAAGGCACAGAATTTCATCCACGTCGTTGCTGAAAACGACCGTCTCCCGCTTCTGCCGGAGATCGCCGAACTGTTCGACCTGTACAAGGCCGAGCAGGAAAAATCGGTCGATGTGGATGTCACCAGTGCTTTTGCATTGAACCAAGAACAGCAAGACAAACTCGCCAAGGTTCTCAGTGCACGGCTCGGCCGGGAAGTGCGCCTGCATGCTGCGGAGGATGCCACCCTTATCGGTGGTGTCGTAATCCGAGCCGGCGACCTGGTTATCGATGGCTCAGTTCGCGGCAAACTCGCGCAACTAGCCGAAGCATTGAAATCTTGAGTTTGAAGGGGCAGCAGAGCAATGCAGCAACTCAATCCTTCCGAAATAAGTGAAATCATCAAGGGTCGCATCGACAAGCTCGATGTAACCTCCCAAGCCCGTAACGAAGGCACTGTCGTCAGCGTATCTGACGGCATCGTGCGGATTCACGGTCTGGCCGACGTAATGTACGGCGAGATGATCGAGTTTCCGGGCGGCGTCTACGGTATGGCGCTGAACCTTGAGCAAGACTCTGTAGGTGCTGTGGTACTGGGCGCTTACACGACTCTGGCTGAAGGCATGAGCGCCAAGTGCACTGGCCGCATCCTCGAAGTTCCGGTTGGTAAGGAACTGCTGGGTCGCGTAGTCGACGCACTGGGTAACCCAGTTGACGGCAAAGGTCCGCTGAACAACACCGAGACCGATGCGGTCGAGAAAGTTGCTCCAGGCGTGATCTGGCGTAAGTCGGTAGACCAGCCTGTACAGACTGGCTACAAGGCTGTCGATGCCATGATTCCTGTCGGCCGTGGCCAGCGTGAGCTGATCATCGGTGACCGTCAGATCGGTAAAACCGCTCTGGCCATCGACGCAATCATCAACCAGAAAGACAGCGGCATCTTCTGCGTATACGTAGCAATCGGTCAGAAACAATCGACCATCGCCAACGTTGTTCGCAAGCTCGAAGAAAACGGCGCACTGGCTAACACCATCGTCGTGGCTGCAAGTGCTTCTGAATCCGCTGCGCTGCAATTCCTTGCACCGTACTCGGGTTGCACCATGGGTGAATTCTTCCGCGACCGCGGTGAAGACGCGCTGATCGTTTATGACGATCTGTCCAAGCAAGCAGTGGCTTACCGCCAGATTTCCCTGCTGCTGCGCCGTCCACCAGGCCGTGAAGCTTACCCAGGCGACGTGTTCTATCTCCACTCCCGTCTGCTGGAGCGCGCATCGCGTGTTTCCGAAGAGTACGTAGAGAAGTTCACCAAAGGCGCAGTGACCGGCAAAACCGGTTCCCTGACCGCATTGCCGATCATCGAAACCCAGGCTGGCGACGTTTCCGCGTTCGTTCCGACCAACGTGATTTCCATCACCGACGGTCAGATCTTCCTGGAATCGGCCATGTTCAACTCTGGCATCCGTCCAGCTGTGAACGCCGGTGTTTCGGTATCCCGTGTGGGTGGTGCCGCTCAGACCAAGATCATCAAGAAGCTCTCCGGTGGTATCCGTACCGCTCTGGCTCAGTACCGTGAACTGGCAGCATTTGCCCAGTTTGCTTCTGACCTGGACGAAGCGACCCGTAAGCAACTTGAGCATGGTCAGCGCGTTACCGAGCTGATGAAGCAGAAGCAATACGCACCAATGTCGATTGCTGACATGGCGCTGTCGCTGTATGCCGCTGAGCGTGGGTTCCTGACCGACATCGAAATCGCCAAGATTGGCAGCTTTGAACAAGCGCTGATTGCTTACTTCAACCGCGATCACGCCGATTTGATGGCGAAGATCAACGTGAAGGGTGACTTCAATGACGAAATCGACGCTGGCATGAAAGCCGGTATCGAGAAGTTCAAGGCCACCCAAACCTGGTAAGCCGCAGCGGGGGCCGAAAGGCTCCCGCTTGCTAACCTGATAGGTGTTACATGGCAGGCGCAAAAGAGATTCGCAGCAAGATTGCGAGCATCAAAAGCACGCAAAAGATCACCAGCGCCATGGAAAAAGTGGCGGTCAGCAAAATGCGCAAGGCTCAAATGCGCATGGCTGCTAGCCGTCCTTACGCGGAGCGCATCCGCCAGGTGATTGGTCATCTGGCCAACGCTAACCCGGAATACCGCCACCCGTTCATGGTCGAGCGCGCTGTAAAGCGTGTTGGTTATGTCGTAGTGAGCAGTGACCGTGGTCTGTGCGGTGGCTTGAATACCAACCTGTTCAAGGCTCTGGTCAAGGACATGGCGGTAAACCGTGAAAACGGCGTAGAGATCGATTTGTGCGTGGTTGGCAGCAAAGGTGCGGCATTCTTCCGCAACTTCGGCGGTAACGTCGTCGCTGCGATCAGCCACTTGGGCGAAGAGCCGTCGATCAATGATTTGATCGGCAGCGTCAAGGTGATGCTGGATGCCTACCTGGATGGCCGTATTGATCGCCTGTCCGTGGTATCCAACAAGTTCATCAACACCATGACCCAGCAGCCAACGGTGGAGCAATTGATTCCGCTGGTGGCGACCCCGGATCAGAAACTCAAGCACCACTGGGACTATCTCTACGAACCCGATGCCAAAGAGCTGCTTGACGGCTTGATGGTTCGCTACGTTGAGTCGCAGGTGTACCAGGCGGTGGTCGAGAACAACGCAGCTGAACAAGCAGCGCGGATGATCGCGATGAAGAACGCCACAGACAACGCCGGTGATTTGATCAGTGATTTGCAGCTGATCTACAACAAGGCGCGTCAGGCAGCGATCACCCAAGAGATCTCGGAAATCGTCGGCGGCGCTGCCGCGGTTTAACGGTTCAAATATTAGAGGAACCAGCTAATGAGTAGCGGACGTATCGTTCAAATCATCGGCGCCGTGATCGACGTGGAATTCCCACGCGATAGCGTACCGAGTATCTACAACGCGCTGGAAGTCAAAAGCGCGGCAGGGACCACTCTGGAAGTTCAGCAGCAGCTGGGCGACGGCGTGGTTCGTACCATTGCGATGGGCTCCACCGAGGGCTTGAAGCGTGGTCTGGAAGTTTCAGACTCTGGCAAAGCCATCTCCGTACCGGTCGGTAAAGCGACTCTGGGCCGGATCATGGACGTGCTGGGCAACCCGATCGACGAAGCTGGCCCGATCGACACCGAAGAACGCTGGGGCATTCACCGTCCTGCGCCGTCCTTCGCTGAACAGGCTGGTGGCAACGATCTGCTGGAAACAGGCATCAAGGTTATCGACCTGGTTTGCCCGTTCGCCAAGGGTGGTAAAGTCGGTCTGTTCGGTGGTGCCGGTGTAGGCAAAACCGTAAACATGATGGAACTGATCCGTAACATCGCCATCGAGCACAGCGGTTATTCCGTGTTCGCCGGTGTGGGTGAGCGTACTCGTGAGGGTAACGACTTCTACCACGAGATGAAGGATTCCAACGTTCTGGACAAAGTGGCACTGGTTTACGGTCAGATGAACGAGCCGCCGGGTAACCGTCTGCGCGTAGCACTGACCGGCCTGACCATGGCCGAGAAATTCCGTGACGAAGGTAACGACGTTCTGCTGTTCGTCGACAACATCTACCGTTACACACTGGCCGGTACTGAAGTATCCGCACTGCTGGGCCGTATGCCTTCCGCAGTAGGTTACCAGCCGACCCTGGCTGAAGAGATGGGCACTCTGCAAGAGCGCATCACTTCCACCAAAAACGGTTCGATCACTTCCATCCAGGCCGTATACGTACCAGCGGATGACTTGACTGACCCGTCGCCAGCGACCACGTTTGCCCACTTGGACGCAACCGTCGTACTGTCCCGTGACATCGCTTCCCTGGGTATCTACCCAGCGGTAGATCCACTGGATTCGACTTCGCGCCAGCTGGACCCGAACGTTATCGGCCAGGAACACTACGACACCGCTCGCGGCGTTCAGTACGTGTTGCAGCGCTACAAAGAACTGAAGGACATCATTGCGATCCTGGGTATGGACGAGCTGTCGGAGACCGACAAACAGTTGGTTAACCGTGCTCGTAAGATCCAGCGCTTCCTGTCGCAACCGTTCTTCGTGGCTGAAGTCTTCACTGGTGCATCGGGTAAATACGTTTCCCTGAAAGACACCATTGCTGGCTTCAAAGGCATCCTCAACGGTGACTACGACCACCTGCCAGAACAGGCGTTCTACATGGTCGGCGGCATCGAAGAAGCGATCGAGAAAGCCAAGAAACTGTAATCCCAGCGCCCGGCAACGGGCGCTAATCAGGTCGAGGCAAGCAAATGGCTATAACAGTCCATTGCGATATCGTCAGCGCGGAAGGGGAAATTTTCTCCGGTCTGGTCGAGATGGTGATTGCGCACGGCAACCTGGGTGATATTGGTATCGCTCCAGGCCACGCGCCGCTGATCACTGATCTGAAACCAGGTCCGATCCGCTTGATCAAGCAGGGCGGAGCAGCCGAGGTGTTTTACATCTCGGGCGGTTTCCTCGAGGTTCAACCGAACATGGTCAAGGTGCTTGCCGACACTGTGCAACGTGCTGATGACCTGGACGAAGCCTCTGCTCAGGCAGCCGTAAAGGCAGCCGAGAAGGCCCTGAACGAAAAAGGCGCAGATTTCGATTACGGATCTGCAACTGCTCGTCTGGCCGAGGCCGCAGCCCAGCTGCGTACCGTTCAGCAAATTCGCAAGAAGTTCGGCGGCTAACCCCGTCTTCTTCTGCGCGATTGAGAAAAAGGGTAGCCTCGGCTACCCTTTTTCTTTTTTCAGGATCAGCCGACGCTTGTGGATAAGTGACGCGGCGCGCCTCAGTTGGAAATCTCATGTCTCTCGATATCGTTATTCTCGCGGCAGGCCAAGGCACTCGCATGCGCTCGGCACTGCCCAAGGTTTTGCATCCGGTTGCCGGTGATTCAATGCTCGGCCATGTTATCCACAGCGCCCGGCAATTATCGCCGCAGCGTATCCATGTAGTGATTGGGCATGGTGCGGATATCGTCCGTGAGCGCCTGGCCGCCGATGATTTGAATTTCGTCATGCAGGACAAGCAACTGGGGACCGGACACGCCGTTGCTCAGGCATTGCCGGAACTCACCGCCGAGACCGTGCTGATCCTCTATGGCGATGTACCGCTCATTGAAGTTGAAACCCTTGAGCGTTTGCTGAAACAGGTCACTGCCGAACAACTGGGCCTGCTGACCGTAAACCTCGACGATCCAACCGGTTACGGCCGTATCGTGCGTGACGAGCAGAATCTTGTACGTGCCATTGTTGAACACAAAGATGCGACCGAAGCCCAGAAGGCTATAACCGAAGGCAACACCGGCATTCTTGCGGTCCCGGGCAAGCGCCTGGCGGATTGGCTGGGACGGCTATCTAACAACAACGCTCAAGGCGAGTATTACCTGACTGACGTGATTGCCATGGCCGTCAACGATGGTCTGGTGGTCGCCACTGAGCAGCCCCACGACGCCATGGAAGTTCAGGGCGCCAACGACCGCAAACAACTCGCCGAGCTGGAGCGTCACTATCAACTGCGCGAAGCTCGCCGCCTGATGGCGCTGGGCGTAACGTTGCGCGATCCAGCTCGTTTCGATGTACGCGGTGACGTGACAGTAGGGCGCGATGTGCTGATCGACGTTAACGTCATCCTCGAAGGTCGGGTCGTCATTGAAGACGATGTGATCATCGGCCCAAACTGCGTGATCAAAGACAGCACCTTGCGCAAAGGTGTGGTGATTAAAGCCAACAGCCATATTGATGGCGCGATCATGGGCGAGGGCAGTGATGCTGGTCCATTCGCGCGTCTGCGTCCGGGCAGTGTGCTGGGGGCCAAAGCGCATGTGGGTAACTTCGTAGAGCTGAAAAATGCTCAGTTGGGCGAAGGCGTCAAAGCCGGTCACCTGACTTACCTGGGTGATACGGTGATTGGCGCACGTACCAACATTGGTGCAGGGACCATTACGGTTAACTACGACGGGGTCAATAAACACAAAACCTTGATTGGTGAGGATGTGTTCATCGGGTCCAACAACTCATTGATCGCGCCTGTGGCTATAGGTGACGGTTCCAATACTGCAGCTGGTTCGACCATCAATTTGAATGTGGATAAGTCGCAGCTGGCTGTTGCCCGCGCACGCCAGCGTAATATTGATGGCTGGAAACGCCCGGTTAAAATCAAGAAAGACTGAAGTTATCCACAGGACGGCTACTGATTCTCTGTCGCGGTATAGCTGAAATTAAGCTGTCGCGAAGCAAACGGAGACCTGTAGGAGCGCGCTTGCCCGCGATTCAATCTGTCAGTCGATGAATATATCGCGTGTGCTGACGCCATCGCGGGCAAGCGCGTTCCTACAGGGATCACATCAAGCTTGACGTCTTCCTTCGAATAGGTTTTGATTGCCTTCGTTATCTTACGAATCGAAACTTAAGTCAGCCATGTCGAAACGCAATACACCTCAAAGACGCCACAATATCCTTGCATTGCTCAGCGAGCAGGGCGAAGTGAGCGTGGATGAGCTGGCCAGGCGCTTCGAAACTTCTGAAGTTACGGTTCGCAAGGATTTGGCTGCACTCGAAAGTAATGGTCTGCTGCTGCGTCGCTATGGTGGTGCGGTCACGCTGCCTCAAGAACTGATCAGCGAAAGCTCACAGCCTGTCTCCAGGTACAAGCAAGCCATCGCCCGTGCCGCCGTGCAGCGAATTCGCGAACATGCGCGAATCATCGTTGACAGTGGCAGCACCACTGCCGCGTTGATTCCCGAACTGGGCCAGCAACCTGGCCTGGTGGTGATGACCAACTCCCTGCACGTCGCCAGCGCACTGAGCGAACTGGAACATGAGCCTGTTCTGTTGATGACCGGTGGTACCTGGGACCCGCATTCAGAGTCCTTCCAGGGCCAGGTCGCGGAGCAGGTATTGCGTTCATACGATTTCGATCAGTTGTTTATCGGTGCCGACGGCATCGATCTGTCTCGTGGTACCACCACTTTCAACGAGTTACTGGGGCTGAGCCGCGTCATGGCTGAAGTCGCCCGCGAAGTAGTGGTGATGGTCGAGGCGGACAAAGTGGGCCGCAAGATACCCAATCTGGAGCTGCCCTGGAGCAGTATCCACACCCTTATTACTGATGATCGCCTGCCATCCGAGGCGCGCGAACAGATAAAAGCCCGCGGCATAACCTTGATTTGCGCCGCTGTCAGCTAGGAGAAAACTTATGTGTGGAATTGTCGGCGCAGTCGCTGAACGCAACATCACCGCCATCCTGGTCGAAGGCCTCAAGCGTCTGGAATACCGCGGCTACGATAGCGCTGGCGTTGCGGTGTTCAGCAATGCCGGTGTGCTCGATCGCCGCCGTCGTTCCGGCAAGGTCAGCGAACTGGAGCAGGCGCTGGCAGGCGAACCACTGCTGGGCCGTCTGGGTATCGCCCACACCCGTTGGGCAACCCACGGCGCACCCTGCGAGCGTAACGCGCACCCGCATTTTTCCGGCGATGAACTGGCAGTTGTCCACAACGGCATCATCGAGAACCACGAACCGTTGCGCGAGCGCCTCAAAGGCTTGGGCTATGTGTTCGTGTCCGACACCGATACTGAAGTCATCGTCCACTTGCTGCACCACAAGCTCAAGGACACCCCTGACCTGACCGTGGCGCTGAAAGCTTCAGTCAAAGAGCTGCACGGCGCATACGGTTTGGCAGTGATCAGTGCCAAACAGCCTGACCGGCTGGTTGCCGCCCGCAGCGGCAGTCCGCTGGTGGTGGGTCTGGGCCTTGGGGAAAACTTCCTCGCGTCTGACCAAATGGCGCTGCGTCAGGTCACCGACCGCTTCATGTACCTGGAAGAGGGCGATATCGCCGAGATCCGTCGTGAAAGCGTGCAGATCTGGTCGTTGGATGGCTTGCCGGTTGAACGTGAAGTTGTTCAATACCGTGAAGGCGCAGAAGCCGCTGACAAGGGCGAGTTCCGCCACTTCATGCTCAAGGAAATCCACGAGCAACCAAAAGTTGTGCAGCGCACGCTTGAAGGCCGTCTCGGCCAGCAGCAGGTTCTGGTGCAGGCATTCGGTCCGCAAGCAGCCGAGCTGTTTGCCAAAGTACGCAATGTGCAGATCGTAGCCTGTGGTACCAGCTACCACGCGGGCATGGTCGCGCGTTACTGGCTGGAAGGGCTGGCAGGTATTCCATGTCAGGTGGAAGTTGCCAGTGAATTCCGTTATCGCAAGGTCGTGGTACAACCGGACACGCTGTTTGTCTCGATTTCCCAGTCCGGCGAAACCGCCGACACCCTGGCCGCATTGCGTAACGCCAAAGAGCTGGGCTTTCTCGCCAGCCTCGCCATCTGCAACGTGAGCATCAGCTCGCTGGTTCGCGAGTCCGACCTGACATTACTGACCCAGGCCGGTCCTGAAATCGGTGTGGCGTCCACCAAAGCCTTCACCACTCAACTGGTCGCGCTGCTGTTACTGACCCTGTCGCTCGGTCAGGTTCAAGGCACGCTGGCTGAGGGCGTTGAAGCCGAGCTGGTCGAAGAGCTGCGTCGTCTGCCGACTCGTCTGGGTGAAGCCTTGGCCATGGATAGCACGGTCGAGAAAGTCGCCGAGCTGTTCGCCGAGAAGAACCACACCCTGTTCCTGGGGCGAGGCGCTCAATTCCCGGTAGCGATGGAAGGTGCACTCAAGCTCAAAGAGATCTCCTACATCCACGCCGAAGCCTATCCGGCGGGTGAGCTCAAGCATGGTCCTTTGGCGCTGGTCGACAGCGACATGCCGGTCGTGACCGTTGCACCCAACAACGAGCTGCTGGAAAAGCTGAAGTCCAACCTGCAGGAAGTCCGCGCACGCGGCGGTGAACTGATCGTCTTCGCCGACGAACAAGCCGGTATGAGCAACGGCGAAGGCACCCACGTCATCGCCATGCCTCACATCATCGATGCGCTGGCACCGATCCTCTACACCATTCCGTTGCAGCTGCTTTCGTATTACGTGGCGGTGTTGAAGGGCACGGATGTGGATCAGCCGCGTAACTTGGCGAAGTCGGTGACTGTGGAATAAGTTATCCACAGCAAATGAGCGTGTGGTTTTTGAGAATTAAAACTGTCGCTTGTGAATTAAAACTGTCGCAGTTTTTTCCGACTGGCCCTTCTCCTCCGCCATTTAAGGGCTCGTTCGCTTCGAAACTCGCGGCGAGCGAGACCATTCCGCATCGACTTGCTCCGCTCTCAAACTACCTGTCGCCTCTTAGCAGAAAATCTCGTGCGTCCGAAAATTCAACACAATGAGTCACTGCGCTCGTATGTCGAGCGTTGCATATTCCTGAGTCCTCCTGGCGGTTCTGAGAAAACGATCAGTGATGCTTCTCAGTTTAAGATGACAAATAAAAATGTGAGAGCAATTGCGGAGTACCTAGGCTGGAGTGGATGTTATGGGTTCAATCGGCTTATACATAACCATACAATCTATCCGCTAAAGGGTCTGTTCAATCCCGATGCTGCGGATATGTCTTATTCAGGGGATAAATTCCATCTCTACAAAAACTTTATTGAAAATAAAGAACGAAGTCCTGCATTTTGCTTACGCTGTGTTAAGGATGATATCAGTGAGCTTGGTTTTTCTTATTGGCGCCGTCTACCAGACTTTATTATGGTCTGCGCCAAGCATGAGTTAAAACTATTATACGATTGTCCTTTCTGTGGTGTTGCGCTTTCCGATCACGGCGCTGGTAGGGGGTTCCGGTCAATGTGGGAGGGTTGTCAAGGCCGAAAATTCTGGGAGTTGGATGCAACTTATAGCTATGTCGAAGGTGGACTTAAGCCCGCAATAATATTCGACGATATGTGCTCATTTGAGTTCTGTGTTCCTAAGGAATTTGCGTACCCAGTACTTCTTGAACGACTCACCCGCGAAAATTTAACTGCTCAAAAAAAAGGCATATATCTAAATTCTCACATCAATGATCTACATAAATCAGCAGCACGACTTGCCATGGATAAGCAGTACAAATATGATGGTGAAGGAATAAGCTATTTTATATTTGAGTGTATAGTTCTCGGTTTTGATAGTTTTGCGGATTTTGTATCAGAAGTATGCCGCCTAGGACATGAATTGCCTCGTGTCAATGATACTATGTCAACTTGTCGTGAAAAATCCTCAGTTCCTATTAGGTATCGAGTGGATGGTGCATCTCGGAGGGGGGGAGTGCAGCCGCATACTAGCAAATATGTATAGAAAGCTTATTTCGTTAGCAGGTCTTTCAGAACGCTCTGCAAAAACTAGTCTATTACCGCTCGTGCCCGTCTGATGGACGTGTCGTTTGGTTGCCAAGACAGCGTGTCGTTATCTTTGCCAGCAATGATCTCGTCTGGGGGTAGCGAGTACGCTTCGCGAGTGCACGAGACAACGAAGGTATTAGTCTATGTAGATCCTGCGGCAACACAGTGAGATTATCGAGGGTGCCGTACTCTTTAAATAGAATCGAACTGACCAGTGCATAGAGTGTGCTATCACGTTGATTCCAATCCACAGTTGAATTATTGCCAATGCGGCCACTCCGCATCGTCCTGATCTGGGTGTTCAGCCAGCTTCGATCGTTTCGGTACAGCCAAGCATAATTGTTAGGAATGATTTGCCGAATTTTGTTGGGGCTTAATTCGCTATTTTTTGCAAGAACATCCGTCCATTCGGAACGATGTCTTAATAAACTTTGTGCGAATTGTTTACCTTTCCAAGTGGCTAGCAATCCTTGCTCAGAGCGCATAATCCGGTTTAGCGTGCAGACTGTGATAGCGAACATTGAGCATAGGTTTTTTTTGCTGATCCCGGAATGCAAATGCCTGATGATCATTTTTCGGGTCTTAGGCTTGATTTTCTTAGGCTTGCGGATTACTAAGTGATAGCTATTGTAGGCAGGAGCTAAGGCTAGGCGCTCGGGATCTGTTGCCTGAGCTGATACTTCCTCGTAAGCCAAGCCGCGCAGCGCACTGAAGCGTAAGTAATCCTCATAGAATTTTGAAAACCCGCTAAAAAGCCAGTGTATAAACGTTAGATGCTTCAAAGGATGGCAGTGGCCGCGAGGCTTGCGGACCATTTGAGCAATGAAAACTTCCGCTTCTTTCCGATTTTTAGGAAGGCAAGTGAACGGAGGATATTGCTGCAATTCCGAAATATGTGTGACAAAACAAGATGCAGCGTTCCATCCGTCCGCGTTTGAGGATTGTAAAAAGCTAACGCGCTCTTTGTACAGCGCGGAGACCAAATGAGAGTTGAAAGAGAATGAACTTCCAACTTCCGCTAAAGCTAAGATCATATCCCGCATCGAAGAAAGCATAAAGCTTGACGTCTGTGCGGGCTGTTTTGATTCCAGATACTTTTCGTCCGGAAGCACCCATTTGAATCGTCCTGACCATTGACGGTTGATTGTGCACTCGGTCAGTTCTGAGTCGTGGTGTTGGCACAGCAGTACTCCGGGAAACTGATGAGCGCGATGCCAATAGGCTGTTCCATGGGCGACCCGATCTTCGTGCATGCACCGGTTACACGCTTTCAGTGGATGCTCAGCTCCGAATTTGCCAGTAACTAAGCCTAATAGGTACTTCAACGATCCGACCGAAGACCCCCTCATTAAGTTCTCAGCCGCTTCGACCCGTTGTGGTGCTTGGAATGGACAAAATACGGGTAGGATGGTGTGTTCATGAATGATCGTATGCGAACAGCCCCAGCACGCTGTTAACTTATGATCCAACGCGTTCAGATTGCCTGGAAAATCATGGATAATGGCGCGGTGGTTTTCTCCGTATAGCCAAGCAAGGGTGCTGGATACGTCTAAGTGTCCAAGGATCAAATGTTGCCGACTGCAGATGCTAAAAAAAGTCTCATCCTCGAGCCAGCGCAAGATAGGGTCAGTCTTCGAGCTCCATGCCGTAGCCATGTCACCACCTAATCCTGCCGCGCAGAGTGATAAATCTAAACGTCGCACCCAGACTTCTGACTCATCTTTGTCGCAACAAAATAACTCACCGACGTATTAAAATATTTTCTCGTATCATTGAATCATAAAATCTTTGTTTCTATATCATTAAATAATAGCAGATGCTCGGAGGCAGGCAGCCACGCTATTCTTGAGGCGTTCCTCACATAGTTGATTGCATGTGAAGCCGTCGCTAGAAACTCGCTTTATGTTGTAACTTTGCAGGGCCCAGCAGTACTATATTTTGCTAACACCAGCAAAGGCTTTTCCCCTTGGGGAGCAAGAAGCTGGCTTGTAGATACTAACCTCGAAAACAGGCTTGACCGATGACTTAAAGGAAAGCGTTGTATAGAAGCCAGAAAAGAGACAGGGGCTCAAGTGCGACCTTGGCCCCTGTGGATAAGTCAGTTTTTCTACGTCTGACCATTCCATTCTCTATCTCTACCTGTGAGACGTCAAGTCTCGCACGGCTTCGTTCATCCACAAGAAACTCTGTGTTATCCACACAGAGAGAGATTGCTATTGCCTGATTGGCAAGGGCTTCACGTAAGTCATTGAGTTTTATCCCCAAGTTGGATGAGCTCGTGGCTAATTTGAAATGGGAATGCTGATATGAACCCATCATTAAGACTCGACAGAATAATGCGCCGCCAATGTGGTTTTGAGTGGGGGCAGAGGTACATTCCCTCTACTCTGGCTTTGCCCCGTGAGGGACCTAAAGGGTCACGCATTAGTAGGATCAATAGCCGAAAGCTGGGCCGTGCGGTTCACGCGCTTTCAACCCCTGAGAAGGTATTTGCCCAACTGGCCTTATACCATCCTCAGTTGATTGACTTGCACGAACAAAAAATGCTCTGGCCGCTGACATCGGCCCATCCACTGCGTGGCCATCCGCTAACAAAGGGGTTATTCCTACCTCAGATAACAGGAACAGCTGATATTGCGAAACAGCTTGGATTCAAGCACTACGAAATCGCTGTTGACTTGCCAGATGGGCGCCGAGTAAAAATCCCGTTCCCTTATCAAGGCGACCTGTTGCTGTACCTGCTGGACGCGAGCGGCCTGCCATATGCCCTCAACTGGACGGTAAAGGATCGGAAAGAAGCTTTTGGAGAGCGGAGATTTTCCAGCGCGAAAACACCGGTACAGCAGAGCAAAGACCGCATTCATGCTCAGCTCCGTACTGAGCTGGAAAGGGCTTACTACGCAAGCGCGGGCATACGGACTGTGCAGGTTTCCCTCGACGCAGTCGAGCCTACAGTGGTCGCTAACCTAGACCTGTTGTTCGCGACTCACCACATCCCGCTAACACTTAGTCCTACCCTCCTCGAAGACTTCAGCGCTGCGGTCTTGGAAGCCGTTAAAGAAGGCGAGCCCGTAGCCTATGTAGCGATAAGGCATGCTGAACTTTGGGGGAGCCGCGATCAGTTCATTACGAAAATCTACCAAGACATATGGGAGCGCAAGCTGGCGGTCAACTTTTTCCAGCCCATCCTTATTGATCGGCCTCTATCGATAGATTGTGGCGATCTGCTCGACATGTATGGCGCGCTTTTTCAGGAGAAAGAGTCGTGATGACGGGTTCAAGGCTCATTGCGCCAGAAGGTTTTCAATGCTTGGCAAAGGGTGTGACCTATCACTTTCTACACAGTAACGGCGGTACCAACCGGGTACGTCTGATTGAGTTTGCTGACGATGGTAAAGCGCTCAGTTCCCACCTGATTACGCTTACGCGGATCGAGTTCGAGGATGCGCTCGAAGCTGGTCTGATAGTGGAGGATGATATGACGGATAACTCCCCACCGTGGTTGAAGCCAGTGAACCGTACTTCTGTCGCGTATCGAGAAAGCCTACGTGTGTCGGCAGTGGAGACCTACGATCAGAAGGTCAATCGCCGCTTCGCCGCAATATCCGATCTCGTTTTTAGGCTTGAGGAGATTCTTTCCAGTGATAACCCAGACTCCATCATCAACTGCCACGCTAAAGCCCTTAGGCCTCAACAAAACGCTTCGCGCCTGCGTCTTTGGTTTTATACCTATGCCGTGTTTGGTCAGCACAAATGGACTTTAATGCCACCACTCCACCGCATAGGTGGCTGGAAGCGGGATGATTCTTCCTATGTGCGTAGGCTGGGTCGGCCCTCATCCAAGGGAAAGAACTGGGGGTATCGGTCGGACTTGGCAATGAAGGAAAAGATTCTTTCTGGGTATTTAGCTTTCTGCTCTCCTTACAAGACTGCCAACGGCATCTACCGCGACATAGTGACGAAGGTGTTTGGCTGCGTGGCAGTCGAAAAGGATGGCAACATTGAGTTCATTCACCCAAAAGGTGACCCTTTCCCGACGCTTTCTCAGGTCAGATACCAGGTAGAACAAACGGTTAGCTCAAGACATCGGTCTATTGCTGTTAGAGGCGCGCATAAGACTCGCGCCATTTCCGGCTCGCAGGGAAGCTTTGCTGACCGGCTGTTAAACGTGAACCAGCATGTGGAATTCGACGGCTATTACATTTCGGAGAAAATTTCAGGCATTTCAGAAGGTAGTCCAGTTGATAGCTTTTGTGTGGTCCGTGCTTTATGTGGCCTTTCGGGAATGATTCTTGGCATAGGCTTCGCCGAAGGTGCGGAAAACATGAAGGCATACGAAATGTGCCTATTCTCGATGGCCTGCGATAAGGTCAAGTATTGTGAACTATTTGGGAAGACGATTAAGCCAGGTCAATGGCCAAGTATCGGACTTGCGCGAGGCCTTGTATTCGACCGCGGTCCTGGAGCGACCTATGACGTAGAGGCGCAGATCAATTGGTTGGGCACTTTCGAGAATACCCCTGTGTTTTCGGGGCAGTCCAAGGCTTCCGTGGAGGCATCTCATCCTCGAGATAAAAAGACCCTGGACCAACCGACCTATTTCCACAGCAAGCTTAATTTCGCGGAGATGGCAAGTCGGGAGATCACGCAGGTACTCGTTGACAACCGTACATCTGATGCCAGTAGTCGCCTGGACGAAGAGCTGATTCTAGCTAGGGTAAAGCCCACACCACTCGCGATTTTCAATTACTGGGATATTCGAGGGCGGAACTCTGCTCACCATATGCATTTCGACACTGGTATCAGAACGTTCTTAGATGAGCGCCCGGCAGTTATTCGACGTGATGCCGTGTATTTTTATGGTCGCAAATACAGATCTCCGTCCCTGATTGCTACGGGAGTGTTTGATCGTGTCGCTAAAGATGGCGTCATCTCAACAACGGTCTTTACCCTTACGATGTGCGTCCGCCATATCTGGGTAGAGGTATATGGCGAGCTCTATGAGCTCGATTTCCTGCGCACGCAACGAACCCCTGGAGGTTCGATTGATATCTCCCTGCGGGACTTGCAGGTAATTGATCAGATGAGACGTGAAGGCGCCGCCGCCCTTCGTGACGAAATCCCTGCCGCTCAGCAATATTTCTGGGACATCTACAAACAGCAGACGGGCGAGGATGCGTTCGCCGGTAAACGAAAGAAAGGTCGCCCTCCAAAAAATGCGGCAGCACAGCGGGACTCTGCGGACCATGACCGTTTTCAGGGGAAAACCGGATGAACAAGGTGATAGATACCAGGTTCAATGATTCTCTTATCGTGGAAAAGATTCGTACCAAAGTCACAGTTAAGCCTGAGCCCGTCTCAGCGCTTGCCCACGTCGATGTCATGATTGCGGCTGAACAGTTCGCAAGCACACTCAAACAGGTTTTCATTCCTAACGAGTTCTCGCTCGCATTTATCAGAGACATGGTCGGCAAAGCGGCGGTTCACAACCGGCAGTTGTTCAGTAGTGAGGCTGCTTATGCCTCAAAAATCTTCAGCCCGCCAGATGTGGAGGTTTCCCCAGTGTGTCTAACCGGGCTGGCAGGAGTTGGCAAAAGCCAAACCATTGCTGCTCTGCGCAAGGTACTCCCGACGCCAGTGGAGCTTTCGTGCGAGCTTTATGAGGGCACCGTGACCTTGGTGTCGCATTGGTATGCGAGCGCTCGGGGTAAAGCGAGTGGCAAAGCGCTGCTCGAAGACTTTGTCTTCGGGGATGACAAACCTGTCGGGAGGACAACTGTCGCTCAGTTGCTTCAGGAGTCTCGTCGTCGTGCCAACCGAGATGGCGTTTGTCTTGCACTGTTGGAGGAAATGCAGCACAGCAACACTGGTTCCGGGGCCGCTAAGGTGACGGATATTTTATTGACTATGGCTGCGATCGGCCCTCCTATGGTTTTTGTATGTAACTATAGTTTGGGCCACAAGCTTTTCAGTAGAAACAGCGAAGATAAGCAGCGGTTGCTCTCCGACCCTCGCATCATGTTACCGGACGATCCGGGCAGCCAAGACTGGCAGAGGTACGTCGCAGAATGCTTGAGGGTCAGTAACAGCATCATAAAAGTCGAGCTCGGTGAGCTGGCCGCCGAGTTGTACCGCTGCACTTTTGGGATCAAGCGGCTGGCGGTGCTGCTCCTAAAGCTGGCCTACGTGGAGTGTCGCGACGCTGGGCGGCAGTACTTGGATATATCCGATATCACTCGTGCCTACCGTTCTGCCGCGTACACCGTAAGTGCGATGGAGGTAGAGGAGTTGCAGCTGCTAGCGCTGGGCGGCCGGAAAAAGAAAACGAATCGAGACCTGCAATGCCCCTTCGATTTGCCTGTTGCGATGAAGACCAACGTTGTGAATTTCGCACGAGCCGATCGTCATGAGCGGGTCATTGCCACAGTGTTTGATTCTGCAATGACCGAAAAAGAGAGAGCATTTACGAAAGATATGGAGGCCCCAGTTGCAGAGACATCTACGGCTATTAAACCGCGCCGTAGAACTCCGGTAACTCATCTGAGTGTCGAGGAGCAAGGTAAGGCGTTCCGTGAATATATGGATAAGTTAGCGCCTTCCAAACCTAAGAAACCGAAGTAGGAGGTTTCATCCGTACTATCGTGTAGAAATGTTGGCGCTGGTTTGACCTTGTTCCAGGCTGTTGGAATTGATTGCATCCTCCGAATATGTGCAAGCAGTGGTTTTGCGAGTGGTTTCGGAACCAATGCGTAATTTTCCAACAGGATCGGTCAGGAGCGGCCATTTTAATGCGCGTATCAACATCTACAACTTGATCTAATGGTCAGCGCTGGAGGCCTACCCCCCGTTTCCTGAATCACCAAAAAAGTCATCTCTAATGATCAAGCCAAAATTATCAGTGGAAGTATCTTGGCCGGCTTCATCGAATAGATCCTGTGCACGCCGCTCTTGCTTGAAGTATGCAATCGTGCCGAAAAAGCATCCCTCGCATAGGTGGAACTCGTAGCGCTCGCCGTCGTGCTTCGCACCAAATCCCCATTTTGCTTTGAGAGTAGCGAATTGAAGCCCGTCAGCGTCTACACGGGTCGATCGTGTGCAGATGTCACACTTTACGTCGGTCACGACCTCCGTTTCGACTCGCCCAGTGATCTTCATTACCTTGCTCACTCTTATGTATTCGATAAGCCAGCATACTCGCTAAGAAGATGAGCGTCTTTCGCCCTTTGTGATGCTCGCAGCGCTAACGCTGCCTATGGGGCGATTGCTGCCGTCTGCATCAGGTGGACTGGCGTTCAGAGGCTCACCTGGCGCAATGTCGACACTTGAAGAGGTACCTACGCAGCGGGCGAGTGACACCGGCCAGTTACTGCCATATTAATGGATACCTGCTTGAGCTACGCAAGCGTGTGCTCCTCATTCTTAGTCATTGCTTAATCATGATGCTCCGTCTTGGCGATGACAAGGGGAGCCGATCGGTAAGCGATGCAGAGCAAATTGCTCGCATATCAGCTGATATCTGGCGAAATCACGCAAGGTGACTTGGCTGGACGCTACCAATAAAAGCACGCTCGCCGAGCAAGCCCTGCGCTACATCCAGTTGCTATACGACACCGAAAGTGAAGTCCGCGACCTGGAACCGGATTTACGCCGCCGAATACGGCAAGAAAAAGCCGCGTCGGTAGGCGTTGGACATGAGCTTGGACCCGTTTGCATTAATTGTAGGCACTTTGACGGCTTCGTCATCTGATATGAGCTTAAACAGTGCGACATGTCGCTGCGGAATGCCCCCATGCCAAATTGTTGATTGCGCCGCAATGGCTTTAGAACGTTATCTATATGCCCCTCGAGACTTCGATGCGAACCCGATGCGGGATGCGTTCAAAGTGCGCAATAACAAAGCCACTTCAGGCTAAGAACTATTTGTCCGGGAGACACGAGATGAAGTATCCGTTACGGCCGTTAGTTTTCTGGCCGACCTTTTTGATTCTGATGGCGGCTGTCACCGCCAGCTACGTCGACCTTGAGTCGTTCCTGCGCACAAGTTCGCAGCTCAACAGCTTGATCCTCACCAATTTCTCATGGCTGTTCAGCGCGGGCTCTTTCGCATTGGTAATGTTGACGTTTGTCGTGTATTTCTCGCCGTTGGGCAAGGTACGTATTGGCGGTCAAAATGCCGAACCGCTGCTTAGCAAATGGCGCTGGTTCATGGTCGCGTTATGTACAACGCTGGCGGTCGGGGTGTTGTTCTGGACAACCGCCGAGCCGCTCTACCACCTGCACTCGCCGCCGAGCAGCCTATCGCTTGAACCAGCCAGCGCGGCGGCAAAAAGCTTCGCTATGGCCACGATGTTTCTGCATTGGACTATCACGCCTTACGCGATCTATCTGGTGCCGTCGCTCGTCTTCGCGCTGGTGTTCTACAACCTGCGCAGCAATTTCTCTATTGGCTCGATGCTGCAGCCATTGCTGGGGCAAGCGCGCGTCAAACGCAGCGCGGGCCTTATCGACACCATGGCCATGTTTGCACTGGTCGCCGGAATGGCCTCTTCACTGGGCACCGGCGCGCTGACGCTTTCAGGTGGCCTGAGCCAGTACATCGGTGGCGAAACGACGCCGTTGCGGCTAGCCCTAATCATCGGCGTCATCGTCATCACCTTCGTGGCTTCCGCCGCCAGCGGCTTGCAGCGCGGTATCGTAATGCTCTCCTCATTCAATACTTGGATCATGCTCGCGCTGGGTCTGTTCGTGCTGATCTGTGGGCCGACTCTGTACATGTTCAGCCTTGGTGTCGAATCGATGGGCGTGTATTTGGATAATTTCTTCGCCATGAGCCTGTTCACCGGCGCCGCAAGTGGAGACGCGTGGCCGCAAAGCTGGAGTGTCTTCTACTGGTCGGTCTGGTTCGCCTGGGCGCCTGTCAGTGCGATGTTTCTCGGCAAGATCGGACGTGGCTATACCGTACGTGAATTTGTTCAGATAACCATGCTTTATCCCGCGCTGTTTACTGGCCTGTGGATCTGCATTTTTTCCGGTAGCAGCCTGTATTTCGACGCCTTGGGCGATGGCAGCCTGAACAAAGTACTCACTGACCAAGGCGTGGAACATGTGCTTTATCAGTTGTTCCGGCAACTTCCCGCCAGCGGGTTGATGGTCGCTTTCCTTCTGTTTGTCGCGTTCATCTCGTTCGTCACTGCGGCGGACTCCAGTACCGACGTCATAAGCAATCTGTGCAGCAAGGGCGTGACTGCGGACTCGGATCTTGATGGCAACCCGCTGCTGAAGGTGGTCTGGGGCGTGATCATTGGCGTCGTGTCTTGGGTGATGGTGGCGTTTGTAGGCATTGATGGCGTGAAAATGCTTTCGAACCTCGGCGGCCTGCCAGGGATGATCATCGTTTTACTCGCCAGTACCTCCCTGCTCATCTGGCTAAGACACCCAGAGATCCTCTCCGGCAACGTCACTGAAACAGCGCTCGACCCGGAGCCGCCAGCAGGTACTCGTGTGGGCGAAGTCATGCAGTGATTTGACGCTATTAACCTGCTCGACCAACACCTTACAGGCCCACCCGCTGCCATTGCGGTGGTTGGCAAGCAATTCATCGGCAGAAGCCGGCCGGGCGGGCAGCGATCCGTTCGCGCATGTTTTGATTTGGAAGATTGAATGAAAGTGATTGAAGAGTTCGCTTACACCGTGCGGGAGATCGAACATTGCCTGATACCCCTGAGCGATGGCACACAGTTGGCCGCACGAATCTGGCTCCCACAGACCGAGACTGTGCAGGCATTTCCAGCAGTTCTGGAGTACCTGCCCTATCGCAAGCGTGACGGCACAGCTGTACGCGACGCGCTGACCCATCCTTGGATGGCGGGCCAAGGCTACGTGTGCGTACGTGTTGATATGCGCGGTAATGGCGAGTCTCAGGGGCTCATGGCTGACGAGTATCTTTTGCAGGAACAGAATGATGCGCTGGAAGTAATCGACTGGCTGTGCGAACAACCCTGGTGTGACGGCAATGTCGGGATGATGGGCATCTCCTGGGGCGGGTTCAACAGCTTGCAGGTTGCTGCTCGGCAGCCAGAGGCCTTGAAAGCGATCATTACGTTGTGTTCTACGGATGATCGCTTTGCTGACGACATCCATTACAAAGGTGGCAACTTGCTGCTGGAAAATTTTGGCTGGGCGGCCACGATGCTGAACTTCAGCGCGGCAGTCCCGGATCCATTGCTGGTGGGCGACGGCTGGCGCGAGAAGTGGTTGGAACGCTTGAACGCCATGCCGTTGCTGGCCAAGACCTGGCTGGAGCATCAGACACGCGACGGCTACTGGCGTCATGGATCGGTATGCGAAGACTACTCAGCTATCAAAGCGGCAGTTTATGCCGTTGGCGGTTGGGGCGATGCGTATAAAAATAGCGTTCCGCGCATGATGCAGCACCTGCAAAGCCCAACAAAATCGATGGTCGGACCGTGGATCCACAAATATCCACACTTTGCCGTGCCCAATCCTGCCATCGGATTTCTTCAGGAGGCTCGCCGCTGGTGGGACTACTGGCTCAAGGGGATCGATAACGGCGTGATGGATGGTCCAACAAGCTGTTTTTATCTTCAGGATGCATTGCCGCCCCGTGGCAGTTACGCCGAACGCCCCGGCCATTGGGTACAAACCAATGGCTGGCCAGACGAACAAATCCAATGGATGGATTACAGCCTTGGCGCTTCTGGCTTGAACAAAGGCTGTGATGTACTGGAAGACTCGCTAAGTATTTGTTCCCCGCTGACCACAGGCCTGCATCAAGGCGAATACTGTGCAATCTGGTTTGGCCCTGACGGCCCAACGGACCAGCGCCGCGACGATGCCAACTCGTTGTGTTTCGACAGCCCGGTACTCGGCGAAACGCTCGAGATACTAGGCGATGTCCGTTTGAATCTGCGTCTTGCCAGCAATACCGCAGGCGGTCAGTTAGT
Source organism: Pseudomonas sp. ICMP 561 (assembly GCF_002699985.1). Classification (GTDB taxonomy): domain Bacteria; phylum Pseudomonadota; class Gammaproteobacteria; order Pseudomonadales; family Pseudomonadaceae; genus Aquipseudomonas; species Aquipseudomonas quasicaspiana. The sequence continues at coordinate 160,100 of NZ_LKBT01000034.1, read as the reverse complement.
GGCTCGCCTGAACGCTGTTGCGCCGGATGGGCAGGTGTCGCAGATCACCTACGGGGTCTTGAATCTCAGTCTCCGTGACGATCCAAGCACATTAGCGCCGCCCGTACCCGGCGAGCTCATGCAAGTTCGCCTAAATCTGGATCATGTTGGTTACCGCCTGCCGGCCGGTTATCGTCTGCGCATTTCCCTCAGCACGGCAAGCTTTCCCTTAATCTGGCCGAGCCGCGAGCTGACCACGCTGACGCTCCTGCCTGAACTGCAAAGCGTGCAGATACCGGTGTTTACCGGGCAACACGTGGACTGTCCTTTTGAAGAGCCTCAAAGCTCGAAGCCCGCCGTGCTAGAGACCATTCGTAAGGCTCAGCCCAAGCGCAGCCTGAACGAGGATGTCGGCAGCGGCGAAGTGTGCGTGCATATCCAGGATGATCTGGGTGCCATGCGTTTTCTTGATCATGGCCTATGGGTCGACCAGAAATGCTCTGAGCAATATCGGATCCTTCCGTGGGATCCGTTCTCTGCCCGGGCGGATATCCAATGGTCCTATCGGGCAGGCCGCGGCGAATGGGGGGTGGAGGTTGATAGCCAGTTGAGTATCTGCGCTGATGAGCAGTGGTTCTATGTCAGTGCTGAGCAAGTGGCGCGAGAAAACGGCAAGGAGGTCCATCGCCGCACATGGGAGGAACGAGTGGCGCGAGTCGCCTTGTGATACAGATGATGGCAGGATGGGCGCAGGCTGGCTCTGTCTGGCCCCACCTCTAGCCTCTGGAATTGACATGTCGCGCCGCATTGTCGACCTACCGCCACTCAACTGCCTGCAAACTTTTGAGGCGGCTGCACGTCAACTGAGCTTCACTCAGGCCGCCCACGAATTGAACCTGACCCAGAGTGCGGTAAGTCGCCAAATCAAACGGTTGGAAGAAAACCTGGCCCGACCTTTATTTCACAGGCAGGCAACGGGCATCACCCTGACCCCTGCTGGCGATCAATATTTCCGCACGGTGCAACGAGTGTTGCGAGAGCTTGATCGCGAGTCTGCAGAGCTGCGTCGTCGCGGTGCGGATCGCCAGCTGACGCTGGCCACCACACCCACTATCAGCTCGATATGGTTGGCGCAATTGCTGCCGGAGTTCGAGAGCCTGTACCCGGATCTACACATCCGCATCTTGTGCAGCGAAAACCCGCAACACATCGACGTCAGCGAATATGATCTTGGATTGTTCTATCACCTGGACGAACTCCCTTCACCCCACGGGCTGGATCTATCGCCGGTATTCCAGCACGAACAGGTCATCAGCGTATGCAGCCCCGAATACCTGGCGCGACGCGGCAGTATTCAGAGTGCGCAACAACTGCTGACCTCCCACACGCTGTTGATCGTTGAAGACCATTTCCATGACTGGCTGACCTGGGCGGACTGGTTTGCGGCCATCGGCGAGGTGTACAGCACCCCGCGTCATGCGCTGCGCAGCAACAGCTTTGAGCTGCTGATGCAATCAGCCATACGCGGACAAGGCGTCTCCCTAGGCTGGCGCAGCCTGCTGGAGACCGAACTTGTGTCCGGTCGTCTGGTCATGGCCCTACCAGATACGATGGTCAGTCGAGGACGCTTGCATCTGATGCAGCCTCACCACCGCAACCCCCCATCCTCTTTACGCAGCTTCTGTCAGTGGCTGCTGGAGCGTGCAGGCAGCGGCGATTGATTACGACTTGAGTGCACGGCCAGCGCATTGCGCCTTGTTGCTGCCTGATCGCGACGGCGGCAATCGACCCATAGCGGTTATTTATGTAGGTCAGCTCACGGCCGATTGTGTTGAAAAAGTCGGTACTTCCAGACTGCCCGCGTACTGACTGCTCAAAATGCATTCTTTGCGCACAGCTACGCGAATCTGAGCCCGAAATCCTCTGCACAAAGTAAAAATTTCAATCTCAAGCGCTTACTTTTCTGCCGCGGAAACCATGGCCGACTTTTCCAACAGAATCGGCCGATAGCGGCCTGCCATGGACACCCCTTCAACCCCGAACATGTTTTCAATGCATTTAACTCCGTCGATGCCGAACTATAAGCACAGAGGAGACAACCGCTCGAAAATTCGAGCAATTGCTTCGAGAGACAGTGGGCGGCCGAAGGGCATGAGTGGGTCGAGAACGCTGACGATGCGCCGAGCAAGACGCAAAGAGGTGAGCATTTCGGCGCACTGATGCGTAAGCCGACAGAGCAGGCGCAGCGAACGTCAGAATTCCGCCCCTGGCGCATGGCCGAAATACGCCTTATAGGCATGGTTGAAGTTGGCAGGGTTGGCGTAGCCCAGGCGGTGGGCAATCTGTGCCACGTGCCATTTTCGCTGGCGCAGCAGGCTGCGCGCCAGTTCCAAGCGCTGTTGGCGCAGGTAATCGAGCATCGACTGGCCGTACACCCGGCTGAAGGCACGTCTCAGGGTGGTTTCACCCACGCCCAGTTCCCGTGCCAGCGCCAGAGTGCCGGGTGGGTTCATCAGGTTGGCGTCGAGCTTGAAGCGTGCTTCGTGCGCCAGGTCCGAATGGCTGCGCAACGCGGTCTCAGGATTGGCCGGCTGTGGCGCCAGGTGCGTCGCCAGCTCGACCAGCACGGCCAGGCTCAGGCTTTCCTGATTCAGCCGTTCCAACGTCCCCTGGTATGGCGAGTGATAAAGGCGCTCGAACAAACGCCCGACGACACGGCAGCCGTGCAGTTCGGAAAAGTGCATGCCATCGTCGAGCAGCCTGGCCAGCGATTGCAGTGACGGGTCTTCTTCAGCCAATTCGCGTAGATAGTCGCCGCCGATGCGCAGCCCGGCCATGCGCGCACGGCTGCCGGCAGGCATCTGGTCCATGGCTTCCATACTTTCACTCAAGCCCAGCACATGCGGCGCGCCGGGCGTGTATTCATTTAGCCGACCGTCAACCCGATGCTGCCATTGCCCACCCAGTACGTGCACGATGCACACGCTGTCGGGCAGCACCTTGTGGATGCGCAACGGGTCGGGGAATTGCAGATCGCAGTCGAAATACTGCAGCTGCGACCGCAGCGTCTGCGCGCGGTAATGGCCGATCGCGCTGCCCACGACCTGCCGCGCGCTGTCATCGAATACACCGGCCTGGTTCAGGGCCTCTGGGTGATCGAAGCAGAAGTGCATGTCCAGATAGGGGTTGCGGCGGTCCATTGGCAAAGTGTCCGTCAGGGCTGGTGGGCAGCGTTGCATGATATCGACATTGGGCGGCTCGATCATTTGTTGTGCGTCACGGCCTTATTGTTGTGCGTCACGGCCGCACCGCTTGGCAGGCGCCGGAGCGTTGATTTCAATGGTCGCCTTTGAACTGCCGAGGAAACCCTAAATGTTGATGTATCGCAAGTGGGCAGCGCTGCTGTGCCTGGTTCTGGCCGTGATCGCGGGTGGCGCCCAGGCTGAAAACCGCCCGGAAGTCGCGGAAAAAGTGCTGGCCTATGCCGGCGAAGGCGGCGTGAAAGTCTGGACTCTGCGCATCGGTGCGCGCAATGACAATCAGGCGCTGGTGCAGTTGGAGGGTGTGGACCACGACTGGAACATGAAGATCCAGAAGATGACCGTGGAAAAGACCAGTAAGGACACCCGCTATTCCACCACCGTGGACGGCCAGAAATTCGTGGTACTGGTGCTGCAAAAGGGCTGGGGCGAGCTGTACCTGCCTGGCGAATCGCAGGCGCTGAATGTCGGCTATGACGAGTTCCTGTCCAGCCAAGGCAATGCACAGGCGTTTTTGACCGATTATTTGCAGGCCAATTGAGCCATGGGCCGGTTCGCGCGGTGGTCGTGGCCGCTGACGATATTGCTGCTGCCGGTGGTGCTCATGACCTGGGCCAGTGTGCAAAGCGGACGCGTCGATGACGTGCTACGCGAAGCACAGAATATCGGCGGCGACTACGCCTGGCTCCGCGTGCGTCAGGTGTTGGCAGGGTTGGCCTACTGGCTGGCCCTCGCCGCGTTCGTGGCCGGGCCTGCGACGTGGCTCAAACTGAGGCTGGATGCCTGGCGTGCGCTGAAGTCCAGGGATTTTCTCTACGACCGCCTGTTCCTCTGCTGGCGTGCCTTGGGGCACTGGCTGGCGGCGTACACCGGGCTGTTGATGGGCTCGTTGGCCCTGAGTCTGTTGTATGAGCTGAGCTGGGGCTGGAGCCATTTGAAAGCCGGTGGCTGGCTCATACTGCTGGTGGCGGTGCCGCTGATTGCCGTGCTATGGGCGGGCTGCCTGTTGATCGGGCGTCTGCGCCAGCAATGGCATGCGCTGGATAGCCCGTCCTCGGCGTTCCTGGGGCACCGGATGGGGCGTGACAAAGCCCCGGCCTTGTGGACATGGATTGAGCAACTGGCCACAGCCACCGGTGCGCCGGTGCCCGAACATATAGTGGTGGGCATCGACCAATCGTTTTTCGTCACCAGCGTTGATGTAGCCCTGCAACCGGCCGGCGACTTGCTCCGCGGGCGCACCCTTTACCTGCCGCTGACCTACCTCTCGACCCTGAGCCAGGCCGAGACCGCGTCGATCATCGGTCATGAGTTGGGCCATTTCTGTAGCCGTGACACCGAGCGGGGCAGCGAGATCGGTGCGCATTTCAGCCTGATGTGCCTGCACTTTGCGTTTATCCGTGCCGAGGATGCCGACCCGGCCTGGATCGAGCGCCCGGCGATCTGGATGACGCAACGTTTCCTGCATTACTTTCAACTGGCGGTGCATCACTGGGGCCGCGCTCAGGAATTGGCCGCGGATAGGGTGGGCGGCAACATCGGCGGCAAGCGCCTGTTCTGCCAGGCGCTGTTGCGGGTGATCGCGCTGGACGCTGAAATCAACACGCTGCTCGCCGAGCGCCACTCCAACCTGATCCAGGCCCTGGCCGACCACCTTCGACACACGCCGCTGCGTCTGAACCACGCGGCGCTGAACCACGCCATCGCGCACCCGTTCGATACACACCCGCCGACGGCACTCCGCCTCCAGCAACTGGGCGTAACCCCGGATGACGCGCTGCTGGCCGAGGCCACCCGTGTACCCACCGAACACGACCGACACTGGTTCAGCCAGCTCACCCACACGGCGTCGTCGGCTGCCACGCAGCCCGTATCACCGCCGATACCAACCGTCCAAAGAGAATGACCCATGACCCAACCTTCCGATCCGCTGTCGGATCTCGCCGGCGCACTCAGCCAGGAATACGCCGACTCCCGCGACGCCCAGCGCGAGCGTGCGATCGCCGAACTTGAGCAAGTTATCCAGGGTGTACCCGAGCAGACCGAATTCACCAACTCGCGCCGCTACAAGGTGCGCAGCCCGCTGTTTTTGCTGGTTTCCCTGGGCTTGCTGGGGTACGCCCTGAATAGCGGGGCCACCAGCCTGGCCGTGTGTGCTGCGGTGATGGCGGTGGTGTTTGCATTGATCACCTGGCAGCACCGCAACGCCGGGCAACACGTGTTTATGCGTTTGACCCGCCGCCAGCTGTTTGCGGACACCCTGAGCGCACCCGTGGATCTGCTGGACATTGTCGACGTCTCCATCAATGACGAAGGCTGGCTGACGGAGCAGAAACTGATGTTGCGTGCCGATGCGCCCCTGCCTGTTCATCGTTCCGCGCGACAGATATTCGGCAACCAGGCCATGGCCCTCAAAAAGCCCCAGCCGCAGATCCGCATCCTGTCTGCCGGCCTGGTGCATGAAGGCATCACCCTGGATTGCGACCAGATTGCACACATCCTCAACAGCTATTGCCAAGCCGCGCACGCACAGCGACATCTTGATGCGCTGCGCCAGGGCACTCGGCGCGATTCCTGAGCGGTTGTATGGTAGAGCCGGGTTATGGTTGTTGCGTGAAATCAGGGTCTGCCCCTAGTGCCAGTCAGTTAAGACTTTTTGTAGGAGCGAGGGGGCGCCCAGCTCTTGCTCGCGAAAAACTCACAGGCACCGCGTTCATTCAGGAAACACGCGTTATCGTTGACGTTTTTCGCGAGCAAGCTCGCTCCTACAGAGGGCGGTGTTCGCTTAACTGACTGGGATTAGGGGCTGCCCCCATTTTTGCTTGCCGATTGTTCAATACGGCGATTCTGTTGCGACTGGCGGCCATGCAATAGGTATGAGCAAATAATTCTGTCCTAATAGGCTTTACTTGTTCAAAGGCGTCTGTCTGATGATACGAAGCACTTTCATATTCCTTATGGCTGCAGGCATTGGCTGCGTCCACGCTGCCGAGAAGGTGCCGTTGGCGCGCGAAATCAAAGACTGGATTATCGGCTGCGATAACACACGAACATGCACTGCCATAAGTGCCGTACAGCAGCGTGACGACACTGGCTTTTCAACGTTCAGCGTACGAATCACACGTGAAGCCGGCCCGCAGGGCGCCTTGCATGTCGGGGTGTTCAGCTACACAAAACCACGCGGCCAGCCAACACTGGATGACAAACCACTCAAGTCTCAATTTGAGCCTGGCGAACTGAAAGAAGGCGATACACCCGAGGTGTTTGCGCTGAACGGTAAGTCAGCCCAAGCCCTGATCACAGAATTGCGCAACGGGAACTACCTGGTACTGCCGTTCAAGGAGGGTAAATCGTACGCATCGCTAAGCGGGATGAGTGCGGCGCTGCTGCTGATGGACTCTGTTCAGGGTCGGGTCGGCACGCAGGACGCACTGATCTCCAAGGGGCCGGCGCCCGCTGGCAGCGTGCCGCAAGCCTCTGTCGCTCCAATAGCGCCAAGTTGGCAGGCACCTGCCGCGCTGACTCCGGACAAAGCAAAAGAGATCACGGATGCCGTGTTGGTTGCCACGCGCGAGGCATGGCAAGAAGATCTGAATGAAGGTGTCGCGCCAAAAGCCAAAGCGTACGCCTTGGGTTCGGATCAAGCGCTAGTGATCATCGAAACCGGTTGTGGGGCCTACAACTGTTTCTACACTATTTACCAAGCGTCCCTGGACCACCCAGAGCAGGCGCGTGCAGCGCTGATCGCCGAAGTGCCAAACCTGCCGGAAAGAGAGCCCCAGGGCTTCTTAGAGTTTGATCCGGCCACGGGTGAACTTAGCAGTCAAGTAAGGGCGATGAGTATGGGCAATTGTGGCACTGCGCTGCGCTGGCGTTACGATGGAAACGGTTTCACGCTGACGCATGCGGCTGAAATGATCCCATGCATGGGGCTGGATCAGGTCTATTGGCCTGTGTTGTGGCGTACCCAGGCAAGCCGAAACTGATACTGTCGAATAACCGTTAAAGAAGCCGGTTTGCCGGCGATGGCACCGCTACCTTCCGGCTGCGAGATACACCGGGCATCATCAAGGAAGCGAACGAGCGTGCTGAAGACTAGGGGGACCTTTGTTTCTAGGCGATTAATCGTGTGCTTACATACACGCCATGCGGTGGCCGCGTAGGTCAAGGAGGCAGTAATGAGAACTTTGGTAGTCGGGGCGAGCAAGGGCTTGGGCAGAGCTCTAATTGACGGATTGGGCGAGCATGGGGACACAGCGCTGCGCGCCGACAGTGCATTAGCGCGTTTTTACACACTCTGGGCCGTTTGCTGTCGTTCGCATCAGTCAGACTGGCCCAAGGAGAGGGTCGCTTTTTCGGCGATTACAAGTGGCAGAGATAAGGAGGGCGTCGAGAGTCGAACTAGGGAGCAACTGATTACAAGGAAGATGCTTTAAACAATAAAATCATGAGCTTAGAGATTTTCTTGTTACGTGGGACTTTGCGGAAACCCTTCATTTGTCTGGGGCGGGCAAGGCTTCTTACGTGGTTAACAGCATCCGTAAGCGGCGTTCACAACGGCTGTGCCTAAATCATCGGCAAAAAAACCCGCAGAGCGGGCTTTCTTAATAGCGTCCAAGAGTAAGGTTGGAGTGGGCCATCCTTACCAATCTTCTGGCCGCTCTGCATGCTGGTGCAGAATTCTATAAATTTTTACCGTGTCACCATGAAGCGTATAGACAGCCAGGTAGGGATATTTCGAAATTATCAGTTCACGACAATCGGGAATGACCGAGGCCTTTCCTAATTGAGGGAATGACTCCAGCATTGATATCGCTTCCAAAATTCGAAATATGATGTCTTCTGAGCCTTCAGCGCCTATCAACGGTTCGTAATGATCATATATACCGTCGAGGTCACTTTCCGCCTTGCTTGTTAATGCGATTTTCGGCACGGGCCACCCACTTAGCCTTCACGGCATCCAAGTCGACTAGGTTGCCTGCCTCTGCATCCGCAATGCCTTCAGCTACGGCTCGAAAATGCCAGGACTCAGACTCTACATAACGTGCCAGCGCACGCTTGAGATGGTACTGACGATCTCGGTCGGTTGCTTCAGCCAGTTGATCGAGCTGTTCGATCAACTCTGATTCCACGCGAAAAGACAGGACAGGCGAGGCCATGTTAAACACTCCAAACGGTTTTGTATACGGTGTTTACTACTGTTTACTGCGTAAACAGTATGCGTAATTGACGGCGTCGTCAATGACATTGACATAGTTATTATCCATCGCCTGCGCCAGGCGTACCGGTACCAATAACGCCTGTTACGTTAAATAGCCCCCCACCTTTACGCCAAGGTCGGGGGCCTTTTTTTGTGCCCGCGTTTTCCACTTCGCGGTAAAGTGGGCCACCACTTCGCGGCAAAGTGATTTTACGCACTGACCGCCACTCACTCGAAAAGGAACCGCACCATGCCTTGTTATTTTGTGACATATCACCTGATCAACCCAACCGCAAAGGACGGCGCGGTGCCCGGCATCAAAACCGATGTCGTCGAACTGGACCACCCGCTGGAATACGAAAGCGACCTCAAGGCGCTGGAAGACGATCTTGAAATGCAGGGCATGCGCGCGCTTCTGATCAGTTGGCAGGAGCTGAAAGGCCGTCAGCGTGGAGCGCGTTAAATGAGCCTGGCTAAGCAGATCCTGCCGCCCGGCGTGCGTGCCGTCGTCGACCGGTTGCAAGCCCAGATCGAGGTAGCCGAATCCGTCCAGGGCGTGAACATGGCCGCGCAGCGGGCCGAAGGGTTTGTGCTTGGGCTGGAGACGTCCGGCGGTTACAAGACGGATCAGGTCGAAACGCAATACATCGGCTTTGAAGCCGTCGCGCAGAGCCGTCGCGACGCGCTGCGCCATGCGTGAGGCGATCCACGAAGATGCGCTGCGCGCCATGATCGAACAGCACGTGGTGCGCGAAGCGCGGGTCAGCAAGCTGGACGGTGAGCGCTGGTATGTGGCGGTGCGACTGGGCGGCCCCGCGTCGCGCTGGCTGCCCGTGCGCTCCAAGCGCGAAGCGGTGCGCACCTGGGCCAGTCTGGACACGCTGACGCGCTGGGCTGACGGCATGGGCTTGCGCGGTTACGTGCTGGAGCTGTGAGCGTTACGCATAACGGGGGCACAAAAAAGCCGCCTCAATCAGGGCGGCTTTTTCGTTGCAAGGCCGGTTAGTGGCCGGTCTTGTTTGCTACAGGGAACGCGTGGTGTAGAGAAATACTACTATTGCGCGCAAACACCGCGCTAAAGCGCTGCGTTAAGTATCGCGTTAAGCGCCGCGCTAAAACCATCCCTTGCAGTGCCGTGCTTACCTGCGCGATAGGAATTCTGTCTATTAATACGCAAATCGATTTGGCAAATCTATCGGTTTGGTCATCTGATGCTGTTTATTTTCCGGTAGCATAGAGGTGTTCCGCGTTCGTCACCTGCTGAAAGTGGCCGGGCATGCGCGCGAATTCTGGTCCTCCCGACACGGGCCTAGTAATCCGTGCCGGATCTACTCGGGAGGCCATTAGCCCAGCCGCCTCACAGGGAACGCGTGGTGTGTTTCCGAAGGTACGCGTGTTCCGGTAAGCGTGCTGGAGGTACGGCCCAACCATGGGAGGGCCGTGTATGTCTAAGTTAAGACGTGCGTGGGACTTCGTGGTGGTTTGTTTGCGTGTTCATCACGTTTACGAACTGCTGCGAGACCAGTTTAACGACCTGTAAGGGTCTAGCGGTACAGCCGCCCCGGCTTCGGTCGAGGCGGCTTTTTTTTGGTTAAAAATCTTTGCGGGTTTGGAATGTCTGACCGGTCGCGGCGCAAATAAAAACAGGGGCCGAGGCCCCTGTTTCTTTGTCCACCTTAGAGTTGCTGAATTGCACGGATCAGGCGGATTGACCAGTAGGCCGCCTGGAGCATGCGAATCAGTTCTTCAGGCAGAAAACGTTGGATTAACGTCTTCATGCTGATCACCGCGTCGAGTGAGTGAAATGACCCACCCTTATCGGATAGGGGTTCCGCGTCGCGACCGTGGCAGCATAGTTACTATTGACGGTCCCGTTAATAACGGCCTACCCTGCGATTGTCTAGATACACAAGTGGTAAAGCGTTGCGCGTTGATGGTGATCCTACCACGGCATTTTCTACTGCGGTAAATGATGCACTATTAACAGACATCCTTCGGAGAAGCCCGCCCTGCGCGGGCTTCGTCGTTTCTGCGGCCGGGCGGGGTGGCCGGGCAAGGGGCATTCTTCGTTGATCCACGGATTACGCGGCTTTCGTCAGGATTGCGTGTTGGTGTTTGCGCGACAGACTCGTAAACCGCGTAAACCTGCGTCGGTTGTTTGTAATCGACGAACGGTAGTGCCCGGGCGCCGCGTTTTTGCGGCCGGGCAGCCCGGCCATGAAAAAGCCCACTATGAAGCGGGCTTTTACCCCCTCTGCTAGGGCAGTGCGGAATCAGTATTTCACTTTGAACGTCGGTGAATCTTCAGGCCTCTGACCACGCCGGTCGTAAAGCCTGGTGGTGCTGATATTCGCGTGCCCCAGCTACATTTGCACCTTGGCGATATCGGCGTCGTGCTCAAGCGCGTTGGTCGCCGCCGTTGGCCAGATCGATCATCTGCTCGATGTCTACGCTGCGGGCAAAAGCTTCAGATGCAGGGCTTGGCCTTGATGGTCTGTGAAAAAAAGGATGTGCAGAGGTGCGGATAAGGCCGTAGTAACACGTTTATAGCTGGTCCTCTCCGAGTTGTGCCTAACTCGTTACGGTGATATTGATTTGATACTGCTGTATCGTCTATGGCGAATTTGGCGCATATCCATTCTGCTTCTCAGGGAGAGAACACTTGCATACATACAAGTTGCCGAAAGACGTTCTCGACAACTGGTTGGAGGGATACCCGTCGACAGATGACAACTATGGGCATTTGTTGCTTGAGCAGGTTGGAGCTAGTGACGCAGCGCTCGCTGCTGCGTTCCGACCATATTTTGAGTCAGCGCACCTAGACGCAAGAAAGCATTTTCATGAAGAGATCTGCATTGATTTACATCCAGATGCCGAAGCAGTCGGCTCCCATGCCACCTATCCTAGATGCTTGCCTACGACTGCGCGACGAGGGCTGTTTGGTGAGGTGATGGCAGGGATGCTTACCGAACACTATAAATACGTCGGCGAGCATGATTGGCAGATCCCAGTCTTCCTCTTCCGTCACCACGAGGATGCCAAGCAATACCTTTTTGCTCTGGCCCGAGAACCTAAGCTCACGCGGCAGATGCTGGGTCGGCATGGGTCAGACTTTCTGGCAATCGCCCTGGATGGTGAAGGTAAGGTAGAGCGATACCTTGCCGGTGAAGCGAAATGGCGTAAGAAGCTCGGTAAAGCGGTCGTCAATAACCTGTTGAAAGATGCCGATGGCAAAGGCATTTGGTACCAACTCAGCGAGCGCGATACCAACATTCCTCATGGTATGCGGCAACTCCAAAAACTGCTCAAAGAGATCGATCCGCAAAAGTTTGCCGCTGCTATCTTCTCGATTGATCAGGCGCTCCTGCTCAGTGGCGCCACCCCTATTGCACGAACCAATCTCGTTTTTATCTGTGGTAATGACTTCGTAAGTAGGACGCCAGCTCATTCCATAATCGAATGGGAAAAGAAGCCCAAAGACTATCAGTCGACGCACGATCTTCAGGTAGTCGAAATGATCTTGTCTGGGGATGGTGAGAATCTGATTGATTTGATTTATGAAAGCCTTTGGAACGGAGTCTGAAGCGTGGCGGAGTTTGATGAGCAACGACTGGATCTTGCAGAGCAAGTGCGCTTAGGGTTAGCCAACGAAAACCGTCTTCTGCCCGAGCACGCACGAGCATTCGTTCGCGGTTTGCAGATGACATGGCGAGTTCCTCCGATAGCATGGCACGAGGGAGAGACAGAGAAGCTCGTGCAGGACGCACATAGGTTGATACAGGCCGCGGAAGTCTGCCTCGATCTGGAGGGGCCCAATTCGGTATCTGCCAAAGACTGTTTCCGTAGAGCAGCTGAATTGTTGGAGTGGCTAACCCGCATGCAGGAGGAACCCTCCAGCTTTGCTCCCGTTGGATTGCTGGCTGCTGCTGCATTTCAGCTCGGTGGCCTCCCAGCGATGGCTACAGCACTTTTGGGGCAGCTGGAGATTACCGACAACGGCACTCGGCTGTTGTCGAAATTCCTAAGTGGAGACTTCAATGGGGTCGTGGAGGAAATTCTAGCTTTCTGGGGGAGTTATCCGGAGCTAACGAAGCGGGATTCTTCCACCCAATTGTTAGCATCCAGCGAAGCTGGCGGCTTGGAGTGGTATTTCGTCGTAGAGTTGGTGCGCAGTATTGGTGTCATAGCATCCTCGTTGATGTGCGGCGAAAATGAGCGTATGCAGCAAGGCCTTCGAAAGCTCAAGGCGCTCGATAAGATGGCCACCAGAACATATGGGGATGAACTCTCCATGCTCATTTCACTATTGACAGTTGTTGCTGAAGGCTATGGTTCCACCAGCATCTACGGCCCGATTTTGCAGCTGGTTGAGATCAAACCAGAGCGTGAGGCGCGCTTACGCAGATTTGCGCGCGATCAATTTGGGCGGGGGCGTGGCATCCTTTGGCCATCGCAGCTTCGTGGATTGGAGCGCTTGCTAAAGTCTTCCTCGTTTGCGCTCTGCACGCCGACAGGCTCGGGGAAGACGTTGGTGGCCAACCTCGCACTCATCAAAGAATTGATGCTTGCCCCAAGCGAAAAATCCGGGCCGCTTGCCCTTTATCTTGTGCCCTCAAGGGCATTAGCCGGAGAGGTTGAGGCCAAGCTTCTCAGTGAGTTAGGTAGCGATCTTGTCGTCACGGGCCTCTACGGCGGTTCGGATTGGGGGATCACGGACTACTGGTTGAATGCTGAGAAGCCGACGGTGCTCATCGCCACGGTCGAGAAGGCCGATGCCCTGATGCGCTATGTTGGACCTCTGATAGTGGCTCGTTTGCAGCTTTTGATTATCGATGAAGCACACCAGGTCGTAGTCGCGGATCGCGATAGAGCAGAGGTGGATTTCGCGGAACACAGCAGTCGGACGCTGCGTCTGGAGAATTTTGTGTCGCGATTGTTGGCCCGAGCCCCACATATCGCTCGCGTGGCTCTGACTGCCGTTGCCGGGGGTGCTGCAACACCCGTCGCCTGTTGGGTAGAGGGAGGGAGTCAAGCCGAGCCCATCGGTGCAAGTTACAGGAGTACCCGGCAACTCATCGGCACTTTGACAGCAACCCCAGATGAGCCGGGCCAGATGCGAATCGATTTGCTTAATGGGGCTGGTCTCCACGTTCGAGGCCGAGCGAGGCCAGTTTACATTCCCCTACGTATTCTGCCGATGCCGAAACCACCAGCAGCGATACGTAACAGTCTCGCTCGCTATAACCAAATCCACGTTTTGTGGACTGCGCTTCATCTGGTTGATGGGGACCGTCGAGTCTTGATCTCCATCGCTCAGCAACCTGAACAGACAATGAAGTGGTTTAAGGACGCGCTCGATTTACCTCAATGGAGCGATGCTTCTAAGTTCACTCCCCCCAATGAACCTGCAGACCAAGCTTTGTTCGAAAAAGCTCGAGCAAGCTGCATAGACTACTGCGGCAAAAACTCCTATGAGGTCGCGTTGCTTGATCGTGGAATTGCTACCAGTCATGGCCAGATGCCTCAGCGACTTCGGCGACTGATGACCTCTCTTATCGATCGAAGGATTTGTCCGATTACGGTGGCCACAGCAACCCTCACAGAAGGGGTTAATCTGCCATTCGATCTGATTCTGGTCCCGTCGATAACACGTCAGTTCTACGACGCCGTCAGTGAGAAATCGAAAGTTACTCCCTTCTCCGCTGCAGAATTCCGCAACTTGGCCGGGCGCGCCGGTCGGCCAGGAAATGCACAAGGCCCGGAAGGAATTACGCTCGTTGCGATACCGACTCAACCCTCCACGACCGCTCCCAGACAGATTGCCTCACAGACCAAACAGTTAGGCCAACTGCGTACGCACTATAGCGGTCTATTGAGCTCGCTTCGTGAGGACAAGCTTGAGGGCGGCAAGGTGCTGAGCCCTCTTTCGCTTTTGCTAGAAGCAATCCGGGAAAAAGCAAGGACGCTGTTCAATGTCGATGGCGAGCAGTTCCTGAGTTGGCTCGAGGAAACGGCGCCTGATGAGATCAGTGCAAAGGCTGGGTTGGTTGAGGTGGATGATGAGTCCAGGCTAGCTGATAGTTTGGACGAGCTTGATGGTGTGTTGCTGACGGCTATTGAGGAGCTCTCCCTTACTGGAGAACAGGCGGATTCAGCGGCCAAGGTCGAGGCTTTACTTCGAAAGGTGTGGCAGTTTACGTTCAGCAAGGTCGTGAATGCTGAAGAGGCTTGGCTGGAACGAGCTTTCGTGCGGCGTGGGCAGGGCGTTGTCGGAACGCTTTACAATGATAGAGATGAAAGACGGCGTCTGTATCAATACGGCTTCACTCCATATGTGGGCCGTAGGTTTGAACGTATTGTGCCCAAGATTCGAAGTGTCTTGGAAGACTCGCAGGACTACGGCCTTGCTAATCAGAAGCAGCGACTTGAAGTTTTTAAACGCTTGGGATTATTGATTTCTAACGATCCAGGGTTTGGGTTCAGAGCGCGTGCCAGTGTGACGGATCAGGAGCTCCAGGAAAATTGGGAACCTCTGCTTGCCTGGTGGATGAGCCTCCCTGGCGCGAAAGTGCCGTCTGCTCAGGATCTAAGATCTTGGCAACGGTTTGTATCGGAGAATTTGGAGTTTCGACTAGGCGTCGCCATAGGAGCAGTTGTGGCGCAAGCCTGGACGGAAGGTGCCAATGATCCAACCTCCGTCCCATCTCTAGAGGCTTGGAGGCAGACCACAGGGCTACCGTGGTTCGGTTTTTGGGCCAGAGAGATGCTGCGATGGGGTACGCTCGATCCATTCGTTGCTTTTGCACTTGCTCAGGGACTAGCTGGTACGCGTGATGAGGCAAAGGTTCTTAGAGAGAGTTTTGAAAGCTGGATGGACTTGAGCTATATGGAAATCGAGACAGAGGACTGGATCGATCCCCAATATTTTGTTGAATGGCAGCGTACCCTTCATGAAGACACTGAGATATCTCCCAGTTTACAGCAAATAAAAACCCGACTGACTGGGACAGACGGTGCTAGAGGAAAATACAGAGTTTTGCCATTGATGAGCCGTCGCGGAGTGCGATGGCTAGATGCATCAGGGTTCGAATTGGCTAGAAGCGAGATGATTGAGGAAATGGGTGACATCTCCTATCGAGACGATTTCGAGCTACGAATATCTCAAGGTAAGAGCTTCGTTCGTCGAATTTTCCGCAGTTCCTAGCGCACCAATATTTAGCAGCTAGCCCATCTGTGCTGAATCGTGAAAATTGTCGAGTAAACGTAATGAGTGATAGAAGTGTGTTGGCACCGATTTGGAATTAATCTAGTTGCCGAGGGGCCACTGACCCAGCCTGATTCTTCCCGACCATTGCCTGTGCTGGATTTATGCCGATCTGGAGGTGGGTTAGTCTGGCGTCGGCACATGGGTCAATTCGGCATCAGCGTCAACATCTTTATCTACCTGAAAGGACACATTGTATTGGCAGTGACATCTAACTGACCCAGTGGCCTATATCAGGCTGACCCAGTACCAACTGGTAAATATCTAGCGCTGATAGTGGTTTGCCCGATAGGAGCCTGGGTCAGTGAGATTTCGATAACTGGGCCAGTCCTGTACTGGCGACAACAACGACAGAGCTGAAGTGACCTGAAAGCCGCGTCATTACTGGCTGCGACAGACTTAATTAGCTAGAGCTTGCTCGCCTAGGCTGTTTGCAACGCAGCATCACTAAGTATCAGGACTTTTCGTACATAGCCTAGGACTGGTTTTGACTTATGCGATAGTTTTGCGATTTTTTCTAGGAGGCTGGGGGCCGCGAGATACGGTCCTAGCTGTCGCAGGAGCTGGTGAGGTCAGTCGTCCCGGCCCCAGCCAGGTTCATTGGCTTACCATATTCAAATATCTAGTATCGTCGGGATAGCTGCGATTTTTCTTCGTGCTGCCGTCCTAGACTTGGGAACTGTTTCGGCATCATACAAAAATCCATGTTGTTTCAATATGTCCAGGGTGGTCTCGACAGCGTCATTGACAGAGTCTATTTTTCGTTTTGTGCCAGGTGGGATTTCATCTTTCCAGAAAGTAAAAATATGATCACATAATAAGCCGGCCAGAAGCCCAAGGATGCTCCCTTTATTTTTTATCATAATACGTTTATAGGGCTCATCCCAAGCAGAAAAAAAATTGCTCGCTTCATCTGATTTAGATCTGTCGTCAATGTCATCAAGCTTGTCTAATATGCGCGCCCTAATTTTTTGTTTGAACTGATTTACCAGCGCTATAGTTTTGTCGGGGGACGTACCGAAAGGGATGCACAACGCTAGCGAAGCTCTCTCGCGAAAGCCGGAAATACGAACATCTGTATGATCTGTGTTGAATATGTAATTACGTGAGTCGGGAAGTGAGGAAGTTTTTGCTTTCAAGAATTTTTGTACAGTTTTAAGTTGATCAAAATTTATATTTTTCGGTTCCTTCGAGCCCAGTTGCTCCGGGTTGAACTTGCTGTCGATAAGAGATTTCTGAAGGTTTGCTTCTTTGTAAAGAATTAAAACTTTTAAGCATGTTATTTCGATGTTTGCTAATAAGCCCCATTCATAATTCTTGTCAATTTTTATATCAAGCTGTTTGGCGTCGGTTTCAAGCTCTTCTATCAAGCGCCTGCAGCGCAGCATGCGCTGGAAGTGTTCGAAGTCTCGCTCAGATTTTTTCACATAGATATCAATTTTCTTTAAAAGTTCAGAGGGGTCGTCTAGCGTACCATACGTGTCAGCATGATTGACATGGTATATGTGTCGAGCAACAATGTTGGCAAGCATTGCGTAATTAATAGGTAAGTCGTGTTTTTGTGCCAAGAAACGGGCATATCTTCGCATGCTAGATTCGATTTGCCAGAATTCGCATTTTTCCTCAGATATCTCAACTATTTCGTATGCGAGATTATTAAGCTTTACGAAAATGTCCAAAAGCAAGTCGCGACGCTGTGCATATAATTTTGAAAGTTTTATGTCTGACGGATATGTAGCAGTCCAGTAAATTCTATCTTTATAAATTGGGGTGGTTGTTTTATTTCTGTTTCTAGCCTGAAGACCATCCATCACATCGTAGTAGGATCTGCTCTTGAGCTCGTCGCTCAGATTAATAGGCCAATGCTCGATTGCCTCGGTGACTCGCTTCGCCAGGTGACGAAGCTTGCTCATGTCATCGTTCTGCCTGCTTTGCCAGGAATTCGCATACACGTAGAGGAGTGCCGCATCGAAGTAGTCGATGACTTCATTCTGTTGTGTGGTGTTTTTGGCCATCACTTTCCTTAGGTATGGGCAGATTGGTGGTGACCAATCATGCCTTGGCCGCTGATGTGTTTGGTAGAAAAATCGTTGTCAGTCGGTTAGTGACCCGGCTGGCCTGGATTCAGGTCTACCACTCAAATGAGGTGATCTACATGCTAACAAACATCGTGAAATCCGCTTCCGGTACTGCTGGGGAGCTGATGGAGAACCGAGCGTACGACAAGATGCTCAGGACCTACGGAGAGGGCGTCACACGAACCCTGTTGGAGACGGAGCTGGTCGAAGCAGGCGAGACCTGGGAATCCTTTCAGACCTACCGCCGGGTGAAGACGAAGATCCAAAACGACCAGATCAGTATCGCACGGGTCTCCAATCAAGCAACGGCTCTGACCCGCAGTGCCCTTGGCGACATGATCACCAACAGCTAAAGCCAGGAGAGACTCTTATGTCTGAATCAATCGACTTCTATGCCCCTGTCTACCTTCCAGATGGCCGGGTTCTTTACGGAGCAGCTGCTGCCAATTGGCGAATAGCACAGGCAGGTGGTTTCAACGTCTTTTCGGCACAGCTGGTACAAATGGGGTTGGTAATGGGGTATCAGAAAGCAGTTTTTGATTTCCAACACCACCGCTCCAATCTGCCGAAATAAGATGTTGCTCACCCGAGGTAGATCGTGATGCAAGTGGGCCGAATTTGCATGTTCTCAGCCGCAAATTCGGTCCTTTGAGGTGATCAGATGTCAGAGGCAGACTGCGTAGATCGCCAGCTACACGTAAAGTAGCGTTTTTGCTGGCTGCGACAGATTTAATTCTGTAGCGCATGAGGCCGTATGAGCGTTTGGGGCTGCTGCGACAGTTTTGCGCTTTCTCCCAACGAGTCTGAAGGCACCGAAAATCGGGAGCTCGATGCGACAGCTTTAATTCTCTAAAATTACGTGTGTCGAAGTCCTTGGCCCGGCCCTGGATGATCAGGGTAAACACCAGCCTATGCCCCAACACCCCACATCATCCAAACAATGGAGCGGTACCTGAACCCCATGAGAAAAACCACTCAGCAGTTAATGGTTCAGGACATTGCCGACTGGCAGCACCGAGGCTTGATTGACCAGCAAACCCAAGAGCGGCTGAGCGCGCCTTATCGGCGTCCCAACCAGTTGTTATCCACAGTGCTGCAATGGCTGGGCATCGGCGCGGTGTTGTTGATTGGTATGGCGATTCTGGGGGGCGTGAGTTATCTCAGCGAGTCGATCGCCCTCGGTGTTGTGCTGTTTTTTATCGCCGGTGTGACATTGTGGTGGGTCGGGGTACGCCTGGCGCGTGATCCAGCCGGGCGTATGCCGGTGGCTGGTGTTGCCATTTTGACCATCGGCCTGATGCTGATCGGGGGCAGCCTGTTACTCAGTGGAGTTGGCTCCGACGGGGGCGGGTATGATCGCATCCCTCTGGCACTGCTGGTCACCGCCTTGCTGAGTGTGGCAACGGCCTATCGTTATCACCTGCGCTGGCCATTGTTTCTGGGGCTGCTGTGCGCCTTTCACGGCTTTGGCTCTTGGGAAAGTTATGCGGGTAGCGGGTCATATGTGTTCGATATTCAGGACCCGCGAGCCATGGCAGTAGTTGCCGGATTGGCAGCGCTTCTGGGTCTTTGGCACCAGCAGGCTGAAGAGAAGGTGTTGCGCCACTTCAGCGGTTTCGGGCGCTTGTATGTGATTTTCGGACTGCTCTACTTCAACTGCTCGCTGTGGTTCCTCAGCCTTGAAAACTACAGCTATTCCCAATCGGGGCTCTCGATACTGCTATTCACCGCAGGGGCCATCAGCCAGTTGGTGATCGGTGCTCGTTTCAAACACCCTAGCTTCACCGGGTTTGGTGTGGTGTTTCTGGGTATCAACCTCTACACACGCTTTTACGAACACGCCTGGGACCGCCTGAGTGTCGCGGCTTTTTTCGCGGCGGCCGGTGTTGTGGGTATTTTGCTGGGCTGGTTGTTTGAGCGCGCGGCGCTTCGTGCAAAGGAGGATCGGTCATGAGCCAGGATCGTCGCAATCGACAGGTCCGTGATGCCCTTGATCAATGGCTACGCGAGGGGCAGATCGATCCCGTCGCCCACAGCCGCATCGGTGAGCTGTATCCCTTGACCCGATGGGACTGGCGCTCACTCGGGCGCTGGTTTCTGACGTTCGGTGCCATCAGCCTGGCGGCCGGTCTGGTGTTATTTCTGCGTGAGCACCTGACGTTCACCCTGCCCAAATTGGCGATTAGCTTGTCAGTGCTGACCTTGGGTCTGTTCATCGTCGGGCGCTGGTTGCCCGGTAAAGGCTTGAGGATGCTTGGCAGCAGCGCCGAACTGCTGGGCGGCTTTGCCCTGATCGGCGTGAGTTTTGTGGTGGGGATGATCTATTCGGACGGCTCCGGCAACTGGCCGGCGCTGCTCCTGATCGACCTCCTGATCCTGCTGGTGCTCAGCTATGCCTTGGGCAATGTGTTACTGCTGACGTTGTGCAGTGTGTTGTTTTTTGTCTGGTTTGGGGGCCGAAGTGGATATGTGTCCGGCTGGGGCGCCTACTGGTTTGGCATGAACTATCCGCTGCGGTTTCTCGGTGCTGCGGCGGTGCTTGTGGCTGCGGGGGCTTTGCATCTGCGCTGTGAGGCCGGTCTGCTTGCTCGCTACAACGGCTTTGCCAAGGTATGGATTTCCTGCGGCCTGTTTGTCGGCGAAATGTCCTTGTGGCTGTTGTCCCTGTTTGGCAGTTACGACTTGATCGACGGCCCGTGGCAGTTTGCCGAGGATGGTGAGCTGCTGATGTTCAACGTGCTGTGGGCGCTGGTTAGCCTCGGCGTATTAACGGTGGGACTGCGCCAGCGATTCGGCATGTTGGTGGGGTATGGCTCAACGTTTTTGATCATCCAGCTGTACACCCTGTTCTTTACCCAACTGGCCGAAAGCCTGGGTTGGCTGCTCAGCTTGCTGATCGCCGGCGGTAGTTTGCTGTTCCTGGTGATCTGGCTGGAGTCGCAGCGCCAGAAGCGTCGCGGGGTGATTTCAGAAGCCTGAGCCTGACCCAGACACCAAGGTTGGACGTATTACGGGGTGAACTCAGCGCCGATAGAAAATCAAACGAATGTCGCGGCGTCCACCGCGTGATAGACGTAGCGCTCATCAGTCATGCGTTTGATTTCTTCAAGATAATTGGAGTTCATCACGAATAGATGGGCCCCGTCAGGCAGTGCCAGCATGGCCTGCTCCGGCGATGAGACCCTGAGCCCGCTGAGGGGCAAGTAGCGGCCCTGCTTGGCGGGATTTATATCGATGACCTGATCCACTTCGACTCCGGCGCGCTGCAGGAACAGCGAATAGATCACGCCTTTGGAGGCTGCACCCCAGATGCCGACCGGCTTATCGGGGGATGCCTGGATAATACTCAGTGCTCGTTTGATGCTGAGCATGAAATCTGCTGGCATCTGTACCTCTGGCGCTGCTGGCAACGGTTTGCTGCGCAAGCTCCCTAAGTCAGCAACCACGTACAGGTATTGCCCGCCGAACAGATGCCCGGCTTCATGCACTGTGCTGAACAGGCGGTGGAAATCTTCGAGCCGGAAGTAGTTCACGTGCTCATAAAACACGTCGAACCAGGCCTTGTGCTCAAGAATCCAATCCATACAAGGCACTTCGATGTAGATCAAACCGCCGTCGTTGGCCTCGGCGATGGACTGCAGAAAAGTCATGGGGTCGGGAATATGTTCAAGCACGTGACGCAGGATGACGGCATCGGCAGCCAATCCAGCCTCACGGGTGAAAGGTGCCTTGACCACATACGGGCTTTGGCCCTCGTAAGCGGGGTCAATGCCAACAATGTCGAAACCGTGGTCACGCAGTTGCTCAAGGAAATATCCCTTGCCGCAGCCGACTTCGATCAGACTCATGTTACCCATATGCTTGCTGATGATCTGCTCGGCCGCGTCCAGGTGTGCCTTGAAGTATCCCGAGTGGGCTTGCTCGTTTTGATAGCCGCTGTCATAGCAGAGCTTTTGCGGGTCAAAGGCGTGGTTATAGATCAGGCCCGTGTCCATATCCTGGACCAGGATAAGATCTGCACTGACCGACGACCGCGCAGCATCAGCATCGGCAAAGGTACGGTTCTGCAACACTGGCAGCGCGCTGCTCCGATACAACTCCTTGTGCATGTTCAATTCCCAACAAAGGTTGGAGACGTCGCGCGCGATTCCATCGCTGTTGCACTGGCGGACTTCTCGGGTCGGCATATATGCACCGTTAGCTGCATCTTATGCCACAACACAAAATGACTGACAGTCTCAAGCGGACTTTCTTTTTGTCTGCAACACGACAACCATTCTTCTTCAGTGGCGCCCGTTGAGCCGGGCAGCGCCAGGCGCATTTCTTCCCTGTCCAATTGACAGACTCCCGCCGGATCATTGTAATAACCGGCGTTTACGGACTGTGCAAGGGACCTGCGATGACCAAGACGTCATCTTCCGGGCGGGGCGATCTGCTCCGTGCGCTGATTTTTATTCCGCTGGGCCTGTGTCTCTTGTGCCTCACTGTGTGGCTGGTCGAAGATCGACTTGGCTTTCTGGCCCAGGCACAACGTGCGCAAGGGCATGTCAGCGCCCTGAACTCCGGCGGCAGTCACCCACAAATTGATTTCACCGATGCTACGGGCAAGGCCTTCAGCTACCCCGAGAGCGGGTTTATATTCGGCTACGCGGTGGGCGACTCGGTGACGGTGTTCTACAACGCGGAAGCGCCCTCCAGTACCGCGATCATTGAAGACCAGGGCGCGCTTTGGGGCGCGAGCCTGTTCTCGGGTCTGTTGGCTATCGTATTCATCGCAGGGGGCGGCTACCACGCAGCTGCATGGCTTCGTCGGCGCCGCATGACGCGGCCCATATAGGATATTCAAATGCAAATCCCGTTACCTGTGACTGTAAGTGACTGGCGCTACAAGACTGCCAGCGGCGGTGGATTGACCGTAGTGTTCGCGGCCGCCGCTGGCGGCGCACTGACCCTGACCGACCCCAAGGGGGTCGACCAGCAGTTTCGCTATGGCTCGGTTGGGGTCGGCCTGGGCGTCGGCGCGCGCCTGCCGCGGTTCGGCAAGGTCAACTTGCACGTGCGGGGCAAGAGCGTCGGTGCAGCGGGAGCAAGCGAAGATTTTCCGGCGTTCGGTCAGGTGCTGGTTGCAGACTCGATCGCTGCCCGCGGTCTGCTCCGTGAGGACTTCCTGGGGCCTTGCGTGTTCATTGAAGCGGGCGTGGGTCTGGTCGGTGGGGCCAGCGGCTCTGCCATGCTGTTCGGTCTGGACCCCGGGCTGCTGGCCATGGTCGCCGCCAAGATGACGCCGATGGGCAGCATTCTCCTGCCTCACGACAGCACGGTGCGCCTGCTGCGCTCGGCCAAAGGCGTGATCACCGCCGCTGGCCTTAACGTGGGGCTGCAGGCTGGAGGTGGCGCGACGATTTCTCTGGGTGGGCTGTTCTGATCATCAGCCTCCGGGCGCGCCATTTTCAGTTTGAACGGGGTGTCGGGATTCGGGGCAGTGGCTCAGAAAGTTTTAGCCTCTCATCATCTTTCTGAGCCGCTTGAGCCATCAAAACCTGAATTGCGCCACCAGCGTATTGAAAGAGGTGGCGAGGCGCGACAGCTCCTGACTGGAAGCGCTGGTCTGGTTGGCGCCGGCCGAAGACTGGGTTGAAAGATCCTGGATATTAAGCAGGTTGCGATCAACCTCACGCGCCACTTGAGCCTGTTCCTCTGAGGCAGAAGCAATGACCATATTTCGCTCATTGATCTGCGCGACGCCGCTGGTGATTTTCTCAAGGGCCGTACCGGCGCTCTCAGCCAGCTTCTGGGTTCCATTCGCCATGGCCAGACTTTTACTCATGGCTTCTACCGCGCCATCGGCCCCTGATTGAACGGTTCCAATCATGCCTTCAATCTCAACAGTCGATGCCTGGGTGCGATGCGCCAGCGCCCTGACTTCATCGGCTACCACCGCGAACCCGCGGCCTTGTTCGCCCGCTCGTGCGGCTTCGATTGCAGCGTTGAGGGCCAGCAGATTGGTCTGGTCGGCGATGCTTCGAATGACCTCAAGCACCTTGCTGATATCCCTGACGTTGGTCGCCAACTCGGATACAGAGTCAGTGGATTTGGTGATTTCCCTGACCATCGTGCCAATACCCTTGACGGTATCGTTTACTTGCTCGCGACCATCAACCGCGTCTTGTGCTGCGGTTTTTGAGACCTCTGAGGTGGACACTGCGTTGCGTGCAACTTCTTCCACCGCTGCGGTCATCTGATTCACGGCGGTTGCCGCTTGCTGAATCTCACTGTCCTGGCGTATCAGGCTGCGGGTGCTTTCTTCTGTTACCGCACTCAACTCTTCGGCGGCTGACGCGAGTTGATCGGAAGCGCTGGCGATCTCACGAATAGTGGTTCTCAAGCTGCCTTGCATCAGGCTGATTGCCTTGAGAAGCTGCCCGGCTTCATCGGTACGGTCCGTGGAAATCGTCTCAGTCAAATCCCCCTTGGCGATGCGCTGTGCACTGTTTACCGCTTGCGCCAGTGGGCGAGTGATCATGCGGATAATCATGACGCCCAGGATAATTGCCACCAGGAATGCAATGATAATTCCGCTGGACAGCAACAGCGTGGAAGTGGATTTGAGTTCCTTCGCTGCCTCAGAGCCTTCTTTGACTTGTCGTTTATTCGAGTCAATCATGACCTGAAGAAATTTTCGGGCACTGTTAAAGTCGCCTTCAGATAACTGGTTTAGCTGAGTGCGTGCCTCTACCAATTTACCTTGTTGCTGCAGATCAAATATTTTCTGAGTATCGGAGATATAGGACGGCATGACTTTGTCGTACTGATCCCCTGCAGCTTTCTCATCGTCCTGCAACGAAGTATCGCGATACACCGCATAAACTTTTTGCGCTCGTTCCAGTTCCGCCGAAATGCTGGAACGCATTTTCTCTGCTGTCGCGCTGTCTTTGGCATCCAGCAGTCTATAGAGGCCACGATTGTGGGTGGTCAGCGCCGACATCGTCTCGTTAGTATTGGCTACGGAGAGCAAGTTGTTTGAAAAGGTAGACTCCAAGGCATCGGATAACTTGCTCACCGCACTCATGCCGAGCCCTCCCACCGCCAAGGTGATAACAGCACATGCACCAAAGGCAATCGCCAATTTTCCGGAAAAGTTGGCGTGTTTTAAAAAATTCATAAATGTCCTATAAGAGGGGAGGCCGGTACGCCAGCGTTTTGTCGAGGTTAAAAAACAATGAGTGTCGAGAAAACTTATGCGTTGCCCAATGGAAGTGCAAAAACGGGCCTATATTCGGTTGCGGTGAATAAGTGCCCTAATATGGTGCCAGCCTTGATCGCTGGATCAGTGCCGCATTACAAGATAATAGGCTTCTCAAACGAAAGGCTCGAGCAGGTGCCGTCATTTTACCAAGTGTAGATGTCGACGCGGCTTGGCGTTCGTTATGTTGTGAGCATTCAAGGCACGTAGCTGGACATTTAATCCTTCTGTGGCGGACAGAAGTGCTGTGAGAGCATCCAGTACGTCAAGCTGTTGTACGATATCCAAACCTTCAGCTCGCTCACTGATCTCGTCCAGCAGATATAGAATGTTGCTCGTCAGATCCTCGCCCAACATAAGCCCGCCCCCGCTTCTCAAGAAAATGCTTGTCCTGCCGCGCCATTCGTAATGTATATAGTCCCGCCGCTCAAAAAATGCGCCAGGACAGTTAAAAAATATCGCGTCAGGTTTTTTGAGAAGCACTGAGATGTTTACCTTTTTAAAAGAAAAACTTACAGCGCTTGAACGGTGAGGATAAGAATTTCCCCTCTGAGGATAAGAAAACAAAGGCGTGATGCTTTATATGATCAGGTGCCTGATGTCATGCGATCCTTAATAGTACCGTCGGTGTGCACAGGGTCGAAACGGTGGAGGAGTGTCATATTGATATCGTCATGAAATGATATTGCCAATGTCGTGACGGAGTTTTATTCGGGAGAATCTCATGGTCTGGCATTCTCAGTATGAAAGGCTCTAGAATCGCCGGTGGCCGGGCATGCGATGCAGAGGTCGCCACCCGCGAGGCGATAAAGGCGTTACTGGCCAGCCACAGGTAATAATGGATTATGGAAAATACGCAGGAAAAACCCATTCGACGATGAGCAGTTATGCAGTTTATTTCCTCTTCTTTGGCTCAAGCATTTGCTGAAGCCGTCTTTGCCTCAATCAACGACAGTGAAAGTGCACGGGAGCGTCCAGATCTTCAACTGTCAGGTATTGATCTCGAAGGACGACAGGTTCCAGTAAAAGAGTTAAGCAAGTTATTTATGCTGGCGCAAAAGATGGGTGCCAGTGATGACATCGGACTTCTCGCTTACGACAACGCGCATCCAGGCAATCTGGATTTTCTGGGATACGCGATTATGTCGAGTTCGACAATAAGCGATGCCTTAAAATATATCGTGGATTTCCACTCTGTCGTGAGTTCGGGTTTTTGCATGTACCTGGACAGGCAGGGCAGTACCCTCAAGCTCATAGGCTTTGCGGAAAACTCCAGAGAGCCGGAGTTGCCGAGACCATTCATTGATGCGGCGGCGTCCATTACCCTTGGACTGCTTCACTGGTTGGCGCCCCGTAAAAAAATCATGCCTTTATGTGCCGAGTTTACTTACGACGAGCCCAGCGATACTACGCAACTCAAAAAGCTGTTCGGGCCGAATTTGAAATTCAGGTCCGAGGTGAACGCGCTCACCTTCAAGCGTGAGGATGGCGACTTGCCGATAGCCACCGGCAATGTGCTGCTTCAGGCTATCCATAATGATTATCTGGCGATGCAGCAGAACACGATCAACATCGACAATGTGAGCGCGCGCACCAAGAGCACAGTGCTTCAACACCTGAGCCAGAATCGCCCCGTGACCATCGAAGATATCGCGCACACCATGCAGTTGACGCCTTATCAACTCACCAAGGCGCTGGAACCGGAAGGGCAAAATGTCAAGAAGCTGGTAGATCAAGTCAAGATGCAGCAGAGCCATCAACTGCTGACCACCAGTATTTTGTCGCTTAAACAAATTAGCTACCGGGTCGCGTTTAAAAATCAGAGTGCGTTTAATAAAGCCTGTGAGCGATGGTTCGGAATGTCTCCTGGCCGGTATCGGGCCAGCAAGAGTCAGGACGAGGAGTGACCCTGGTTTACTCAGCCTTTGATTTAAAGCTGTAAGTCTATCTACCTACCGGCTCATCGTCCGTTCATAAGCCGCCAGCACCACTCGTTCCGACTGATCCAGATATGCCCCGAGCATGGTAGACGCCTCGTCTGCACGGCCTTCTTCAAGGCATCGCAGAATCGAGGCGTTCATGTCGAGAAACGGCAGGTGCAACAGCTGCGGGTTATTGAGCAGCCCGAAAGCCAGTCTCAATTCAGCCGAGATCTGTCCGTAGAACACCACCAGACGAGGGCTGTCTGCCAGTTCGATGATGGCCCGGTGGAACATCATGTTGGCGGTGCCGACTGCTTTCCAGTCTTTGGCTTCCCGGGCCTGTATACCGGCCTCGACCGCTTCGCGCATGTGCAGTGTTCCGGGATGCTGTGGATAACCTTGCGCGATGGCTTTGCACTCGATGAAGCGCCGCACACGGTAGATATCGATGATGGATGCCATATCGGGCTCCGCAACCGTTACTCCACGGTTGGGTTCGTGCTTGAGCAGTCCTTCACGGGTCAGCACTCTGAAGGCTTCTCTCAGGGTGTTGCGTGAGATGTTCAGGCTTTCTGCCAGCGCAGCCTCGGAGAGACGTTGACCGGGGATTAACTCGCCCTCGACCAGCATTCTTCGGACTTCTTGAGTAATGGACTCTCCCAGGGTGCGGTTGGGAAGAGCAGGCGCATCTTTCATAAGGGTTCCATGATGATAAAAGCCCCGCCGATATTCCATGAGACCTGACGGTGTGGCAAGGAAGAAGCTCGTTACGCGCTTCATTAAGTAGCATTCATGAGTGATCGCGTAACGAAGTGGTGCATATCGTCCACTCATTAATGATGGATTGTTCAACAATATTTCGTTGTTAAACCTACACTTAAGCGGCATTTGTTGAGTGTTGGCACACACATTGCTCTGTTGGCAACATCTCTCACTGTAGGAATGATGCCGTGACACAGACCACGCTAGAGTTCACAAAGACGCGGCGGGCGTCGTTAGTCGCCGCGATCTTCATGATGGCAACCTCCGCTATCGGGCCCGGGTTCATCACCCAGACCGCTACCTTCACGGCAAAAATGGGTGCCGCATTTGCGTTCGGTATCCTCGCGTCGATCCTGATCGACTTCGTCGTACAGCTTAATATCTGGCGAATAGTCACCCTGACTCGCATGCGCGCCGCTGAGCTGGCCAATAAGGCGATTCCTGGCAGTGGTTATCTGCTGGCGGTACTGGTGATCTTCGGTGGCCTGGTGTTCAACGTCGGTAATATCGCGGGTGCCGGGCTGGGTCTGAATGCGCTGCTCGGCCTTGATGCCAAGTGGGGCGGTGGCTTGAGCGCACTGCTGGCCATCGGAATATTTTCCTCCCATCGCGCCGGCCTTGCCGTTGATCGCATGATTGTCTGGCTAGGCGTGATAATGATTGGTCTGACGGTGTTCGTTGCGTTCGCCTCTAACCCTCCGCTGGGTGAAGCGCTATACCAGACCGTACTCCCTGATCAGATCAATTTCGCCACGATCACAACCATTGTCGGCGGCACTGTCGGTGGTTACATCACCTATGCTGGGGCACACCGCCTGCTGGACCGGGGCACAACCGGCGAAGAAAACCTTGAGGCGGTTACGAGAGCAGCCTTGAGTGGCATCCTGGTCACAGGTCTCATGCGTTACGTGCTGTTTCTGGCCATCCTCGGTGTGGTTGCCAGTGGTGTGGTCATCGACACTTCGGGTCAAGGTGCCAACCCGGCAGCCCAAGCCTTTCAGGCTGCGGCTGGCCAGTTCGGCCTGCGTGCATTTGGATTGATACTCTGGGCCGCAGCAATCACCAGCGTAATCGGTGCCGCTTACACTTCCATCTCCTTTATCTCGGTATTCAAGCCGGACATCACTGAACAGGGTCGTAACCGCGCCACGACGGTATTCATTGCCGTATCGCTGCTGGTCTACGTGCTGATGGGTACTGCACCAGCCGCACTTCTGCTGTTCGCGGGCGGTTTCAACGGCCTGATTCTGCCAATTGGACTGAGCCTCTTTATCTACGTGGGCTGGCGCCGGTCGGACATGATGGGCGGCTACCATTACCCGCGCTGGCTGCTGCTACTCGGTGCCCTGACCTGCCTGCTGACCTGGTACATGGCGATCAAGTCCATCGGGCCGGTCTTCGCCTTCCTCAATGTGGTCTGATTCCGATATCAGAGGCCAAGGAGTCAAGAAATGCCAAGCATAGATATTAACAGCGACCTTGGAGAGAGCTTCGGTGCCTGGAGCATGGGCGACGACGCGGCGATCCTTGAAGTGGTCACCAGCGCCAACGTGGCCTGCGGATTTCACGCGGGTGACCCGGCTGGAATACTGCGCACCCTAGAGGCGGCTGCCGCTCGTGGGGTTGCGGTCGGGGCTCATGTGGCCTACCCGGACCTTGTCGGGTTCGGGCGGCGCAACATGGACGTGCCTGCCGAGCAACTGACTGCCGATGTGATTTATCAGATCGGCGCGCTTCAAGGCCTGGCCCGAAGCGCCGGTACCCAAGTGAGCTATGTGAAACCCCACGGCGCGCTCTACAACACCATTGCAGGTGATGCGAAGCAGGCGGCGGCAGTCATTCAGGCGATCCTGCGCATTGATCCGACGCTGAAACTGGTCTGTCTGGCCAACTCCAGCCTGCTGGGATGGGCCAGCGATGCCGGTCTTTCCTGTGTGTCTGAAGCGTTCGCGGATCGTGCCTATACGAGCGCAGGTACGCTGGTATCCCGCTCGAAGGCCGGTGCGGTATTGCATGATCCCGAGCTAATCGCCAAGCGCATGCTGCGCCTGGTGCATGACGGCGTCATCGAAACCGAGAACGGAGAGCTGATTCACCTTGAGGCTGATTCGATCTGTGTGCATGGCGACAGTCCTGACGCTGTAGGCATCGCGCGCGCCCTGAGAAAGCATCTGCTTGAGGCAGATATCACCATTCGTGCATTCACCTGAGGCTGACATGAACTCGATAAAAGAAGCCCGTGAAGCCGCCGTTGCCGCCCGTGCCCTTTACCGCGAAGGGACGGTTTCACCCACTGCCGGGCACGCGCCGGGGATGACGCAAGCCAACATGATTTCGTTACCCCGGGAATGGGCGTATGACTTCCTGCTGTTCGCCCAGCGCAACCCGCAGGCCTGCCCGATCCTCGACGTGACCGAACCGGGTAGCCACAGCACCTTTCTGGCCGATCAGGCCGACTTGCGCACCGACCTGCCGTTGTACCGGGTCTGGCGCGACGGGCAACTGGCTGAAGAGGTGACTGATGTCCGTGATATCTGGGCGCAACACACCGATCTGGTGACCTTCCTCATCGGCTGCAGCTTCACGTTCGAAACCGATCTGTTGAATGCGGGCATCGACATCAGGCACATCAGCGAGCACTGCAACGTGCCGATGTATCGCACCAATCGTATCTGCCGACCCGCTGGCCGTTTGCAAGGCGAGATGGTGGTTTCGATGCGGCCCATCGCCGCCGACCGCGTTGCCGATGCCGTGAAAATCACTGCGCGCTATCCCGGCGTGCACGGTGCGCCCGTGCATGTCGGCGAACCTGGCTTGCTGGGTATCAAGGATATTTCCCGTCCGGATTTCGGAGACGCAGTGACCATCAAACCCGGCGAGATTCCAGTGTTCTGGGCCTGCGGTGTGACGCCTCAGGCCGTGGTCATGGCTTCTCGGGTGCCTTTTGCCGTGTCCCATGCGCCGGGCCATATGTTCATCACTGATGTCCCTGACGGCCATTACCACGTATAGGAGTTGATCATGCGTTTCTACCCGGCCAGCCTGGACGCGCTTCTGGTTGAATTGGAGAACCTGGACGAGACCCTCGCCCTGTTCGACTCCTTGCAGCAGGAGCCCATTTTTGGTGTACAGGAGCTCGTTCCGGCAGCCCGGACAGTGCTTGTGCATTTTCGTCCGAGCGCGATCAGCAGTCAGGCGTTGGCGGCGCAAATTGCTGTGCGCGACGTCCATGGCAAAGTTCGCGAGGCTGGCAAGCTGATCGACATCGCAGTGCATTACAACGGCGAGGATCTGGATGACGTCGCCCGCGAGCTTGGCATCAGCACCGAAGAAGTGATTCAGCGACATACCGGCAGCGATTACAAAGTGGCCTTCTGTGGTTTCGCCCCAGGTTTTGCTTACCTGAGTGGCGGCGCTGAATTCGTGGTGCCGCGCCGCAGCACGCCGCGAACCCGTATTCCGGCTGGAGCGGTTGCGCTTGCAGGTGGCTTCAGCGGTATTTATCCACAGGCCAGCCCTGGCGGCTGGCAGATCATTGGTGTCACTGAAGCCAAGATGTGGGACCTGGAACGTGACGAACCGGCACTGCTTCAGCCCGGCTATCGCGTCCGCTTTCACGACGCCGGTCCTTTGGTGAGCAAGACCGTTTCTGTGGCGGCACCGAACCGTGTGCAGACGTCGCCGCTGACTGGGGATTATCTGGAAGTCGTTTCGCCGGGGCTGCAGACCTTGCTTCAGGATCTCGGACGTCCCGGGCGTGCGGGGCAGGGCGTATCGGCTTCCGGGGCGATGGACCGCGGCGCATTGCGTGCGGCCAACCGGGCAGTGGGTAACGATCCGGCCAGTGCTTGCCTTGAAGTGCTGATGGGCGGCCTGACGTTTACCTGCCATGGTCAGGCCGTGGCGGCGGTTACAGGCGCAACGGCAGCGCTGGAAGTACGTACTGCCGAAGGTCGTCTGCTGCGCCCGGCGCTCTACGTGCCATTTATGTTGCAGGACGGTGATCAGGTCAGCATCGGTTCGCTATCTGCCGGACTGCGCAACTACGTGGCGGTTCGCGGTGGCTTTGCCCGCGAGCCCGTGCTGGGCAGTCTGTCCACCGACACCCTTGCGCATGTGGGACCCGCCCCGTTGGCCGCAGGTGAGTGCCTGGCAATTCAGCAACGATCAGGCGGGGAAGCGGTGTCGGTGAGTGAGCAACAGGCATTCGAGATGCCGAGCGCTGATCAGATCATTACCCTGGACGTGGTCATGGGCCCGCGCAGTGACTGGTTCACTGCCGACGCTCAAGCCTTGCTAGGCCAACAGACCTGGCGCGTGACGCCGCAATCGAACCGAATTGGTATTCGATTGGCGGGCGATACCGCACTGGAACGGACCATCACCGGCGAGCTGCCCAGCGAGGGCACCACCGTCGGCGCGATTCAGGTCCCGCCGAGTGGCCAGCCGGTGCTGTTTCTGGCGGACCATCCGCTGACGGGCGGCTACCCGGTCATCGCCGTTGTTGCGCCTTATCACCTGGACCTTGCCGGTCAGATTCCGGTCAATTCCCGCATTCGCTTCAACCCGCTGGGTGCTTTCGAGCCCGTGTGCCCGGCTCTTTCAGACGAGACTGATAACTCATGAAAAAGGTTCTGATTGCCAACCGTGGCGAAATTGCTGTCCGCATCGTACGCGCCTGCCGTGACTACGGGGTCGCCTCAGTGGCGGTGTATGCCGATGCCGATATCGACGCATTGCACGTGCGCCAGGCTGATGAGGCCTATGCGTTGCACGGTGAGCGAGGTGCCGATACCTACCTGAACATCGAGAAGCTGCTGGCCGTCGCTGCACGGGCCGGCGCTGACGCGGTTCACCCGGGGTATGGCTTTCTTTCGGAGCGGGCGGATTTTGCCCGCGCCGTGATTGATGCCGGTCTGACCTGGATCGGTCCTGATCCGAGCACCATCGACGCATTGGGTGACAAGGTGCAAGCGCGGCGTATTGCCCTGAAAGTCGGTGCACCTTTGGTGGCGGGGACTGAAGGTCCGGTGAAGGATGCCAGCGAAGTGGTCGCGTTTGCCGAGCAGTACGGGCTGCCGATTGCGATCAAGGCAGCGTTTGGCGGCGGCGGGCGCGGTCTGAAGGTGGCGTGGAAGCTGGAAGAAGTCAGCGAGTTGTATGAGTCGGCGGTGCGTGAGGCGGTTACTGCATTCGGGCGTGGTGAATGCTTCCTGGAGCGCTTTCTGGACCGACCTCGGCACATCGAAGCGCAGATCATCGCGGATCGCCACGGTCGAGTCGTCGTAGTCGGCACGCGTGATTGCTCGCTGCAACGGCGCAATCAGAAGCTCATTGAAGAGGCGCCTGCACCTTATCTCGATGACGCCCTTCGCCAGCGTATCCATGACTCGGCGCGCAATATCTGCGCTGAGGCCGGTTATGTCGGTGCCGGGACTGTGGAGTTCCTGCTCAGCGCCGATGGCACGTTGTCGTTCCTTGAGGTGAATACCCGTCTGCAGGTCGAGCATCCGGTCACCGAAGAAACCAGCGGTATCGACCTGGTGATCGAGCAACTGCGGGTGGCTGATGGCTTGCCGCTGTCCTTCGAAGGCACGCCAATACCTCGCGGTCACAGCTTCGAATTTCGTATCAACGCTGAAGATGCCGGTAATGGTTTCCTGCCGACACCGGGCACCATCGAGCTGTTCCAGCCGCCGTCGGGTCCGGGTGTTCGCCTTGAGACCGGTGTCGAGCAAGGCTCGCGGGTGTCGCCTAACTTCGACTCGATGATTGCCAAGCTGATCGTCACCGGCGCGACCCGCGAACAGGCTATTCGTCGTGCGCGCCGTGCCCTGGCCGAGTTTCGTGTGGAAGGCGTAGCCACCGTGTTGCCTTTCCATCAAGCCGTGATGGCGCATGACGATTTTACGGCGCCCGATACGTTCGCCGTTCACACGCGCTGGATCGAGACTGACTTTGCTGAACACGTCACGATTGCGCCGCGCAGTGCTGCGTCGGCCGATCCAGGGGTGCTGCGCACATTTGTCGAAATCGACGGCAAGCGCCACGAACTGGGCCTGCCCGCTGCGCTTTTGCGTGGGGTCAGCATGAACTCCGCAGAGCCTGCTCCTGAAGCGGTGGCTGTGGAAAAAGCCGACCCGGAGGCAGTCGTGACGCCGGTTGCGGGCAACCTGCACAGCTGGGTCGTCGAAGATGGCGAGTCGGTAGAGGCGGGGCAGGTCGTTGCGGTGATAGAAGCGATGAAAATGGAAACGTCGATTCTCGCGCCATGCGCCGGTCGGTTGCAGATCGGTGAGCAGCCGGGTGGTTATTTTGAGGCGAAGTTCAAGATCGGACGTATCAATACGGCGGTTTGACGTGGGGCGGGCTTTAGCCGGGAGGACGGTATTTCGGCGGAGAAGATGTGTTGGAGGTCCGGACATTCTCACGGCTTAATCCGCTTTCATCTTTTTCTGTAGGCGCTTACGAGCACCGCGAAGCAGCGATGGCGGTCTGTCTGATACAACGCTATCGCGGCCTCGCGGTGCTCGTGCGCTCCTACAGGTCCTGTGTTTGCTTCGCGACAGCGCTGTGTCAGTGCACTGAGCAATCTCCTGCCAGCCAGGGCTTATTGGCGTGATCCCGATGGTTTATATTGACCACCCTCCGATTCTGGAGCGGCAGACTCATCGGTTTTCGGGACACAAGAAATGCGGACGTTTTTTCTGGGCTGGACAGCGCAATACGAGCGGCGATTCATCAACTACCTGGCCGCTCGTTACGAAGTGCGCAGACTGGAAGTGCCCAAGCTGATCAAGCGTACACATCGTCTGGTCACGCGCAATCGCCGGTCTGGTGGTGTGCAAGACAGAATTGTGCCGTGGCTGGGTCGTTTGTACTGCGCGATCAAAGGGTTTCGGAACACCGATATTCTGGTCTGCAACGAGGGCCAGATTCAGCGCAACGTATTGCCCTCTATCGTGCGTGCGTTCCCGGGGTACAAAGTGCTGATGGTTCGGGATTTGGTCGATGAGGCTTTTGTTCACGCAATGAGTCCGTTCTTTGATCGAATCTATAGCTTCGATCAGGCCCAGTGTGATCGTCTGGGCATGCAGCATCTGAATCAGTTCTTCCCGTTGGGCTTCGATGAAATAGCCGCACCAGTCGTAGTCTCCGGCGAGGCGGCTACCGGCCAGCGGTGTTTCTTTCTGGGCCGCGACAAGGGCCGTTCCGCCTTGCTGGATCAGCTCGCCAGTGTGTTGGAGCAACACGGATGCGAGGTGGATTTCCACATTGTGCGGGACAGCACCTCTACCCCAACCACGCGTTTTCACACTGACGCACTGCTGGATTACGAAGCCAATCTTGAGCTATCGCTTGCTGCTGACGTGTTGGTCGAGATCAATCAGCCTGGTCAGTCCGGCTTCACGCTGCGAACCCTGGAAGCGGCTTATTTCGGCAAAAAGCTGATCACCAATAATGCCTCGGTGAAAGAAGCAGCCCTGTTTCACCCTGCCAATATCTTTGTCTTCGATGCACAGGCGTCCTGGGATACGACGGCGTTGGGCGAGTTTTTGAAAACACCTTACCAACCGCTTTCGAAGGAAACGCTTTACGCGTACTCACCTGATTACATGATCGAGCGTTTGATGAAGGAGACCGGTCGCCCTTAGGTCTTCAGGTATTAAGTCACCAACGCGATAGGCAACCCAAAGCGCTGCCATCAGGCCAAGCGCTTACTGTGATGGCTGCAACGGCTGAAACTCTCCTCGTTCAAGGTTCTGCACCTGATTTCCCATGGAATCTGTGGCGTTAAGGTCTGCGCCTTTGGCGGCGAGGGAGTCGAGGATGTCTTTGCGGTGGAACAGGGCGGCGTACATCGCTGCGGTCTGGCCAGCGTTGTTGCGTTGGTCTGGCGCGCAATTGGCGGCAACCAGTTGGTGGGCGATACTCAGTTCACCCTTGAAGATGGCGCCCATCAGCGCGGTATTGCCTCTGAGGTCTTTGGCGCAAGGATCTGCACCTGCATTCAGAAGTTGCGTCACCGTTTCCTGGTGGCCGTGATAAGCCGCGAGAATCAGTGCGGTGTAACCCTTTTCGTCCTGAACGTTCAGGTCAAATTTAGCGTTGATGAATTCGTTGAGCATGTCCTGTCGGCCGTCACGTGCGGCCTGGAAAAACAGCGCACGCAATTGCGCCTGAGTGTCGGTGGTTGTTGCTTCGTTTGTTGCTTCGGGCGTGGCGGCACTGGCAGTGCCGGCGGTGAGGCACAGCAGCAACGCGAACAGGGTTCTGCGCATGGTGGAATCCTCTGGAAGGCTCGGCTCGCTCCAACCAGACAGCTGAAGCGAGCGAGGTGTTGATCAGTCCTTCAGTGCGGCAGCGAGTTGCTTGACCTTATCCAGGTCGCCTTTGGCAACTTTGGTCACGCCAGTGCCGTATTCCGGATCAGCCTTGTAGAGGAATGAAAGCATGATGTTTTTGCTTTCGGTATCGGTGGTGGCCAGCGACTCACCAAAGCTCTGGATCAAGTCCTGCTGGTCTTTTTTGCTGTAAGAACGATACAAGTCGCCCGCTTGTTTGAAGTTCTGCTCGCGCTGAATCTTCGCTTGTTGGGTGGTGCCTGACAGTGGCAGTTGGCTGTAGCGAGCGGCTTCAACAGCGGGGCGCGGATTGAGGCGGCTTGGCTCATAGTTGACGCCGGTTGTAGTGTTACCGCTGTTCAGCGAACCGTCCTGATTGCCGTTGTTGACCTTAACCTTTGGCGCGTTGATCGGCAGGCTGAAGACGTTGGTGCCGACGCGGTAGAGCTGAGTATCTGCATAGGAGAACACGCGGCCCTGCAGCAGGCGGTCTTCCGAAGGCTCAATGCCTGGCACGACGTTGGCTGGAGCCATGGCGACCTGTTCGGTTTCCTGGAAGAAGTTATCCACATTCTTGTTCAGGACCATCTGACCAATTTTGCGTTCTGGAACGTCCGGCCAGATTTTGGTGGCATCCAGCGGGTCGAAATCAAACTTGGCCAGGTCTTCAGGTTTGATCACCTGAACGTAGAGGTCCCATTTCGGGAAATCCCCTTTCTTGATCGCATCCACCAGATCATTGGTGAGGTGGCTGTAATCCTTGGACTGGACTTCGGCAACCTGTTTTGGATCAAGGTTTTTCAGGCCTTGCAGGCTTTTCCAGTGGAACTTCACGTAGTTCACTTCGCCTTTGGCATTCACCAGTTTGTAAGCGTGAACGCCGTTGCCATCCATGGTGCGATAGCTGGCGGGAGTGCCTTCGTTCGAGTACAGCAAGGTCAGAGTGCGAGTCGCTTCCGGCACGTGGGAGAAGAAATCGAAACGGCGCGAGT
The DNA here is from genome assembly GCF_002699985.1 of Pseudomonas sp. ICMP 561. GTDB lineage: Bacteria > Pseudomonadota > Gammaproteobacteria > Pseudomonadales > Pseudomonadaceae > Aquipseudomonas > Aquipseudomonas quasicaspiana. The sequence continues at coordinate 123,055 of NZ_LKBT01000034.1, read as the reverse complement.
CGTCATCCAGGTTGGTGCGCGGGTCAGGCTTGAACGCATGCACCATGTCCGGGAACTTGATGGCATCACGAATGAAGAACGTCGGGAAGTTGTTGCCGACCAGGTCCCAGTTGCCGTCTGCGGTGTAGAACTTGGTTGCAAAACCGCGCGGATCACGCAGGGTTTCCGGCGAGTGATTGCCGTGTACCACCGAGGAGAACCGCACGAATACCGGTGTGTGTTCACCTTTGCTGAAGACCTTGGCTTTGCTCAGGTCAGAAGCACCTTCTGACGCAACGAACTCCCCGTGGACACCAGTGCCGCGCGCGTGCACGACGCGCTCAGGGATGCGCTCGCGATCAAAGCGCTGGAGTTTTTGCAGCAGTTGTACGTCCTGCAAAAGGACCGGGCCGGTAGCGCCGGCGGTTTGGGAGTTCTGATTGTCGCCAACGGGGGCGCCATTATCACGGGTCAGGTTGTCAGCGTAGGCTGCGGAGCTTGCCATCAGGCTTGCTCCGATCAGACTCACTGCGACGTGGAAGCGAGGTATGGGCATCACAGGTCTCTCTCTGTTTTTGGTTGTTCTGAGAGCCTAAGCGTAAAGACGAGTCTTGCGGTTCATGAATTGTTTAAAGCTATGTCCTTGATAAATTTGGACATTTGAACTTAATTCGGATTTAGTGATCGTCACGGAATTTCAACAGGTTAGGGCTTCCGATTGGCAGCCACCTGCTGCATGAGAGGCGAGGTATGACGCGCGAATCCGAGCCACTTCGCCGCTCTTGATCATTGCTTGAATTGCTTTATTTATACCCGGAAGCAGGGCCACAAGTTCCGGCTGTAACTTGATGCTGATCGCAGAATCGCTGAGGCTCGCGCCACGCTCGAACAGATTCGGGTCCATGCCTTGTTCTGCGACGAGGTAATCGAATAGATCATCGACCATTGCGATGGCGTCAACGCGTCTTGCCAGTAGCAGTTTAAGCAGCGCAGGGTCTTCCGAGGTTTCCAGTTCCACCAGGTTTTTGTCCGCAAAGGACGGGTCCATGGTCAGGTAGGTATAGCCCCGGACAGTGCCTATAGTCAGGCCGCGTAACTTGTCCACAGGGACTTTGGCGGCGGGGCTTCCTTTGAGCACGTAGAGGTGTTCCTTGACGCGCAGGTAGGGTTCGGAAAACACAAAATGTTGAAGTTCTTCGGGGCTGTTCCACTGCACCGAGTCGGCGTAGTTCATATCGAGCTCGTCCCTGCCGAGCATGGCTTGCAGCCGATTGACCGGGTAAGAAACGAACTGCGCCTCGATATTGGCTTGCTGCAGAACGCGGCGGACGATGTCGGTGGATATGCCGCGCAGATTGCCTTGCTTGTCTTCATAGCTGAATGGCCGCCATTGGGTGCCTCCAGCCTGGTAAACCTCTGCATGCGCTGCACCGGTCAGGACTAACGCCGTCAGTAATATTCCATGACACAGGTTGCTTAAAAACATGCTCGACTCTGCCTCCGTGCAAAATGGCCTGAGCCCAAGTTAGCAGCCAAACGTGGCGGTCACGTGAAGATTTTCGCAAGACGCAAAAAAGCCCGCGCTGATCAGGGTCAGGCGGGCTGGTTTTGCGCAGGCGGCTATTGAGTAATCTGCTTGCTCAGCTCCGGTAAAACAAAGTTTTTCACGATGTATAGCGAGCCTTCTTCACTAAGGTGACCGGAGTCGATTTGCAGCAGCGAATCGTCCTGCAGCCGCACCAGACAAGCGTTAGCGATACAGAGTTTGTCGATCAGCGACACAAAGTCGATCGCCTCAGGATCAATCTGGCCGTGGGTTGCCCGGTCAGCGGCCATGACGCTCTGATCCAGCGCCGGGTCGCTGATGTGCGATTCGTTCTGCTTCCAGTGCCGGTTGGCGATCACACTTGGCAGGGAAGGGCTCCATTGCGGCAACGGGCCCAGCAGGACGATGTGTTTGACCCCGTAACGCTTGAGGCGAGTGGCGATGTCGTTCCAGCGGGTTTTGTCGTGCTGATCCTTCTGGGCGATCACCACGACATCCGGGCGCAGCTCGCGAATACTTTGCAGCGCGGTCCGGTTGGAATAGTTGCAGGTCAGGCGCGGCGCGGTGGCGCGTCCATTGTCCTGAGTCAGGCTGGGTTTGCAGCCGGCCGAAGCGACTTGATAGAACGGTGTGTCGTGTGCCAGCAAGGTTCGTAAACCCAGGGACAACGCCTGGGCATGAGAGTCGCCCCACAGAAAGACGCCACCGCGCCCGCGCTTCTCCGTGCAAGACGGATCAATGGCGGACAGGCCGCGTTCGGTGAATGCAGAAAAGGCGTCGCATTTGAGCCAGTAGGTTTCATACAGATTTTTCTGCCGATTGGCGTAATCCTGAACAAAGCGCGCCTTGTCGGAAATGCTCACCGAGCGCAGCGCCGAAACCGCCCCTTCCGTAGCATTTACCGCCCCTGCGGCGACAAATACCGAGCCGATCAACGCGCTGACAGTGGCGAACCTCCAGCGCCGTTTTCCGTTAACGGCTGAGGGGGATTTTTCGATCAGGTGATAAGACGCTATGCCCAGGCCAAAGGCGCAGAGTATGCCCAGCACCAGGCTGGATGTTTCGCCCAGATAACCCGAGTAACTCATGAACACCACCACCGGCCAGTGCCAGAGGTACAGCGAGTAAGACAGTTTGCCGGTCCATTGTGAGAATCGGTTACCGGTCAGGAACGAGTCTTGTCGCGCCGCAATGATCACGGCCAGGGTACCCAGCACCGGTAGCAACGCCAGATAACCCGGCCATACGTCCTTTTCGGAGAGGACAAGGAAACTCGCCAGCATCAGCCCCAGCCCAACGCGCTCCAGAGCGCGTTGATGCGATGTCTGGAGCTTGATGGGGAACGCACAGGCGGCAGCGCCGACCAGCAGCTCCCAGGCGCGTGTCGGCAGCAGATAGAACGACGGCTCCGGCCATTTGAATGACGCGAAGACACAAAAGCCAAACCCGCCCAGACAGGCGATCAGGATCAGCCAGCGCAGATGGTGCAAGGCAATCACTCGGCTCAACGCCAGCAATACCAGCGGATAGATCATGTAGAACTGCCACTCCACCGACAGCGACCATGTGTGCAGTAACCATTTCTCGTGGGCGCCTGGAGTGAAGTATCCGGCTTCGAACCAGTAAATGACGTTCGATACAAACCCCAGGCTGGCAGCGATGTGTTTGCCCAGTTCGCTGTAGTCCTGCGGTAACAGGTAAAACCAGCCTGCGAACAGGAGCACGAAGCACAGCACCGCAAGCGCCGGGACTATCCGTCGGGCTCGGGATACGTAGAACTTCAGCAGACTGAAATTTCCCGCATGCAGGCTGCGCAGGATGATGCCCGTGATCAGATAGCCAGAGATCACGAAGAAGATATCCACGCCCGCAAACCCGCCGGGTAACCAATCGGGATTGAAGTGGTAAAGCAGCACGGCGATCACCGCGATGGCGCGCAGTCCATTGATGTCTTTTCTGAAGTCCATTGCGTTCCGTCATCCGGTCTGGAGGCGTTGCAGGGCGCGAGATCAGGGGCGTTGGGGCGCTACTGTCTCGGAGTTCAGGCTGATGATTTTCGGAAAGCGGGTGAGGGTGACAGGAACAGAACAACTGCCGTCCTGACAGCGCCAGAAAGTCTCGCCGGATATTTGCCCTTTGGCCGGGTCAGCTGTGTCGACGAACATGACCGGGCCTCTCAGCGGGCGCTGAGTGGTGATCTGCTCCAGGCGGGGCCCGCCGACAATCCAGGCGGCAATGACATGTTCATCACCCTTGTCGAAGTGCAGTTGGTAGGCGTCGGCAGATTGAGTGCTGGCCTGCGCGTCCCAGGTGAAATGCCTGATCACGTCGGCGATGGCTTTGACCATCCCATAAGCTGGCTTGGGCGACAGGTCCTGATTGAGCAGACCAAAGTTATGCTCCTGATCGGTTCTGTCTGGCCCGTCATTGATCAGGTCGTACCACCAAAGGCCTTTGATGTTCGGGACGGTGCGGGTGAAAAACAGAATCTGCGCAAGGTACGCCGCCTGGGTTTGTTGGGTATTCCCGCATGGACCTTTGTGGCTGGGCCACGCCATTTCCGTGATGTAGATCGGCACGATGCGCCCGGCCCTGGTGCGAACGTGTTGTTCATAATCGCGCAGCCATTGCACCCAGCTTTCCGGGTTGTTGCGCCCGTCGGCGGCGCAGTGGGCGTAAGGATGAATCGATAACCCGTCAACGAGGTCGAGCATGCCTGCGTCGATCAGCCGATCAGCGAAGCCACCGTCCATGCCTTCCGGTGTCACCGAGCCAGCGAGGATTTTGGCCGGAGTGCCGTTTACCTGAGTGGTGTTCTTGCGGATCACCGGTACGGCTTCACGGACCAGCGTGGCGTAATCCGCACTGATTTGCGGGTCTTTGGGGGCTTCAAGGTCCCACTCGTTCCAGATCTCGTAGAAATCGACTTTGTTGCCCAATTGGCCGGTGACGTAATTCACGTAGTCCAGGTAACCCGCCTTGACCGTCGGCGTGCGCGGTTTGGCGTTGTCATGAAAGGCCGTGCTGTAGTCCAGAATCGTCAGCCTGTTCAGATTCAAGCGGGTGGCGGTGCTCAGGTAGTCCCGCCACGGCGTTATGATGCGCCACTGATTGGGCTTAGGCTCTGCGGTCGACCAGAAAACGTCGTCTTTGACGGCGCTGAATCCAGCCTTGGCAGCCAGTTCCAATGCGGGCTTCGACGAGGCGTCGAAGTTCATCAGGTGCGTGCTGATGCCCAGAATAAAAGCCTCTTGGGCCTGCAACGCAGTGCAGGTCAGCCAGGTCATGCAGGCCAGTGCGGCGGCAAATCCTTTGCCCGCCATGGTCAGTACACCGTCGGTGAGGGCGACAGGTAAAACTCCTGCAGTCTCGGGGTTCGTCGACTATCGAGAAGTTTGTCAGACAGTGCATGACCTATCGCCAGGCCCAGGAACAGATTGGCAACGGTCACCTCAAACATGTCGGTGGTCCAGCCGATCATGCAGCAGCAGAAGGTGATCGCCAGCAATGCTCTACCGACATGGCTGTCGTCATCGGTCAGCTTGAAAAACAAGGGAATCTGCATCAGGTACAGCAGCACGCCGCCCAGCCCGAGCATCGCCCACAGGTACATGGCGCTGCTGTCCGAACCGGCCAGCATCTCGCCACCGGGAACCGGGAACATTGAAGCGGCGCCACCGAACATGCCGAAGCCTGCACCGGTGAGGCTCCAGCCTTCTTTGCTGACGGCGTAAGCGACATTGGGCCAGGTGTTGATCAAGCGGTCATACAAGGTGCCCAGTGCCGAGTTGCTACTGCTGATGGTGTGCAGATCAAAGTCATAGATCATGCCCAGCACCGGCAGCAGCATCCCCGCGAATACCGTCATGACGCAGGCAATTCGCGTCGTCCAGCGCATGCGGCTGATCAGCAATAACACCAGGGTCAACGCGAAGGCTGCGGCGGGCGCTTTGCTGGTGGTCAGGACAATGGCGTACAGCGCCACCGGGCTCAACAGCAGCCACAGAAGCCGTGAGCGCAGCAGCATGAGCAGGTATAGCGTGTAGATGGCGATCAGGATCGACAGGATGTTGGATACCCGTGCGAACCCGGCGATGCGGTCTTCGGTATCCGTAGTCCATGAGGTGTTAGCGCTCAGCTCGGCGTCACCGATGCTGTAGCTATAGCCCTTCCACGGCACCGAGGTGAATTTGTCCAGCGCTATGCCCACCAGCGATGCCCCCAGACACAGGCCAATCACCCATAAAAACAATCTGCGTCGATGGACCAGATGTTCGCTGCAGACCATCCCGAACAGCAGCGGACTGATGCCAAACAAAGCGAAAGCCACATTGTTCAAGCTGGCTCCGTGAAGCATCGCCAGTACGCTGGAAACCACCAACAGCAGCAAGCTCAGCCAGACCACCCGACCGGCTTTGTAATCGCGCAGCTCCAGGGCAAACATCACCAGGCAGGCAATTTTCGGCACATACAACAGAGGCCCGATGCCTGCCTTGTCGAAGTAAAAGCGCAGCGCACCGGAAAAGGTCTCGATCAGAATCAGGCTGATGGCAATCCATACCACCACCGTCGATTTGTTGAAGGTCAGAATCGACGAGCGAGCGTCTTGGCCTTTCGCAGAGTTCAACGTCATGTTTTCTGCCTCGGGAATGCTGATTGGGAATTGGATCGTGCTTAAGATTCTGTGAACACGGCCCTGTGGGAGATTCTCTGGTGGCTTGCAATCCCGTAGGACCGGCTTTAGCCGGGAGAGCGGTATTTCTGGCGAAGAGTTTTAGGTAAACGTTCCGACGCCCTCCCGGCTAAAGCCGGTCCTACGGGATTGCGCGTCTCGCCAATGGGCACGCGATGTTTAAAGCCGTGATGAGTTGAGGTCTGAGAGAAAACAGCATCCACGCTACCGCTCATCAACCATGGGGAATGGCCAACGCGACAGGAAAACAGGGGGGGGAAATCAGAAAGGACAGGAGCTATATCAGCCTGAGTTCGAAGAACTGTCAATCAATTCGTCAATATTCGAGCATCTTCCAAAGGGCAGGAATTCCATCGATTTGTAACGTATTGAATTGGCTGAATATTAAAAAAATGACGTGCGCAGCAATATGACTCCGAGGTGCATGCAGCATTGCTGCAATGCACCCCGAAATCATTTCACGTTACGCCGGGTACTTACGCTTGTCAGGCGCCGGCGGGAAATACTGGTACAGCCAGGTTTCGCTGAGCGTTCGGTCCTGAGTCTTGATGTACATACGCATCTGCACAGGTTCGACCGAATCGCTGTCTGGCAGCCAGTCGAAAATGATCCGATAGCCTTTGATGTCCGGCAGCACGAGGATGTTGAATTCCTGCAGCTTGCCATGCGAGACGGTCACGATAGGCTCGATAGCGGTGCCTTCCGGCAGGTTTTCCAGGCCGCCGCCGTTGAAGTCCACAGCGAAACGTCGTGCCCAGAACTTCGGGTAATGCTCGCCCGGTGCCCAGCCTTCGGTGAATCCGCCCATGCCGGAACGAGTGGCATGCACTTGCGCCAATGGCGTGCGCACTGGTGGCAGCGGTGCCCAATACAGCTTGTAGCCGTAATTGACTGATTGCCCGGCTTTGATTTTGTCCTTCGGCGTCCAGAACACAACGATGTTGTCCATGGTCTCACCGGTGGTGACGATTTCCACCAGATTGACCGCGCCTTCGCCCCACTGCGTCGTCGGCTCTACCCACAGGCTTGGACGGCGGTGATACCAGTCAACGGTGTCCTGATAGCTGGCAAATTCATGGTCGGTCTGCACCAGGCCAAACCCTTTTGGGTCTTTGTCAGCGAACGCATTGAACTGCAGGCTGGGCGGGTTGTTCAGCGGGCGGCAGATCCACTCACCATTACCACGCCACATGGCCAGACGATCCGAGTCATGGATTTGCGGGTGAATCGTGTCGCACATCCGGCGCTCGTGAGTGCCGCAACTGAACATGCTGGTCATCGGCGAGATGCCCATCTGATCGATGTCAGTGCGCGCGTTGATGTTCGCATCGATGTCCATAACCACCTGGCCGGACTGGCAATCGATATCGAACTTGTATGCGCCGGTGCAGCTTGGCGAGTCCAGCAGGGCGTAGACCACAAAACGCGTGGCGTTCTTGTCCGGCGTTTCGAACCAGAACTTGGTGAAGTCGGGGAATTCTTCCTGGCGCTTGGCGTAGGTATCAATGGCCAGGCCGCGTGCTGAAAGGCCGTATTGCCTGTTGCTGTCCACTGCGCGGAAATAGCTGGCACCGAGGAACGACACAACATCATTGATGGCGATTTCGGGTGCCTTGAACAGCTTGAAGCCAGCAAAACCCAGGTCACCTTTGACCAGCGATTTGTCGATGCCGCTGGACTCGTAGTTGAACAGTTCGTGGCGGAAATGCACTTCCCGGGACTCTTTGGTCTTCGGGTTGACGCTGTACATGCGCACCGGCGTTTTGAAGCCCATGCCGACGTGGAAGAAATGCACGTCCAGTTGGCCATGAAGCTCGTTCCACAAGGAGTGGCCAGCGTCGTATTTGATCGCGTTGAACTGTTGCGGTGTCATGTTTGCCAATACAGGAGGCAGTACTTGCTTGTTGCTTACGTAACCCCGACCAGCCAATTGCTTGGCATGGGCTTTCAGTGCATCGAAGTCGAAGTGTTCGATTTCGCCGTCGGCCGTGGCGGCCATCGCGCGTGCAGCAAAAAGCCCTGAGGCCGGAACGCTGCTATAGGCCGCCAGCGCCATGGATGCTTTCAGGAGAGTCCTGCGATTCATAAGGTGAAGCCCCTAACGAGTACTGTGCATCCTGCACAAGAAAATTTGCGCGCTACGACTCCTTGCTGAACGCCAAAGTACCGACAACAGATAACAAACACAGCATCTGGTTCGAAAAAAACATAAATAATTACGATTTAGATGTGTGGACAACGCCGATCTTCGGTAGGAGCGAACTTGTTCGCGAGAGGCTTTGACTGATACGCCGCCTCGCCAACAAGTTGGCTCCTACCTGGGGGCTGACGGGCAGTATCAAGACTGCGTCGGCAACCCGATTACGCTCATCGCCGCCTGGCGCAGGGCTTCGGAGCGGGTAGGGTGGGCGTGGCTGATCAGCCCGATGTCTTCGGACGATGCAGCGAACTCCATGGCGACACAGAACTCGGCGATCATTTCGCTGACGCTTGGCCCCACAAGATGCACGCCGAGAATTTCGTCGGTGCGTTCATCGGCCAGGACTTTCGCGAAGCCATCCGTTTCGTGGTTGACCTTGGAGCGGCTGTTGGCGCTGAACGGGAACTTGCCGATCTTGTAAGCGCGGCCATCTGCCTTGAGCTGCTCTTCAGTCTTGCCAACGCTGGCCAGTTCCGGGCGGGTGTAGATCACGTTGGGGATCAGGTTGTAATTCACTTCACCGGCCTTGCCGACGATACGCTCCAGACACACCGTTGCTTCGTCTTCGGCCTTGTGCGCAAGCATCGGACCTGAGGTGACGTCGCCGATCACCCAGACATGCTCTGCAGCGGTTCGATGGCCTTTGTTTTCGAGCATGCCGCGCTTGTCGACCTCAAGGCCGACCGTCTCCAGTCCCAGGCCTTTGGTGAAAGGCCGCCGACCAATAGAGACCAGCACGTAATCGGCCTCGATCAGCTCGGCCTCGCCACCGGCAGCGGGCTCAACGCTGAGATTCACGCCATGATCCGTCGTGGTTGCGGTCGTGACTTTTGAGCTGAGCTTGAAGGTAATACCCTGCCGCGACAGTGAACGTTGCAGTGTCTTGCCCGCTTCCAGATCCGTGCCGTGGGCAACGTGATCAAGATACTCCACTACCGTGACTTTCGCGCCGAGACGTCGCCACACGGAGCCCAGTTCCAGGCCGATGACCCCCGCGCCGATCACGACCAGATGCCTGGGCACTTCAGCCAGAGACAGCGCGCCGGTGGAATCCAGAATGCGCTTGTTGTCGATCTCTACACCGGGCAGCGGTGTTGGCTCGGACCCGGTGGCGATGATGATGTCCTTGGCTTGCAGCTCGGTTTCAACACCCTGTGCATCGGTGACGATGACTTTGCCCGGACCTGCAATGCGCCCCCAGCCTCTGATCCATTCTGCCTTGTACTTGCGAAACAGGAACTCGATACCCTTGGTCAGGGCAGCCACGCTGTCGCCTTTCTGTTTCATCATCTGCGCAAGATTGAGCGTGGGTGTGACCTCGATACCGAGCTTGGCGAACTCCTCGCCCGCGGCCGACTCGTACAGCTCCGATGCATGCAGCAACGCCTTGGAAGGAATGCAGCCGACGTTCAGGCAAGTACCGCCCAATGTCTCACGGCCCTCGACGCAAGCCACGCTCAGCCCCAACTGACCGGCCCGAATGGCTGCGTTATAGCCACCCGGACCGCCACCGATAATCACAACGTCATAACTGCTCATAGCCTTTGCTCCTGAGTCGAGATGCGGGAAGTAAAGCCCAGAAGATCGCGGGGCTGTTAAATTATGGTTGTAATATTCAGGGCGGTAGCCGTCAAGTGGCGTATTCTCGACAGCGCAACCACGTTGGCTGGGCATGCCATATTTGTTGTAGGACCGGCTTTAGCCGGGAGGGCGTGGTTGCGACAACGCGTGTATCGCTGGCATACGCGGCTCGCGGCTGAAGCCGCTCCTACGATGTGGAATCAGGTCCACCAGTACCGCACGAGGTGGAAGAAGATCGGCGCTGCAAAACACACGGAGTCGAGGCGATCGAGCATGCCGCCGTGACCTTCGATCATGTGACCCCAGTCCTTGACGCCACGGTCGCGCTTGATCGCGGACATGACGATGCCACCGGCAAAACCCAACAAGTTGATCAGCAGCGCGATCAGAATCGACTGCCACGGGTTGAATGGAGTAATCCAGAACAATGCTCCGCCAATCAGCGAGGCAAGTGCTATGCCTCCGACAAAACCTTCAACGGTCTTGGAGGGCGACAGATTGGGCGCAATCTTGCGCTTACCGAAGAGCTTGCCGCAGACGTACTGCAACACATCCGACAGTTGCACCACGATCACCAGCCAGGCGATCAGCAACAGATTACGGCCTTCGTACCCGGCGATATCCAGCGTTAGCAGGGCAGGAACGTAGGACACGCAGAACACTGCGATCATCAGCCCCCACTGGACCTTCGATGCACGCTCGAGGAAATGTTTGCTGTCGCCCCCCAGCGAGGCAAGGATCGGCAACAGCAAGAACACGTAAACCGGAATAAAGATCGAGAACAGCCCGTACCAATCCATCCAGATCAGGATGTATTGCAATGGCAAGGCTACGTAGAAAGCTGCCACCAAGGCCGGGTAGTCGCTTTTGCGGGTCGGCGTCAGGGTCAGGAACTCCCTCAGGGCATAGAACGACACCGCGTAGAACAGCAGGATGACAGCGGTGTATCCCAGCGAAAAGGCGATGCCGATGACGATCACCATCACCCACCACGCGTTGATCCGCGCGTTCAGGTTGTCGATGACCGAATTAGGGCCGCCAGCCTTGCGTTTGAGGATGTAGCCGATCAACGAGGCCAGCAGCAGAATCGCGCCAATCCCCATGAACAACATTTGGGTCTGCTTATCCATCAAAGCTGCTCCGGAGCCAGGGCCAGCAGCGCTTCACGGCTGCGCGACAGAAACTGTTCTTTGCTTTCTTCACTGCCCAACTGCAATGGCGCGCCGAAACTGGTGGTACACAACAACGGCAGTGGCAGTATTCGCCCTTTTGGCATTACACGATTGAGGTTGGCGATCCACACTGGCACCAGCTCAGCCTGTGGATAACTTTTAGCCAAGTGGTACAACCCACTTTTGAACGGCAGCAGACCCTCTTCAGGGTTACGGGTGCCCTCCGGAAAGATGATCAGCGAATCACCGTTTTCCAGCGCTTCCAGCATGGGCTGTAACGGGTTGCTTTCCGGCGTCTTGCGCTGCCGGTCCACCAGCACGCCATTGAACACACCGTTGATGATGTAGCGGCGCAGAGGACTGCTCTGCCAGTAATCCGCGCCCGCAACGGGGCGAGTCAACTTGCGCAGCGCTGGAGGCAGCGAAGCCCAGAGCAAGACGAAATCGCCGTGGCTGCTGTGGTTGGCGAAGTAGATGCGCTGTGTCGGCTCTGGAGAGCTGCCGAGCCACAGGCTGCGGGCACCGGTGATGCTGCGCGCGCCTGCTGTAATCAGCGTCGCGACCAAGGGTTCAAACATGGCGTTTCCTCAAGAGGTGAAGGACAACCAAGGGAAAATCACGACGGCACTCAGCAATACCAATAACTGAATGGCCAAAAACAAAAGCTGCTGGCGCAGAAGCCGCAACGCACCCTGAATGCGGACTGACCACGCTCGGCCAGCTTTATCCACAGGCTGCAGGCCTAGCTTGATCAAGGCATCATCCAGCGCTGCAGTGCGATCTGTTGGCCACTGAGGATCGCTGGCTATGACGTAGAACAGATCAGCGTCAAATGCCACGCGCATGGCGTAGTACTTTTCCAGCAGACCCAGAATCACTCCCGATACAGCGAGTATCAACAGGAACGGTTGAACCCCGGTTATCAACAGCTGAATCAGGCCGAAGGCCAGACTGAGCAGCGTCAGCCCTGTGGACAAATTATCAAGTGCCGTACCCCGACGCAGCAGGCTGGCAACCACGTGGAGCTGCATTTCATGGGACATCTCTGTTTGCCTTCAGGTGAGTCTGCGCCGGTTTGACGCCATCGCGAGCTAGCTCGCTCTTCTCAAAAAAACTACAACTATATGATTTTGAAAACGTTTCTGTAGGAGCTCACGAGCACCGCGAGGCCGCGATAGCGGTCTGTCTGATACACCGCTATCGCGGCCGCGCGGTGCTCGTGCGCTCCTACAGGTCTCCGTTCGCAACAGCGCAGTGTCAGGGAAGCGTGGTGCTGCGCAAAACCGCTTTATGCCCGGCACCCAGAACAATTCTCGGCGCTGCAGCGCGGAGCATGGCCACTGCGTTATCCACAGACTCGGCTCGTCCAGTGTGTAGAAGCCATGCCGCGACGGCTGTGGCGCTACGAGAGTAGCCCAGCGCGCAGCAGACCAGTACCGGGCCTCGCTCACGTAGACGTTCAATCGCTTCAGCGGCTATCAGGCATTGCGCGGCAGTGGGGACTGTAAGATCCAGAACCGGGACAACCTGATAACCACGAGAACCGGCATCCAGCGGCAGCTCGGCGGACATATCCACAACCGATTTGAAAGGCGGCAGTTCGGATTGAGCAGGCAATCGCCCCAGCCAGATGTTATCCACAATCTCGCTTGGCTGCGGGCGGGATCTTGTCCACAACCTCGAATTTATCCACGCGCCTACCAGATAAGGAGCGAATAACCAGCACGCTGCCGGGGATAAGCTCCCATCCTCGCGCTTCTGAAAGCCATTGGCGCCCAGCAGCAGGTAATTGATCGCCACCAACAGTAACGAAACCGCTGGCCAGATCAGCCACAGCCAGCCACCAGCAAGCACCAAGGCCAAGGCTGCGCAGGACAGAGCACCCACGGCGTAATACGCGCTGAGCCTCAACCGTTGCGGATCATGGCTCAGCCTTACGGACAACGCTGGGCTGCGGCCCTGATCAGGCCATAGCCAGACACAGAACCATCCGGCCAATGCGCCTGTGGGTAAGTCGATGAAGTGGTGTTGCCAAGTGGTCAGCACTGACAGGCCAATTAGCGCAAACCAACCGTGCAGCAGCCATCGCCATCCTGCGTGGAAGTTACGCAGATAGCGGTCGTAGCAGACCCATAACACCACCAGCAGCGCGATGTGCAGCGAAGGTGCTTGATTGAACGGCTTGTCAAAACCTGCCAAGACGGCGAACAGCCAGCCAAACAGCCCGTCCAGCTCCGGACGCTCGAAAGTGAAGCGCAGAGGCCAGAGCAGGAAGCAACTGACTGCAATCAGTTGCGCGCTGAACAGGCGCAGCGCATGGGTATCCAGCTCGCGTCGTGTCAGACAGGCCAGCAATGAAAACCCGTAAAGCAGGTCGATGGACCAGTAGGGGATGATGGTCCACGCCCAAAACGGCATATCGCGTTCCCAGCCAAACACCAACGTGCCAACATCAGCACGCTGGGCGGTGTACCAGGTGGCAAAGCCGTAGCTGGCGAAGAAAAATGGTGCAAGAAATATCAGCCACACCACGGCCCGCTTCCATAGGCCTGGCTCGCGCAGGGGCTTCACTGGATGCGCTGCGCTAGGGACACAGTGAAAATCCCCCATTCATCCACACGCTGGGTGATCTTGCGAAAGCCTGCCGCTTCAACCAGTTGATCCATCTCCGATTGGCTGCGACGACGCATCACCCAGGCTTGCCCTTCCCGGTGGCTGGTCAGGGCGCGCGCGATTAACTCCAGTTGCGGGTGCCATGGCTGACCGGTGTACACCAGATAACCGCCGGGCTCTACGGCCGCTGCCAGACCAGCCAATGAGTCGCCGACCATCTGATTGCTGGCAAACAACTCATACAAACCGGAAACCACGGCCAGTGTCGGCTTTGGGTCCAGTGCGGCCAGGTCATTGCGGTCGAACGCATCCGCCTTGATGAAGCGGGCGATATGGCCAAGGCCCTTTTGCTCGATCAACGCGCTGCCGTCACGCACGTTGATGTCGCTGTAATCGCGCAGCAGGATCGACTCCGGCAGCGGATCCACCCCTTGCAGCGATTCCAGGATGTAACGCCCGTGTCCTGCGGCGATATCCACAATACTTACCGGTCTGCCCTGATTGCGCAGTTGCGACATGGCCAGCCGCAGCAGTTCTTCCACGTTAAGCTTGCGTTGGCGAATACCGCGCCAGCCGATGGAGTTCAGGTAGTTCTGGTCAATCACCTTGCCCAGTGCAGAGGTGCCACTCGGCTGATTGCGATAAACATAATCCAGCGTACTGCCGGAGTCGAAGCCGGTATCGAAGCCCAGTTTTACTCCTGTGGATAACTTCGCCCCCAGCCCCATGCTGGCGCGTGTCATTCGCCAATAAAGGTCACGCAACGAGTTGTGGGGCAAAGGTGCGGCCAGCGCTTCGGATTCAGCGCAGGTGACGCCTATCCGGTCTGCGTCCAGCAGTGAGGGTCGTGAGATCGGCTCTTCGAAGTTTTGCAGGATGAAACGCCGAGCTCGACTGATAGCCAGGTGACGATCGCGTTCCCCCAACGTGTCGTGAAAGAAGCCCGGCAGAATGTGCTTCTCTTTGCGCACACTGCCCAACCGTTCGAAAAAACGTTCCTGCGGGCCGCGATGGACCACAAAGTCTGCGCCGGAGATCAGCAGTTGCGTGGGTATCGATATCGCCTCTGCGTCGGCGACGACTCGATCAGCCGCTTCGTAAAGTCCCAGCAGAACATTGACCGATATCGCCTTGGTGATCAGCGGATCGCTGTCGTAGGAGGCAATGCGCTGCGGATCATGACTCAGGAAGCGCGCCTTGACGTAACTGTTGACGAAGAAGTTGCCCTTGAATTTGCGCAGCAGCGCCAGGCCCGGACGGGCGAAGGGCACGTACAGCTTGACCTTGAAGGCCGGCGACGCAAGCACCAATGCACGAATTTTCGGTGCATAGTCATGAGCCCAGGTGGCTGCGATCACGGCCCCTACGCTCTGGGCGACAACGGCCATGTTTTCTTCAGCAATGTCGAAGTTGCTGCTCAAGTGATCAACGAAGGTTTGCACGTCGCGCACACTGGTGGCGAAGCTTGGGCTGTCACCCCTCGCGCCTGGCGATTGCCCGTGGCCACGTGAGTCCCAGGCGAAGAAATCGAAACCTGGCAGATCCAGTTCATCGACCAGATGAGCGATGCGTCCGGAATGCTCGTGACCGCGATGAAACAGCAGCACTGCCTGACGCGGAACCGACGGGTCCTGGGCGGTGGCTGGCCAATGACGATAGAAAAGTTCGGCGCCATCATGAGTGCTGAAGCGCTGATCCTGAGCTACACGCATGTCGAGATCCTTATGCTTGTGAGTTGTTGACGACATCTTCCGGACTGGAGGCAACGACTTCTGCCAGCCCCCGGCGAACACGATTGACCAGGGTGTAAACCAGCAGTGCGCTGACGACCGCCAGGATGATGTTTATCCACAGGGCCGAGAGCCAGCCCACGGCAACGCCTGCACCGATCACACCGAACACGAATGCACGATCACTCTTGCCCATTGGGCCGTCATAGCGACGGGACGCGCCGATCATGGGCCCGAGCACGCCTGCATATTCGCTGAAGATCGCTCCCAACGTCACCACCAGCACCAGCCCGAGGCTGACGTCCGGGATCAAGGCGAATGGCAGGAATAGCGCACTGTCAGCGATGACGTCGGTCAGTTCATTGAGGTAAGCGCCGAGTCGCGATTGCTGGCCGAACTCCCGGGCAAGCATGCCGTCGATGGCGTTTAACGCCATGCGCACAATCATCCACAAGGGAATGAGCGCGAACACCCACAGGTGTTCGGAGAATACGGCTACCAGCCCGCTGATCAACAAAGAAACGATGCAGGCGCTCAAGGTCACCTGATTGGCGGTAACGCCCCGGTCATAGAGACGCTGAACTGATGGGCGCAGCAGATTTTGAAAACGGGGTTTGAGCTGATAGATCGAAATCAACGTGAAGCTATCCTTGTCGGCAGGTCAACTGTGCGCCTGTGGATAACCCGACGGCGCGCCCGGCTCTAGTGAACCACAACGCGATGATCGTGGCCTGCTGATCTTTGCGCGAAAAGTCTCATCTGAGGGACTTTTCCACAGCGACCGACCAGTTTGGCGATCTTCTGTAAGCGCGACATCGTGAGACCGGCTTTAGCCAGAAAGAGAACAGTACGGTCGCCAACGTCAGACCTTCGCATACCGCAATCTGGCTGAAGCCGATCCCACATTGAAGATCAGCGTCCTATCTAACAAAAATTTCATTGTTGCTGTTATATCGTAACGCCATATCCTGTGGGTCAGCCCGCCGCAAATGCCGGGCTATGGCAGCAACATTCAGTAAGTTCTGGGGCGTCGATGCGGGTTGATCTGGATGTTGAGCACGGCGGCTTGAATGGCCTGCCCAGGTTTCAAAGGGCTGCGGTGCATGCGGCGCGGTTAAAACGCCTGACCTGGATAACGGGTGGGGCTGGCATTTTCGGTTTGATGCTGGCGCTGTTCGCCGACTTGTTTGCGGCGAATACTTTGTGGCCAGCAGTGCTGGTCAACGCTGCCGCCGCGTTGTTGCTGTTGGCGTCCGCATTGCAGTCAGCCCAAGGCGTCGCGCAATGGCGCGCTTTGGCGTTCAAGGGCGGCGAGCCTCACGTCGCCCCGCAGACTCTGGAGCCAGAGGACAGAGGCTGGTACGACCGGCTTCTTGGGCGCATCAGTCGGTTAGGTCACTCGACGTTGACGCAGATTGGCGCACCGACGCTTTGGCTGGCCGGTTGGTCGTTGCTGGCGCTGATTTGTCTCGACGCCGTGTGGGACCTGTCGCTACCGGGCAGCGACTTTTCCCGGATGGGCAGCGTCGCTGGCAGCGCGGCGGTGTTATTGGCGTTCGGCCTGCTGGTCCTTGAGCGCCAGTTCAGCGGTGAGCAGGCCGAGTGGCCGGAAGCGGCACAACTGGCGCAGATGACTCGCGTGGCGATTGCCGTGTTGCTGATTGGTGCGGTGTGTCTGTTTTTCTCAAGTGTCGAACGTCCATGGACGGCCCGGCTGGCGGTGTTGAGCGGATTATTGCCGGGCCTCGTAGCCATTGAACTGCTGATCCGCGCGGCGCTGTCGCTCTTCAATCCACGTAATCCCCGTGTCGAGCCGCGGCTGACGGCCAGCAGTTTCGTGGCAGGCTTGCTGCGCTGGCCGCCGCAACCTCTGCAGGCCTTGCAGCACGAATTACATAACCGCTTTGGTATCGACCTGCGGCAGATCTGGGCCTTCACCTACATGCGCCGGGCGTTTCTGCCCGTGCTGGCGGTGGTCATGGCGCTGGGTTGGGCACTCAGCGGTGTGCATGAAATCCCCATGCAAGGGCGGGGCATCTACGAGCGGTTCGGCAAGCCGGTAGAGGTGCTCGGGCCTGGACTGCACGGTGGTCTGCCCTGGCCATTTGGCCGGGTATTGAGGGTGGAAAACGGCGTGGTTCACGAATTGGCCACCAGCATTGCGCAGGCAAGCGGCATCACCTCTGTTCCAGTGCCTGATTCAGCAGAAGGACCTGCGCCGGCCAGCACTAACCGTTTGTGGGACGCCAGCCATATCAATGAAAAGTCTCAGGTGATCGCCAGCAGCGCGGGCGACAAGCAGGGCTTTCAGATCGTCAATATGGATGTGCGTCTGGTGTATCGCATCGGTTTGACTGACGAAGCGGCCATGGCCGCCACTTATAACAGCGCTGATGTGCCGATGTTGATTCGCAGCACAGCCAGCAGAGTGCTGGTGCACGATTTTGCTTCGCGGACGCTGGACGAGTTGTTGGGTGAACAGCGCGCCGATCTGGCACGTGAAATCGGCAACGCGATCCAGGCTGATTTGCAGCGACTCAACAGCGGCGTTGAGATTCTCGCCACGGTGATTGAGGCGATTCACCCGCCTGCCGGAGCCGCCAACGCTTACCACGCGGTTCAGGCCGCTCAGATTGGTGCTCAGGCGCTTATCGCCCGGGAGCGGGGCGCTGCCAGCAGCACGTCGAATATGGCGCAACTCAACGCGACCCAAACCCATGACAAAGCCACCGCCAGCGCGCGGGAAGTCATGGCTGACGCCCAGGCGGCGCAGTTGCGTTTCAGTGCCGAACAGCAGGGCTACGCCAAGGCGGGTAAGGCTTTCTTGCTGGAGCAGTACCTGACGCAACTCAGTCAGGGGCTGGCTCATTCGAAACTGCTCGTGCTCGATCACCGTCTGGGCGGCGCCAACAACGCGCCGACCATTGACCTGCGTACTTTCACCCTACCGGCAGACCCAACGGCGCCGCGTAAAGCCGTTCAGTAAGGAGTCGACCCTTGAGTCTGTTTCATAACCACGATCACGCCGGTCACGATCACAGCGGCCACGGCCATGACGGTCATCATCACGGTCACCACCATCACGGCGAATCATCAGGGGCCGCCTTTCCGTGGCGTCGAGGGATGCTCGCTGCATTGCTGATCGCATTTGCCGTGGCCGCGGCCAGTCTGGTGCAAGTGCGCTCGGGCGAGGCGACGGTGATTACGCGCTTCGGTAATCCTTCGCGGGTCTTGCTGGAACCGGGTTTGAGCTGGCGCTGGCCTGCGCCTTTCGAGGCGGCAATACCAGTGGACTTGCGTTTGCGCACCACGTCCAGCGGTTTGCAGGACGTCGGCACCCGTGACGGGCTGCGGATCATCGTTCAGGCCTACGTCGCCTGGCAGGTTCAGGGTGATGCGGATAACGTGCAACGCTTCATGCGAGCTGTACAAAACCAGCCGGACGAAGCCGCGCGGCAAATCCGCACCTTTGTCGGCTCTGCGCTGGAAACCACGGCCAGCAGTTTTGATCTGTCGAGTCTGGTGAACACTGATGCCAGCCAGGTGCGGATCAGCGAATTCGAAAACCAGCTGCGTCAGCAGATTGATCAACAATTGCTCACCACCTATGGCGTGCGTGTGCTGCAGGTCGGGGTTGAGCGTTTGACCCTGCCATCGGTGACGCTCAACGCGACCGTGGACCGGATGCGTGCCGAGCGCGAGACCATTGCGACTGAGCGTACTGCTGTGGGCAAGCGTGAAGCGGCGCAGATTCGCTCCGCAGCGGAGCGTGATGCGCGGATCGTTGAAGCAGACGCCACGGTCAAGGCCGCCGATATCGAAGCTCAATCCCGGGTCGAAGCTGCGCAAATCTATGGGCGCGCTTACGCCGGTTCGCCACAGCTCTATAACCTGTTGCGTTCGCTGGATACGCTCGGGACCATCGTTACCCCGGGCACCAAACTGATTCTGCGCACCGATGCCGCTCCGTTCCGAGTGCTGGTCGATGGCCCGCCTGCGCTGGATAGCCCCTCAGCACCGAATGGCAAAGCCGGGTCGCAGCCATGAGTGAGCACGACGCGCCAGGCAATCAACGACCGGTCGTGAATAATCCATGGACGCAGGCCAGCCGTCTGGCGTTCCTGGCCTTGTATGGCGTAACGATTCTGGCCGCGCTGGGTTGGGCAGTGTCCAACGTGCGGCAGATCGATCCGCAGAACCGTGCCGTGGTGCTACGCATGGGCGCATTGGAGCGGATTCAGAACGCCGGACTGCTGACCGCCTGGCCGCAACCGTTTGAGCAGGTGGTGTTGCTGCCGTCTGCGGACCGGGTGATTGAGCGCCGTGTGGAAACCCTGCTGCGTTCGTTCGCGGCTGTGCAGGCCGACAAGGCTGCGAGCTTTGCCGCACCCATGAGCGATGCGCTGGCCGGATCGGGTTATCTGCTGACCGGGGACGCCGGGGTGGTGCAACTGGACGTCACCGTTTACTACAAAGTCAGCGATCCGTATGCCTTCGTTCTGCAGGGCGATCATGTGGCGCCAGCGCTGGACCGAATCGTCAACCGCAGTGCCGTGGCCCTGACGGCAGCTCGGGATCTGGACACGATTCTGGTCGCGCGCCCCGAACTGATTTCGGCCGACAGCCAGTCAGCCGAAAGACGTGAGCGCCTGCGTGGCGATCTGGTGCGCGGTATCAACCAGAGGCTTGCAGAGCTGAGTGCGACTGGCGTCGGCATTGGCGTCGAAGTCACCCGCGTCGATGTGCAATCGAGTTTGCCCGGCGCAGCCATCAACGCTTTCAACTCGGTCCTGACTGCCAGCCAGCTCGCGGATCAGGCCGTGGCAAATGCGCGAAACGACGCAGAAAAGTCTATTCAAGCGGCCAATCAGCAGGCAGACCGTACCCTGCAAGTCGCCCATGCCCAGGCATCTGAACGTCTGGCCAAAGCCCGCACCGATACGGCGACGGTAGCCAGCCTCAGCGAGTCGATGCACGCCGGGAGCGATCCCGGTCTGTTGCAGCGCCTCTATCGCGAACGCGTGCCAAAGATCCTCGGCCAAGCCGGTTCCGTGACCACCGTCGATCCCCGTGACGATTCCCGCCTGATCATTCAGGGAGCAGAACAATGAGTGGCGAAGCTGTTCACGAAACCGTAGCAGCCTCCTCGGAGCAAAGCATGCTCAGCGCCCCCGAACAACGCAGCGCTGCGCGACAGTTGACCCTGGCGATGCTGGCCCTGGGGCTGCTGGGGTTGGGCTTGATCTGGCGTTTTGTCGCGCCGGATCAGAATGGCGTCAGTCAGCTTTTGTTGGGCGCGGCATCCCTGCTGGTGGCAATTCCGGTGGTCAGTGCCGGTTGGCACAGCCTGCGTTACCCCAGCCTGCATGGCGTCACCGATCAATTGATCGCGTTGGCGATGCTGGGTGCCTGGGCCACCGGAGACCTGATGACGGCCGCGTTGCTGCCGATCATCATGATCTTTGGCCATGTGCTGGAAGAGCGCAGCGTCATCGGTTCTCAGGAAGCCATTCAGGCATTGGGCCGCCTGACTCGCAGCCATGCACGGTTGATCAAGGCCGATGGCAGCGTGGAGGAAGTAGACAACTCGACGCTTGTCGCTGGCGATCAGGTCGAAGTGCGTGCGGGCGATCGTGTGCCTGCTGATGGGCGGGTAATCTCGGGTCAGGCCAGTCTGGACACTGCGCCGATCACCGGCGAGTCAGTGCCGCTGGAGGCCAGGGCCGGGATTGAGGTCTTCGGCGGGGCGATCAACCTCGACGGTTTGCTGCGTATCGAGGTGACGCGCACCGGCCAGGATTCCACGTTGGGCAAGGTGATCGCGCTGATGCAAAGCGCTGAACGCTCCAAGCCACCGATCACCCGCTTGCTGGAGCGTTATGCGGGCAGCTACATGGTGCTGGTGTTGCTGATCGCCGCAGTCACCTGGTTCATCACGAATAATGCCCAGGCCATGCTCGCCGTGCTGGTTGCCGCTTGTCCCTGCGCGCTGGTGCTATCGGCTCCGGCTACCGCCATTGCAGGCATTGCCGTGGCGGCCAGGCACGGGATTCTGATTCGCAGCTCGGCCTTTCTGGAAGAGCTGGCCGACCTTACGTCGCTGGTCGTCGACAAGACCGGCACCCTGACTTTCGGCACGTTACGTATCGATTCTGTGCAGAGCGTTGGCCCGGAGTCGCCGCACCTCCTTCCGTTGGCGGCAAGCCTGGGCAGCGCGAGCAGTCACCCGGTCAGCCGCGCGCTGGCCAGTCTGATTGCCAAGGATCAGCAGTTGGCGCTCAGCGATATCCGCGAGCTTCAGGGCTTGGGTGTCATCGCGACGAGTGAGCTGGGCATTGCTGCACTGGGCCGTCCGGAGTTGTTCGAGCAATTAGGTATTACCACTGCCGCTGTCCCGATTCACGACGGTCCGATTGCGGGTCTGGCACTCGACGGCGTGTTTCTCGGTTGGCTTTTACTGGCCGATACGCTGAAGCCAGAAGCCCGTGCCGCGCTGGCTGAATTACGCGAACTGGGCCTGGGTAGACAGTTGCTGTTGACGGGCGACCGGCACGCCGTGGCGAACACACTGGCACTGGAAGTCGGCATCACCGACGTGCAGTCCCAAGCCTTGCCCGAGGACAAACTGACCCGGGTACGGGCCGAAATCAGCCGCGGCTTCCGGCCTATGGTGGTGGGCGACGGCATCAACGACTCCCTGGCCCTCAAAGCGGGCGTAGTAGGCGTGGCCATGGGCGCAGGTGGTGCCGATATCGCGCTGGCGTCGGCAGACATCGTGCTGATTGGCAGTGATCTTCGAAGGCTGGGGACCTGTGTTCGATTGAGCCGACAGTGCCGCCGCACGCTGCAGGTCAACGTCATCATCGGCCTGGGTTGGACGCTTGCGATTGTGGCCCTGGCTGCATTTGGCTGTTTAGGCGCGGCCGGGGCGATGGTCGCTGCGATTCTGCATAACCTGAGCACGCTGTTGGTCTTGGGTAACGCTGGCAGATTACTGCGTTTGCATGAGCCGTTGGGCGAGCTTTCAGCCACGGCGCAACGTTGAGTCAGTTATAGCTGGCATAAACGGCGAACCAGAGCGGTTCGTTAAGTATAAAAATTTGCTTGAGGTTTGAAGAACTCTGTTACAAATTAACAGTCAGTCATGAAGAGTGCTGCATTTCAGCCTCCATGTCTGGCTCGGATCAGGTGGGGTATAAGTCGTTCCCGGAAGTCGATTCGTAGTTATTGGCTATAGCGCCTATAGCGGGTTGGTTCTAATTCAGAACTGATCCTCAACTACGCTTTTCAAGTTCTTGATCATTGGGGGTTTACTCAAATGCTCGCGCAACTTCCACCGGCCTTACAGAATCTGCACCTTCCGCTGCGTCTCAAGCTCTGGGACGGTCATGAACTCGACCTCGGGCCCACGCCGAGCGTGACGATTTTCGTCAAAGACCCCCAACTGGTTTCCGATTTTTCCCACCCAAGCCTCGACCTTCTTGGCAGTGCCTTCGTGGAAGGCAGACTGGACATGGAAGGCTCCATCAGTGAAGTCATGCGGGTTTGCGATGAGCTGACCCAGGCGCTGGGTGACGAAGATCAGGAGGGTGGCCCGACTCGCTGCCCCCATGACAAAGCCACCGATGCGGCGTCGATTTCCTACCATTACGATGTCTCCAATGAGTTCTATCAGCTCTGGCTGGACAAGGAGATGGTGTATTCCTGCGCCTATTTCAAAACCGGCAATGAAAGCCTCGAGCAGGCGCAGCAGGACAAATTCCATCACCTGTGCCGCAAGTTGCGGCTCAAACCGGGCGAGTATTTGCTGGATGTCGGCTGTGGCTGGGGTGGATTGGCCCGCTTTGCCGCCCGTGAATATGGCGTGAAAGTGCTCGGCATTACCTTGAGTCGCGAGCAACTGAAGCTGGCCAGAGACCGGGTCATGGCTGAAGGTCTGGAGAATTTGGTTGACCTGCAGTTGCTGGACTATCGAGATCTGCCTCAGGACGGTCGCTTCGACAAAGTAGTCAGCGTTGGAATGTTCGAGCACGTCGGCCACGCCAACCTGGCGCTTTACGCCCAGCGTCTGTTTGGCGCGGTGAAGGAGGGCGGGCTGGTGATGAATCACGGTATTACCGCCAAGCATATCGACGGTCGCCCGGTGGGGCGTGGGGCGGGTGAGTTCATTGGCCGCTATGTTTTCCCGAACGGCGAGTTACCCCACGTATCGCGAATCAGCGCGGACATCAGCGAGGCTGGGCTGGAAGTGGTCGATGTCGAAAGCCTTCGCCTGCATTACGCGAAAACCCTGGAGCACTGGAGCTCCCGGCTGGAAACGCATCTGGAGCAGGCCGCTGCCATGGTCCCGGAACAGACGTTACGGATCTGGCGCTTGTACCTGGCTGGCTGCGCTTACGGGTTTGCCCACGGCTGGATCAACCTGCATCAGATTCTGGCAGTCAAACCTCGTGCGGATGGCAGTCATGATCTGCCGTGGACGCGGGCCGACATCTATCGTTAATTGATCAACGCGCAGTAGTTTTCACTCAGTCTCTGTAGACGCGCACGAGCACGGCGAGCCGCGATGGCGGTGCATCAGACGGAGCGCGATCGCTGAATCGCGGTGCTCCTGAGCGACTACAGAAAAGCATTACATATTAGATAGTTATTTTTTGTTGATAGGAGCAGGTCTCTTGTCACCTCACAGGATCGGGGAAATCAAACGCGCCACGCGCATGCCCAGTTGTTGCAAGTGGTGCGTCTCTCTACTTTCCTCGATTGAAACCTCATGCGCCAACGCGAAATCATCGTTGAGCATTTGCTCCACCTCGCTGGCGAAATCGCTGTCGACCGTGAGCAACATCAGTTCGAAATTCAGGCGGAACGAGCGGTTGTCGAGGTTGGCGCTGCCGATCGCAGTGATCTCGTTATCCACTAGCACGACCTTCTGGTGCATGAAGCCTGGCCCGTAACGGAACACCCGTACGCCGGCGCGTACTGCTTCGAAGGCGAACAGCGTTGAGGCCGCATACACCACGTAATGATCCGGGCGCGACGGCAATAGAAGACGGACATCAACGCCGCGCAACACCGCAAGGTGCAAGGCTGCCGACACCGCTTCATCGGGCACGAAGTACGGACTGGTTATCCATACCCGCTCTGTCGCCGCGTGAATCGCCTCGACGAAAAACAACGAGCAGGTTTCCTGTTTGTCTGCGGGCCCGCTGGTCAGAAGTTGGCAAAGCAGGCCATCTTCCGGAAAGCTGTCCGGCAGGCTCAAAGGCGGCAACTCGCGCGTCGCCCAGAACCAGTCCTCGGCGAACGACTCTTGCAGGCAGGCAACCACCGGCCCGATTACTTGCACATGGGTGTCACGCCACGGCGCGAGAGGTGGCTTGAGCCCGACATATTCGTCGCCGACGTTATGCCCGCCGAGGAAGCCTTTCGTACCGTCAACAACTACGATCTTGCGGTGATTGCGGAAGTTGATCTGGAACCTGTTGAGCCAGCCGCCGCGGGTTGCGAATGCCTTGATCTGCACGCCACCTTTGCGCAGTTTTTCGCTGTAGCTGCCCGGCAGTGCGTGACTGCCAATGCCGTCGAACAGCACGTACACGGCCACGCCTTCTGCGGCCTTCTCCAACAGCAGGTCCTGCAAACGGCGGCCCAGTGCGTCGTCATGGATGATGAAAAACTGAATCAGGACTGTCTGTTTCGCCTCGCGGATGGCATCGAAGATTGCACTGAATGTCGCCTCGCCATTGATCAGCAGCTTCACTTCGTTATTGGCGAGTGCGGGGGTGTTACCCAGTTTTGGCATTGCGCGTAGTGACGCATACGCTTCCGAGCGTCTGGCGGCGACGGCCTCTTCAATCCAGGGGCGCCAGTTCATGTCGCTGATGGCGGTGCGCATTTCCTGGTTGGCCTGACGTCGCGCCTTGATATACGCATCGAAGGAGCTACGGCCAAACACCAGGTAGGGAATCAGGGTGAAGTAGGGAATAAATACCAGCGGCATTGCCCAGGCGATCGAGCCTTGTGCCGTCCGCACTGTCAGCAATGCATGAATCGCGGCGACAATCCCGAGCAGATGAATGAATCCAATGACATAGCCGAAGAAATACGGGCTGTGGTAATCCATTCGTGATCTTTCCTTACGCACTATTGCTGCTTAACAGACCACAGTGGGTGCGGATTGTCGCTATTTTATTCGCGGTGCAACTGGCTGCATGATCTGCCGTCTAAGCCTCATCGTCCGGCGACCACGTTCGGTTGCTCCTGTCCCTTATGGGTTGAACAAGGATCCAGTAATGAAGAAGTCCACCTTGGCATTGATGTGCTGTCTGGTCGCGCCATTGGCTCAGGCGCAAATGCTGCAACCCGGCTTGTGGGAGCTGACGTCCAGTAACATGCAAGTGGACGGACAGGCCATGCCTGACCTGCAAATGATTCTGGGGCAGCTGAAAAACCTGCCGCCAGAACAGCGTGCCATGGTCGAGCGCAATCTTGAAAATCAAGGCGTAACGCTTGCGGGCAAAGGCGTGCGCTTTTGTCTGACCGATGCACAGGTCAAAGGCGATGACATCCCCCTGACTGATCCGAAGTCCGGCTGCACCCAGCGCATCACCGAACGCAACGGCAAAAACTGGAAATTCACCTTTAGTTGCCCGAAAGCCCAAGGCAACGGTCAGGCTCAGTTCCTGAGTGACCGAGAGTTCACCACCCACGTTATCGGCACGTTCAATGCCACCGGCCAGCAGCAGAACGGCAGCATGGACACCCGTGCGGTATGGCAGGGCGCGCAGTGTGGTGCGGTCAAACCGCGGACTTGACAGGCGTATTCCCCACGGCGCTCCAACTGCTTTGAGCGACAGCGTCGTGGGCGTGCAGGCTTTCGGCGTGCACTACCTTCACCGTGAAGGACTTCAGCGTCGGGTTGCGCTGTAATACTTGATGCAGGCGGCGGGCAGCGTCTTCGCAGAACATCAGATTCTGCCCGTTCGCTAATGCGAAGGCCTGCTCATCTGCTCGTTTGACTGCCGTTTGGACGGCGGTCCCGAGCGCAGCTTCAGCTTGATCAATCAAGTGAAGAAGCGGGAATTCTCCAGATAAATCATTGAGTTGCACATGTATGTGTGCAGTGCTTCGCTGGCTGTGCGGCGTTGCAACGATGCCTTCGGCAGTGCCTAGCCATTCCAGAACACGTTGAAAATCCAGCTTGGCGCAGAAGTCCTCAGTGAATTGCTGCTGGATCAGCTGCCTGGCCAACGCCGCTGAGCAGGGGCAGGTGGACGAGTAGGCCACGTCAATTTTTAGTTCCACGTGGAACATATCGTTTTCAACGCTCGCCAAGATGCTGATTGGATAGGCTTTCCAGCCTGCCAACGGGCTGATCAGCGCCGGACGTTTCAGTAAGCACTCGGTGTGAATATTTAGATAGGCACGCCGGGACAAGCCGTCGTGACTGTCGAGAAAGCTCATCAGCACCTGCCGGATCGAGTGCATGCTCAGCTCTTTGCCTTCCAGTAGTTCAAGCGCGAGGTACAGACGCGACATGTGAATGCCTCTGGCGCTGCCATCATCCAGACTCACCCCCGCATCGACCTTGGCGCTGACGTGCTGTCCCTCAATGCGCACTGGCATGGCGATGCCACACATACCTACCCAATCCAGCGGCTGTGTCTGGCGGGAAGTTTGTGCGGCGATATCCGGAAGTGAAGCAAGTTTCATGAAAGAGGCCATCTGTCAGGTAAATCATCACGTTATACTATAACTATAATTTCGACGATTTCTTTTTTTGGGCCGGGATGCTCTTCACCTTCGAATGGGTCACCGCATGCATCGCCGTCAAATTCTGCTCAATTTCTTGCTGGCCAGTGCCGCCTTTGTCTTGCCATTGGGCGTCAACGCAGCCCAGATCCGCAACGCCCGCCTGTGGCGTACTGCCGATAAACTCCGGCTGGTGCTGGATCTCAGTGGTCCAGTGCAATACAAGACCTTCACCCTCGGCGCACCTGACCGACTGATCATCGATATAAGCGGCGCGCGCCTGAGTGGTGATTTCAGTCAGCTTGCACTGCAAGACACGCTGATCAAATCCATCCGCTCCGGGCATTACGGTCAGGGTGATGACACGCGCATCGTTCTTGATCTGACCGGGCCTGTGAAGCTCAACAGCTTTCTGCTCGGGCCTGCTGGCGATCAGGGCCATCGGTTGGTCCTGGACCTGGGCGCAGAGGGGGCTGCCCCGCAACAACTCGCGGCGCAGCCGGTGCAACGTGCGCCGGTGGTCAGTGACAAGCAGCACCCCAAGCGCAACATTATGGTGGTGGTCGATCCGGGACATGGCGGTAAGGACCCCGGCGCGGTAGGTTCCAAGGGCGAGCGGGAAAAAGATGTGGTGTTGTCTATTGCCCAGCTGTTGGCCAAGCGACTGAAGCGGGAGAAAGGCTTCGATGTGCAACTGGTGCGCAACGATGACTTCTTCGTACCCCTACGCAAGCGCGTTGAGATTGCTCACAAACACAACGCCGACATGTTTATCTCGGTGCATGCCGACGCAGCACCGCGTTTGACGGCTTCCGGTGCATCAGTATTTGCTTTGTCCGAGGGCGGCGCTACCTCCGCCACTGCACGCTTCATGGCACAGCGCGAAAATGGCGCGGACTTGTTGGGCGCGACCAGCTTGCTCAACCTGAAAGACAAGGACCCGATGCTGGCCGGGGTCATTCTCGATATGTCGATGAACGCCACCATCGCCGCCAGCCTGCAACTCGGCAATACCATTCTCGGTAGCCTGGCGAACATCACCACCCTGCACCAGAAACGCGTCGAACAGGCTGGCTTCGCCGTTCTCAAATCGCCGGATGTGCCGTCGATTCTGGTGGAAACCGGATTCATCTCCAATGCCAAAGACAGCCAGCGGCTTGTGACGGCCCGCCATCAACAGGCGGTGGCAGATGGATTGTTTGAAGGGTTGCAGCGCTATTTTCAGCGTAATCCGCCGATTGATTCTTACATGGCGTGGCAGCAGGAGCAGGGGCAAACCGGGAAGGTTTAGCTTTAAGTTGTGCGAGCGTCGGTATTCCTGAAAAAACACTGTAATGGAGCAAACACGTCCCCTGTAGGAGTGAGCTTGCTCGCGATTCGATTTTCTTTCGATAAATCATCGCCTGACCTGCCGCTATCGCGAGCAAGCTCACTCCTACAAAGATCTGTTTACTAAATGCATTGTTATACTATAACCTGAACTAGGTGATTGACCGGTGCCCGGCACCGCCATGCGAACAGGGTCTAAACCCTGCAACCTGATGAGAATACCGATGCCAAACCGTCTTCCCGTAACCGTGCTGTCCGGCTTTCTCGGTGCCGGTAAAAGCACGCTGTTGAACTACATTCTGCGCAATCGCGAGGCTCTGCGGGTCGCCGTGATCGTCAACGATATGAGCGAAATCAACATTGATGGCGGCGAAGTTCAGCGTGATGTGAGCTTGAACCGCGCGGAAGAGAAACTCATCGAGATGAGCAACGGCTGCATTTGCTGCACCCTGCGCGAGGACTTGCTCGAAGAAGTCAGCCGTCTGGCCCAAGACGGGCGCTTTGATTATTTATTGATCGAATCCACCGGTATTTCCGAACCGTTGCCAGTCGCAGAGACCTTCACCTTTCGCGACGAGGCCGGTAAGAGCCTCACCGACATGGCTAGGCTGGACACCATGGTCACGGTCGTCGACGGGGTGAACTTCCTGCTCGACTATCAGGCCGCCGAGAGCCTCGCGACCCGGGGGGAGACCTTGGGTGAAGACGACGACCGCTCGATCACTGATTTGCTTATCGAACAGATCGAGTTCGCTGATGTGATTCTGCTCAGCAAGATCGACCTGATCAGTTCCAGCGAGCGCGAAGAGCTGATCGCCATCCTGCAGCGACTCAATGCGAATGCCGAAATAATTCCGATGGTGATGGGCGAGGTGCCGTTGGCGAAGATCCTCAACACCGGTCGATTCGATTTCGAGCGGGCGTCACTGGCACCCGGTTGGCTCAAGGAGTTGCGCGGCGAACATACGCCGGAAACCGAGGAATACGGCATTGCTTCCATGGCTTATCGCGCTCGGCGGCCGTTTCACCCGGAGCGCTTCTTCAGCTTTATTGATCGGGAGTGGACCAACGGCAAACTGCTGCGCTCCAAAGGCTTCTTCTGGCTGGCCAGCAAGCATCAGGATGCGGGCAGTTGGTCTCAGGCCGGAGGGTTGATGCGTCATGGTTTCGCTGGCCGCTGGTGGCGGTTCGTGCCGCGTGCGCATTGGCCTCAGGATGAAGAAAACATCACCGCAATCATGGACAACTGGACCTCACAAACCGGTGACTGCCGGCAAGAACTGGTGTTCATCGGCCAGAACATCGACTTTGCTCAGCTCACCGCTGAGCTGGATAACTGCCTGCTCACGGACGCCGAGATGGCTCTGGGCACCAATGGCTGGGTGGCGCTACCCGATCCGTTTGGCCCATGGCATGAAATGGAGGTGGCGTGATGTTAGCGACGGTATTGAAGTGGCAGCCCCGTATTCGTCAGGTGCAGGGCGATACCCCGGCCATTCTCAGCCAGGTACTGGAGGACGATGTGAATCTGGCGGTCTGGCAGCGTCAGTTGCCTGCGCACATCGAAGACTTTGGCGCATTACTGCTCTCTCTGAACGAGCCGCTGGCGGAGGCTATTACGCTGGAGATCAGTGATGAGAATGTTCAGCCTGACCTCCAGAGCTTCGCCTCTGCTTACGCTGACCTTGAAGGCTATGAGGGTTTCATCGCCGACGTGTCATGGCTGATCAGCGCTTACGCCTGCCTGCTAGGCGCCAAACGTATAGGCGTTCGGCTGCGAGTACTGGATAAAGCCATGTGTCCGCGTTTCCATGTCGATCATGTGCCGGTACGCTTGATCACCACTTACGCGGGCATTGGCAGCCAATGGCTGAGAGAGGGGGCCATTGATCGCAGCCAGCTGGGCAAACTTCAGGCCGAGCCTTCGGATGCGCTGAATATCAGGCAGATCAACTGTGGCGATGTAGCGTTGCTCAAGGGCGAGCGCTGGGTTGGCAACGAAGGCCAAGGCCTGGTACACCGCTCGCCGCCGTTGCAGCGTGATGAACGGCGGTTGCTCCTTACCCTGGATTGGTTGGCTTAGCAGCAAGACCGTAGGACCGGCTTTAGCCGGGAGGAGGCCATTACATTCAGTACATTTGTTTCGTCAGGAATGCAGTCCTCCCGGCTAAAGCCGGTCCTACGAGGCCAACACACCCCACACACTTAAACCCTCAAGGCACCAACCACTTCCCCTGACTCTGCCCCTCGCAAAACGGCTTCAAGTACTGCGCATCGCTGGCGATGCCGTAATAGTGAATGTCTTCGCGATAAGGCATATTGGCGACTTGCGCGTTGCTGCAAATGCCAAACGCTCCAGTGGGGCATTGCTCCAGAAACGTCACATCGGTTTTCTGCCCCACGAGTTGCGGCTGGCAAAAACCGTCGTGAAACAGCTTGGGCGGTATGTTGCGATTGGCCTGGCACACTTTCACGTCCAGCCGCTCGGCCTGACTGTGTACCAGACACGCCTCGGCCCATGCGTTTCCTGCACCCGTTGCCAGTAACATCCCCAGAAACATCCCGATTCTGGCCTTAAACGCCTTCGTCATAAGCGACCACCATGCTGCAGAACATCCCGACCCACGTCATCGGCGGACCATTAGGGGCTGGCAAGACCAGCCTCATCAAACATCTGTTGGCGCAGAAGCCGGCAGATGAACGATGGGCGATCCTCATCAACGAGTTCGGTCAGATCGGCCTCGATGCCGCACTGCTGACCACGGCCGCCGATGGTATCGCACTTGGCGAAGTGGCTGGCGGTTGCCTGTGCTGTGTCAACGGCGCGCCCTTTCAGATTGGCTTGGGTCGTTTACTGCGCAAGTCCAGACCACATAGATTGCTGATCGAGCCGTCCGGCCTTGGCCATCCTGTGCAGTTGATCGAACAGTTGCAGCAAGCGCCCTGGCTGGGTGTGCTCACGGTTCAGCCCAGTGTGATGGTCCTCGATGCAGCAGCACTGGCGACGGGCCATCCGCTGCCGCCCAGTCAGGCTTCGGCGCTGACTGCTGCGGGGGTGCTGGTATTGAATAAATCAGCGGATCTGGATGCTGCGGCGCGCCAGAGGCTCATTGAGCAGTTGCCTGCGGGCAAGTTGATCTGGACAGAGCAGGGCCGGATCTCACTGGCCGAATTGCCCGGCATGTCCGCACGGTCGGATCTGCTTGTGGATAAATCTGCTGTGGATAACCTCGCGCTACCCAAGGGCTTGGGGCAGCTTCCTGCTGTATGGACTGATCCAGCACAACCCATTTGTCTCAGTCAGGCTCAACAGGAAGGCTGGAGCATCGGCTGGCGTTGGCACCCCAGCCAGCGTTTTGATCTGACCCGTGTGGAAATATGGTTGCAGGGAATGAACTGGCGTCGCGCCAAACTGGTGATTCACAGCGAAAGAGGTTGGGTGTCAGGCAATGCCGTCGCGGGTGATGCTATGCAGTGGCAAGTCAGTGAGTGGCGACGGGATTCACGGCTGGAATTGATTTTCACACAGCCCCAGGATGAAACACGCTTGCAGGCTGAACTGACTGCTTGTGTGCTCTAAAACAAGTTATCCACAAGCGGCTCGAAATCTACTGCTTCCACTTGTTGTGTTCTTGCCGCCATTGGCTCAGTTGGATGATTTCTGCACTCGGGGGCGGCGTTTTTATCTCGAACGGGTAGGGCGCCAGTTCAATCTGCGCACTGTGGGCACCAAACATGGTGATGGTGCCAGGGTGACGCTGCTCGCCGGTCACTGTGAACTCAAAGTTATACACGCGTGCCAGACGTTTGCGACCCTGTGAATCCCGGGCAAACGTCAGCTTGCGCAAGGCCACGTTGCCGTCCAGCAGCTCGATATCCAGTTTCGCGCAGTGTTGTTTGACCCGCTCCAGCGCTCTTTCGCGCAAACCGTGGGCGTGCCATAGCCATGCCGCACCGGTGGCCAAAAGCATCAGGACAAACATGTTTCCCAGGGTCAGCATGAAGAAGCACTCCAACAAAGTGCCACCAGCTTAACTGTCTCCGGGGTTTTGCAGCCATACTGCGCGACTTAAATTTCTTACTACTGCATTTGCATCGTGTTCAGGAACCCTAGATGAAACGTACACCCCATTTGCTCGCCATCCAGTCCCATGTGGTTTTCGGCCATGCAGGCAACAGCGCTGCGGTGTTTCCAATGCAGCGAATCGGGGTGAACGTCTGGCCGCTGAACACGGTGCAGTTTTCCAACCATACCCAATACGGGAAGTGGGCGGGCGACGTGTTGCCCCCGCAACAGATTCCCGCGCTCATCGAGGGCATCGCGGCGATTGGCGAGTTGGGCAATTGCGACGCCGTGCTCTCTGGTTATTTGGGAAGCGCTGCCCAGGGCCGAGCGATTCTGGTGGGCGTTGAGCGGATCAAGGCGGCCAACCCTAACGCGCTGTATCTGTGCGATCCGGTGATGGGGCATCCCGAGAAGGGCTGCAGCGTGCCTGCGGAAGTCAGCGATTTTCTTCTTGAAGAAGCGGCGGCTGTGGCGGACTTCATGTGCCCGAACCAGTTGGAGCTGGATAGCTTCTCTGGCCGCAAACCTGAGTCGTTGTCGGATTGCGTGGCCATGGCGCGCGCTTTGTTGGCCCGAGGCCCTAAAGCCATCGTGGTCAAACACGTGGATTACCCCGGCAAGCCTGCTGACGGCTTTGAAATGCTGCTGGTGACCGCTGATGGCAGTTGGCACTTGCGCCGCCCGCTACTGGCCTTTCCGCGCCAGCCAGTGGGGGTGGGCGATCTCACGTCCGGGTTGTTCCTGGCGCGCGTACTGCTGGGGGATGAACTGGTTGCGGCTTTTGAATTTGCCGCCGCCGCGGTCCATGAAGTGCTGCTGGAGACCCAGGCGTGCGGCAGCTACGAACTGGAGCTGGTCCGCGCCCAGGACCGCACGGCTCATCCTCGGGTGAGGTTTGAGGCGGTGCGGTTGTAAATTGTGACCAAATCTTGTTGGAGCGAGGCTTGCCCGCGAAGGCATTTCTGTCTGTCGATGATTGGCTGATTCATAAACCAATTCGCGGGCAAGCCTCGCTCCAACGAAGACGCTGCTACAGCGTCTCGTCCTTGATTTCCTGATAACGCTTTTCCAGCTCCTGGCGGATCTGCCGACGCTGTTGCGCCTGAATGTAGCGGCGTTTGCCGTCCAGGCTTTCTGGCTCCAGCGGCGGCACGCTGGCCGGTTTGCGCTGATCGTCCACGGCGACCATGGTGAAGAAACAGCTGTTGGTGTGGCGCACCGAGCGCTCGCGGATGTTTTCCGTGACGACCTTGATGCCGACTTCCATTGACGTGTTGCCGGTGTAGTTCACCGACGCCAGGAAGGTCACCAGTTCACCCACATGGATCGGCTCGCGAAATATCACCTGATCCACTGATAGCGTCACCACGTAACGCCCTGCGTAGCGGCTCGCACAGGCATACGCAACTTCATCGAGGTATTTCAGAAGGGTGCCGCCGTGTACGTTGCCAGAAAAGTTGGCCATGTCCGGGGTCATCAATACAGTCATCGACAGCTGGGCGTTTCCGGGTTCCATAGCGTACTCACGATCAAGGCGGTTCAGAAATTGCACCTTATGACGGTGCTTACGGATTCAAGCGGTGTGACAGTTATCGGGACGCTTGCTGGCCAGGGGCCGTCACGCGTGCAGCCGATCTGTTTCCATATATTGCACCGGCTTTATCGATGAATGCGCGGTGTTAACCTGCAAAAGCCCGTGGATCGGGCAATTTCTTACAAATTAATCAGATTTCTGCACTGCAGTGGCTGAATTCTCCGTCGTTCTGGTGAGAATTCGGCCCGCTGCAATGCGTTTCATAAGGAGCCGGACCCATGCATGCCATCAGCTTTATTCAGGATTTGGCAGTGATCATGCTGGTGGCTGGTGTTGTGACCATCCTCTTTCACCGTCTCAAACAGCCTGTAGTGCTGGGCTATATCGTCGCCGGTTTCATCATCGGCCCGCATACACCGCCGTTCGGCCTGATCCATGACGAAGATACGATCAAGACCCTCGCCGAGCTGGGGGTGATCTTCCTGATGTTCTGCCTGGGGCTGGAATTCAGCCTGCGCAAATTATTCAAGGTTGGGGCAACAGCGTTCATTGCGGCGTTTCTCGAAATCACCCTGATGATCTGGATCGGTTATGAAATCGGTCAGTACTTCGGCTGGAGCACCATGGATTCGCTTTTCCTTGGCGCGATCCTGGCGATTTCTTCGACGACCATCATCGTCAAAGCGCTCAACGATTTGAAGATGAAGAACCAGCCTTTCGCGCAGTTGATCTTTGGCGTGTTGATCGTCGAAGACATTCTGGGTATTGGCATCATTGCCTTGTTGTCCGGGATCGCCGTCAGTGGCTCGGTCAGCTCGGGCGAGGTGTTTTCCACCGTCGGCAAGCTGTCGCTGTTCATGATCGTCGCCTTGGTGATCGGTATTCTGGTGGTGCCGCGCTTGCTGGCTTACGTGGCGAAGTTTGAAAGCAATGAGATGCTGCTGATCACCGTGCTGGGCCTGTGCTTCGGCTTCTGTCTGCTGGTAGTAAAGCTCGAATACAGCATGGTACTGGGCGCGTTCCTGATTGGCGCGATCATGGCCGAGTCGCGGCAGTTACTGAAAATTGAGCGCTTGATCGAGCCTATTCGAGACATGTTCAGCGCGATCTTTTTCGTTGCGATTGGCTTGATGATCGATCCTGCGATTCTTGTGCAATATGCCTGGCCGATTGCGGTGATCACTGTTGCGGTTGTCCTCGGCAAGATGTTGTCCTGCGGATTGGGTGCCTTTCTCGCCGGTAACGACGGCAAAACCTCGCTACGGGTGGGCATGGGCCTGTCACAAATTGGCGAGTTTTCCTTCATCATCGCGGCGCTTGGCATGACCTTGCAGGTCACCAGCGACTTCCTCTATCCAGTGGCGGTCGCGGTGTCCGCTATCACGACTTTACTGACGCCTTATCTGATTCGCGGTGCCGATCCGTTGTCGAATCAGTTGGCGAGCATCATGCCTCGCCGCGTGGCGCGGGTGTTCGGCATGTACGGTGAGTGGCTGCGCAGCATCCAGCCGCAAGGCGAGGGCGCGCTGCTGGCATCGATGATTCGGCGGATTCTGTTGCAGGTCGGGGTCAATCTGGCCCTGGTCGTGGCCATATTCTTCTGCGGAGGCTATTTCGCCGAGCGCATCGGCGTGTATATCAGCGACTGGGTCGGCGACGTTGGGCAACAGAAAGCCTGGATCTGTGGCGCTGCGTTGTTGCTCTCACTGCCATTTCTGATCGCGGCTTATCGCAAGCTCAAAGCGCTGTCGATGCTGCTGGCTGAGATGGGCGTCAAACCGGAGATGGCGGGTCGGCACACGGCGCGAGTGCGCAAAGTGATCGCCGAGGTGATTCCTCTGCTGTCTTTGCTGGTGATCTTCGTGATGCTCGCGGCATTGTCTGCCAGCATCCTGCCGACCAACGAATTGCTGATTCTGATCGCCGTGATCGCCGCCATTGTCGCTGCAGTGGCATGGCGCTGGTTCATCAGAGTGCATACGCGCATGCAGATCGCGTTGCTGGAGACGCTGGGGAATAATCAGGAGTCGAATGGGCATTGAGCCCGGTCCTGCTTGGCGTTTGCTTACGTAGGACCGGCTTTAGCCGGGAGGACGTCTCTTCAATCGCCATATCTGCCGCGTCAGAAATATTGCCCTCCCGGCTGAAGCCGGTCCTACGGGTTCGCCGTATGGCAGTGCGCTGTCAGCAACTCAGCTT
Source organism: Pseudomonas sp. ICMP 561 (assembly GCF_002699985.1). Taxonomy (GTDB): domain Bacteria; phylum Pseudomonadota; class Gammaproteobacteria; order Pseudomonadales; family Pseudomonadaceae; genus Aquipseudomonas; species Aquipseudomonas quasicaspiana. The sequence goes on along the minus strand of NZ_LKBT01000034.1, from coordinate 86,662 downwards.
TCCAGCCAGACGTCCCGCGCCCAGTGCCATACCGATTCCCAGCTTTCTTCGGTGACCAGCTCTTCTTCGCCAGACCACAACACTACGGTGCCGTCTTCTTCGACGCAGTAGTAGTCTTCACCGTCCTGGCAGATCGGGATCAGCTCGCGCGGCACGCCGATGTCCCAGGCTGAGGCGGCGACTTCTGGCAGGTAAGTGTGCGATCCGGGGTCGGTAACGGTCACCGGCTCCAGGCTGCCGTACACCACGTCGCTCACGGTCAGGAGAAATTCCTTGAAGACGAAGGGGATGTTGATGAACAGCTGTTCTTCGACCTCAACGAGTTGATCCTCGTCGGGCAATTCCAGCGGAACCGGAACAGGTTCATTCGCTTCGCGTAATTGTTCAATGACTTCTTCCACGGCCTGGCTCCTCTGACTTGATGGCGCGGTTTATACAGTAGCTTAAAGCGTTTCTCAAAATAACTATCCCAACGGATAAAACAAAAACCCCGGACAAGTCCGGGGTCTCTGCTTACGCGTGAAGCGGTCTGGATCAACCGTTCTGGCGAATACCTGCAACCAGCCAAGGCTGATTATCGCCTTGTGGGCGTTCCATGTTCCAGCTTTCGCTGAACACTTCACCCTGATCGAAGCGCGAAGACTTGGACACACCGCTGAATGTCAGCGTGGCGATGGTCTTGTCTGCACGATCATCCAGGCCGTCCAGTTGCACGTTCAGATTGTCGATATAGGTCGACTGGAAGGCGTCGCCCAGATCCGCACGTTCTTTCTTCAGGAACTGCAACATCTGTGGGGTCACGAACTCTTCGATCTTGTCCATTTCGTTCGCGTCCCAGTGCTGTTGCAGCGACTGGAAGTGGCTACGAGCAGCTTCAAGGAAGCGGGTTTCGTTGAACCAGGCCGGAGCGTTGATCACCGGAGCGGCTGCCGATGCTGCACCCGAACCACCAAAGATGGAATTCTGGGCAGGCTGTTGAGCGTTTTCACGCTGATAAGTCATAGGGCCAGCGGCGGTAGCCATTTGCTCGCCTTGTTGCTTACGACGACGGGCCGCGATGAAGCGGAAGATCAGGAAGGCAATGACCGCCATGATCAGGATGTCGAAGATCTGCATCCCTTGGAAGCCGTCGCCCATGAACATGGAAGCAAGCAGGCCGCCGGCAGCGATACCGGCCAATGGGCCGAGCCAGCGGGAAGCACCGCTAGCAGCAGGACGACCAGCAGCGGTTGGTGCTGCGGCTGGAGTGGTCGGAGTGGCTTGGCGCGACTGGTGACTTGGCGCCGAGCCCATGCTCTTGCCACCACCGAAACGCGCAGCGTTGGCTTCGAAGCTCATGGTGAGCCCGATGCACAACGCCATAGCGATGCTTAGAAAACGTTGCATAAGGGTATTCCCGTTTTGTGGATTGCACGCGCGCCATATTGCATAGGGCATATGTGTCTGGCTAGCGGCCAAGTGTTTCCGGCTTTTGCGTGATTGCCGAAGACCCTATGTAGATTGGTCCGTAGGGCTTCGCTGAAAGTTCTGTAGGACGGATCGCCGGACAGTGTCATCTATATGGAGGTGACCGGGGGCGGATTCAATCTGCCGCTGCATTACTGCTGTCTGTGGGAGCTGGGCTTGCCCGCGATAAGGCTCGATACGACTCACATGAAACCGCGTTGACCTTATCGCGGGCAAGCCCAGCTCCTATCAAACAAGAAAATAACTACCTGATCTGGAATGCATTTTCTGTAGGAGTGAGCTTGCTCGCGATAGCCTCAGCACAGGCAATATATTCATCGACCAACAGATCGAATCGCGAGCAAGCTCACTCCTACAGGTCCCGTGTTTGCTGCGCGACAGCGTGGTGTCAGGGACGCCGGGGCAGCTCCCACAGGAAGTATTTCCATTCAGACAATGAGTCAGCAGTCTAAATCGCTTCCAGCTTCGCATAGCCCATCATCAGCCACTTGCTGCCTTCGGCGAAGTTGACCTGGACCCGCGCCTGAGCGCCCGCGCCTTCGAAGTTCAGGATCACGCCTTCGCCAAACACCGCATGCTGCACACGCTGCCCAAGGCTGAAGGCTGTCTCCGGAATACCGGTGCCATTGAACAGGCTGCTGTTGCTGACCTTCTGCGTGCCGCCGAAAGGTCGGGTGACACTATTGGACAGGCGCACTTCCTGAATCAGCAGCGGCGGAATTTCACGTACGAAGCGCGACACCTTGTTGTAGGTCTCGCTGCCGTACAGGCGACGGGTTTCTGCGTAGGTCATCACCAGCTGTTGCATGGCGCGGGTAATGCCGACGTAGGCCAGACGCCGTTCCTCTTCAAGACGGCCCGGCTCTTCCAGGCTCATCTTGTGAGGGAACAGGCCTTCTTCCATGCCCACCAGGAACACGTAAGGGAATTCCAGGCCCTTGGCACTGTGCAAGGTCATCAATTGAATGCTGTCTTCATGCTCTTCGGCCTGGGTATCCCCGGCTTCCAGAGAAGCATGGCCGAGGAATGCCGCCAACGGGGTCAGCTCGGCGTCTTCTTCGTTGTTTTCGAAGTTGCGCGCGGCACTGACCAATTCCTCAAGGTTTTCTACCCGAGCCTGGCCTTTTTCGCCTTTCTCTTCCTTGTGGTAGTTGATCAGTCCGGACTGCTCGATGACGGTTTGCGTCATCAAATGCAGCGGCATCTCCATGACCTTGGCGGCAAGGTTTTCGATCAGCTCGACGAAACCGCCCAGCGCGCCAGCGGCACGACCGGTCAGGCCTTTATTGGCGATCAGTTGGCGAGTGGCTTCCCACATCGAGACATCGGCATGGCGAGCATGCTGACGAATCGATTCGACGGTTTTTTCACCGATGCCACGGGCCGGCACGTTGATGATCCGCTCCAGTGCCGCATCGTTGCCACGGCCTTCCAGCAAGCGCAGATAAGCCATGGCGTTCTTGATTTCGGCGCGTTCGAAGAAGCGCTGGCCGCCATAAATGCGGTACGGAATTCGCTCGCGCAGCAACGCTTCTTCAAGCACCCGGGATTGGGCGTTGGAGCGATACAGAATGGCGATTTCGCTACGGGCAAGACCGGTCTTGAGTGCGCTTTCAATGGTTTCAACCACGTAGCGGGCTTCGTCGTGTTCGTTGAATGCCGCGTACAGATTGATCAGCTCGCCATCACCGACATCAGTCCACAGCTCTTTGCCCATGCGGCCGCTGTTATTGATGATCAGGCCGTTGGCCGCTTTGAGAATACTGGCGGTCGAGCGATAGTTCTGCTCAAGACGAATGACTTCGGTATCTGGGAAGTCCGACGAATACTGGTGGATGTTCTCGATCTTCGCGCCGCGCCAGCCGTAAATCGACTGGTCGTCATCGCCGACCACCATCAGGCTGTCGCCACCCTGCGCCAGCAAGCGCAACCATGCGTACTGCACGGCGTTGGTGTCCTGGAATTCGTCCACCAGCACATGGCGGAAGCGGCGCTGATAGTGAGCAAGCAGGCCGGGATTGTCGCGCCACAGGTCGAGTGCACGCAGCAGCAGCTCGGAGAAATCGATCACGCCGGCACGCTGGCAGGCGACCTCATAGGCTTCATAGACCGACTTCATGGTAGTCAGAAACAGATCGCCGCTGGCCTGAATATGCTTCGGGCGCAGGCCTTCGTCTTTTTGACCATTGATAAACCACGTGGCTTGTTTGACGGGCCAGCGTTGTTCATCAAGCCCCAGCTCGCGCATGACACGCTTGACCAGGCGTTGCTGGTCGTCGCTGTCCAGGATCTGGAAGGTCTGCGCCAGATTGGCTTCCTGCCAGTGTGCCCGCAACAAGCGGTGCGCAAGGCCGTGGAACGTGCCCACCCACATGCCTGCCGGGTTGATGCCCATCAGTTGTTCGATCCGGTGGCGCATTTCTGCTGCCGCCTTGTTGGTGAACGTCACCGACAGGACCGAATGTGGCGAGGCTTGCTCGACCTGGATCAACCAGGCGATGCGATGCACCAGCACACGGGTTTTGCCGGAACCAGCGCCGGCCAGGACCAACTGACGACCCACGGAGGCAGCTACGGCCTGACGTTGGGCATCGTTGAGGGAATTAAGCAGAAGGGAGAGATCATCGCGCATCGACGCATTCTAGGGTGCCGAGCGAAACCGGGCAAACCATGCTTTGCGCGAATCGACAAAAGCAGCACCTGGCGACGGGTGGCGAGCGGTTGTCGGGACGTGAGGGGGATAGGCATCAAGGTAGGCTACGGGCGGCGGGCGAACTGCGATTCATGATCAAAGGAGCGTTTAACTGGGCGTCCCGCAGGTCATGTAGTATAACTACAAAAAAGCTACATCCCGTCCCATGCACCTTTGCCGAGTCTGCCCCTTTGAATCTGCTGCAACACATCGCCCAGTCACGCCATCTGTTACGCAAGTCGGAGCTGAAAGTCGCCGACCACGTGCTGCTTGACCCTGCGGCTGTGATGCACAGTTCCATGGCCGATCTGGCGCACAGCGTCGGTATCAGCGAGCCCACCATCGTGCGCTTCTGCCGTGCCATTGGTTGTACCGGCTTTCAGGACCTGAAGCTCAAGCTGGCGCAGAGTCTGGCTGCCGGGGCGAGCTTCGGCCAGTTCGCGATCCACGAAGATGACTCGGTCGCTGACTACAGCCTGAAGATTTTCGATACCACGCTGCATACCTTGATGGAAGTTCGCGAAAACCTTGATCCCCATGCGTTGCAGCTGGCTGTGACTGCCATGGCGGCAGCCAAGCGGGTCGAGTTTTACGGGTTTGGTGCGTCGGGTGCGGTAGCGGCTGACGCTCAGCACAAGTTCTTCCGGCTGTTGCTCAGCGCGGCGGCTTATTCGGATCCGCATATGCAGGCCATGTCGGCGGTTACACTGGTCCCATCAGATGTCGCTGTTTGCATTTCCCAGTCCGGGCGCTCCAAGGATCTGCTGATTACGGCGAATCTGGTTCGTGAGACAGGTGCGACGTTGATCACTTTGTGCCCAAGTCAGACACCTTTGGCTGAGCTGTCGTCAGTCAATCTGGCGATTGATGTGCATGAAGACACTGAAATCTATACCCCGCTAACCTCACGTATCGCGCATCTTGTTGTTATCGATGTGCTGGCAATGGGCGTGGCCATGGCGCGTGGACCTAGCCTCGTCAATCATCTGAAGAGCGTAAAGCGCAGCTTGCGCAGTCTTCGCCTCTCGCCCAAGTCGATTAAATCCCACGAGGATTGATAATCATCGATTACAAGACGCTCACCAGTGACCTTTTGGAGACTGGTGAGCGTCGCCGAAAAATCTCGGGCTTTTAACTCAGTTGATGATCTCAACATCGTTGATACGGATCAGCTCTTTACCATCGTGGTAAATGGCTATTTCCGGTACGTCGTAAGTGCTTGCCTGCGAGAACGCAACGGCCTTTTCGGTCACTACGGTCAGGCCGGTGCCTTTGGCTTCAAATTGCAGGTTCAGCCTTAGACCCAGGGATTTATCCTGGACGTCGGCTACCACCAGAGTCGGCACTGTGTTGCTGTTTGGAACAGTAACAGTGCCGGACACCAGCAATGTAGGGCCTGCCAAACCCGGCATCTTGTTGATGCGGGCATACCAGTCTTTGTGTTGAATGCTCATTGTTTAGCTCCTTGCTAATAGTTAGTTGCGTCCTGCATGGCTACTATCTCAAGGGCGAGTCCTTGAACTGCACTACATAAATATATTGGCTGATACGTGATGTTTCCGGTGCGTCTCCCATTCCTTAACCAACCTGTCACGTATTCGCCGTCAGATCGTCACGCCCTCCCAGCATTCTGTACTCCCGCAACGCACTGGGAGACAGGATATGCCTCGGCACTACGATGACTCGCAACAGAGCAGCACCGTCAAAACCCGCCGTCAGCAGGAAGATCAACGACGTATGGGATTTCGTCGGGCAATAGAAAGCTATTCCGAAGCGCGTCGGCTCAATCAAGAGCTGTGCGACTTTGAAGACAGCGTTTCAGAGCGCTTCTGGCAGGCGGCTAAACCTTTGGAAGGCGCCCGTCGAAACGCTCCATCAGCTGGCTGATCTGCGCACGTTCGGTGCGGATGAATGCCAGGAAGGCATGTGCCACGGGCGACAGGCGTCGATCCCTGGCCTGTACCACGCACCAACTGCGATAAAGCGGCAACTCTGCCACCGGTAATTCTTTAAGCATGCCGGTGGCGAGTTCCAGACTCACCGCGTGTCGGGTCAGCATCGCGATGCCCAGCCCCGCCAGCACGCTTTCACGCTGCGCTTCGTGAGCCGACATCTCTACGGTCGTGGCGAAGTGCACACGCTTGTCCTTGAAATACTCCTCGCAGGCCTTGCGGGTCCCCGAACCATTTTCCCGAATCAGCAAGGTATAGGGCTCCAGATCCTTGAGCGCTAACGTACGTCCGTCGCATAACGGATGGTCCGGCGGAGCGACGGCTACAATCGGATTATTGAGAAACGGCAGGAATTCCAGGCCCATGTCTTGCGGCACCATGGACATCACGACCAGATCATCGCGGTTATCCGACAGCCTTCTGATCACTTGAGCGCGGTTGGCCACTGTCAGGTTGAGGACCACCTCCGGGTATTTACGCTTGAAGGCCGCAAACAAGTGCGGAATGAAGTATTTGCAGCTCGATTCGACGGCCAGCTTCAATTGTCCTTGTAGCGAGCCCTGCATATCGGTGAACTGCATATCCAGGCTTTCCAGGCGCCCGAAAATATCGCGACTGGCCGATTGCAGCGCTTCAGCGGCCTCGGTCAGATAAAGCTTTTTACCGACGTATTCAAACAGCGGCTGGCCTACGAGCTCTTCCAGCTGGCGAATCTGCAGGCTGACAGCCGGTTGAGTGAGCGACATTTCCTCCGCTGCTCTGCTGTATGAGTGCAGGTCACACACTTCGTTGAAAATCCGTAGCTGACGCAATGTCATACGCATCAATGACTTACGCATTTTTAACGACTCCGTTCATTCGCTGAAGCGTCGACTATAAGTCTTTACTTATACACAACCCAATTTTTACTCATTTTTGTTAATCCCTGATCGGGCATAGGGTGTCCCTGCGGCAATCAACCACATGCCCCGTTACAAAACCGGTTCAACGGTCGAGGAGATACTCGTGATAACAAAAATCCTGATCGCCAACCGTGGAGAGATCGCTGTCCGGATCGTGCGCGCTTGCGCCGAGATGGGCATTCGCTCGGTGGCAATCTTTTCCGACGCCGACCGTCATGCGTTGCATGTGAAGCGTGCGGACGAAGCCCACAGCATTGGTGCCGAGCCGCTGGCAGGCTATTTGAACCCGCGCAAGCTGGTTAACCTGGCAGTTGAAACCGGCTGCGATGCGCTGCATCCCGGTTATGGTTTTCTCTCGGAAAATGCCGAACTGGCTGAGATCTGCGCTGAACGTGGGATCAAGTTCATTGGTCCGTCCGCGGAAGTCATCCGTCGCATGGGTGACAAGACCGAAGCACGCCGCAGCATGATCAAGGCTGGCGTACCCGTTACGCCCGGTACCGAAGGCAACGTGGCCGATATTACCGAGGCGCTGCTTGAAGGGGACCGCATCGGTTATCCAGTCATGCTCAAAGCCACCTCGGGTGGCGGTGGGCGGGGTATCCGTCGTTGCAACAGCCGCGAAGAGCTGGAGCAAGCCTTCCCGCGAGTGATTTCCGAAGCGACCAAAGCATTTGGCTCAGCGGAAGTTTTTCTCGAAAAATGCATCGTCAATCCCAAGCACATCGAAGCGCAGATCCTCGGCGACAGTTTCGGCAATGTCGTGCACCTGTTCGAGCGCGATTGCTCGATTCAGCGCCGCAACCAGAAATTGATCGAGATCGCTCCCAGCCCGCAACTGACGCCCGAGCAGCGCGCCTACATCGGCGATCTGTCGGTGCGTGCCGCCAAGGCAGTGGGTTACGAAAATGCCGGGACTGTGGAGTTCCTGCTCGCCGAGGGCGAGGTGTACTTCATGGAGATGAATACTCGAGTGCAGGTGGAGCACACCATCACCGAGGAAATCACCGGCATCGACATCGTCCGCGAACAGATTCGGATCGCCTCCGGGCTGCCGCTCTCGGTCAAGCAGGAAGACATCATTCACCGTGGCTTTGCCCTGCAATTCCGGATCAATGCCGAAGACCCGAAGAACAACTTCCTGCCGAGCTTCGGCAAGATCACCCGCTACTACGCGCCCGGCGGCCCAGGTGTACGCACCGATACGGCGATTTACACCGGCTATACCATCCCGCCGTATTACGACTCCATGTGCCTGAAGTTGATCGTCTGGGCGCTCACTTGGGAAGAGGCGATGGATCGCGGCTTGCGCGCACTGGATGACATGCGTCTGCAAGGGGTTAAAACCACAGCAGCGTATTACCAGGAAATCCTGCGTAACCCTGAATTCCGTAGCGGCCAGTTCAATACCAGTTTCGTTGAAAGCCACCCTGAACTGACCAATTATTCGATCAAGCGCAAACCCGAAGAGCTGGCCCTGGCCATCGCTGCCGCCATTGCCGCTCACGCAGGCTTATGAATAAGCAGCGGCAAGCTCCAAGCCGCAAGCCGCAAGCAAAAGCAGATCTGCTCTTACTTGCCGCTTGTAGCTTGCAGCTTGTCGCTATGAGGAGATCCAAATGTCTAAGAAAATCTTCGTAACCGACACCATCCTGCGTGACGCCCACCAATCGCTGCTCGCAACGCGCATGCGCACCGAGGACATGCTGCCGATCTGCGACAAGCTCGACAAGGTTGGCTACTGGTCGCTGGAGTGCTGGGGCGGCGCGACGTTTGATGCCTGCGTGCGCTTTCTGAAAGAAGATCCGTGGGAACGCCTGCGCCAACTGCGGGCCGCATTGCCCAATACACGTCTGCAAATGTTGCTGCGAGGCCAGAACCTGTTGGGTTATCGCCACTACAGCGACGACGTGGTCAAAGCTTTCGTCGCCAAGGCCGCGGTCAATGGCATTGATGTGTTCCGTATCTTCGACGCCATGAACGACGTGCGTAACCTGCGCGTCGCCATCGAGGCGGTGAAAGCCGCTGGCAAACATGCTCAGGGCACCATCGCTTACACGACGAGTCCGGTGCACACCATCGAGGCCTTCGTCGCTCAGGCCAAACAGATGGAATCCATGGGTTGCGACTCAGTGGCAATCAAAGACATGGCCGGTTTGCTGACGCCTTACGCCACGGGCGAACTGGTCAAGGCACTCAAAGCCGAGCAGTCGCTGCCGGTGTTCATCCATTCCCACGACACGGCGGGTCTGGCTGCCATGTGCCAACTCAAGGCCATCGAAAACGGCGCGGACCATATTGACACCGCCATCTCCAGCTTCGCCTGGGGCACAAGCCACCCTGGCACTGAGTCCATGGTTGCCGCGCTCAAAGGCAGCGAATTTGATACAGGCTTGAACCTGGAACTGCTGCAGGAAATCGGTCTGTATTTCTACGCAGTCCGTAAAAAGTATCACCAGTTCGAAAGCGAATTCACGGCTGTCGATACGCGTGTGCAAGTCAATCAGGTACCGGGCGGGATGATTTCCAACCTTGCCAATCAGCTAAAAGAGCAGGGCGCGCTAAATCGTATGGGCGAAGTGCTGGCCGAGATTCCGCGGGTACGTAAAGACCTGGGTTATCCACCACTGGTCACGCCGACTTCGCAAATCGTCGGCACCCAAGCGTTCTTCAACGTACTGGCCGGTGAGCGTTACAAGACCATCACAAATGAAGTGAAGCTTTACCTGCAAGGCGGCTACGGCAAGGCGCCGGGTCAAGTGGATGAAAAACTGCGTCGTCAGGCGATCGGTAATGAAGACCTGATAGACGTGCGACCTGCTGACTTGCTCAAGCCGGAAATGACCAAGCTCCGCGGTGAAATCGGTGCTCTGGCTAAGTCCGAAGAAGACGTCCTGACCTACGCCATGTTCCCTGACATTGGTCGCAAGTTCCTCGAAGATCGCGCTGCTGGCACGCTCAAACCCGAAGAGTTGTTGCCCATTCCGGAAGCGGGTGGCGTGAGCAGTGCGAGTGGGGAGGGCGTACCGACCGAGTTCGTCATCGACGTGCACGGCGAAAGTTATCGCGTGGATATCACTGGCGTGGGCGTGAAGGCTGAAGGCAAGCGCCATTTTTACCTGTCCATCGATGGCATGCCGGAAGAAGTGGTGTTCGAGCCGCTCAATCAGTTCGTCAGCGGCGGTGCCAGCAAGCGCGCCCAGGCCACAGGGCCGGGCCACGTCAGCACTGCCATGCCCGGCAACATCGTCGATGTGCTGGTCAAGGAAGGCGAAATGGTCAAGGCCGGTCAGGCGGTCTTGATTACCGAAGCCATGAAGATGGAAACCGAAGTCCAGGCTTCCATCGCCGGCAAGGTGGTCGCCATTCACGTGGCGAAGGGGGATCGGGTCAATCCGGGCGAAATACTGGTTGAGATTGAGGGTTGATCAGACACGGTTCCAAACCTGTAGCGGGGCTCATGTGGGATTTATCCGCGAATGCTGTGGTGAAAACGCTGCATATGTTTCAGGTGTACCGGCCTCTTCGCGAATGAACTCTCACATCTACGCATCCCGTAGGACCGGCTTCAGCCGGGAGGGCGTCGGGACATCCGCTAAACATCCTTCGCCAAAACACCGCCCTCCCGGCTAAAGCCGGTCCTACAAAATCAAGAGCTCGCTTTTAGGCGTGCATAGGATCTTCCACTGGGCTGTGTTGGCAGGCCTTGAATTTCAAGATTTCCTCGGGGGGCCTTCGTGGCTCCCTTTTTTTATCTCTACACTCATGACTGCATTACATTGCATTTTTAAACCCGACAGCACGGAAAAAATGCACTATAGTGCAGATGCAGTCCGTTTATACGGCTTTCAGGTGCAATAAATTGCAGGTGGCCCATGTATAACCTCACTCTCCAGATCTATGGCGGTGGCATCTGGAAGGATGCAATGACCCTTTCGTTCGACGACCCTTCAAAAGGGTTTCTCGGCCCTTGCCGCTTCGCCTACAAAGCGGGGTATGTTCTGGACGCCTATCCGAATTCGTTCTCCCAAGGTGTGAGCGCCCGCCTGCCGGTGGATTTTGAAACCTTTTCATTGCCCGAAGCCCCGGCTTTCCTGCACGACATTGCTCCTTCTGGCGCGGCCAAGCGCTTCCTCATCGCCCAGCTAGGTCGACAAAAGCCGGAAGGCTTGAGCGATGACTTGTACCTGCTTGGGCGCAGCACGCCCGCTCCTATTGGCAACTTGCGGATCAAGGAGTCAGTAGCGGTTCTGGAAGAGGGCGAGGCCATGGGCTTTACGCGTGGGGATGTCATCACCCGTGACCAGCATTTTCTTGAGTATGCCTATGAACAGGGCGCTGCCATTGGTGGTGCTACCGGCGCGGGCGGCGAAGCGCCGAAGTTGTTGATGACTGAGGATGCTGACGGCTTGCTGTATCCCGATGCGGTGCTGGCTGATGAACAGGCTCGGGGGCACTGGTTCATCAAGCTTGCCCGAAACCAGGCCCTGAAAAACGATCAGGATATTCTGCGCAGTGAGTACTTGTACTACAGGGCGCTGCAAGGGCTTGGTATTGATACCGTTGCGACAGAGGACATGGCGCTGGAGGAAGCGAACAAACCGAGCCTGTGGATGAAACGCTTTGATCGTCGTATCACCGGGCAAGGCGTAGAGCGGTTGGCGGTGGAATCGATCTATTCGCTGGCCGGAGTGACATTGCCAGGTAGCAGCATGGATCATCTGGAAGTCATCACACTCTTGAGCGCCCTTTTGTCGCAAGCAGGGCAGGAGGCAGAAATACCTGATCTGGTGGCCGAATACCTGCGCCGTGACTTGATCAACCAGATCCTTGGCAACTCGGATAATCACGGTCGCAATACGGCAATTATTCGCAGTCAAGACGGTTATCGACTTGCGCCCATTTATGATCTTGCACCCATGGTAATGGATGCCGAAGGCATCACACGTACAACAAAATGGTCGAAGTTCATTGAGCGGGCAGGGATAGTGAACTGGCGGGCAGCGTGTGATTCACTGGCAGATATTCTTGATCCGCAGCAAGCTTTCGAGCGCTTGCGTCACGACGCCCAGCAGCTAAGAGCACTGCCGGATATGTTGCGTGACAGCGGTTTGCCGGACACGACGTTCAACCATCCGGCCATCGCTTTGGGCAAACTGGACGAGCGGCTGACGACCTGGGGGCTGCAATGACCTTATCCATCGACGCCCGCGCGCTGCTGATCGAAAGTGTTCAGCAGGGTATCGCTGACGGAAGCCTAGAGATGGGTGAAGCAGTCAAGCGTCTGCGGGTGGAAGGAGCGAGGCTGCATCAAAGTCAGTACGCCCGACTGTGCAAAATCTCAGTGCGCACGCTCATTCAGATCGAGCAAGGTGAGGGTAACCCGACGCTCAAGTCGTTGAACGCCGTGTTCCGACCGTTCGGCTTGCAGATGGGGGTGGTGAGGCGTCATAAGCAGATCAGTTAATGGCGTCTCACCACGCATCAGGAATCAGAAGAAATCCAGCTCCTGTCGATTCTTATGGTTTTTTATAGCGCTGCTGAATGGCCTCAGCCACTTGCTTGAAGGTGATGCTTTTAGTCGCGATCTTCTGCATGCCGTCTTCAGGCATGTAACCCAGTTTTACATACAGGACTTCTCCCTTTTCTCTCTGCGCCTCGGTCAGACCGAGAAGGGACTTTCTGATGGCTTCCAGGCTAGTCGGACTTGAAACAAACGTTACCCAGTCCGGTACCGGAATGGTGCTGGCGAAGTAACTGGCAACGTTGACCAATGCATCGCCCAAAGGAAACACGGCTTTGAAGCGTTCCTTAGGTTTATATGGTGCGATGCCCATGTAGATATCGGGCAGCTCCTTGATCCTGTTCTCGATGCCTCGTTTTTGATTGGAGAGCAGAAACTCAAAAATTTCCAACGAGGTACCGACAATAATCAGCGACTGAGCACCAATAGCGGATTCATCAAAAAGGTACCCGTTAAAGGTGGAGGAAGTTAAGGCCTTCGACCTCCCTCCCTGATCGAGAATAATGCTGCCGTACTTGCCGTTATGCAGAACCGGGGAAACTGCGCGCCATGGGTTTTTGTGCACTGATGCCTTTGTGTGGATATTCATTCTCACAACGTCCTTGTTGTTTATTACGGGTTAGTGACTCTATGCCTGATAGGCATGACTGAACGTTAGCCGCTTAAACGGGATCGCAGGCGTTGATATGTGTCCAGTTATTGGATCGACGCAGTTCTGAGTTCACGAGCAACGCGAGTAGGGCCGAAAAATTCTTAGCGCTTTCGAAATGCCTCCAACCCTTCTACCTGCTGCCCCTCCTTGAAGTTATCCACTGCCAGCCAACCCTCAAATGCCTTCTGCAACTCAGGCCACTCCTCGTCGATGATCGAATACCAGGCTGTGTCCCGATTGATGCCTTTGACGACCATGTGCTGGCGGAAGGTGCCTTCATAGCTGAAGCCAAACCGCTCGGCGGCGCGTTTCGAGCGAGCGTTGTTGGCGTTGCATTTCCATTCCAGACGGCGATTGCCCAGCGCGAATGACTCTTTAGCCAATAGATAAATCGCCTCAGTACCTTTCGGCGTACGTTGCATCGATGCGCCGAAGGTCACATGACCGATCTCGATCCGGCCGTGGGCGGCGACAATGGACAGAAAGCTTATGCAGCCGTTGGTGGCCCCTGTGGCCTGATCGACGATGGCGTAGAACCAGGGATCGGTGTCGGCTGCGTGGCGGGTTAGCCAGGCATCAAAGTCGCTACGCTCCAGAAACGGACCGTACGGCAAATAGTCCCATAACTTCGGATCAGAACCGGGGCCTTGCAGCGCAGCCCACAAACCATCGCCATGGCGCGCGACACTGAGTTTTTCCAGGCGGATGAAGCGCCCTTCCAGCGTTCTGGCATCTGGAAGTCTGGCGGGCTGCCAATCAGGTACAGGGTTCGACATGGACTCTTTCCTAGATCATCTTGCGAAATTGAATGTAGCCCGGGCGTTCGGCAATACGTTCATAAAGCTGAATCGCGGTGGCGTTGGTTTCGTGAGTCAGCCAGTGAACCTTGTCGCAGCCATTGGCTTTTGCGGTTTTATAGACGTGCTCGATCAACAGTCGCCCGACGCCTGTGCCGCGCTGCTCCGGAGCGACCAGCAAATCCTGAAGATAACAGGCATTGGCGATGCTCCAGTTGGAGCGATGGTAGATAAAATGGACCATGCCCACCGCTTTGCCGTCTTGCCAGGCCAATGCCGCATTGGTCGGTTCGGACCGGTCGAGAAAGCGCGCCCAGGTACTGGCAATTACAGCGTCGGATAGCTCGGTTTTGTAGAACGTCAGGTAGGCCTGCCATAGCGGTAACCATGCGGCGTGATCGTTCTCGGTAACGGGGCGGATCTGAATGTCCGACATGGCTGTCTCCTTTCGGAATAGCTAACTGAATTAAATGTTTTTTCTGTAGGAGCTGCCGAAGGCTGCGAAGCATTTCTCCTGATACATCGCGATCGCAGCCTTCGGCAGCTCCTACAGGCTCTATGTTTGCCGCGAGACAGCGTGCAGATCCTGATTTGCGTCACAAGACACTTTCAGCTCATCTGGCGAGCCAGTTCCTGATCTTTTGAATCTGCGCTGCCGGTCAGCCCTTCACGTACGCCTGCGTAATCAGCAGCAGAGCGGTTCTGGCCGAGCTTGCGTTTACCTTCCAGACGCTCTATGGGTAGCGCGAAGCCGACAATGGCACTGAGCATCTTGTCGATGTAATCGGCGGGCGCGTCGCTCACTGCCCAAGGGCTGGCGCGCCCGTTTTCATGTTTGTCGGTCAGGCCACTGACCACGTCCAGCAGTCGCTGCGGATCATTGAAGACCTGCGCAACGCCATAAGCGTGAATGGCCACGTAATTCCAGGTGGGCACCACTTTGCCGTGCTCGGCCTTGGCCGGATAAAAAGACGGGCTGATGTAAGCGTCTGCACCGGGGAAAATCACCAGTGCCTGTGCGCCGCTCTCCAAAGCGCGCCACTGCGGGTTCGCCTTGGCCAGGTGTCCGTACAGGGTGCCGTTCGAGCTTTCATTCGAGCGTAACAGCAGCGGCAAATGGGTAGCCTGCATACCCTTTTCGTCGTGGGTGACCAGGATCGCCAGTCGAGTCTGCTCAATCAGCGCGTGCAGGCTGCCCAGGTCTTCGTCTTTGAAAGCGCTCGGTATGTACATGGAAATATCTCTTGGCCGAAGCCTCAATCCTAGGCAGGCTATTGGTTGGTTGTAAGAGCCATTAATAGCCAATTCGATAGGGCCAATGCATGTCCGAACAGCCGCCATCGTTCCCGTTCAGCCTTGCCGGTATTGAGCTTGATCGCCGTCAGGGTCTGAGTCGTCAGCTTTATCAGGCACTGCGCGCGCGTATCCTGGACGGGCGCTTGAGCAGTGGGACGCGACTGCCAGCCAGTCGCGATCTGGCTGAATCCTTGAGCATCTCCCGCAACAGTGTGATGCGCGCCTACGATCAGCTCTACGCCGAGGGTTTCACCGACGGGCGTGTTGGAGACGGAACCTACGTGGCGCAATTACCCAATCAGGTGATGCCTGGCAAAAAATTATCCACAAAAGTGTCCACAGGGTTATCTACAGGCTTACCCACAGCTTTATCCACAAAACTGGAGAATGCTTCACCCAATTCTCTTGATCAAGTTATCCACAACCCGGCGATCAAGAAGCTTGAGACGCACCATCTGGGCACTTATTCGCCAAGCGCGCCGCGGGCTTTTCGGGTCGGCGTGCCGGCGTTCGATCTTTTCCCGTTTGCCGTTTGGGGCAAGCTTTACGCAGCTTTTTGGCGTAAGCCGGATCTGGCGATGCTCGGTTACGGCCCGGCCGCTGGCGACACACGTCTGCGCGAGCTGGTCGCTGCCTATCTCCGCACTTCCCGTGGTCTGAAGTGCACCGGTGAGCAAATAGTAATCACCAGTGGTGCGCAGCAAGCGATCAGCCTTTGTGCACAGCTGTTGTTGGAGGAGGGCGATGGCGTCGCGATAGAGAATCCAGGCTATCGCGCCGCCGGTCACGCCTTTGCCATTGCCGGAGCAACATTGCATGGCATTGCCGTTGATGAAGACGGCATGCGGTGTGATCAGTTGCTGCAGCAGGCCTGCAAACTGGCTTACGTCACGCCGTCTCACCAATATCCGACGGGTGTGGTGATGAGTCTGGCGCGCCGCCTTGAGCTGCTCGCCTGGGCCGATAAGACACAAGGCTGGATTGTCGAAGACGACTACGATGGCGAATACCGCTACAGCGGCGCGCCATTGGCACCCCTGGCGGCACTGGACCGAAGCGGGCGGGTTTTGTATGTCGGCACCTTCGGCAAGATTGCTTATCCGGGGTTGCGTCTTGGTTATCTGGTGCTGCCTGCCGGGTTGGTGGAACCGTTCAGCCGCCGGCGCGCGGTGGACATGCGCCACTCGGAAGTCAGTACTCAGGTGGTGATGGCCGAGTTCATCGCTGCGGGCCATTTCCAGCGTCATATCCGCCGTATGCGCCGCGCTGCCTTGAGCCGTCGCAATACTCTGCTCAGTCACTGGCCCGAGAACATACCGGGCTGCGCAGCAATGCCCAAAGTTGTTGCCGGGCTGCATGTGGCAGTGAGAGTGGACAGCCTTGAGCGGGAAACAGAACTGATCGAAAAAGCCAAAAGTGTCGACGTTGAAATCAGCCCGTTGAGTGGTTACTGGCTGCCTGAATCCAGTGAGCCTGTGGATAACAGGGCAGGGCTGGTACTGGGATTTGCGGCAGTGCCGGAGGTGGACATTGTTGATGCGCTGGAGAGGGTGAAGCAGGTTTGGCGAGATTTATAGGAAAGCACCAATTCTTTTTGCTCCTATCAAATAAACTACAAGTATCTGATTTGTAATGCTTTTTTGCCTGTAGGGGCGCTGTGCCATCGACATCGCGGCCGCCTAGACCAAGCATCTCCCACATGGACCGAGCTTGCCGCGCAACAGCGCTTCGGCAGGATCACGAAAGCTTGTGCGCGATATACTCGCCGCCATTACCCTTTAAAACCGAGACCTCCCATGAGTACTTCTCTTGCTGCGGCACCGGCTCGCAAGCCCGGTGCGCCGCTCATTGCTGCTTTCCTGTTGTTGTTCATCGCGATGTTTCTGCTGAGCAGCGTTGGCGTGCGTCAGGTGCTCCTGCTCATCGTCGGCGCGGCGTTGGGCTTGACGCTTTATCACGCAGCCTTTGGTTTCACCTCCGCATGGCGTGTGTTCATTCGTGAGCGGCGCGGTGCGGGCCTGCGGGCGCAGATGGTCATGCTGGCCATCGCCGTGGTGCTGTTCTTCCCGGCGTTGGGCGCGGGCACGTTGTTCGGTCAGCCAGTGAATGGTCTGGTTGCACCAGCAGGTGTCTCGGTTGTATTTGGTGCTTTCATCTTCGGCATCGGCATGCAGCTGGGCGGCGGCTGTGCTTCCGGGACCCTGTTCACGGCGGGCGGCGGTAACGCACGGATGCTGGTGACCCTGCTGTTCTTCATCCTCGGCTCGTTGATTGCGACTCATCACGTTGACTGGTGGTTTGCACTGCCGTCTTTTCCGGCAACATCCATCGTTAAGAGCTTTGGTGTGATCCCTGCGCTGGTGCTGAGTCTGGCGGTGTTCGCGGCCATTGCATTCGTGACTGTGCGCCTGGAAAAGCGCCGTCACGGCCAACTGGAAGCCGCGGTGACCAGTGAACACGTCGGCCTGCGCCGCTTCCTGCACGGTCCATGGCCACTGGTGTGGGGCGCGATTGGTTTGGCATTGCTTAACTACGCAACCCTGGCCCTGGCCGGTCGCCCTTGGGGCATCACTTCGGCGTTTGCCCTGTGGGGCGCGAAGGTCGCGGGTTCTCTGGGTGTCGATGTAGGCAGTTGGGCCTTCTGGCAGATGCCCGCCAATGCCAAGGCGTTGGCCGCGCCAGTGTGGGAAGACATAACCAGTGTGATGGACATCGGCATCATGATTGGTGCGCTACTGGCTGCTGGTCTGGCAGGAAAATTCGCACCCAACTTGAAAATCCCGGCGCGCTCCATCGTGGCGGCAGTGATCGGCGGCCTGCTGCTGGGCTACGGTTCACGTCTGGCCTACGGCTGTAACATCGGCGCGTACTTCAGCGGTATCGCATCCGGCAGCCTGCACGGCTGGTTGTGGCTGGTGGCGGCGTACATTGGCAACGTGGCGGGAGTGAAATTCCGCCCGTTCTTCTTCCCGGGCGAGAAACCGCAGGTTGCGTTGAGCGGTTGCTGAAGAGCATCGCTCTCGCGGCTAAAGGCGCTCCTACGTGAATTAGTCCGTAGGAGCGGCTTTAGCCGCGAGAGGGCCGTTGCATCCTCTGCAATTCCTTTGTCAGGAATAAAGTCCTCCCGGCTAAAGCCGGTCCTACGGGGTCGCTCAGTTAGCTGCGGAATTATCTCTTCATCTGCTCCTTCGCCAACTTCACAATATTTTCCACCGTAAAGCCGAACTTGGCCTGCAGTTTGTCGATGGGGGCCGAGGCGCCGAAGGTATTCATCGTGACCTTGGTGCCCGTGTTGCCCACATAGCGATCCCAACCCAGCGGGCCTGCCTGTTCCACCGCAACCCGAGCGGTGACCGAGGGCGGGAAGACGCTGTCGCGATAAGCCTGATCCTGATCTTCAAACAACTCCCAACTCGGCATCGATACCACGCGTGCAGCAACACCTTGAGCTTTCAGTTGCTCGAACGCCTGTACGGTCATGCCAACCTCGCTGCCGGTGGCAATCAGAATCACCTCAGGCTCGCTGTCTTTGGCATCGGCTAACACATAAGCGCCTTTCTCCAGTCCTTCCGCCGACGCGTATTGCGTGCGGTCCAGCGTGGGCAGCGGTTGGCGCGAAAGCACGATGCACGAAGGACGACTGGTTTGCGCCAAGGCGATTTTCCAGGCCTGTGCGGTTTCATTCGCATCACCGGGGCGCAGTGTGAGCAAACCGGGCGTAGCGCGAAGCTGGGTCAATTGCTCGATAGGCTGGTGAGTCGGGCCGTCTTCGCCAACGCCGATGGAGTCGTGGGTGAAGACAAAGATCACCGGCAACTCCATGATCGACGCCAGGCGAATCGGCGGCTTCATGTAATCGCTGAACACCAGAAACGTCGAGGTGTAGGGTCGTACGTAAGACAGCGCCATGCCGTTGGCAATCGAGCCCATGGCGTGTTCGCGAATACCGAAGTGCAAGTTGCGGCCGCTGTAATTGTCAGCCGAAAAACTCCCGGCGCCGTCGAACGTCAGGTTGGTTTTGGTCGATGGCGACAAGTCAGCCGATCCGCCCAGTAACCAGGGGATTTTCGCCGCGAAGGCATTGAGGACCTTGCCACCGGAAGCGCGCGACGCGATGCCTTTGGCGTCGGTCTCGAAGGTTTGCAGGTTGTCCTGCCACTGCTCGGGCATTTCTCCAGCGCGCATGCGTTGCAGCTCATCGGCCAGATCCGCTTGTTCTTCTTCCAGCTTATTGAGCGCGCCTTGCCAGCTTTCATAATCGCTGGCATTGCGCTCAATCAGGGCGTCGTGCAACCAGGTGCGCGCTTCGTCGGGCACCAGAAAGCTGGAGTTTTCGTCCCAGCCATAGGCTTTTTTGGTCAGCTTGATTTCATCGTCACCCAAGGGCTCACCGTGGGCCGCTGCGGTGTTGTGTTTGTTGGGCGAGCCAAAGCCGATCACGCTGTCGACTACGATCAAGGTCGGCGCGTCATCGGTGCGTTTGAACACCTCAAGGGCCCGGGCCAACGCTTCGGTGTCGTTGGCATCGGCCACATGCAGAGTGTTCCAGCCGTAGCCTTCAAAGCGGGTTTGCACGTCTTCGCTGAAGGCCAGCTCAGTGTGGCCTTCGATGCTGATGGTGTTGTTGTCGTAGATCCAGCACAGGTTGGCGAGTTTCAGGTGTCCGGCCATGGAAGCCGCCTCAGCGGTCACGCCCTCCATCATGTCGCCGTCACCACACAGCACGTACACGTTGTAATCGAACAGTGTGCGTTCAGGTGCGTTGAAGCGCTCGCCCAGCCAACGCTCAGCCATCGCCATCCCGACACTGTTGGCGCAGCCCTGGCCGAGTGGGCCAGTGGTGGTTTCCACGCCCGTAGTCATGCGGTATTCCGGGTGGCCGGGGGTTTTGGAGTCCATCTGGCGAAACTGCTTGATGTCTTCAAGGCTTATCGCTGGTTTGCCTGATGGTTTGCCGTGCTCATCAATTTCAACCACGCCTGCCAAGTGCAGCAACGAGTAGAGCAACATGGAGGCATGACCAACCGACAGCACGAAACGGTCGCGATTTGGCCAGTCCGGATGTTCAGGGTGATAGCGCAGGAACTGATTCCAGACGGTGTAGCCCACCGGCGCCAAAGCCATTGGCGTTCCTGGGTGGCCAGAGTTGGCCTTCTGCACGGCGTCCATGGCCAGAGTGCGAATGGTGTTGATACAGAGTTGGTCGCGTGCGGTGCGTTGTTCGCTGGAAAAAGACGAGCCCATTGAATTTACCCTCAGTGACGTGCTGCTGAACATCCAGATAAGTGTGGAGCGCAGCCGAGGGCTTTTTGTTCATTGTATTTTGGGACTGTCCGATGGCCATTACGGCCCAACCTTAACTGAACATTAAACGGTTCAGCTTTTATGCGGTCAGTCGCGAACCATATACCTCAATGGCATTCGAAGCAGGTGAGCGGCGTGTATTACGCAGTAGCCCATGAGGTAATCGTTTTGAAGCAAGCCATCATCGACAAATACCGATTTCTGATCAAAACCATTGGTTACGTAGGCTGGTCACTGTTCTGGCTGCTGATCTGGGACATCGTGGTCACGGCGGACTTCATGCTGTTTCTGGATCGCAAGATCAGCTTGCCCTCGTTGCCCTTGACCTTGCTGGCCTCTGCGCTGGTGGTACTCACCAGCTTTCGCAACTCCAGTGCCTATAACCGTTGGTGGGAAGCACGTACCTTGTGGGGCGCGATGGTGAATAACTCCCGCAGCTTCGCCCGTCAGGTGCTGACGCTGGTTGAGGATGAAGGCGAGCTGAATCCCGTGAAAGCAGTGTTGCTGCGTCGCCATGTGGCCTTCGTGAAATGCCTGTCTGCGCATCTGAAGGGTGAATCCTGTGGCGACGAAGTACAGTCATTGATAACCCGCGAGGAATACGCACGCAGGCACGAAACCAACAACTTCCCCAACGACATACTTAATACGTCGGCTGCACTGTTGGCCAAAGAGTACAAAGCCGGCCGTCTGGACAGCATCCGTCTGGCGCGTCTCGAATCGACAATGGTGGAACTCTCCAACTGCCAGGGCGGCATGGAGCGCATCGCCAATACGCCGCTGCCTTACC
Organism: Pseudomonas sp. ICMP 561; assembly: GCF_002699985.1. Classification (GTDB taxonomy): domain Bacteria; phylum Pseudomonadota; class Gammaproteobacteria; order Pseudomonadales; family Pseudomonadaceae; genus Aquipseudomonas; species Aquipseudomonas quasicaspiana. The sequence continues at coordinate 65,286 of NZ_LKBT01000034.1, read as the reverse complement.
CTTACGTGGCGTTCCCGCGTTTGTTCATCAGCCTGTTCTGCGTCATCCTGCCGATTGGTCTGGTGGACACGTTGGGCTGGTATACGCCGCTGGCGTCCACTGTCGTTGGCTTCATGCTGCTGGCCATCGAAAAGATCGGCACCGACCTGCAAAGCCCGTTCAAAGCCAGCGAGCATGAAATCCAGATGACCAAGCTGTGCGAAAACATCGAGCGCAACCTGGAGTCCATGCTTCGGGACGCGAAGGTTGAGTGCACGGTTTAGTAGGTTTTTGACGCAGAACCTGTAGGAGCTCACGAGCGCCGCGAGGTAGCGATAGCAGTGCGTCAGGCATATCACTATCGCTGCCCCGCAGCCTACAGATCGAGTGTTTGTAGTCCCCTTCTGATCAGCAGGTAGGTATGCAGAACCCCCATTGTCATAAACAGTAGAAGCGTTTTGTAAGGGCTAAAGTGAGCGTTGACACAGTCAGTATTTATGCCATTATCGGCGCACTACTCAGCCCCGTACGCAGCGATTCAGTTCGCTGGCCGTTGGGGTGAAGAAACCGGCCTAGTGCCGGTTTTTTCGTTTCCAAGGACTGAATTTTGCGTACAGCTTGCTTTGTTGATGGCTACAACCTGTTTTATGGCCTTCTCGCAGGCACTGAATATAAATGGCTCGATCTCCCCGCTCTTCTGTCCCATATCATCCGGGTGGAATATCCTGAAAACACGCTCCATAGCGTAAAGTTTTTCACGACAGGGGTAATGCCAACCCTGGCGAGCCGAGGAAGACTTTCAAAAGAAGCTCAAGACACTTACCTCCGTGCATTGAAGGTTCGTGGGGTCGAGATCTTCTTTGGTCGGCATCAACTCGAACCCCGTAATGCCTTGCGTTTCGTCGATAAAAATATACCGGCCTCCAGAACAGACCAGATTGAAATCTGGAAGCTTGAAGAAAAAGAGACAGATGTAAATATTGCGATCGGCATGTATCGGCTGGCAGCTATGCAGCTTGGATTGTTGCCTGACGAGCGTATACAGCAGATTGTTCTGGTCTCCGCAGACACTGATCTGACTCCTGCTCTGCGAGCGCTACGAGAAGATTTCCCTGAAATTCAAATTGGAGTGATTTTGCCCCACCGGGAGGGCATGCAGAGAACAATTCCAGGGTCCCTAAAGCAGCATGCGCACTGGATGCGCCATCGAGTTACGAAGGATGAGCTCGCCTCTCACCAATTTCCAGAGCGAGTACCTACAAACAAAAAACCGGCATACAAGCCTGATTATTGGTAACTGTTCGCCACAGGACTTCAAGAAATCCGCCTCCAAAACGCATCCGCCTCGGCATTCCTGTTACCCCGCCAGCGCACCAGAATCACTTCCAGGTGATCGGACTCCATTTCCGGATACAGGCGCACCAATTCCTTTCGCTCGATCAACGGCGCAACCATCGTGTGTGGCATGCAGGCCACGCCGTGTCCGGCAGCCGCCATCGGCTTCAGGGCTTCGGAAACGGTGGCTTCGAATACCCGGCGTAGTCGGTGCGGTTGTGGGTGGCGTTTGACCTGTTTGTGTGAAAGGTCATGCAGTTGTGCGCTGCGGGCATAGGTCAGCCATGGGATGGGCGCATCGGAGTTGGCGCAGCGTGCCGCCACTTCTGGCGTGGCGACCCAGTAGAGTTCATCGTGGCCCAGCGACAGCTCTTCGAATTCGCTTTGTCGGGAGTACGGCTCGGTCTGGGCATCGCGATAGAACAGGATGAAGTCGCAGCGTCCGGACATCAGCGCCATGTAGTAATCATCGGTACTGCGATAGCCCGTATCGATGCGAGTGAACATGGGCGACTCGGCGGACGAGAACTGGCTGATCCAGTCCGGAAAGAAATTGCAGCCCAGGGTATGCAGCGAGGCAAAGGTCAGGGGGCGGTCAATGATCTTCACGCTTTGCTCGCAATCTCGCGCCAGACGTACCAGCTCCGAGGCATTGGGCAGCAGCGCCTCGCCAGCAGCGGTCAGCCGGATGGGGTTTTTGCTGCGATCTATCAGCGTCGCGCCCAGGCGGGTTTCGAGCAGCTGGATGCGTCTGCTCAGTGCCGATTGCGATGAACCGCGCATGCTGGCAGCGGCGGTAAACTTGCCCGTATCGGCCAGGGCCAGAAAGTCTTCGTACCAATCGATATCCATAGTTATTCCAAAATTCGATAGCGCGACCAGCATAGTGGATCAACAGTCGCTAACGCATGCGGGTTTTGTATGGCTATTGTGCAGGTAATCGCCACCTGCCGATCCATCGTGGTTCATCCATAACTAGAAAAATCTGTCGTAGAAGGGGCAATGCTATGCAAAAACGGAATGGCCTTAAGACTTTCATCAAGTCGTCAATGTTGCTGATCAGCCTCGTGGGTGCTGCAGGTGCGCAAGCGGGTGTGCTGGAAAAGGTCAAAGCGCACGGTGCTGTGCGTTGCGGCGTTGCCAGTGACAAGCCAGGCTTCTCCCTGATTGATGACAAGGGCCAATGGACCGGCATGGACGTTGACCTCTGCCGCGGCGTAGCAGCAGCTGTGTTGGGCGACGCGAGCAAGGTTGAATACATCGCGACCACCGGCAAGAACCGTTTCACTGCATTGGCCTCTGGCGAAATCGACGTGCTGTCCCGTGCGACCTCATGGACGGCGGATCGCGTTGCCAGCCTCGGTGTGGACTTCACCACCGTCTGGTTCTACGACGGTCAGGGCTTCATGACCCACGCCAAAGATGGCATCGAGAAGCTGACTGACCTCGATGGCGCGACTTTTTGCCTGTCACCGGGCACCACGTCGGAACAGAACCTGGACGACTATTTCAGCCAGCGCGGCCTGACTTACAAGACCGTGATCATCGAGAAAAGCCCTGAGTTGTTTGCTGCCTTCCAGAGTGGCCGCTGCAACGCAATTTCCAATGACTTGTCGGGTCTGGCCTCACGCCGTGCCGTCATGAACAACCCGCAAGACTACGCGTTACTGCCTGAAGTGATCTCCAAGGAGCCGTTGGGTGCTTATGTTGCTCAAGGCGATACCGTGTGGCGCAACATCGTGACCTGGACCGCCTATGCGCTGATGACTGCCGAAGAGTTCAGCATCACCTCGGCCAACGTCGATGAGATGCGCGCCAAGAAGGGCGGCTCGGCGGACGTCGCGCGTTTGCTGGGCACCGAAGGTTCGGTGGGCAAGGCGTTCGGTATGGATAACGACTGGGCGTATCGCGCTATCAAGCAGGTCGGCAACTACGCCGAAATCTACGACCGTAACCTCGGCGAGAAAACCATTCTGAACTTCCCTCGCGGCCTTAACCGCTCTTGGAAAGATCAGGGCCTGCTGTACGCGCCACCAATCCGCTGATCGCGTCACTCTCCAACGGAATCACTGTCATGTGGACCCAACGCTTGCAGAACGCTCGAGTGCTGAGCGTGCTGCAGCAAGGCCTGGTTCTGGCCATTGTTGCAGCTGTGTTTTACGTGCTGGCGCACAACGCCAGTCTCAATTTGAAAGCGCTGAACATTGCTTCCGGCTTTGACTTTCTGTCACAGCGTGCCGGTTACGACATCAGCTTCAAACTGATCGACTTCACCCCCAACGACAGCTATGGCCGAGCCTATCTGGTGGGGTTGCTCAATACGCTGCTGGTCTCGGTGATGAGTATCGTGACCGCTACCGTCGTGGGCGTGGCGTTGGGTCTGTGCAAGGTTTCCGAGAACTGGCTGATCAATCGCCTGGCCGGTGCGACTATCGAATTCCTGCGCAACGTGCCGCTGGTGGTGCATCTGGTCTGGTGGTACGGACTAGCGCTGGCGTTGCCCGGTGTAAAGCAGGCGGTTTCGATTTTCGATGTGGCTTATCTGAGCAACAGCGGGTTGATATTGCCATGGCCTGCACAAGGTTCACTGGTGGGCTGGGGCCTGGCACTGATGGCGCTGGGCGTTTTGCTCGGTTTGATCGCCTGTCGCTTTCGTGATGCCAAGGCCAAATGGCGCAGTTTTACGCCACGACGCTGGCCATTGCTGTTGGCGGGTGCGGTGCTGCTACCGCTGCTGGTGTATGCCCTGAGCGACGCGCACTGGAGCTGGGAAGTCCCGGTTGCCAAAGGTTTCGGCTTCAAAGGTGGCGTAGCGCTGGTGCCGGAACTGCTGGCCTTGTGGTTGGCGTTGTCCTTCTACAGCGCCAGTTACATTGCCGAAATTGTCCGTGGTGCCATCCAGTCGGTGCAGCGCGGCCAATACGAGGCCGCCAAGGCGCTGGGCTTTGAATACGGGCCGACCATGCGTCAGTTGATCGTGCCGCAAGCGATCTATCCGATGATCCCGCAGGTCACCAACACCTATCTGAACATCGTCAAGAACTCATCTCTGGGTGTGGTCATCGGCTTCATGGAAATGGTGTCCTCCACCGGTGGCACCACCTTGAACCAGACCGGTCAGGCCATTGAGTGCATCGCGCTGGTGATGGGCACGTACTGCGTCATGAGCCTGCTGATTTCCATTGCGATGAACATCTACAACCATCGCATCGGTCAGCGAGGCCATTGAGGATGAACATGATCAATCAAGCATCCCCTGCGCGCTTGCCGCCGACTAAGCCGCTGCCGGTACGAGTTCGGGACTGGACGCGCGAGCATCTGTTCCCCAGCGTGGGTCACGGCTTGCTGACCGTTGCCGTGCTGGCGCTGCTGCTGTGGAGTATTCCGGCAGCGCTGAACTGGTTGGTGTTCGATGCCACGTTCGTCGGTACTGCACGCACCGACTGCAATCCCCATGGCGCGTGCTGGCTGCCGATTACCCAACGCTGGAACCTGTTCGTGTATGGCTTCTATCCGGAGGCTGAGCGCTGGCGGGTCAACCTGGCGCTGTTTCTGGCGGTTTTCGCCTTCGTGCTGCTGTTCTTCAAACGTCTGGATCGTCGCCTGCTGATTGGTTATCTGGCGCTACTGCCGGTGGTCATGTGGTGGCTGCTTAAAGGCGGCGCGGGGTTGCCGGAGATTTCGTCGACCAAGTTCGCGGGGATGATGGTGACGGTGTTTCTGGGCACGGTGGGTATGATCTTCGCCTTGCCCATCGGGATTCTGCTGGCCTTGGGGCGGCGCTCGAAGAAGCCCGTGATTCGCATCCTGAGCGTGATGTACATCGAGCTGGTGCGCTCTGTGCCGGTTATCTCGCTGCTGTTCATGGCGTCGCTGATGATCCAGCTGTTCCTGCCGCCGGGTTCTGCGTTCGACATCCTGCTGCGTGTGCAACTGGTGCTGATCCTGTTTACCGCTGCATACATGGCCGAGACCCTGCGTGGTGGTTTGCAGAATCTGCCGAAGGGCCAATATGAAGCGGCTCAGGCACTGGGTTTTGGCTACTGGAAAACCATGGGCCAGATAGTCCTGCCGCAGGTCTTGAAACAGTCGATTGCGCCGCTGCTGACGCAATTCATCGGCCTGTTCAAGGAGACCACGCTGGTCATGATCGTCGGCGTGCTGGACATCGTCGGTATCGCCATGAGCACCGCCGCAGCGCCGGAATGGGTGGGCTATGGCCACGAAATCTACATTTTCCTGGCGATCTACTTCTTCGTCGTCTGCTTCGCACTGTCGCGCTATGCCCGGCACCTTGAAAAGAAACTGGAACAGAACCGCTCATGACTGATCATCGCGAGGCTGACGCAGCCCCTATCGTGCGTATCGAGCAACTGAACAAATGGTATGGCCAATCCCACGTCCTGCGGGACATCTCGTTGTCGGTCAAACCGGGCGAGAAAGTGGTGATTTGCGGTCCTTCGGGTTCGGGCAAATCCACTTTGATTCGTTGCATCAATCAACTGGAACAGCATCAGCAAGGCACCGTCGAAGTGTTGGGCGAAGTGCTGGATGGCAACGTGAAACGCCTGGAGCGCATTCGTCGACAAGTCGGCATGTGTTTCCAGCATTTCAACCTGTTCCCGCACCTCACGGTGCTGAAGAACTGTACGTTGCCGCAGACTTCCAACCTCGGCGTGCCGGAGAAGGAAGCCATTGAGCGCGCTCTGGCCCTGCTCGACAAAGTGCGCATGCGCGATCACGCCAACAAGTTTCAGTCGCAGTTGTCCGGTGGTCAGCAGCAGCGCATCGCGATTGCCCGTGCGTTGTGCATGCAGCCCAAGGTCATGCTGTTCGATGAACCGACCTCGGCACTGGACCCGGAGATGATTGCCGAAGTTCTGGAAGTCATGACCGGCCTGGCTCAGGAAGGCATGACAATGATTTGCGTGACTCATGAAATGGGTTTCGCCCGCAAAGTCGCTGATCGCGTGGTGTTCATGGATCAGGGTGAAATCGTCGAGCAGGCGACCCCGGATCGTTTCTTCTCTGCGCCGGAATCCGAGCGCACCCGTCGTTTCCTCAATCAGATCCTCGACCATGGAGTCCACGCGTGATGGCCAACCCTATTGCTATAGCCCTGCACGGTGGGGCGGGCGTACTGACTCCGGGTTTGCTGACGCCGGAAGACGAAACAGCCATTCACGAGGCTTTGTTGCGGGCACTGAAAGCGGGTCTGACGTTGCTCGAGCAGGACGGCAGCAGCCTGGATGCCGTGCAGGCAGCGGTTATTGAGCTGGAAGAGTGCCCGTGGTTCAACGCCGGTAAAGGCGCGGTGTTCACCCACACCGGTGATCACGAACTGGACGCTGCAATCATGCACGGCGCCAACCGCGAGGCAGGTGCCGTGGCGGGGATTCATTTCGTGCGCAATCCGATCCTGGCTGCCCGCGCCGTGCTGGAGCACAGTGAGCATGTTTTGCTTGCGGGCGTTGGCGCTGATGCGTTTCTGGAAACACAGAATCTGGAGCGTGTCGCCAACGACTGGTACGACACGGATCTACGTCGCCGTCAGTGGCAGACTCAGCTTCAACAGCCCAATAGCGTTTCGCTGGAGCCAGGCGGCGTCGACAAGAAGTTCGGCACCGTGGGTGCCGTCGCGCTGGACCGTCACGGTCATGTGGCTGCGGCGACGTCTACTGGAGGGATCACCAACAAACGTTTCGGCCGTATCGGCGATTCGCCGTTGATTGGCTCCGGTACCTGGGCAGACGACCGCAGCGCAGCGATCTCCGCTACCGGTCATGGCGAGTTCTTCATCCGCACCGTAGTGGCCCACAACATCGCGTCCCGCGTGCTGCTGACCGGCGAAACGCTCAATACGGCCTGCGACACGGTGGTGTCAGGTGAGTTGAAAGCCATGGGTGGCAACGGTGGCGTGATTGCCGTATCGCCAACCGGCGAAACCGCATTGAGCTTCAACACGCCGGGCATGTACCGCGCGTGGCGTGATGAGCAGGGTGGTTTGCATACTGCGATTTATGCAGAGGATGATCGTCTGCATCCGGACGCGTAAATACGGTAGGAGCCAACTTGTTGGCGAGGCGATGGTCCTGTGTCACCAGAGCTATCGCCTCGCGAACAAGTTCGCTCCTACCGACTATCGTGCCGCGCTTAGCGCAACTCCCCGCACAGATCCACTTCAACCAGACGCCGTACTTCAGCCAGTGGCAAGCCTGCACCCAGCAACAGATGCAGCTTGCCCAGCGCTGCTTCACGGGTCATGCCGCCACCGGACAGCACGCCAGCACCGCGCAGGCGGCTTCCCGCTTCGTAGACGTCCAGTTCGACACCGCCTTCATGGCACTGCGTGATTGCAACGACGCAAATGCCTTGCTGGTGGGCGCGTTCCAGACTGGTCAGAAAAGCCGGGTCATCGCTGGGGCCGGTGCCGCTGCCGAAGCATTCAAGCACCAGCCCCTGGATGCCGCTGTCGATAACGGCGTTCAGTTGGGCTGCACCGATACCTGGAAATAACGGCAGGATGGCGACACTGGCCGCGACTTTAGGCAGGCGATAATCCAGCGGCGCAGGGTGCGCAGCCGGTGTTTCGCCGCTGTGGGCGCGGTTCAGCGCTGCGAACGGATGGCGACCGAAGCTGCGGATTTTTGCGCAACGGGTCGGCGCCAGCAATTCACCGTGGAAGTACAAGTGCACGCCTGAGTTCAGACCTTCGCCCAGCGCGACCAGTGAGCCGTTGACGTTTTCCCAGGCATCGCTGTCCGGGACGCCAGCAGGCAGCATTGAGCCGGTGAAAAGCACTGGAGCACGGAGCCCCAGCAACTGGAAGCTCATGGCGGCGGCGCTGTAAGCCAGCGTGTCAGTACCGTGAAGGATCAACACCGCGTCGCAGCCATCGACATCAACGGCGTCGATGACTGCTTCGCGCAGACGCAGCCAGTAGGCCGGTGTCATGTTGGCGCTGTCGATCAGCGGGGCCATCTCACGAAAGCGCCATTCAGGCACCACCAGATCAGGCAGTTCGGCCAGTTGCCCGGCCATGCGTGCCTCGAAGCCCGATGCAGGTGCCAGGCCATTGGCGCTGGCCTGCATGCCGATAGTGCCACCGGTATAAAGAACCATGACTCGCTGAGCGGGTTGTGGCTGTTCATGAGTCATGATTCTTCTCCGGTATGACGTTAGCTATCAGGCTTGGGTGGCAGGCTTTGCCGTGGCCTCGACCGGGTTGACCGGTGTGTGGTCAGGGTTGGCAGGCCATGCGTTGCGGTCCAGGTCCAGATCCGGGAATTGGCTCGAATCGAATACTGGAGTCTTGATGCCCGCCTTACGTTGCGCATCGTAGTCGCGCAGGATGCGCATGGCGACTTTGAACAACATAGCCAGGGCGATCAGGTTGACGAACGCCAGCAGCGTCATGGTGATGTCGGCGAAGGCGAACACGGTGTTGAGATCAACGACGGCGCCCCAGAGGATCAGCACCAGCACGAAAATCCGATAGCCGACGATGGCTTTCTTGCTCTCGCCCACCAGGAAACGCAGGCTGTTTTCGCCCAGGTAGTAGTTGTAGAGAATCGAGGTAAAGACAAACAGCGCCAGGGCGACACTGATGAAGATACGACCCCAGTCACCGACCACGGCTGCCAGCGAGTTCTGTGCCAGAACGATACCGTTGCCGCTGTAACCCACGTCGTAGATGCCCGAGAGCAGAATCAGCAACGCGGTGCAGGTGCAGATCACGAAGGTGTCGAGGAACACGCTGAATGCCTGAACCACGCCCTGTGAGATCGGGTGCTCAACCTGCGCAACAGCGGCCACGTTTGGTGCACTGCCCAGGCCGGCTTCGTTAGCGAACACGCCGCGTTTCACGCCCATGACGATTGCGCTGCCGATCAGGCCGCCAAACACCGGGTCCAGACCAAATGCGCTTTTGACGATGGTCGCCAGCATGGCCGGAACGTGGTCAATCTGCAGGACGATGACGTAAATGGTCACGGCGATGTAGATCAGGGTCTTGACCGGTACCAGCAGGTCCGAGATCGCCGCGATACGCTTGATGCCGCCGACGAATGCAAGGCCCAGCAACACTACCAGGCAGATACCGGTGGTCATGGTGTCGATGCCGAATGCACCCTTGAGGGAGTCGGTTACTGCGTGGGATTGCAGGCCGTTGAAGGCAAAACCGAAGGTCACCAGCAGCAATACTGCCATGACCATGCCGAGCCAGCGCTTACCCAGACCATGCTGGATGTAATACGCCGGACCGCCACGGAACTGGCCTTCGGAGTCTTTGCGTTTGTAGAGCTGAGCGAGCGAACACTCGATGAAGCTGCTGGCCATGCCCACCAGTGCGGTGACCCACATCCAGAAAACCGCGCCTGGGCCGCCCAGTGTTACGGCAATACCGACACCGGCAATGTTGCCTGCGCCAACACGTCCGGCAAGGCTGAGCATCAATGCCTGAAAGGAACTGAGCTGGCCGGTGCTGTTGCGTAAACTATCCCTGAAAACAGCGAACATGTGGAAAAAGTGGCGAAACTGGACGAAACGCGAACGTATCGTGAAATAACCGCCGAGCCCTACGATCAGTACGATCAGCACTTTACCCGAAAGGAAGTCGTTGATGACTTCAAGCATTGGAGAATCCTCGCTGTTGTTTTTAGGGGCGCGCACTATACCGGTGCGCTCGTCTTGCGTCTGCAATACTTTTCCTTTCCTGTGCAGCGATACATCCGTGTTGTTATTGGCAGTGGGCGTTTTGCAGGTAAAAAAAAGGGTCCGGAGAGAATGATCTCTGGACCCCCAAAAGGGGTGAGGAGTGTCTAGGTCCTCAACACCTGGTGAGCGTGTAGCTTTCGAGCATTTGCATCAGGCCTTCAACGGGACCAGACGCGGGGCAATCATGTTTTCCGGTCTCAGGATGTCGTCGAGCATGGCGTCGTCGAGCAAGCCTTCTTCGCGAACCAGTTCCAGTACGCCGCGGCCGGTTTCCAGCGCGATACGGGCGATACGGGTGGCGTTTTCATAACCGATGTAAGGGTTCAGTGCGGTGACCAGGCCGATGGAGTGTTCGACCAGTTCGCGGCAGCGGGCTTCGTTGGCGGTGATGCCGACGATGCAGTGCTCGCGCAGCATGTCCATGGCGCGTTGCAGCAGACGAATCGAATCGAAAATCTTGTAAGCGATCAGCGGCTCCATCACGTTGAGCTGCAATTGACCGCCTTCGGCCGCCATGGTCAGTGCCAGGTCGTTGCCGATGATTTCGAAGGCAACCATGTTGACCGCTTCCGGGATAACCGGGTTGACCTTGCCGGGCATGATCGAGCTGCCTGGCTGACGCGCTGGCAGGTTGATTTCGTTGATGCCGGTACGTGGGCCGCTGGACAGCAGGCGCAAGTCATTGCAGATCTTCGACAGCTTGACCGCAGTGCGCTTGAGCATGCCGGAGAACAACACGAAGGCGCCCATGTCGGAAGTGGCTTCGATCAAGTCGGCAGCCGGAACCAGTGGTTGGCCGCTGATGATCGCCAGACGGTCAACGGCAAGCTTCTGGTAGCCCGGGTCGGCGTTGATGCCGGTACCGATGGCGGTTCCGCCCAGGTTCACCTCGGTCAGCAGTTCTGGTGCCAGGCTGCGAAGACGATTCAAGTCTTCGGTCAGTGTTGTGGCGAAGGCACGGAATTCCTGGCCGAGAGTCATCGGCACAGCGTCCTGCAGCTGGGTACGGCCCATTTTCAGTACGTGGTTGAATTCCTGGCCCTTGGCCGCGAATGCCTGAATCAGGCTGTCGAGGCTGGCCAGCAGAGCGTCGTGACCCAGCAGCAGGCCCAGACGAATAGCGGTCGGGTAGGCGTCGTTGGTCGATTGAGCCATGTTGACATCGTTATTCGGGTGCAGCTGTTTGTAATCGCCTTTCTCGAAGCCCATGGCTTCCAGAGCAATGTTGGCGATGACTTCGTTGGCATTCATGTTGGTTGAAGTGCCAGCGCCGCCTTGAATCATGTCCACCACGAAGTGCTCGTGGAAATCGCCCCGAATCAGACGTGCACAAGCTTCGCTGATCGCTGCATGCTTGGCCGCATTGAGGTGGCCCAACTGATGGTTCGCGTCAGCGGCTGCCTGTTTGACCATCGCCAGTCCGACTACCAGCTTCGGGTAGTGCGAAAGCGGAACGCCGGAAAGGTGAAAATTGTTCACCGCTCGCAACGTTTGAATACCGTAATACGCGTCAGCAGGGACTTCGAGAACACCAAGCAGGTCTTTTTCGGTGCGCGATGATGCAGGCGAGGACATGATAGAGATAATCTCAAGAGAGGCACGGACAAGGCCGGAACGCAGCTGATACTGGTCCTCTGGCATATTTTTGACCAATGCTGTTACATACTGGGCCATGCCGAAACGGCATAATGCAGATGTGACGCGATAGGTGTTACTGGCGTGTATATACATTTCCGGCGGTTAGCGGGGTCTTTGTGGGAGCGAATTCATTCGCGAATAGATGTCCCTGACACGTCTGTTTGTCTGACACACCGGCTTTCGCGAATGAATTCGCTCCCACAGGACCCATCCCAATTCAGATGGATAGGGTGCAGGTAAGAGGACAACATGAATCTGGAAAGCAAATGGCTGGAAGACTTCAGTGCGCTGGCCTCTACGCGCAGTTTTTCCCAGGCGGCAGAGAAGCGTTTTGTGACGCAACCCGCCTTCAGCCGGCGTATTCGCAGCCTTGAAGCGGCGCTGGGGCTGACGCTGGTCAATCGTTCGCGTACGCCCATCGAGCTGACGGCGGCTGGCCAGCTGTTTCTGGTCACGGCGCGTACCGTGGTCGAGCAACTGGGTGAAGTGTTGCGTCACTTGCACCATCTGGAAGGCGGGCAGGGCGAAGTCATGCAGGTTGCTGCGGCGCACTCCCTGGCGCTGGGTTTCTTCCCGCGCTGGATCGCGCAACTGCGCAACGAAGGCCTGAACATCGCGACCCGGCTGGTCGCCACCAACGTTGGCGACGCTGTGCATGCCTTGCGTGAGGGCGGCTGTGACCTGATGCTGGCGTTCTACGATCCGGATGCCGCCCTGCAGATGGACCCGGAAATTTTCCCGTCGCTGCATCTTGCCCACACCGAAATGCTGCCGGTATGCGCCGCCGATGAAAATGGTGAGCCGCTGTTTGCTCTGGAGGACGGTGGCAGCGTGCCGCTTCTGGCTTACAGCGCCGGAGCTTTTCTTGGCCGTTCGGTGAATCTGTTACTGCGCCAGCGAAACCTGCGCTTTACCACGATCTACGAGACAGCTATGGCCGACAGTCTCAAGAGCATGGCACTGGAAGGTCTGGGCATCGCCTGGGTACCGAGGCTCAGCGTGCGTGCCGAATTGGCCCGCGGCGAACTGGTCGAGTGCGGTGGCCCGCAATGGCATATTCCACTGGAGATCCGCCTGTATCGCTGCGCCTTGGTACGCAAGGCCAACGTGCGCTTGTTATGGCGCAAGCTTGAGAGCGCCGCGACCCCTGATGGAGCTTGACCCGCAGGTCAGTAAATACGGGGTTTGCAGGTCATAAACGGCTCACAGGACAGATGGTCACGAGGGGTGCTTCAAACGCTCTTCTTTGGGGTATACTGCGCGGCCTTTGGCCGGCTCGACCGGTCATTATTCGTACAGCAAGCCACGCCGGTCCTCCCGCGTGGCTTGTTTGTTTTTTGATGCGCCTGCGGGCGCCCGATGAGAGGCACGACGATGAGCGCACTGGTTGGCGTGATCATGGGCTCCAAGTCCGATTGGTCCACCCTTAGCCACACCGCCGATATGCTGGAAAAGCTCGGCATTCCGTACGAAGTGAAAGTGGTGTCTGCGCACCGCACTCCGGACTTGCTGTTCCAGTATGCCGAACAGGCTGAAGCACGCGGTATTGAAGTGATCATCGCCGGTGCTGGTGGCGCTGCTCACTTGCCGGGCATGTGTGCGGCCAAGACCCACCTCCCGGTACTGGGCGTTCCAGTCCAGTCCTCCATGCTGTCGGGCGTCGACTCGTTGCTGTCCATCGTGCAGATGCCTGCTGGTATTCCGGTTGCGACCCTGGCCATCGGCAAGGCCGGTGCGATCAACGCAGCGCTGCTCTCTGCCAGCATCCTGGGCGCCAAGCATCCACAATTCCACACAGTGTTGAAGAAATTCCGCACTGAGCAGACAGACAGCGTTCTGGACAATCCAGACCCGCGCGACGCCTGAGGTTTTGCAATGAAGATTGGTGTAATCGGTGGCGGCCAGTTGGGCCGCATGTTGGCCCTGGCAGGAACCCCGCTGGGGATGAACTTCGCCTTTCTGGACCCCGCGCCAGACGCGTGCGCAGCCGCATTGGGCGAACATCTGCGTGCCGATTACGGCGATCAGGATCATCTTCGTCAGTTGGCTGACGAAGTGGATCTGGTGACCTTCGAGTTCGAAAGCGTACCTGCTGAAACCGTGGCGTTCCTGTCGCAGTTCGTGCCGGTTTATCCGAGCGCCGAAGCCTTGCGCATTGCCCGTGATCGCTGGTTCGAAAAAAGCATGTTCAAGGACCTGGGCATTCCGACGCCTGAGTTCGCCGACATTCAGTCCCAGGCCGATCTGGATGCTGCTGTCGCCGCTATCGGCCTGCCTGCAGTGCTCAAGACGCGCACCCTGGGTTATGACGGCAAGGGTCAGAAAGTTCTGCGCACCTCAGCTGACGTCGAAGGTACTTTCGCGGAACTGGGCAGCGTTGCCTGTTTGCTGGAAGGTTTTGTACCGTTCACCGGTGAAGTCTCGCTGATCGCCGTGCGTGCTCGTGACGGGGAAACCCGTTTCTACCCGCTGGTGCACAACACCCACGACAACGGCATTCTGCGTATCTCCATTGCCAGCACCGATCACCCGCTGCAGGCGTTGGCTGAAGATTACGCCGGTCGTGTGCTCAAGCAGCTCGATTACGTTGGCGTGCTGGCTTTCGAGTTCTTCGAAGTCGATGGCGGCCTGAAAGCCAACGAAATCGCGCCTCGCGTGCACAACTCAGGGCACTGGACCACCGAAGGTGCGGAATGCAGCCAGTTCGAAAACCACCTGCGGGCGGTAGCGGGCTTGCCGCTGGGCTCAACGGCCAAGGTGGGGGAGAGCGCAATGCTCAACTTCATCGGTGAAGTGCCAGCTGTGGATAAAGTGACCGCTATTGATGATTGCCATCTGCATCATTACGGCAAAGCGTTTAAGGCGGGCCGTAAAGTGGGCCACGCCACCGTGCGCAGCGCAGACCGCGCAACGCTGGATCGCCAGGTGAAGCTGGTTGAGGCGCTGATTAAAAACTGATCAGCCGTTGGAGCGAGGCTTGCCCGCGAAGAACGATGACACGGTACATCTGTCACGCCGCGTTGATCGATTCGCGGGCAAGCCTCGCTCCAACAAGGTTGCTGATTGAACCATTCCAACCCCGCACCTCTCTGATAGCGTGATGCCAATGGCTGACCAAGCTTTGGCATATCACTTATTTGAGAGGGAAAACGGCATGGGTATTATCGGAACCATCTTCATCGGCTTGATCGTTGGCCTGCTGGCGCGTTTCCTCAAGCCAGGCGACGACAGCATGGGTTGGATCATGACCATTCTGTTGGGCATCGGCGGTTCGCTGGCGGCCACGTATGGCGGTCAGGCGCTGGGCATCTATCAGGCAGGCGAAGGCGCAGGCTTCCTGGGTGCATTGGTTGGCGCAATTGTACTGTTGGTGATCTTCGGCCTGATCAAAAAGAAAAGCTGATGTTCAATGGCCCTCTGCGTTCCGGCACGCAGAGGGCTAGAATGCCGGGCAGTTATTCAACTTCCCCTACTTGCCGAGCCTGTCGATGCGTCGTCTCTTAGTTATCCCCCTGCTTCTGATCTGCGGCCTGGCCCGCGCTGAAATCCCTGAAACCGACTGGCTGGACCTGATGCCCAAGTCGGATCAGAAAGCCCTGGAAGCCATGCCTGAAATCGATCACAACTCCCCGGAAGCCCAGGGGACGTTTGATAGCAAAGGTGGTTTGAAGCAAAGCAAGGGTTTGCCTGCCGTCATGTACTCAGCCAAGACCGTACCGGCCATGAATGGCAAGGAAGTGCGTCTTGGAGGTTATCCAGTACCGCTTGAAACGGATGCCAAGGGCCACAGCACGCTGTTTTTCCTTGTTCCGTATCCGGGCGCCTGTATCCACGTGCCGCCACCGCCGCCCAACCAGCTCGTGTTGGTGCGTTACCCCAAAGGCCTGAAGATCGAAGACATCTACACGCCGCTGTGGGTGGTTGGCAAACTGAAGGTTGAAAAGGTCAGCAACGATCTGGCTGATGCGGCTTATGCAATGGATGCAGAGAAAGCGCGAGTGGTGGTTGAGGCGGATTTGTAGGGCTTACGCAGGCCGGCAGGAGCGCGCTTGCCCGCGATGAGCGATGACGCGGTTTGTCAGACAGACCGAGTTATCGTTCATCGCGGGCAAGCGCGCTCCTACAGAAATCAGGCTTCCGACAAAGACTCAGCCCAGATACTCACATCCAGCACATGCATCTGCTCCGGCTCCAGCGTCACGATATCGTCCAGCACGTTGGCTGTTTCGACGCATACCATGCCCTGCCAGCCATCAGCGGCCATATCGTTGAAGGTTTTGGTTTTCTCGATCCACGGATTCCACACGATGGCTGACTTGGAGCCGTTGGTGCAGATATGGATTTTGCGCTGCCATGTCGGATCGACAACGCTCAGCATGTCCGGGGTGTTGAGGTAAATGCGGTCGGTCTCGCCTGCGAATTTCACATCGCCGGACTGCTTGCGCTCTTCCCAGTTTTCCAGGGTTTCGATGTAACGCACGCCGTCGAGGCCTTTGATGCTGATCTCGCGTACATCGCTGACGGCGAAATAGGTGTGCAGCGCTTGGCTGAAGCTTACGGTTTCAGTGCCGGAGTTGTAGCTCACGAGGCTGACGTTCAGTGCTTCGTCCAGACGAATGCTCAGTTTCAGACCCACGTTATGCGGCCAGCCTGGCAGCTTGCCTTCCGTCTTGGGTTGGATGAAGTCGACGATCAACGCGTCGTCATCTTCGGCCATCCCCATCAATTCCCAGTCAATGGCGCGTACTTCGCCATGAGCCTTGGCGGGCTCGTCGCTCACGCGCATGGCCTGAACGCTTTCCGGGTTACGCTGAAGATTACCGAACCATGGCCAGCAAACAGGCATGCCGCCGCGAATCGGGGTGCCTTTCTTGAAGGCGGCTTGATCATTGGACCAGATCAGCGGCTGCTGCCCGGCCAGCTTGTAACTGACGATATGCGCACCTTGCTGGGCGACAACGAGTTCAGCTTCACCGTGGCTGATTCTCCAGCAGTTAAGCTCATCGATGGTGACGGATTCGACCTGGGGCGTTGGCATATAAAGAACTCTCAAACAAAGACTAAGACAAAATGGACCATGTCCAGGTCGATGAGTTTACCTTTCTCCAGCCAGCCTTACCTTCTTTGGAGTGTGATTCACTGTAGGAGCTGCCGAACGCTGCGAATCGCGGTGTTTCAGGAATAGGCCTTTCGCAGCCTTCGGCAGCTCCTGCAATTACAAATTACACAGCCTTATCGCCGCGCTGGAACCGACCGGGTGCGCCCGCTGCCATCTATAGCCACAAACACAAACACCGCTTCGGTCACTTTGCGCCATTCGCTGGACAGCGGGTCATCGCTCCAGACTTCAACCATCATCTGGATGGAGCTGCGGCCGATTTCCAGTGCCTGGGTATAGAAGGACAGCTGCGCGCCCACTGCCACCGGAACCAGAAACGCCATGCGATCAATGGCCACTGTGGCAACCCGCCCGCCCGCGATCTTGCTGGCCATTGCGGTGCCTGCCAGATCCATCTGGGATACCAGCCAGCCGCCGAAAATATCGCCGAAGCCGTTGGTTTCGCGGGGTAGTGCGGTGATTTGCAAAGCGAGATCGCCTTGCGGGATTGGATCTTCTTGTTCGAACTCGATCATGCCTAGGGTGCCTCTGACCCATGACTCTTAGTATTGTTGCCGCGGTTGGCAGGCGCTATTCAAAACCATTTGCGTGAACATAAAGCGTTCAGCGCAGGTGGAACACCTGAAGGGGAAACTCTGCGAAAGCGGCTGAATGGCAGCTGATTTCGCACAGCACCCCCGACTGACTGAGGCTTGTGCGCTACATTCCGACACACAACCGACAGTAATCCGACGGTCTGCGAGTATATCGGGCGATGCGTCATGAAACGACCATCGAGTACTGATTTCGACGATATACGCATCAGGCTGTGTGCTTTTTGAAACAATTTGCTATCTTGCCGGACCCGACAAGGCGGCATGACTGCCTGTGTCACGCAATTTTGGTGCCTATCCGCACAGTTGCTCCGGACAATCGCAGTTGCAGGCCACCCCGCCGTAACCTGCTTTACTGTCGCTAACCCTATTCAAGAGAAGCCTCCTTAGAGAAGTATTGTTCATGTCAACTGTGCCTTCGAGTACCGCGCAGCCTTCGCGCCCGCTGACCCGCAACGACTACAAGACCTTGTCGCTGTCCGCGTTGGGCGGCGCGCTGGAGTTCTACGACTTCATCATTTTCGTGTTCTTCGCTGCTGTGGTCGGCAAACTATTTTTCCCGGCGGATATGCCGGAATGGCTGCGCATGATGCAGACCTTCGGGATTTTCGCCGCAGGTTATCTGGCGCGTCCTCTGGGCGGCATCATCATGGCGCACTTCGGCGACCTGCTGGGGCGCAAGAAAATGTTCACCCTGAGCATTTTCATGATGGCGGTGCCGACGCTGATCATGGGTTTGCTACCGACATATGCCCAGATCGGCATGTGGGCGCCGATTCTGCTTCTGCTGATGCGCGTCATTCAGGGCGCGGCCATTGGCGGTGAAGTGCCTGGCGCCTGGGTGTTCGTTTCCGAGCACGTTCCTGCGCGTCATATTGGCTATGCCTGCGGCACGCTGACCTGTGGTCTGACGGCCGGCATTCTGCTGGGCTCCCTGATGGCGACCCTCATCAACAGCATCTACACCCCGATTGAAGTGTCCGACTACGCATGGCGTATCCCGTTCCTGGTAGGTGGTGTGTTCGGTCTGTTGTCGGTGTATCTGCGCCGTTGGTTGCACGAAACCCCAGTGTTCGCCGAGCTGCAGTTGCGCAAAGCGCTGGCTGAAGAAGTACCGCTCAAGTCGGTACTGCGTGATCATCGCGGTGCAGTTGCTATCTCGATGCTGCTTACCTGGTTGCTCTCGGCGGGGATCATCGTGGTCATTCTGATGACCCCGACCATCCTGCAAGGCGCGACCTTCGGCTTCCCGGCTGCTGTGGCGCTTAAGGCCAATAGCCTGGCGATCGTTTTCCTGAGTCTGGGCTGCATCGCTTCGGGCGCACTGGCCGACCGCATTGGTGCTGGCCGTGTGTTCCTGTTTGGCAGCCTGGGCCTGTTGATCTGCTCATGGACCATGTACCACACGCTGGCGGCCAATCCTGACTGGCTGTTCCCGATGTATGCAGTGACCGGCCTGTTCGTTGGTGTCATCGGCGCAGTGCCGTACGTGATGGTCAAGGCATTCCCGGCCGTGGTGCGTTTCTCGGGGTTGTCGTTCTCGTACAACCTGGCTTACGCGATTTTTGGAGGTCTGACGCCGATGGTCGTGACGCTCATGCTCAAATCCAGCCCTATGGCACCGGCCTGGTATGTGGCGATTCTATGTGTGCTGGGCATGCTAATTGGTTGCTACCTGATCGCTAAAAAGCGCTGATAGTTCGAGTCTGAAGACTTCCGTTTCATGCCGCGTGGTACTCAAGGCCGCCATTCCTGAACAGGGTGGCGGCCTTTCATTTAATTGTCACAATTAAGTCATAGAGTCGTCACGCGTCAGGCCAATACTCGGGCCAACGGACCTGTTTCTTCACCTCGCTCGGAGCAAGGTATGACTTTTAAACGTTTGATCACCGCATTCACTTTCGTTGCCGCTGGCGTCGCTACTGCCAATGCGGTTGCTGCTGTTGATCCGGCGATCAAACCGTACGTAAAGACGTCGGGTGTTTCGGGCAACTTGTCCAGCGTAGGCTCCGATACCCTGGCCAACCTCATGACACTGTGGGCTGAGGCGTACAAGAAAGAATACCCGAGCGTGAACATTCAGATTCAGGCAGCGGGTTCCTCTACTGCGCCACCGGCACTGACCGAAGGCACCGCCAACTTGGGCCCGATGAGCCGCAAGATGAAAGACGGCGAGTTGTCGGCGTTCGAACAGAAATACGGTTACAAGCCAACGGCAATCCCTGTTGCGGTCGATGCGCTGGCAGTGTTTGTACACAAGGACAACCCGATCAAGGGCCTGACCATGGCGCAAGTCGACGCCATCTTCTCGGTCACCCGCCTGTGCGGTGCCAAGGCAGACGCCAAGACCTGGGGTGATGTGGGTATAACCGGTGATTTGGCAAACAAACCGATTCAGCTTTTTGGTCGTAATTCGGTGTCCGGCACCTATGGCTACTTCAAGGAAGAAGCGCTGTGCAAAGGCGACTTCAAGGCTAACGTAAACGAACAGCCGGGTTCGGCGTCGGTCGTCAGCTCCATCAGCAGCTCGCTCAATGGCATCGGTTACTCGGGCATTGGTTATAAAACGTCCAGCGTGCGTACCGTCCCTCTAGCCAAAAAAGAAGGTGGCGAGTTCGTTGAAGACAACGAAGCCAACGCTTTGAACGGCACTTATCCGCTGTCGCGCTTCCTTTATGTCTACGTAAACAAGGCTCCGAACAAACCGCTGGCCCCACTGGAGGCAGAGTTCATCAAGCTGGTCCTGTCGAAGCAGGGGCAGGAAGTGGTCATGAAAGACGGCTACATTCCGCTGCCGCCAAGAGTGGTAAGCAAGGCTCTGACCGATCTGGGCCTGCAGGAAGCAGCCGCAAAATAATCCGGGTTGCGGTGGGATCTGTTCTAATCAGGCCCACCGTTAACTGAACAGTTCGCTGCCATGATCGTAGGTGGCGGGCTTTTTTGCGTCACCCCGCTGTAATGTTTTTGTCATACAGGGCGACTAGGGTGTGCGCATGAATGATCTGGCCAATTCATCAATGAATCAGAATTCACCTGCCAAGCGCATTGATTTCAATACGCCTGAGCTGCAACGCAGGCGCCGCATACGCGCTTTCAAGGACCGCCTGACCCGTTGGTATGTCGCCATTGGCGGCCTCGCCGTGCTCGCAGCTATCACCTTGATCTTCTTTTATCTGGCTTATGTGGTTGCACCGCTGTTTCAGGGCGCAAGCCTGAGTAAGGAAGACGCTCTGAAACCTGCCTGGCTGAACGACGCCGGCAAGTCGCTAATGCTGACTGTCGAAGAGCAGAACCAGGTCGGAATGCGTATTTCCGACAAGGGCGAAGCCGTGTTTTTCGGCATCGCGGACGGTGCAGAAATCAAGCGTGTCAGCCTGCCTTTGCCTGCTGGCGTGAGCGTGGCTTCGCTTGGTCAGGATCAGCCGGGTACGCCGCTAATTGCGTTGGGCTTGTCCAATGGTCAAGTCCTGGCGTTCAGGCACAGCTACCTGATCACCTACCCGAACAACCATAAAACCATTACGCCGACCATCACCTGGCCCTATGGCGAAGCACCGCTGGTGCTGGATGAAGGGGGGCAGGCGGTTGAGCATGTGAGCATCAATGCCAATGGCGAGAAGCTCCTGATCGCAGGCACCACCGGCAAGCAATTGCATGTTCTGTCGCTGGCCAAAGAAGAAAACATGATGACCGGCGAGGTCACCAGCGAGCAAAGTCGTATCGAGTTGCCGCAGATGTCCGAGGCTGTGAAAGCCATCTATATCGATCCACGTCAGCAATGGCTGTATGTGATCAACGGTCGTGCGCAGGCCGACGTGTTCAGTCTGCGTGATCGCACGCTCAACGGCCGTTACAAACTGCTTGAAGACGGCAATGCCGAGATCACGGCCAGCACCCAGCTGGTGGGCGGCATTTCGTTGATCATCGGTAACTCAAAAGGCGGCATGGCCCAGTGGTTCATGGCCCGTGACGTCGATGGCGAACAGCGCTTCATGCACATTCGCGACTTCAAGATGGGCACGGCGCCGATTACCCAGATCACCGCCGAGCAACGGCGCAAGGGCTTTATCGCACTGGACGCTTCGGGTCAGCTCGGCGTTTTCCATAGCACTGCGCACCGCACGTTGTTGGTCGAAAAAGTCGCTGACGGTTCGGGTATTTTTGCCCTGTCACCGCGTGCGGATCAGATTCTGGTAGAGCAGGGCGGTGCGTTGCGGCCGATGGGCTTGAAGAATCCGCATCCGGAAGTGTCCTGGAGCGCATTGTGGGGCAAGGTCTGGTACGAGAATTACGATTCGCCTCAATACGTCTGGCAGTCCACCGCCTCCAATAGCGATTTCGAGCCCAAGCTGAGCCTGGCACCGCTGACGTATGGCACGCTCAAGGCTGCGTTCTACGCCATGCTGCTGGCTGCGCCTCTGGCGGTTGCCGCCGCGATCTATACCGCTTACTTCATGGCTCCCGGGATGCGCCGCAAGGTCAAACCGGTAATCGAGCTGATGGAAGCCATGCCGACGGTGATCCTCGGCTTCTTCGCAGGGCTGTTTCTGGCGCCCTATCTGGAAGGTCATCTCCCAGGTGTGTTCAGCCTGATGCTGCTGACGCCCATTGGCATTCTGCTCGCCGGTTTTACCTGGAGCCGTTTGCCTGACTCGATTCGCCTGCGGGTTCCCGATGGTTGGGAAAGCGCGATCCTGTTGCCCGTGGTTCTGCTGGTAGGCTGGTTTTCACTGAGCATGAGCCCGCACCTGGAGAACTGGTTCTTCGGCGGTGACATGCGCATGTGGATCTCCCACGATCTGGGCATCACCTACGACCAGCGCAACGCCTTGGTGGTCGGCATTGCCATGGGCTTCGCCGTTATTCCGAATATTTACTCGATTGCCGAGGATGCGGTGTTCAGTGTGCCTCGCGGTCTGACGCTGGGTTCGCTGGCACTCGGCGCGACGCCGTGGCAGACCCTGACCCGCGTGGTCATCCTGACCGCAAGCCCGGGGATTTTCTCGGCACTGATGATTGGCATGGGTCGTGCGGTGGGCGAGACGATGATCGTGCTCATGGCTACGGGTAATACGCCGATCATGGACATGAACCTGTTTGAGGGGATGCGCACGCTGGCGGCCAACGTGGCCGTGGAGATGCCTGAGTCGGAAGTGGGTGGCAGTCATTATCGAGTGTTGTTCCTCGCAGCCTTGGTGCTGCTGATGTTCACCTTTGTGATGAACACCCTCGCAGAGCTGATCCGTCAGCGCCTGCGCAAGCAATACTCGTCTCTCTAAGGAAGGTAGAAGTTCGTGAAACAGAACTCCCTCAAGAGTTGGATTAAAACCGGCGCCCCTGGCGTCTGGATGAGTGCGGGCGCGGTATCCATTGCGGTCATCATGACGCTGGGCTTGTTGTCGGTGATTGCCGTGCGCGGCTTGGGGCATTTCTGGCCGGCCGATCTGATGTACGCGCAATACAATGTGCCCAATCAGGAGAAACACGTTCTGATCGGCGAAGTCGTCGAGCAAGAGCAAGTCCCTCGCGCCCGTCTTAAAGGCGCAGGTTTGCCGGTACCGGAGGATGGCCCGGAGTTCATGACCCGTGAGCTGGTCAAGGTCGGCAACCGTGACGTCAACCCCAGCGATTTCACTTGGGTCGTGGGCGAGTGGATATCCAACCAAAGTCTGCCGCCCGAGTTGATGACGATTGAGCGGCGCGAATGGGGCAATTTTTACGGTTATCTGGTCAACGTCAAAGAAGGCGGCAAGGTCGTCGCTGAAGGCGAAGCGGCCTGGCCGACGCTGCAAGAGCGCATCAAGCGTGTCGAAGGTCTGGCTCGCGAGCTCTATCAGCTTGAAAAGAAAGACGTCGGGGCGATCAACCACGGTATCGAACGATTGCGTCTGCAGGCCCGCAAACTGGAGCTGGATGGCAAGCTTGATGCGCAGGCTCAAGCCGACATGGCCAGCGAGCGTGCCGAACTGGACAGTCGCTACACCGTTATCGAAGAGCGTCTGACCTCGCTGCATGAGGCGTTTGATCGCGACAGCCTTACGGCGCGCGACGCCAACGGCAAAGAAGTCGAAATCAGCCTGGGCAAAGTCGTCCACGCTTACCAGCCCAACGGCATGGGTACGATCACCAAAGTCGGTTTCTATTTCAAGAAGCTGTGGGAATTCCTCAGCGAAGACCCGCGGGAAGCCAACACCGAAGGCGGAATTTTCCCGGCGATTTTCGGCACGGTGATGATGACCCTGATCATGGCGGTGATCGTCACGCCGTTTGGTGTACTGGCAGCGGTTTACTTGCGTGAGTACGCCAGACAAGGCCCGGTGACTCGCTTGATCCGTATCGCGGTGAACAACCTCGCGGGCGTTCCGGCCATTGTTTACGGCGTATTCGGTTTGGGCTTCTTCGTGTATGTACTGGGCGGATCTCTGGATCAGCTGTTCTTCCCCGAAGCCTTGCCTGCGCCGACGTTTGGTACGCCTGGCCTGCTCTGGGCGTCGCTGACGCTGGCATTGCTGGCCGTGCCGGTGGTGATCGTCGCGACTGAAGAGGGTCTAGCGCGTATCCCGCGCACCATTCGCGAAGGTTCGCTGGCGTTGGGTGCGACCAAGGCTGAGACGCTGTGGAAGATTGTTCTGCCCATGGCCAGTCCGGCCATGATGACCGGCCTGATTCTGGCGGTGGCACGTGCAGCGGGTGAGGTTGCGCCGCTGATGTTGGTGGGCGTGGTCAAACTGGCTCCGTCGCTGCCGGTGGATGGCAACTACCCTTACCTGCATCTGGATCAGAAGATCATGCACCTGGGGTTCCATATTTACGACGTGGGCTTCCAGAGCCCTAACGTCGAGGCGGCGCGACCATTGGTTTACGCCACGGCGCTGTTGCTGGTGTTAGTGATTGCCTTGCTCAACCTGTCGGCGGTGGCTATTCGTAACCACCTGCGCGAGAAATACAAAGCGCTGGACAGTTGATGGTCTGTGGCCGTGCTGTCGTGCGGCAAACCAGGAGCTGGTAGGAGCGAACTTGTTCGCGAGGCGGTGCGTCAGGTTCGACGCCTCGCGAACAAGTTCGCTCCTGACGACGTTCAAATGAATTTGGTTAGCGTAGGGAGCAATTCCATGCAGCATGAAAACCCGGCACGAGGCATCAATATGTCGGCCCTGGGGCGCAACAAGTCCGGCCTGCATCTGGCCGACGAAACCGTGGCCATCGAAGTGCCGGGTCTGAACCTTTTTTATGGTGACAAGCAGGCGCTGTTCGATGTCAGCCTGAATATTCCGAAGCAGCGTGTGACGGCCTTTATTGGTCCGTCCGGCTGCGGCAAGTCGACATTGTTGCGTACGTTCAACCGCATGAACGACCTGGTCGATGGTTGCAGCGTAAAAGGCGCAATCAATCTGTACGGTCACGATATCTACACCAAAGGTGAAGACGTCGCCGAATTGCGCCGTCGTGTCGGCATGGTGTTTCAGAAGCCCAACCCGTTCCCCAAGACCATCTACGAAAACGTCGTGTATGGCTTGCGGATCCAGGGCATCAACAAAAAGCGCGTACTCGATGAAGCTGTCGAGTGGGCACTCAAGGCCGCAGCGTTGTGGGACGAGGTCAAAGACCGTCTGCATGAGTCAGCGCTGGGGCTTTCCGGCGGTCAGCAGCAACGTCTGGTGATCGCCCGGACCATCGCCGTGGAGCCGGAAGTCCTGCTGCTCGACGAACCCTGTTCAGCGCTCGATCCAATTTCGACGTTGAAAGTTGAAGAGCTGATCTACGAACTGAAATCCAAATACACCATTGTGATCGTTACTCACAACATGCAGCAGGCTGCACGGGTTTCGGATTACACCGCGTTTATGTACATGGGCAAACTGGTCGAGTTCGGTGACACGGACACGATGTTCACCAACCCGGCTAAAAAACAGACTGAAGATTACATCACCGGTCGTTACGGCTAGGTCCTGCTCAAACCCTGAAGCACCGCTGCGTTTTCGCACTTAACCGGACGTTCCAAGGACACCAAGCATGATTCATAAAGACAGCCTCACGCATCACATCTCCCAACAGTTCAACGCTGAGCTTGAAGAAGTACGCAGCCATCTGCTCGAGATGGGCGGTTTGGTCGAGAAGCAGGTCAACGATGCCGTGACTGCCTTGATCGAAGCGGACTCCGGTCTGGCCCAGCGCGTTCGTGAAGTCGACGACCGCATCAACCAAATGGAGCGCAACATCGATGAAGAATGCCTGCGCATCCTGGCGCGTCGTCAGCCGGCGGCTTCCGACCTGCGTTTGATCATCAGCATTTCCAAGTCGGTGATCGACCTGGAGCGCATCGGTGATGAATCGACCAAGATCGCTCGTCGTGCCATTCAGTTGTGCGAAGAAGGCGAATCGCCGCGTGGTTACGTCGAAGTGCGTCATATCGGCGATCAGGTGCGCAACATGGTTCGCGATGCTCTGGATTCGTTTGCCCGCTTCGACGCCGAGCTGGCGTTGTCCGTGGCGCAGTACGACAAAATCATCGACCGCGAATACAAGACGGCCCTGCGCGAGCTGGCGACCTACATGATGGAGGATCCGCGTTCGATCTCCCGCGTACTCAATGTGATCTGGGTCCTGCGTTCGCTGGAACGTATCGGCGACCACGCGCGGAATATTTCCGAGCTGGTCATCTACCTGGTGCGCGGAACCGACGTGCGGCACATGGGCCTCAAGCGCATGAAAGAAGAGGTGCACGGGATCTCTAGCGAAAGCGCTAATGTTCCGGACAAATCTGACGATAAGTAAGATTGCCTGCGAAAAAACGCCCAGCTCGCAGCTGGGCGTTTTTGTTCTCGGGTTTAAGAACTTCCAGCCGCCCGCGAATTAAATGTCCTGGCGCCGTCAAACAGGTTGGCCTTTGGCCATCAGCCAGCGCTATGCTTGCCGAAATATAGGGTGTGTTCAGCATCAACGCGGTTCGCCAGCAGTGGCGACACACCCGCAGGAGCGTCGATGAGTAAGATCAGTGTTTTGATTGTGGATGACGCGACTTTCATTCGCGATTTGGTTAAGAAAGGTCTGCGCAATTATTTTCCCGGTATTCACACCGAGGACGCCGTCAACGGTCGCAAGGCTCAGGTCACCCTGAACCGCGAAGAGTTCGACCTGATCCTGTGCGACTGGGAAATGCCGGAGATGTCTGGCCTTGAGCTGCTGACCTGGTGCCGCGAACAGGACAATTACCTGAAAACCGTTCCCTTCATCATGGTCACCAGCCGTGGTGACAAAGAGAACGTGGTTCAGGCGATTCAGGCCGGGGTGACCGATTTTGTCGGCAAACCCTTCACCAACGAACAACTGCTGACCAAGGTCAAGAAAGCCCTGGCTAAAGTCGGCAAGCTCGAAGCTGTGATGTCCACCGCGCCGTCGCGCATGAACTCACCGCTCAATGACTCGCTCAGCGCGCTGACCGGCGGCAAGGCTGAGGTCGTTCGTCCTGCGGCCAGCCCGGCAGTGACTTCTGCGCCTGGCTTTGGCGGCGGTCTTGCCAAGGCCCCACCGGTACCGCAGCAAATAGCAGCAAAAGAACCGGCAGGCCGTGGTCAGGGCCAATTGCGCCTGCCCAGCGGCAATCACAGCAGTGTGATCAAGGCGCTGACCCTCAAGGAAGCGTTGCTGGTGGTCCGCCGTAGCGAAAGCCTGCCACAGATCCTTGAGCAGGCTGTGCTCGATCTGGAACAAGGCGAGAGCAACGAAGTGGCGCGGCTTAACGGTTATCTGCACGCCATCGTGGCCTTCGAGCAGAAGCCCGACAGCGAGTGGCTGCAAGTAACCTTCCGCTTCACCGATCAGGATGCCCAGAAACTGGATTACATTTCCCGCCTGATCGCCCGCGGCACTGCACAGAAGCACTTCTCACCGGGTGCTTGATTGCGACATTCGTAGGACCGGCTTTAGCCGGGAGGGCATTGTTCCTGTCGATTGATGCAGTGAAGGTGCTGGCCCTCTCCCGGCTAAAGCCGGTCCTACGCCATTCCAGGGTTAGGGATGACGCTCACGCGCATCTGGCGCGATTTCCTTGACGTCCACTCTATTGCCGATTGATACAGCTGAGTCCTCATTTGCAGGAATCGCTGTTAGGCTTGCCTCATCTTCTTTACAACCCAGACCCATCCCATGATTGAGCGCTTACTGATCCTGTGTGCTCTGTTGCTGGCTGCGCAAACAGCCGGGGCGATGACGATCTATAAATTCACCGATGCCAACGGCGTGGTCTCGTTTACCGACCGCCCCACGCCGGGTGCCGCCGTGGTGGTGTTCAAGGATCGGATGGTCGAGCACATCGAGCGTCAGGTGCATCTGAGCACTAAGCGAGACAAAGGCGTGGATAGCCTCTATGTCCGCAACGATCTGTATGCGCCGGTTGAGGTCGAGCTGAAAATCAGCGGCGGGAAGAACGTTCTAGGCGTTGCCGATCAGACCATTCGTCGCATGATACCTGCGCGTGGCAATGAGCGGGTCACGGTCCTGAGTCCCAAAGTCGTCGGCAAGCCGATGAGCTACAAAACCAGCCTGCGCTCAATCGTGGGTGATCCTCAGCGCACGAGTCTGGCGTATCGATATCCCTTGCCATGGGTGGGCGGGCCTTTTCGCTTGAGTCAGGGGCCTAACGGCAAATACAGCCACTTTGGTCCCAAAGGCCGCTACGCCATGGACATCGCCATGCCCGAAGGCACGCCAATCATTGCGGCACGAGGTGGCGTGGTCGTCAAAATCGAAAACGACCAGACCGGCAAAGGCTCAAACCCTTCCGGCAACTTTGTGCGAATCCTGCATGACGACGGCACCATGGGCGTTTACCTGCACCTGATGCGTGGCTCGGTCAGCGTCAAAGAAGGACAGCACGTCATCGTAGGCAGCGCCCTGGCACGCTCCGGTAATACCGGCAACAGCAGCGGCCCGCACCTGCACTTCGTCGTCCAGCGCAACGTAGGCCTGGCGCTGGAGTCCATCCCCTACGAGTTTGCACAGCCGGTGCAAAGCCTGCCTAATTTCGCGGTGGGGGGGAATTGAGAGTACTGCGCGCCCCGTAGGACCGGCTTTAGCCGGGAGGGGGCCTTCACATTCACCGCATATCTACGTCGCGGATAATGCTCTCCCGGCTGAAGCCGGTCCTACGGGAGTCTCGGTTCATCAACCAATTTTGACTATCTCGGGCAACAAGATTTTCAGGCCTACAGTTTCTCTGAACGAGTCAGCGTAGGCTTTTTCCGATTTTTCGGACGGTCGAGACAGCTTCCAGCGACAGGTCTAAGCTCTGAACGGTCCCAACCGGAGTTACTCGTGAGCGCCCTACTTTCGCCAGTCGTTTCAGAGTTCGAAACCCAAGAGCAAGCCGACAGCTATGATGTCTGGTTCCGTGAAAAGGTACAGCGGTCGCTGGATAGTCCGGGAACCGGCGTACCCCATGATGAAGTGATGGCGAGAATGGACGTGATCATTGAAGCCGCTGAGCGCAAGCGGAGATTGGGTAAGTAATGCTGCCATTTGTTTGACTGAGTCACGCTATTTACGATCTTACCGAGATAATTACCTACATATCAGTCGAAGATCCAGGCGCAGCGCGCCTTTTAAAAGCTCGGCTTTAGACAGCACCTCTTCCGCTCCGGTAAGCCCCAGTCGGCGTATACCCCGATCACTGCGGTCATTGTGTATCAGCCCTTATCCGAGTCGGTATCAACGCTGCTAGTGAATCACTACTGATTGAGCCGCCTTCGCTTTGATCTACAGCTGGATATTCCGTAGGCCTTTCAGCGGTTCGATCTTCGGGAGGTAAGTTTTTTGCTGATGAAGACGCTGGCTCGCTCTTTTTGTGGCGAGGCCTTTTTTTCTTCGCTACAAGTAGATTTGCATCTTGCAGGTGTCGCCCGAGTAGGTCCTCGGCAGCGAGTTTGTTTAGGTCTTTTTCTAGTCCAAGGACCTGCATCACTGCTAAATAGGCGCCGATTGTACTGCCGGAAGATCCGCGCTCAAGCGCTCGGAGCGTCATCTGAGACATTCCGGCACGTTCTGCAGCCTGTTTGGCAGTAATTTTACGTCGTAAGCGGGCGAGCTTCAGGCGCTCGCCAAGATCAGCTAACTGTTTTTCCGTTGCAGGGAGCAACGGTGCTATTTTCATTGCCATGTAAGTATTCCTTCACTCCAGATCATAAAGTGAAAAAATACTTGCACTTTTAGCGGCGTAACCGAATCGGCTTATCAATCAATCTTGACCACCTTGGCCAACACGATTTTCGGACCTTTCATCTTTTTGATGATGATCCGCAGGCCTTCGAACTCCATGACTTCCTCGACTTCCGGCACCCGTTTGAGGGTTTCGTAGATCAGGCCTGCCAGGGTTTCCGCTTCTACGTGGTCCAGATCGATACCCAGCAGGCGTTCGACCTTGAACAGTGGAGTATCGCCGCGCACCAGCAGTTTGCCCGGCTGATAAGCGAGGATGCCGCGTTCGACCTTGCGGTGTTCGTCCTGAATGTCGCCGACCAGCACTTCAAGCACGTCTTCCATGGTCAGGTAGCCGATGATCTTGCCGTCGGCTTCTTCCACCAGCGCAAAGTGCGCACCGCCCTGACGGAATTGCTCAAGCAGGCGCGACAGCGGCATGTGCTTGGACACCCGCTCAAGCGGGCGCGTTAGCTCGGCCAGATTGAAGGATTCCGGGATGTGGTCCAGGGCCGCCAATTCCAGCAGCAGGTCTTTGATGTGCAGCAGGCCGACAAACTCGCCACGATCGGCGTCGTATACCGGATAGCGGCTGAACTTGTGACGGCGGAACAGAGCGAGGATTTCTTTGAGCGGCGCGTTGAAATCAAGCGTCACCAGGTCTTCCCGGGAGTTGGCCCAGTCGACCACTTCCAGTTCGCCCATCTCCACGGCGGACGCGAGTACTCGCATACCCTGATCGCTCGGATCCTGGCCACGGCTGGAGTGCAGAATCAGTTTCAGTTCTTCGCGGCTGTAGCTGTGCTCATGGTGCGGGCCAGGCTCGCCTTGGCCTGCTATGCGCAGAATCGCGTTGGCGCTGGCGTTCAGCAGGTAAATGGCCGGGTACATCGCCCAGTAGAACAGGTACAGCGGCACCGCCGTCCACAGCGACAACAGTTCCGGTTTACGGATCGCCCAGGACTTGGGGGCCAGCTCGCCGATCACGATGTGCAGGTAGGAGATGATGAAGAAGGCGGTAAAGAACGACACGCCCTTGATCACTTCCGGCGAGTCCACGCCCATGGCTGCCAGCAGCGGCTCCAGCAAGTGCGCGAACGCGGGCTCACCGACCCAGCCCAATCCCAGCGAAGCCAGGGTAATACCCAGCTGGCAAGCGGAGAGATAAGCGTCAAGTTGACTGTGAACAGTGCGCAGGATGTGTCCGCGCCAGCCGTTTTTTTCTGCAATGGCTTCAACCTTGGTTGAGCGCAGCTTGACCATGGCGAACTCTGCCGCAACGAAAAAACCGTTGAGCAGGACCAGAACCATTGCGAAGAGAATCATGCCGAAATCGGCGAACAGTGAAGCGAAGTTAAAACCAGGGGAAGGGTCCATGATGGAGTTTTACGGGTTCCGTTTTAGCGAGAGAGGTTATTGCTGCACCGCTATTGGGTGCACAAGAGCCGCAATGTAGCGGCTCAATGCCTGCTTGCCTAGTGGCGGAGGTGTCGCAGGCTAGGCTTGGGCCAGCTGGATCGGTGGAAAATGGCAGGTAAACACGCTGCCTTTGCCTGGCACGCTGTTGATTTCCAGTGTTCCCCGATGGCGCAACAGCACATGTTTGACGATGGCCAGGCCCAGTCCCGTTCCGCCGGTATTGGAGGCGCGGCTGGAGTCCACGCGGTAGAAGCGTTCTGTCAGGCGAGGCAAATGCTTGGTTTCGATACCGATCCCCGAATCCTGCACGCTCAGATGCGCGCCACGCTCATCGGCCCACCAGCGAATCTGGATTTTACCTTCGGCGGGGGTGTACTTCACGGCGTTGAAAATCAGGTTGGAAAACGCGCTGCGCAGTTCGGTATCGCTGCCCTTTAGTAGCGTATCGGTTTCGATGTTCAGGTCGATCTGCTGATTCTTGTTGCCAGACAACGCCTGCGCATCACTGGTGATGGTCTTGAGTAACGTGCTGACGACGATCGGGTGATTATCCGACGGATAGTCTGTCGCTTCGAGTTTGGCCAACAGCAACAGGTCGTTGAGCAGCGTCTGCATGCGCCCGCCTTGCTGATGCATTTGTTGCAAGGCGCGCACCCAGCGCGGGTTCACTTCCTCGACGTTATCCAGCAAGGTTTCCAGATAACCGAAAATAACCGTCAGCGGCGTGCGCAGTTCGTGGGAAACGTTGGCGACGAAATCCTTGCGCATCTGTTCCAGCTGATGAATACGCGTGACGTCGCGCACCAGCATCAGGTGCTCGTTGTTGCCGTAGCGGGTGATGAGCAACTGAATGCGCAACCGGTCATTGGTCGGCGAGGGGATTTCCAGCGGTTCGGCAAAACTGTCCTGCTCGAAGTACTCCTTGAAGCGCGGGTGACGCACCAGATTGGTCACTGGCTGGCCGCTGTCTTGTGGGGTTTTGAGGCCCATCAGGGTTTCAGCGGCGCGGTTCCACCACTCCAGGTTGCCCTCGCTGTCGAGCATGATCACCGCGTCCTTAAGGGCGGCGGTGGATTCCTGCACTCGGTCGATCACCGCTTGCAGCCGACCGCGTACACGCTGATCACGACGTTGCAGGTGATAGATGCTGTCGAAGACTTCGCCCCACAAACCGTAACCATCAGGCGGCGGTTCGTCGGTCTGGTGGTTGCTGAGCCATTCGTGCAGGCGTAACAGTTGTTTGAGGGTCCAGGCCAGATACAGCCCCAGACCGATGGCCAGACTCCAGCCATATTCGCCGCTGATCAGCCCGACCACGAGGCAGGCCGTCACCAGCAACAGCATGTGGCGGATCAGGGTGCCATGCCAATTTTGATTCAATTAAACGTACATCCATGTCGAGCGCATACCGGACGGTTGCGCCATTCGTTTGCGGCGATCTGTCTAAGCTGATTCTCTACGAGTGAATCATCAGCTTTTCGTTGAGAAGCGATAGCCCGTGCCGCGCACGGTTTGTACCAGATTTTCATACGCATCACCGAGCGCTTTGCGCAGGCGACGAATGTGCACGTCAACGGTACGTTCTTCGACATAAACATTGCCTCCCCAGACTTGATCCAGCAATTGACCGCGAGTGTAGGCGCGCTCCTGGTGGGTCATGAAGAACTGCAGCAAACGGTATTCAGTCGGGCCCATCTCGGCAGGTTTGCCATCGATGGTCACGCGGTGGCTGATCGGGTCGAGCAGCAGACCGCCCACTTCGATAGGCGCTTCGCCATCGGTAGGCCCTGCACGGCGCAGCACAGCCTTGAGGCGTGCGACCAGTTCGCGAGGCGAAAACGGCTTGGTGATGTAATCGTCAGCGCCGACTTCAAGCCCCTGGATCTTGTTGTCCTCTTCGCCCTTGGCGGTCAGCATGATGATCGGGATATCCCCGGTCAGCTCATCACGCTTCAGACGTCGGGCCAGTTCGATGCCGGATGTGCCAGGCAGCATCCAGTCGAGCAGGATCAAGTCCGGCTTGCGGTCTACGATGATTGCATGGGCTTGCTGAGAGTTCTCTGCTTCCATGCAGTCATAGCCGGCCATTTCCAATGCAACGGCGATCATTTCGCGAATAGGCGCTTCGTCGTCAACGATCAGAATGCTCCTGCCAACCATGCTTGAACCTCTTGTCATTTAACTGTCTTGGGGCGCATTAGATAACGGAATTATTGCAGTCGTGTGACAGTCACGGTAGGGGCTAGCATGCCATGTTATTTAAGGACTAATGTGCAGTCTTGTCCGACAACGGTTTCCACATAAGAAAAGGATCTACCGATGCTCAAGATTTCATCGACATTCATGGGCTTGATAGCGGCTGCGGCAATCGCGTCTTCCAGTCTGGTTATGGCTGCCGAACCTGGCATGACAGGGGACAACGGCTACCTCACCGACCACAGCGGTAAAACGCTCTATACCTTCGATAAGGACTCAGTTGGCAAGTCCGCGTGTAACGACACATGCGCAATCAACTGGCCGCCCCTGACAGCTAAAGCCAATACCAAAGCGACCGGCAAGTGGACTCAGGTCAAGCGCAGCGACGGCACCTTGCAATGGGCCTACGACGGCAAGCCGCTTTACCTCTACAAGGATGACAAGAAAGCCGGAGACGTCACTGGCGATGGCAAAGGCGGCGCCTGGCACATCGTCAAACCTTGACCTGATGAACTTTCTGTAGGAGCTGCCGAAGGCTGCGAATTGCGGTGTGATTGGAACATTGCTTCGCAGCCTCCGGCAGCTCCTACAGGCCTCGCGTTAATTCAACGCGTAATCCGCAACAATCCCGACAAAGATCGCCAGCCCAGCCCAATGGTTATGCAAGAACGCCTTGAAACAGGCGTCGCGGTCGCGATTGCGGGTTGACCAGAATTCCCAGGCGAAACATCCCGCTGCCACCAGCAGACCCACGTAGAAAAACATCCCCATTTCAAAGCGCGCACCGGCCAGCAGCAGGCAGCCCAGCGCCAACCCTTGCAGCGTCAGAATGATGATCCGGTCAGCATCGCCAAACAGCACGGCAGTGGATTTCACCCCGATCTTCAGATCGTCTTCCCGGTCGACCATCGCGTAATAAGTGTCGTAAGCCACCGTCCACAGCAGATTGGCGATGTACAGCAGCCACGCGGCGGCGGGCAGACTGCCGGTTTCGGCGGTGAACGCCATCGGCATCCCCCAGGAAAACGCCGCGCCCAGCACCACTTGCGGGTAATAGGTGTAACGCTTCATGAATGGATAACAGGCTGCCAATGCCAGCCCGCCGAATGACAGCCAGATGGTTGTCGGATTAGTCAGCAGCACCAGCAGGAAACTCACCAGCACCAATACTGCAAACAGGACCAACGCTTCTTTTGAACTGACCTTGCCACTGACCAGCGGGCGCTGTTCGGTGCGTTTGACGTGACCATCGACCTTGCGGTCGGCGAAGTCATTGATCACGCAGCCCGCCGCACGCATCAGGAACACACCCACCACAAAAATCGCGATATTAAGCAGCGACGGCGAACCCTTGCCGGCAATCCACAGTGCCCAAAGCGTCGGCCACAGTAATAGATAAATACCAATCGGCTTATCAAC
The DNA here is from genome assembly GCF_002699985.1 of Pseudomonas sp. ICMP 561. GTDB lineage: Bacteria > Pseudomonadota > Gammaproteobacteria > Pseudomonadales > Pseudomonadaceae > Aquipseudomonas > Aquipseudomonas quasicaspiana. The sequence continues at coordinate 30,681 of NZ_LKBT01000034.1, read as the reverse complement.
ACGCATCAGCTGGATGAAGTCCCAGATGCGCGGATTCAGGCGATTAAGGGATTTGAGTAGCGTCAGGTACATCAGCAATGCTCCACGGTGCGAATCGTCTGCCAGAGCGTCGGCAGGAAGACTTCGGCTACCAGTATTTTCAGAGGGCCGCGGCTAAAGCACGAGCGTCGTCCCCATAAGCCTTCGGCGGCATCTGCTACGGGCAGCCATGCCGCTGGATAACGACAGACCTGCAGCGAGCCGCGATCAAATTCCGGATCACAGAACAACAACTCGCCCAGCGAGCGCGTGCCCAGTTCATCCATGTGCAGGCCGCTTTCCTGTAGCGCGCTGCGTGCGGCAACGCTGCGGGCGAATACCCACTTCTCGCCATGCCCGCGCAAATAGACCTCGCGCACCCAGCCAACGCTTTGTTCAGGCAGATCCAGCGCAACACACTCATCGTCGCGCAGCGCTTGCCAGCCTTCGACGAGCGGCGTGACACTGAAATGGTCGGAAGACAATGCGGTCAGACGGCGGGTCAATGAGTCCCGATGAAACAGCCATGCTTGAACCAACGGTTCGGCGGTGGCCTCAAGCGACTCGCGCTCAAGCCAGTTCACGGCGAGGGAAGGGGGATTTTGCTCAGTCACGGCAAGCATTTTTCAGGCTGATCGAGGCCGCGAGCTTAGCATGATTGCCCCCTCCGGCCGACGACCGGTAACGCCCTGTAGTGATCACCGGGGTTGCATGTCAGCGTCGTGATCAGTACAAAACGCCCTGAGTTTGGCGCAAGCGTGGCACCTCACGACCACGTACGCCCCAATTAGCCTGAAAACATGAGAGATAACGATGAAAAAGTGGCAATGCATTGTCTGTGGCCTGATCTACAACGAAGCCGACGGCTGGCCGGATGACGGCATTGCGCCGGGCACTCTATGGCAGGATGTTCCCGAAGACTGGCTATGCCCGGACTGCGGCGTAGGCAAAATGGATTTCGAAATGATCGAAATCGGCTGATCCGGTTTTTTAATCTCTGGTCTGGAAGTACGTATGAACGCACCTGTTGTGATTGTTGGCACTGGCCTGGCGGGCTACAACCTCGCTCGGGAATTTCGCAAGCTCGATGGCGAAACGCCGCTGCTGCTGATCACCGCTGATGACGGACGCTCCTACTCCAAACCGATGCTCTCCACCGGCTTTGGCAAGAACAAGGAAGCCGATGGCCTGAGCATGGCTGAACCCGGCGCGATGGCCGACCAACTCAAGGCCGAAGTGCGAACGCACTCCCGTATCAGCGGCATCGATCCAGGGCACAAACGCCTGTGGATTGGCGAGGAGGCGGTTTACTACCGCGACCTGATCCTCGCCTGGGGTGCCGAAACCATTCGGGTACCCGTTGAGGGTGATGCCAGCGACGCCGTATTCCCGATCAATGACCTTGAGGATTACGCCCGTTTTCGCGCGGCAGCAGCGGGTAAACGTCGGGTACTGATTCTCGGCGCCGGTCTTATCGGCTGCGAGTTCGCCAATGACCTGATTCTGGGTGGCTACGAAGTTGACCTGGTGGCGCCTTGCGAGCAAGTGATGCCGACCTTGCTGCCTCCTGCCGCCGCAGCTGCGGTGCGTGCAGGTCTCGAAAGCCTCGGCGCGCGTTTTCACCTCGGGCCGCTGATGACACGCTTGCAACGCAGTGCTGATGGACTTGAAGCGCACCTGTCCGATGGGCAAGTCATTCAGTGCGATGTGGTGGTGTCCGCCATCGGCTTGCGCCCACGAGTCGATCTCGCTGCGGCGGCAGGCCTGCAGATTGGTCGCGGCATCATCGTGGACCGGGAGCTGAAAACCTCCCATGCCAATATCTATGCGCTAGGCGACTGTGCCGAAGTCGACGGTTTGAATTTGCTGTACGTCATGCCGCTGATGAGCTGCGCCCGCGCCTTGGCCCAAACCCTTACGGGCACAACGACCGCTGTTAAATACGGCCCTATGCCGATTACCGTAAAAACCCCGGTATGCCCCCTCGTTGTGTCGCCGCCGCCCCGTGGCATAGAAGCTATCTGGAGCGTTGAGGGCGAGGGCGCTGACATCAAGGCTCTGTGCCACGACTCTGCTGGCAACCTCTTGGGCTACGCGCTGACCGGAGCCGCCGTGATGGAAAAACTCGCTCTGAATAAGGCGCTTCCCGCACTGTTGGCATAAATACTGGCCGTTCTGTCGGATAAGCCACATTTTTGGCCCTATATAGGCCATTCGTCCACTGGCGTCCGCCAGAACAGCATGCCATCCTCATTCCCGTCTGCCGCAACGTAGAGCCGTTGCGTCACCTGACTACCGTTCTGCATGAGCGGCGCGGGACATAAAAACAAAAATCCGTATAAGAGGCTTCATATGCGTAAACCAGAACTAGCGGCCGCCATTGCTGAAAAGGCGGACTTGACCAAAGAGCAAGCCAATCGCGTTCTCAATGCCGTACTGGAAGAAATTACCGGTGCACTGCATCGCAAAGACAGCGTCACCCTGGTCGGCTTCGGCACCTTCCTGCAACGCCATCGCGGTGCCCGCACTGGCAAAAATCCACAAACCGGCGAGCCGGTGAAGATCAAGGCCAGCAACACGGTCGCCTTCAAGCCGGGTAAATTCCTGAAAGACAGCGTCAACCCCTAGTCATCGGCTGTACGCCTTCGCGGGAGGCGAGCAGTGAAAAAACGGGCACACCAACATGCATTGGGTGCCCGTTTTTTGTTGTGTTGTCATTCATGCCACGCGCTGTCTGCCGTCTCAGAACTTGTAGCCAAGCCCCACCATGTAAACGAACGGATCCACGTCGACATTCACCTTCGCCCGGACCCCAAGGTTGGTGTTGCTGACATAAGCGTCGGTTTCGATATCGATGTAACGCATCTGCGCATTGATCATCAGGCGATCAGTGAGCATGTAGTCCGCGCCGACTTGCGCTGCCCAACCCCATGAGTTGCTGGCGTGAAAGTTATCGAACCCGGCAGCACTCGCGCTGCTGCCTACACTCTCGTCGTAGATCCAGGTGTAGTTGATCCCGGCGCCCACATAGGGTTGAAAGGCTGACTTATTGTCCAGCGGGTAGTAAATCAGGCTCAGCGTCGGCGGCAGATGCTTGAGTGAGCCAAGCTTGCCGTCCGCAATGCCACCGGAAGTGCCTTTGATCGTCACGTCATGTTCAAACGGCGTCGCCGCCAGCAGTTCGATACCCAAATGATTGGTGATCATATAAGCGAAGTTCAGACCCAACTGGGTATCGCTGTTCATGCCCGCTTTACCGCCCAGATCCGTACCCGCCAGACCTCCACGGTCCACACGCACGCTGGAACTGCTTTCTCGCGGGTCGACCGTCACTGCACCGGCCCGAACAATAATATCCCCGGCCTCATAGGCTTGGGCCGTGGACGCTGCCAGGGTGAATATCAGCACCGGCGTGCCGAGAAGGGTCAATCTGCGCATACATCACTCCACTATTCATTCGAACAACGACCAGCCGCTGCGGGCTGCGTCAAGGAAGTCCGAGTATCAGGAAGTGACGACGTGTGAACGTCTGCCGGATGGCATAGTATCTGCCCGAACAGGCCCGTTAATGCGTTACCAGGTTTGTCCCAGAGCGTCAGCGCCGAGAACTTGAGCCCCAAATACCGGTCTTAGCGCTGTGCCAAATTTGCACCTCTTTTGGAAAACCTAGTGATGACTAGTAAGTCCGCTTTCTTGAATTCCTCCCTTTCGTTCGCAGCATTGTTGATCGGTGTCCTCGCTGTCTCACCGGCTCATGCCGCCGGCGATGCAAGCGCCAATGCCGCGGCCCCCCAAAGCAGCACCGTTGCCAGCCGCACTGAGTCCGCGGACGTCGATTCTTCGCGCGACCTTGAGTCAGCCTTGATCAGCGTGCAGCAACTGCAGGAAGACTCCCGCCAGAACGCCAGCGAGCTGAACGCCCTCAAGGAAACCGTAAAAGCCCAAAGCCGTTTGATCGAAGAGCTAAAACGCAACAACGGCACCACCACCCAACCCAGCACCGCCGATGTAGCCGACCTCAAGAGCAAGATGGACGAGCAAAGCCGCACCATCAGCAAACTCCAAAGCCAGCTAGCCGACCTCCAGCGCAACTCGGGTTCGAACAGCACCTCAAGCTCCAGCGAGATCAGCAGCCTCCAGCAGGACATTACTAACTTGCGCAGTAGCGTGGGGAGGTTGGAGAGTTTGGTGAGTAGTTTGAGTAGTAAGGTTAAATAATTTAGTCTGTTGATTGAAGGCTGTCCCGGCTTTTGACTAATTAAAAAGCCGGGTAAACAGAATATCGGTAATGAACCACGTCGCCGATATTCGTTATAAGACTTCGAGCTATTCTCTTTCTATTTGATTTACAGGGTGTCAAGATTGTCCAAGTTCATGGAAGACCAGAAATTCCTTTCGAAAAAGTCATGCCATTGGCTTACCCCTAACCTTGCATGGCCTTCCTTTACCTTTGCTCTCAAATCGTCAGCCGTTTTAATTGCGGTTATAGCAGATAGTTTTGTGAAGTTTTTATGCTGTGTCGCTTTAACAAAAAATGGGTAGCTAGCGCCGTACGTAGCGTAGAGCAATGTCTGAGGATACCAACGTGTATTAGGCATTATAAACGTCATAAGTAAAGTTAGAAGCTCCGCCTGCATAATCTCGGTAAATGGCAAATCTGGTCTTTCGGCTTGACGTTTTATGAGCTCTGCTGCTGGCGAATGAAGTTTTTTACCTGGAGGTGCTAAAACTGATTGTAGTTCGCCAGAATATCCGTAGAAGCAATCGAAAGAGTTGAATTTTTTATTTCCATATTGATCTGTTGTAGGTAGCAGGTAATGAGATGAATATACCTCATGTAAAACTTTATAAGATCCGGTTTTTAAGAGGGCGGCTATTATGTATAAAAATACTTCGTATACGAACACGGCATGAGCTTCAAACCATGTGTCATTCCATGAGTTCACCTCGGAAGGGCGAGACTTTAGCTCCAGCAGTTTTTCAAGTGCCTCCAAAACTGCTTCGGAAAACTCTCCACCTCCCGTTGTCTCGCTTTCAAGTAGAATCCAGTCACATAGATGGTTCCTAATTGCTTTTAATTTGGTACAGTCCTCTAAAATTTTCTCTCCCCAAGATTCAACATCGGGCCTAACCCTTACTCTCAGTTTGTCAGCGTAGCCAATGCAGGAGTCGATGAAATCGCGACGGTAGTAAGCGATATTTTTCTTGTCTTGTAATATTGCCTGTTTTAATGAGTTGAATTTTGCTGAAGCTTCGCTTGTAGGGGCTGGCGCGTCGGTTGTAATGTAGACAGGGGCTTTACCCTTGATAGGCTTGGTATGTTGGGGTTTACCATATAGCAATCTTAATAACTGCTCCCAATTTTCATTTTCTGCTTCAGGGCTAGAAAAATTAATCCATATTCTTGATTTCATGAATACCGGTAAAGTTGGTTCATCGTTATCATCGAATTCGCAAACTATTGGTATAAATTTGGACTGCTTTACTTTTGCATATATTTCGCCAGATATAATTTGAGACTCTGTTCCTACTCCAGCTTTCCGAGAATTAGCTTTCTCAGCATATGTACGATCACAAACAACTAAAACATGGGTGACAGTAGTATCAGTAACCATGCTTTCCATGAAGTGGAATTTGTCATCGCCTTCCTTCAAGTCGTATATGTCTAGAGTGACATCAACTCCATCCGCTATCAGTCTGTCTGCCCAGCGCTTAACAATTTCCTTGTGGCGTTGGTCTGTCCAGCTATATGAGATAAAAACTTTGGGCTCTTCCATGGCGCTCTTCCTTTTTAAGTAATTAGTGGCGCAGCTAATATACATGTCACACTGAAGCTATATCATGCGATCTGCCTGCGTAAGCGAGTCACTCCAAGTGCATGATAAGAACCATAGCTATTTTCTAGGATTGAAACTCTCTTCCTGTAAATTGTGATGGCAATCTGCTAGCGAGATTAGCGTTGCTCGTAGTGGAAAACAACTATGCCTTGATGGTTCTGCAAAAATAAATACATTCTTTCGTTACTGAATTCATCGTGCGCCACCACATGGTTAGCGTTTCTATGAGGTCGATTCTCAGATTCTGAAATTGTCGACTTCGACAGGTGGAGTCGAAATCTTCAGAAAAATCTGTAGGATGCGTCTCGATTTTTCGTTTTATCCGCACCTGAGCCTTGCCTGGGTTGATCCCGTATTCTCACGAAGCTACCCTTCGCGAGTCGCTGAAAACAGCGAACGGGTTTAGCAGCCCACAATACGTTAGGTGCATTGCGCCTCTATAAACCGGGTTTTTTCTCCGGGACTTTATGGTGGCCGTGTTCAGGGCATCTTCGGATGCGCCGGTTTCCTAACGTACCGGTCTGCTAACCTGCTCATGGCCGCCACCTTCCGTTTAGCAGCGGCTCCTGGCGGTTTCACTAAACGTTAGGGATTTATTAATCATGGTCAAAATTACTCCGGATCCACCGGCTCCGCATGCTTTGCATACTGACCGGATCAGCGACGAAGCTGCTGCTCAGTTAGCGCAAGATCACTGGGGTGCCAACTCGCCTGATGGGCAGAAACCAATCGTAGATGTGCCGCAAAGCCTATTTACGGTAAGCCCGGATTTATCTGCGGAGGAAGCGCTAACCACCGCCTGCGAGTTACTGCAAAGCGTGATCGCCACCAGCTATGAAACTGCCGAAAACCTGAATGGATCGCGCAGAAAGCTAGCTCTAGCTGCTGTGCATCTTGCTGAAATGGCACACACCCTGGTTGACTCAGTGCTTGAGAAGAAGTGCAGTGTATGAAGCGTTTCTAGGTCCAGTGATCTGACTTATTCAGCAGCATTCGCTGATACGTATCCTTAGGATGCTCCCCACGAAAACGTCGCCTTTTAAGGGCGGCGTTTTTATCTGTCTTTAAATGTCATTTTGATTTAAACAACCGCCGCTGTTGGCTCAGATATCTCCACTCGTTTCTGCTGGCTTTTATTTGCAGCGTGTTTGATCGGTGTGCTCAGGTATATACCGTAGTCGATGCAAGTGCCAATGTATTAACGTCGCTAGCCGCACTGAGCAGCCGACATCGACTCGTCCGCTAGATCGAGTAAGCCTGGATAAGCTTGCACCAACTTCCGGAAGACTCCCGCCAAAAACGCAAGCGAGGTGACCGCCCTCAAGAAAAACGTAAAAGGCCAAAGCCGTTTGATCGAAGAGCTCAGGTGCAACAACGGCATCACGCTTCAATCCAGTATCGCCGATGTAGCCGACCTCAAGGACATGATGGACGAACAAAGCCGCACTACCAGCACAACCCAAAGCCAGCGGAGCGACATCCGGCGCAATTTGGTTCGAAAAATACCTCAAGCGCCAGCGACCGGTGGCATAAGGTTTGAAATGATGCTTGATATTTATATATCGTCTGCGGCGTATTTTTCCTTTAAAGATTTCACACAGGCTAGTACATAGGAGAGGTGCAGGAACGCACTATGGTCGACGTAGATATCATCGATACCCTCAGCATCCTTATTACCTTTAATAACAATTCCGACCAAGGATCCATCTTCGTTCAGGACTGGGCCGCCGCTGTTGCCCCCGTAAAGCTCTTTGTCCAGATAACCGATCAAGCTAGATGAAGATTTTATTTGATTTACAATAGACGCCTTATTGATCCAGACATTTTTTGCATCATCTTTATATTTAGGAAACCCGAGAACCGTCAGTAAGTCTCCGACTTCTATGTTTGGGGTCTCTTCCTTGTGGTGAAACTCTTCAAATCGGGTTGGCGGATTTTGAATTAATGCAATTGCAACGTCTACTGCTTTGTCAGGAGAGACATAGCAGACGGTGGCCTTGTATTTTTCAGTATCGCATGTACGATAAACCTCAATTTCTTTTGCGTTGCCGACAACGTGGGCACAAGTTATTAGCAGATTTCCCGCCATCATAAATCCTGAACCCTGCTCTATCGTTTCATGGTTGTCAATAACCCAGCAGCGCCTATTTACCCAGTTCAGGTACTTAGCGCTGAATTTACCGTCTTTAGAACTTGAAAGAGGAACCTTGCGCTCTAGATCTAATTGGTTGAAGCGAAGTGCTACCCTTTTGTACACAACAGAACTGTACCCAACTACACTCTTCATGTAGAGGATTCGTCCAAAGATAACATTATCAATGCTGCTCTTGGAATTTGGATTTTCAATTAAGAATCGTTCTTGTGCTGTTTTTAATCCGAAACTTTCAATGGAGTGTATCATTGCGCAAGTCTTTCTAACAAACTGCCTCGGCACGTTTATTTTTTTGTTAACAACTAAGCCAGTAACGGTTTGCCGCTCAAATCTATCTTGAAGGCGAGTTTTGCCAGGGTTTATGGAGAATCTGTTTATATTTACTATTCGATTAAGTTGCTCTCCAGCCTTGGCGTAGTAGTTGCCAGCCCCTTGCTCAAATACGACAATCTCTCCAGATACATGAAGTTCAGGAGCGTAGAATGAAAAAGATAAATCATCCGCGTATCGTGAGTAGACTGCCCTATGAGTGAAGGCCAGACGACTTAGCTGACGATCTAATTTCTGACAGATCATATTTGATATAACGGGAGAGGTAGGTGCTCCTTGAGGTAAACAGCCGTCGAGCGTGCATAAATGGGCTATGACTGATGCGACTTTTTCATTAATAAGATAGGGCTGAGAAGTTAGCAGTCCGAACACACGAGGAAAAGTGATGGTGTTGAAAAAATCGTTTAGGTCAACATTAAATACATATTTTTTCCTAGTGTGAATTTTTGCATTAGTTATTATTGATTTTTCAGCAATAAATCCGTGTGCGTTAGGATTGGGTATGTATAGCTCGCCGAGCAAGACGGCAATTTTTTTTTGAAGGTTTTTGAGTTGTGCTAGCGGTGCACTGATAGTTCTTTTGTTACCATTTTTCTTCGGTATTTCAAAGTTTTCATAATAACGCTTTTTGCTATAGTCGACCTCGTAGTAGAAGTAAGCAATTTTCTTGTAGCTCGTGTTGAGGATGCTCGCTAAATCGTCTACGTTAGTACAAGCTTTAAGTCGAGGAATTGTCAAGACCCTGCCCCTAGTTTACTTTACCGATTACCGATGAGTAAATCGCAACCACTTTGGCGTAACCGTCGATGCGATCGCATGTAACGTTGTTGACTTGGGTCGCATTTTAACAACCCTGATTTTAACTAGGGGAGGGCGGCCACACCATAGCACAGGCGATCTGCCATCACAAGGCTAGCTACGCACCTAGGTTTCCTTCATCGACTTGCATCCATAGAAATCACAATTCACAGAACCGAAGACTTTGTAAATTCTCGCTTCGCATTCTTTAAAAACATCTGGCATCTCGTTGACTCAATGCTTTTTTCCTACGCTAAGGCTGCTTCCTAATGAATAATAAATCATCACTCTACTGTGACCGGAGCTCGCTTTAGCATTAAGTTATTAATCAACAGCAGAGCTCGTGATGGTGTGTTTTGAATTCTTAATCATAGAGCGCGTTGCGTGTATTTGCTTAAGGTTGCGTTTCTAGGCTGTTGATGTGCAAATGGCTGCCGATAATGGCAGCATCAGCATATCCTTCGGATGCCCCGCACAAAAACGCCGCCTTTCAAGGCGGCGTTTTTATGTGCCATCCAACGTCACTTCGATTTAAACAACCGCTGCCGCTGCTGGCTCAGACATCGTAATCCGGTTCTGCACGCTCGGACGTTCCTGCACCTTCGCGTACCAAGCCCTAAGCGCTTTATGTTCCGCAGGGATTTCCAGCTCTACCAGTTCGGCAAAGATCAGCCCGCCGATGACGGTGATGTCGGCCATCGAGAAGCTTTCACCGGCTACGAAAGGTTGTTTTTGCAATATTGAATCGAAGTACTGCATGCCGCGCAGGGCTTTGTCCCGTTGGCGAAAGCCCCATTCAGCGTTCTGGTACAGCTCCACGTCTGGCCCGAGGCCCGGTGTGGCGTGGTGGAAGTAAACGCTGACGGCGTCGAGTAGTTCCAGTTCGGCCCGCTTGCTCATCATGTGGATCACGCCTTTTTCCTTTGGCGTATTGCCAGTGAGGCTGGGGCTGCCGTCCAGGTTGTCCAGGTACTCGGTGATGGCGGTGCATTCGGCGATGAGGGTGCCGTCGCTCAGCTCAAGCACGGGCAGGGTGCCGGAGTAGTTCTTTGCAAGGAAATCGGTTTTTTTGTGTTCGCCTTTCCAGAGATCAACGGATTCAAACTGAACCCGTGATTGCAGGTTCTTTTCTGCAATGGCGATACGCACGCGCGCCGGGTAAGGGCCGGTGTGCCAGTCATAGATTTTCATCATGGGCAGGGTGCTTGGGTCGAATGTTGACGCGTTGGAAGTCATGGGAAATTCCTGTCTACCTATCAGTTGGTAGGTTGAATTTATGCGCTAATATTATCTCGGTCAAGGCCTTTAGTCGCTTAAGATGCCCAGCCAACGAAACCGTGAGGCAGTGACGTGAGCTCAAACCATCGGGAAGCCATCCTGGCCGCTGCCAAACAGGCTGCGCAGGCGCATGGTTACAGCGGCTTGAATTTCCGTGATCTGGCGCAGGTCGTGGGTATCAAGAGCGCGAGTATCTATTACCACTTCCCGAGCAAGGCCGATCTGGGCGCCGCAGTTGCCCGGCGTTACTGGGAAGACACTGCCGCGACTCTGGAGGCCATTCTGGCCGAGGCGCCGGATGCGGCTGATTCGCTGCGTCACTATCCCGATATCTTTCGTGAGTCCCTCGCGAACGATAACCGCTTGTGCCTGTGCAGTTTCATGGCCGCTGAATATGACGATTTGCCGGAAGGGGTGAAGACCGAGGTTCAGGTCTATGGCGATGTCAACGTCGCATGGTTGAGCAAGGCGTTGACGGCTGCAGGTCTGGTCAGTGCCGAGCAAGTCGAAGGGCGCGCGCGCGCCATTTATGCTGCTGTTTCGGGCGCGCAGTTGTTGGCGCGGAGCCGTTCAGATATCTCGCTGTTCGATGCTCTCATCGAAAGCTATCAATCCGCTGGGCTCTTGCCCGCGTAAGCAATCCCTCCTAGGCCGCTGCTTCATTGAACGCTTAGGCATCGAGCAATTGTCTCGTATGGGTTGACAGTAAAACGCTTTTCAGCCGGTTTATCCTTTATTCGAAGACCATTAATCTGGCCTCACATTGAACGACGCCACTAATTACTTACCTACTTCGATAAAGGATTCCGCCATGACTAACGCCACTTACAACCGCCTGAACAAAGACGACGCCGTAGTTCTGCTGGTCGACCACCAGACTGGTTTGATCTCGCTAGTGCAGGACTTCACGCCGAACGAGTTCAAGAACAACGTGCTGGCCTTGGCTGATGTAGCCAAATTTTTCGAACTGCCAACCATCCTGACCACCAGCTTCGAGCAAGGTCCGAATGGCCCGTTGGTCCCAGAGTTGAAAGAGATGTTCCCGGACGCGCCATACATCGCTCGCCCTGGTCAGATCAATGCTTGGGACAACGAAGACTTCGTTAAAGCGATCAAGGCGACTGGCCGTAAGCAATTGATCATTGCCGGTGTGGTGACGGATGTTTGCGTAGCGTTCCCGACGCTGTCGGCACTGGCTGAAGGTTTTGATGTGTTTGTGGTGACTGACTCTTCCGGCACGTTTAATACAACCGTGCAGCAAGCCTCATGGAACCGCATGACTCAAGCGGGCGCACAGATGATGAACTGGTTCTCGGTGGCTTGTGAGCTGCAACGTGACTGGCGCAACGATATCGAAGGTTTGGGTAACCTGCTTTCCCAGCGCATCCCGAACTATCGTAACTTGATGAACAGCTACTCGGCGCTGACGGCTCGTTGAATTGAGTGGTAGTGAGCAACAGACAAAGCCCGCTTTTTAGCGGGCTTTTTTGCTTGCGGTGGCTCGCGGCTAAAGCCGCTCCTACGGGAGGGGGGCTGACTTCTTCCTGGCTAAAGCCGATCCCATGAGTCCAGCCCATCGCTTATGAACTACGCGCGCACCGCCGCATACAGCGCTTTGATCAAATCCGACTGGGTGATGATGCCCACCAGACGCCTTTCTGCATCAATGATCGGGATGTGCCGGTGGCCGTTCTCGGAGAATACGGGCACGAGGTCGATCAGCAAGCGATCAAAGCTGGCAACGCGGACGCTACGGGTCATGATTTGTCCGACGATATTGGCGGGTTGATCTTTGCGGGAGTGTCGCAGCAGTGCGCGCAGGTGCCAGCCGACGCCTTCGTGGGCGTCCAGATCAATCTGTTGCATGAAGTCGGCCACGGTCACAATGCCCATCAGGTGATTCTGTCTGTCGATCACCGGCAACGCTTTGATCTTGTGTTTGCGCATCAAGGCCCAGGCTGCCCGCAGCGGCATTTCCTGTCGAGCCGAAATGGGCTGCGTACTCATCACATCGGCGCAGCGCAGTTCGCCCATCTTGCGTTGGTAAGCAGAGGCTTCGGCTTGTTCAAGCAAGGCGTGCAGGTCGTCGCGGCTGACATCCAGTACTTGGTTGTAATGGGCGAGGGCGGCGTCCATATCTGCGTTACTGAATCGGCTGGTAGTGTTTGTGGTGGCGGGTTTCTGCACGTGCGGCCATGGTCGTCTGGTCAGGTTGTTGTAGATCAGACCTGCGACCACCAAAAGTGCGGAGTCGATAAGCACCGGACTTAGCGCGAACTCGAATCGGTCACAGCCAATCAGCACCATCAACAAGGCCGCTGCGCCGCCAGGCGGGTGCAGGCAGCGCAAGGCGAACATCACGGCGAGTGCCAAGCTGACCGCGAGCGCGGCGGCGAGGGTCGCGTCGGGCACCCACTTTACGCAGGCAATGCCGACCAGCGTTGAAAGCGTGTTGCCGCCGAGCACCGACCAGGGTTGGGCCAACGGGCTGGATGGCAATGCGAAAACCAGTACGGCGCTTGCGCCCAGCGGTGCAACCAAGGCCACCGCGAGCAAGCTGTATTGGCTTGCCGGTGCGCCTTCAAGCCAGAATGCGGCAGCCACGGCGACCAGCAGAATGCCGAGGGCCGCGCCGCAGCAGGCACGCCATTTTTCCCGGGCATCGATGGTGTGGGGCGTAGGCCAGAGTGCCCGCAGGCGTGATGTGAGTGAAACGCGTGGCGGTGGTGAAGAGGGCAGTGGAACGGGCATGGTCAATTTGAGGCCGTGTAAAAGAGACATTTCCTGCGACTGTGGTCGTCGCTTGGGCTGGGAAGAACGTTAAACCCTATAACGCTGTCATTCAATTCAGCGCGCTGCATGCTGCCACTGCAAGTCTGGAGTTAGCGCGATGTTATGGTGGGGCCGGTGAAGGGCTACGTTCACTCCAATGCATAACTGACAGAGGACATCATGAAGGCCCGGACAACTATTGGTATCGTCGGCGGCACCGGGTGGCTGGGGCGATCAATCGCAACCGCACTTTTGGATTCCGGCTTCCTGTCGCCAGAGGCGCTGATGCTTTCCAGCCGTTCCGGGGTGTTTAGTGACCCCAAAGGCGCATTGAGCGGAGTGCGCGTCACAGCAGACAATCAGGAAATGGTACTGCAAAGCGACATCGTGATTCTTTCCGTGCGACCTGAGGATCTAGGCGCCGTGCGCATCGACGTGCAGGACAAGTTGCTGGTTTCTCTGATTGCAGGCGTCTCGCTTGCCGATATCGGTTCGTTCACCCAAGCCCGTTGTGTCATCCGGGCGATGCCCAATGCTGCGCTTGAAATTCGCAAGTCTTACACCCCATGGCTGGCCAACGATCAGGTGGATGCGCAAAGCAAAAAATACATTCAGCAGTTGTTTGAAACCTGCGGCTCGGCGGATGAAGTCTTCAGTGAACGGGACCTGAGTTACCTCACTGCACTGACCGGCACAGGGCCTTCGTATCCTGCATTGCTCGCTCAGGCGTTGTACAACGACGCGATCAAGCACGGCCTGTCGCAAGCGATGGCGCAACGCGCCGTTATGGGGGTTGTTGTGCAGGCCAGCCAGTTGATGAGCGAAGAGCGGGGGTTCAATGAGTTACTTGAGGTCCTGCGTGAATATCGAGGTGTAAGCGCTGCGGGTATTAATGGCATGCTTGAGGGCGGGCTTGAGGCCAGCGTCAAAGCAGGTATGGCCCAGGCCTTCGAGGTTGCACAATCCGATCTGTTTGATATTCGAGCGGTTGAGGTTGATAAGGGGCAACTTCCATTAGGGCGCGTCGACTGAAGGGGAAGCGTGCGCGCAGACGATGACCTGGTGCTCGGTAGCATGTGAGCTACAACGACTGGCGCAACGATATCGAAGGTTTGGGTAACCTGCTGTCCCAGCGTATCCCGAACTATCGCAACTTGATGAACAGCTACTCGGCACTGACGGCACGCTGATTCAAACTATGCCGAAGGAAGCCCGCTGTACCGGGCGTTTGTGCTGGACGAGCACCCCAATTTTTAGTATTGTTTCCCCGTCAGCACGGACCGGAACCCGAGAGGGGGTGTTGATATCGGAGGTGAAAGCCTCTCCTAGCCAGTGAGCAGGATGTGCGAGTAATCGCTAAAGATAAGGCCGATATAGAGTTTCACAAAAAGCCCCGATGCCAAAGCGTCGGGGCTTTTTGCTTTTAAATATTCTTGCCTGTATTACGCATCTCCAAAATGTAACGCACATTGTGTGGCTTGCCTCTGGGTAGCGTCGTTCGGCCCCACGTCGCTACGTCGTACGCTGAGATCACTCTCAGTTTGAGTAAGTTTGTAGTGTTTAGTGGCTTGCTGATCGAGAAAAAAATTGCGTAGTCGTGAAGGTCCAGGCAGAAGTACCGCTGGCTGTTCTCGACGTAATAAGGCACGGCCATGCCTCGATAGAAGCGCCGCTCGATATAGTCGCGCAGCTGTTTACTGCAATGGTATCGATCTGCACAGAAATAGCGCGTTTCATGCCGGAAGCGCTGCAGCGGGCCATTGCCCTTGTCGTCCGTGAAGCAGTGAAAGCTAAACTCGAATGTCACTGTGACTTGTTCACCGGCCACATCGAACACCATCTCGAATGGCTGCAAATGCGCCATTGATAGCCTCCTGCCGTTAATGATCAGATCCTTCCACTGCATGACGCGAACTCGTTGAGAAGGCGCCACGACTTACCGATGACGTAATTTAGGCACAACACGGTATGCAGCACGATTTGATAACAGAAGTTTCGTAACATCGCCCCACAACAGAGCTGGGGTCTTCGGGCCAAGCTGAATCGCTAATTAGCATTCACTGCTGGTCATGCGAAATCAACATTCGACTTGAGCTCACCCCGCTTCCAAAGCCGCTTTTCAATCACCCGATTCACATCACAGGCTTCCAGCATAAGCAAATGCGCGGTGCTGGCGAGGGTGGTGATGTCGGCTTCGTCGGTGTGGGTTGGGTTCATGTGGGCGAGGGTGTCGAGGAAGCGGGTGGCGAGGTTGATGCGGGTTTCGGCGAAGGCGTGCAGGTCTTTGAGCGAGGCGTGGCTGTCGAGCAGCAGCACGGCGTTTTCTTGCCCAGAGTGGGTGAGGGGGATGTAGCGGGCGTGTTCGGTGTCGTGGTTCATGTGCTGAAAACTCCTGACCGATGTGATGTCGCCACGGCTGATGAAAGGGTGGCGGCTGTGCGCGGGTTGACGAACCGGTGACCTGATACCCCATAAGCCCGGCAGACCCGAGGGTCTCCCACGCACAGCTGCCATAGCGTGGCCTCTGCTGGAGTACAAGTCTTGCGGATCGTCAAATCCGGTCGTTGATTTGGCAACGACGAGGCTCAGGTTAGAGGTTCAGCAGGAGGCCATGGCGGTATATATAGCTATTGGCTGGAGCACGTGAAGCGGGAATGTATTGCCGGGCGTGAGCTCAATTCTTGAGGTTGTAGCAGGACTTATCGATCCTGGCCGGTGGGAGCCGAGCTTGCTCGCGATAGGACTAACTCGACCTTAGACCGCGTCATCTTTTATCGCGGGCAAGCCCAGCTCCCACAAAATCTACGCAAATTTCGTAGGAACGCCGCCCGGCCAGTCCTGCGAGTCGGATCAAACTTGCGGGCGGGCATAAAATCTCTCTAGTTATAACGCGACTTCAATATGACCAATCAGTCACGAAAAGTTACCCATCTTCTTCGAATTTGCTGCTGAATAGCCTCTAACAAGCAGCTACACTCGCGGCCCATATTCCTTGCGAGCCGTACCCATGAAATTTCGTTTTCTTCTCTGGATGCTGGGCCTGTTGATGGCGCGGGCCAGTCGCAATAATCCGGCGTTTCAACAGCAGCTCGCCGGTAAGGAATTGACCTTCGTGCTGCAAACGGCTGACGGCAAGGTCGCTCGGCATTTTGCGGTAAGCGGGCAGCGTGTCAGCAGTGCGTCGGGTGTCATTGCCGAGCCCGGTTTTGCGATCATCTTCAAGGACGCCGCCTACGGCTTCGCCACGCTGCAAGCCAAAAACAAGCAACTGGCTTTCATGCAGGGCATTCAGGACAAGGATATCCAGATCAAGGGCAACGCCGGTCTGGTGATGTGGTTTCAGGGCTTGATGAAGTACCTGAAACCACGCAAGAAGAAGCAGCCGGTCAAAGCTTAAGGCAGCTCCAGGCCGCCACCGGCTTTGTGCAATGCCCGCAGGTGCTCACTGAGCTGCTTGAGGTTGGCCTCGTTAGCGGCAATTTCCTTGGCGCGCTCGGGTTCGAGCAGGGCGCGGACTTCTTTGTCCAGGTCGCCGGTCAGTCGTTGTAGTTGCTTCTGACGCTGACTGCTTTCGTCTTCCAGGCGTTTCCATTCCGCCGTTTGCGGCAAGCCGTAGCCGCCGCTGTCGAGCAGTTCTGCCGGACGACTGAGGAAGCCGCTGCTGGCGAGAATTTCCTGCAGGGTGCCAGTGGCTTTGGAGACGCTGCCGTCTTTCTGCTCGCGGGCGCTGAGGTAGCGTTGTTTGACCTCATCCTGAGCCAGCAACAATTGCCGACGCAGGCTGGCCTGTTCAAGCAGCAACATGGCCGCACTGGTGCGTAAGTCCGCTTGCGGCAGCCAGGGTTTGCGCTCTTCGGCAGACAGCGACATCCATTCTTCAACGGTGGTCTGCTTGATCGGTAAATGCTTTCTCAACACGTCGAACATCGCTTGGTAGCGGTCGCGATAGGAGTCGAAGCGGTAGCCTCTACGCAGCGCTTCCTTCGGGTCGTCCAGCACGCTGGTATCGGCCAGACCGCGGCCTTTGAGCACTTCAAGCAAGCCATTGGGCAAGATGCTGTCCAGGTCGACCAGCTTGGGATTGTTGGTGCCGCTGCGCAGCAGTTTGAGGTTCTCCACCGCGCAATTATTGGACAGGAAGAAGTAGCTGCCGTCGTAACTCCAGTGCATTTCAGCGGCGTGCTGTACCAGACCTTCGATTTCCGGGCGGGACAGTTTCAGTGGTACGGAGGCGAGGCTGCGCAGTTCGGTCTTGGTGTATTCGTCGATCACCTGTGCCAGCGGCAGCACGAACAGCCGCGACGGGTAGGCGCCCATCAAACCATCCCAACTGGACAGCTGAACATCTCCAACAAAGGCGCGATAGGACAGCACCAGATGTTGGTCCAGATCGAGACGACAGTCGGGGCCACGCGGGCGACCGGGCTTGCAGATGACCAGCCGCAACATGCTGTGGCCCCAGCGGCTCATCATGTTCTGGTTGGCTTCGGCCAGCAGGTAATCCACCTCATACACCCGCTCGGGGTCGAGTTTGCCCAGTGGCTCACGGCCGAAATCGTTGCCCGCGTTCAGGTACGGATAGAAGGACGGGCACTGGTCTTTTGCCGCAGGTGCCCAGCCGAATTGTTCTTTGTAGTAGGCGTACAGCGCCGGGCGACGGCAGACGTAGGCCGGGTCGAGCAGAAAGTACTCCATGTTGACCGCGACGAATTCCAGCGGGCTGGTGGTTTCGTAGATGTCGGGGCTGCGTGCAACCTGACCGTTGTGCTCTTCGCGATCGCCGCGGCGGCCCACGTATTGCGGCCAGCCTGCCAGGTCCAGCAAGCGCGGGTCGTCGCTTAATGTGAAGCGGCGGTCAGTCTGACCTCGGCAGTAATCAGGCAATCCCACTTTACCCAGCGAGCTGCTGCGCCGTCCGCACTGGAAGATTATCGAGCGTTGGGCCGGTGACCACAGGCGCGCGCGGTCATAAATGTGAGTCAGCTCGTGCAGCACGGTGGCGAGCATTTCCCGGCGCACGGTGCCATGGGGGCGGTTGGTTTTTTTCGTTGCGGCGCTGCCGTCGGTCAAGCCAGCCAGCAGGTTGGTATTGAGATCGAGTCGATACGGTCCGGATGCCTGGCCATAAGCATTGGCAGGCATGTCGGCGGACCAGCGCACGTCAACACGTCGATCCAGATCCTTGACGAAGCTGGGCGGGAGGGCGCCGAGAGCCTCGTCCAGTAGCGTCTGGGTAGCTTTTTGCTGCGCAGGGCTGAGGCCGCTGGTATCCAGCGACAGGCTCAGGTCAGCGAAGGCGGACGTGCCAAGCAGAGACAATGCGCCCGCCAGCAGCCAGACGCAGAGGCGCCTCACAGAGCGAGAATGGCTTCGGCGAGCACTTGATCACTGGCACCGCGGGCTTCTGGCAGGCGGGTGCGCAGCATATCGAATGCGGCGTCGAGTTGTGCGCCGTGAATATCGCCACCGCTGGCCACGTAGCTGGCCGCGTCGTCTTTGGCCTGAACCACGATTTTGGAGTCGCGGATCGAGGTGGTGGTGTCGGACGTGAAGTCGATGGTGCGACCGAAAGCGCGCACGATGATGTTACTGGTCTGCACGACGGTCTGTGCTTGAGCGATGTCAGCCAGCAAAAACAGACCCAGTGTGGCGGCAATCAGGGGGGTACGCATGGAACGTCTCCAAGTAATGCAGAAGAGGTGAAGTGGCTATTGGACGAGGATTGCTTGCGCGAGTTCGAGGTCGCTGACACTAAGTTTTGGATTAGCCTGGCGCAGAGCCATTAGTGCTGATTCCAGACGTGCTCCCAGCAGCTCGCCGTCACTGGCGACAAAGGCCGCAGCGTCATCCTGCGCCGCAACAATCAGCTTTCTATCAAAGGGCGCTGTCGTCACTTTGCTGGTGACGTAGCCTGTTATGACCAGGGATTGCGTGGTGGTATCCAGCGCCTGGGCCGGTGCGGTCCAGAGCAGGCACGTTATCGGGGTGATGAACAGCAGCGGCAGTAAACGCATGGCTCTCTAACACTTGCAAAAACGAGCCGCAAGGCTAGCGCAATGGCCGGGCTAGAGCCAGCCCGACAGCCGGGCAAGATTGCCCAGGCTGTCGGAGCGCGACGTCAGATGGCCAGGATGGCTTGGGCCAGTTGAGCATCGGAAGCTTGCAGTTGTGGCGCGATCTGGCGAATGTGCTGGAGGGCATTTTCCAGGCGAGCACCACGGATTTCACCGGCGCTGCCGACAAACGTGGCGGCGTCATCGCGGGCTTCACGAACAATCTTGTCGTCCCTGAAGGAAGAGCTGACGTCGGAAGTAGCGTTGGTCGTTGAATCAACGGTGCGCACCATGGCATCAGTTGTTACAACAAAGCTGGTGGCGTTGGCGCCGGTAGCAGCAGTCAGCAGGACAGCGGCACCTAGCAGGCGAAGACGGGACATGATCGGACTCCAGTGGAACAGAAAGCGATAGTAAGAAACGCGGGCCAGCCCGGCTGTTTCGTGAAGGCCGTGACAGAACTGATCGTACGGGACTGTCCAAGCCTAGCATGGCAGCGCTGTAGACGGTGTGTCCTAGGCTCTGCGGGCATTGGTCAGCCGAGCGTCGTTGAGCCATCTGCCCAGGCTGATGACCCAGACCAGCAGGGCAATCAAACCGGTGCTGAACAGCATTCCATTGACCCCGCCATGGACGATGAGTTTGCCTGCGAGGAAGGGAAAGCCAAACACGCCCAGAAAATAAGCCAGGCTGAAGAGCAGTAACGACTGCGCTGTGAGCCCGGAAGGTGCTTCATTAGCAGCAAGCCCGTTGATGACTGAATAGTTGAGGCCATAACCGACGCCCAGCATGGCGGCCGCCAAGCCGTAGCTGATGCTGTCATGGACCCACTGTCCAAAGCCGACGACGGCAATCAGCATGATGGCGCTTAGCACGCAGGACGCCGCAAAAGGGTTGCGCTTGACCACCCAGCTCGCAATCAGCAAGCGGCAGCAGATGGCTGCACCCATGAAGCAGATGAAAAATACCGAGTAATCAAGTCCCAGGCTGGAGGCGTAGCTGGTCTGGAAGCTGCCCAGACCGCCGAAAATCGCCCCGCCAAGCCCAACCATCAGAATGGAGAAGGCCGCTCGGGAGGTTAAGACCTTGATCGCAGAGTCCAGGCCGATCTGTGCGCGATCTGCGGATGAGGCGTTCGCGTGCGTGCGTTGTCCCGTCCGCCAGAAATACAGTCCACCTGCTACCGCCATGGCCGAAGCACAGAAAAAAGCGGTCTGGATCGGCAGCCCGAAGTAACCCGCGAGTTTCCCTGCCAAAGGTCCGGAGCCTATACCGGTCAACATGCTGCCCGAGAGCAACGCAAAGCTGTGGCTGCGGCGAGCGGGTTCAACCATACCCGCGACCATAATGGGCCCCAAGGTATAAAAGACTCCCCAACCGAGGCCAAGCATCAGGGCGCAAATCATCAGCCAGGGGCCGAGGCTATCTGCAGTTGCGAATCCTAAGGAGGCTGCCGCCAGAAAACTCGCTCCCAACGCTATACAGCGCGCAGGCCCCCATTTATCGGTCAAATGCCCAGAGCCCAGCACAGCTGCAATCGTGCTGATCATCGCGACGGAAATCACCTGGCCCGCATAACGCTCATCCCCGCCGAAGGATTTGATCAGTAGCGTCAGGAGGAAGGTTGAGCCATAAGAGACCGAAAGCAGCAGGCTTGCGATGCAGAAGGCGCCAAAGGTTGAAGGCTGGCTGGGCGAAGAATGGGTCATGCGCGTATCCATGCGAGGTGGTTCTGGCTTTTTAGCACTGACGCGCATGGAGTTGGTTGGGTAAGTGGCGGAGTGAAGATAAGGGGATTCATAACAAACTGTACTTGTTGTCTTTATTTTTATCAGAACTGTACTTGTTCTCTCGCGGCTGAAGCCGCTCCTACGTATGCGTATGCGTGTGGGAATCGAATACCTATATGGATACCAATATTCGTAGGAGCGGCTTTAGCCGCGAGAGCAATGTTTCAAGCGAGAGAGAGACTGGAAATGTCTTGGCCCTCTCCTGGCTGAAGCCAATCCTACGAGAGAGCGTAAAACGCGCAAACATCAATTCCAGAAATGACAAAACCCGTCGGCAGTTACCTGCGACGGGTCTTGTATGAAGCAATTCGGGTTGCTGGTGAGTGACCTTGGGAGGTCAGGACCAGCGTGCGCCAGTTAGCGCCAGAACGGCTTGCTCAGCTCTTCGTAACGTTGCGATTCGCTGATACCTGCGTCAGCCAGCAGACGTGCATCCAGGCGGGCCAATTGGTGGCGGCTGGACAGGCGACGTTGCCAAAGCATCAGGTTAGCGAAAGCGCGAAGAGGCCATGCAGCTTTTGCGGTTGTAGCGGTGTTTTCGTGGAAAAGGTCGGAACTGAGTGTACGTTCCATGGTGTGCATCCTTCCGCTTGTGGCGGGCTAGAGAGTGATTTAACTGGTGCCCATCTTCCTCCGAGTTGGCCAGTCTCTCTAGACACAGTTCAACTGTATTGTGCGAGTTCAGTTAACTGTTTAAAGGCACTGTTTTGTTCCTATTTGGGGCAACTGTATCGGTCTGCACGTTTTCAGTGCATTTTGTGCGCTGATTTGGTGAAAACCCTGTTTTACCCCCTTCAAATGACCGGTACAGCAGTACAGTTTTTTCAGTATTGTCTTTTTGCATGTTGTTGCGAGGCAGAAAACTGTATTGCTGCCTCGCAACTGTTTGCCTAGATGGGCAGCATGCTGCCCGTTTCGTCTAGGCGAGCGTGCCAACTTAGTGCTTCGCGCAGTACGTGCGGGGTGTGTCCGCCTTTAAGGCAAGCGGCGGCGAAGTAGGCGTTGAGGGCGTCTCGGTAAGCGGGATGCACACAGTTGTCGATGATCACTCTGGCGCGTTCCCGAGGGGCGAGGCCACGAAGATCCGCCAGGCCTTGCTCGGTCACCAGGATGTCCACGTCATGCTCGGTATGGTCCACATGACTGACCATCGGCACGACGCTTGAAATCGCCCCGCCCTTGGCAATGGATTTGGTCACGAAGATCGCCAGGTGCGCGTTGCGGGCGAAATCCCCCGAGCCACCGATGCCGTTCATCATGCGAGTGCCGCAGACGTGGGTAGAGTTGACGTTGCCGTACAGATCGAACTCGAGGGCGGTGTTGATGCCGATGATGCCCAGGCGACGGATGATTTCCGGGTGGTTGGAGATCTCCTGAGGGCGCAGCATCAGGCGCGATTTGTAGCGCCCGAAGTCGGCATACACTTCGGCGTGTTTGTTGGCGGAAAGGGTCATGGAGCTGCCGGAGGCGAAGCTCAGTTTGCCCGCGTCGAACAGTTCGAATGTCGAGTCCTGCAGAACCTCCGAATACATGGTCATGTCATGGAAAGGCGAATCCACCAGGCCATGCATGACGGCATTGGCGATGGTGCCAATCCCGGCCTGCAACGGCATCAGCTTGTTGGTCAGCCGGTCCTCGCGCACTTCGTTTTTGAAGAACTCCACCAGGTGATTGGCGATGGCCTGGGTGTCCAAATCCGGCGGCAATACTGTTGAGGGCGAATCAGGTTGGTTGCTGATCACGATGCCGACGATTTTTGCCGGATCGATCTGTACCGCCGGGTTGCCGATGCGCGTGTCAGCTTGCAGTACTGGAATGGGCAGGCGGGTAGGGCGATAGCTCGGAATATAGATGTCGTGCAGGCCTTCCAGCTCCAACGGTTGGGCGAGGTTGATCTCGACGATAACTTCCTTGGCCAGAATCGCAAAGCTGGCAGAGTTGCCCACTGAGGTGCTGAGCACCAGATGCCCCTCTTCGGTAATCGCTACGCATTCGATGACGGCCAGATCCACGGCCTTGATCTGCCGGTTACGCAGTTGCTCGACGGTGTCGGACAGGTGGCTGTCGATGAACATCACCGAGCCATCGTTAATAGCCTTGCGCAGCGTGCTGTCGACCTGAAATGGCGAGCGACGCGACAGCACGCCGGCTTCGGTCAGTTGCTTGTCCAGGTCGTTGCCCAGGCTGGCGCCGGTCATCAGGCTGATCTTGAGCGGCGACAGCTTTGCGCGTTCGGCCAGTGCGTGGGGCACGGCTTTGGCTTCACCTGCGCGGGTAAAGCCGCTCATGCCGATGGTCATGCCGTCCTGAATCAAGGCGGCAGCATCAGCCGCGCTCATAACCTTGTTCATCAGGGAAGGCAAGCGGATACGATCACGGTACATGGGATTCTTGTCTCGGAGGTGGAAGCGAAGTCCAAGTCTAGAGAGTTGGGCTGTGTTCGTCCCGCTACGAAGGTCGCATTGGAGGCTCTAATTAGCGGCTTTCAAAGCAAAACACTGTTACGCAGAATGTAAAAAGCCCCGGCGTTTTTGCACCGGGGCCCAGGTTAAACGCGCCTGGAGACTACGCGTTGTCGACCGCCTTCACCATGTCCTCGATCACCTTTTTGGCGTCGCCGAAGACCATCATGGTTTTGTCCAGATAGAACAGTTCGTTGTCCAGGCCGGCATAACCGCTGGCCATCGAGCGCTTATTGACGATGATCGTCTTGGCCTTGAAGGCTTCCAGAATCGGCATGCCTGCAATCGGCGATTTAGGATCGTTCTTGGCTGCCGGGTTGACCACGTCGTTCGCCCCCAACACCAACACCACGTCCGCCTGACCAAACTCGGAGTTGATGTCTTCCATCTCGAACACCTGGTCGTAAGGCACTTCGGCCTCGGCGAGCAGTACGTTCATGTGGCCCGGCATGCGCCCGGCAACCGGGTGGATCGCATACTTAACGGTCACTCCGTGGTGGGTCAGCTTCTCGGTCAGCTCTTTAAGCGCGTGCTGTGCCCGGGCAACTGCCAGACCATAGCCTGGAACGATGATCACGGTGTCGGCGTTGGTCAGCAGGAATGTCGCGTCGTCGGCCGAGCCGGATTTCACCGGGCGCGCCTCTTTGGTGCCTGCCGGGCCCGCCACATCAGTTGCGCCGCCGAAGCCACCACCAATCACGTTGAAGAACGAGCGGTTCATCGCTTTACACATGATGTACGACAGAATCGCGCCGGAAGAGCCTACCAGCGAGCCGGCGATGATCAGCATCGAATTATTCAGGGAGAAACCGATGCCGGCCGCTGCCCAGCCGGAATAGCTGTTGAGCATCGACACGACCACAGGCATGTCTGCCCCGCCAATCGGGATGATCAGCAGTACACCGATCACGAAGGCAAGAGCCAGCATAATAGCGAACGCGGCGAGGTTACCGGTGAACATGAAGAACAGGCCGAACGCCAATGTCGCCAGACCCAAGACCAGATTCAGTTTGTGCTGCCCGGCGAACTGTACCGGTGCGCCCTGGAACAGGCGGAACTTGTACTTGCCGGAGAGTTTGCCGAAAGCGATCACCGAGCCGGAGAAGGTGATTGCGCCAATGGCCGCGCCCAGGAACAGCTCCAGACGGTTACCCGCAGGGATGGCATCGCCCAGATTCTTCACGATATTCAGAGACTGCGGCTCAACCACTGCTGCGATAGCGATGAACACTGCTGCGAGGCCAATCATGCTGTGCATGAAAGCCACCAGCTCAGGCATCTTGGTCATTTCAACGCGCTTGGCCATGATCGACCCCGCGGTGCCGCCGACCAGCAGGCCAATCACGATGTAGCCGATGCCAGCCGTGGTGTCGGACAGGGCTGCCAGCTTGTAAACGAGGCCAATGGTGGTTACGACGGCCAGGCCCATGCCGAGCATGCCGAACAGGTTGCCGCGACGTGACGTGGTCGGGTGCGACAAACCTTTGAGAGCCTGAATAAAGCAGACCGCCGAAACGAGGTACAACAAGGTGACGAGGTTCATGCTCATTACTTCGCTACCTCATCTTTGGCTTTCGGCGCTTTTTTCTTGAACATCTCCAGCATGCGCCGGGTGACAAGGAAACCACCGAACACGTTGACGGCGGCCAGAGCCACGGCCAGGGTGCCCATGGTTTTGCCCAGTGGTGTCACGGTTAGCGCGGCAGCGAGCATGGCGCCAACGATGACGATCGCCGAGATGGCATTGGTCACGGCCATCAACGGCGTGTGCAGGGCTGGCGTTACGTTCCAGACCACGTGATAACCGACGTAGATCGCCAGCACGAAAATGATCAGGTTGTAGATACCTGGGGAGATCAGCTCTTCCATTGTTTTATCCTCAGCCGTTCTTGCGGATGACTTGGCCGTCGCGGCACATCAGGCACGCGGCAACAATGTCGTCTTCCAGGTTGATGTGCAGCTGACCGTCCTTGTCGAACAGCAGCTTCATGAAGTCCAGCAGGTTGCGGGCGTACAGCGCCGAGGCGTCTGCGGCGACCAGCGCGGGCAGGTTGGTGTAACCCACGAGAGTGACACCGTGCTCGACGACAACCTGATCGGCTACGGTCAGCGGGCAGTTGCCGCCTTGGGCTGCCGCCAGATCGATCACCACCGAGCCAGGCTTCATTTCGGCGACGGTTTCTGCGCTGAGCAATACCGGCGCTTTGCGGCCAGGGATCAACGCGGTGGTGATGACGATATCCGACTGTCTGGCGCGTTCATGCACTGCAATCGCCTGACGCTGCATCCAGCTGGCGGGCATCGGGCGGGCGTAACCACCCACACCGACGGCGCATTCACGCTCTTCATCGGTTTCGTAAGGCACGTCGATGAACTTCGCACCCAGGGATTCGATTTGCTCCTTCACCGCTGGACGCACATCGGAGGCCTCGACAACCGCGCCGAGACGCTTTGCGGTAGCGATGGCTTGCAAGCCAGCCACGCCAGCGCCGAGCACCAGTACTCGCGCAGCTTTGACGGTGCCCGCTGCAGTCATCAGCATCGGCATGAAACGCGGATAGTGATGAGCGCCCAACAGCACGGCTTTATAGCCCGCAATGTTGGCCTGTGAGGACAGCACATCGAGGCTTTGCGCGCGGGAAGTGCGCGGCGCAGCTTCCAGAGCAAAAGCGGTGATGCCTTGCTCGGCCATCTTGGCGATGGTTTCGCTGTTGAAGGGGTTGAGCATCCCGATAACGATAGTGCCGCGCTTGATCTGCGCCAGTTCGCTGTCGTTCGGCGCGCAGACCTTGAGCAGCAGCTCGGCAGAGAGTGTTTCAGCTGCGGCACCCATTGTGGCGCCTGCTGCTTCATAAGCATTGTCCGTGACGCTGGCAGTGATGCCCGCCCCACTTTGCACCGTAACCCGATGGCCTTGGGCGATCAGCTTCTTGATAGTTTCGGGGGTTGCAGCAACCCGCTTTTCACCCAACTGGGTCTCGAGAGGAACGCCAATGTGCACGTGTAATCTCCTGCGTGATCTTCTTGTTTTCTTCAATTAGGCCAGCGCACTTCAGCAAGTACGACTGGGGCTGCCGATCAGCATGATCCCGCCATTTCCGGGCGGGGCGCGGCATTTTGCAGGCGAAGTTTGGTGCCTTCAATTCATTTTGTAACGAGACGATAAATTAACTACAAGTCATCCCGTGACCAAATGTCGCAGCATTCGGCTTTGAGCCCTTAATTGCTGGGCCTTACAGGGAAAGTAGTCGAAATATCAGAAAACCCTGAATTCAGTTCTGGAATCATGGGTGTGACGAGAGAATATGGCTGGGAATCAGGCGGAGTGCGGCCTAGAGGCCTTATTTTTCGTGCGGAGATAAGAAAGCGTTTATGCGACAAAAACGTATATCTGTAGGTTTTATGGGGGTATGACTACATAGCTATCAGGCCTTTCTAAAGCTTTCGTGCTCGTAAGTCCTGGCTTGCTCTACGAGCCAGTCGCGAAATGCGCCTAGTGATGCCGATTCCACTTTGCGCACCGGAATCATCAGGTAGTACGCCTTGGGGCTGGCAAGTGCGTGCGGGTTGGCGATCACCAGCCGCTGTTCTTTCAACTCTCGCTGGATAAGGAAGGGTGGGATCAGGGCGATGCCCATTTCGTGGCTGGCAGCTTGAGCGAGCATCGAAAACAGCTCATAGCGTGGGCCCGTCATGTCCCGTGCGACGTTCATCTCCAGCCCGCTGAACCATTGTCGCCAGGCGTAAGGGCGAGTGGTTTGCTGCAGCAGCGGTAATGTCGCGATTTCTACCGGGTCAAGCTGGCTTGCTTTTCCTAACAGTGCCGGGCTGCAGACCGGCACGGGATTTTCGCCCATCAGTCGGTGCGACTCGGTGCCTGGCCATTCCGCATCGCCAAAGTAAATAGCAGCGTCGAAATCGGTATCGGCAAACAGAAACGGGCGAGTGCGGTTGGTGAGGTTTACTGTGACGTCAGGCTGACGCTGCTGAAAATCTTTCAGGCGGGGCAATAGCCATTGGGTGCCAAAGGTTGGGACGACTGCCAGTTCTATCGCGTTGGCGCCCTGATTGCCCATGACTGACAAGGTGTCGCGCTCCACGGCATCCAGTTGCGTCGCGACACGTCTGCTGTAGGACAAGCCCGCTTCGGTCAACTTCACTCCTCGCCGAGAGCGCCTGAACAGTTCTATACCGAGGAAGGATTCCAGGCTACCGATCTGTCGGCAGATGGCGCTCTGAGTGAGGGAAAGTTCTTCAGCGGCCTTGGTGAAGCTTTCATGGCGAGCTGCTGCCTCGAAGCTGACCAGTGCGGCGGTGCTGGGGATTTTGCGGCGCATGTACGAAGACCTCACTAATCACAGCCAGTATCGTTCTTGTTATGAGTTTCGGAGTGAGAAATTAGCACAATAGCGTGCGGATTCATCGTTTGTGAGGTTGCTGCGCCCGGTCTAGGATCAGTCCATAACTATTTCAACGATTGAGGATGGCTCATGGCTGGCAAGGCAAGCTTCAACTGGATTGATCCCCTGTTGCTGGATCAGCAGCTCACCGAAGAAGAGCGCATGGTGCGCGAAAGCGCGGCGCAATTCGCTCAGGACAAGCTGGCACCCAGAGTGCTTGAAGCCTTCCGTCATGAGCAGACCGATCCTGCGATCTTTCGTGAAATGGGTGACGTTGGTCTGCTCGGGGCGACTATTCCGGAAGAGTACGGCGGCAGCGGCCTTAATTATGTTTGCTATGGGTTGATCGCACGGGAAGTGGAGCGGATCGACTCTGGCTACCGTTCCATGATGAGTGTGCAGTCTTCTCTGGTGATGGTGCCCATCAACGAGTTCGGTACCGAGGCGCAAAAGCAGAAGTACCTGCCAAAGCTCGCGTCCGGCGAATGGATTGGCTGCTTTGGTCTGACGGAGCCTAATCACGGGTCTGACCCTGGTGCGATGATTACCCGGGCAAAGAAAGTCGACGGCGGCTACAGGCTTTCAGGCAGCAAGATGTGGATTACTAACAGTCCGATCGCTGATGTGTTCGTGGTCTGGGGCAAGGACGACGAAGGAGACATTCGCGGCTTTGTGCTTGAGAAGGGTTGGGCCGGGCTGAGCACTCCGGCAATTCATGGCAAGGTCGGTTTGCGCGCCTCCATCACGGGCGAGATCGTCATGGATAACGTCTTTGTGCCTGACGAAAATATCTTCCCTGATGTGCGAGGTCTTAAAGGTCCTTTTACCTGTCTTAACTCAGCCCGTTATGGCATCTCATGGGGCGCTTTGGGTGCCGCCGAATTCTGCTGGCATACCGCTCGGCAATACACCCTGGATCGGCAGCAGTTCGGGCGTCCATTGGCGGCCAATCAGTTGATCCAGAAAAAGCTGGCCGACATGCAGACCGAGATCACCCTGGCGCTGCAAGGTTGTCTGCGCCTGGGGCGAATGAAGGATGAAGGAACGGCAGCAGTTGAAATCACTTCGATCATGAAGCGTAACTCCTGCGGCAAGTCCCTGGACATCGCCCGTATGGCTCGCGACATGCTGGGCGGTAACGGTATCTCCGATGAGTTCGGCATTGCCAGGCATCTGGTCAACCTTGAGGTGGTGAACACCTATGAAGGGACTCATGACGTGCATGCGCTGATTCTCGGCCGTGCGCAGACCGGCATTCAGGCCTTCTATTAAGGAGGCTGGCAATGGGGGCGCTATCGCATATCCGTGTTCTGGATTTGTCTCGGGTGTTGGCCGGGCCTTGGGCGGGGCAGATCCTGGCCGACCTGGGTGCTGAGGTCATCAAGGTCGAGCGGCCGGGCAGTGGTGATGACACTCGCGCATGGGGGCCTCCCTTTCTGAAGGATGCTCAGGGCGAGAGCACCAGTGAGGCTGCTTATTACCTGTCGGCTAATCGCAACAAGCAGTCAGTCACCATCGACTTCACTATGCCCGAAGGGCAGAAGCTGGTCAGGGAGCTGGCAGCAAAGTCCGACATCGTGATTGAGAACTTCAAGGTCGGAGGTCTGGCTGCCTATGGTCTGGACTACGCCTCGTTGAGTGCAATCAATCCCGGTTTGATCTATTGCTCGATAACCGGATTTGGGCAAACCGGTCCTTATGCCAAGCGCGCCGGGTATGACTTCATGATTCAGGGGTTGGGCGGATTGATGAGCCTGACCGGGCGTGCGGATGATCAGGAGGGGGCGGGTCCGGTAAAGGTGGGTGTCGCACTGACGGACGTTATGACCGGGGTTTATTCCAGCACGGCGATCCTGGCCGCTTTGGCGCACCGTGATCAGAGCGGGCTTGGTCAGCATATCGATATGGCGTTGCTGGATGTGCAGGTGGCCTGTCTTGCGAATCAGGCGTTGAACTACCTGACTACCGGCATTGCTCCTACCCGGTTGGGGAATGCGCATCCGAACATCGTTCCTTATCAGGACTTTCCCACGGCTGATGGCGACTTCATCCTTACGGTGGGTAATGACGGCCAGTTCAGGAAATTTGCCGAAGTGGCCGGACAGGCGCAGTGGGCTGACGATCCAAGATTCCTGACTAATAAGCTGCGGGTCGCTAACAGGGCAGAGCTGATCCCTCTGATTCGTCAGGCGACTGTGTTCAAGACCACTGCGCAGTGGGTGAGCGAGCTTGAAGCGGCGGGTGTGCCTTGCGGGCCAATCAATGACTTGGCTCAGGTATTCGATGATCCGCATGTGCGGGCGCGAGGGCTGGTGACGAGTCTGCCTCACGCGCTAGCCGGGAGTGTGCCGCAGGTGGCCAGTCCCATACGCTTGTCTGCGACCCCGGTTGAGTATCGGCATGCGCCTCCTTTGTTGGGTGAGCATACTGGCGAGGTACTTGAGCGGGTGCTGGGGTTGCCCACGGCGGAGGTGGTCAGGCTGAGGCGGGGTGGCGTGCTTTAGTGCTTCTATATATAGGCTCTCTATATAGAAGAGAGAGGTGTTTTAAGGTTTTTCATTAAAAGTTGAAAATTAGGGGTTGACGGCCTCTCTAATCTCTCTATAATTCGCACCTCTTCTGGCGCAGACAGAACGAAAAACTCCTTGATAATCAATGAGTTGGACGGTTCGGTTGGCTCGGAAGAGGCTTCGATGAGGTTGATCGAAAGCCGTGAAAAAAAGGCAGTTGACAGCAGGTTGTAACGCTGTAGAATTCGCCTCCCGCTAACGAGCAACGTGATGTTGATCGA
>NZ_LKBT01000033.1 GCF_002699985.1 Pseudomonas sp. ICMP 561 | reverse complement strand
TAGGTCTTTCGCTCTTGCATGGAACCTCCTGATTGGGCGAATCATATCGCCCTTAAGAGGTGTCCGGGATCATTAAGCCAGTTCAAGCTCACTCCTACAGGGTCCGTGTTTGCCACGAAACAAAGCGGCGCCTTGGCGAGGAGGCAGCCCCTGCAAATCACCTGATTTGCTGCACGATAGCGACGTGTCAGGAACACAATGCGATCTTCAATGGAGTCAAACCCCATGCAACATCCGGCGATTTCCAGCGCGGATAAAAATGACTATTCGCAACTGATTCAGGTCTGGGAAAGCGCCGTCCGCGCGAGCCATGACTTTTTGCCAGAAGCTTACATCGTGCAGCTTAGAGAGCTGTTGCTGACCCGCTATCTGGATACCGTGACGCTGTTCTGCACCCGGGATTCGCACCTGAACATCACGGGCTTCGCCGGGGTCAGCATCGGCAAGCTGGAGATGCTGTTCATTGAGGCCGACCATCGCGGCCAAGGGCTAGGCAAACAGCTACTGGATTACAGCATCAAACACTTCAGAATCCGCGAGCTGGACGTCAACGAACAGAACCCACAAGCATTGGGCTTTTACCTCAAGCAGGGCTTCGAAGTAATCAACCGTTCGGAAGTGGACGGGCTTGGGCATCCTTATCCGATGTTGCGGATGAGGCTGGAGCAGCGGTTCTAAAAGCGCGGCGGCCGACGTGACACCCTCCCGGCTAAAGCCGGTCCTACGGTCGCACGGGTTCCGTAGGAGCGGCTTTAGCCGCGAGGGCAGCGACCCGATTACACAGCATTTGCAATGTTGCCGCGATTAACCGGGCGGGCACGGGTACAATGTCGGCCTTTCTCCCAAGTAACGGCTTTTTTGTCATGTCAGAACCCATCCGCCTCTCCAAACGCCTGATCGAACTCACCGGCTGCTCTCGCCGGGAGGCTGAGCTGTACATTGAGGGCGGCTGGGTAACGGTGGACGGTAAAGTCATCGATGAACCGCAGTACAAGGTTGATACCGAAACCGTCGTCCTTGATCGCGAAGCCAAGGCCGATGCGCCCGAGCCGGTGACCATCATTTTCCACAAACCGGCCGCCCTCAGCGAAGCCGATGCGCTGGCACTGATTACCCCTGCCACCCTCTCGGAAGAACACAGCTTTGGTAAACGTCCGCTCAAAGGGCACTTTCTGCGTCTTGAACCCATCTCGACCCTGCAGGCCAATGCCAGCGGCCTGATGGTGTTCAGCCAGGACTGGAAAATCCTGCGCAAACTCACCGATGACCGCAGCAAGATCGAGCAAGAGTACGTGGTGGAAATCTCCGGCGAGATGGTCGCCCACGGCCTCAACCGTCTCAATCACGGCATGACTTACAAGGGCACAGAACTGCCCAAGGTCAAAGCCAGCTGGCAGAGCGAGAACCGCCTGCGTTTCGCGATGAAAAACCCTCAGCCTGGCGTTATCGCCCAAATGTGCGAGGCCGTGGGCCTGAAGATCGTTTCAGTCCGCCGTATCCGCATTGGCGGCGTGTCCATGGGCAAGCTGCCCGAAGGCCAATGGCGCTACATGACTTCCAAAGAGAAGTTCTAAATTCAGTTCAATGCTGCATGACCCGCTCATGCAACGTGACCCCAGCCTTATCAGGATTTACGCATCATGATGAACAACGACGTATTGCGCAGCGTGCGCTACATGCTTGATATCAGCGACGGCAAGATTGTCGACATCACAAAGCTTGGCGGAATGGAAATTTCCAAGGCTGATGTCATCGCTTTCACCAAAAAGGAAGAGGAAGAAGGCTATCTGAATTGCAGCGATGAAATCATGGCGCACTTCCTGGATGGTCTGGTGATCTTCAAACGCGGCAAGAACGACAGCCGTCCGCCTCAGCCAGTCGAACTGCCCGTGACCAACAACACCGTGCTGAAGAAACTGCGCGTCGCCTTCGAGCTTAAAGAAGAAGACATGCACGCCATTCTCAAGTCAGTGGAATTTCCGGTGTCCAAGCCTGAACTGAGCGCTCTGTTCCGCAAATTCGGTCACAGCAACTACCGTACCTGTGGCGACCAATTGCTGCGCAACTTCCTCAAGGGCCTGACCCTGCGGGTTCGCCCTTGACCACAGTGACTCTGAGTCAGTATATGCACCCGGTAGGAGCGAACTTGTTCGCGAGGCGGTGTTATGCGATACAGCGCTTCGCGAACAAGTTCGCTCCTACCGGATGCCTTATTCCGCTCATCCATGACTGACTCCTACACCGTCTCCCCCATCGGCTTCGTCCGCTCCTGCTTCAAGGAGAAGTTCGCCATTCCGCGCCAGCCACAACTGGCGCCGGCGGCCCGCGGCGTGCTGGAGCTGGTAGCGCCGTTCGACCAGGGGGATGCGGTGCAAGGCCTGGAGCAGGTCAGCCATGTCTGGTTGCTGTTCCTCTTTCATCTGGCGCTGGAAGAAAAGCCTCGCCTGAAAGTACGTCCCCCGAGGCTGGGCGGTAATCAGTCGATGGGCGTATTCGCAACCCGCGCTACACACCGGCCAAATGGCATCGGCCAGTCGGTGGTCAAACTGGACAAAGTCGAAGCCGGGCGTCTGTATTTGTCGGGCATCGACCTGCTGGACGGCACGCCAGTATTGGACATCAAGCCCTACGTGCCTTACGCCGACAACGTGCCGAGTGCGACCAACGCTATTGCGAGCGCGGCCCCTGAACTTATTCCAGTGGATTGGGAAGCGTCAGCCTTGAAGCAGGCTCACGAGCACGGCTCGCGTCTCGATGAGCCTCTGATCGAGTTGATCGAGCAATGCCTGGCGCAGGATCCTCGCCCCGCCTATCAGACACCGACTCCGGAACGCCGCTACGGTGCGCAGTTCTGGGATCTGGACGTACGCTGGCACTATCCCGAGCCAGGTGTCATCAAGGTGCTCGAAGTGGTGCTGGCGAGCGCCTGATCAGATCACTTATCTGCGCCCACAAAAAAACCGCCTGGTCCGTGACCCCCAGGCGGTTTTCTTGTCACATCAGCGGACTGTGCGAACACACTCCACCCCGTAATTTCAGCGCTTACTTCTCGACGAATGCACGCTCGATCAGATAATCGCCCGGCTCACGCATACGCGGAGAAACCGTCAGACCGAAGCTGTTGAGCACTTCGCTGGTTTCATCGAGCATGCTTGGGCTACCGCACAACATGGCGCGGTCGTCCTGAGGGTTGATCGGTGGCAGCCCGATGTCGCTGAACAGCTTGCCGCTACGCATCAGGTCAGTCAAACGACCTTCGTTCTCGAACGGCTCGCGCGTAACGGTTGGGTAGTAGATCAGCTTGTCGCGCAGTGCTTCGCCGAAGAACTCGTTCTGTGGCAGGTGTTCGGTGATGAATTCGCGGTAAGCGACTTCGTTCACGTAACGCACGCCATGACACAGAATGACTTTCTCGAAGCGCTCGTAGGTTTCAGGGTCCTGAATGACGCTCATGAACGGCGCCAGACCGGTACCGGTGCTGAGCAGGTAAAGATGCTTGCCCGGCTTGAGGTCGTCGAGTACCAGCGTGCCTGTAGGCTTTTTGCTGATGATGATCTCGTCGCCTTCCTTCAAGTGCTGAAGCTGCGAAGTCAGGGGACCGTCAGGCACTTTGATGCTGAAAAATTCGAGATGCTCTTCCCAGTTCGGGCTGGCGATGGAATAGGCGCGCATGAGCGGGCGACCGTTTGGCTGCTGCAGACCAATCATGACGAACTGACCGTTCTCGAAACGCAGACCTGGATCGCGGGTGCACTTGAAACTGAAGAGTGTGTCGTTCCAGTGGTGGACGCTTAGAACACGCTCGTGGTTCATGTTGCTCATTGACGTGAAAACTCCTGAAATTCGCTTGCGCCGGGGAGGAACGCTATTGCGCAGTATTCTAGTGGGAAGCACAATATCTGTTAAATGAATTATTAAGATATGGGTAATCGGTTATATAGATATGCGATTTACTTTACGTCAACTTCAGGTTTTTGTAGCCGTCGCCCAGCAGGAAAGCGTTTCCCGTGCGGCGATCCTTCTGTCGCTATCGCAATCGGCGGCCAGTACCTCCATCACCGAACTGGAGCGCCAGTCCAGTTGCCAGCTGTTTGATCGTGCCGGCAAACGTCTTAGCCTGAATGCCACCGGACGGCAGTTGCTCCCCAAGGCGGTTGCCCTGCTTGACCAGGCAAAAGAGATCGAAGACCTGCTCAATGGCAAGTCCGGCT
Organism: Pseudomonas sp. ICMP 561; assembly: GCF_002699985.1. Taxonomy (GTDB): domain Bacteria; phylum Pseudomonadota; class Gammaproteobacteria; order Pseudomonadales; family Pseudomonadaceae; genus Aquipseudomonas; species Aquipseudomonas quasicaspiana. The sequence goes on along the minus strand of NZ_LKBT01000033.1, from coordinate 3,799 downwards.
TCGGCTCACTGGCGGTGGGCGCCACCCTGACCATTGGCAACTATCTGGCGACGCTGTTGATCGGCAGCTTTATGCAGCGTCACCCGGAAAGCCAGGTCAAATTGCATGTGCAGAACACCGCGCACATCGTGCAGCAAGTTGCACACTACGAAATTGACCTCGGTCTGATCGAGGGTGATTGCACTCATCCTGACATTGAGGTGCAGCGCTGGGTCGAAGACGAACTGGTGGTGTTCTGCGCGCCTCAGCATCCGCTGGCCAAACGCGGGCACGCCAGCCTGGAAGAGTTGACTGGAGAAGCGTGGATTCTGCGCGAGCAAGGTTCAGGCACACGCCTGACGTTTGATCAGGCGATGCGTCATCATCGTAATGCACTGAATGTGCGTCTGGAGCTTGAACACACCGAAGCCATCAAACGTGCCGTGGAATCGGGTCTGGGTATTGGCTGCATTTCCCGACTGGCGCTCAGGGATGCAATTCGGCGCGGCAGTCTGGTGGCGGTGGAAACACCGGAACTGGACCTGTCCCGAGAGTTTTACTTCATCTGGCACAAGCAGAAGTATCAAACCTCTGCCATGCGTGAGTTTCTCGACCTGTGTCGGTCATTGACCGAAGGGGTGCAACGCAGTGACGAAATCGTGCTGCCGAGCATGTACCCGGTGACTTAACCGAACAGAATCAACAACCAGACTGCGGCGATCATGGTCAGCGAGACCATCTGGGCCGCACTGCCCATGTCCTTGGCATTTTTCGAAAGCGGATGCAAGTCCAGCGAGATGCGGTCGATGGCTGCTTCGACCGCCGAATTGAGCAGCTCAACGATCAACGCCAGCAGACAGACCGCGATCAACAGTGCCCGCTCGCCTTTGCTGACGTCGACTATTAATGCCAGCGGCACAAGGACCACATTGAGAAGCACCAGTTGCCGGAATGCAGCTTCACCCTTGAAAGCGGCAGACAGGCCATCGAACGAATAACCGGCGGCATTCAGGATACGTTTCAGGCCCGTTTGGCCTTTGAAAGGAGACATAGATAGGCTGCTGTGCAAAAAAGATGATGGAAGCTAATTCAGGACAGATCAAAAATATGTGAACGCCTGTAGCGCTCTGGATTATCCGTTCGGGGAAATGGATTCCAGCTGTTGCAGAAGCAACGCAGCCTGGGTCCGGGTACGGACTCCCAGCTTGCGGAATATCGCGGTGACATGGGCCTTGATCGTAGCTTCAGACACGGTCAGCTCATAGGCAATCTGCTTGTTCAGCAATCCCTCACAGACCATTGTCAGAACCCTGAACTGCTGAGGCGTCAAACTGGCCAGGCCAGCACTCGCAGCTTTGGCTTCGTCAGAAACACTGACGGTTTCATTGACCTGAGGCGGCCACCAGACATCGCCTTCAAGAACCGTGCGTACCGCCTTCTGGATAGTCTCCAGCGGGCTCGACTTGGGAATGAAACCACTGGCACCGAACTCCCGGGACCTGACGACAATCGCAGCCTCTTCCTGCGCCGAAACCATTACTACCGGTATTTGCGGATATTGCCCGCGCAACAGCACCAGACCGGAAAAGCCATAAGCGCCCGGCATGTTCAAATCCAGCAACACCAGATCCCAGTCGGATTTTTCACCCAGGCAGGCTTCCAGCTGAGCAATGCTATCGGCTTCCACCAGCCTCACGTCCGGGCCAAGGCCAAGGCTCAACGCCTGATGCAACGCGCTGCGAAACAGCGGATGGTCATCGGCAATCAGGATTTCGTAAGTCATGGGGTGTTCCTGTACTGATTAAGTGAGCGCCGATCCATTCAGCACCCAGCACGGCATGGGCAGATGCCAGCAAACGTTTGTTGCAACAACACGCAGCGAGAGCCAATCCTGCAAAAAAACAAGCATCCGGCGCTTTGTGCGGCGCCAGCATGCCCAGCGAAACCGGGGTGGTCAAGCATTAACCCGGTAGCCAACGGCCGTTATTGTGTGCTCATCTGCGGGTAACTCGCAGTGCGACATCATCCGGTCAGAGAAAAGCCTTGAGGTGAGTATGGGAGACATCATCTGAATTGATGGCTTTTTGATACTTCGCACCCAGGTAGTGGGCAGTAAATACATCCAGATAGGCATCCAGCACACCACTGGCCTGCGTATCACCCGCCAGCTCAAGACAGAGTGCAGCCACTTCGGCGGTGCAGAAATGATCGTCACGTTTGGAGCGTCGCAGGCGGTAGCGGGACATCTGTTCCGGCTCAAGGCTGAGCACCGGAAAACGTTCAAGGTAAGGGCTTTTGCGAAACATCTTCCGCGCTTCGGTCCAGGTTGCATCCAGCAGGATAAACAGCGGACGCTTGCCCTCCTCCTGCACCACCCGATTGACCACTCGCTCCGGGGCGACAAACTCTCCGGGAAAAACGATGTAGGGCTGCCATTGGGGGTCGTCCAGCAACCCCAGCAATTGCTCGTCAACGTCGATGCGTGACCAGCCGAACGCATGGGTATCGTCGATCACGTCAGCAATCAGCCAGCCGGTGTTCGTTGGCTTCAGCGGCTCGGTGTCATACATCAACAAGCACATGGCCGATTTTGCAGCCACACTTGGCTTCCATCCGCACAGGCAATAATCGGGGATGACCCGGCACTGATTGCAACGGGGCGCGCGCGACCCACGGGCAATAAACGGCTTGGTACTTTGCGCCAGTCGGCGGTCGCGCAGGCGAGAAACGGCGTGACTCATGAAGGCATGCGTCGATGAATGGAGAGCGTGAACACTGGAGTAACTCGGCGGGCTGAATAGTCCGCGCAGTTTATCAGAGCGGTGCCCCATCCGGCCCGCACTGTCGATGGATGAATCGCTTTCACTGCGCGTCATCCTTATACTTCCCACCATTCATGCGCATCCAGCCCTGCTGCCTGCTGAACATACGTCCAAGTCACCGGTCCAACGGGCCAGTCACTGAATCAGGAGAATTTAATGCTGCGCCTTACCGTCCCTACTCTTACGCTGCTGCTCTCCGTCCCGTTCTTCGCCCAGGCGGCGTCGAAGCAGGATTTCGAATTGAGCAAAATGCTCGAAAAAGTTGCGAAGGAAAGCAGCGTCGGCACGCCACGGGCTATCAACGAGGACATTCTTGATCAGGGCTACACGGTTGATGGTAACCAGTTGATCAATCATTTGAGTGTTCGCGAAGGCCAGGCCCAGCAAATGCGCGCCAATCCCGATGCGGTCCGCAACCAGCTGGGCAACAGTGTTTGTCATAACAACGGCTATCGCCAGTTGATGACCAAAGGTGCGGTGCTCAAGTATCAATTCACCGAGTACAAGACCAACCGCCCCGTGACCAGCCAGGTCTTCAAGGCTAGCGACTGTTCGGTCAAGAAGTAAGGACGTACTCAGTCTCGTCCTGAGGACGCTGACATGTGGGAGTCGCCCCGGTGTCCCTGACACCACGCTGTCGCGCAGCAAACACGGGACCTGTAGGAGTGAGCTTGCTCGCGATTCGATCTGTTGGTCGATGAATATATTGCCTGTGCTGAAGCTATCGCGAGCAAGCTCACTCCTACAGAAAATGCATTCCAGATCAGGTAGTTATTTCTTGTTTGATAGGAGCTGGCTTGCCCGCGATAAGGGCGACTCGGTTCAACTGACACACCGAGGTGCCTGCATCGCGGGCAAGCCCTAATGCCAGTCAGTTAAGGAATTGACTTGTCCGTCCACCGAGAATAAAAAACGGGATCCGTCGATCAGAGCCCGCTCCATGCCCCTTCAGAGCACTTTTCAAGAGATCATCAAACTCAATCCTGTTTCTTTTGAGC
>NZ_LKBT01000032.1 GCF_002699985.1 Pseudomonas sp. ICMP 561 | reverse complement strand
GACGCCTCGGCTTGGGCGAGTCCATCCAATTACGAGATGAGTGCGACCCTACACCTTCTGCGGCTCGGCCTCCGCGACCACATCCCGCATGCGGTCGCGGTTGGCGAGGGTCGGGAACAGTTTGATCCAGATACCCGTCACCGCCAGGGTGCCGACGCCCCCCATCACCACCGCCGGAACCACGCCGAACCAGTGCGCGGTCAGGCCCGATTCAAACTCACCCAACTGATTCGAAGCGCCAATGAACAGCCCGTTCACCGCGCTGACCCGGCCGCGCATTTCATCCGGGGTTTCCAGTTGCACGAAGGATGCGCGGATCACCATGCTGATCATGTCCGCTGCGCCGAGCACCACCAGCACCGCCATGGAAAACCAGAACGATGTCGACAGGCCGAACGCGATGGTTGCTACGCCAAACACTCCTACGGCGGTAAACATCACCCGCCCTACATGCCGCTCAACATTGAAATGAGCGAGCCACAGCGACATCGCCAATGCCCCGACTGCCGGTGCCGAGCGCAGCATGCCCAGCCCCCACGGACCGGTCAGCAGAATGTCTTTGGCAAACACCGGCAACAACGCGGTGGCGCCCCCGAGCAGCACCGCAAACAGGTCCAGCGAAATCGCGCCGAGTACGTCTGGACGGCTGCGGATGAAGCGAATCCCGGCCAGTAACGAGTCCATGGTGGCCTTGTTTTTGTTCAGCGGTGTCTGTCGAGCGGGCAGGCTGAGCATCAGTGAGCAGGCGATGACGTAAAGCAATACGGTTGGGCCGTACACCCAGCTACTGCCGAACGCGTAAAGAAAACCGCCCAGCGCAGGAGCGACGATGGTTGCCGATTGCTGTGCCGATTGCGCTGCGGCCACTGCCCGAGGGAACAGGGCAGGGGGCACGATGCTTGGCAGCAAAGCCTGAGTGGTGGGCATTTCGAATGAGCGGGACGCGCCTAGCGCAAAGGCCAGGATAAAGATCATTTCCCGCGTGACACTGTCGGTGCTGCTGCCGATGAACAGCGCCAGTGCGATGCACGCCTGCGCGGTTTGGCAAATGGCGGCCACTTTGCGGCGGTCGTAGCGATCCGCTACATGCCCGGTGTGCAGCATGAACAGCACACGAGGCGCGAACTCCACCAGACCGACGAGCCCGAGGTCCAGCACGTTGCCGGTCAACTGGTAGAGATTCCAGCCAATGGCCACCGTCAGCATCTGAAAACCGCTGGCCGTAAAAATGCGGGCAAACCAGAAAGCGACGAACGGACGATGGTGGCGCAATAACACTGGGGCTTGAGTCGACATGAGCAACAACAGCCAGGCAGGAGAGAGTGGCCAGATTATCAGTTTGTAACAGTTAGTTGCATGAAAAGCCGGTCAGATTGGATCCAGATCTGAAGGTTTTTTCGCATCGCAGTCACAGCCCGTCGCAATGAAAATTCTTCTCATGTGCCTGCAAAACAGGGCTGTAGAGCGGTGAGACAACTCGCCACGCGGCAAAAGACCACACGTCCGAGAGGTTGAAATGGGACTACTCTTTGACAGTCAGTTGATCTGCGTCAATGCCCACAAGGCAAAAGAAACGGCAGGCGGCTTGACGGACTTCAAGGTTGCGCCATGGGCCGATGGAAAGGGCTGAGCCTTTTTTCTTCCACCACCCAGAACGTTTTCAACCTGCCGCGCTCCTTACCAGTGGGGGGCAGTGGCTGCTGACCTCGAGTCACCAGCCGTATCACCTGATAGAGGAAAACCCAATGTTCGGTTTGGATGCAATTGAGCTCGCCCGAATTCAGTTCGCGTTTACCATCTCGTTCCACATCCTGTTCCCTGCCATTACCATCGGTCTGGCAAGTTACCTGGCGGTGCTGGAAGGCCTGTGGCTCAAGACCCACAACAACGTCTACCGAGACCTTTACCATTTCTGGTCGAAGATCTTTGCCGTCAACTTCGGCATGGGCGTGGTGTCCGGTCTGGTCATGGCGTATCAGTTTGGTACCAACTGGAGCCGCTTCTCCGACTTTGCCGGGGCCGTCACCGGGCCGCTGCTGACGTACGAAGTGCTCACAGCCTTCTTCCTCGAAGCCGGCTTTCTGGGCGTGATGCTGTTCGGCTGGAACCGCGTTGGGCGCAACCTGCACTTCTTCTCTACGGTCATGGTCGCCATCGGCACCCTGATCTCGACGTTCTGGATTCTGTCCTCCAATAGCTGGATGCAGACCCCGCAAGGTTACGAAATCATCGACGGCCGGGTGATCCCGACTGACTGGTTCGCAGTGGTGTTCAACCCGTCCTTCCCGTATCGCCTGCTGCACATGTCCATTGCGGCATTCGTAGCGACGGCATTCTTCGTCGGCTCGTCTGCTGCATGGCATCTGTTGCGCGGCCGGGATACCCCACAAATCCGCAAAATGCTCTCCATGGCAATGTGGATGGCCTTGATCGTTGCTCCTGTACAGGCGGTGGTTGGCGACTTCCACGGCTTGAACACCCTTGAGCATCAACCGGCGAAAATCGCCGCGATTGAAGGTCACTGGGAAAACGTCGGTGACGAGCCGACGCCGCTGATCCTGTTCGGCTTGCCCGATATGAAGGAAGAACGCACCAAGTACGCCGTTGAAATTCCGTACCTGGGCAGCCTGATCCTGACTCACAGCCTGGACAAACAAGTACCGGCCCTCAAGGAATTCAAACCGGAAGACCGTCCTAATTCGACCATCGTTTTCTGGTCGTTCCGGGTCATGGTCGGTCTCGGCTTCCTGATGATCTTCACCGGTTTGTGGAGCCTCTGGCTGCGCAAGCGCGGCACGCTTTATAACTCCCGAGCGTTCCTGTATCTGGCTTTGTGGATGGGGCCGTCCGGCCTGATCGCGATCCTGGCAGGCTGGTTCACCACTGAAATCGGCCGTCAGCCTTGGGTCGTCTACGGCCTGATGCGTACTTCCGACGCGTCGTCCGGGCACAGTGTCATGCAGATGAGCATCACGCTGGTGATGTTCGTAGTGGTTTACTTCGTGCTGTTCGGTGCGGGTCTTGGCTACATGATGCGTCTGGTGCGCAAAGGTCCTAAAGCCTACGTCGAGCATGTCCCTGAAGGTGGCCCAGGTCAGAACCGTACACCCGCCCGTCCACTCTCCGCAGCTGTTGAAGGCGCGGAAGATGGCGACAATCTCGACAGTCTGGGCAAGGGGAACTGAGTCATGGGTATTGATCTTCCACTCATCTGGGCAATCATCATCATCTTCGGCGTGATGATGTATGTAGTGATGGACGGCTTCGACCTCGGCATCGGGATTCTCTTCCCGTTCATGAAGGACAAGACCGACCGGGACGTCATGATGAACACTGTTGCTCCCGTCTGGGACGGCAACGAAACCTGGCTGGTATTGGGGGGCGCCGGGTTGTTTGGTGCATTCCCGCTGGCTTATTCGGTGGTGTTGTCGGCGCTATACCTGCCGCTGATCCTTATGCTCATCGGCCTTATTTTCCGCGGGGTCGCTTTCGAGTTTCGCTTCAAGGCAACCGATGAAAAACGTCACCTGTGGGACAAAGCCTTCATCGGCGGTTCTCTGACGGCGACGTTCTTTCAGGGCGTGGCACTGGGTGCGTTCATCGACGGTATTCCGGTGGTCAATCGTCAGTTCGCGGGCGGTGATCTGGACTGGTTCTCGCCGTTCACCGTGTTCTGCGGTCTGGCGCTAATCGTTGCTTATGCGCTGCTGGGGTGTACCTGGCTGATCATGAAGACCGAAGGCGCCTTGCAGAAAGCCATGCACAACCTGGCGCGTCCCTTGGCCACCGCCTTATTGGTGGTGATTGGTGTGGTGAGTATCTGGACACCGCTGGCGCATCCTGACATTGCCAACCGCTGGTTCACACTGCCGAATCTGTTCTGGTTCCTGCCTGTCCCGGTTCTGGTGCTGGTCACCATGTATGGCCTGTTCAAGGCTGTGGCGCGCAACGCTAACTACACGCCATTCCTGCTGACCCTGTTGCTGATTTTCCTCGGCTACAGCGGTCTGGGTATCAGCCTGTGGCCGAATATTATCCCGCCGTCGGTTTCGATCTGGGATGCATCATCGCCACCGCAAAGCCAGGGCTTCATGCTGGTGGGTACGCTGTTCATCATCCCGTTGATTCTGGTTTACACCTTCTGGAGCTACTACGTGTTCCGCGGCAAGGTGACCCACGAAGACGGTTACCACTAGCAGATGACCGCCCCAACGCTCGGCGTTGGGGCTATCGATAGAGGAGAGACTGGCGATGTCTGGCAAAGAATCTTTTCATGAAGAGCAAGATCCGGCGCTGAAGAAGCCGCTGTGGCAACGTCTGGCGTGGCTGGTCGGTATCTGGGCTGCGAGCGTATTTGCGCTGTTCATCGTCGCAAGCATATTGCGACTGTTCATGAACGCTGCCGGTCTGACGACCCACTGATTCAAAATCCCATCCTGCGTCCCATCGACGCGGTTTTATAACCCTCCGCTGGAGGGTTTTTTTTGGTCTTTTTCAAAGTCTGATTCTGATTTGGAATGCAGTTCCATGTGGGAGATTCTATGTTCCTCACCAGCCCGAAGATTGATCGCAACCCTGTAGGACCGGCTTTAGCCGGGAGGGCTTCGGGACATTCGCTAGATATTCTTCGGCAGGAATACCGCCCTCCCGGCTGAAGCCGGTCCTACAAGATCAAGATCAAGCTTGCAGGCCATCCCACAGGTTCTGCCATTCAGTTAGACCGCAGACTTACTTACGCGCCTTGAGAATCACAAACTTCGGTGTAGCCGCCACTTGCTCAACCCCGCGAAACAGGCGCGCCAGTTTGGTGTGATAACCCAGGTGACGATTGCCGACCACGTACAACGCTCCGCCCGGTACCAAGGCGGCGCGGGCTTGCTGGAACATGCGCCAGGCCAGGAAGTCACCGACGACTTGTTGTTGGTGAAACGGCGGATTGCACAACACCACATCGAGGGAGTCTGGCTCTTGCCCTGCCAGGCCGTCATCCGCACGCAAGACCACTTCACGCTCGCCCAATGCCGAACGCCAGTTCTGCTCCGCTGACTGCACCGCCATGTACGACTCATCCACCAGCGTGTAGTGCGCTTGAGGGTTCTCCAGGGCACTGGCAATCGCCAAGACTCCGTTGCCACAGCCGAGGTCCGCAACCCTTGCGCTGCCCAGATTCTTTGGCAGATGGGGCAGGAACGCGCGAGTGCCGATATCCAGACCCTCACGGCAGAACACATTGGCGTGATTCAACAGTTCAATAGCCGGTTCGTCCAGTTTGTAGCGGGTCGGGTAGGGCGACGGAGCGTTCTTTTTGGGTTGCGGCGTCGCAAACAGCAGCCTGGCTTTTTTCACTCCGAGAGAAGCGCTGACCGGACCGACGTATTCTTCCAGCAACTCGCCAGCTGAGCGAGGCAGGTGCTTGATCATCGCAGCAGCGACGACACGAGCGCCGGGAGCCAATTGGCCTTGCAGGCGAATCAATTGTTCTTCAAGCAGCGCGAGGGTTTTCGGCACGCGAATCAACACCCAGTCGAACGGGCCGACTACTGCTTCACTCGCGGGCACCAAAGTAACCGCGTCATAGGCCATGCCGTTGCGTACAAGGTTTTTCTGCAGGCCGTGGGCCGCGAGCCAGGAGTCGGTGCTGCTGGTGACGGCCGCATGCTGGGCAAGGCTGGCTGCCAGCGCGCCGAAGCTGTCGTTGAGCACCAGCACTTTGCTTTGCAGCGTCAGCCCATGCTCCGCTACATAGTTGAGCAGGTATTCATCGGCAGCGTCGAACGCCTGCAGTGGTTCGTCTTGCTGTTCCGGTTGGCGGATGAGGTCAAGCTGGGCGAGCGGGGTATCAAGCAACGGCATGGGCGGGAAAACTCTGACAATCGACGATTGGTCACCGAGGCCCGTGAAGCGGTGGGCTGGTCAAGGCAGGTGATTTTACGTGCTTTTTGTCACGGGGTACCTGTCCTTGCGTCATTAGTTAGAATATTCCGCTGAGTGCCGCCTGGACCACTGCTGCTGTCTTGTTGCAAACGCCCATCTTTTGCACCGCGTTCGCGACGTGAAAGTGAACAGTGCGTTCTTTCATGCTCAGAATAATTGCGATGTCCCCCGCAGTTTTTCCTTCAGCCGTCCATTTCAGTATCTCGACTTCTCTGGCCGTCAGTTGTTTCACGCCGTAAGTGTGCAGCGTTTCTAACGATCGGGTCCCCATTTTTGCCTCCCTGTCGATCCAACTCATGTCCGTTGCTCATGTTCCTAAGTGTAGGAAAAATCGCCGCGCTTAAACCCTCCGCAGCGACGACGCAGACCGGTGGAATGCTGGCGTTTTATCCCAGGGTCAAGTTAAAGAATGACTGATGGGTTGCAGGGCCGGACGCAGAAGGGTCTGTGTCATTTCACTCGCCCATGTAGCTATACGTTCAAGAGACAAATGATCTAAACAGGCCTGCTTGAACCGGGCTGCTTCGCATTGCTTGCGAGCCTTTACATTTTTCAGGATGCGGATGTCACTACAAACCAGCGGTGTTTATCCGCTGCACTTTGCGGGACACTGAGCACCTCCGTTTACGTGCAGGAGTCAGGATCGACCATGACCGCCAGTGAAGAAAAATACACCCGCCAGACGCTGCTCGACGTGACGCCATTGACCCCGAGCCTGTTCACATTGCGTACTACTCGCGATCAAGGCTTTCGCTTTACGGCGGGGCAATTCGCCCGTCTGGGGGTCACCAAGGCTGATGGCAGTATTGTCTGGCGTGCGTACTCAATGGCGTCCTCGCCACATGATGAATTTCTGGAGTTCTTCTCCATTGTCGTGCCCGGGGGCGAGTTCACCAGCGAGTTGAGCCGATTGCGTGAAGGCGACACACTGCTTATCGAAAAGCTGGCGACGGGGTATCTGACGGTGGACCGATTTACTGACGGTCGTGACCTCTGGCTGTTATCCACAGGCACAGGCGTTGCGCCGTTCCTGTCGATTCTTCAGGACTTCGAGGTGTGGGAAAAATTCGAACGTATCGTTCTGGTGTACAGCGCCCGTGAGGAGAAGGAATTGGCGTATCAGCCGCTGATTGCCGGGCTGACCGAGCGTGACTACCTGGCTGAGTACGCCGACAAGTTTGTCTATGTCCCGGTAGTGACCCGCGAACAGGTCCCCGGTGCGTTGAATGGTCGGATTACACAGTTGATTGAAAGTGGTGAGCTGGAAGCCGCGGCAGGTTTGCCGTTAACCCCCGAGCACTCGCGGGTCATGATCTGCGGCAACCCACAGATGATCGAAGACACCCGGGCGTTGCTCAAAGCGCGCGACATGAACCTGAACCTGACGCGTCGGCCGGGGCAGGTGGTTGTCGAGAATTATTGGTAAGAATTCCCCGCGGGATGCAATTGTAGGACCGGCTTTAGCCGGGAGGAGGCCGGTAAATTTACCGAGTCTCTATCGTCAGAGATAAAGCCCTCCCGGCTAAAGCCAGTTCTACGGAATAATCGAGCCCTCCCGGCCGAAGCTGGTCCCGCGAATGTCAAAAAATCAAACTGGATGCTTCGGATCCACGGTGATCGGCGCCGACGGCTGATGCTGTTCCTTCAACAGGTCACGGATTTCACCCAGCAGCAGTTCCTGCTTGGTTGGAGTCGGTGGCAGGGTTGGCGCCTTGGCTTCTTCGCGCTTCAGGCGATTGATCGCTTTCACGCCCATGAAAATGGCGAAGGCGACAATGATGAAGTCGATAATCGTCTGGATGAACTTGCCGTAAGCCAGCACTACCGCAGGGGCCGCGCCTTCTGCAGGTCTGAGGATAACGGCGAGGTCACTGAAGTCCACACCGCCGATCAGCAGCCCGAGAGGCGGCATGATGACATCGCCGACGAACGACGAAACGATCTTGCCGAATGCCGCACCAATGATGATACCGACGGCCATATCGACCACGTTACCTTTGACGGCAAAGGCTTTGAACTCGCTTAGTACGCTCATGGGTCATTCCTTGTAACTGATGAGATTGTCCAGTGCAGTGTAAGTCAGCTGCACGGGTTGCGCTGGGCACCCTGCAATCGACCGGGCTTTTCTGACGAAGTTTTATGAAGTTTCTCAGAAAGGGAGTGCCGCAGGCTTACCGACGCCCTGGCGACAGCTGCGTTATGATTGCCAACTTTTACCGATGGGGTTGTCATGGCCAAGGCCAAACGCTTGTATGGCTGCACTGAGTGTGGCGCGACTTTTCCCAAGTGGGCCGGGCAGTGCAGCGAATGCGGCGCCTGGAACACACTGGTGGAAACCGTACTGGAAAGCGGCAGCGCTGCGCCTCCGAGCGGGCGTTCCGGCTGGACCGGTCAGCAGACCCAGATCCGTACGCTGGCCGAGGTCAGTGTCGAGGAGATCCCGAGGTTCTCCACCAATTCGGCCGAACTGGACCGGGTATTGGGTGGCGGTCTGGTTGATGGCTCCGTGGTGCTGATCGGCGGTGATCCCGGAATCGGCAAATCCACGATCCTGCTGCAAACCCTGTGCAACATTGCCGAACGTATGCCAGCGCTGTATGTGACGGGTGAGGAATCCCAGCAGCAGGTCGCGATGCGCGCCCGTCGACTCGGACTGCCGCAGGACAAGCTGCAGGTCATGACCGAAACCTGCATCGAAAACATCATTGCCACCGCCAAGGTCGAAAAGCCCAAGGTCATGGTGATCGACTCGATCCAGACGATTTTCACCGAGCAACTGCAATCTGCTCCGGGTGGCGTCTCGCAAGTGCGTGAGAGTGCGGCCTTGTTGGTGCGTTATGCCAAACAGAGCGGCACGGCGATCTTCCTGGTAGGCCATGTCACCAAAGAGGGCGCATTGGCGGGACCGCGAGTGCTTGAGCATATGGTGGACACGGTTCTGTATTTCGAAGGCGAATCCGATGGCCGTTTGCGCTTGCTGCGTGCGGTGAAGAACCGCTTCGGTGCGGTCAACGAGCTGGGCGTATTCGGTATGACGGACAAGGGGCTGAAAGAAGTCTCGAACCCGTCGGCGATTTTTCTGACCCGGGCTCAGGAAGAAGTGCCGGGCAGTGTGGTGATGGCGACCTGGGAAGGGACGCGTCCGATGCTGGTGGAGGTTCAGGCGCTGGTGGATGACAGCCATATGTCCAATCCCCGTCGCGTGACATTGGGCCTGGACCAGAATCGTCTGGCGATGCTACTGGCGGTCTTGCACCGGCATGGCGGCATTCCTACTCACGATCAGGATGTTTTCCTCAACGTAGTGGGCGGCGTCAAAGTTCTGGAAACGGCATCGGACCTGGCGCTAATGGCGGCGGTGATGTCCAGTCTGCGTAACCGTCCATTGCCTCATGATCTGCTGGTATTTGGTGAAGTAGGGCTGTCCGGCGAAGTACGCCCGGTGCCGAGTGGTCAGGAGCGTCTCAAGGAAGCCGCCAAGCACGGCTTCAAGCGGGCGATCGTACCGAAAGGCAACGCGCCAAAAGAAGCCCCGCCGGGATTGCAGATCATTGCGGTGACCCGCTTGGAACAGGCGCTGGATGCGTTGTTTGAGTGAGCAATGCAAGGCCTTGTAGGAGCGCGCTTGCCCGCGATGACGGTATTTCAGACGCAGGGGGGTGTATCTGATGCACTGGCCTAATCGCGGGCAAGCGCGCGCTCATCAAGCAACATGCAATCTACTGGATTGAAATGCATTTTCTGTAGGAGCTGCCGAAGGCTGCGAAGCATTTCTCCTGATACACCGCTATCGCAGCCTTCGGCAAGCTCCTACAGGTCCTATGTTTGCCGCGAGACAGCGCGGTGTCAGGGACAGCGGGCGATCTCCTACAGCTAAAAAACCATGCAGATACTTACACCTCAATCAGCGCCGCCAACTCACGCTCCAGCTCATCATGATCAGCCAGGTTCAGTTCGATCAGTCGTCGCAGGTGGCTGATTGAGTCGAGCGTAATGTGCTCACAGACAAACCCCAGCTGCCCGTTTTCATCGTGGGCCAGTCTCACGTCCATTTGCACATGCACTTCATTGCTCAATTTGATATCGGCGTTGAATGCCTGTTCGGTATCGGCGTGCCAGGGTTCGGGACGCTCTATGAGCATGCCTTTGAGGGAGAGGTCTACCAGTTGAACCTGCCAGTTCCGGTCACCCTGGCTCAGTTGGGTTTTCGCATCGAAGGCGATGCGTTTAAAGCGTCGGCGGTCATCGTTGGAGTCGGTCATCGAATCACTTCTCTTGGAATCGTGTGACGTGCTGTCAGCGGTTAAACGCCTGTCGAGGCGTCGACTGTAACGACGATAGTCCTGATCCTGCTTTCCCGATAGCTTTCACGCCCGGATTTACACTTCGTCCGCCTTTCGAGCCGCGTCTTGTGATCAGGTTCAATGGCCGTTTTTAAGTGAATCGTTTCTTTTACGCTCTAGACCTTGGTTGGGGTGGCCTTTCGCGGCGGCGCAGCTAAACTCGCGTAGCTGGTCTTTCAGTCATCTGCTGGAATATAAAAAATGAAAAATAATAATAGCCTCATGCGCCATGTGCCCTGGCTAATCGTTGCAATTGTCGGAGCATGTGCTCTGGGGGTCGTGGCCTTGCGCCGCGGGGAAGCAATAAACGCCTTGTGGATCGTGGTCGCTGCGGTCGCCATCTACCTGGTTGCCTATCGTTATTACAGTCTGTTCATTGCCCGGCATGTAATGCAACTCGACCCGCTGCGGGCAACTCCAGCCGTGGTCAACAATGATGGTCTGGACTATGTGCCAACCAACAAACACATTCTTTTCGGTCACCACTTCGCTGCGATTGCTGGCGCCGGACCTCTGGTCGGGCCGGTATTGGCCGCACAAATGGGCTATCTGCCCGGCACGCTCTGGCTGATCGCCGGTGTAGTGCTGGCCGGTGCGGTGCAGGATTTCATGATCCTGTTCCTGTCCACACGCCGTAACGGTCGCTCGCTGGGCGACATGGTGCGTGAAGAAATGGGTCGCATCCCCGGCACTATCGCGCTGTTCGGCTGCTTCCTGATCATGATCATCATCCTCGCGGTGCTGGCGCTCATTGTGGTCAAGGCCCTGGCTGAAAGCCCATGGGGCATGTTCACCGTGCTGGCGACAATCCCGACAGCGATGTTCATGGGCATTTACATGCGCTACATCCGCCCGGGCCGCATCGGCGAGATCTCGGTGATCGGTGTGGTGCTGTTGCTGCTTTCGATCTGGGTCGGCGGCATGGTTGCTGCCAGTCCTGAATGGGCACCGATGTTCACCTTCACCGGTGTGCAGATTACCTGGATGCTGGTGGGCTACGGTTTTGTCGCGGCGATGCTGCCAGTCTGGCTGCTACTAGCACCGCGTGACTACCTGTCGACCTTCCTGAAAATCGGCACCATCGTCGCCTTGGCCATTGGCATCCTGATTCTGGCGCCTGAGCTGAAAATGCCTGCGCTGACCCAGTTCACCGATGGCACCGGTCCTGTCTGGAAAGGTACGCTGTTCCCGTTCCTGTTCATCACCATTGCGTGCGGCGCGGTATCGGGCTTCCACGCGCTGATCTCTTCCGGCACTACGCCGAAGCTGCTGGATAACGAAACCAACGCTCGTTACATCGGTTACGGCGGCATGCTCATGGAGTCCTTCGTGGCGATCATGGCGATGGTTGCGGCTTCGGTGATCGAGCCTGGCATCTACTTCGCCATGAACAGCCCGGCGGCAATTGTGGGCGGTGATGTGGTGACTGTGGCCCAGACTGTCAGCAGTTGGGGCTTTGCGATCACGCCTGAACAGCTGACAGCAGTGGCGAAGGACATTGGCGAGAACACAGTACTGGCCAGAGCCGGTGGTGCACCGACCCTCGCGGTGGGCATTGCGCAGATCCTGCACCAGGCCTTGCCGGGTGCCAGCACCATGGCGTTCTGGTACCACTTTGCAATTCTGTTCGAAGCCCTGTTCATTCTGACGGCGGTTGACGCTGGTACACGTGCCGGTCGCTTCATGCTGCAAGACCTGTTGGGCAGCTTCGTTCCAGCCCTGAAACGCACCGAGTCCTGGACGGCCAACGCCATCGGCACCGGTGGTTGCGTGGCGTTGTGGGGTTACCTGCTGTACCAAGGCGTGATCGATCCACTGGGCGGCATCAACACCTTGTGGCCTCTGTTCGGTATCTCTAACCAGATGCTGGCAGGTATCGCGCTGATGTTGGCAACCGTTGTCCTGATCAAAATGAAGCGCCAACGTTACATCTGGGTCACCATGCTGCCAGCCACCTGGCTGCTGATCTGCACCGTAACGGCTGGCTTCATCAAGCTGTTCGATAGCAACCCTGCCGTGGGTTTCCTGGCTCTGGCCAAGAAATACAGCACTGCGGCTGATGCGGGTCAGATTCTGGCTCCAGCCAAGACCATGGATCAGATGCAGCACGTGATCTTCAACGCTTACACCAACGCGACACTGACGATTCTGTTCCTGTTCGTGGTGTTCAGCATCCTGTTCTATGCGCTGAAAGTCGGCGTCGCGGCATGGGGCAACAAAGAGCGTACGGACAAGGAAGCGCCTTTCCAGGCGTTGACGACTCCGACCAACGTTTGAAAGACGAGAGGATCTGCCCATGTTCAACGACCTGAGTCGCCTCGGGAAATACCTCGGTCAGGCAGCGCGCCTGATGGTGGGCATGCCTGACTATGACAATTACGTCGCGCATATGCAGGTCAAACACCCTGACAAGCCGATGATGGATTACGAAACGTTCTTCCGGGAACGCCAGGAAGCCCGTTACGGCGGCAAGGGTGGGCCGAAGTGCTGTTGATTGGTTGATCAATGGCTGGTTAATCTGAAACGCGCCACGCTTGTCGTGGTGCGTTTTTGTTTGTGGTAGACACAGACCCGTAGGACCGGCTTTAGCCAGGAGAGCGTCGGTACTGGTGAGCACATTTATCGGATGTACTGATGCCCTCCCGGCTGAAGCCGGTCCTACGGGGATATGTTTCACTCCAATTTTTTGTGTTGTTAATAGAAACAGGAGCACCCATGACCACCCCGCAACCCATTCCCGTCACTGTCCTCAGCGGCTTTCTTGGCGCGGGCAAGACGACGTTGCTGCGTCATCTGCTCAAAACCGAGCACGGCCTGAAAATCGCTGTGATCGAAAACGAATTCAGTGATGCCGGGATCGACACCCAATTGCTGGGCGCCGAGCCCGTGCAAGTCATGACCCTGTCCAATGGTTGCGTCTGCTGCACCATTCACACCGATCTTACCAAGGCCCTGTTCCTGCTGCTGGAGCGTCTGGACAGCGGTGAAATCGCCTTCGACCGTCTGGTGATCGAATGCACCGGCCTGGCTGATCCTGCGCCTGTCGCACAGACCTTCTTCATCGACGAAGAGCTGCGCGAGCGCTACATCCTCGATGGCATTATCACGCTGGTGGACGCGGCCAACGCCGAGACTCATCTGGCGCAGACCATCGCTCAGGCACAGATTGGTTTCGCCGACCGTCTGCTGGTGAGCAAACGTGATCTGGTCGACGACGCTGCTTTCGAAGCCCTCAGCGCTCGACTGACCCGCATCAACCGCCGCGCGCCGATCCGTGTGGTGGAGCACGGAAAGATCGATCTGGCCGAGCTGCTGGACGTGCGGGGGTTCAACCTGAATGCGGATCTGGGCGGCGGCATGACCTTGCGTCCGCTGGCTCCGGCGGGCAGCTCCATTGATCGCATTTCGAGCATTGTCCTGCGCACCGACGAGCCGCTGGATATCGACAAGCTCAGCGAATTCATGAACGAATTGCTCGAAGAGCACGGCTCGCAGTTGTTGCGCTACAAAGGCGTGCTGAACATAGCGGGCGAGCCCAGACGTATGGTGTTTCAGGGCGTGCTGAAGCTCTATGGCTTCGACTGGGATACCGAATGGGAGGAGGGCGAAAAGCGCGAAAGCGTGATCGTTTTTATCGCTGATGAACTGCCAGAAGAGAAGATCCGTGCGGGGTTTGCCAAAGTCGCAGGCTGAACGGCCTTCTATCGAACAAAACACGATCCATTGAATTGAAATGCATTTTCTGTAGGAGCTGCCGGAGGCTGCGAAAGCAATAATCCTGACACGCCGCCATCGCAGCCTTCGGCAGCTCCTACAGGTCCGATCTTTGCCCATATTTCCTGAACCCACAAAAAAGCCCCGGCTCTGACGAACCGGGGCTTTTTGTGACTGCTGCAAACGGGGCTGATTAAGCGCCGTATACCGGCAGTCTGGCGCAGATGGCTTTTACTTTTTCACGTACTGTGTCGATCACGGCTTCGTTGTTCAGTCAGCCAGGATGTCGCAGGTTCAAATTGCCTAATCCTTGTAAGCCACATCAGCTTCAAGGCCAGGTCGCGCTTCGTTCGATAA
>NZ_LKBT01000031.1 GCF_002699985.1 Pseudomonas sp. ICMP 561 | reverse complement strand
CCGGGTAGCAGTGTTCAAAAAGCGGGTTGAAAGTAGGGGCGAGTCCATACATAGGACCGGCTTTAGCCGGGAGGGCAGTGTTTCTAACAACACAGATGCAGCTAATGTGCTGTCCCCCTCCCGGCTAAAGCCGGTCCTACGGAATTGCGAAAAACCTGTGGGAGCTGAGCTTGCTCGCGATAAACGATAACGCGGTATGTCTTCTAGCTACGTCTCATGCATCGCGGGCAAGCCCTGCTCCCACAAAGTTGCGAGTTTGCAAAGGGGTGATGCCGTCAGAGCACCTTATCCAGCGTTATCGGGAAGTCCCGAACCCGCTTGCCGGTTGCATGGTAAATCGCATTGGCGACTGCCGCCGCGACACCGACGATGCCAATCTCGCCCACGCCTTTTGAGCCCAGCGCGTTAACGATATCGTCGTTTTCTTCGACAAAAATCACGTCTATGTCGTTGATATCGGCGTTGACCGGGATGTGGTACTCGGCGAGGCTGTGGTTCATGAAGCGGCCCAGTTTATGGTCACTCTGGGTTTCTTCCTGCAGTGCCATGCCCAACCCCCAGACCACGCCGCCAAGGATCTGGCTGCGAGCCATTTTCGGGTTGACCACTCGGCCTGCTGCCACTGCGCTGACCACCCGGCTGACGCGAATCGTGCCAAGGTCCTCATCAACCTGCACCTCAACGAATACGGCTGAGTGTGTAGCGGTCGAATACCCCTCACGCTTCGCATCAGGCTCGGCATCGACCTGCACCTGCAAACCGTCAGGCCAACTGCTCAGCACTTCACTCAGTGCCAACCGGTGATCGCCCAACGACACGTATCCATCGGCCACGGTCATTTGCTCGACTTTCGCGGCGAAAAACTTCGCGTCAATCTGACCCGCTGCGGTGAACAACTTCTCTCGTAACGCCTTGCTGGCCTGCTGCACAGCAGTGCCCACGGATGACACCGTGAACGAGCCACCCTGCAAGGGCGCGGTTGGCAACGACGAATCCCCCAGCACAAAAGTGGTGTCTTCAACAGCAACGCCCGCTGCTTCGGCCGCGATCTGCGTCATTACCGTGTAAGTGCCGGTGCCGATATCGGTTGTCGCACTGCTGACGGTCAATTTGCCCTGTGCGTCGATGTGCGCCTTGGCACTGGCTTTCATCTGCATCGCTTCCCAGACACCGCCCGCCATGCCCCAGCCGATCAATTGACGGCCTTCACGCATGCTGCGCGGCTCAGGATTACGTTGGCTCCAGCCAAAACGATCTGCGCCCTGGGTATAACAAGCCTGCAACTGTTTGCTGGAATACGGCTTGTCTTCGTTGCCATTGCGATCAGCGAAATTAACCACACGCAGTTGAACCGGGTCCATTGCCAGGGCAATAGCCAGTTCGTCCATGGCGCATTCCAGGCCGATCAGGCCCAGCGCAGCACCTGGCGCGCGCATGTCCAGCGGGGTGTACACGTCCAGTGGTGCCAATTTGTAAGTGAGTTCGACGTTGTCGCACTTGTAGAGCATGCCGCTCCATTCCACGACGTGCTCGCTGAAATCTTCAAAGCGGGACGTCTGACCGATTGCCCCGTGCCCTACTGCCAGCAAACGGCCATCGGCGGCTGCACCGAGACGCAAGTGCTGCAAGGTGCGTGGACGATAGCCAAAGGTGAACATCTGCTGCCGGGTCAGGGTGACGCGCACTGAGCGCTTGAGCTCCAGCGCAGCCATAACCGCCAACGGCAGCTGATACTGCGGACGCAGCCCGGAACCGAACGCTCCGCCGACAAAGGCAGCCAGCACCTGAATCTTGTCTTTCGCGATGCCGAACACGTTGTGCAGATAGTCCTGACAGTTTTGC
Organism: Pseudomonas sp. ICMP 561; assembly: GCF_002699985.1. Lineage (GTDB taxonomy): Bacteria > Pseudomonadota > Gammaproteobacteria > Pseudomonadales > Pseudomonadaceae > Aquipseudomonas > Aquipseudomonas quasicaspiana. The sequence continues at coordinate 18,151 of NZ_LKBT01000031.1, read as the reverse complement.
GGCCCTTGGGTCTTGTCATGGACTTGCAGACTGCCATCATCCTTGTAAAACACCGTCGAAGCATGCGGTTCCATCGGATTGTGATGCTCGACCGGGGTGCTGTAATGGGCATCGACGGTCAGTGCGGAACTGGCAAAACCCGCCTGAAAGTCACCGCGCGGCGCGGGCAGTTCGGCAGGTGCGGCGTAGCTGTCGCCCTGCACTTCCAGCAGATCGGTTTCATGGGCCTCGACCAGATACTCGATACGCACCAGAGAACCGGCATAACGCGCCAGTTCAAGGGTCTCAGCCACGACAAGCGCCAGCGGCTGGCCGCTGTACAGCACGCGATCGTTATACAGCGGACGAAATGGCGAGCCGTCTGCCGAGTCGGCGTCTTCATAGTTCTCGTCGTAACTGGCGAGCTTGGGACGGTTCTTGTGATCAAGCACCATCACAACGCCCGGCACGCGCAGGGCTTCGGTGATGTCGATGTGCGTCACACGACCGCGAGCGATGGTGCTGGAGACCACGCTGCCATGCAGCAGACCGGTTTCCGGATACTCACCGGCATAACGTGCCTGACCGGTAACCTTAAGCTTGCCATCGACGCGATCAAGCGCTTGGCCCAGTGGCGAAACAGACGTATTCATTGGGCGCTTCCTCCTGTGGCGGCTGCATCGACCGCGGCATCGCTGAGGGTACGAATGATCGCCCGACGTGCCAGTTTGACTTTAAAAGCGTTGTGTTCAAGCGGCTCGGCATCGGCCATTAGTGCATCGGCGGCGGCTGCGAAGTTCTCGCGGGACACCGGCTTGCCTACCAGCATTTGCTCTACAACCTTGTCACGCCAAGGCTTGTGAGCGACACCGCCCAGCGCCAGACGCACGTTACGAATGACATCGCCATCAAGCTCAAGGGAAGCCGCAACCGAGATCAGCGCAAAGGCGTAGGAAGCCCGATCACGGATTTTCAGGTACTTGCCCTGACCCGCGAAGCTGGGGGGCGGCAGTTCGATTGCGGTAATCAGCTCGTCATCAGCCAATTGGTTATCACGCTGAGGCGCATCGCCGGGCAGACGATGGAAGTCGGCAAACTCGATGGTGCGCTGTCCTGCGCGTCCCTGAACATGGACAACAGCCTCAAGTGCGGCAAGGGCTACGCACATGTCCGAAGGGTGGGTCGCAACGCATTCATCGCTGGCCCCCAGGATCGCGTGGATACGGTTCAGGCCGTCGCGCGCCGGGCAACCGCTGCCAGGCTCGCGCTTGTTGCACGGCACAGTGGAGTCATAGAAGTAATAGCAACGGGTGCGCTGCAACAGGTTGCCACCCGTGCTCGCCATGTTGCGAAGCTGTGGCGATGCTCCGGCCAGCACGGCTTGGGACAGCAGCGGATAACGTTGCTCGATCAACGGATGCCAGGCCAGATCAGCGTTGCTCACCAGCGCGCCGATGAGCAGCCCACCGTCGGCGGTTTCGCTGACGTCGTTCAGCGGCAAGCGGGTGATGTCGATCAGATGCTCGGGGCGTGCGACGTTTTCTTTCATCAGATCGAGCAAGTTAGTACCGCCCGCGATGAACCGGGTCGCAGCGCCGCTCAGATTGACGGCCTCGTCGACACTGGTTGGGCGGCTATAGGTAAAGGGATTCATCGGCTGCCCTCCGCTTTCTCGAAGCTACCCGTCTCTGAATGGGCGCTGCGCAGCTCCGGCAGTACTTCTTCCACCGCCGCCAGGATATTGCTATAGGCACCGCAGCGGCACAGGTTGCCGCTCATCAGTTCCTGGATCTCGGCACGGCTGTTGGCGCGCCCCTCATTGGCCAGGCCGACCGCCGAGCAAATCTGCCCCGGCGTGCAGTAGCCGCATTGAAAGGCGTCATGCTTGATGAAGGCTTGCTGCATCGGGTGCAGTTGCTCGCCGTCTGCCAGCCCTTCAATCGTGGTCAGCTCTGCGCCGTCACACATGATCGCCAGGGTCAGGCAGGAATTGACGCGCTTGCCATCGCGTAGAACGGTACACGCGCCGCACTGGCCGTGATCGCAGCCTTTCTTGCTGCCGACCAGATCAAGCTGGTCTCGAAGCAGGTCGAGCAATGTGGTCCAAGGCTGGACGTTGAGCTGTCGCGGCTGACCGTTGAGGGTCAGGCTAATCGCGTGGCCAGCGAAATCCTGGGGGGTTGGTGAACTCATGGAAACCTCACGGTAGGTACTCAAACAGCGCAGTTTTTCTGCGTCTTAAGGGGTACGACTCGTGGAGTTTTGGAATCGTTCAGGGTTTGTTGATGAGTGTGGATTCAGTGGTTTGAACGGCATTGGGGCGATAAACGATAGCGTGGTGTGTCTTCTGGCTGCGTCTCATGTATCGCGGGCAAGCCCGGCTCCCACATAGACCGCGCTATTCCGTAGGACCGGCCGGGCGGCGTTCCGCTTTAGCCGGGAGGACGTCGGGACATTCGCTAAATATCCTTCGGTAGTAATACCGCCCTCCCGGCTAAAGCCGGTCCTACGGGATTGCAGGTGAACATAGAATCTCCCACAGATTCAGCGCTGTTTCAGAAGGCCTTGGAAATTACAGAGACGCACCACTCGTCGGCAGGCAGTCACAAACCCGTTCGGCTGGTATGATGCGCGGCTTTTTCCGACCTGCACAAAATCCGCGGGCCGCTTCGGCAGTCTGTGCTTTGCTGTTCTAGTCGATTCATTCACGACGCAGGCGCGTCACCGGGGAGCCAGACATGCTGGAACGGCTGTTTCAACTCAAGGCACACAACACCAACGTGCGCACCGAGATTCTCGCGGGCGTCACGACCTTTCTGGCGATGGCCTACATCCTGTTCGTCAACCCGAGCATCCTCGGCGCGACCGGCATGGACAAAGGCGCGCTGTTTGTCGCCACCTGTCTGGCGGCCGCCATCGGATCGGCGACCATGGGCATCATCGCCAACTACCCGATTGCGCTCGCACCGGGCATGGGCCTGAACGCGTTCTTTACCTATACCGTTGTGCTGCACTTGGGGCACACCTGGCAGGTGGCGCTGGGTGCGGTGTTTATTTCGGCGGTGATGTTCTTTGTCCTGTCGATCTTCCGTATCCGTGAATGGATCATCAATGCCATTCCCCTGCCGCTACGGTCGGCCATTGCCGCCGGTATCGGCTTGTTTCTTGCGCTGATTGCCTTGCAAAACGCAGGCATCGTGGTCAGCAACCCCGCCACCATGCTCAGCATGGGAGACCTGGCAAAACCGGCACCGGTGCTCGCCACTCTTGGCTTCTTTTTGATCATTGCCCTGGAAAGACTCAAGGTCCGTGGCGCTGTATTGATCGGCATTCTGGCCGTGACCATCGTATCGATTGCTTTGGGCTTCACGCCGTTCGGCGGCGTGGTCTCGATGCCTCCTTCGCTGGCCCCGACCTTCCTGCAACTGGACATCAAAGGCGCTTTTGACGTCGGCCTGATCAGCGTGATCTTCGCCTTCCTGTTCGTCGACCTGTTCGACAACTCCGGCACCCTGATAGGCGTCGCCAAGCGCGCCGGGCTGATGGACAAGAACGGCCACATGCCGAAGATGGGCCGCGCGCTGATCGCCGACAGCACCGCCGCCATGGCCGGTTCGCTGCTGGGCACCTCGACCACCACCAGTTACATCGAATCTGCTGCTGGCGTGAGTGCGGGCGGCCGCACCGGTCTGACCGCCATCGTGGTTGCGATCCTGTTCCTGCTGGCACTGTTCTTCGCGCCACTGGCGGGCAGTGTCCCAACGTACGCCACCGCTCCGGCGCTATTGTTCGTGGCGGTATTGATGGCATCCGGTCTGGCCGAAATCGATTGGGACGACCTGTCGGTCGCTGCACCCGTCGTTATTACTGCGCTGGCGATGCCGTTCACCTACTCCATCGCCAACGGCATTGCCTTTGGCTTCATCGCCTGGACAGGCATCAAACTGTTGTCGGGCCAGTGGCGCGAGCTGAATCCCGCCTTGGTGATCCTGTCGATTCTGTTCGTTGTTAAATTGGGTTGGTTTCCGGCATGAGTGCGAGTATCCCCTTCGATCCTGCGAGCTATGACACTCAGCTCCAGGCCAAAGCAGATCGCCTGCGTGAACTGCTGGCCCCTTTTGATGCACCCGAGCCGCAGGTGTTTGACTCGCCCACGGCAAACTACCGGCTGCGCGCCGAGTTCCGTCTGTGGCGTGAAGACCAGAAGCGTCACTACGCGATGTTCACCCCCGGCGATAACAAGAATCCGATCCTGCTGGACGGTCTGCCTATCGCCAGCCTGCGCATCAACGCCCTGATGCCCGTACTGCGCGACCGCTGGGAAGCCAGCAAGGTGCTTAACCATAAGCTGTTCCAGGTGGACTTCCTGACCACACTGGCGGGCGATGCGATGATCACCCTGTGTTATCACCGCCCGCTGGACGATGAGTGGCTGGCCGAGGCTGAAAAGCTGGCCGCCGATCTGGACGTGAGCCTGATCGGTCGCTCCAAAGGCCAGCGTCTGGTCATCGGTCGTGATTATGTGACCGAACAGCTCGAAGTCGCCGGTCGCACCTTCAGTTATCGTCAACCCGAAGGTGCATTCACCCAGCCTAACGGCACGGTGAATCAGAAGATGCTCGACTGGGCGTACGCCGCGCTAGGGGACCGTGAAGATGACTTGCTGGAGTTGTATTGCGGCAACGGCAACTTCACCCTGCCGTTGGCAACCCGCGTCCGTAAAGTGCTGGCGACCGAAATCAGCAAGACCTCGGTTAACGCCGCCTTGAGCAACCTCGCCGATAACGCGGTGGATAACGTGACGCTGGTGCGACTGTCGGCAGAGGAATTAACTGAAGCGCTGAATGAAGTGCGTCCGTTCCGCCGTTTGCACGGCGTGGACTTGAAGAGCTACGACTTCGGCAGCGTCTTCGTCGACCCGCCCCGCGCCGGTATGGACCCGGACACCTGCGAGCTGACCCGCCGCTTCGAACGCATCCTGTACATCTCCTGCAACCCGGAAACCCTGGCAGCCAACATCGCGCAACTCCACGACACCCACCGTGTCGAGCGGTGCGCACTGTTTGACCAGTTTCCGTATACCCACCATATGGAGTCCGGGGTGTTGCTCGTCAGACGCTGAAAACCATCCGTAGGACCGGCTTTAGCCGGGAGAGGGCCAGCAGAGACGCTGCATTTCTTTGCTCAGGAATGGCGCCCTCCCGGCTAAAGCCGGTCCTACGGGATGTCGTAGAGCCTGTTAGAGCGAGGCTTGCCCGCGAATCGATGTCACTGGCCATGACTATCCGGCGCATGTACCGGCCTCTTCGCGGGCAAGCCTCGCTCCAACAAACTCACGCTACAACGCTTTTATCTGCCCAATCCCCACCGCCTGCGGGCCTTCGCCGATGCCGTTTTCCAGTGGCGCACCAAACGCATCAAGGCTGATCTGGAAACGATCACCGGGTTGCGTCCTCACGCCATCGGCAAATGACAGGGTCGCGGTGCCAAAGTAGTGGATGTGCACATCCCCTGGACGCAAGAACTGCGCGTACTTGAAGTGGTGAAATTCAAGGTTCGCCAAGCTGTGGCACATGTTGTCCTCGCCACTCAAAAATTCCTTCTCCCAGAGCACCTCTCCATCACGCAAAACCCGACTCATGCCAGACAGATGACGCGGCAGTTCGCCAACTCGCAGCTCGGGGCCATAGGCGCAATAGCGCAGTTTGGAATGCGCCAGATACAGGTAGTTACGGCGCTCCATCACGTGGTCGGAAAACTCGTTACCCAAGGCGTAACCCAAACGATACGGCTGACCATCGTCACCAATCACATACAGCCCCGTCAGTTCAGGCTCTTCGCCCGCATCTTCAGCAAATGACGGCACCGGAAAGTCAGCCCCCGGCCGCACGACAATGCTGCCATCGCCTTTGTAGAACCATTCTGGCTGAGCGCCGACCTGACCAGCTGCAGGCTTGCCGCCTTCGATGCCCCACTTGAAGATCTTCATGGTGTCCGTCATGCCTGCTTCGACCTGACCGTCATGTTGATGCATTTTGTCCCGTGCCGAGGCGCTGCCCAGATGAGTCAGGCCGGTGCCACTGATCAGGCAATGGGCCGGATCTTCGTGGTCGAGTGGCGGCAGAATCTTTTGGTTTTTTAACAGTGATGCGTAATCAGGACCGGGCTCTGTGCCACGGCTGGCCACTTCATCGGCCAGACTTCTTCCGGCGCGAATGGCGGCAAGGGCCAGCTCGCGTGTGCTTGGAGTTTGACGTACTACGTTGATCGAGTTCCCATCGACGACACCAACCTGGCGTTGACCGGATTGGTTTTCAAATTGGATAAGGCGCATTAGTAGTCCCCACAGAATGAATTCTGTAGGAGCGCGCTTGCCCGCGAAGGGGCCATACCTGCCGCTAGAGATGCATCGAATGTACCGACGTCATCGCGGGCAAGCGCGCTCCTACAAATCGAGCATTACTCGATGATGTTGAAATCGCTCAGATACTCATCGGAGATTTCCAGCCCCAGGCCCGGCTTGTTGTCGTCCAGTTGGATATAACCGTTGACCGGCTGTGGCTCGCCCTTGAACACGTAGTAGAACAGCTCGTTACCGACCTCGACGTCGAACACCGGGAAGAACTCGGCCATGGGTGACGCGGTGGTGGACATGGTCAGGTGATAGTTGTGCATCTGGCCGGCATGGGGAATTACGGGCACCGACCAGGCTTCAGCCATGGCGTTGATCTTGCGGGCGGCGGTGATCCCACCGACGCGGTTGGTGTCGTACTGAATCACATCCACAGCACGGCGTTCCAGCAAGTCCTTGAAGCCGTAGGAGGTGAACTCGTGCTCGCCGCCGGAGATCGGCATGATGCCCATCTTCTTCAGCTCGATATAGCCTTCGATGTCATCGGCGATCACAGGTTCTTCCAGCCAGCGCGGCTCGAACTCGGCCAGTTTCGGCAACATGCGGCGGGCGTATTCAAGGGTCCAGCCCATGTAGCACTCGAGCATGATGTCCACATCCGGGCCAGCCAGCTCACGCAGCGCACGCACCTGCTCGATGTTGCGACGCATGCCTGCGGGGCCGTCTTTCGGGCCATAACCGAAGCGCATTTTCAGCGCGGTGAAACCTTGATTCAGGTAGCCCTGAGCTTCTTCGAGAAACAGGTCGAGGTTGTCATTGGCATAAAGCTTGGAGGCGTAGGTCCAGATCTTTTCCTTGGTGCGCCCGCCCAGCAGTTTGAAGACCGGCTTGTTCACGGCCTTGCCCATGATGTCCCAGATGGCGATGTCGATGGCCGAGATGGCCGCCATGCCGATGCCTTTGCGACCCCAGGCGTGGCTCTGGCGGTACATTTTCTGCCAGATGTATTCGTTGTCGAACGGGTCCTCGCCGATGGCGATGGGGGCCAGGTATGTATCAATGATTTCCTTGGCCACACGCGGTGCCAAGGCGCAGTTACCGATGCCTACCAGACCAGTGTCGGTTTCAATTTCCACCACCAGCCAGCCATGGAAACGGAACGAGCCCATGGCATCGCCACGTTCGAAAAGGATATCGCTGGCATTGGTGCAGAAGTGTGCCTGGGGAGGAACGACCTTGCCTTTCCATTCGAAGACACGGGTACGGATCGCTTTGATTTTCATGGGCTGCTTTTCCTTGTTTGCCGGTATGTCCTGCTTGGCGCGGGACCGGCTTTTTGTAGTTGTTGATCGACAAGTCGATGGGGAAATTTAGCCAGCTGGAAGAGGTGTCGGCTAATCACTTATGCGTATCCAGTGATAGCCTGGGGTGATCGGTTTAGAGGGATGTTGGGCGCGAGAGTTATAGGTGAGCCCAAAATTCTATCGCGAAGAAAACAGAGATCCTGTAGGAGTGAGCTTGCTCGCGATTTGGTATACCTGTCGCTAAATCTGGTGACTGAAACAACGCTATCGCGAGCAAGCTCACTCCTACAGATCCTCGTTAAATAAAAAACCGCAGACCGTTGAGAAAACCGGTCTGCGGCAAAAAAAGTTTCGGTTGAATCAGTAAGAACTGCGCCCCATCCGGCAGGCGATTTCGAACGCCTGACGAATCGCGCCGACATTGGCCTTGCCCTGCCCGGCGATATCAAACGCGGTGCCATGCGCGGGCGTGGTAATCGGAATCGGCAAACCACCCTGTACCGTCACGCCACGGGAGAAGCCCATCAGTTTGATCGCGATCTGGCCCTGGTCGTGATACATCGTCACCACCGCATCAAAGGCACTGGCATCGCCTTGCACCTTGAGGAAAATCGTATCGCCGGGATACGGGCCATCTGCTGCAATGCCCTGCTCCTGTGCGGTTTTAACGGCAGGACCGATGATGTCCAGCTCTTCACGGCCAAACGAGCCATTGTCGCCGTTGTGCGGGTTGAGGCCACAAACGCCGATACGCGGACGCTCCAGGCCGTTGCGTTTAAGCGCGGTGTCGATCAGTCGAATCGCTTCGACCACGCGATTCTGGTTGAGCATGCCCGGCACCGCGGAGAGCGCCACGTGAGAAGTCACGCGCGAGGTCCAGAGGTTATCCAGCACGTTGAACTCACAGAACGGCCCGTCGAAACCCAGCAACTCGGCAAACCAGTGCAGTTCGTCGCTGTGAGCCATGCCCGCCATGTGCAGCGAGGTCTTGTTCAGCGGCCCGAATAACACCGCATCAGTGGTTTTTGCGGCGGTTAATTCGACAGCGATTTTCAGCGTATCCAGGCAGTAACGTCCGCCGATCACACTGGCTTCGCTACGCGAGAACTCACCGACAGCATCGCCGCGATAGTTGAAGAACAACGGCGTGTCGTCAGTGAAAGTCAGGTCTTGCAGAGACTGCACCTGACGATAGGGAAACTCCTTACCGGCGATCTGCATGCCACGCTGCATTTCGGCTTCGTCGGCAATCAGGATCACCTGCGCCTGGCTGCGCACCTGCGGCTCGGCCAGAAGGCGGGCAATCAACTCAGGACCAATACCGGCCGGATCACCCAATACCATCGCAATTCGAGTCTTGCTCATGCTTGATTCCTCATCTGTTCGGGCCACGTCTGTGCAGTGGCTGAAGGCTCGCAACGGTAAATACGTCGCGCATTGCTGTAAAAAAGCTGCTGCTGGTCGGCGACAGGCAAATCGCGAACGATCTGTTTGAAGCCGCTGTAGATGTCGTCGAACGAGCCGCACAGGCTGTCCACCGGAAAGTTACTGGCGAACATCGCCCGGTCTGCGCCGAACATGGCGATGATTTCCCGCACGATCCAAGCGTTGTCCTCGGCCCGCCACGGTTTGCCCGGCAGGCCCAGACCGGAAATCTTTACCACCACGTTTGGCCGCTCGGCGACCCGGCTCATTGCAGCGTGCCAACCCGCCAGGCCTTGCTCGCTGCGATCAGACGGCAGCCCCGCATGGTTGAGAATGATCGTGGTATCGGCGAAGTCTCGCGCCAGCTGTTCAGCCTCGGGGAGATTCCACCAGGGCGTCTGCAAATCGAAATGCAGGCCCAAACCGTGAAGAGCGGCAAAACTGCGCCGCCAGTGCTCGTCGCTCATCAGGCTCAGCTGCGACCCCACCTGTTCAGGTGATGTCGGCCCTCCAGGCTTGTGCCTGACGCTGCGCACGCATTTGAAAGCCGCCTGAGCCTTGAGAAGGTCAAGCGCGACCGGATGATCCAGCCAGGCCTGCGCAACGATGGCGTTGGGCACCCCGTAGCGAACGGCCAGTTGCTCGACAAAGCGCGTCTCGCCAATCGGGTCGCGGGGGTCCCATTCCGTTTCGACGTAAACGGTTTGCACTACGTGATGCTCACCGGCGTCGGCAAAATACTCTGGCGGCAGGTAACGACGTTTTATCGCGGAATAATCACCGTAGCGAAACGGGATGTTGGATTCCGGGGCCAGCCACGGATGGTGATTAACCTGCGGGTCCCAGAAATGATGGTGGGCATCGACAATCGGCCCGCTCCACAACTCAGACATCCGCCACCTCCTGCTGCCCATCCAGGCTGATAAACAAGGTGGCCAGAACAAACAGTGCCGCGCAGAAAGCAAAGAAAGCGAGCACTGCCCCGAAGCCACCGAAGAACTGCAGGATCACCCCGACCAGAATCGGCACGAAGATCCCGCCGATACTGCCCGCCAGATTCATCACACCGCCGATCAGGCCGACACGGGCCGGTGCGGCCAGCAATGCCGGAAAACTCCAGTACAGGCTGCCCCACATCAGGAAGAACGCAGTCATCGCCAACAGCCCGACCGCCGCGAACGGGTTGCTAAGGGTTGGCAGCATCACCAGAGCGGCCAAGGCAATCAGCCCGGAAAAGGTCAGCAAACCTTTGACCGCCAGCCCTCTGCGCACGCCTTTGCGAATCAGGCCGTCACACAAAAAGCCACCGGTCAGCGAGCCCAGCGCACCGCAAATAAAGATCACGAAGGTCGCCGCGCCAATGCCTTTGATATCAAAGCCGCGGGCCTGAGCCAGATAGCTCGGCCCCCAGGTCAGCAGACCGAAATAGACCATTGCCCAACTGGAGCGTCCGACCAGCAGGCCGGTCAGCGAACGAGCGGCAATGCCCAAGCCTTTGACCGGCGCACGGGCGGCCTCGGCGGCAGGCGTCGCGCGGCCCGCATTGATCTTGTCCAGTTCAGCCTGATTGACCTGCGGGTGCACCGACGGATCATCACGCAGATAACGCCAGGACACCCAGCCCAGCAGTAACGTAGCGACACCGGCAATAACGAATGCCATGCGCCAGGAGTCCAGCGTGGCAATCAGGTAGGCAATGATCAAACCGCCCAGCGCGACACCCAGCGGGCTGCCGCTGTCCATCATGACGGCGCCACGGCTGCGCTCGCTGGGGGCCAGCCACAGGGAAATCAGCTTGCCGCCAGACGGAAACAACGGCGCCTCCGCCGCCCCGAGAAACATCCGCGCAAACAGCAGCGAAACGCCGCCCGTGGCGAAGCCTGCCAGCACCTGGAAAGTCCCCCATAAACCGGTGGACCAGGTGATGACGCGACGCGGACCGAAGCGGTCGATCATCCAGCCACCGGGAATCTGCAGCAGCGCATACGCCCAGAAGAAACTGCTGAGGATCAGGCCCTGCATGCTCGGCGACAGCTCGAACTCTTTGGCGATGGTGGGCATGGCGATGGACAGGGAAACCCGGTCGATGAGGTTGACCATGGTCAGCAGAAAGATGATGGCAAAAATCCGCCAGCGCACCGAAGTGGCTCGCGCGGTAGTGGCGACCGCCGGGTTGCCGGTAGCGGCAGAGACACCTGTGTCTGGCAGATGCACGGGTGCACTGGAACGATCCATGGTGCTTACCTCGTTTTTTATTGTTGTTGTAGGTGTTGCTGTGGCGCCCACTATCAGAGGCGATGCGATAACCGTCTAATCAAAAAAATACATACGGTGATAACCCAGGGATATCTTTGAGCGCGCGCTGCCTCTCGGTAAATACTGAAACTGTAGGAGTGAGCTTGCTCGCGATTGGATCTATCAGTCGACTTCAACATGAACTGACTAGACGCCATCGCGAGCAAGCTCACTCCTACAGTCCGACTTCTTCGGCAGCCCAAAAAAGTCTTTACCCCCAGATATCACTGACACGCCTCCAAACTCGCCAACCGATAACCCCAGGCTATCGGTGTATCTGATGTTTTGAGTAGACGCCACCGCAATAGCTTCCCACACTCGACCCAAGATTTGCCGGTCCCTGCATCAGGCAAATCGCTCAAAAAACAATTACAAGAAATAGAGGTTTCATCATCATGCGAACCGCATCCCTTCGACGCGCGTCCCGTCTTCTGCTCGGCTGCTCCCTCGTTTGCGCTGGCACCCTTCCCGCTCTGGCCAATGCCTGGCAACCCGACAAGAACGTTGAAATCATCGTCGCCGGTGGCCCTGGTGGCGGGACTGATCAGCTCGGCCGTCTGATCCAGTCAATCATCACCACTCACAAGCTGCTGGACGTCAACACCGTGGTCCTCAACAAAGGCGGTGGCAACGGGGCCGAGGCGTTTCTGGACCTCAAAATGTCCGAAGGTGATGCCGACAAGCTGGTGATCGGCACCAACAACATTTACCTGCTGCCGCTGGTCTCCAAGCTCGGTTATCAATGGCAAGAGCTGACCCCGGTTGCCGCCGTCGCTGAAGACGACTTCATTCTCTGGACCTACAAAGACGCGCCGTGGAAAGACGCCAAGAGCTTCTACGAGACGGTTAAAGCCGATCCATCCAAACTGCGCATGGGCGGCAGCCAGTCCAAGGACGTCGACCAGACCCTGACCTTGCTGCTGAACAAAACCACAGGCAGCAAACTGGTTTACATCCCGTTCAAAAGCGGCAGCGAAGCCTCCACTCAATTGGCCGGTAAACACATCGCCGCCAACGTGAACAACCCCAGCGAAAGCATCAGCCAGTGGCGCGGTGATCAGGTCCAGCCGCTGTGCGTGTTCAGTAAAGAGCGCATGGGCTACACCGACAAAGTCGCCGGGGACAAATCCTGGGCCGACGTGCCGACCTGCCACGAACAAGGCCTGGGCGTCGATCAGTATCGCTTCCCGCGTACCGTGTTCATGCCAGGCAAAGTGACTGCCGAACAACGCGCGTTCTATACCGAACTGATGCGCAAAGTCTCCGAAGCCCCTGAATTCAAGGCCTACGTCAAACAGAACGCACTGGTGCCGACCTTCCTCGAAGGCGACCAACTGAGTGCCTACATCCAGCAGGACACCGCCCGCGTTACGCCGGTGTTCAAGGACGCAGGCTGGCTGCGCGAGTGAACTGACTGATCAGGCCCCACTGCCGGGTGTTCGCCCGGCAGTTATATCTGGAGGTGTTCCATGCCCCACTCTTCTGAAACATCTGCGCTGGTCGGCACTCGCTGGGTCGAGCTCGGACTGGCGTTGTTTACCCTGCTGATCGGCGCAGTGGTGATGTACGGCAGCCTTGAGCAAGGTATCGGCTGGGGCGACGCTGGCCCCGAGCCGGGTTATTTCCCGTTCTACATCGGACTGCTGTTGGGCTGCGCAAGCCTGGGCAATATCGTCCTCACGCTGGTGCGCTGGCAGGCACTGAACATCAGCTTTGTCAGCCGCAGCCAGTTTGCTCAAGTCCTGTCAGTGTTCATTCCCATCGCCCTATTCGTCGCAGCCATGCCCTTCACCGGTATCTACATGGCTTCGGCTGTGTTCATCGCCTGGTTCATGTGGCGCGACCGGGTTAGGGCCAAGCCTTACGGCAAACTGATGATCTGCTCGGTATCGGGCGGCGCGGTCCTGGCCAGCTACCTGATCTTCGCGCTGTGGTTCAAGGTTCCACTGGACGCAGGTCCGGTGGGTGACTGGCTGGCAATGGCCGGGAGATCGATGCAATGAGTGAATTCGACTCCCTGCTGCACGGCATGAACCTGATCCTCACGCCGGGCCATATCGGCCTGATGGTGGTCGGTGTACTGCTGGGCATTCTGGTCGGCGTATTGCCTGGCCTCGGTGCCCCCAACGGCGTGGCGCTGCTGCTGCCATTGACCTTCACCATGTCGCCGGTCTCGGCCATCATCCTTTTATCGTGCATGTACTGGGGGGCGCTGTTTGGCGGGTCGATCACGTCGATCCTGTTCAATATTCCCGGCGAGCCGTCATCGGTGGCGACCACCTTTGACGGCTACCCCATGGCCCGTGACGGCAGAGCCGCAGAGGCGCTGACCGCCGCATTCAGTTCGGCGTTGATTGGCGCACTGGCTGGCGTACTGTTGCTGACCTTTCTCTCGACACGCATTGCCGAATTCGCCATGTCGTTCAGCTCGCCGGAGTTCTTTGCGGTGTATCTGCTGGCGTTCTGCACGTTTATCGGCATGAGCAAAAACCCGCCGTTGAAAACCGTGGTCGCCATGATGATCGGCTTTGCCATGGCGGCGGTCGGCATGGACACCGTGTCCGGCAACTTGCGCCTGACTTTCGACCAACCGATCCTGATGACCGGGATCAGCTTCGAGGTCGCGGTAATCGGCCTGTTCGGTATCGGTGAAATTCTCTGCACCGTTGAAGAAGGCCTGGTATTCCGCGGCGAACATGCGCGCATTACACCGATGACGATTCTGCGTACATGGGCCAAATTACCGCGCTACTGGCTAACCATTTTGCGCAGCACGCTGGTGGGTTGCTGGATGGGCATTACACCGGGCGGCCCGACGGCTGCGTCGTTTATGGGTTACAGCCTGGCGCGCCGCTTCTCGAAAAACCGCGACAACTTCGGCAAGGGTGAAGTCGAAGGCGTTATTGCACCGGAAACAGCTGACCACGCCGCGGGCACCAGTGCCCTATTGCCAATGCTGACCCTGGGCATTCCAGGTTCGGCGACGGCTGCGGTGATGATGGGCGGTTTGATGATCTGGGGTCTGCATCCCGGCCCGACATTGTTTGTCGAGCAGCACGATTTCGTCTGGGGCCTGATCGCCAGCATGTATCTGGGCAACGTCGTCAGTCTGATCGTGGTGCTGGCAACCGTGCCGCTGTTCGCCTCGATCCTGCGCATTCCGTTCTCGATCATTGCCCCGATCATCATCATGATCTGTGCAATTGGCGCGTACTCGGTGCATAACTCGCTGTTTGATGTCGGGCTGATGTTGGTCTTTGGCGCCTTGGGCTACCTGTTCAAAAAGCTCGGCTACCCGATTGCGCCCCTGGTTCTGGCGGCTGTTCTGGGCGACAAGGCGGAAGATGCCTTCCGCCAGTCGATGCTGTTTTCCGACGGGCAACTGGGCATTTTCTGGTCCAATCCGTTGGTGGGAAGCCTGACCACGGCGGCACTGCTGATGTTGTTCTGGCCGCTGATTTCCAGCGGTATCAGAAACGCATTGGGCTGGCGCACGCGTCATGCAGCCAAAGCGAAATCCGCGCAATGAATGGCAAGGGGCTAGTAAGCCCTGACATTTCTTGTCAGGCTCAGCCCCAGACTTTTCCGCGAGACGCGATCATGACCCGTATTCCTGATGCCAACGTGATTCACAGCCGCCTGCGCCTTCGCCAGTTACGGTTGATGCTGGCGCTTCAGGAACTGGGCTCGTTGCGGCGGGCTGCCGACAACATCGGCATGACCCAACCCGCCGCGACCAAGATGCTTCACGAAGCGGAAGACTTGCTCGGCGTCGAACTGTTTGAGCGTCTGCCACGAGGCATGCGCGCCACGCAGTTCGGCGAAACCGTTATCTATTACGCGCGCATGGTGTTTGCCGAATTGAGCGGCATGCGTGAAGAACTGGTTGCGCTGGAGTCCGGCAACCTTGGCCGGGTCGCAGTGGGTGCGATTCCCGCTCTGGCTTCGGGCCTGCTGACCCGAACCATCGCCGAATTGAAGAAAAGCCATCCGCGTCTGTCCATGAGCATTCAGGTCGATACCAGCGATGTGCTGGTGCAGGCGTTACTGCAAGATCAACTGGACGTGGTGCTCGGCAGGATTCCCGGCGGTGCTCGCTCCGATGATCTGCTGTTCGACAGCCTGGGCGAAGAAGAACTCTGCGTGGTTGCCGGCGCAAAGCACCCCATGGCCAACGCAACGCAGCTGGGCTGGGGCGACATGCAAGACATGACCTGGGTCCTGCAACAGCACCCGAGTCCGATGCGGTCGATCATCAATCAGGTGTTCCACAATGCCAGGGTCGACATCCCCAGCAGTATTGTTGAAACCACGTCGATCATGACCTTACTGTCGCTGGTGCAACAGACTGACATGCTCGGCGTGACACCGGTGTCGGTGGTCGAGGACTATCCCGGACGCGATTTGCTGGCGGTGTTGCCGATCAAATTCGAGGCGCGGCTGCCGCCTTACGGCCTGATTACCCGTCGCCATCGTGTTCAGTCGTCGGCCATGCAGGCGTTCATGAACTCGGTCAAAAGCGAACAACGTCTCGTACGGGGCTAATTACCCGGACTGACCGCGAACTATTTGCCTCCTGCTCCTCTCTACTCCTGCGCTAGATGTACGTCGTTCAACTCCCATTCAGGTCACGCGTCTGACAATCGGACTGGCGCAGCCTGTGGGTAGCAGCGACACTCCTTACAGGATTAAAAGAGGATTCCCACATGCTATGGAAAAAGGGTCGGCGCAGCGATAACGTCGTGGACGCACGTGACGGCAGCAGCGGCGGCGGTGGGATGCGCATTGGAGGCAAGGGACTCGGCATCGGCGGCGTGATCATCATCGTGGCTATCGGTCTGTTGACCGGTCAGGACCCGATGCAGATTCTCGGCCAGCTCACCGGCCAGGCGACACAAGCGCCAACGTCAAGCGAGACCCGCCAGGCGCCACCGGCCAACGATGAACAGGCAGAGTTCGTCCGGTCGATTCTCGGCGACACCGAAGACACCTGGCGCGCGGCCTTCCAGTTGGGCGGTCGCCAATATAAAGACCCGACGCTGGTGCTGTTCAGCGGTCAGGTGCAGTCTGCTTGTGGATTTGCCACATCGGCCAGCGGGCCGTTCTACTGCCCTGCCGACCAGAAGGTCTATCTGGACATGGAGTTCTTCCGCGAAATGTCACAACGCTTCAAGGCCGCAGGCGATTTTGCTCAGGCCTATGTGATTGCTCACGAAGTAGGCCACCATGTGCAGACATTGCTGGGCGTTTCGGAAAAGGTTGATGCCGCACGCCGCAGTGGTCAGCGCATGGAGGGCAGCAACGGTTTGCTGGTTCGCCAGGAGCTTCAGGCTGACTGTCTGGCAGGCGTTTGGGCCTATAACGCACAAAAGCGTTTGAACTGGCTTGAGCCGGGTGATATTGAAGAAGCCTTGAATGCAGCAAACGCCATTGGCGATGATCGCCTTCAGCAACAGGGTCAGGGGCGCGTAGTGCCGGACTCGTTTACACACGGGACATCCGCCCAACGGGTTCGCTGGTTCAAAACCGGCTTTTCCCAGGGCCAACTCAACCAATGCGATACGTTCGCTGCCAAGAGCCTCTGATCACATGATGAAACCGCTGCTGATCCTGTCGTTAAGCACCCTTCTGAGTTTCAATGCTCACGCCGAGGATCAGGCGGTCACATCCATCAGCCCGGAGCGCCTGACAATCAATGGCACCCAGGCGACGCTCGGCATGAGCCTGAACTGGAATCAGCCCCGGCCGCAGATCGAGCGTGCAGTCATCGTGCTGCATGGACGGTTGCGTAACGCACCGACTTACCTGCGCAGCATCGAACGCGCTGCCAACCAGTCGAAGCAGCGTAATAAAACCTTGCTGATCGCCCCGCAGTTTCTCGACGAGAAAGACATCACTGCGCATCACCTTGGCGACAACGTGTTGCGCTGGCATGGCGACCAGTGGATGGCGGGTGAAAACGCGGTTGGACCGAAGCCGGTCAGCTCGTATCTGGTCATCGACCACATTCTACGTCGCCTGAGCGACAGCAAGCTGTTCCCGAACCTCAAGGAAATCGTCATCGCCGGGCATTCCGGAGGTGCGCAAGTGGTGCAGCGCTACTTGATGATCGGCGGCAAGGAAGACGTGCTGCTGAAAAAGGAAGGCATCAAGCTGCGCTACGTGATCGCCAACCCTTCGTCGTATGCCTACTTTGATACCGAGCGACCGTTGCCCGTGACCAAGGCCAGT
This sequence comes from Pseudomonas sp. ICMP 561, assembly GCF_002699985.1. Lineage (GTDB taxonomy): Bacteria > Pseudomonadota > Gammaproteobacteria > Pseudomonadales > Pseudomonadaceae > Aquipseudomonas > Aquipseudomonas quasicaspiana. The sequence continues at coordinate 565 of NZ_LKBT01000031.1, read as the reverse complement.
TGCCCGGGCTTCAACGAATGGAAATACGGTCTGAACGGCATGCCGCCTTACGCGGGTAAAGTCAAAACGGCTGAGATCGAAGACGATTACGTGAAACGCGACGTGACTTACTTGCTTGGTGAGAAAGACATCGACCCGAAACACCCGGCTCTGGACAGGACCTGCGGCGCAGAAGCGCAAGGCTCGCAACGTCTGGAACGTGGCGAGAACTTCTTCAAATACCTGCAGAAACGTCATCCACAGGGGCTGAATCAGCGTTTGGTCGTAGTCCCGAATGTGGGCCACAGCGGTGATGGGATCTTCACCTCACCGCAGGGCCAGGCGGTGTTGTTCAAGGATTTTTGATCTGAACACCAATCCCCGGTAGGAGCGAACTTGTTCGCGAAGCGTCAGACCTGATTCACCGCGCAACCCCTATCGCCAACAAGTTGCCTCCTACCTGATACCGCGCCAACCGGTAGGAGCGAACTTGTTCTGGTCAAGTTTTTCCGGACACCGATTACGGTGATCAAGCCGCCTGCTGCTCCATAGCTATTGGCGACAAGTAGTTGTTGTAGCTGTGGAG
>NZ_LKBT01000030.1 GCF_002699985.1 Pseudomonas sp. ICMP 561 | reverse complement strand
TATGCTTTTTCATGGACTCGCCCTCGCTGTCGTTGGCTTCTTAAGAATGCCACCGTGGCGCTACTGACGCCTCGGCTTGGGCGAGTCCATCCAATTACGGGATGAAAGCGATGTCAGTGAAAGCGAGTTCGCCTGTACAGCCGGGTATTAAGCATTGCGCCGTACGTACTGAAAACCGCGGATATCCTCCGACGGCACTTCCCGTACACCTTCCATGCCCAGCCACCAGGCAGTGCCGCGACACGGGTACTGGACGTAAAACGGCTGCCCCATTTGCGGCGTGGTGATCAGGACATTCTTCTCCCAGGCCAGCGCGATGATGCGGTCGAAGGGTTCGTGCCAGGCGTGCATGGCCAGATCAAACGTGCCGTTATGGACCGGCAGCAACCAGCGACCGCGAAGGTCGATGTGCGCCTGCAGGGTTTCCTCGGGCTGCATGTGCACGTCAGGCCAGTCGACGTTATAGGCACCGGTTTCCATCAATGTCAGGTCGAATGGGCCGTATTGCTCACCGATGGTTTTGAAACCGTCGAAGTAACCGGTATCGCCACTGAAGAAGATCCGTTGATGTTCATCGTGCATGACCCATGACGCCCACAGGCTGCGATTGCCGTCCAGCAGCGTGCGGCCGGAAAAATGCTGGGAAGGCGTAGCGACAAACTGCATGCCATGCACTTCGGTGGATTGCCACCAGTCCAGTTGCTGAATCTTGTGCGCCGGTACGCCCCACTCCATCAAGGTATAGCCCACGCCCAGCGGCGTCAGAAAGTGTTCGGTTTTCGCCTCAAGCGCCTTGATCGCCATGTGGTCGAGATGATCGTAGTGGTTATGGGACAGGATCACCGCTTTGATCGGCGGCAGTTCTTCAATGCTGATAGGCGGCTGGTGGAAGCGCTGCGGACCCGCCCACTGCACCGGCGAGGCACGCTCGGCGAACACCGGATCAGTGAGCCAGAAGACCCCGCGCATTTTCAGCAAGACCGTGGAGTGCCCAAGGCGATAGACCGTGTAGTCCGGCGCAGCCAGAAGCTGCTGGCGCGTGAGTGATTGCACTGGAATTTCCCCCGAGGGACGGGTGACCGATGGCTTTTTGAAAGCCATGTTCCAGAAAATCCTCAGCGTCTTGAAAAAACCCATACGACTCATGGGCACAGGGTTGCGATAACGCCCTTGGTGCTTTTGCAGGGTCGGTAAAGACTGAGCTGACGAATTTTCTGTGATCTTGGTCATGGTCTGCTGACTCCGGGAGTTTGCTGCGCTGCTCATCATCGCCGCCGCTTTGCAATAGCGGAAAAGGCAAATAATGTGTAACCTGCTTTTACACTACACAGTGTAGTTTTAAGCTTGCATCATCAGCGATGACAAGTAAACTGCCGAGTGTACTTTTATCAAAACACTTGTTTGAAGCGAGACCTATGACTGCCCCTATGCGACTCACCGACCGAAAACGCGAAGCTATCGTGCTGGCCGCCATTGCCGAGTTTCGCGACACCGGGTTTGAAGTGACCAGCATGGACCGCATTGCCGCGCGAGCGGAGGTTTCCAAACGCACCGTCTACAACCATTTCCCCAGCAAGGAAGAACTGTTCGCGGAAATCCTCCAGCGACTCTGGTGCCGTATCGGCGAGATTCCGGATTCAATCTACCGGCCTGGTGTGACACTGCGCCATCAATTGCGCAGCATGTTGCGGGCCAAAATGCAGACGCTTTCTGACACCAACTGCCTGGACCTTGCGCGAGTTGCGCTGGGGGCAACCATTCATTCACCCGAACGTGCGGAAGTCTGGCTGGCGCGCCTGGATGAGCGCGAAGAAACCTTCGCTGCATGGATCCGCGCCGCCCAGGCAGATGGCCGTCTCAAGCCTGCCGACCCGACGTTCGCCGCCACCCAGATGCATGGTCTGCTCAAGGGCTTTGCGTTCTGGCCTCAGGTGACTATCAACAAGCCGGTATTGAGTCCAGAACAACAAGCCGAGGTTATTGAATCGACACTGGACATGTTTCTCGGCTGGTACGAAATCCCGGTAGCAAAAACCTAACCCTGCGCTGCCACCCGAGCCACGATAGCGCGGCGTTGGGCGATGGATTGCCTGAGTCGCTCGCGGGCCAGAGCCAGTACTTCGGCGGGCGCAGTTGACGGATGACCTGCATTGAAAGGCACTGCAGGCGCGTATTCCAGCTGCAGCTGCACGGTCTGCGCCTGCACTTCTCCAAACAGTTCGCCTACCAGCGTCAGGGCGAAATCAATTCCCGCCGTTACTCCGCCACCCGTCATCAGGTTGCCATCGCGGACCACCCGCTCATGCACCGCGATCGCACCAAAACTCTCCAGCAATTCATGCGAGGCCCAGTGGGTCGTCGCCCGCTTGCCCTTTAATAGCCCGGCTGCGCCCAGCACCAGAGCGCCGGTGCAGACCGACGTGAGGTATTTCACAGTCCGGGCCTGTTCGCGGATGAAAGCAAGGGTCTGTTCATCCTCCAGCAAGGGGTCGATACCCTGTCCGCCGGGAATGCACAGCACATCGAGGGGCGGGCAATCGGCGAAAGTCTGCGTTGGCTGGAGTTGCAGTCCGGTGCTGGAATGCAGTGCCTCAAGGTCTTTCCAGATCAGGTGCACGGTCACGCCGGGCGTCGAGGCGAATACGTCATAAGGACCGGTCAAGTCCAGCTGTTGCACCTTTGGGAATACGAGCAAGCCGATGTGCAGGGTCATATGAAGTCCGCTTGAGGTTGGGGTAGACGCGATAACTCTAGCGGTTTAGCCTTTGGCGGATACGCCATACACCCCACTTTTCACGCCAACCACTGTGAATAACGCTAATGAGCGATCAGCCACGATCCGTGCACATTCTTGCGTTCCCCAATGTTCAGTTGCTGGATGTCTGCGGACCGTTGCAAGTCTTCGCCTCCGCCAACCTTCAGGCCCAACAACAGGGTCTGCCGGTGCCTTATCAAATGAAGGTCATCGCTGCCCAGGACCACACCATCGAATCTTCAGCAGGGCTGGGCTTGCTGACCTTTCCTCTGCCTGCGGCCAGCGAAAGCAGTGACACGTTGATCGTCGCCGGGGGGCGTGGCGTTCAGGTGGCGGCCAGCGACCCTCAACTGGTGCGCTGGCTGCATGAGCACGCTGCTGCAAGCCGACGCGTCGCCTCGGTGTGCAGTGGCGCATTTCTATTGGCGGCAACCGGTTTGCTGGACGGTCGGCGCGTGGTCACCCACTGGGACAGTTGCGAGGCTCTCGCCCGGCAATATCCAGCGTTACGGGTCGATCCCGATCCGATCTTCATCCATGACCATGGCTACTGGACCTCGGCCGGTGTCACGGCGGGCATCGATCTTGCCCTGGCGCTGGTCGAAGAGGATCTGGGACACGCTCTGGCGTTGGCGGTCGCTCGGAATCTGGTGGTGTTCCTCAAGCGACCGGGCGGCCAGTCGCAATTCAGCGCCACCCTGTCGATGCAGCACGCAAGCGTCACGGAGGACGGACGTTTTGCCGACCTGCATGGCTGGATCATCGAAAATCTGACCAGCGACCTCGGCGTTGCCGCTCTGGCCGCAAAGGTGGGCATGAGCGAACGCAGTTTCGTCCGCCACTACCGCACACAAACCGGCATCACCCCGGCCAAAGCCATCGAACAACTGCGGGTTGAAGCAGCCCGACGGTTATTAGCGGACAGCACACAGCCCATCAAACGCGTTGCGGCACGGTGTGGATTTGGCAGCGAGGAGACCTTGCGGCGTAGCTTCTTGCGCGGGCTGGGCGTGACGCCGATGGCTTATCGGGAGCGGTTTAGTGGGTAGGTATTGATCGCCATCTCTGTTGGAGCGAGGCTTGCCCGCGAAAAACGAAAGCGCGGTGTCACTGATACACCGCGTCGACTGATTCGCGGGCAAGCCTCGCTCCAACAGGAATAACCTGAGTTAGAGCTGGAGGCTTGGGCGCGATAAGGACGCCGCGGTTTCAGGCGAATCGTGTCCAGCCTTCTCGCGAGCAAGCTCTGCTCCTACAACGATCTGCGCTAGAAAACAAAACCCCACCAAGAAAACTATTTTCATATATTGATTTATGTTTTTGCTTTCGTGTAATTTAATTTCACCACGAAAACAGAGATAACAATAATGAATGCCTGTGATCGCCGTTGCTCTCCCCCTGCTCCAGCGTGCAAACCTTTAGCGACACCTCTGCCGAGTTTTTCCGGAACGCCTCCTCACTGACGGGTTGCCCCGCTGTGTCGAGCCATTCGATTACCTCTCTCTGCAAGGAAACGCTCCATGCCGCCGTCCGCTGGTATTTCGCTTTTGATTTACGCCGCCATCGCGATCATTGCCTTGATCGTCCTGATTGCCCGTTATCGCCTCAACCCGTTCATTGTCATCACCCTGATTTCCGTCGGCCTTGCGCTGGTCGCCGGCATGCCTGCCACGGGTGTCGTTGCGTCGTATGAAGCCGGTGTCGGCAAGACCCTGGGGCACATTGCTCTGGTTGTGGCACTAGGCACCATGCTCGGCAAAATGATGGCTGAATCCGGCGGTGCCGAGCAGGTGGCGCGGACCCTGATTGACCGCTTCGGTGAGCGCAACGCGCACTGGGCCATGGTCTGCATTGCCTTTCTGGTGGGCCTGCCACTGTTCTTCGAAGTCGGCTTCGTTCTGCTGGTGCCAATCGCCTTCACCGTGGCCCGCCGGGTGGGCGTTTCGATTCTTATGGTCGGTTTGCCGATGGTGGCCGGTCTGTCGGTGGTGCACGCGCTGGTGCCGCCGCACCCTGCGGCGATGCTGGCGGTTCAGGCTTATCAGGCGTCGGTCGGGCAAACCCTGTTCTATGCCATTCTGATCGGTATTCCGACGGCGATCATTGCTGGCCCGCTGTATGCAAAGTTTATTGTGCCGCGCATCCAGTTGCCTGCCGAGAATCCGCTGGGCAAGCAGTTCCTGGACCGTGAACCGCGTCAGAAACTGCCGAGCTTCGGCCTGACCATGACCACCATTTTGTTACCCGTGGTGCTCATGCTGTTGGGCGGCTGGGCCAACCTGATCAGCACGCCGGGCAGCGCATTCAACAGCTTCCTGCTGTTCATCGGTAACTCGGTGATCGCCCTGCTGCTGGCCACCTTGCTAAGCTTCTGGACACTGGGCATCGCCCAAGGCTTCAACCGCGACTCGATTCTGAAGTTCACCAATGAATGTCTGGCACCGACGGCGAGCATCACGCTGCTGGTGGGTGCCGGTGGTGGCTTGAACCGGATTCTGATCGACAGTGGTGTCACCAACGAAATCGTCGGTCTGGCTCAAGAGTTTCATCTCTCGCCGCTGCTCATGGGCTGGCTGTTCGCCGCATTGATGAGGGTTGCTACGGGTTCGGCGACAGTGGCCATGACCACGGCTTCCGGTATCGTTGCCCCCGTTGCGCTGGGCCTTGGCTATCCACATCCTGAGCTGCTGGTGCTGGCGACGGGCGCTGGTTCGGTGATCTTTTCCCACGTCAACGACGGTGGTTTCTGGCTTATCAAGGAGTACTTCAACATGACCGTGGCACAAACCTTCAAAACCTGGACGGTGCTGGAGACGTTGATTTCCATTGTCGCGTTCGCCCTCACGCTTGGTCTGGCTCAGGTGCTCTGAGTGGATATTCTTTACCAGATCCGCGCGCGTCAGGACTCACTCAGCGCGGGCGAAAGCCGGATTGCCCGACTGATCCTCAGCGACGTGGCGTTTGCCGCCAGCGCCAGCCTCGATGAGCTGGCCAGCCGGGCGGAAGTCAGCAGCGCAACTCTGTCGCGTTTTGCCCGCAGCATTGGCTGCCGGGACTTGCGCGACCTGCGCCTGCAACTGGCTCAGGCCAGTGCCGTCGGCAGCCGCTTTCTCAACCCCGAGCAGGCGCCTGAGCAGTCGGCGTTTTTTACACAGATCGTCGGCGATATCGAATCCACATTGCGTCAGCACCTGGCCGGGTTTGACGAGTCGCGCTTCGCTGCCGCCATCGAACTGCTCAGCAAGGCGCGGATGATTCATTCCTTTGGCATGGGCGGCTGTTCCAGCCTGTGCAGCGAGGAATTGCAGACCCGTCTGGTGCGCCTGGGTTATCCCATCGCCGCCAGCCGTGATCCGGTGATGATGCGCCTGATCGCCGCAACGCTTGGGCCGGACCACAGCCTGATAGCGTGCTCCCTCAGCGGTCGTACTCCGGAACTGCTGGACGCTGTGAAGCTGGCCAGCAGCTATGGCACGAAAATCCTGGCCATCACCCTTCCCGACTCACCACTGGGGCAAATCGCCGACGTGGTGTTGCCGTTGCAGATTGCCGAAACCAATTTTATCTACAAACCCACCGCCGCCCGCTACGGCATGCTGCTGACCATCGATGTGCTCGCCACCGAACTGGCCCTGCTCGCCCCTGAAGAAAATCAGGAGCGACTGCGGCGGATCAAGCTGGCCCTTGATGACTATCGCGGCGGTGAAGACGGATTGCCGCTTGGAGACTGACCTATGCTTTATGACCTGATCATTCGCGACGCGCTGGTGATCGACGGCAGCGATGTTCCCGGTTTCCGCTCCGATGTAGCGATTCACGAGGGTCGCATCCTGCGCGTCGGCGACCTTGATGGCGCGAAGGCAAAAGAAGAAATCAACGCTGCGGGCCGGGTCCTGGCACCGGGCTTTATCGATGTGCACACCCATGACGACACGGTAGTGATTCGCTATCCCGACATGCTGCCCAAGATCAGCCAGGGGGTCACGACCGTGATCGTCGGCAACTGCGGCATCAGCGCCTCGCCGGTGGCTCTGGCCGGTGATCCGCCCGATCCAATGAACCTGTTGGGCAGCGCTGCCGCGTTCGTTTACCCGCGTTTCAGCGATTATCGCAATGCCGTGGATGAAGCACGTCCAGCGGTCAACGTTGCCGCGCTGATTGGCCATACCGCGTTGCGCAGTAATCACATGGATGATCTGCAACGCACCGCCAGCCCGGAAGAAATCAGCGCCATGCGCGAACAGTTGCGCGACAGCCTTGAAGCGGGTGCGCTCGGTCTGTCTACCGGGCTGGCTTATGCTTCCGCGTTCTCGGCAGAAACCACCGAGGTCAAGCAACTGGCCGAAGAATTGACTGCGTTTGGCGCGGTGTACACCACCCACTTGCGTAGCGAGTTCGAGCCGGTGCTGGAGGCCATGGATGAAGCGTTCGACATCGGCCGCCACGCCAAATCGCCGGTGGTCATTTCCCACATGAAATGCGCAGGCGCCGGTAACTGGGGCCGCAGCCCGCAGTTGCTCGCCTCGTTGGAACAGGCCGCGAAAACTCATCCGGTGGGCTGCGACTGTTATCCCTACGCCGCCAGTTCATCGACCCTGGATCTCAAGCAGGTGACTGATGCGTTCCGAATCACCATCACCTGGTCAACACCGCACCCGGATCAAAGCGGCCGTGACCTGAAAGACATCGCCGCTGACTGGCAGCTGTCGCTGCTGGACACCGCACGCAAGCTGCAACCCGCAGGTGCGGTGTATTACGGCATGGATGAGAAAGATGTCGAGCGAATCATGAGTCATCCGCTGTCGATGATCGGTTCTGACGGACTGCCGGAGGACCCGTTTCCGCACCCACGACTGTGGGGTGCATTTCCCCGTGTGCTCGGTCATTTCAGCCGCGATCTGGGTCTGTTCCCGCTGCATACTGCGGTGCACAAGATGACCGGGTTATCGGCAGCGCGCTTTGCCTTGCATGAGCGCGGCCTGATTCGTGAAGGCTATTGGGCGGACCTGGTGTTGTTCAACCCGCAGACCGTGCGCGACGTCGCCGACTTCAAAGACCCGCAACGCGCTGCCGAAGGGATCGACGGGGTGTGGGTCAATGGGCAATTGAGTTACGCAGACGGCAAGGCGCAGGGTGAGCGACAAGGGAGGTTTTTACCGAGGAGTGGGTCGTTGGTGGGTGGGTTTGCGAGATCCTCCACCTGACCGCAGTTCAGCCCTATCAAAAATGTATAACTTTCTGAATAAAAGAGATTCTCTGTTGGAGCGAGGCTTGCCCGCGAAGAACGATAATGCGGTGCATCTGACCTGCCGGATCGACTGGTTCGCGGGCAAGCCTCGCTCCAACAGATCCTGTGTTTGCTGAAATATGTCGTTGCGTCAGTGAGTCGGGGCGGCCTGCTGAAGAGGCAGCGACCACTATAAAGCTCAACCCACCACAACACCCCGGCACTCGCCAAACCCGATCGATACCTGCCCTTCCCGCTGACAACGGGCGCGCAGAATCACCTCATCTCCATCTTCGAGAAAGCGCCTGACTTCACCTCCCGGCAGTTCGACGGTGTGCTTGCCGCCTTCAGTCATTTCCAGCAGGCTGCCGAATTGCCCCGGCTGCGGGCCAGACAAGGTGCCGGTGCCGAGCAGGTCGCCCGGTTGCAGTTTGCAGCCGTTGACGCTGTGGTGGGTAAGCATCTGCGCCACGGTCCAGTACATGTTCAGGGTGTTGCTGCGAGCGAGAACCTGCGCCGGTAAACCCTGTGCCTTCATCTGCCGGGTCAACAACAGCACCTCCAGCTCGATATCCAGCGCACCACCCTGCTGATCCGCTTCATCAAAAAGGTACGGCAACGGTTGCGGATCACCTTCGGGCCGCACAGGTTGCGGGCTGCGGAACGGCGCCAGCGCTTCGGCCGTGACCACCCAGGGAGAAAGGGTCGTGGCAAAACTTTTCGACAAAAACGGCCCCAGTGGCTGGTATTCCCAGGCTTGCAGATCGCGGGCCGACCAATCGTTGAGCAGGCACAACCCGGCGATATGCTGCTGCGCATCGGCAATGCTGATGGGCGCACCGTCCGGGTTGCCGGGGCCAACCCAGACGCCCATTTCCAGTTCGTAATCCAGCCGTTTACATGGGCCGAACTCCGGGACCTCCTGACCTGGCGGAAGCGTCTGGCCATGGGGGCGTCTGACCGGGCTGCCGGACACACACAGCGTCGAGGCGCGGCCGTGATAGGCAATCGGTACGTATTTGTAATTGGGCAGCAGCGGATTGTCCGGGCGGAACAGTTTGCCAACATTGGTCGCGTGATGGATGCCAACGTAGAAATCGGTGTAATCGCCAACACGAGCAGGCATATGCAACTGACATTCGCTCATGGGATGCAGGAGCAATTCGCTGGACGCTTGTAGACGCGCCCGCTGCGGGCTTTGTTCGTCCAGCAGATTCAGCAATTCACTGCGCAACGCTCGACGGGCTTGCGCCCCCAACGCAAAAAAATCATTCAACTGATCACGACTGGCAGCCTCTGCCGCCTCCCGTGCCGCGCCATTGAATAAGCCCGCTGCCAGGGCCGCTTGCAGATCGAAAATCGAATTCCCGATCGCCACGCCACCGCGCCTGGCTGAATTGCCACGACTAAAAACGCCCAGCGGCAGGTTCTGCAGCGGAAAGTCAGCATGGCCGTTGGCGGAAGTCACCCAACTGCGGCTGTGTGCAGGCGTATTCATTTTGGCATTTCCTTATTAAAAATCCTGGCCATGCCGGTCCAGCAGGCGTCGTAATCGCTTTGCAGTTGCGGGCATTGCAAGGCATGCAGGCTCGGGCGCAAGACTTTGCCGGTCTCGAACATGAAGGCCATGGTGTTATCGATCTTGTGTGGCTGCAATTGTGCGACGGTGGCTTTTTCAGCCGTCGCGTTATCCGGGCCGTGAGCGCTCATGCAGTTGTGCAAGGACGCGCCACCGGGCATAAAACCCTCAGCCTTGGCGTCGTAGGCACCTTCGATCAGGCCCATGAATTCATTCATCAGATTGCGATGAAACCACGGAGGCCGGAAGGTGTTTTCGGCCACCATCCAGCGCGGCGGGAAAATCACGAAATCAATGTTGGCCTGGCCGTGCACAGCGCTTGGAGAAGTCAGGACGGTAAAAATCGACGGATCAGGATGGTCGTAACTTACGGTGCCGATGGTGTTGAAACGACGCAGATCGTATTTGTACGGCACGTTATTGCCATGCCAGCCCACCACGTCGAAGGGCGAGTGGTCCAGCTGCGTGCTCCACAATTCGCCGAGGAATTTCTGCACCAGCGTGACCGGTTCATCGCGCTCTTCAAACCAGGCGACAGGCGCGAGGAAATCACGAGGGTTGGCCAGCCCGTTGCTGCCAATCGGCCCCAGTTCCGGTAAACGCAACGCGCAACCATGGTTTTCACACACATAACCTCGGGCCGCTGCGTCCAGTAACTGCACGCTGAAGCGCATGCCGCGGGGAACCACGGCGATTTCTTGGGGCCCGATATCAAGTAATCCCAACTCGGTGACAAGGCGCAAACGGCCCAGTTGCGGCACGATCAGCCATTCACCGTCGGCATTGAAAAAAGCTCGCTGCATGGAGGCGGTGGCGCAGTAGTTGTAAAGCGTCACGCCTTCAGTCTGATCTGCGGGGTGGGTGCTGGCCATGACGTGCAGGCCATCGATGAAGTCTGTTGGCTCGGACGGTAATTCAAAGGCATTCCAGCGCAGGCGATTGGGCGTGATGGGGCCCATCTGCTGGCCGATGATCTGTCGGTCCAGCCGCTGATAGCGTGGATGGGCAGCGGAGGGTTTGATGCGATAGAGCCAGGTGCGCCGGGCTTCTGCGCGGGGCACAGTGAATGCGGTGCCTGACAGCAATTCCGCGTACAGACCCAAGGCGTGCTTCTGCGGTGAGTTCTGCCCCACCGGCAGTGCGCCAGGTAGCGCTTCACTGTTGAACTGGTTACCGAATCCGGATTGGTAGATCAGCGGCTCGGGAGACTGATGAGTGAACATCGGAACCTCTTTTTGTTTTTATAAGTTATTGCGTTGTGTCCATGACGCCGAATGACCTGTAGGAGCTGCCGAAGGCTGCGATGACGGTGTGTCAGGATAAATGTTTCGCAGCCTTCGGCAGCTCCTACAGGGAATGCATTTCAATTCCTCAAATTGCATTTTTTTGTCAGGGGCAGCACGAGCAAAATTACATTTAACAGAAAACGATTACGCATAACGTAATTTGAGTTCGGGAGCCGGTCAAGCTATAAAGCAGCCTTCTCAGACTGGCGTAACACCCGAAATGACCACGGAAACCGAAACCCCCGCAGGCGGGCGTCAGCAAAAGGTTCAGGCCGCAGAAGTCGGCATGGGCATTCTCAAAGCGCTGGCTGAACTGGCGCCGTCCACCTCGCTGTCAAAACTCGCCGAACATGTGTCGATGCCTGCCAGCAAGGTGCACCGTTATCTGCAGGCGCTGATTGCCAGTGGTTTCGCCGAACAGGATACGGTCACCAACCATTACGCACTGGGTCGTGAGGCGCTGTCTGTGGGCCTGGCTGCGGTGGGTCATCTGGATGTACTGAAAATCACCGCGCCGCACTTGGCCACGTTGCGCGACGATCTGAATGAAACCTGCTTTCTGGCCGTGTGGGGCAACAAGGGGCCGACAGTGGTTTACGTCGAGCCTTCAAGCGGTGCGGTGACGCTGGTCACTCAGGTCGGCTCGGTGCTGCCGTTACTTGGTTCGTCTACCGGGCTGGTGTTTGACAGTTTCCTCACGAACAGCGAAACCGCCGGGCTGCGAGATCAGGAGTCAGCTCATTTGAACGCTGCACAACTGCGAGAGATCGAACAACACCTCAGTGATATCCGCAGCAGCGGTGTGCACCAGATTCGCGGGTTGTTGATGGCGGGGGTGAATGCGGTGTCCTCACCGATATTCAGCGTTGGCAACAAGCTTGCCGGGGTGATCACCATGGTGGGATCGGCATCAGTTTTCACCGATGAGCGCCAGGCCGAAGCAGCCCAGCGGCTAAGGGCTACGGCGCGGGTGATCAGCGCTCGAATGGGTGGGGATGTGGCGCTGTTCGGTGGTTGATACAGGGTTTTATCTGGATTGGGTTTTAACTGGGAGAGCGGTGGTTGCCTTGGATTGGGTTCGCAAATCATCGCGGGCAAGCCTCGCTCCCACAGGGCCGCATTTCAACTAATGCGTTCTCCCCGTGAGAGCTGAGCTTGCTCGCGATGGCTTGGTAACCCAATCTCAAGCAAGCAAAGCTTTCACAGTTAAAACGCATTCCAGTTCTGCTTCTGAGCTAACCTTACTCCACCGCCAAAACCCCACGCTTGATCTGATCGCGCTCGATCGACTCGAACAGCGCCTTGAAGTTACCCTCGCCGAACCCGTCATCGCCCTTGCGCTGGATGAACTCGAAGAACACCGGGCCCATCAGGGTTTCGGAGAATATCTGCAGCAGTAAACGCCGCTCGCCACCATCAGAAGAACCATCCAGCAAAATGCCACGGCTTTTCAGTTCAGCCTCTGGCTCGCCATGATTGGGCAGGCGGCCTTCGAGCATTTCGTAGTAGGTTTCCGGCGGTGCGGTCATGAAGCGCATGCCGATGGCTTTCAGCGCATCCCAGCTTTTGATCAGGTCGTCGGTGAAGAACGCCACGTGCTGGATGCCCTCCCCGTTGAACTTCATCAGAAACTCTTCGATCTGCCCTGCCCCTTTCGACGACTCTTCGTTCAACGGAATGCGGATCATGCCGTCCGGCGCAGTCATGGCCTTGGAGGTCAGGCCGGTGTATTCACCCTTGATGTCGAAGTAGCGAATCTCACGGAAGTTGAACAGCTTCTCGTAGAAATTCGCCCAATACGCCATGCGCCCGCGATAGACGTTATGGGTCAGGTGATCGATAAACTTCAGACCTGCGCCTACCGGGTGACGATCCACACCTTCGATGAAGTTGAAATCGATGTCATAGATCGAAGTGCCTTCGCCAAAGCGGTCGATCAGGTACAGCGGCGCACCGCCAATGCCTTTGATCGCTGGCAGGCGCAGTTCCATTGGCCCGGTGGCGATTTCCACCGGCTGAGCGCCAAGGTCAAGCGCACGCTGGTAGGCAAGATGAGAGTCCTTGACGCGAAACGCCATGCCGCACACCGACGGCCCGTGCTCGGCGGCAAAGTAAGAGGCCGGGCTGTTGGGTTCATTGTTGAGGATGATGTTGATGTCGCCCTGGCGATACAGCACCACATCTTTGGAGCGATGCACCGCTACCTTGGTGAAGCCCATGATCTGAAACACAGGTTCAAGGGTATTGGGCGTCGGCGAAGCGAACTCGATGAACTCAAAGCCCATCAGGCCCATTGGGTTTTCATATAAATCGGCGTGTAAATCAGCCATGGTCTGGCTCCTTGCTGGAAAGTGAATTAGCGTTTTTTCAACGTCACTTTCCAGCGGGCGGCGCGCAGGGGATGCCGCGCACGCTACGCGCCAGGAAATCACCAAAGATCAGTTGCAGGCCAAGAATTTTCATAAAGGACAGACTACTCCGGCTTGTCCGGTTGCGCATCGGGATGCGCCGCCTGAAATGCCCAATGGTCCAGTGCAAGCTTTTCAACCCGCAGGATGCGTGGGTACGGCGTCAGATCGACGTTAAAGCGTCGGGCGGCGTAGATTTGCGGCAGCAGATACACATCGGCAACGCTTGGGCGTTCCTTCTCAAAACAGTATCCCTGCTCGCCAATCATCCGCTCCACTGCCGCGAGACCTTCACTGACCCAGTGGCCGATCCAGTGACTGACCTCGTGTTCGCTAAGCCCCAGCGCGCGCAAGTGGTTCTGTACCGACACGTTGTGCAGTGGATGAATATCACAGGCGATCAGCGACGCAACCGCCCGCTGCCGAGCACGCAGCTCGATATCCGAAGACAGCAACGGGCGCTCCGGATACCGCTCTTCGAGGTATTCGATGATCGCTGTAGATTGAGTGATGACGACGCTATGGTCAGTGCGCAATGCAGGCACGCGACCTTGCGGGTTTATCGCCCGGTATTCAGGTTTGCGATGCTCACCGCCATCGTGCATCAGGTTGACCGGGATCGCGGTGTAATTCAGACCTTTCAACGCCAACGCAATTCGCACCCGGTAACTGGATGTCGAACGGTAATAGGTGAACAGATCCAGCGGCTGAGTCATTTTTATTATTCTTCGTAATCGCTTTACGTAATGCGTAAATTGCGGGATTACCCCGCAGCTGTCAATCGCGCCTCAGACTAAAGGCCGAGTCGAAACCATGGACAGATCGGCCCGGAACCCTTAATGATGCAAGCTGCCTGATGTCCCAAGACTGCCCTATAAAAACAACACAGGGTCACGAAGCATCATGAACATCCTCTACGACGAACGCGTCGATGGCGTGCTGCCGGTTGTCGACAAGCAACAATTGCTGGCTGAGCTGCAACGCCAGTTGCCGGACCTGGACATCCTCCATCGTCCTGAAGAACTTCGCCCGTACGAGTGCGACGGGTTATCGGCATATCGCACCACGCCCATGCTGGTGGCCCTGCCCCGGCACCTTGAAGAAGTGCAGACCCTGCTGAAAATCTGTCACCAGCGCCACGTCCCCGTGGTCGCTCGCGGCGCGGGTACGGGTTTGTCAGGTGGCGCGCTGCCGCTGGAAAAAGGCTTGCTGCTGGTCATGGCGCGCTTCAATAAAATCCTCGAAATTGATCCCGCCGCACGCCTCGCCCGAGTACAGCCGGGCGTGCGTAATCTGGCGATTTCCCAGGCAGCTGCCCCTCACGAGCTGTATTACGCGCCGGACCCGTCGTCGCAAATTGCCTGCTCTATCGGCGGCAACGTCGCGGAAAACGCGGGCGGTGTGCACTGCCTGAAATACGGCCTGACCGTGCACAACCTGCTCAAGGTGGAAATACTCACCGTCGAGGGCGAACAGCTGACACTGGGTTCCGATGCACTGGACTCACCGGGTTTTGACCTGCTCGCGCTGTTCACCGGTTCGGAAGGCATGCTCGGCATCATTACCGAAGTCACGGTCAAGCTGCTGCCCAAACCTCAGGTGGCGAAAGTGCTGCTGGCAGCGTTCGATTCCGTGGAAAAAGCCGGGCGCGCCGTGGCTGACATCATTGCTGCGGGGATTATTCCCGGTGGCCTGGAGATGATGGACAACCTGGCAATTCGTGCCGCTGAAGACTTCATTCATGCCGGTTATCCAGTGGACGCCGAAGCGATTCTGCTCTGTGAACTGGACGGGGTTGAGGCCGACGTGCATGACGACTGCGAACGGGTTCGCGAGGTGCTGACCAAGGCCGGTGCGACGGAACTGCGTCAGGCCAAAGATGAAGCCGAGCGCGTGCGCTTCTGGGCCGGTCGCAAGAATGCCTTCCCGGCAGTCGGCCGACTGTCGCCGGATTATTACTGCATGGACGGCACCATCCCGCGTCGGGAGTTGCCCGGCGTGCTGCAGGGTATTTCGGCCTTGTCCGAGGAGTACGGCCTGCGAGTCGCCAACGTATTCCATGCCGGTGACGGCAACATGCATCCGTTGATCCTGTTTGATGCCAACCAGCCCGGCGAACTGGAGCGTGCAGAGGCGCTGGGCGGCAAGATTCTAGAGCTCTGCGTGAAAGTCGGCGGCAGCATCACCGGCGAGCACGGGGTGGGTCGCGAGAAGATCAATCAGATGTGTGCCCAGTTCAACAGCGACGAGCTGACCTTGTTTCATGCCGTGAAAGCCGCGTTCGATCCCGGCGGCATGCTCAACCCCGGCAAGAACATCCCGACCCTGCACCGCTGTGCTGAATTCGGTGCGATGCATGTGCACATGGGCAAGCTGCCCTTCCCTGAACTGGAGCGCTTCTGATGATTGCCGATCCGCTTCTTCAGCACCCGGACAACGACGCCGGCGCCGCCCTGCTGGAGCAGGTCAATCAGGCCCTGCAAACGGCGACACCGCTGCGAATCCAGGGTGGAAACAGCAAAGCATTTCTCGGACGCGAAGTGGCCGGGGAAATACTTGATACGCGAGCACACAGCGGCATCGTCAGCTACGACCCTACCGAACTTGTGATCACTGCCCGCGCCGGAACGCCCCTGCAAGAACTGTGTGCAGCGCTGGATGCTGCCGGACAAATGCTGCCTTGCGAGCCGCCACATTTTGGCGAGGCCACTGTCGGCGGCATGGTCGCGTCCGGGCTGTCCGGGCCACGCCGTCCCTGGTCCGGATCGGTACGGGATTTTGTGCTGGGTACCCGGGTAATCACCGGCCTGGGCAAACATTTGCGCTTTGGCGGCGAGGTCATGAAGAACGTCGCCGGTTACGACCTGTCGCGCCTGATGGCGGGCAGTTTCGGGTGCCTGGGTGTACTGACCGAAGTCTCTTTGAAGGTCCTGCCCAAACCACGCTTGTGCAGCAGCATCGCACTGGAAATGGACAGTGCTCGCGCCTTGGCACGCCTGGCGGAATGGGGTCAGCAGCCTCTACCCATCAGCGCCGCCAGTTTTGAAAGTGGCGTGTTGCGCCTGCGTCTGGAAGGCGGTGAAGGCTCGGTGGCGGCCGCCCATGAGCGGCTGGGCGGCGAACGCATCGACCCAAGCTATTGGCATGAACTGAACGAACATCAACTGGATTTTTTCTCCAGCGGTTTACCGTTGTGGCGCCTGTCACTGCCCAACAATACCGGCGTATTGGATGTGCCCGGCGAACAATTGATCGATTGGGCCGGAGCCCAACGCTGGCTGAAATCCGATGCCGACGGTGCAGTCATTCGCGCCACGGCCAGCGCCGCTGGCGGTCATGCCATCTGCTACAGCCATGGCTTGCAAGACAGCCCGTTCCAGCCGCTGTCCGCGCCCCTGTTGCGCTACCACCGCCAGCTCAAGGCCCAACTCGATCCCCACGGAGTGTTCAATCCGGGGCGGATGTACGCGGAGATCTGATCATGCAGACCACCCTGAGCGACCACGCTCGACAACTGCCCCGCGCCGAAGAAGCCGAAAGCATTCTGCGCAGCTGTGTGCACTGCGGATTTTGCAACGCGACCTGCCCTACTTATCAACTGCTCGGTGATGAACTGGACGGCCCTCGCGGGCGTATCTATCTGATCAAGCAGGTGCTGGAAGGCAACGAAGTCACCGAAAAAACCCAATTGCATCTGGACCGTTGCCTGTCGTGCAGGAACTGCGAAACCACCTGCCCGTCCGGCGTCGACTACCACAATCTGCTGGACATCGGCCGCGCCGTGGTAGACGCCGCTGTGCCCCGCTCACTGGGACAGCGTGCTCTGCGCGAAGGCCTGCGCAATGTGCTGCCCAACGCCGGGCTATTCAAATCGCTGACGCAATTGGGCACGACATTCCGGCCCCTGTTGCCGGACAGCTTGAAGGCAAAACTGCCGACCCACATTGTTCAGCCTAAAGCCCGTCCAGCCGAACGGCACGCGCACAAAGTGCTGATGCTTGAAGGCTGCGTGCAACCCGGTTTGTCACCCAATACCAACGCCGCCACGGCGCGGGTGCTGGATCGCCTGGGGATCAGCGTCACACCGATCGCTCAGGCCGGCTGCTGTGGTGCGCTGGACTATCATCTGGATGCTCAGGCCGCCGGCCTGGATCGCGCCCGGCACAACATCGACGCCTGGTGGCCAGCCATCGAAAACGGCGCGCAGGCCATCGTTCAGACCGCCAGCGGTTGTGGCGCTTTCATCAAGGATTACGGGCATCTGCTCAGCGGCGATCCGGCATATGCCGCCAAAGCGCAGCGGGTCAGCGCGTTAGCCAAAGATCTGGTTGAGGTAATGCGCGATGCGCCGCTGGATAACCTCGGCATTCGCAGCGATCTGCGCCTGGCCTTTCACTGCCCCTGCACCTTGCAACATGCGCAGAAACTCGGCGGTGCGGTGGAAAGTGTATTGTTGCGCCTGGGCTTCAATCTGACCGCAGTGCCCGACAGCCATCTATGCTGTGGCTCGGCAGGTACTTACTCGATCACGCAACCGGTGCTGTCCCGCCAGCTGCGCGACAACAAAATGAACGCGCTGGAAAGCGGCAAACCGGACGTGATCGCCACCGCGAACATCGGTTGCCAGACGCATCTGTCCGGAGCAGGTCGAACCCCGGTGCGGCACTGGATCGAACTGGTTGACGACGCTTTGCAGCCCATTGTTTAACAGCCCCTTAACAACAACTCGTGGAGTATTCGATGAAAACCAAAGCTGTGTTGACCCAGACCGAAGTGACTCACATTCTTGCCGCAGCTCGCCAGGACGCCATCAGCAACAACTGGCCGGTGTCCATCGCAGTGGTTGATGACGGCGGCCATCTGCTGGGGTTCGAGCGTCTCGACGGCGCTTCGCCCATCAGCAGCTACATCGGCATCGAAAAGGCTCGCACCGCTGCTTTAGGCCGGCGTGAATCGAAAAGCTACGAAGACTCGGTCAACGGCGGGCGCACCGCGTTCCTTTCCGCGCCATTACTCACCTCGCTGGAGGGCGGCGTGCCGGTGATCGTCGATGGCGAGGTAATTGGTGCAGTCGGTGTATCGGGTGTTCAGGCCGCGCAGGACGCGCAAGTGGCAAAAGCGGGTGTTGCGGCGGTGAATGCGGGGTAAGCCCGCATTCCAGCGCCGTACACTCGTAGGACTGGCTTTAGCCGGGAGGACCATATTCCAGCGCGTACAAGTGCAGCGAATGTGCGGGCCCTCTCCCGGCTAAAGCCGGTCCTACGGGATGGGGGGGGTACCCATACAAAAACGGCGGCCCATTGGCCGCCGTTTTGTATGTGACCGATTTAAAAATCGACAGTGCCCGAGAACTTGATGGTGCGTGGCTCGCCTTGGGCCAGGTAGCCGTTGTAAGAGGACGCCCAGTAGTCTTTGTTGGCGACGTTTTCAACGTTGGCGCGAAGAGTGATGTCTTTCTCCGACACGTTGAATTTGTAACGTGCCCCCAGATCAAAACGGTTCCAGGTCGGAATCGTCAGGTTGTTGGTCGCATCGACATACTGACCACCGGTACGCAACATACGGGCATTCACGGCCGCACCTTCAATGCCCGGGATATCCCAGTCAGCGCTGGCATTGAACTGGAACGTCGGAACGCCCACTGCGTTATTGCCGTCATTGGTACCGTTCTGGGTATTTTTCAGTTCGGTGTCCATCAGCGTCAAACCCGCAATCAGACGGAGACCAGCAACGGGCTCACCGAAGATATTGGTCTCGACGCCACGATTGATCTGTTTGCCGTCGACGACAAAAGTGTTTCCTTGCAGATAACCATCGGCGACTTTCTCGATTCGGTATACACCGAGGCTTGCACCGTAGGTGCCCATGTCGACTTTGACACCTGCTTCCAGCTGCTTGGAGCGGGCGGGTGCAAAAGTTGCGTCATTGTTGGTGGCTGTTGCCGGAGGACTATCGCCCTTAGCAAGACCTTCAATACGGTTAGCATAGAACGCGACATGCTCCCAAGGCTTGATCACGATCCCGTATATCGGAGTGGTAATGGCTTCATCGTAGATTGCATTGCGTCCACCCGAGTCATAGTCATAACCCTGCACGCGTAGTTGTTGTCGACGCAAACCGGCGGTCAACAATAAACGATCGTCAAAAAAGCCCAGAGTGTCGGAGATAGCAACGCTGCGGTTGCGTGTTTTACCCGTAATACCTGGGTCATTAACGTCCCCGCCCACCAATGCGCCTCCGGCAGGTTGCGGAGATGAGACGGGATTGTAGATATTGGTGGTGTAGCTGCCGCCAAAATCAAAAGCGTTGCGCTGCTCTGCCCAGATCCCCGCCAATCCCAGATTGACCTTATGGCTGATGGAGCCAGTCTGCAGCTTGCCATTAATGCCGGCCATAGCGGAGACGTTGTCTTCGTCATGGGGAATAAACGAACTGCCGATAGACACATTACCGAAGTTATCGCTCAGAACCGGCGTGCCGTAAGTTCCAACTTCCCGAGTATGCTTGGCCCCACCAGCGGCATAGAGGGTCCAGTTGTCGTTGAGATCGTACTCACCGCGCAACATGCCGAAAGTATCTTCAGTCTCTGTGGAATACCAGGACGGCGAATAGTTTGTGTCTGCGTCTGGAGCATCAGGTATCTGTGTTACCCCACCTCCGATGCGAACGGTGTTACGCCCTTGGTTGACGCGCTGCTTCTGATAAGCAAAATCACCGGACACGCGAAGATCATCACCACGATAATCCAGCCCTACCGCAAACAGTTTGCTGCGGTGTTTCTCATCTTCGATCCCGGTCTCACCTTCTCGTTGAGCCAGGTTCAAGCGGGCACCAAAGCGATTGTCTTCGCCAAAACGCTGACCAAGATCAAGATGCTCGCCGATCCGGCCATCCGTACTGATATCTGTGGTAAAGCGACGCGTCGGAGTGTCTTGAGCACGCTTGGGCTGCAGATTGACGCCGCCGCCGATACCGGAACCGGTTGGGGTCACACCATTGATGAATGCATTCGGGCCTTTGAACAGCTCTACGCGCTCCAAAGCATCGGTAGAAATAATCTGGCGAGGCAAGACGCCGTATAGACCGTTGTAGGAAATATCATCAGCGTTGAGCGGTAGACCACGGATCACAAACACCTGGGCAGAGTTACCAAACCCAAACGACTGCCGCACAGACGAGTCATTAGCCAATACATCACCAATGTCTTCAGCCTGCTGATCTTCGATCAATTGCTCGGTGTAGCTGCTCATGGTGAACGGCACATCCATGATGTCAGCATTGCCCAGCACACCCAACTGACCGCCCCGGGCTACCTGACCGCCCGCATAAACTGGCGGAAGAGCGTGCTCGTCAGTCTTTTGCGCATTGATATCCGTTTCCCCCAATACGACCGTGCCTGACTGCGTCGTCGTGGCTTCGGCAGCCAGTAAAGGGAAGCTGAGCGAACAGCAGAGAGCAAGCAAGGTTAAGCGGTAGGGAACCTGCTGAGGGGCGAAAGTGCGCATGATGTGTCCTGAGGGCTTGGGTATGGATGGCATCCGGGTCCTACCTGGAAGTGGCCGCCATCGTATGGATGCGAAATGCTACCAGTTGTGACTGCGAATGTTTATCACTCTCGTGACTATTTGTGAAAAAAATGTCAATCGAAGGGTTTTGCCTCAAAAACCAACGGATTCAGTCAAGCGCCGAAACATCTTTCGCGGCTAAAGCGGCTTCTACGGTGTAAGCTCGTGGGCTGTTGGTTTAACCCCACGAGAGGCTTATGCGGTCCAACTTCCGTCGTTCTACCCTTGCCGCGTTACGCGGGTTTACCCTGCCTGGCGATGCAATCACGATTCTGCCTTCTGCTGCCGATTACCGTCGTTGCCTGCTGGAAAAGATCGCTACGGCGACCCGGCGGATCTATGTGATCGCCTTGTATTTGCAGCAGGATGAAGCCGGTCAGGAAATCCTCGATGCGCTGTATGCCGCCAAAGCTGCGAGGCCGGAACTGGACGTGGTTGTGCTGGTGGACTGGTTCAGGGCCCAGCGTGGCCTGATCGGTGCCGGACGGCAGTTGGGTAATGCGGCCTGGTATCAGGCGCAACATCTGGAGTACGACCAGGAAGTGCCGGTGTATGGCGTTCCAGTGCAGACCCGTGAGCTGTTCGGCGTACTGCATCTGAAAGGCAGCGTGATCGATGACTGCGTGATCTACAGCGGCGCCAGCATCAACAATGTCTACCTGCACAAGCTCGACAAGTATCGTCTGGATCGTTATCACGTTCTGAGCAGCAAAGAGCTGGCAGACTCATTCCAGGACATGGTGCAGCGCGAGATTCTGCCGTCGCACGCGGTGCATCGTCTGGACCTGCCGTCGCCGCCGACGTCCCGCAGCTTGCGCAGTGAGATTCGCACTTTCCGTAATCACCTCAAACGCGCCACTTACGACACCCATCAGGGCGAGCGTGAGAACGGCGAGTTGCGAGTGATTCCGCTGCTGGGTGTTGGTCCGCGTAATGCCCTGAACCGCACGATTGTCGAGTTGATTGCCGCAGCCAAAACCCGCCTGACTATTTGCACGCCGTATTTCAACGTGCCGCTTTCCATCAAGCGTGAAATCAATCGCGCACTCAAGCGTGGCGTGACGGTGGACATCATTATCGGCGACAAGACCGCCAACGACTTTTTCATTCCGGCCGATGAGCCGTTTAAAGTCATTTCCGCCCTGCCCTATCTCTACGAGATCAGCCTGCGACGGTTTGCCCAGAAGCACCAGAACGCTATCGCTCGTCACAAGCTGAATCTGCATCTGTGGAAGGACGGCGATAACACGTTCCACCTCAAAGGCATGTGGATCGATGATCGTTATACCTTGCTGACGGGCAATAACTTAAACCCGCGTGCGTTCAATCTGGACCTGGAAAACGGTCTGCTGATCGACGATCCCAAAGGTCAGTGGATCGCCCCTCGGGAAGCTGAAGTCGAGCATTTGATGCGTAATACCCAGCGCGTCGGCAAGTACGATGAACTGGATACCCTTAACGATTATCCGGATGCCGTGCGCACCTTTCTGCGGCGGGTGAGCAGGGTTCGTGCCGAGCGTTTGCTCTATCGCATCCTCTGACGGACAAGGGACCAGCGCGTGAACAAGAAAACCGGCGTCAGGGCGCAACAGGCCGACCAGACTCGCGCCCGCATCCTCAAGGCGGCGATCAAGGTGTTCACGCGTGATGGCTATTCCGGTGGGCGGATCGAGCAGATTTCCAGCGAGGCCGAGTCCAATGACCGGATGCTTTATTACTACTTCGGCAGCAAGGAAAAGCTCTTCGTGCGGGTGCTGGAACACACCTACGAGCAGTTCAACCATGCTGAAAGCCTGCTGAAACTGGACGCGTCTACACCCGAGCAGACCTTGCGCGAACTGGTGGCGTTTGTCTGGGGTTACTACGTCGAGCATCCGGAATTCGTCGCAATCCTGAGCATCGAAAACCTGCACAAGGGCAAGCACGCCAAACAGTCCAGCGAGTTACGCAGGCTGTCCGGTGAAGCGGTCGATGTGCTGCGGCCGATCATCGAAGCGGGTCAGCAGCAAGGCGTGTTTCGCAAGGATCTGGATATCAAACACGTTTATCTGATGATCGCCTCGCTTTGTTATTTCTATAACTCCAACCAGCACACCCTGACCTCATTCCTCGGCCATGACCTGGCGCAGCCGAGCGAGCAAGCTGACTGGCTGCGTTTCATCAGTGATCTGGTAGTGCGTGGCGTGCAACGCCCGTAGGACCGGCTTTAGCCGGGAGAGCGGTGTTATTGACGAAGCAGATGCAGCGAACATACGGCCCCCTCCCGGCTAAAGCCGGTCCTACGAAGCGAACGGTACCTTGGGCTGTAAATCAATGCGTCCCCGGATTCGCCCTCAAGTGCGCGACTTTCTCCGGCAGGCCCTGCCACTGCGCTTCGTTCGGCGCAAAACGATTGCGCAGGTAGGCGGTCAGGTCGCTGATCTGTGTGTCGGACAAGCTGTCCTTGAACCCAGGCATATAACCCAGATCCGGCGTTGCTGGCGTGGGGATGCCTTGCAGGATGACCTTGATCAGGTTATCCGGCAGCGCACTGTGCACGTTGGTGTTGCTGCCCAGTGAAGGGCTGACGCCGAACAGTGTCGGGCCGCCTCCATCCGCATGACACCCCTGGCATGAGCCCTCGAAAATCCGTCTGCCATTGCCTAACGCCAACTGCGAAACGCTCGGCTGCGCAACCGCTTCCGGAGCCGGAGCCTCTTGCGCCACACCGTCCAGCGACGTCAGGTACACCGCCATGGCGCGGATATCAGCCTTGGGCAGTTTCGACAACTCACTGACAACAGGACCCATTGGTCCGGTGGCGACCCCGTGAGCATCGGAATAACCACTGCTCAAATAATTGAACAACTGGTCTTCAGTCCATGGCGTCGGCGCTTTCGACAGGCCATTCAATGCTGGCGCTTCCCAGCCATCGACCATGCCGCCCGCCAGGAACGAAGCTCCGCCCTTCTCTGCCCCTAACGCATTGCGCGGCGAATGACAGGCCGCGCAATGTCCCAGGCCGTTGACCAGATACGCGCCGCGATTCCATTGCGCGCTTTGCTGCGGTTGCACCTGGATTTCGCCCTTGCGCAAGAACAATGCGTTCCAGCCCGCCATCAACGGGCGCAGGTTGAACGGGAACTGCATGTCATTGGCCCTGGCCGGTTGGCTGACCGGCTCCTGGGCCATCAGGTAGGCATACAGCGCCTGCATGTCGGCGTCGTTGATATTACGAAAAGCGGTGTAGGGAAATGCTGGATACAGATGCTTGCCATCACGACTGATGCCCTCGCGCATGGCGCGCTCGAACGCCGGATACGACCAGTTGCCAATGCCGGTCTTCGGGTCTGGAGTGATGTTGCTGCTGTACAGCGTGCCGAACGGCGTATCCATCGCCAGACCACCGGCATTGGTCGCGCCACCCGGTGCGGTGTGACAAACGGCGCAGTCGCCCACGGCTGCCAGCAAACGCCCACGCTCCAGGGTTGCCGCTGACCAGGTGCCTGCTGCAGGCGGCGTGATCGGGGCGATTTCCGCGCGCCAGGGCAAAGCAGTTGCCGCGACACCGAGAATCGCGCCGAACGCCGCGAACAATGAACCGAATAACCATTTCGAGCGTTTGGCTTTTGGCGATTGCGGCGGATTGCTGTTGGCCTCCTCCCCCGCGCCCTTGATCGCTGCCAGGACCCGCTCGGCGGTGATCGGCAATTCACGAAAGCGAATCCCGGTAGCGTCGTAGATCGCATTGGCAATAGCCGCCGCACTGGGCACGGCAGCCGACTCCCCGGCCCCCAGAGGAGGCTCGCTCTGGCGCGGCATCATCAGCACATCGACTTTCGGCACCTGCGGGAATGTCAGGATCGGATAGCCGCCCCACTCCTTGCTGCTCACGGTGGACTCTTCGAAAGTCACCTGCTCCTTGAGCACCCGGCTGGTGGACTGAATCACGTTGCCGTGAATCTGGTGCTGGACGCCTGCCGGGTTGATCATCATGCCCGCGTCATGGCCGATGACCACGCGGGTTACCGAAACATCGCCGGTCAGCTTGTCCACCGCCACATCCGCGACCCAGGCGGCCCATGCCGCGCCAAAGCCGGGGAACTTGCTGTGAATGTAACGCGCGTAAGCGAAGCCACGGCCCCGCAATACGTTGTCCTGCTCCGGGGTCTGCATCGGCTCGGTACGCGGCGTCCATTCGGCGCGCGCGGCCGTGGCCCGGACCAGTTCGGCGGCGCGTTCGTCATGCAGGTAACGCAGGCGATATTCCACCGGATCGACCCCGGCAGCGAACGCCAACTCATCGATATAGGACTCGTGGGCGAAGGTATTGGGCAATGCCGACACGCCGCGCATCCACGAGGCCCGGACGATGGGCGACATGTCATTGATGGTGACCCGCATGTGCTCGAAATCATACGGCGGGATCGAGGTGCGGTCGCCCATCTCGAACATCGCTGCCACCGGTTCAACCCGCCCGGTGAGTAACAGCGCCAGGGTTGGCGCTCCGTTGGACGGGTAACTGCTGGCAAAGTCGTAACCGGCGACGCTGCCATCAGCGTTGACGCCGCCATCGACTTCCATCAACTGCGCGGTGCCTTTGGGCTCCCAGACATGCTCCTGCTCGCGGGTCAGTTGCACCCGCACCGGCAAGCCCACCGCCCGAGAGAGCAATACGGCATCGGCGCACACATCATCGGCGCAGTTACGCCCGTAGCAACCGGCTGCTTCCATGCGGATGATTTCGATGCGTTCTTCCGGACACTCCAGCAGCCAGGCCAGATCAGCGCGCAGCAAATGCGGGTTCTGAGTACCGGACCAGACCCGAATACCTTCCTCGTGATAATCCGCCAGGCCGCAGGATGGGCCGATGGAGCCATGAATCTGATAAGGCCACAGGTAAGTGCGCGGCATGCGCTGGCTGGCCTGATCAAGGGCAGTTTCAATGTCGCCCTTGTCCAGCACCACGCGCTGCACGCTGGGGTTATCACGAATCGCCTGGGCAACGTCGCTCATGTCCGGCAATTTGTGGTTCCAGGCCTTCCAGGTGACTTTCAGTGCCTGCGCCGCCTTGGCTGCCTGCTCTTCGCGCAAGGCCACCACGCCGACGAAATCGCGAATCACCACCACGCGAACAATGCCCGGAATGTGCGCAATGGAAGACTCATCGACTTCCAGCAGGCTGTTGCCGACGAAGTCGCCGCTGTCGAGCCCGGCGTAAGGCGGACGCACGACCCGGCCGTGGAGCATGTCAGGCAATCGCATGTCATGCACGTAGGTCAGTTCGCCAGTGGCTTTGGCGGGAATATCCACCCGGGCGGCGTCTTTGCCGACGATTCGGTAGTCCTCGACCGGCTTGAGCGGCGCAGTACCGGTGATGCTCAGCTCGACATGCTCACCCGCCACCAGCTCGGCAAAGCTCAGCTGACGGCCATCAGCCGCGATGATGACTCCCGCATTGATGACCAGCGTCTCAAGCGCCACCTCCATGCGCTCAGCGGCGCGCTGTAGCAGAAAACGCCGGGCCTCGGCAGCGGCGTTGCGCAGTGGAATAGCGGATATCTGCAACGTGGCGCTGGCAATGGTCGCCCCTTGATTGGGCGCGCTGGCGGTGTCGCCGAGAATCATGCTGACCTGACCCGGTTCAACATCCAGCTCCTCGGCAACGATCTGTGCCAGCGAGGTGCGTATCCCGGTGCCCAAATCCACGTGCCCGTTGAACGCGTAGACCTGACCCTCATCAGTGATGGCGATGAACAGCGCCAGCTCCATGGGCTTGACGACTGGCACGCCACCTTTGGCGACAGGACCGGACGGCGGCTGGATGTTATCGACGATCAGCAGAACGCCGGTCTTGCTCATGAGTTGATCGCGAGTCAGCAAGGTCTGGGTCATGACAACGTCCGTTCAGACTTCTGGCGGGCGGCACGCAGCACCGCACGGAGGATTTCAATGTGGGTGCCGCAACGGCAGAGGTTTGCAGACAGCTCGTTACGAATCTGTGCTTCGCTGGGGTTGGGGATGCGATCAAGCAGGGCTTTGGCGGTCATGATCATGCCGTTCATGCAATAGCCGCATTGCGCGGCCTGCTCATCAATGAACGCCTGTTGCACCGGATGCGGACACTCGCGACTGCCGATGCCTTCCAGCGTGGTGATCTCCCGACCTTGAGCGCCACTCACCGGAAACACGCATGAGCGCGCTGCGAGACCATCGATGATCACCGTACAAGCACCGCACTCGCCAAGGCCGCAGCCATATTTGGGGCCGTTGAGGTGCAGGTCATTGCGTAACACCAGTAACAACGGCGTATCGGCCATGGCCGTGACCTCAGCGGTCTGCCCATTGACCTTGAGCGTCATGGTCTTTTCCAGCGCCAGCGCTTGCTCACTCATGCCTGCTCCGTTACCCCGAGACCACCCAGGGTATTTGATGAAGTGTTTACTTCATGAAATGAGAGCAGGAAGCGTGCCAGTGACGAGACAGAATGATTCCTGCAGGAGATCGCCCTGTGTGCCTGACGCAGCGCTGACGCGAGCAAGCAGATAAATCCGTAGGACCGGCTTTAGCCGGGAGGACATTATTTCTGGCGAAGAATACTCAGCGAATGTCCCTGCCCCCTCCCGGCTAAAGCCGGTCCTACGGTTACGCGTTAGCCAGGACGTTTACGGTTGACCGAAAGATGTCCGGGAACACGGTCATCAGCAATTATTCCTCCCCATCCCCAATCATCTTGCGCAGCAGAAACAGCACCGCCACGCGCTCTGCGGGGTTGAGGTTGCTCATGGTCAGCTCGGTGATTTGCGCGGCGTGAGGCACGGTTTCCTGGACCAGTTGCCGACCACTGTCGGACAGGCCAACGATGACCTTGCGACGGTCCTCGGGATCGGGCTGCAGGGTAATCAGATCACGCGCTTTCAGGCGCTCGACGATCCCGCGAATCGTGGCCTGATCCACCGCCGTCGCCTTGACCAGTTCAGTCAGGGAACTGGGACCGCGATCACGCACGGCGCACAGGGTGACAAACTGCACAGCGGTTAGCTGGGAGTCGCCGACGTTCTGCTGAAAAATAGCCATATGCCGCTGATAGGCCTTGCGCAGCAAGTGGCCGACCTGTTCGGAGAAGGTGTAATTGTTCTGGGTGTCTGGTGTTGGATCGGGCACGGCATGGCTCGGGGCAGGAGGAAAAGAGGGTTACGTTAACCTGTGGACGCGGAATTAGAAAATCTTAGAGAGTGCAGGCTCATGTGGGAGCGAGGCTTGCCCGCGATGAGGGCCACACGGTCTCATGACAAACCTCAGTGTCCTTATCGCGGGCAAGCCTGTTCTGGTCAAGTTTTTCCGGACACCGATTACGGTGATCAAGCCGCCTGCTGCTCCATAGCTATTGGCGACAAG
>NZ_LKBT01000029.1 GCF_002699985.1 Pseudomonas sp. ICMP 561 | reverse complement strand
CGGACCGGTACAGACTGTGTGAAAACCTAGCCAACTCCTTTCAGATTTAAGAAAATGCCCCGCATCGAAAGATGCGGGGCATTTTCCATGACATACATTCAAGGCGAATCACGAAACCAGACCAGCCTGTTTCCGGTGTCGATTGATGAAGTCATCCCAGAAGACCACTTGGTTCGGGTGATTGACGCCTATGTATCGCGTCTTGATCTCAAGGTCTTGGGATTCGATAAAGCCATTCCCAAGGGCAATGGACGTCCGCCCTATGACCCCGCCGACCTGCTCAAACTCTACATCTACGGCTATTTCCAGCGTGTGCGGTCTTCGCGGCGGCTTGAAGCTGAATGCCAACGAAACATTGAAGTCATGTGGCTGCTCAATCGCCTTAAGCCGGACTTCAAAACCATCGCCGACTTTCGCAAAGACAATTCGACCGCGTTCTCTGCGACTTGCCGAGCTTTTGTTCAGTTTTGCCGAACTGTCGGTTTGGTCAAAGGTGACCTGATTGCCATCGATGGAAGCAAGTTCAAGGCTGTCGCGTCGGCCCGTCGGCATATCAGCACCAAGCATCTCAAGCGCGATCAGGAAAAACTGGATCGACGAATAGCGCAGTACTTGAAGGATCTGGACAGTGCAGATCGTGACGAAAACGAGGAAGTTGTTGATCGAGGCGCCGTTAAAACCGTACTGGAAAAACTGACCGCCAAACGCGCGGATAACGTGACCTGCCAGACCTTGATGCAAGAGCTGCAAATCACGCAATTTATTAGCACTGAAAGTGATGCCCGGATGATGCGGACCCCGCAGGGCATGGGTGTTGCCTATAACGTGCAGACGGCAGTGGATGCTGAAAACAGCCTGATCGTGCATCACGAAGTGACTCAGGATAGCGACGACCGAAAGCAACTGGAACCGATGGCCAAGGCGACTCAAGAAGTCCTGGAGCAACCGAATCTGAGCGTCACTGCTGATGCGGGTTACTCCAACGGCGCACACTTCCAGGCTTGCGAGGACGCGGGTATAACCGCGTATGTACCCATCAACCGAACTGTTAACAGCAGCGTTGAAGAGCCCTCTTTTTTCCGCCGGGAAGACTTCGCCTACGATCGGGAAAATGACCGCTATCAATGCCCGGCAGGCCACTTGCTGAAGCTGGCTCAATTGAACAACGGGCAGCGTGTCTACCGCGCCAACGCAAATGACTGCGGGTCCTGTGCACTTAAAAAACAATGCACCAAAGCTCAGCTTCGGTCGATCAGACGTCATGCCCATGAAGACGCATTTGAGCAAATGGAGCAGCGAATGCAGACCCATCCAGAAATGGTAGAGGTCCGAAGAAGCATCGTTGAGCACCCATTTGGCAACCTCAAGCAATGGATCTACGGCAATGGCCGGTTTTTGCTTCGCCAGCTCAAAGGTGCAAGAGCGGAAATGGCGCTGGCAGTCAGTGCCTACAACCTGAAAAGAGCAATCAATGTGCTGGGCGTACGTCGAATGCTGGAGTTTCTGGCCTGATCAGGGCTTTTTTCTTAACTGGAAACGGCAAAATGCCCCGAACAGGTCGAGGCATTTTTTTGGTTATGCGGTGAGGCTTGGGTTTTCACACAGTCTGGGTAGGAGCGAACTTGTTCGCGAGACGTCACCACAGCCAACGAATACATCGTCTGACACACCGCTTCGCAGCCTCCGGCAGCTCCTACAGAAGCCCGGCAAACCCACACNACAACCAGGTCGGCTGTCAGGCCGCCGCGCTTTTGATTTTGATCTGAGGCGCCCCGTTAAATCACGCTGGCCGAACGTGGATTCTGAAGCGTGGGCAACCCGGCAGGACGCCGGGTTAGCCGCATTGGGCCATGGATGGCCCGTTGCGGCGGCCCACGGTTCAGGATCTGCGGGCGGGGACACCGAGCACCAGCGAGGTGCCGAGTGGTGGGGCAAGAGCGTTTTGCTTACTTTTGCGCTTCTCAAAAGTGAGGCGCTGTAAAAGCGCAACCAATATCAGCCGTTCCCCGAAAACGGATATGTACACAACCACTACTTAAGCAGACACCCGCGGCACCTGCCCAAACAACTCAGACCCCACTGGCAAGTGAACCTTCAAAGCCGCATGACGCGCCGAGAAACGCAGGTTCTCTCCAGACAACGGCTCGCCATCCAGATTAATGTCCAGCCCCTGCGCCGACTTGAGCTCCACCCACGGCAGCCGCGCACGGATGAACATATTGTCGATACCCAGACCGCCCTCCAGCAGACTCCTGAGCGTACCGACCACTTCCTGCGGCGCAGGCAGAATACTGATATCCAGCAGACCATCATCAACCAATGCCGATGGGCACAGCACATGCCCGCCGCCCGCCTGGCGACCGTTACCGATGCCCAGCGCCAGCAAATCGCCGCTCCAGTGGAAATCCGGTCCGCTCAACTCGCCATAAGCCGCGCTCAGCTCACTGAAACGCGTCAGACCGGTGAAAAGATAAGCCGCTCCACCCAACACCTTCTTCAAATCTTCAGACGTATTCGCCGTCACCTGACTGCCAAAGCCGCCGGTTGCCATATTCAGAAACACCTTGCCATTGACCTCACCCAGATCCACCGGGCGGGCAGGCACATCCAGCAGATCGAGTGCAGCGTCAGGCTCCAGCGGAACACCCGCAGCCCGGGCGAAGTCGTTGGCAGTGCCCAGCGGCATGATCGTCAGCTCAGCGTCGGTGTCGGCGTTGGCCAGCGCTTCTGTAACGTCGCGCAAGGTTCCGTCGCCGCCACCCGCGATGATTTGCGAGTGCCCTGCTGCCAGCGCTTCGCTGACCAACCGCTGAGCATCGCCGCCCTCCCACGTCAGACGGACGTCGAGCTCCCAGCCCTCGCGACGCTTTCGGGTCACGGCCTCACGCACTTCTTCGTTAAGTGCCTGCTTGCCATGCAAAATCAAAAATGCCCGTCGTGTCATTGCTACTCGCTCCCCTGAGTTCATGCGCACTATGTTGACCGCAGCGGACAGAAAAAAGCCCT
This sequence comes from Pseudomonas sp. ICMP 561, assembly GCF_002699985.1. Taxonomy (GTDB): domain Bacteria; phylum Pseudomonadota; class Gammaproteobacteria; order Pseudomonadales; family Pseudomonadaceae; genus Aquipseudomonas; species Aquipseudomonas quasicaspiana. The sequence goes on along the minus strand of NZ_LKBT01000029.1, from coordinate 29,290 downwards.
TCCGAAGCAGATAATTTTTTAATGTCTCCTGCGCAGTGGACGATCCCCCCGAAAACGTTAGATCGGATCGTAAATCTCTGGACCTTGCGACGGCGGGCATAACCTCTAAAGGGAAAAAATCGAAAGAGAATCAAATGCGCACAATGATTTTATTTAGCTCTTGAGCTTTACTGCCGATATACCCTCGTATGAGGGAGTGCCCACGTTAGTTAGGAACAATACCTACTCAACTAAAGTATTAGGCCTACATCCCTTTTGTAATAACGGTAAAAATCAGCATCACCTGCCGTGCAGAAGCCAAATAAATGGCTATATTCACCAAGCACGTCAGGAAAGGACATTTTATTGACTTCAACTTGAAAGCGCTTCGTATGTGGATCGCAGCTAAGTAGTCACGGACCGATGAAGTGAGGAAGCGTTATGCGATTGCAGCCTGTTAACAGCCTCCTGCAAACCAGAACCAGTTTGATTGTGTATTTTCTTTTCGGTATTCGTCTTGCGCACGGGATCACCAGCATCCTGCCAGGCGTGCTGGTATTCCTTTTTTCCAGAGAAAGCCTTTCTGACGTACCGCAGAGCTACTTTGCGGTATTGGGCTTCTATGGCCTGTTATGCGTCCTGATATTCCAGACCCTTGGCGTTTACTCTGAAGCGCTGTTCAGCAACGCTTTACGTTTTCGCCTGATTATCGTGGCCTGGTCCGCCGCGTTCTGCCTGCTGCTGTTCCTGCATAAGTCTCTGGCGTTCTTTGACTACCTCACCGACGATCATCTGGTGATGTGGTATATCGCCAGTCTTGCCCTGTTCTGCGTCGAGCGGCTGTTCATGCTGGTGCTGTTCAGGCACCTGATGCAAAAAGGTTTCTTCCTGCAGAACGCGATCATTCTGGGGGCCACTGAGAACGGCAAGCGGCTGGCTGAGTACCTGCTGGACAATCAGGATATTCGCTCCGGAGTCAGCGGCTTTATTGACGATCGAATCGGACGTTTGCCCAAGACCATGGCCGGTCTGCCCCTGCTGGGTAACAGCGACGATCTGGAACGTCTGATTCGCGAAGAAAAGGTCACCCAGGTGCTGGTCGCCCTGCCCTGGTCGGCGGAAAACCGCATGGACTACATCATCCGTGAACTGCGCCGCTTGCCGGTCAATGTGCTGCTGGTGCCGGACATGGTCGCCTTTCGCCACGCGCACAACCGGATCACCGAAGTCGCCAATCTACCGATGTTCAACGCCTCGGACGTTCCGCTTTCCGGCTGGTCGCCTTTCTTCAAGCGGCTGGAGGACATGCTGCTATCGAGTCTGGCATTGGTGCTGTTATCACCGGTCATGCTCGCTATCGCGGTTGCAATCAAGCTGGACTCACGCGGCCCGGTGTTCTTCTGGCAAAACCGTTATGGCTATAACAACCGCATGATCAAGGTCTGCAAATTCCGCTCGATGTATCACCACCAGAGTGATGCAACCGCAGCGCAACAAACCACCCGGGATGACGCAAGGGTCACACGGGTCGGGCGCTTCATACGCAAAACCAGCCTGGATGAATTGCCTCAGTTGTTCAATGTGATTGCAGGCAGCATGTCCATGGTAGGACCTCGCCCCCATGCAACGGCCACCAAAGCGGCCGGGATTCTCTTCGAGCAAGCGGTGAAGGAGTACACGTCACGCCACAGGGTCAAACCGGGCATTACCGGTCTGGCGCAGATCAATGGCTATCGTGGTGAAACAGACACCGTGGAAAAGATCGAAAAGCGTGTGGAATTCGATCTGGAGTACATCGAAAACTGGTCCGTCTGGTTCGACATCTACATCCTTCTGCGCACTGTTCCTGCAGTGCTCTTCACTCGTGAGGCTTATTGATGAGCATCCTCATCCCCTGCATTATCGCCGGCGGCGCCGGTACCCGGCTGTGGCCGGTCTCGCGCGAAGCCATGCCCAAGCCTTTCATGCGCCTTCGTGACGGAGAAAGCCTGCTGCAGAAAACATTCAATCGGGCCGTGGGCCTGCCGAATGTCGAGCAATTGCTGACCGTGACCAGCCGGGAAGTCTATTTCCGTACGGTTGACGACTACCGTCAGCTCAACAAGACCAAGGTAAAACTGGATTTCATCCTCGAACCGTTCGGTCGTAATACAGGGCCCGCACTGGCGGCGGCTGCGTTGCACGTGTCCAGGTTATATGGCGACGATGCGCAATTGCTGGTCCTGCCTGCCGATCACCTGATCGCCGATGTCGAAGCGTTTTCCAAAGCGGTCCAAGCCGCCCGGGTGCTGGCGGACGATGGCTGGCTGGTGACGTTCGGCATTCTGCCCAGCAAAGCGGAAACGGGTTTCGGGTATATCGAAAAAGGCCAGTCGCTCAACAACGACGGCTATCAGGTCGCACGCTTTGTCGAGAAGCCAGACGCGACCACTGCACAGGCGTATGTGGATGGTGGTCTGCATCTGTGGAACGCGGGCATGTTCTGCATGCGCGCCGACAGCCTGCTCAACCAATTCGCCAAACATGCGCCGGAAGTCCTCGAAACAGTCAAAGCCTGCCTGGAACTGAGTCCCAGCAAGGAAGGCAATAACGAGTTGCAGATCGAACTGGACAGCGAATCCTTCGCCAAAGCGCCGGACATTTCCGTCGACTACGCCCTGATGGAGCGCTCGCAAAAAGTGGCCGTGGTGCCTTGCGAACTGGGCTGGAACGACATCGGCTCTTGGCAGGCCGTGCGTGAGCTGGTGCCTGCCGATGCTCAGGGCAATCAGTGCAACGGGCCGACCGTGCTGCATGACGTGAGCAATTGCTACATCGACTCCAAACGTATGGTCGGCGGCGTCGGCCTGGATGACCTGATTATCATCGACACTCCGGATGCATTGCTGATCGCGGACGGCAAACGCAGCCAGGATGTGAAGTTCGTTGCTCAGGAGCTCAAGCGCCAGGGCCACGATGCCTACCGCCTGCATCGCACCGTCACCCGCCCCTGGGGCACTTACACCGTGCTCGAAGAAGGCAAGCGTTTCAAAATCAAACGCATCGTGGTTCGCCCGCAAGCTTCGCTGTCGCTGCAGATGCACCACCACCGCAGTGAACACTGGATCGTGGTCAGCGGCATGGCCCGCGTCACCAACGGCGAACGTGAATTCATGCTCGACACCAACGAATCCACGTTCATCAAACCGGGTCATACCCACCGGCTGGTCAACCCGGGGGTGATTGATCTGGTGATGATCGAAGTGCAAAGCGGCGAGTACCTGGGCGAAGACGACATCGTACGTTTCACCGATGTGTATGGCCGGGTAGCGGCGCCAACCCAGGCCTCCTGACCTTCTGGATTTTATTAACCAAATTGACGCACCTGACGATATACCTCTAGAGCGGCACGCGCTGTGCACGCACGCACCATGCAACAGGGATGACAGCGGTAATCCGCCTACATGATTGGTTTACCCGCAACGGGAGTTGTATTCATGCAAGACAGGAGTTTGGGGGTGGTCAGAAACACCTTGCTGGTGCTGGGCCTGTTAGTGGTCAGCGCCTGCAGCACCCCGGCACGTGTGGGTTTGCCAGACGACCCCGCACAGATTGAAGCCGGTAAAGCCGCAGGACGCGCGCTCGCCGGTAAGCCGTTGCCACCGCAACGCGTGCGACCCGGTGATACCTTGCGCATCGTACGCAACACCGGCGAAGCACCGTCCATTTCCGCTTTTACAGCGAACTCCATCTACGAACTCACACTGTTCCAGGTGCTCAACGACGGCACGTTCAGTTATCCGTATATCGGTTCTGTGCAGGCTGCCGGGATGACCTTGCCGCAGTTGACCGAACACCTGCAGAGCAAACTGCAGGACGTCTACCGCGAAACGGCGATGACCATCAACATCTCGCAATCGCCCGGCAACACCGTTTTTGTCGGTGGCGCGGTGCGTAATTCGACGGCCCTGCCCGCCACGGTTGCCACCACACTGGTTCAGGCGATTGTCGGTGCCGGAGGGGTTGCCAATGACGGAGACGCGACGATGGTTGCCCTGCTCCGTCAGGAAGACAACGGTCTCTACAAGACTTACTTTTTCGACTTCAGCAAGCTGCTCTGGGCAGACAGTTCGGGGCCGCGCGGCCCGGTGCTGTTACAGCGCGGCGATGTGGTGTTCGTGCCCAAGTCAACAGTGGGTGACAAGGCCGACGGCGTGAATCTGTATTTCAACCAACTGATCCCTTTTGCCAAGTCACTGGGTTTCGGCGTGAATTACAACCTGCGCAGCGAAAACTAAAGTCAGGGAAAAGACATGATCAACATCCGTTCACTGCGCGACTTGCTGCGCCTGTTCTTCATTTTCAAACATGAAGTTCGACTGACCGTCATGGTCACTTTCATCATCATTGTGCTCGGTGCCTTTTTACTGCCCAACCGCTACGAATCCACCGCACTGTTGCTGGTAAAGCCAGGTCGCGACAGCAGCACCGTGCCCATCGAGTTCGCCGACCGTCAGGCCATCGTGATTCCCAGTGCCCAGCGCGATCCGATCCTCGATGAGGAGCGCATGCTGACCGGTCGGCCGATCATGCGTACGGTTGCCGAAAAATACCTGGCGGAAATTTCCAAAGCCGAACAGGAGCAAGGTGTTCTGGCCTCGATAAAGAACCTGCTCAAGGACACGGTAGGCTCGGTGATTGGTGTGTTTCGAGGTGCATTGCAGCTTATTGGCCTGGTCGAAAAGCGCTCGCCGGAGGAGCGTCTGGCAGAGGATCTGTCGAAAAACTTCAAAGTCAGCCATGACCCTGGCTCGGCGGTAATGGAACTGACCTTTTCCTGGAATGACCCGAAGGTTGCCAAGGATGTTCTGGAAGCCTGGATCTCCGAGTACGAACAGCAACGTACCCGTGTGCTCGGCCGGGTCAGTCTTTATCAATTCTACGAAACCGAAGTTAAAGCCACTCAGGCGCGGATTCTCAGCTACAAGAAGCAAATCCAGACGTACCTCAATCAGCTGGGTGCGGTAAGTATTGCCCAGCGTCTGGCCGATACTTCCCAGGGCCTTAACGACCTGACCACCGAGCGCAACAACACCCTGCGCTCGATCGCCTCCACCAAGGCGGGCCTGGACAAGCTACAGGAGCAGCTCAGGCAACAGTCGAAAACGGTCAGTGCCGGTCGCGAACTGAGCCTCAACCCTAACCGTCAGGATTTGCAAAACCGTATCAACGGCAAGGAAGTCGAACGCCAGGAACTGCTGCGTTCCTTCAAGGAGTCGGCGCCACCGGTTCGCGCGCTGAATCAGGAGATCACTAACCTGAAGGCACTGCTGACCCAGCAGGATGCAACCATCCAGCGTTCAGAAAGCATCACCCCCAACCCGATCTACAACCGGATGCAGAACGTGCTGGCCGACCAGCAGGCCAGCTACGCCCGCCTGCAAACCCAGTTGACGCAGCAAAACCTGCAACTGGCGCAGTGGGAAAAAGGCCGCCAACTGGCGCTGAATCTGGAGCCGGAGATGTCCCGCCTGCAGGGCGAACTGGACGCCGCCGAGAAGAGTTTCGCCCTGTACAGCAGCAGCCTCGAGAAAGCGCGCATCGACCGCGAACTGGATCGCAGCCAGATCAGCAACATTGCGATCATCGAGCAGGCCACTTACAACCCAAGCCGGGTCTTCCCGAAAAGTATGCTGATGTTGCTCCTGGCATTCCCGTTGAGCGTCGGGGTAGGCCTGGTCGCGCTGTACTTCTTCTACCTGCTGGATCAACGGATCCATGACGGAGACAAAATCGAGACCCGTTTCGGAGTGCCGGTCTGGACCAGCCTCCAGGAACTGGGCAACGCGGAAGACTCACGCAATACGGCATTCACGGCCAGCCTGCACAGGCTGTACGGAACCCTGCCGTTGCGTCAGGTTGCAGAGAAAGGCCTGGCGCTGGGGTTCACCTCATCCCACGAAGGCGAAGGTGTCAGCTTCGTCATCGGCCACCTCGCCAGCCTGCTGCAGGAACAAGGTTACAGGGTACGCACCGAAGGCCCTGGCCCGACCGTTCCGGGTGAAATATTGCTAATTGATGCTTCGAGCATTTTCAGCAACCAGAATGCCTTTGCCCTGCTGCGCGATTCCGACCTGATTCTGCTGATAGTCAAAGCCGAAGAAACCACCGTGCCGATGCTGGAAAACGTGCTGGCAACGCTGCATACCGCGTTCAAGAAAGTGGATGGCATCATCATCAACCGTCGCCGTTACAAAGTGCCAAAACGCGTGATGGATTACCTCAAACGCTTCCAGAACCGAGGCTGACATGCACATTGCCCTACTCGCGCCACTACCGCCCGAGCAGAACGGCATAGCCGACTACGCCGGGCACCTCAAACACGCGCTGGAGGAACTTGGCGTGCGGGTCAGCACGCCGCTTGCGGGGGTCGGCAACGACCAGATGCGTGCCGTTCAACGGGTGGCTGAAACCGACTGGCAAGGCATCGATCTGGTCCATGCCGAAATCGGCGGCGGCCGACTCGCGGAGTTTCATGCCCTGCGCACCTTGCGCAAACGTTTCCCGCAACTCCCACTGACGGCGACCGTGCATGATCCGGAGCGCCTGGTCTGGCGTCGGGCCAAACTCCCCTGGCCGCTGTCTCTGGCCAGCTCGCTGCCCTCGCCGCTGCCGGAAATCGCCACGGTCATGGCCGACCCGCTGTGCCTGCGCGAAGAACGCCAACTGGCGCGCAGCATGACCCGGCTGGTGACACTGACTCAGGCAGGAGGCCTGGCATTGCGTCAGCGCATGGGCTTGCGCGAGGAACAGATGGCAGTCATTGCCCATGGCAATCTCCCCATCACGCCTGTTTCTCTGCCGCCGCTGCACACCATGCGCTTGCTGTACTTCGGTTTTATTTATCGCGGCAAGGGTATCGAAGACCTGCTGGATGCCCTGGCCGACCTGTTCAACCGTCAGCCACAGTTACGCTCCCGGGTGCGCCTGACCCTCGCCGGCGGCAGCGAGCCGGAGATGGCCTTCGGTCCGTCCGGCAGCTATCTGGACCAGTTGCGCCTACGGATTAAACAGCTCGGGCTGACCGACGTGATCGACTGGAATCTGGACCTGCCAGCGGAGGCCATTGCGGATGTCATTCAGGCCCACCACGTCATGGTCTTGCCGTACCGCGAATCCAGCAAACTGAAGCTGCTGGGTAATTTGCGCGGCACCAGCGGCGCGCTTTCCTGGGCCGTGGCGTGCGGGCGCGGGGTGATCACGTCCGATGCCCGCTCGTTTGCCGAAGAGGTGTCCCACGGCAACGGCATGATTTTCCCTCAAGGTAATGTCGCGGCCTTGAGCGCGGCTTTGAATGAAGTCTGCGCGGTACCGGAACGGGCCCAGCAATGGGCCGCGCAGGCCAGAATCCTTGGGCAGCAACGGGTCTGGAGCCAGACCGCCGAGCGCTTCCGTCAGCTGTTTCAAAACGCATGCGAGGCCGACTGAGATGAAATCTGCAGCGGGTTTGTGGTTGGCCAGTGTGCTGGCCTGTTCGGCGCTGGTGTCTGATTGGATACCCGATGCACAGGCGGCAACCGTCCTGCGTGCACCCCGCGCGGTTGTCTGGCAGGACTTTCTGGGCGTCAACGCGCAGTTCCAGTATTTTTCACCCACGATGTACCAGCAGCAGATGGATCAACTGGATGCGCTGGGCCTCAACTGGGTACGCTTGACCATTCACTGGCCGATCATCGAGCCCGAGCAGAATCAGTTCGACCTGGTTGATCTGGACGGCGCAATGGCGACCATGAACACCCACCACTACAACATCCTCGCGTATCTGGTCGGCTCTGCGTCTTATGTCAGCAGCGCTCCTGAGGGCGTGCCAAGCCGCGACCAATACCCGCCCCGGGATTTCAACGTGTTTGCCGCGCGCATGGCCTCGCTGGCACAGCGTTATCCGCAGGTCGACAACTGGCAGGTCTGGAATGAGCCCAACATTATCTGGCTGCCTAAAGAAGACCCGGTGGCCTACGACACCCTGTTGACGACAACGGCCGATGCGATCCGCAAAGCCGAACCGGACAAGACCATCGTCACTGCGGGCATGGCCTACTACAGCCAGATGCACAGCACCCCCGGTTATATGCTGCAAACCCTGGTGGATCGGGGTCTGGGGACCCGCAACATCGTGGCCGCCTATCACCCGTACTCCGAGTATCCGGAAGGTGACTCACCGCCCGACCGGGATTTTCTGGTCAAAGCCAACGCCATGAACAACCTGCTGCACAGCAACGGCGTCAAACAGGTGTGGGCCACCGAATGGGGCTGGTCGAGCTACAACGGCCCGGTGGAAATGCAGGCGATCATCGGTGTGCAAGGCCAGGCCGACTACACCCTGCGCCGCCTGGCGCTGATGAGCGCGATGGATTACCAACGGATATTCCTGTTCAACCTGAGTGATCTCGACGAACGCGCCAGCGCCCGGGATCAGGCTTACGGTCTGCTTGATCTGCAGGGCAATCCGAAACCGGTCTACACCGCCCTGAAGAATTTTCTGACCATCACCGGCCCGCGCCTGGAACCTGCCGATCCGCCGGGCGTCAGCGCGGTACCCGCTGATCTGTACGCCGTGCCCTGGACCCGCAGCGACGGCAAACGGCTGCTGATGTTCTGGAGTGCTACGGGCACCACCCTGACGTTTCCGGCGATCAAATCAGCGGTCATTCACGATCCGTTGAGCGGCACACGCACCGAAGTGGGCAGTACCGACAATACTCAGACCCAAGGCGTCAGCGTGGCCCTCAAGCCGACCCTGCAAATTCTGGAATGGAAACCCTGAGCGATGCGAATTCTCTGGACACTACCCTACATGCCCTGGCCTACCACCAGCGGCGGCAAAACGCGGGAATATCACCTGTTGCGCAATCTGGCTGCGCGCGGCCACCAGATCACGTTGCTGGTGCAGTCCAAGACGGACGTCGATCAAAGTGCCCGTGACGCGCTGGAGCCTTGGCTGGAACGGTTGATCGTCGTGCCGCGCCGTCCGCTCAAAAGCCTCAAGACGCTGATGGCGATCGCCGTGGCGCCAGCGCCCATGCTGGCCTGTATCAACGGCTATGCGCCACGCCTGAGCGAGGTATTCGAAGGACTACTGGAAGAGCATTGGGATGTGATCCAGCTTCAACACACTTACGGCTTCGAACCCCTCGAAAAGCCGCTGAGAAGATCCGGCAAGCCGTTCGTGATGACCGAACACAACGTTGAATCGGCCATGGGCGCTACCAGCTACGACCGGTTGCCGCGTTGGGCAAACCTGTTCGCCAGTTATGATCGCTGGCGTTATCGCCACTGGGAAAGCCGGGTGTTCCGTCAGGCCGATCAATTGATCGCGGTGACGGAAGACGACGCCAAGGAAATCTCCCGACTCAGTGGCAAGGCCACTGCGGTGGTCGTCAACAGCGTCGACTGCGGCTACTACGCCCAGGTCAAGCCGGACCCTTACAGCAATCGCCTGCTGTTCATTGGCAACTACGAATACGGCCCCAACGTGGACGCTATCGAATGGGCCCTGAGCGAAATCATGCCGAAGGTCTGGCAGCACGCGCCCACCTTGCGCTTCGTGGTGTGCGGCTTCGCCTTGCCCGAATCGTGGCGTGATCGCTGGCCAGATCCACGCATCGAGTTTCAGGGCTTCGTCCCGGACCTGCGAGCCTTGCAGAACAACACCGCGATATTTTTCGCACCACTACGTCAGGGCGGCGGCTCCAAGCTCAAGGTGCTGGAAGCCATGGCAGCCGGGTTGCCGGTGGTCACCACCGACCAGGGCAGCTCGGGGCTTGCCGTGGTCAACGGCGAGCACTATCTGGGCAGCGAAGACCCTCTGGAACTGGCCCGGATCATCACCGAAGCGATTGAACAACCCGCGCGCCTGGCGCAGATCGGCGAAGCCGGCCGCAAATACGTGCAAACCCACCATGACTGGTCGGTATCTGCCGCTCAACTGGAGCGCATTTACACACGACTGACGCCTGCCAAAGTCAAAGCCGAACAGGAGCCGCGCCCATGCGTATAGGACTGGATTACCGGCCAGCGACTGGCTACCCGAACAGCGGCATCGGCCGCCAGAACATCGCCCTCGAAGAAGCTGCGCGAGCCAACCCCAACACCCAGGTGCAATTGTTCAGCGTAGCGCCGTTCGACCACCCAATCCGCCGCCTGGCCTACTGCCCGAAATGGTCAACCCCTCTCAACGGCATCCACCGACTGCCGGAACGTCTGCGCTTTGAAGGGTTGTTTTTGCCCAAGGCCCTGCGCGACGCGGAAGTACAGGTGTACATCTGCAACATGAACATGGGCCTGCCCCTGGGCCGCAAACCCGAGGGTATGCGTTACGTGCTGCAGTTGCAGGACCTCTTCCAGCTGACCCTGAAAAACAGCCATGGCTCACAGCTCAAGGCGCGGATTTACGGCGTCACCGATCGGCTGTCCATCGCTCACTCACTAAAAGTCGCGGACCGCATCTGGACGCCCTCGCAATTCACCGCCGATGAATGCATTCGCCTGTTTCCCGAGACCCGTGACAAGTTGCGCGTATTGCCCGCGCTGGTCAGCGGCTGGAGCGATGCGCCTTCGGACCTGCAAGGCTGGACGCTGCCGGAACGTTACTGGTTGTGCGTCGGCACCCGAGAGCCGCGCAAGAACATGGGCTGGTTCATCGATGCCTGGCAAAGCGCCCGTCGCCAGTTCGAGAACGTGCCGGACCTGATCCTGATCGGCGCACCGGAACACTTGCCTCCCGCACAGCAGGCGTTGCCCGGACTGCACTTCCTGAGCGATATCACTGATGCCGAACTGCACGCCATTTACGCCCGGGCCGACCGCATGTGGCAGCCCTCCTATGCCGAAGGTTTTGGCTTGCCGGTGGTTGAAGCACTGGGTGTCGGCACCCCCGTAGCCGTGGCCAGCGGTTCCTCACTGGATGAAATCACCCCGCCCGGCAGCCCGCGCTTTTCACCCACCGACACCGGTGCGCTGATCAACCTTATGGGCACGTTGGCCAACACTGAAAAGGAAGACCCTGAAGTACTCAAGACCTGGGCTGCCGGGTATGGACCCAAAGCTTTCAACCAGCGCTTCGATGAGCTGATCGAGGAGCTGCGCTGATGCCATTGGCAATGCCCGTCGGCTTGCTCTTCGGTCTATTGTTTGGCGCGATGTTCTGGCTGTTGCCTGCGTTCAAGGTGGTGGCGGCGATGATCGGCGTGGTCGCCGTCGCCACGGTGATTCGTCGTCCACTGCGTGGCTTGCTGCTATTTGGCGTGCTGGCCACGTTTCTGCCGTACTCCACCGTGAATGTCGGCATTCGCACGACTATTTCCGAAGCGCTGCTGATGCTGGTCTGGGCGGCGTATCTGGCGCACCGGATGTTCACCGACCCGCCGCGACTCCCACCGTTGTTGCGTACGGAACGGTTGCTGATTGCGCTGATGCTGTACAGTGCCCTGCCCTTTATCGTCGGGCAATTGACCATCACTGCACTGGGCAACGGCCCCATCAACTGGGTGCGCTGGCTGTTCAATCTGTCGGCGCTGTTTCTGGTACCGCGCTTGCTGGATCAGCAGAAATACCGTGAGCAGATGATCTGCGCACTGCTGCTCGGCACGCTGTTGCTGTTGCTGCTGTCGATCCCGGTGTTTCTGAAAGCGCGCACGGCCGTCGCCATGATCCCGGTCCTTGGGGTTCTTGGTTATGGCGGCGTCGACGTGCTGAACGAAAGCCTGCTCTCGCTGGCCGACCGAATGGGCACACCCTGGATGCACCCCAACGTCGCGGGCGGTGCCATGGCACTGATTGTGCCGCTGGGGTTCTGCATTGGCATGACCCGCAGCGGCTGGCCGAGATCACTGGGTTTTGCCGTCGCGATTCTGGGTAGCATCGGTCTGTTGCTGACCGGTTCTCGTGGAGCCTTGGTCAGCCTGGCGCTGGTCATGATGTGGATGGCCCGCAAACGAGTGCCTTTCATTGGCCGTGTCCTCATGGGCGGCGGCGTTGCCGGGGCATTGCTGTTGATGTTCTATCCGCCGTTGCAGGAACGGATTTTCACCCTGTTCACCAACGACGACACCAGCACCGCGATTCGCTTCCTGGAGTACAGCAACTTCCCCGACGCCATGGCCAAATTCCCCATGGGCATTGGTTTCAAGATAGACCCGCCGGTGCCAGGTGCAACGCTGTTCGGGATTTCCAACCTGTGGCTGAACTTCATCTACAAGATGGGCATTCCCGGCATGTTGCTGTTCATTGCAGTGACCGTCAGTTGGTGGCGTGAAACCCGCCCGGCAGACGGTTTCATCACCCTCACCCATGACAACGCCATCTGGCTCGGCACCACCACCGGCCTGCTGGCCGCGTTGACCAGCGGCCTGTTCGATCACTATTTCAGTTTTACCAGCGTGCTCATCGCCGTGTTCTGGCTGATGCTGGGTATCAATCTGCATGAGGCAAAACGCTTGAAAAGCCAGGCGGCCCTCGTTCGACACGCCTTACCGGAGCAGGAAATCAAATCATGAAACACCGTCTGATGCACTCCCACGACCTGCACCTGGCCTTGCCTGAGTACGCGCGCAAAATGGGCGTGGAACTTGAAGAATTGCAAAGCGCTTATGAATGGATGCTCAGTCACGACGTGTGCTTTGAAACCACGATCAAGGGCCGCACGCTGTCGTTCATCAGCTACCTGAATATCGAGCCGCGTATCGAACACCCGCTGGCACGACGCTTCTATCGCTTGCTGGCCTCGGAAATGCCCGGCGCGTTGATTCCGCTGTACGGAATCAACTGGCCCACCCTGCGCGATCGCATGCTGCGCACCTGGGAACAGGCTTACAACATTCTGATCTGCAAAATCCCCAGCCACACCTTGCGCCTGACCTGGCTACGTATTGGCGGGGCTAAAATCGGCAAGGGCTCCAGCGTGTGGCGCAACACCGAAATCCTCGGTGTCGACAGTTTGCGCATCGGTGAAGACAGCACCATCGGCTGGCATTGTCAGCTGGATGCGCGAGGCGGTCTGATCATCGGCGACCACGTAACCGTCGCGTCCCACGTGCTGATCATCGCAGGCGGTCATGACCTGCAGGCACCGGAGTTCTGGGCAGTGGGCGGGCCGGTGCGCATTCATGACTATGCCTGGATCTGCAGCCGCGCCCTGCTCTCTTTCGGCGCTGACATTGGTGAAGGTGCAGTCGTGGGCGGCGCTGCCGTGGTCTCCAAACCCATCCCGCCCTACGCCATCGTCAGCGGCCCGAACGCCGAAATCAAAGGCGAACGTGCCCGTGGCCTCAACTACAAAGTGGGCGGCAAAGGCCTGTTCGCTTTGTTTCACTGAGGCTGATGCATGCTGGGTTCAACGCTGTGGCTCACGCTCGCCACGCTCACCGGGCTGGCTGCCGGATTTGCCCGGGAGTGGCTGCTGGTGGCCGCCTGGGGGGCGGGTGCACAGAGCGACGCGTTTCTGGTCTCGATGTTTCTTCCAGAAGCGTTGCGCATGGCACTGGCTGCCGGATTGTTGAGCGCAGCAGCGTTGCCGTTGTATCAACAGCGAGACCTGCTCGCCCAACAGCGTTGGCTGAATGCCCTGGCGCCACGATTGCTGCTCTGTGGTCTGGCATTGGCGCTGCTGTTGAGTCTTGGTGCACCGCTGTGGGTGCGTGGCGTGGGGCCTGGACTGGATGCCTGTGGTTACGCGCTGGCGGGCGGCAGCCTGCAATGGCTGGCATGGTGCGCGCCGGGCTTTCTGTTGCACGCGTTGCTGTGTGTACCGTTACAGGCGCGCTCGCGCTTCGTCATGGCGGGGCTGGGTTCGTTGCTGTTCAACCTGCCACCGGTGATCTATCTCGCCGTCGCCAGCCATGCAGCGACGCCAGTCGGCCTGGCATTGTCTTGCGTGCTAGGCAGTTTATTGATGCCCGGCACGCTGCTACCGACGTTGTACCGAATGGGCTGGAAACCGTTCCAGTGGCAGGCTGAACCCGGCATCGGTCGTGAACTGCTGCAGCGTATCGGGCCGCTGCTAAGCAGCAACCTCGCCAGCCAGGGTCTGGCCTTGCTGGAGCGCATGGTCGCTTCCTTGCTGGGTGAAGGTGCAGTGACGTGGATCAACCTGGCGCGCAAGCTGATCAATCTGCCGCTGATTGCCTTGATGAGTCTCAATCAGGTGCTGCTGGGTTTGATGAGCGGCAGTGCTGCCGATCAGCGTCTGGTGCTGCTGCGCAAGGGCCTGAGCAGCGCCACCTTGCTGACCCTGCCCGCGATTGCCGGTCTGATCGGCGCATCCGGTGCGCTGGTGGTATTGCTGCTGCCAACCCTGGCCCATGACGGGCCGCTGCCGGAGTTGCTCGCCTGGTTTGCCGTGCCCCTCATGTTCGGTGCCTGGAATGCCTTGCTTGCGCGTTATGCCTACGCGGCTGGGGATACCCGCATGCCGTTGAACTGCGAGCTGATCGGCAACCTGTGCAACGCCCTGCTGCTGGGTGTCCTGCCGTTTTTCTTCGGTCTGATCGGCATCGCCATTGCAGCACTGATCGGCGCAATCATCACCGGCCTGCTGCTGATGCGCCGCCAACAATTGCTGACATTTGTACCCTGGCAAAGCCAGTGGGCACTGGGCGCCGCGGCCATGCTGATCGCGGCGCTGGTGCTGCACCCGATCAGCAACACCTGGCTGCAATTGGGGTTGAGTTGTGCGTATGGGGCGGTGTTGTTGATTGGCTTGGCGTTGTGGCTGAGGCCTTGGCGCAATTGACCCTTTTGACACGATGCTTTTGTGGGAGCGAGGCTTGCCCGCGATACATGAGACGAGGCTGGAAGACTGCACTGCGTTATCGTTTATCGTCCTGTCCGGATGCGGCTCGGCCAATGCACCGCTCACAAATATTGGCACTCACCTGTAGGAGTGAGCTTGCTCGCGATGAACGATGACACGGTGTAGCTGACAAACCGAGTCGTCTGCATCGCGGGCAAGCCTCGCTCCTATCAAACAAAATATAACTATCTGATTTGGAATGCTTTTTACTGTAGGAGTGAGCTTGCTCGCGATAGCTCCAGTACAGGCAATATATTCATCGACTGACAGGCCGAATCGCGAGCAAGCTCACTCCTACAGGGTCCGTGTTTGCTGCGCGACAGCGTGGTGTCAGGGACACCGGGGCGACTCCCACAGATTTGTGTTTGCAGGCCAACATAGAATCTCCCAAAGGTTCGGGTGCCCAGCCCGGCAAGCTATCTTCAATGACTGATCATCCACGGCCGTCCTGCCGCTTTACCTTTCAGCGCATGGGGGTTGGTTTTGGTGGGCACGACGGGCTTGCTCGGTCCGCAGCAACTGCAGCCGCTGGGGTGGCGTTTGCTGTCCTGATACTCGGCAACGGTTTTCGGTGCGTGGGCACTACGTTCGTTGGTCTCGATGGCGCGGCGTTTGTTGCCTGACACCGCGCTCAAACCGGGTGCGGACAAGATCACCCGCATGCTTGATTCGCCGCAATCCGGGCAGGCGCAGGGGGCACCGCTTTCGGACATGGGCTTGAGGGCTGTAAAATCCCCACAGCTGGGGCAATCGAATTCGTATAGGGGCATAGATTTGCTCCGGTCGTTATCTCAATCTGTGGGACGGGATTCATCCGGGAAGACGTCGGCGCATTCACCACCGCCTTCGCGAATGAATTCGCTCCCACAGGTTTTGCATCACAGGTCCCGCCGAATGACGACCGCTACTACAAATCGTAAGCAATCGGCAAATCAACCAACCCATCAATGAATTTGGTCGGGCCGTTGGCGTTCGGGTTGATGTCGAACTGGAAGATCTCGGTCGGCAGCCACAACGTCGCGCAGGCATTGGGGATATCGACAATGCCGCTGATATGCCCCTGCACCGGTGCCGAACCCAGCAACGCATAACCCTGAGCCGGTGAGTAGCCGAACTTGGTCATATAGTTGATTGCGTTCAGGCACGCCTGGCGATACGCAATGTTGACGTCCAGATAGTGCTGCTGGCCTGATTCGTCCACCGAGATACCTTCGAAGATCAGGTACTTGTTGTACGTGGGCACAATCGGGCTCGGTTTGAACACCGGGTTCTTGATGCCGTATTTCTCCATGCCGCCCTTGATCAGCTCGACGCGCATGTGCACCCAGCCGGCCATTTCGATTGCGCCGCAGAAGGTGATCTCGCCATCGCCCTGGCTGAAGTGCAGATCGCCCACCGACAGGCCCGCGCCGTCCACATACACCGGGAAGAACACCTTCGAACCACGGGACAAATCCTTGATGTCGCAGTTGCCGCCGTGCTCACGAGGCGGCACGGTACGAGCGCCGGTCGCGGCAGCCATGTCCCGAGCCGGGCCTTTGAGTTTGCCCAGGTGCGCGGTTTTCGCATGGGGCGGGTTGGCCAGTGGCGGTACGCGGGTCGGGTTGGTGTCGATCAGTTCCTGTTCGCGCTTGTTCCACTCGGCGAGCATCTTGTGATCCGGCAGACAGCCGATCAGGCCAGGGTGAATCAGACCGGCGAATTCCACACCGGGAATGTGTCGGGAGCTGGTCATCATGCCCTTGAAATCCCAGATGGCTTTCTGTGCCGAAGGGAAATGATCGGTCAGAAAGCCACCGCCGTTCTGCCGGGAAAAGAAGCCGTTGAACCCCCATTGGGAATCGGCCCGCGCGCCGATGTCCAGCAAGTCTACGATCAGCAAGTCACCCGGCTCAGCACCATGCACGCCAATGGGGCCGGACAGGTAATGCACGGTGGACAGGTCCACATCGCGCACGTCGCTGGCGTCGTCATCGTTCTTGATCGCACCTGCGGTCCAGTCATAGGTTTCGAGGATAAAGTCATCCCCCGGCTTGACCCAGGCTGCCATCGGAATGTCCGGGTGCCAGCGATTGTGGATGTTCTCATTTTCAGTGGCAGGCTGGTTGAGGTCGACTTTGATCAGCGTTTCGGTCATGGCGTTTCTCCTTAGGCTAGGTGGCGACCCTATCGCGGGCAAGCGCGCTCCTACAGGCAGGTTGCGTTCCCCGGTAGGAGCGCGCTTGCCCGCGATGACGACAGGTCAGACAACAAAAATTCACTGCGAACTACACCGACAAATACCGACTGATCGTCGCTTCATCGACATTGGCCCGGGTCTCTTCAATCACAAAGCGGCCCTTCTCGATCACCAGGAACCGGTCTGCGATTTCCAGGGTGAACGACAGCACTTGCTCGGAGACCACGATGGTCAGGTTGCGCAAGGTGCGGATCTCTTTCAGGGTGCGGGCGATGTCCTTGATGATCGACGGCTGGATACCTTCGGTTGGCTCATCGAGCAGCAACACCTTCGGGTTGGTCGCCAGCGCACGGGCAATCGCCAGTTGTTGTTGCTGTCCGCCGGACAGGTTGCCGCCACGTCGGCCGCGCATGTCGTAGAGCACCGGAAACAACGCGTACAAATCTTCCGGCACGACGCCGCGAGCCGATGCAGGCAAGCCGGTCTGGATGTTTTCCAGCACGCTCATGGCCGGGAAAATCATTCGTCCCTGCGGCACGTAAGCCATGCCGTGCTCAACCCGCGAATGGGTTTCCATGGCCGATACGTCCACACCCTCGACCTGCACCTGCCCGCCCCATTGCGGCAGGATGCCCATCAGGCTTTTGAACAGCGTGGTCTTGCCCATGCCGTTGCGGCCCATGACCGCAACGATTTCCTGCTTCTCGACGCTGAGGTCCAGGCCATGAAGGATCTGGCTCTGGCCATAACCACACGCCAGCTGATTGATCTTGAACATGCCGCGCTCCTGATTAGTGGCCCAGATAAACTTCAATGACTTTCGGGTTGCTCTGCACCGACTCCATGCTGCCTTCAGCCAGCACCTTGCCCTGATGCAGCACCGTGACCTTGTGGGCGATGCTTTTAACGAACTCCATGTCGTGCTCGATGACCAGCACCGAGCGGCCCTGACTGATCCGGTTGAGTAGCTCGGCCGTCTGCGAACGCTCACTGACGCTCATCCCGGCGACCGGCTCGTCGAGCATCAACAGTTGTGGGTCCTGCATGAGCAACATGCCGATCTCCAGCCATTGCTTCTGGCCGTGGGAGAGCAATCCCGCCTGCTGTTCAAGCAGATCACCGAGGAAGATGTCCGCCGCCACATCTCTGACCCGCGCCACCACTTCATCGGAGCGCTTGAAAAACAGCGCGCCGAACACCGAGCGCCCTGCCGGAAAAGACATTTCCAGGTTTTCGAACACGCTCAGGTTGTCGTAGATCGACGGGGTCTGGAATTTACGACCGACCCCGGCACGGACGATGTCGTACTCATGCATTTTGGTCAGTTCCCGGCCCTCGAACTGGATGCTGCCGCCCGTGGCCCGAGTCTTCCCGCAGATCAGATCCAGGACAGTGGTTTTGCCAGCGCCGTTAGGACCGATCACCACCCGCACTTCGTTGCGGTCGATGTACAGATTGAGGTCATCCACCGCCTTGAAGCCGTCAAAAGACACGGTCAGCCCTTCGATCGCCAGCACCGGTTTGTTCATTTGAAAGCCAGTCGGGCTGTTCATGGCTGAGTCTCCAGTGGCGTGGCGCTGGCTTTCGGCATGGCCTGAACCGGTGTGATATGCGGCTTTTCAAGCACAGGCGCAGGCTTGCCGCGCACTTTGGCGAGCCATTTGCGGCCGTGGCTTTCCCACAAACCGGCCAGGCCGTTGGGGAAGTACATGACCACCGCGATGAACAGGCCACCCATCAGGTACAGCCACAACTCAGGGAAGGACTCGGAAAAATAGGTCTTGCCGTAGTTGACCAGCAGCGAGCCGTACACCGCGCCGAGCAGCGACATGCGCCCGCCCACGGCGGCGAAGATCACCATTTCGATGGAGGGCACGATGCCCACGAAGGACGGCGACATGAAGCCCACCTGCAAGGCGAACATCGCCCCGCCGATGGCCGAGAACGCTGCCGCCACGCAGAACACGAAGATCTTGAAACTGGCCACGTCATAGCCGGAAAAACGCACCCGCTCTTCCTTGTCGCGCATGGCCATCAGCAGTCGGCCGAGCTTGGAGGCGAGGATGAATTTGCCGATCAGAATGCAGACCAGCAGCAGCCCTGCATTGATGAAGTACAAAGCCAGTTTCGCCCCGTCTCCACGGATGTCCCAACCCAGCAGGGTCTTCAGATCGGTGATGCCATTGACGCCGCCGGTCAACCCTTGCTGGCCGATGATCAGCACGGTAAGAATCAGCGCGATGGCTTGAGTCACGATGGAAAAATACACATCGCCCACGCGGCGTTTGAACATCGCCAACCCGATCACCAGGGCGAGAATCACCGGCACGCCGATCACCGCGATCACCGTGAATGTGAAGCTGTGAAACGGTACCCACAACCACGGCAATTCGGTGATCTGGTTCCAGTCCATGAAGTCCGGAATGCCGGGGGTGGACTGGATTTTGGTGCTTTCCGGATCCGATGCTTCCAGCTTTAGAAACATCGCCATGCAGTACCCGCCCAGGCCGAAGAACACGCCTTGGCCGAGACTGAGAATCCCGCCGTAGCCCCAGCACAGCACCAGGCCAACGGCGACGAAAGCATAGGTCAGGTATTTGCCGACCATGTTCAACCTGAAGGCGTCCAGCGTCAGCGGGAACACCACCAGAATCAGCGCGGCCAGGATCAGCAGGCCAACCACGCCTTGCTTGCCGCCGAGCATTTTGTTCAGAGCATTCATGGGGCCGCCTTAATTTCGTACACGTTCATTTACGGACCTTGCTGGAAAACAACCCTTGCGGGCGCATCAGCAGAATCAGGATCACGGCTGACAGGGTCAGCACCTTGGCCATGGAACCACTCATGAAGAATTCGGAAATCGACTGGGTTTGAGCGATGGCAAACGCCGACGCGATGGTGCCGAACAGGCTTTGCGCGCCACCGAAAACCACCACCAGGAAGGTGTCGACGATGTACAGCGAACCCGCGGTTGGCCCGGTGGAGCCGATGGTGGTGAACGCGGCACCGGCGACTCCGGCGACACCGCAGCCGAGGGCAAACGTCATGCGGTCGACCTTGCGGGTATTGATCCCCACTGCACGGCTCATGATCCGGTTCTGCACCGTGGCGCGAACGTGCAGGCCCCAACGGGTGCGGTACAGCATCAGGAAAATCGTCGCGGTCAGCAGAATGGTCAGGCCCATGACGAACAGGCCGTTACGAGGAATCTCGATGGCATCGCTGAGGCTGACCGAGCCCATCAGCCATTCAGGCGGCGTGGCGCTGACTTCCCGGGCACCAAAGATCGAGCGAAAGGCTTGCTGCATCACCAGCGACAAACCCCAGGTGGCGAGCAAGGTATCCAGTGGACGGTGGTACAAACGGCTGATCATCACCGATTCGACCACCCAGCCGATGGCACCGGCCACCACGAACGACAACGCGATGGCGAAGAAAAAGTAATAAGGCTGCATGGACGGCATGTACTGCAACGTCAGGCTGGACATCACGTAAGTGGTGTACGCGCCGATGGTGAGAAATTCACCGTGGGCCATGTTGATGACGCCCATCTGGCCAAAAATAATCGCCAGCCCCAAGGCCATCAGCAGCAGTACGCAGAACACGGATAACCCGTTGAACCCCTGCATGGCCGCGATGGCACCAAATTCCGATAGCCATTCCATGATGATGGTCTCCGAGGTGGAAAGAGGTGCGCGAAAACGCCACCTCAATTCAACTGTAGGAGTGAGCTTGCTCGCGATAAGGCCGGCACGGCCTTCAAACAATGTTGGATTCGCCATTTTTTACGACTGCTTCGCAGCCGATCGCGAGCAAGCTCACTCCTACAGGGATGGTGGATTCAGCGGCTACTGATAACCCTTCGGAAACGGATTCGGCTCGATCAGGTCCGACTCGTAGATCACCTTGAACTGGCCGTCAGCCTGCACTTCACCAATGCGGGTCTTGCTCCACAGGTGGTGGTTTTCGTGCACCTTGACGTAGCCTTCAGGTGCGGTTTTCAGCTCGATGCCAGGTGATGCGGCGACCACTTTGTCGATGTCGAAGCTACCAGCCTTCTCCACCGCTGCTTTCCATAACCATGGGCCGAGATAAGCGGCCTGGGTCACGTCACCCATCACCGAGTCCTTGCCGTATTTGGCTTTGAAGGCGTCAACAAATGCTTTGTTGTTGGGGTTGTCGAGGCTCTGGAAGTACTTCATGGAGGCGTAGAAGCCCTTCATGTTTTCGCCGCCGATACCCAGCAATTCGTCTTCGGTCACCGACAGGGTCAGCAGGTTCTGTTTCTCAGCCGTCACGCCTGCGGCTTTCATCTGTTTGTAGAAGGCAACGTTGGAGCCACCGACCACGGCTGCGAACACTACGTCAGGCTTCTTCAGCTTGACCTTGTTGATCAGCGATCCGAATTGAGTGTTGCCCAGCGGGTAGTAGTCCTCGCCAACCACCGTGCCTTTGAGCACGTTTTCAATGTGTTTGCGGGCGATCTTCATGGAGGTGCGCGGCCAGATGTAATCCGAACCGATCAGGTAGAAGGTCTTGGCGCCTTTGGTCTTGGCGATCCAGTCGAGGCTGGCAAGGATCTGCTGGGTGGCTTCCTGGCCGGTATAAATCACGTTTTTCGACTGTTCCAGGCCTTCATAAAAGGTCGGGTAGTACAGCAAGCCGTTTTCTTTTTCGAACACCGGCAACACGGCTTTGCGCGAGGCCGAGGTCCAGCAGCCGAACACCGCCGCGACCTTGTCGCCGACCAGCAGCTTCTTGGCTTTCTCGGCAAAGGTCGGCCAGTCAGATGCGCCGTCTTCCTGCACGACTTTGATCTGCCGACCGAGGATGCCGCCCGAGGCGTTGATCTGATCGATGGCCAGACGCTCGGCCTGAATCGAACCGGTCTCGGAAATCGCCATGGTGCCGGTGGCCGAGTGCAACTGGCCGACGGTCACTTCGGTGGCGGTCACGGCAAGCCCGGTGGTGTTGGCGTCATCGGCCACCGCCACTTGCCCGAACACCCCTGCCGCCATCAGCGAAAGCGCAGCAGCGCCCAGCGTCAATCGACGTGGCAAAAACCTTTTGGCGCCTGTCAGTCGTGAATCCATGTTCCCGCTCCTGTGCTTGTGGGCCCCCACAGTCCGCAAGGCGCTGTGGCGAGGTAGCGGCAAGCATGAAGTCGGCGAACAAAACCCGGTATACGCACCATGACGTACCGGGCTACGTCATTTGACGTAGGGTCGGATTGCGTAAAAAAGTGGATGATTGCGCCCGTGTTAAAACAAGCCGCTGTTGGAGCGAGGCTTGCCCGCGAAGAGGCCGGTGAATCCAGCACATCCTGTGAAAATCAGGCCATCGCCTTCGCGGGCAAGCCTCGCTCCAACAGGTTCATGAGTTACCTGTGGGACCGAATTCATTCGGGAATGCGGTATTTCAAGCGATGCATGAGCTCTGGATGTACCGGCCTCTTCGCGAATGAATTCGCACACAAGATCAGCGCCGTGTCAGGAACAACGGAGGTTCAACTCACAGGCACGGAAGTTGCTGTCGGCAATTCAATAACCTTTCAGGAAATCAACCGTGCGACCCTCCGGCTCTCAACGCATTGTCAAGGTACGCCGCGATTACAACAGCCTGGTCGCCGACGAGACCATGGAGGATTACGCCCTACGTTTCACCCCGAAATCCTTCCGCAAATGGTCGGAATTTCGCATCGCCAACACCGCTGTCGGGGCGATTTCGTTTTTGGCGCTGGAGGCCATCGGCGGTGCGCTGGTGATGAGTTACGGGTTCACCAACACCTTGTGGGCGATCCTTGCCACGGCGCTGGTGATCTTTCTGACCGGCCTGCCCATCAGCTACTACGCGGCCCGCTACGGCGTGGACATGGATTTGCTGACCCGGGGCGCCGGCTTTGGCTACATTGGCTCGACGATTACGTCGCTGATCTACGCCAGCTTCACCTTCCTGTTCTTTGCCCTGGAAGCGGCGATCATGGCTTTGGCCATCGAGCTGTATTTCCAGATCCCGCTGGCCATGGCCTACGTCATCTGCTCGATCATCATCATTCCGCTGGTGGCGTACGGCATCACCCTGATCAGCCGTTTGCAGATGTGGTCGCAGCCGCTGTGGCTGACATTGCTGCTGGTGCCGTACATCTTCGTCATCTGGAAAAACCCCGAAGCGCTCACTGACCTGACGACCTTTGCCGGGCGCGAGGGCGAAGGTGGCACCTTCAACCTGCTGTTCTTTGGTGCAGCGTTTAGCGTCGCGCTGTCGTTGGTGACGCAAATCGGCGAACAGGTCGATTATTTACGCTTTCTCCCGGAAAAGACCCGCAAAAATCGTAAACGCTGGTGGGCCGCTCTGCTAATGGCCGGGCCTGGCTGGATCATCCCCGGCGCGCTGAAAATCATGGCCGGTGCCTTTCTGGCCTTTCTCGCTCTGCAACACGAAGTGCCCATCGAACGGGCCGCAGAACCGACGCAGATGTATCTGGTGGCGTTTCGTTACGTGTTCAGCTCGCCGGAGTGGGCGCTGGCGGCCATGGTGCTGTTCGTGATCATTTCCCAGATCAAAATCAACCTGACCAATGCCTACGCCGGCTCGCTGGCCTGGTCGAACTTCTTTGCCCGGGTCACCCACAGCCATCCGGGCCGTGTGGTGTGGCTGGTGTTCAACGTCGCCATCGCCCTGATCCTCATGGAGCTGGGAGTATTCGATGCCATCGAACAAGTGCTGGGTCTGTACGCCAACGTAGCGATTGCCTGGATCGGCACGCTGGTGGCCGATCTGGTGATCAACAAGCCGCTGGGCTTCTCGCCGAAACACATCGAATTCAAACGCGCGCACCTGTACGACATCAATCCCGTCGGCGTCGGCGCCATGTCGATTGCCTCGCTGCTGTCGATCTGTGCCCATTTCGGGGCGTTCGGCGAACTGGCTCAGGCCGCCCCGCCGCTGATTTCCCTGACCACCGCGTTGATTGCTGCACCGTTGATCGCCTGGTGGACGCAAGGCAGGTACTACATCGCCCGCACCAGCGACCCGCTGCAACTCTTCCCCCTGGGTCAACAGACCAGCCTGCGTTGTGGCCTGTGCAGCAACGAATTCGAGACGCCGGACATGGCTTACTGCCCGGCCTACAGCTCGCCCATCTGCTCGTTATGCTGCTCGCTGGACGCCCGCTGCGCCGATCAGTGCAAGAGCCGCGCACGGCTGTCGATGCAGTTCGAAGACGTGATCAGCAAACTGCTGCCGAAACTGCCGCTGCAATACCTGCATACCCGCCTGGCGCAATACCTCGGCTTGCTGACCGTGTTGCTGCTGACCATTTCCGGAGCCCTGGCGGTGATCTATGGCCAGGTTTCCCACAGCCTGATCGATCAATCCCCCGCCGTGCATCACACGCTGTTTCTTGCGTTCCTCAAGGCATTCTTCACCCTCTGCGTGTTCGCCGGAATCCTGGCCTGGTGGGTGGTGCTGACCCGGGAAAGCCGTCGCGTCGCGCTGGAAGAATCGGACCGCCAGACTGCCTTGCTCATGCAGGAAATCGACGCCCACGACAAAACTGACCAGGCGTTGCAAAAAGCCAAGGAAGCATCGGAAGCAGCCAACGCCGCCAAGAGTCGCTATGTCACGGGCCTGTCCCACGAACTGCGTACCCCACTGAACAGCATTCTCGGCTTCACCCAGATTCTGCAACGCGACCCCGCAACCCCGGCCCATCAGCAAGACCCGCTGGCGACCATCCTGCGCAGCAGCTCGCACTTGCTGTCGTTGATCGACGGCTTACTCGATGTCGCCAAAATCGAGGCCGGTAAGCTACGCCTTGAACCGTCGGAAATTCTCTTTCAGGAATTCCTTCACGATCTGGAACAAATGTTTGCCCCGACAGCGCGGGAAAAAGGCCTGACCTTCCGTCTCCATGTGGAAGGCCGCATGCCAGCGGTGGTCCGCGGCGACGAAAAGCGCGTGCGGCAAATCCTCATCAACTTGCTGGGCAACGCAGTGAATTTCACCGACAGCGGCGAAGTCTGCCTGCTGGTCAGTTACCGCCGGGAAACGGCGATTTTTGACATCATCGACACCGGCATCGGTATTGCTCCCGAGCAGATCGACCGGATCTTCCAGCCCTTCGAACGCGGCGGTCTGGTGCGTCAGGACAACGGCGTCGGCCTGGGACTGACCATCACCCGCATGCTCACCTCGTTGATGGGCGGCGCCTTGTCCGTCACCAGCCAGCCCGACGAAGGCACACGTTTTCAGGTCCGGCTGTTTCTGTCCGAAGTACGCGTGCCCAAGGCGGTGATCCATGTGGATCACGACGTCATGGGTTATGAGGGCGAGCGACGGCTGATTCTGGTGGTGGACGATCACATTGAGCATCGCAAGGTCATCAGCGGCATGCTCGCGCCATTGGGCTTTGAAGTGGCCCAGGCTGCGAACGGTCAGGAAGCCATTCGTCAGGTATCGCTGCTGCACCCGGACCTGATTCTTATGGACCTGTCGATGCCGGACATGGACGGCTGGGAGACCAGCCGCCTGATCCGCCGCAATGCCCTGTCTTTGGCACCGATCATTATTATTTCCGCCAACGCCAACCCGTTCACCGACGACAAAGAGCGCAGCCTGCCCGAGGTCTGCGACGACTATCTCGCCAAACCGGTACACATCCAGCAACTGCTGGACCGCATTCAACACCACTTGCAACTGCAATGGTTACGCCGCCTGCGCACAATGTCGGTGGTCAAAACGCCGTGGACACTGCCGCCCCGTCAGGACCTGTTGGATCTGTACGAGCTGTGCGGCCTGGGTTATGTACGCGGCATTCAAGCCAAACTCGATGCCATCGAGCGTGAAAGCGTCACCAGCGCCAGCTTCATCGCCGACCTGCGAAACCTTGCCAAGGGCTTTCGTCTGGATGAACTCAGCCTGCAACTGAAGGAGGCCCTCAATGAACGCCCCGACCCAACCCGCTGACAACGGCATCATCCTGATCGTCGACGACACGCCGGATAATCTCGCGCTGCTCTCCGACGCGCTGGACGAAGCCGGTTACATGGTGTTGGTGGCCCTGGACGGCAGCAGCGCACTGAACCGTATTCAGCGCCGACGCCCGGACCTGATCCTGCTCGACGCCATGATGCCCGGCCTGGACGGCTTCGAAACCTGTCGCCGGATCAAGGCGCAGCCAGAAAGCGCCAACATCCCGATCCTGTTCATGACCGCCCTCACCGACAGCGAACATGTCGTCAAAGGCTTCGAAGCCGGGGCCATCGACTACGTGACCAAACCCATCGTCTGCGACGAAGTCCTGGCCCGGGTCGCCTCCCATCTGCGCACCGCACGCATCCTGCAATCCGCCCGCAGCGCCTCGCAATCCGCCAGCCTGGGCTTCGACGACAAACCCGCCTACGGCAAACTATCCAGCCGCTTCCAGCTCACCGAACGGGAAATCGAAGTGCTGCGCTGGGTGTCCTGCGGCAAGACCAACAAAGACATCGGCGACATCCTGCAACTCAGCCCGCGCACCGTGAACAAGCACCTGGAACATATCTACATCAAGCTGGGTGTGGAAACACGGACTGCGGCGACTTCGGTGGCGTTGGCGGCGATGACGGATCGGGTTTGATTGCAAAACCTGCCGCCGTTGCGCTGAATACACTGTGGCTCTGGACGCCTGCTCTGTCGGGAGAAACCCACTTCCTGAAACACTCTTGCCAGACACCATCACTTCCCCCTGCCAGACATTTCCGAGAAACTTGTCCCTCACTTGCGCCTGTAAATCCGCCTCACTAGGCTGCGTCGGTCGCTGCACATCAGCGATCGGGTTTAGTCGCCCGGACCAATAGGCGCACACGTGCTCACCGTTATGGTGGCTGTGCGCAGGGCACCTTCGGGTGCGCCGGTTTCTCCTATTGCCCGGTCGACTAACCTGCTGCACAGCCGCCACCCTTCGTTTAGTCGCGATGCGTGCTGGCTCCATTACCAATAGGAGTTTGTACATGCTCGACACCAACACCGATTCAGCCACCCAATCCATGGCCCACGCCGCCGACCTGCTGCGTTGCGCAGCGGCCACCGCTTACACCGCTATCGCGGCCGCGCGGTGCTCGTGCGCTTCCATGAAATAACGCATAACAGACTGAAATACCGGGATTATATAGGACCGGCTTTAGCCGGGAGGACGTCGGAACACCCACTCTGCTCTCTCGTCAGAGAAATTGCCCTCCCGGCTAAAGCCGGTCCTACGGACCCTTTGTTTTCTGTGCGACAGCGTGGTGCCATCGATGCCGGTTCATCTCAGGATTGGGGTCGACCAGGAAATTGCATTTCGCTTGATAGAACCCCGCCTAGTCCTGCCGACAATCAGCAAGCACGCGGCGGCCATCGCTGCGATCTATCACCGTATCGCCAGCGCTACGTTTCTCGCGGCTGACAAACAGATAACGGTAGCGCTCGTTCTCCAGCGCCACCGCAAAGCCTTCGGGTATTTCTGTCTCAGCCAGTTGTCGCAGTGCGCCGAGACGACTCGAATCGCCCGCTTTCGGCCAGGCTGGAAGGCGAGAATTTGTAGAGCACTTCTTCAGATTCGACTGCGGGAACGAGGTGATGAAGCCTTCCTCGTCGACAAGCGCTCCGGCTATCGGACCGCTGATGTGTCCACGAAAGGATGGCCCTGCAACCGGTGAGGTGCCAGGACCGCTTATGGTGTACAAGCGCTGCCCACTGATCCCAAGAACATACGCCGTATTGTCCGGCCTGAAGAACACCAGGTCGGGCACATTCGAGATGCGCTTCACATCGTTCACGCCACGAAAATACAGCACATCCTTTCCTGCAAGGGCAAGGCGTGATTCCGTGCCGTTTTCGAAAACCTGAGGGTGATTCGCCTTGCAGCGAAGGTCAGGATGACCGGCTACCGGACAGGTTGGAGATAAGGTTTTGATGTCAGGTGCATAATAGCCATCGAGTTCATTAAGGCTGTTCACAGCCTTTCCTCTCAGGTAGAGACGACGCCCATCGCTGACCAGACTCAGATGGTTTAAATTTTGGGGAGCAAGCATAGTCAGTGTCGGCAGGACATCGGGTCTCTCTTTCACGCTACTCAGGACAACCTCGAATACACGGCCAGCATTAATCACAAACGGCCCTATGAACTGCATCTCACCCAGGGCCATGTCCGGCATCGGCTTGTCATCGTGATAAATGTGGTTGCGATCCTTTGCCCAATCATCGTGTTCATCAGCGCCCGACGTATCAAATGCCTGGAAAGTTTCAGGGTCCGCACCTTCAATAGGGGTAGGAGTGAGAAACACCGTGCGGCCATCAGTTGAATACCAGGACTCGCCCAAGCGTCGCAAGTCGGCGCCATGGGGCGTCAGCAGATAATAGCCACGCTCTTCACGCACCACATTGCGCTGCATCTTTGATGGGAGTATGCATGCGGGGATGGGTATGCCCACACCATCACCAGAGCGCGGGCACGCCGTGCTTTCTCTCTTTGAATCAGTCATGAAGTAGCCTTTGCCACCAATCTCAACCAGTTGGCGGCCCTTCACGGTAATTTTCTGTTCGACGCAAATTCCTTTCTTCTCGGGATGCTGCTCATAACTCCGCTCGCCAGGCTTTGCCAGTGGGTACCAGTTTTCGGTGCACTCATTCACCGTATAGGCATGCACAGCACAGGACGAGGCAAGTATCACCGCGCCCCATAAGACCCTGATAACGTTACAACTCTTCATCCCTGCTGCCCCACTCACCTGATTCGTTGCGATATGTATTTCCCCGTAAGCGCCTGCGGGGGTGCTGATATTAACGCTCAACGGTCTGGATCAGATGCGATCCATCCGGAAAATATTGCGAATCTTGCGCGTGCTGTGTTGCCCAATCTCTAACGACCACTAACCAGCCCACAGACAACAAGAGATGCCGTGATGACCGAGCAAACCAAAGATCAGGAATCGAACCGCGAAGACCTCGACCACAAACCGGAGAATGCCGGGAAGATTGGCGAGAAGAACAAGCAGATGAATGAACAGGGTGAGCAGCCGAGACCGGGTACGTCGGCGG
Organism: Pseudomonas sp. ICMP 561; assembly: GCF_002699985.1. Taxonomy (GTDB): domain Bacteria; phylum Pseudomonadota; class Gammaproteobacteria; order Pseudomonadales; family Pseudomonadaceae; genus Aquipseudomonas; species Aquipseudomonas quasicaspiana. The sequence continues at coordinate 245 of NZ_LKBT01000029.1, read as the reverse complement.
ATCCGAAGCAGGGCTGAGGAGTGATGAAACTGCAGGTGATCTCAGGTGGAGGATTCTGTTTGTTTGCAATCCCGTAGGACCGGCTTTAGCCGGGAGGGCGGTATTTCTGGTGAAGAAGATTTGGTGAATGTCCCGACGCCCTCCCGGCTAAAGCCGGTCCTATGTATGGACTCGCCCCTACTTTCAACCCGCTTTTTGAACACTGCTACCCGGTTGCATCTATGTATAAGGCCTATTCGAGGAAG
>NZ_LKBT01000028.1 GCF_002699985.1 Pseudomonas sp. ICMP 561 | reverse complement strand
ATGGGATCTGGTCAGGGAACGCATTTTTCGCTGACGCACCGCATCGCGGGCAAGCGCGCTCCTACAGATCGTTGAACAAGCAATAGTGCACGATCACACCAACGCCACCGTCTGCCGACACTCCAGACTCAATCTCGCGCCACCCAGCGGACTCGTACCGATGTGCAAGGTGAAGCCGTGCAGGTTGACGATCGCCGCAACGATGGACAGCCCCAGGCCAAACCCGTGTTTCTGAATGCTGCCTTCACTGCGATAAAAGCGTTGGAACACCGCTTGCCGTTCTGCCTCAGGAATACCGGGGCCTGAGTCCTGACCTAAAAAACTGCCAGAGCTGTGCATGACTGATTCACACATTCACTTTTATCAATATCTATGGCATTTAAGAGTGCGCAGTGGTAACTGTGCTTAGTGTGGGCGGTATACCTGGCTTGAATTTGGGATTCATCGGGTTAAGGAGGCTGTCTTGGGGCTTGTCCAGATTTTGCTTATTTTTCTATTTTTAGCAGCTTTTTTTACGCTCTATCTCGTTGGGCGCTTGCTCATGTTGGAGACCTTAAGGCAAAGAGTACTTTGGATCGTACTCATGGTGACTGTGCTAGGTTCATTGTTTGGCGACGATATCGTGACTCTTACATACTTCAAGAGGGTGTGCCCGTCGATGGCAGATGGGCTTGTTCAGAAACGAAGCGTGTCAGGTTTTTATGTCACTGATTCTACACCTGACGACATCAGGCGGTATTTGGATAAAGGCTATGAATTTATTGAAACAAAAAATCCGGAGGGTGGCTACTATCGATATATGCGTGACGGAAGAATACTCCCGGTAGAAAGGCTTGAGAGTGCCGTAGCTTTAAAACACTACTCAAGGCCGGAGTTCCTAGGTGTCAGGGTTTATGGAGATCGCATTGTTGATTTAGCAAATGAAAGAATTCTTGCCTTTACGGGGACAGCATCAACTACTGGGGGGAGAACTCACGAAATCTTCCAGAAAATCATTTGGGAAAAACCACTTTACATGTCGTGTCATTTTGCTTCGGTTTCCAACGGAATCTTATTAGGCGCTATTCCACCTCAAAAAAAGGAGTTGCTAAAGTGAGAGAGACAACAGCTCGCTTACCGGTTTTTTCAAGCCATAGCATCTAAACTGCGGACGTCCATGGCTAGTAAACCGCCTAGCCTACGATTGCTTGCATCCTGAGGTGCTCGCTAAGCGTTTCTCACGACGCTTCCCATCCCAGTAACAGAAAGTATTCGACCGCGATCACCCTCACACCAACGCCACCGTCTGCCGACACTCCAGACTCAATCTCGCCCCACCCAGCGGGCTGGTCCCGATGTGCAAGGTGAAGCCGTGCAGGTTGACGATCGCCGCAACGATGGACAGCCCTAGGCCAAACCCGTGTTTCTGAATGCTGCCTTCACTGCGATAAAAGCGTTGGAACACCGCTTGCCGTTCTGCCTCAGGAATACCGGGGCCTGAGTCCTGGACTTCGAGGCAGGTGCTGTCGCCGTCTGCTCTGGCACTAAGGATCACGCTGCCGCCGGGCGGGGTGAACTTGATCGAGTTGCTGAGCAGGTTTGCCAGTGCTTCGAAGAGCAGGGCGCGGTCGCCCAATAGTGGTGGCAGCGGATCCTCCACGCGCAGGTACAGGCTGACGCCGCCTTCCTCGGCCAGAGGCAGGTAAAAATCGTGAACCTCTTGCAACAGTTCGCCAGGATCGACTTCGACGAACGCCGAGCGACGCTGGTGATCCTCGATTTCCGAGATGCGCAGCAAGCCGCGAAAACGCGCCATCAGCGTGTCTGCCTCGGCAATCACTTGATCCATTTGCGTCGCTACCAGGGAGTCTTCCGGCGATTGTTGCTGGATGCGATAGAGCTGCGCTCGCAAGCGAGTCAGAGGTGTGCGCAGGTCATGGGCGATGCTGTCGCAGACGCCTTTGACCTCATTCATCAGTTTTTCGATGCGATCGAGCATGGCGTTGACGATGACCGCCAGCATGTCCAGCTCATCGCGGCGTGCCGACACTGGAAGGCGGCGACCCAGATCGCCTGCGACGATTGCCTCGGCGCTTGCCTGAATGCCGCGAATGCGTTTTAGCGGTCGGCGACTCAGCAAATGCCAGCCAGCAATGCCGGGAATAATCGTCAATGACAGCCCCCAGAGCAGGGCGCGCAAGATCAGGGTAGTGACGGCGAACAGTGACCCGTTGTCGCGCACCAGCACCAGCCAGTGACCGTCGCGGGTCTGGCTGGCGACCGCGTCACAAGTGTCCTGCGGCATGTGCGGATCTTCGGAGTCGACGCAGTTGCTCAACTGATGAATCTTGCCGTCCAGCGGCAGGCTGGGAGGGACCGTTTTTATCGGGCCATTGAGCGGGCGCAGCTCGGCGTCGAAAAGGCCATAGGCATCCACGGCGCGCATGTCGAAGGTCATGCTGGAGGTCAGCGCCTCGATCAACTGTTCGCCTTCAAAGCGGGCAAACAGTTGCTGGCGTTGCATGAGGGAGTGGCGGGCGAGGTTTTCCAGGTAGCTGCTGACTTCCCAGTACAACACGCCGATCAGCGTGCAGCTCCAGGCCACGAACAGAAAACTGTACAGCGCCAGCAAGCGGCTAGTAGAGGAACGCCAGCCTTTAGACGGGTTCAGCAATGACATAACCCGAGCCTCGCACGGTCCGAATCAGTGGAGTCATGCCGGGAGGGTCGATTTTTTTCCGCAAGCGCCCAATGTGTACGTCGATCAGGTTGGTGCCGGGATCGAAGTGATAGCCCCAGACCTCCTCGAAAATCATCATGCGGGTGATGATCTGCCCGCTGTTGCGCATCAGGAATTCCAGCAGTTTGTATTCGGTGGGCAGCAAGCTAAGAGGCTGTTGTCCGCGGCTGGCTTCACGTTTGATCAGGTTCAGCTCCAGATCGGCGACCCGCAATATAGTTTCTGCGGCGGCCACAGTGTTACGTCGGCGCAGCAAGACTTCAACCCGTGCGGCCATTTCGTCGGACGCAAAGGGCTTGGCGAGGTAATCATCGCCACCGGCACGCAGGCCGCGCACACGTTCATCGACGTCGGAGAGGGCGCTGATCATCAGAATAGGGGTGAGGATGCCTTGCGCGCGCAAGGTGGTCACAATGGCCAGACCGTCCACTTCGGGCAGCATTCGGTCGAGGGTGATCAGGTCATAGTCGCCGCTTACCGCACGGGCGAGGCCCTCACGGCCATTATCGACCCAGTCCACCTCAAGGCCATGGTTGCTCAATTCCGCAACGATTTCCTGGGCGGTCACGGCATCGTCTTCGATGGTCAGAATTCGGGTCATCTTGCCTGCCTGAAGGATTACAGCCAAAAAACCTATTCTCGCTGATGTGACCTGAACAGTTTCTGAAAGAATTTTCATCTGTTACAGGTTTTGGTATGGAATGCATTTCTTGCAGGAAATCCTGTGTTCCCCTGCAACCCCGTAGGACCGGCTTTAGCCGGGAGGGCGATATTCCGGACGAAGGAGATCTGGCAAATGCCCCTAAGTCCTCCCGGCTAAAGCCGGTCCTACGGGATTGTGTTCCTACAACGGGAATCGCATTCCAGCTCGGTTACTTGGTAACCGTCGCAGCCTGCTCCTCTTCCTTCAACCGCTTCTTCTCTGCAATCTTTTTCAGCCGGTCCCGCTCAAGCTTGGCAGTGGTGTCTTTTTCGCTGCGGATCTGCGCATGGCTGAGAATGGCGAAGATGAAGCTGCCGCCAATGATGTTACCGGCGAGCGTTGGGGCGGCAAAGACCAGCCAGAAGTCACTCCAGGACAATTCGCCGGCAAACACCAGATACGATGCTTCGGCCGAGCCCACCACAATATGGGTGAAATCACCGAGGGCCATGAGGTAAGTGATCAGCACGATGATCCAGATCTTCGCAGCTTCCATGGACGCGATCATCCAGACCATGGTGGCGATCATCCAGCCGGACACGATGCCTTTGGAGAACATGTGAATGACGTCGTTTTCCATCACCTTGCGGCCGATTTCCAGAAACGCCTTGTCAGTCTGGCTATCGAAGATCGGCAGATTCAACATCACATAGGCCACCAGCAAAGTACCGCACAGGTTGCCGAACAGCACCACGCCCCACAATCGCAACAACCGACCCAGGTTGCTCAAGGTCGGCTTGCTCATGACCGGCAGCACCGCCGTCAGGGTGTTTTCGGTGAACAGTTGCTGACGAGCCAGGATGACCGCGAGAAAACCGGCGGAATAACCCAGGCTGGCGATGACATGACTGGACTCGATATCCGGCAGGCGTGACTTGAACAACCCCATGGCCATCAGCGACAGGCCCATGGTCAAACCCGCGGCCAACGCCGACCACCAGAGGGCCGCAACGCTGCGCTCCAGCTCATGATCGCCCTGAATGCGAATGGTCTCGTGCAGCACCGCCGCACGGGGAGGCTGGTTCTCGTCGACTTCGCGTTCTTCTTCAGCGGATAACCCGGGGGTTCTGCCTTCTTCATTGTTGTCCATACAGCATCCTTAAATACGAGTGAAGGCGTAGACGTTTTAATGCTGCGCCGGGCTGATGCTTGAGACACAATCCACCGCCGGTCGTTCGCTGCTGAACGGCCTGTTCGATCATAAAGAGCCATCATTACAAGGAGAGAGTCGTGACGTTGCATATTCGTGAGGCCACCCGGGCTGATGCCCAGGTCATTCTTGGCTTTATTACCGAGTTGGCCATCTATGAAAAGGCCGAGCATGAAGTTCTGGCAGACGTCTCTGATATCGAGCGTAGCCTGTTTGACGAAGCGTCTCCGGCCAAGGCGCTGATTTGCCTGCTGGATGATCAACCGATCGGTTTTGCCGTGTACTTCTTCAACTATTCCACATGGCAGGGGCGCAAAGGCTTGTACCTGGAAGACCTGTTTGTGTCACTCGAACATCGCGGTGTCGGCGCAGGCAAACACCTGTTGCGCCACTTGGCGAAAATCGCCCATGACACAGGCTGCGGCCGGTTTGAGTGGAGCGTGCTGGACTGGAATAAGCCTGCCATCGATTTCTATAAATCCATCGGCGCCGAGCCGCAGGACGAGTGGGTGCGGTACCGAATGGAAGGGGAAAGCCTCAAGCACTTCGCGCTGGGCGGCTCTTGAGCTGAGCCCTGAACCCTGAGGGGACGCAGCAGTCAGACTGCTATCGCCGCGTCCCTCAGGATTGTTAAATGCTCAGTCGCACCGTATTGCCCGTGTTCATGGCTGCTTTGGCCGGTGTTTCGTCAGTACAGGCCAATGAGGCTTTACGGGTCGAGCGGCTGCAGCGTTGCGACGATCTGTTGGGCCGCGAGCAGCAGACCTTCTGTCTTGGCGTCCGCGGGCTGAAACCCGGTGCTGTGCAGCTCAAACTGGATGGCAAAGCGTTGCCGGGCCAGGTGATTGAGCGTGACGGCGAGCGACTAAAGTTGCGCCTGAGCGCTGCCGACTGGCTCAGCGGCCCCTTGTGGCTTGAGCAGGAAGGGCAGAGCAGCAATGCCGTATGGCTGAGCATGGCAGGCAGTCACGTGTTGGCGGCTACGCCAAAGGAGGTCGCCAAGAACATGGACGGCCTGACCAGTTACGTTGATCTGGTCAGCGTGATCATCGAAGAAAAATTCCAGGGTGCAGAAGAAGCCGAGCGCATCGCGAAAAAGTACGGTGCCACCGTCGTCGGTTCCATCGCACCGCTCAACACTTACCAGCTGCGCCTGCCGGTGACTGATCTGGTACAGCGCGACGCCATGGTGCTGCGCATGGGCAGTGAGGTCAGCGTTGATGCCGTGGTGGTCGAGGAGTCGGCCGCCGAATCCCCTGAAGGCGAAGCGGCGCCGAGCGATGGCAAGCAGGCCAAGCCGACTCAGGATCAGTGGGCGGCCAACCGCTTCATGGACGCGGTCAACTATTACCAGCGCAGGATTCCCGCCGTCACTTCGCCGATCAAACCGGTACCGATCCGCATCGGGATCATTGAGCGCGAAGTGGACTTTGATTCCCCGGACTTTGCCGATTATCTGGGTGACTGCAAATCAGGCAAGCCCCGTACGTGCCTGTACGCCCGTGACGCGAAAAAGCCCGACGGGCATGGCTCCACCGTGGCGGGTATTCTGGCGGCGGACACTGCCAAGGGCGGCAATAGCGGCTTTCTGCGCGCGCTGGATGGCGTCAGCGACGGTTTCGAGGTGATTGTCGAGCGCAACTCCGATGCCGGCATCACGGCGAATGTCGCAGCATCGGTGAATCTGGTTGAAGACGGCGCGCGAGTCCTGAACTGGAGTTGGGGGCTGCATCGGGTCGGCGCGAAAAACGTCGAGGGCGATGAGGTGGATTCGTTGCTCAGGTCTGGCATTGCCATGTCCGGTTACGAAGAACTGCTGGAAGAGTTTTTCCTCTGGCTACGGCGCAAGCACCCCGATGTGGTGGTGATCAATTCGGCAGGCAACGGCTCGTCGTTCTCCGGGACGGACGAGTACCGCCTGCCGTCTTCGTTCATCACGGACCAGTTGCTGGTGGTGGGTGGGCATCAGCGCAGCAAGGATGACGATCTGCCCATCGATGATCCTGCCTACGTCGAGAAACGCGAGTCATCCAACGTTGATAGCCGCGTTGACATCATGGCTGCAGCCTGCACGCGGGCATCGACCCTCACGGCGGGTGAGCAGGGCGCGGTCCATTGCGGTACGTCCTACGCTACGCCGATGGTCACCGGGATTGTCGCCGCCATGCTGTCGATCAACCCGAAGCTGACGCCTGAACAGTTGCGCATGCTGTTGCGCCGCAGCGCCATGCCCATCGGTGGCAACTTTGATTTCGAAGCCATGGACGCCGATGACCTGACGGCACCGATCCTGCCGTCTGAACGCAATTACCAGATGGACGACAAGAACATCGGCCGCTCTGCACGTCTGGACATGCAGAAGGCGCTGGACCTTTCGGTACAGAGCCTAAAGCGGGAGCGCTGATCGGCGGTATCTGAACGGTTATTTGAGCAGTTCAGTGCTTTGGATGCGTGTCACGCCTGCCGCTGTCATGTCTTGCCAGGCTTTGTCCAGCGAGCCATTCATGTCGATGGCGCGACAGGCGTCGGCGATGACCAGCGTAGTGAACCCGGCAGCTCTTGCATCCAGTGCCGACCATGCTACGCAGAAGTCCAGCGCCAGACCCACCACAAATACGTTCTGGACGCCTCGCTCCTTGAGATAGCTGGCCAGGCCGGTGGGCGTCACGCGGTCAGCTTCGAGGAACGCCGAATAGCTGTCGATGTGCGGGTTACAGCCCTTGCGCAGGATCAATTGCGCGTGGGGCAGGTCCAGATCCGCATGCAGTTGTGCGCCATGGCTGTCTTGAATGCAGTGGTCCGGCCAAAGGGTTTGCGGGCCATAGGGCAGGGTGGTTATCTCGAACGGCAGGCGGCTTGAATGGCTGGACGCAAACGAGATATGCCCCGCCGGATGCCAGTCCTGAGTGATGACAACGCCTTGAAATTGCTCACCGAGACGGTTGATCAACGGCACCAGCGCATCGCCCTCGGCCACCGCCAGCGCGCCGCCGGGCATGAAGTCGTATTGCATGTCGATGACCAGCAGAACGCTGTCGAGACCGAATGCGTTTGGGTTCATGGGGTTGCTCCTGGAAACTCTGAAATGGAACGTGTTTTCCCTGTAGGAGCTGCCGAAGGCTGCGATAGCGGTGTATCAGAGTGAATGCTTCGCAGCCTTCGGCAGCTCCTACAGGATTGGTCAACCCAGAAAATATAGGTTCTCTGTCTGCCGCACCACAGCGGGTATCAGGGATGACTTAACCAAACACCCGAATCGGCGCACCCGCACTCCACGCCTGAATATCTTCAATCATCTGGCTGTAGAACATCCGGTAATTGTTCTCGGTGACATAACCCACATGGGGCGTCGCGAGCACGTTATCCAGCACACGAAATGGATGCTCGGCAGGCAGCGGTTCGATGGCAAACACATCCAGTGCCGCACCCGCGATGCGCCGCTTTTGCAGGGTTTCAATCAGTGCCCCTTCGTCGACGATAGGCCCGCGCGAAGTGTTGATCAGGTAAGACGTCGGCTTCATCCAGCCCAGCGCCTGAGCATCCACCAGCCCACGGCTGCGGTCGCTGAGCACCAGGTGGATCGACAGAATATCCGCCTGCTCGAACAGCTCCTGCTTGCTGACATACGTCACGCCGGATTCAGCAGCGGCTTCAGCCGTGAGGTTCTCACTCCAGGCGATGACGTTCATGCCAAACGCCAGACCATAGCGGGCGATCCACTTGCCGATGCTGCCGAGCCCGAGAATACCCAGTGTCTTGCCATGCAAATCACTGCCGATGCCGACCTGCCACTGGCCGCCGCGCAACGAATTGGCCTCGTCCACCAGATTGCGGGTCACGCCCATGATCAGCGCCCAGGTCAGCTCCGGGGCGGCGTGCTTGTAGCTTTCCGTGCCGCACACCTGAATGCCGAGGCGGGTGGCCGCTTTGACGTCAATCGCCGCGTTGCGCATGCCGCCAGTCACCAGCAGTTTGAGGTTGGGCAATTGGCTGAGCAGGGCTTCGTCGAAAGTGGTCCGCTCGCGCATCACGCAAATCACCGTGAAAGCCTGCAAGCGTGCCGCCATGGTGGCGGTATCGGCGGGGTATTCATGAAGAAAGCTGATTTCACCGATGCTGTTCAGGACCGACCAGTCCACGACATCACTGGCGACGGATTGCCAGTCATCCAGCACTGCAATTTTTGTATGCGTCATCTCGAACTCGCCTTTTTTGCTGCAGTTTTCAGGGTTGTGCCGCAACAGTAGCGCCAGATGGCCGCTTAGCCAAACAGCCCGGCGGCAAGATTGATTGAAAAGCCGAGGATCGCCGTGTTGAAAATGAAACCGATCAGGCTCTGGGCCAGGACGATCCTGCGTAAACCCGGCGTCGCGACGCCCACATCCGAGGTTTGCACCGCCACGCTGAGGGTGAAGGAGAAGTACAGGAAGTCCCAATAATCCGGGTGCTTCTCGCCATCCGCGAAACGCAGAGCCGGTTCTTTACCCTTCCAGGTATAAAACAGGCGGGCGTAATGCAGGCTGAAAATCACCCCGGTGACCAGCCACGAGCCTACGACTGTCAGGGCGGTGAAGGCGTAGTGCAGCGCCCGGTCATCCGTGGTCATCGCCTTGCTGCCGGACAGTTCCAGCGTGATTGCTGCGAGGCTGGCCAGTGCGGCGACGCACACGGTGACCAGTACCAGTCCGGCGTTTTCATCCTCGACCATGGAAATTCGCTCTGCGTCAGCCGCATTGGTGCGAAACGTGCGGATCAGGATCAGTACCAGATACACCCAGACGGTAACGTTCCAGGCAATCAGGCACTTGCTGGTGATGGATATCTGCGGAGTGATGATTGCTGCGGCAAGCCCGCTGGCGAGGCCCAGGGCAGTGGCGATGCTCAAACGTGGGTGGGTATGAGCGATATGGGACATGGGCCGGACTTCATTGCGGATGATGTACGAACATTAGCACGGGCTTTTGTGGCGGAATAAAAAACGACGCGCAAGGGGGTTGCGCGTCGTATGCCAGCTTGGCAAGGATTTACGTTCTTCGGTAGGAGCGAACTTGTTCGCGAGACGGCAGGCCTGCGTACGTAGCTGCGACGACTCGCCAGCAAGTGGGCTCCTACCGGTATAGCGTTCATTCACGTCGAGACGGAATTCACCGAACCAGACACGGCTGCTTGTTGTTGAATTTCCAGTCCGGCACCAGGAATTGCATGGCGACGCCGTCATCACGTGCACCCAGGCCCATGCCTTTGTAGAGTTCGTGAGCCTTGTGCACCTGATCCATGTCCAGCTCGACGCCCAGCCCCGGCTTCTTCGGCACTTGCACGGCGCCGCCCACAATCTGCAACGGTTCGCGGGTCAGACGCTGGCCGTCCTGCCAGATCCAGTGAGTGTCGATGGCGGTGATATCCCCCGGTGCGGCGGCGGCCACATGGGTGAACATCGCCAGGGAAATATCGAAGTGGTTGTTGGAGTGCGAACCCCAGGTCAGGCCCCATTCGTTGCACATTTGCGCCACCCGCACCGAACCCTGCATGGTCCAGAAGTGAGGGTCGGCGAGTGGAATGTCCACCGACTGCAACTGAATCGCATGGCCCATTTCACGCCAGTCGGTGGCGATCATGTTGGTGGCGGTTTTCAGGCCGGTAGCACGACGGAACTCAGCCATGACTTCGCGACCGGAGAAGCCGTTTTCCGCACCGCAGGGGTCTTCGGCGTAGGCCAGCACATGGTGCTGATCGCGGCACAGACGAATCGCTTCTTTCAGTGACCATGCGCCATTCGGGTCGAGGGTGATCCGGGCGTCCGGGAAACGTTCGGCGAGGGCGGTAACCGCCTCGATTTCCGCATCGCCGCTGAGCACGCCGCCTTTCAGTTTGAAATCCTGGAAGCCATAACGCGCCTGCGCTGCCTCTGCCAGACGCACAACCGCTTTAGGCGTCAGCGCTTCTTCATGGCGCACGCGGAACCAGTCGTTGTCGGCATCCGGCTCCCTGCGGTAATCCAGATTGGTTTTGCCTTGGTCACCGACATAGAACAGGTAACCGAGCATTTTCACTTCATCGCGCTGCTGCCCTTCACCGAGCAGGGCAGCAACCGGCACGTCCAAGTGCTGACCGAGCAAGTCCAGCAGGGCTGCCTCCAAAGCGGTCACGGCGTGAATGGTGATGCGCAGATCAAAAGTCTGCAGGCCGCGCCCACCAGCATCACGTTCGGCGAAGGTCTTGCGCACGTCATTCAGGATTTTCTGGTAGGTGCCAATCGAGCTGCCCACCACCAATTGCCGCGCATCTTCCAGCGTCTGGCGAATGCGTTCGCCGCCTGGTACTTCACCCACGCCGGTGTGCCCGGCATTGTCCTGGAGTATCACGATGTTGCGGGTGAAGTAGGGGCCATGGGCGCCGCTGAGGTTGAGCAGCATGTCATCGTGACCGGCGACCGGGACGACCTGCATGCTGGTGATAACAGGGGCTTTGCTCAGGTTCTGACTCATTGTTTCAGGTCCTTTTAATAATCGTAGCGGGCGATCAAGAGTGGGCAGCAGTGGTGGGCAGCGGCTCTACCGGACTCTTGCCGGGCTTCGGCGTGTTGCGTGCAGCGAAAACGATGATGGCGGCAATAATCGAGGTGGCCGTCAAACCATACAGGCCGCCCTGGATCGAGCCGGTGTGTTGCTCCAGCAAGCCAAACGTGGTTGGCGCAACGAAGCCGCCGAGGTTGCCTACCGAGTTGATCAAGGCAATCACCGCCGCCGCGATACGGGCGTCCAGATAAGCCTGGGGAATGGGCCAGAACAGCGACGATGCCGACTTGAAGCCTAGCGCAGCAAAACAGATCGCGACGAACGCAAAGATCGGACTGCCTGTCGTGGACATAAACATCCCGGCCGCTGCGATCAGCAACGCTGCGGCTACCCAGGCCTGTTGCCGCTTCCACTTGGCAGACATGGCCGCGAAAGCGTACATACCGACGATCGATAATAACCACGGGATGGAGTTGAACAGCCCGACCTGCATATCACTGAGATCGCCCATCTTTTTGATGATGCTTGGCAGCCAGAAGGTCGCAGCATAGATCGTCAATTGGATGAAGAAGTAGATCAGGCAGAACAGGATGATCTGGCGATCCTTGAGCAGCTTGCCGATGGAAGCTTTGACGGGGTTGGCAGCTTCACGAGCCCGTTGCTCTTCATCAATAGCGTTGACCAGTGCGTCCTGTTCTTCGCGGGTCAGCCATTTGGCGTCATGGGGTTTGGAGTCGAGCCAGAACCAGACGAAAGCACACAGGCCTACCGAGAACATGCCCTCAATGAAGTACATCCACTGCCAGCCTTTCATGCCGAAGCCGCTGATTTGCAGGAGCAAGCCAGAGAGCGGACCGGAAATCAGCGAGGCAATGGCCGAGCCGCTGAGGAAGATCGCAATGGCTTTACCGCGCTCTACACCTGGCAGCCAGCGGGTGAAGTAATAGATCACGCCAGGGAAGAAGCCTGCTTCGGCGACACCCAGCAGGAAGCGCAGGATATAAAAGTGGGTTTCGTTCTGGATGAAGGCCATGCAGGTGGCGACGATGCCCCAGGTGAACATGATCCGTGTCAGCCAGATGCGCGCACCGACCTTTTGCAGAAGCATGTTGGAAGGGACTTCGAACAGCGCGTAACCGATGAAGAACAGGCCGGCACCAAAGCCATAGGCGGCTGCGCCGATGCCCAGGTCATGCTCCATGTGCGATCGCACAAAGCCGATGTTCACGCGGTCAATGTAGTTGACGATAAACATGATGACGAACAGTGGCAGGATGTGGCGTTTGACCTTGGATACAGCTGAAACCAAAGTCGAATCGGCCCCATCACCCGTCCGGGTACTGGATGCGTTCAAGGATGAATCTCCCACTCGTTATTTTTATGCGGGTCTGTACAAGCTGATGGCTTGTGTTGATGGACATCATACAAGTAGATATTTGCCGCGCAAGAGGGTTATTGGCTGTTTTGGCAGAATTTTTCGCAAAACGAGATCGGCTGCTTCAGCAGTTTTGAACAGATTGAACAAGTGCGGATTGTTTTAAAATAATTAATAAAACCAATGGCTTAATGTTTTTTTAGCGAGCCTTTAAGCGACTTTTACTTTCACGTTGTTTTTCTGAAAACCTTGGGCGGGCCTTGAACCACGGCGTTTTTGGGACCGAGTGCGTAGAGAGCGGTTTTATGTGTTGTCATACAAGTAAAATGAGTGTGTTCAGGTCTGCTTGTATGACAAGCACTTCTTGAGCGGTGCTATGATCCCGGCAAAATTGGCGTTCAGGACAGGTCTTCATGCAGCAGCCCACGCGTCAGGCACCAAAGCGCCGACCTCACAATCTGGCGACGGATCTGGTGACCGAGCTGAGTCAGCGGATTCTGCTGGGCAAGATCCCGGCAGGGCAAAAGCTGCCTTCGGAAAATCAGATCGTCCGTGAACATGGCGTGAGCCGCACGGTGGTTCGCGAGGCCATCTCCAAATTGCAGGCTTCCGGTCTGGTGGAAACCCACCACGGCGTCGGCACATTCGTGCTGGAGCGGGGTAATCAGACAGGGCTGCATCTGAAAGTTGAAACCGCTGCCAGTGTGCGAGACATGATCGAGCTGCGCATCGGTCTGGAAACCCAGGCCGTGGCGCTTGCAGCACTGCGCCGGACTGACGAACAATTGGCCGCGATGCGCCAGGCCCTGGATGACTATCAGGACCTGTTGGCCAACGAAGACAGTTGCGTAGAGGCCGACTGGCGTTTTCACATGCTGATCGCTGAAGCCACCGGCAACTCGTATTACACCGAGATCATGCAGCACCTGGGCAGCGCGATCATTCCCCGCAGTCGCATCGCGTCAAGCGAAAGGGCAGGCGCCAACCTCGCTCATCATGGGTATCTGGCCAATCTGGAACACGAGGCGCTGCTTGCTGCAATCCGCCGCCAGGACCCGGATGCAGCCCGTGCCGCGATGTGGACGCACCTGAGTAACAGCCGCGAACGCTTCGCGCCGCTGGATTGAGCGCTGTGATTGTTTCAAATGGCAAGGAACTGTAGGAGCTGCCGAAGGCTGCGATGGCGTTGTGTCAGGATGAATGCTTCGCAGCCTTCGGCAGTTCCTACAAGGGCCGGATCCCCTTCATTCAGAACCCGCCTCCGCATCCCCCAACACCTGCAGCATCACCCCTGACTGCCAGTCGAACCAAGGATTAAAGGTAAGCCGCGCATGCACTTTGCCTGGCTCGCGGTAGCCCCAGTCCGAATACCACACCTGATCACCGGCCAGGCATTTCTGCATGTCCGCAGTTTCCTGACCGTTCCAGCAAATGCGCTGCTTGCCATTTACCCCGTATAGCGGGTTGTCCGGGGAGAACAGCAGGCCCATGTGCGAGAACTGGCTGATTCGGTATTCAGGCAGGTAATCCTTGCGCACCAGCACGCGGGGCGTTTTCGCGACGTCGGTCGGACTGTCGCCGTACCAGATCATGCGACTCGCCGGGTTGCTGAAACGCTGATTGAAATTGTCCAGGACATAGCGAGTATCCAGCACCGAATCATGTTGGGTAATTGCAATGAAAACGGGCTTGTCGTAGCGACGTTCTTCAAGTCGATCTTGCGCCAGCACGCTGCTGCGATAGAACTGCGCAAAGCCATTGGTGGGCACATTCAGGTAGCGCACGGGTGTCTGCAGCGGGCGCAACGGGTCGTTTGGGCTCGCCAGCCACGGTCGCGCCCAGGCAATCCACTGCGTCGCCCACGCGTAGGCGCTGTCGGAGCGAAAGGCTGGAGAGAACAGCACCAGCCCGGCGATTTCGTCGTGATCGTAGGCGTAATCCAGCACCAGATTGGCCCCCGTGGAAAAGCCGCCGAGATACACCTTGGGCACTTCATGGCCAAGCGTCTGCGCTTGTTCCCGAACCACCTTTTGCCATTGCTCCAGTGTGACATCGAGCATATCGGACGGCTGCGTGCCGTGACCGGGCAACAGCACGGTACGCACCAGAAACCCCTGAGCAGCGAGCTTTGCGCCGACGTCATGGAACGACCACGGCGAGTCACCCAGGCCATGAACCAGCAACACGCCGCCTTTGGGTGCGCCTGTCGGTCGCCATTCCTGCGGAGCGTTCCATTGCAGCTCGGCGGCACGGTCCGCAGTCTGGAAACTTCTGTGTTGCTGTATCCATTGCAGCGTCTGCTGACGATAGTCGGCAAAGCTTTGCGATGGATGATCATTGCCAGCCACTGAGGTGCAGGCCTGGAGTGCAAATAGGGCGGGGAGCAGGCATACGATTCGGTGCTTGGCCAAGATCGGTGGTTCTCTTCAGCGTGGGATTACCAGATGACCCGCACTTTGCCACGAGCGTTCCGTCGGCTGCCAGCTTCCGTTGGCTCGCGATAGCGTCAGTTCATGCGATAAATTTGTCGACCAGGAAATCGAATCGCGAGCAAGCTCACTTTCATCAAACAAACGACCACTTTCTGATTTGGAATACTTGTCTGTAGGAGCTGCCGAAGGCTGCGAAGCATTTCTCCTGACACACCGCGATCGCAGCCTTCGGCAGCTCCTACAGATTCTGCGCGACAGTGCGGCGTCTAGACGAACGGGCTGTTCCCGCAGGAAATACGCGCCGGTGCTACCGGGCCGATGCGCTCGGTCTATTTACGTGACCCGGATTTCAATCAGATCGAAATCCTGGAGCAGGTTTAAGGTTTTGCGTGGCTGGGCTTAGCGCACCAGTCCCAGCCGCTCATGCCATTCGGCAATAGACTCTTTCGGGTACTCATCGAATTGCTTGTCGCCTTCATGCACGCACACCTCGACCCAGGACGCTTTGGAGTCCAGCAGCAGGTGAGTATGCTCTGGCGGCGATGGCAGAGCGGTGTCGATGGCTGACGCAAAGGGGTGAATCAGCTCCGGCCATTCCGGGCTGAACAGCCACAGGCCGCTGCTGCACAATTTGCAGAAGTGCCGCTCGGCGCTGCTGATCCTGACGTGATGGTCTTCGCCGATTTTTGCGTGATAAATCGAAATATTTTCCCGGCCTTTGACCTTCAAACTTTTCGCATCGCCCCCCAGATTGATCGAGTAGCCGCCACCACCTTGGGTCTTGCGGCAGATTGAGCAATAGCAGCGTTGATAAGGGTAGGGATGGGCGCTGTTGAGGCTGAATTCGACTTCGCCACAGTGGCATGAACCTTCCAGATGCATGATGTGTTCTCCGTTCAAACGCTCAGAAAGCCTGGCGTGCTTTTGGGTAACTCCTAAGGTCTAGACAAAGTTATTGGCGGTTTGCGCAGAGCGTTCGTCTGTTCACGGACGATCTGTTTGAGAAATATTCGGAATTAATTTCCGGGGCAGGCGGTTTTTCGTTCAAGAAGGCCGCTCGTCGGTCGATATTTGGGTTGTCCTACAACATTCTGCTGTCCAGCTTGACCCTCCTGCCAACAACAAGAGCTTCCGTCATGAACCTACGCAATTTGACCATCGCCCGCCGAGCCGGTCTTGGCTTCACGCTTATCTCTTTGCTGGTCGCCTTGCTCGGCTGGTTTGCCATGGTTCAAATGTCGACGATTCGTCAGAGTGAGGTCGCGGTTGAAACCAACTGGCTGCCGAGCATGCGCGTGATCAACGACGTTCGTGAAATCATGCTGCGTATCCGCACTATTTCCCTGCGTATGGCGCTGGACCCGGATCCCAAGAATATCGCCACCTACCGCAGTCAGCTCGATGTGCGTAATCAGGACCTGAGCAAAAAACTCGATATTTTTGCCTCGTTTGTGGACACCCCGGAGGAAAAAGTACTTAGCGATCAGTTTCGGGTGACCCTGGGTGAGTATCAGAAAGCCCTCGATAAATCATTTGTGATCGCAGCGCAGAATGATCGCGATGCGCTGAACAAATTGTTGTTGGTGGACATGAAGACAATCGTCGACGGTTCCGGTAAGCAGCTGGCTGATCTCAGCGAGTTCTATGCGCAGCATGTCGATGCGGAAGGCAAGGCCGCTGAGGCGCAGTACGACAAGTCACGCAACATCGTATTCATTTTCGTGGTTATTGCTGGCCTGGGCACTATTGCCCTGGCCTTGCTGCTGACCCGCAGCATCGTGCGTCCGCTGGAGGTTGCCGTTACAGCGGCGGAAAACGTGGCCAATGGTGATCTGACCCAACGCATCACGGTGGACGGCAGTGATGAAGTGACCCGTTTGCTGGTGGCGCTGGACAAAATGCAGGGCAATTTGCGCTCGGCAATGCAGCACATCGGCAGCTCCGCGACACAGCTTGCTTCGGCTGCTACCGAGCTGAACTCGGTGACCGAAGACAGCTACCGCGGCCTGCACCAGCAGAACGCTGAAATCGATCAAGCGGCTACCGCTATCAACGAGATGACGTCGGCCGTTGAAGAAGTCGCGCGCAACGCTGTGTCCACCTCCGATGCATCGAACAACTCCAGTCGTTCGGCTTTGGCGGGTCAGGCGCGCGTCGTGGAAACCGTGCAGTCAATCCAGACCCTGACCGATAACGTCCAGGCGACTTCGACGCTGGTACAGAGCCTGGCTGATCAGTCGCAGGATATTGGCAAGGTGCTGGACGTGATTCGCTCCATTGCCGAGCAGACCAACCTGTTGGCCCTCAACGCAGCGATTGAAGCAGCGCGGGCGGGCGAGTCCGGTCGTGGTTTCGCCGTTGTAGCTGATGAAGTCCGGGCACTGGCCCATCGCACCCAGCAGTCGACCCTGGAAATCGACAAGATGGTCAGCGCCATGCGCAGCGGCTCTGCCCAGGCACTGGAATCCATGCTGACCAGCAGTGAACGCGCCAACGAAACCCTGACTCTGGCTCAAGGTGCAGGTGCATCGCTGACGGATATCACCTCATCCATCAACCAGATTTCGGAACGCAACCTGGTCATCGCCAGTGCGGCCGAAGAGCAGGCGCAAGTTGCCCGGGAAGTGGATCGCAACATCGTCAACATCCGCGACCTGTCCATGCAGTCGACCCAGGGCGCCAACCAGATCAGTGCCTCAAGCAATGAGCTGTCGCGCCTGGCGGGTGACCTGAATCAGGTGGTGGCTCGCTTCAAGGTCTGATTCGCTGCTGTCTTGCCTGGCGCTTGCTCCTTGCAGGTCCTGCCGGGCATGATTCGCCTCTGCTCAATGACAGAGGCGAGACAGCTTCATGGACAATAAGAACAATCTTTTCAGCAGTTGGCTTCGTGCGCCCGGTCACCATGAGTGGCTGGCCCGGGAAGGCAATCGACTCCTGACCTTCGCCAAGGCCTCACGGCTGCCTCAGGGGTTCGGCAATCTTGATGAGCGTGGCGTCCTGCCCGAAAACGCTCACGCCGAAACCATGAACACGGCCCGCATGACCCACAGCTTCGCCATGGCCCACATCCGTGGCATACCCGGCTGCGCAGCATTGGTGGACCACGGCATTGCGTCGCTGGCAGGGCCGCTGCGGGATGCGGAACATGGCGGCTGGTTCAGTACGCCCCTGACTCACCACAGCAAAACCGACAAACAGGCTTACTTGCATGCCTTCGTCGCATTGGCGGCCAGCTCGGCTGTCGTCGCGGGGCGGCCGGGTGCTCAGGCGTTGTTGTCGGAGGCTATCGAGGTGATCCAGCGCCGTTTCTGGAGCGAGGAGGAGGGCGCGATGCGAGAGTCCTTCGCTCGTGACTGGACACAAGAGGAAACCTATCGGGGTGCCAACAGCAACATGCACAGCACCGAGGCTTTTCTTGCCCTGGCCGATGTGACCGGCGATGCCCAGTGGCTGGATCGCGCCCTGCGGATTGTCGAGCGGGTGATTCACGGTCATGCGGCTGCCAATGAATATCAGGTGATCGAGCACTTCAGTCTGTCGTGGCAGCCGCTGCCGGAGTACAACCACGACAATCGCGCCGATGGCTTCCGCCCGTATGGCACCACGCCGGGGCACGCCTTTGAGTGGGCTCGGCTGTTGTTGCATCTGGAGGCGTCGCGTCAGCGTTTGAAGTTGCCGACCCCGTCGTGGCTGCAGGCGGATGCACGTCAGCTGTTTGCCAATGCGTGCCGTGATGCCTGGAATGTCGACGGCCTGCCGGGCATTGTCTACACCCTCGACTGGCACAAGCAGCCGGTGGTTCGTCATCGGCTGCACTGGGTCCATTGCGAGGCCGCCGCTGCTGCCGCCGCATTGCTGCAGCGCACGGATGAAAAGCAGTACGAAGACTGGTATCGATGCTTCTGGGAGTTCAACGAAACGTTGTTCATCGATCACGAACTGGGCAGCTGGCATCACGAACTTGACTCGCTCAATCAACCCAGCGCGGATATCTGGGGCGGCAAGCCTGATCTGTATCACGCGTATCAAGCGACGTTGTTGCCGGTATTGCCGCTGGCGCCAAGTCTGGCGAGTGCGTTGGCGGGGATGGGGTGAGGCAATGTGGTCTTGTGGAATGCAATGATTCCCTGTGGGGGTTATATGTTGGCTGCAAGCGTTGATCCCGGTGGGAGATTGTTTGTTTGTTTGCTTGCGTGCCCGTAGGACCGGCTTCAGCCGGGAGGGCGGTATTTCTGCCGAAAGATATCTGACAAAAGCTCCAGCGTCCTCCCGGCTGAAGCCGGTCCTACGCAATGACGTAAACCTGTGGGAGATTCTATGTTCACCTGCAATCCAGTAGGACCGGCTTTAGCCGGGAGGGCGATATTACTACCGAAGGATATTTAGCGAATGTCCTGACGTCCTCCCGGCTAAAGCGGAACGCCGCCCGGCCGGTCCTACGGAATAGCGCGGTCTATGTGGGAGCGAATTCATTCGCGAAGAGGCCGGCGCATCCGCAGCCTTTGTATCGACTGAAATACTGCCTTCCGGATGAAGTAGAGCGCCACCCTGGTCGGTCCCACCAGTCCTGCATGAGCTTGAAAAATTGTGGTGGCTGGAGATCCCCTTTGTGGGAGCCGGGCTTGGTCTGGGCCGCATCCGGACGATAAACGATAACGCGGTATGTCTTCCAGCTGCGTCTCATGTATCGTCCGGATGCGGCCCAGACCAAGCCCGGCTCCCTCAGGGGAATTGCATTTCACAGGGCGTGCATTTATTACGTTCGGGGTTTCACTCCCCCATCTCCAGCTCAACCCACGTCGGTGCATGGTCGCTGGGATGCGGCTCGTTCCTCGGCCAGTGATCCACACCGGCGCGCTCCAGTCGGGTGCTGGTTTCTGCGTTAAGCAGCAGATGATCGATCCGCAGTCCGGAATTGGTCTCCCAGTGCTTGCGAAAATAATCCCAGAACGTATAAATCGGCTCGTCCGGAAAGCACGTACGCAGGGCATCGGTCCAGCCCTGGGCCAGCAGGCGCTGAAAGCATTCGCGACTCTCCGGCTGCAGCAATGCATCCTTGAGCCATGACCGCGTGTTGTAAATATCCTCGTCCGTTGGCACGACGTTGTAATCGCCTGCCAGCACCACCGGATGCCCACTCGAATAAAGCGACTCGGCATGCTCGATAAGCTTTTCGAACCACGCCAGTTTGTAATCGAATTTTGGTCCCGGCTGAGGATTGCCATTGGGCAAGTACAGGCAGCCGACGATCACCCCATGCGCCGCCGCTTCGATGTAGCGGCTCTGGCTGTCCTTTTCAAAGCCGGGCAGGCCGCGGCGGATTTCCAGCGGCTCCATGCCCTTGGCCAGGATCGCCACGCCATTCCACGAAGGCTGTCCCTGCCAGATGGCGCCGTAGCCTGCGTCACGAATTTCGTCGATGGGGAAGGCCAGATCGGCAGCTTTCAATTCTTGCAGGCAAACCACGTCCGGACTTTCGCGGCGCAACCAGTCCAGCAGGATCGGCAAGCGGCTGCGAATGCCGTTGATGTTGAAAGTGGCGATTTTGATTGTGCTCACGGTGGTCCTCTCAAAGACGCAGTGATTAGCTGTTTGAGAGGGACCAGCGCGATAGATTCAATGGATTACAGACACTCAGTGAGAAGTCGCGCTCTTGTCGGTCAGCCGGATGATCTGCCGGGCGAAGAACGCGCCCGTAAGGATCACGCCGATCAGGCGCAAGGTCTGCATGGCCAGCACAAAGCCGACGTCTGACTGGGTGTCGATGGCGATGATCGCCATGGCATCCAGACCGCCGGGGCTGGTGGCCAGATAAACCGAGAGATAATCCTTGTCCAGCATGACCGCAATCAACCAGGCTGACAGTGCGCAGAGTACGATCAGCAGCATTGAGCCAAGAATCATTGCCGGCATGCGACGCCAGACGTACTTGATGGTGGGGCGGTCGAAGCGCAGGCCAACGTAACTGCCCATTGCGCCATAGGCCAGCGTCAGCATCCACGAGGGCAGGGTGATTTGCAGGAGACCGCTCAACTGCAGAGCGCCACCGATCAGCAGTGGCCCCATCAAGGCACCCGCAGGGATTTTACCGGCGACGATGATGCCGACTCCGATCACCGCAAGACTCAAGGCGAAGTTCAGCAAGTTCATGCCTTCCAGCTCGATGTCTGCGCTATGGACTTCAGTGCCGCCGCCTTCCACGCCGATCAGCCGACTGACCACCGCACCGACCATCACGACGCAGACTACCCGCACGTACTGCATGGTGGCGACGACCCGCGAGTCGGCGCCGTAATCTTCCGACATGGCAACCATCGCCGATGCGGCACCCGGTGACGTGCCCCAGGCGGCGGTGCTGCCCGCGATCCCGGCGTAGCGCACCAGGCATAAACCGACGCCAGCGCTGAGAATGACCGTGAGTGCCGTGGCAAACAGCATGACGTGCCAGGAATGCAGGGCTGTTATCAGAACCGCCATGGTCATCGAGTGGGCAATCAGTACGCCGACCGTGCCCTGGCTTAGGCGAAACAGATTTTTGTGCAAGCGAATATTCGCGCCCATCACCCCAAAGCCGATGGCGGTCAGCATAGGGCCGAGAAACAATGCGGCGGGCATTTGCCAGTATTTGAGGAGTTGGCCGGCAGCCCCTGCGACCAGAATCAGGGCTGCCCATTGAATGGGTTTGGGCAAGGTGTGCAGCGAAAAGCCAGAGGCGCGTGACAAGGGGGTGGGCTCCGCGAGGCGAGCGAGACAGGACGCTCGTACGACAAGAGTATCGACACTTCAATCGATCAAGTCTATTTTCTAATAGTCATGAATTGATAACTTTGGTTGATGAATTATGGATCTTCGCGATCTTGCTTATTTTGAAACGATTGCCGAGTTGGGCCATCTGGGTCGAGCGGCGCAAAAACTCAATCGCAGCCAGCCTGCGCTGACCAAAAGCATCCAGCGGCTGGAGGAGTCTTTCGGCACCAGACTGTTCCAGCGCGATGGACGGCGGATCAAGCTGACTCCGGTGGGTGAACTTTTACAGGCAAGGGGCAAGGTTCTGCAGCAGAGCATCGCCCAGACCCAGCGCGAGGTTCGCGATTTCGCCAGCGGTGCCGTGGGAAATATTCGTGTCGGTTGTGCGTCTACCATGGCTGAATACCTGCTGCCGAAATTGACGTCGGCACTGCTGCAGCGTTCGCCGGACGTGACGTTGAAGATGGTCATCGGCCAGGACGACCTGCTACGTGAGTCCCTGCGTTCCGGGCAACTGGACATGATCATTTGCTCGCTGATCACCGACGACGAGCAGTTCGAGAGTTTTCCGATTCTCAAGGACGAAGCAGTGGTGATCGCCAGCAAGGATCATCCGATCTTCAAAAGCCGGTACAGCATGGCTGACCTGTGCGCTTATCGCTGGGTGCTACCGCCAACCGGCGTTTCATCGCGCAAATGGCTGGATCAGGCGTTCAGTGCGCAGCAGTTGCCGTTGCCTGTGGTTCAGATCGAGGCCAATTCGATCCCGTTATTGCCCGGTTTGATCGAACGCACCAGCCTGTTGAGTTTCACTGCCCGGGAGACCCTCGAATTTGGCAACAACATGCGACAGTTGCGTGAAGTGGTCGTGAAGGAAACGACGATGAAGCGCACCATTGGCTGCACCGTCCGTGAAGGCGGCTATCTGTCGCCTGCGGCGCAAGCCATGGTGCAGATGCTGCGTGACAGCAGCGAAGAATTTTTGAGCTGGAACTGACGCGGGTAGCTCCATTTTCCTACAGGCTGGGTTAGCCTGTGCTTACGCGGGCTCGTTGGTAGCGCTGGTACAGGGACATGATCAGGAGAGCAGTAGATGCAGACACATTCACCGTTTTATACGCAAGTTGCTCAGCAGCCGTTTTTTGCGCGCATCGACCATCAGTTCGGAGGTGATCAGTCGCCATTGAATGACGCCGACGCTGATGAAGATACCGACCCGGAAGCTTATCTCGACCTGGATGTGCTGGGCCTGGACGAGTTCAGTGACTCGGACAAGCTTGACCCGATTTTCAGCAGCGATGTGGGTTCTTCTTCGGTGAATTAAGAGCTCCGGGCGCACGTCGGCAGCTCTCGCCGAACAAATTGTAATTATCTGAATTCATACAGAACCGGTAGGACCGACTTTATTCGGGAAGAGGCCATTACGTTCGCCGCATTTTTATCGTCAGGAATGCGGTCTTCCCGGATAAAGTGGACGGCCACCCCGGGCGTCCCACGTGTCCTCTGTTTGCCGCGAGACCGCTCGGTGACAGGGAACACCTACAGATCTGACACCTGTCGGGCCAGATACAGCGACAGCGCCTCAACCGCCAGCTCCACTGTCGAACTGGAACCCGCCCACGTGCACGCCAGCATCAGGTTCCTGGGCAGCGCAAAATCCTCCACCAGATAGCCGTGTTCGTCGTAGCCATTCAGGTCGTGGGGCACCAGATCCCGAAGTGATTCCACCGGATCAAAGTAAACCCATACCGGCTTGTTCAGGGCGATGGCCATGCCGACTTCAAACGCCGTCCCGGAATCCGGCTCAAGACCGCGGAACACATTCAGGTTGGCCAGCACCGCCGTGCTGCGCTGAATCATGGCGATATTCATCGAGCAGATCAGTTGCGCAGTTTCCTGAGCAGAGAGCCCGGTGGGGACTTCGTTATCGAAAGGGTACATGCCTTCAAGGCCATGAGCGGTGCACAAGGCCTTGAGGTATTGGCCGTGCTCTATGGCATCTTTGCGAAACACATCAAACCCGGCCAGATAAACCCGTGGGGCGGTAGTGATCAGCATGATCGATCTCCGGCGTGACAGTTAACGTGCGTTGATTCTATCGCTTCACGCATTACGATATCGCAGACCATTTATCAGGCGATTTATTCAACGCTGGAATCTGTACGGATAAACAGTATCCTTGCGCACATGTCTGGTCTTGTTGCGTAGCGTTGCCGTGAATACGTCACCCTTGGAAAACCCGTTCTACTACCTTGAAAACTTCCGCCAGGTGCTGGGCTGGATTGCCCGGCGCTACGCGGATTTGCTTGATAACGAAGAACAGCAATTCATCGAGTGCTTTGCGCAACTGCCGCAAGCAGCGCAGGGTTTGCTGGTGCGTATGGTCATGCGCAAGGGCGAGCTGTTTCGGGCCAGCAAACTCAGCTATCCGGAACTGGGCGACACGCTGGAAGCGGTGCAGCCGCTACTGTTACACGGCTGGGTTGATCCGCGCCCGGCGCTCAACCTTGAACAGCTGTTTATCCTGTTGCGCAAGGCCGAGCTGGCTGCCTGTTTCAAGGCCCATGGCATCCGCGGCACCGAGCGAAAGCACGAGCTACTGGAGCTGCTGCAACCGTTTCATCAGGCTGCACAGACCCTGGACAGTTGGCATGCAGGGCTCGACGAAACGATTTTCGCCCTCAAGGTCATGCCGCTCTGTGACCGTTTGCGATTGCTGTATTTCGGCAATCTTTATCAGGAATGGTCCGAGTTCGTCCTGGCTGATCTGGGCGTTTACCGCTATGAAAAGGTTGAGTTCTCCCTGGACTCACGGACCATCAATGACCGTGCGGACATCGATACCTGCCTCGAGCTGCACGCCTGCCGTCAGGCGCTTGATGAGGGCGGTGAGCTGGAAGTGCTGGCGACCCGGGCGCTGGCCATCGACACGGGTAATCCCTGGCTGGAAATGCGGCGTAGCAAGACGCTGTACCAGATCGGCCAGCAGGCTGAGCGGGAGCAGGACTGGTCGTTGGCATTGAGCGTGTACGAGCGCAGCAACTATCCCGGTGCCAGGTCCCGGCGTGTTCGGGTGCTGGAGCGATGCGAAGATTATCAGGCTGCCCTGACGTTGCTTGAACAGGTTCAGGCCGCCCCGCAAAGCGATGCTGAATTGCAGCATTCGCGTCGAGTGTTACCACGGCTGCAACGCAAGCTTGGCCTTATCGATAAGGTCCGCCGGGTGACACGTAAAGTCGAGCGGCTGGATGTGAGCGTTGAACTGCGCGCGGATATGAGCGTTGAACAGATGATCCAGCTGCATCTGGCTGAAGAGGGCAGCGAGGTGTACTACGTCGAGAATGCGCTGATCAACTCACTGTTTGGTTTGCTGTGCTGGCCGGCGATTTTTGCGCCGTTGCCAGGTGCGTTCTTCCACCCGTTCCACAGCGGCCCCAGCGATTTGCACAGCCCTGATTTCTATCAACGTCGCGCTGCGCTGTTCGATGCCTGTCTGGCACAACTGGACGACGACACGTGGCAGGACACTGTTCGCCATCACTACAGCAGCAAGTCCGGCCTGCAATCACCCTTCGTCTTCTGGGGCACGTTAACGCCCGAACTGCTTGAACAAGCGCTGCACTGTTTACCGGTCGAGCATCTGCGTCACTGGTTCCGCCGCCTGCTGCTGGATATCAAAGCCAACCGGACAGGCATGCCGGACCTGATCCAGTTCTTCCCGGCCGAGCGCCGTTACCGAATGATCGAAGTCAAAGGCCCCGGCGACCGCCTGCAGGATAACCAACTGCGCTGGCTGGATTTCTGCGCCGAACACGATATGCCAGTGGTGGTGTGTTATGTGCAGTGGGAGGAGCACGCTATCCCGGTTTAGCCAAGACGGAAATGTAGATGCGATCTCCGGTAGGAGCGAACTTGTTCGCGAAATCGTGAGCCTGACGCTATGCCTCGCCAACAAAGATGGCTCTTATCAAACAAACTAAAACTATCTGATGGAATACTTTTCTGTAGGAGTGAGCTTGCTCGCGATAGCGTCAGTTCAGGCGATAAATTCGTCGACCAGGAAATCGAATCGCGAGCAATGTGGATCGCCACCCCGGTCACTCCTACAGGGGCAGTGTTTGCTGGGCGACAGCGAGGTGTCGGGGATATCGGGGCAGCACCTGGCGACCGAAGCTCTCTAGCCGCGTACTTGTGCGCGGCGAAAGGCCAGTGCTCAATGTCGTGCCACGTCTTCAACGCTTGATACCCACCGATTCCAGAAAGCTGTCCCGCGCACTGTTCAGGTGAGCGAGCATGCATTGCCGAGCTTGTTCCGGGTCACGCGCCTTGAGTGCAGCCACCAGCGCCAGGTGCTCGTGACAGGCAGGCAGGAAGCGCTCGGGGATGCGGGTGAGGTTGCGCATACGGATGCGTTTGTGGATTTCCCGGATGAAATGGCTCAGGGACTGATTGCCGCAATGGGCAAGAATCAGTACATGAATGTCGTCATCCAGATACAAGCCTTCATTTTCCCGTGACGGCCGGGCGACAACCTCCTGCAAACGTCTTTCGATCTCGTCCAGCGGCGCCAGAGGGATAGTCGTCGCTGCCAAGGCCGCCGCTTCGCTTTCCAGCATCAGCCGGATCGAGAGCAGTTCCAGGTATTCAGTGATGTCCACTTCGCGAACCACCAGCAAGCCATTGGGCAGCAGTTGCAGAACGCCTTCGCCCAGCAGCCGACTGATCGCGGCGCGCATGGGAGTGCGCGAGACTTCAAAGCGCTCGGCGAGCTTGCGTTCTTCAATCAGATCGCCCGGTTCCAGGTGCCGACTGGCAATCAGATCGAACAAGGCCTGATAGGTTTGCCGGGTCACGCTCTCGGCCGGGCGGCGGCTGGTGCCGCTGGGGCGCCGACTGCTGCCTTCTTCGGTAACTGAAGCGTCAAGATCGTTCATGGTGCTTCCTGCTTATGCATACGGTTTGCGATCACTGCTCGTCGATGTGAGGTCAATGCAATATATTGCCGAGAAACAGCCGCGCCCGCTCGGTTTGCGGCGCGCTGAAGAATTGCTCCGGCGCACTTTGCTCGACGATTTCCCCGGCGTCCATGAATACCACGCGGTCGGCCACGGTACGCGCAAAGCCCATCTCATGGGTGACGCAGACCATGGTCATGCCTTCCTTGGCGAGATCGACCATCACATCCAGCACTTCCTTGATCATTTCCGGATCGAGGGAGGAGGTCGGCTCATCGAACAGCATGACCCTGGGTTTCATGCACAACGCCCGGGCAATTGCCACCCGCTGCTGCTGGCCGCCGGAAAGCTGCGACGGGTAATGGTCGGCCCGGTGAGCGATATGTACGCGCTCCAGATAATGCCGGGCGCGTTCTTCGGCTTCGGCCTTGGGCAGTTTACGAATCTGCACCGGGGCAATCATCAGGTTTTGCAATACCGTCAGGTGCGGGAACAGGTTGAACTGCTGGAACACCATGCCGACCTCCTGACGCACCTGATGCACATTTTTGGTCTTGGCATTCAGGTCGTGACCATCGACCACGATGCGGCCTTTCTGGTGTTCTTCCAGTTGGTTGATGCAGCGAATCATGGTCGATTTGCCAGAGCCGGACGGGCCACACACCACGATGCGCTCCCCGGGATTCACATGAAAATCGATGTTCCTGAGTACCTGGAATTCGCCGTACCACTTGTTCACGCCGATCATCTGAATCATGGGTTCCGGGCTGGTCATTGCTGTGTTCGTTGCAGTGTTCATTGAAGGTAATCCTCTGCGATCAGCCAGCCATCCAGCCGCCATCGACCAATAGGTTCTCGCCGGTGATAAACGTTGCTTCGTCACTGGCCAGGAAAAGCGCGGCATTGGCCACGTCGTCAGGGCGACCCAGACGTGGCAGGGCAGTGCGCGATTGTGAGTACGCGAGCATTTCCGGGGCGATGGCCCGGCCGGTCTTGCCGGTGAGGATTTTCCCCGGTGCCACGCCGTTGCAAATAATGCCTTGAGCGGCGTAATCCACGGCGATCTGCCGGGTGATGTAGACCACGCCGGCCTTGGAGGTCCCATAGGCGACATCCTGTGGGCAGGCCACCATGCCGTGTTGCGAAGAAATATTGACGATACGACCGCGCACACCATCGAGCTCGGGCTGTTTGAGCATCGCCTCGACTACTTTGCGTGACATCAGGAACACGCCGGTGAGGTTGACGCCGATGACCCGGTTCCATTCCTCCAGGCTGGTTTCGGTCAAAGGTTTGCCAACGCTGACGGCGGCGTCATTGACCAGCACGTCGATTTTGCCGTCCCGCTCAATCAGTGCATCGACAGCGCGCTGGACATCGGCCTCTGATGAAACGTCCATGTCGACGTGATCGGCGACGCAACCTTGCTCGCGCAACAGGTCGATGGTCGGGGTTCCGCCTTCGCGCACTGTGGTGCTGAGGTCAGCCAGTAAAAGGCGAGCGCCTTCGGCGGCAAACCGTATTGCGATGGCGCGGCCGATGCCGGACGAGGCACCGGTGATGAGGATCGATTTATCAGTAAGACGGCCCATGCCGGAATTCTCCAGTTAGCTGGCAGCGATCTGTGATCGCCAGTGCAGGTAGTCGGTTGCGGCCTCGGCCAGGGAATGGGCGGGAGACCAGTCGGTGTCCTGGCGCAGACGCTCGGTGGATAACGCTGGACGGGTGCCGGGCAGTCCATACCGGACGGTGGCGTCTTCCGGGCGCTGCGCGAGGCGCGCGGACCAGGTCGGCCAGCGTTCGCTCAGGTGCGCGCACCATTGCGACAAATCGGTCTGAACCTCGCCGCCGACGTTGTAGAGCCTGTGCTTGAGGGTTGTGCTGGTCAGCAGCCGCGCCAGAGCGTCAGCTGCGTCACGGGAATAGATCCAGTCGGCCAGCAGACTGTGCGGCAGGCAGGCTTCCTGATGATTCAGAGCTGCTTCAAGGGTCTGGGTGTGGGGGCTCAACATGTCACGAACCCCGGTTGCGTATTCCCAAGGGCCAAACACCGGGCCCAGCCGTGCAATGCAAAGATCCAGGCCATGCAGCTCGGCCATGCGCAGGGAAATGTGTTCAGAAGCCAGTTTGCTGATGCCATAAAGGCCGGTGGGCTGCGGCCAGGCCTGATCCTCGCGGTATGTAGGCCCGGGTGGCGACGCAAAGCCGTAAACCGCTACCGAACTCACCAACAGCATCCGGCGTACTGACGGTTGCTCTGTACAGGCCAGGACCAGCGCGACGGTGCCATTGATATTGACGTCCAGCACGGTGCTGGCATCGCGGGTCTCGCGTTGCAGGTCCGGGGTGATCGCGGCGGCGTGAACTACCTGATCAACCGAATGCTGCGCCATGACGCTTTTTAACAAGGCCACATCGCGAATATCGCCCGTGACCTGTTCCACGACCCCTTTGGGCAAGGCGTCCAGCAATGCCGACGGCGCTGGCTGGCGATCGAAGAGCACCACGGGTTGTCCGTTGCGCAACAGCTGTTCGGCCAGTGCCAGCCCGATGAAACCACTGCCGCCAGTGATGAGAGTCGCCATGACTGCTCCTGAAAGTTGTGAAGGACGAACGTACTTAGCGAGTGACCAGCATCCGGCGTTCCAGGCGGGCGACCCAGCGGGCGAACGGCCAGAGCAGCACAAAGAAGATCAGCGCTGCGGCCATCAAGGGCGTGGGGTTGTAAGTCTGTTCCTGAGCCACTCGCGCCGAGCGCAGTAGCTCGGGCAGCGCCACCATTGCGGCGATGGAAGTGGTTTTCACCAGTTCCAGAGAGTTGCCCGCCAGAGGCGCGAACACATTACGGATCGCTTGGGGCAAAACGATCATCACCGCCAGCCGGAGCGGGCGAAAACCCAAGGCCCGAGCGGCTTCGTACTGACCCTGGGGGATCGATTTGACCCCGGTGCGAAAGATTTCGCCAAAATAGCCGGAGTGGTTGAGCACCATGGCCAGCACCGCGGCGTTGAACCCACTGATCTGCCAGCCCACGGAAGGCAGACCGAAGTAAATTAGCACCAGTAGCACCACCACGGGAAACGAGCGACAAATGTCGATATAGACCAGCACTGCTCCGCGCAGAGCCCGAATATCGAAGCTGTAGAGAATGGCCAGCAGCAGACCGGCGAGAAGCGCCAGGGGCAGGGTGACGATGCTCAACAGAAAGGTCAGTTTCAGCCCCTGAAGCAGCAGCGGATAGATCATCAGCAGCGAATCGAGGTTGGCGAAGTTTTCGAGAAACATATCCATGGCGATATCAGCGACCTTTGTGGCTGGAGTGTTCGAGCCAGCGGCTCAGGATCACCAGCGGGATGAACAACAGCAGATAGAACCCGGCCGCCAGGGTCAGCGGTGACGGGTTAGCCACGATGGACATGTAACTCTGGGCCTGACCCAGGGTTTCCGGCAGCGACACGGCAGTGCCCAGCGCGGTGCCCTTGCTGATGGAAATCGCCCGGTTGGTCAGCAATGGCACGGCCATGCGGATCGCCTGTGGCAACACGATCATGAACAGCGTGCGTAACCGGCCGAAACCCAACGCCTTTGCAGCGTCGGTCTGGCCTTTGGGTAACGCTTGCATGCAAGAGACAAAGATCTCGCAGGCAAACGCCGACAGCACAGCGCCCAGCGCCAGCACGGTTGTCACCAGTGGCGACAGCGTCACGCCCATGTACGGCATGCCGAAGTACAGGAAGATGATGATCACCAGCTGCGGCAAGGTGCGGAACACATCGACGTAGAAGGTGATCAGCCCGTTGACCCCGCGCAGTTGCAGCGAGCGCAGAATCGCCAGGGCCAGGCCGCAGGTCAGTCCGAAGACAATCACCAGCAACGACACCAGCACAGTCAGTCCGAACCCCGGCAGCATGGCGGGCAGGGCGCCCACCATCACTGGCAGATTAAAGAAGTTTTCGATCAACGCTTCCATTCAAGCTTCGCCTTTAGCCTGCTTCAGTTGCATACCGGTGCCGGGGACGTCGGCACGTAGCCTTTGAAGCCAGGAGCGCCGTAGCCTGGATAGACTGTGGTCACCGCTGAGCCGTCTTCAGGTTTCGCGCCGTACCATTTCTCGTGCAGGCGGGCCATGGTGCCGTCCATTTTCATGCACTTGATAACGTCGTCGACCTTGTTGCGGTACTCCTCGTTGTCGAGGCGGAAGGCATAGCCGAAGTTGCGCGGCGAACTGAGGTCCTTGAAGGCCACCTTGATCGCTTTGTTCTTGCTGGCGGCGTAGACAGTAGTCGGTACTTCGTTGATGGCTGTGAACGCGCGGTTGGTCATCAACGCCTGAACGGTATCGGGGAAGGTGTCGTAGCGCTGCACGTTGAATCCATACTTCTCGGCGTTCGCAGTGGCCCATGTGTCGGACATGGTGCCGCGATTGACCGCTACATCCTTGCCTTTGAGGTCATCGAAGCCTTTCATGTCGTTGGCCGCTTTAACCATGAAACCGTTGCCGGTGGACATGATCGGTTGCGAGAACAACATCCGCTCCGAGCGCTCGGCGGTGATGGTGGTCGGGTTGACGGTGAACTCGATGCGCTTGGAGAACAAACCGGCGAACAGCCCCGAGAAGTTGATATCCACGATCTCGACACCCGGACGCTTCAGACGCTTGGAGATCTCGCTGACCAGGTCAACGCCGAAACCTTCCGGGCCGCTGGTGCCGCGCATGATCCACGGGGCCACGCCAAAGTCGCTGCCTACGATCAGGGGTTTGTCCTGTGGGTGTTCAGATTCCTCTGCATGCAATCCGGCGGATGCCAGCATCAGGCTGGAAGTGCAGATCAACAGCGCCTTGCGAAATATTCGATTCATGGCCACGGGGTCGTCCTGTCTTTGAAGGTAAGAGCTTTAAAGGTGAATGGGTAAGGTCAGGCGCCGTGTTCGGCGTACCAGTGTCGGGCGAGGTCGAGCCTGCGGCAGACCCAGACCCGATCGTGCTGTTGCACATAGTCGAGAAAGCGCGCCAGCCCGGCGGCGCGCCCCGGGTGCCCGACCACTCGCGTATGCAAGCCCACCGACATCATCTTCGGCGCGGTCAGGCCTTCGGCGTAGAGCATGTCGAAGCTGTCGCGCAGGTATTCGAAAAACTGCTGCCCCGTGCTCATGCCGCCGCGAATGAACTTGGCGTCGTTGTTTGCCAGGCTATAAGGCAGGATCAGGTGGTTTTTTGAGTCAGCACTGTGCCAGTAGGGCAGTTCGTCGTTATAGGCGTCGCTGTCATACAGAAAGCCGCCTTCTTCAATCAGCAGGCGTCGGGTATTGAGCCCGGCGCCATAACGGCAATACCAGCCATAAGGACGCTCGCCGGTGGTTTCAGTGATGCTTTGCACTGTGCGCCGGATGCGTTCGCGCTCTTCGGCTTCGCTCAGCAGTTGATGGCGTTCCCACTTCCAGCCGTGGGCGCAGACGTCGTAGTTGAGATCGCGGATGGTTTGAGCCACCTCGGGGTTGCGCTCCAGCGCCAGTGCACAGCCATAAACCGTGGCGGGCATGCCGCGTTCCGAGAGCAGGCGGGCCAGACGCCAGAAACCCACCCGGCTGCCGTATTCGAACATTGACTCGGCGGCCAGATCACGCCCCTCGAACGAACCGGCTCCACCTTCAGTCAGGCCCGATTCGGTAAACCCGTCACCGTCATCGATGGAGGGCTCCGAACCTTCCTCGTAATTGATCACGAAGTTCAGCGCAATCCGCGCTCTGCCTGGCCAGTTCGGATGCGGCGGGTTAGCGCCATAGCCGATGAAGTCACGGGTGTGCTGTGTCATCAGTTTCAAGCCTCCAGCAGTTCGATGGGCGTTTGCAGCGGAGTAAAGACGTCGTCGTTCTGTTCCCCGGTGAAGGCCATGGACACCACGAACTGGGCACGGGCTTCAAGGACTGAAAGACCGTGGTGCCAGACGTTGCGCTTATAGGTCACGCCCTGATCGCCGCTGGCGCGGAACGCCTGCAGGGTGTGCAAGTCGGGCAGGCCACTGTCATCGGTGTGGCAAACCACAACCAGATAAGGACAGGCGTTGAGGGGAATAAATGTTTGAGCCGAGAAAGGATGGCGCTCCAGTGCCTTCAGTGTCAGCGGCAAGGTCACCGCCTGTTGCACGGTGGCGATCCACAGTTGTGGCTTGCGGGCATGGTCGGTGCGCTCAACGGCGCCAGTGACATGCTGACGACGCGGTCCATCACCCAGTTGGAGGACATTTCCAAAGGGTGCGAATGCTTCTGCGGTGAGCGGCTTTAATACCACCTGCGTCGGGCAGGCTGACGGAGAACTCATGAGCTGGAAGGCCTTGATCAACGAGCGTTTATCTCTGGATACAGGTGGTATCCCACTTGTATCTCGATAAAGCAGATTTGATGCCAAGGTCTATAAAGTTCGTCTAACTGACTGATTTAGATGGGCTTTAGTCTATTTTTGAAAGGGCGGAAGTGGAGTTATTCAGGGGGATGTGCACCAGCAAGTGCAGGCAGTGCGCTGCTTTGAGTCATGGGCCATGCTGCTCGAGCGGATCAAGGACCTGTAGGAGGGCAGGAGCAACACATAAGTCATTGAAAATATCGGGATCTCGTAATTGGATGGACTCGCCCAAGCCGAGGCGTCAGTAGCGCCACGGTGGCATTCTTAAGAAGCCAACGACAGCGAGGGCGAGTCCATGAAAAAGCATACGATCAAAAGTAACGCTTTGTCTTCAGCCGATGTGTCGGCTTGTTCAACAGTGGCTGTAGATCTTGCCAAGAACGTATTCCAGATAGCCGGAGAAGACGCCCTTGGTCAGGTCATTTACGAAGAGCGAATCAAGTCACGCGAAGCCTTTGTAGCCTTTTTACAAAAACTGCCGTCAAGCGTGACGGTGCTGATGGAAACCGGCCCTGGCGCACAGGCTTGGGCGCAGTTGCTGCAAGCTCAGGGCAATCAGGCGCGAATTTTACCGGCGCAACATGTCGCCAATCATCGCAGCGGCGCCAAGAATGACCGCAACGATGTCCTGGCGATATTGCGCTCGGGACGAGATGTAAACATTGCTTCAGTACCCGTCAAAAGTAACGCGCAATTGGCCATGCAGGCCCTGCATCGTGTTCGGCAAGGGTATGTAAAGCGGCGCACCGCA
>NZ_LKBT01000027.1 GCF_002699985.1 Pseudomonas sp. ICMP 561 | reverse complement strand
TTGGCGCCGCTGCGATGATTGGCGACATGTTGCGCCGGTAAAATTCGCGCCTGATTGCCCTGAGCTTGCAGCAGCTGCGCCCAAGCCTGTGCGCCAGGGCCGGTTTCCATCAGCACCGTCACGCTTGCCGGCAGTTTTTGTAAAAAGGCTACAAAGGCTTCGCGTGACTTGATTCGCTCTTCGTAAATGACCTGACCAAGGGCGTCTTCTCCGGCTATCTGGAACACGTTTTTGGCAAGATTAAGCCGACACATCGGCTGAAGACAAGGCGTTACTTTTGATCGTATGCTTTTTCATGGACTCGCCCTCGCTGTCGTTGGCTTCTTAAGAATGCCACCGTGGCGCTACTGACGCCTCGGCTTGGGCGAGTCCATCCAATTACGGCCCCTTCGTTTGCTGCGCGACAGCGCGGTGTCTGGACGACGATGGATCTTCTACACACCTGTAGAAAAGGCATTTCAATTCACGTAACGGGTTATGCCTAAACAGACATTTGCGTAAGCCGGATCACTTACTGCCGCTCGACCCACCTTCGCCACCGCCACTGCCGCCACCACTGCCGCCCATACCCTGGTCATTCTTCATCCCGCCGCCTTCAGCGCCGCCTTTCTGCGGTTCAGGGTCCATGCCTTTGGTGCCAGGGGTCGTGCCTTCAGCGCCGGATGAGCTGCCGTCGGTGTTTTTCTTCATGACGGGAGGCGGGGTCTTGGCCGAGCCATCCACGGGATTGGTCGGGCCCGTGGAGCCAGCCATGG
The DNA here is from genome assembly GCF_002699985.1 of Pseudomonas sp. ICMP 561. Taxonomy (GTDB): domain Bacteria; phylum Pseudomonadota; class Gammaproteobacteria; order Pseudomonadales; family Pseudomonadaceae; genus Aquipseudomonas; species Aquipseudomonas quasicaspiana. Next base: position 35,282 of record NZ_LKBT01000027.1, on the reverse strand, counting down.
CCGCGCCGGTCGCCACTGTCATAAGGCTGGCCAGTGCCAGGGCCGTCAATCTGGACTTGTTCATGAGATGCATCTCCATTGTTGTTAGGGGGTTACTTCCATTGGTGCATGGGGTAGGTAAATAGGTGCCGAAAGACCCGACCAATGGCGTAGCGCACCTCAGATGTAAGAATAGTGGCGTAGAGCTAGTAGCGGGGCGGGCATGCCTTGAAAACCCTTGAGCCCTCGATTTTATTGCGCGAACCCCCCTTTCTTAGGGTTTTTCTTGTAAGCCAAAACCTACATAAAAGGTCTTTGGATGACACAACTCGACTGATTGTCATGAAACCGCAACATTCAGAGGATTAAATCCGCATCGGGCCTTCCCATGGACGGGCCACCAAATTTCCCTTGTTGAGGTATCGCCGTGATTCTGCTGACTAAAAAACGCTTGTCGGTTCTGCTCGCTTCGATGTGCCTGAGTGGTATGGCTCATGCGGTAGACGTAACAGGCGCTGGTTCGAGTTTCGTCTTCCCGGTTATCTCCGCGTGGTCGCAGAATTACAGTAAGTCTGCCGACAACCGCATCAACTACCAGTCGATCGGTTCCGGCGGCGGTATCGCTCAAATCAAGGCCGCGACCGTTGACTTCGGCGCATCCGATGCTCCTCTGTCTGCCGAAGACCTTGAGAAAGGCGGCTTGGGTCAATTCCCGAGCGTGATCGGCGGTATCGTGCCAATCATCAACGTTGAAGGCATCGAGCCAGGCCAGCTGAAACTGGACGGCCCGGTACTGGCCAAAATCTTCATGGGTGAAATCAAGAAGTGGAACGATCCAGCCATCGTTGCCTTGAACCCTGAGCTGAAAGACAAGCTGAAAGACCAGGCCATCACCGTTGTTCACCGTTCGGACGGTTCGGGTACTTCTTACAACTTCACCAACTACCTGAGCAAAGTCAGCCCGGAGTGGAACGAGAAGCTGAAGTTCGGTTCGACCGTTCAATGGCCAGCCGGTGTAGGTGGCAAGGGTAGCGAAGGCGTTTCGGCCTACGTGAAGCAGATCAAAGGTTCGATCGGCTACGTTGAGCACTCCTACGCTGAAACCAACAAACTGTCTTACACCCAGTTGAAGAATGCCGCTGGCAAGTTCATCAAGCCAGACGCCAAAGCCTTCGCTGCCGCAGCTGACACTGCTGACTGGAACAGCGTTAAAGACTTCAACCTGATCATGACCAACGCCCCGGGTGAAACCGCTTGGCCGATCACCGCGACGACCTGGATCATCATGTACAAGAAGGCCAAGAACGCAGAGCAAAGCGCTGCTGCTTTTGACTTCTTCAAGTGGTCCCTGGAAAACGGTCAGAAACAAGCTGAAGACCTGTCCTACGTAGCACTGCCGAAAGCCTTGGTCACCAAGGTTGAGGACTACTGGAAAACCGAGTTCACCAAGTAATTCGACGTTTCTCCGGCTCACCCCTGTCATCGTGAAGCGATGACAGGGTTTCTTTGCGAGTGGACCCAAGATGACTGAAAACACCCAATATTTGTCCGCTGCGATCCCTGCTTCCGTCTCCGAGGGTGAGCGCCGAGCGGCTCGCGATCAGCGTCATGATCGCTGGTTCAAGCGCACCATGGGCGGTGCTGCAATGCTGGTTCTGGCATTGCTCGGCTGTATCGCACTTTCGACCTTGTGGGGCGGCAGCCTTGCATTCCAGACGTTCGGTTTTGGCTTTCTGACCAGCACCGAGTGGAACGTGGTCGATGGCAAGTTTGGCGCACTGGTGCCGATCTACGGTACTTTGGTGACCTCCTTTCTGGCTTTGCTGATCGCCGTTCCGGTGAGCTTCGGCATCGCGATTTTCCTGACTGAAGTAGCGCCGCCCTGGTTGCGCCTGCCGATCTCTTCGGCTATCGAACTGCTGGCGGGTATTCCTTCGATCATCTACGGCATGTGGGGCCTGTTCGTATTCGGTCCTTACATGGCTGAACATATCGCACCGTGGATCAATGAGAACCTGGGCGAACTGCCCTTTATCGGCCCGATGTTCCAAGGGCCGCCATTGGGTATCGGCATGCTCACCGCCGGCATCGTGCTGGCGATCATGATCACGCCGTTCATTACCTCGGTCATGGTCGAAGTCTTCAAAAGTGTACCTACCACCCTTAAAGAGTCCGCGTACGCGTTGGGCGGCACTACCTGGGAAGTGGTCTGGGACATCGTTCTGCCCTACACCCGTTCCGCGGTAGTCGGCGGCATCTTCCTCGGGCTCGGTCGCGCACTGGGTGAAACCATGGCAGTGACGTTCGTGTTGGGTAACTCCCACCAGTTCTCGGCGTCGCTGATGATGCCAAGCAGTTCGATTGCTTCGGTGATCGCCAACGAGTTCAACGAGGCATACACCGACCTGCATCGCTCGTCGCTGATTGCCCTGGGCTTCCTGCTGTTCGTAGTGACCTTCATCGTGCTGGCCCTGGCCCGCATCATGCTGTCGCGTCTGTCCCGCAAGGAGGGGTTATGAGTAAGGATGTGACTGGCAACGAGAGCCTGTATCGGGTTCGCGACCTCAAGAACAAGGCTGCCATGGTTCTCAGTTGCGCTGCGACGGCCTTCGGCCTGTTGTGGCTGGTGTGGATCCTGCTGACCACCATCATCAACGGTGTGGATGCCTTGAACCTGCGACTGTTCAGCGGCATGACGCCACCGCCAGGTGTTGAAGGCGGTCTGGCGAACGCCTTTTACGGCAGCGTGCTGATGTCCGGTATCGGCCTGTTGATCGGTACGCCGATTGGCCTGATGGCTGGCGTGTGGCTGGCTGAATTCGCCCGTTACTCGAAACTGGGCAACGCGGTGCGCTTCGTCAACGACATTCTGCTGTCAGCACCTTCGATCGTCCTGGGTCTGTTTGTGTACACCGCGGTGATCCTGCCACTCAATGAGTGGACCGATCACAAAGTGGGCTTCTCGGCGATTGCCGGTGCGCTGGCCCTGGCGTTGTTGGTGATCCCTGTGGTGGTTCGCACCACTGATGAAATGCTTCAACTGCAGCCATCAACCATGCGCGAAGCCGCGCTGGCCCTGGGTGTGCCGCAATGGAAACTGACCCTGCAGATCGTACTGCGTGCCGCCAAGGCCGGTGTGGTAACAGGCGTCCTGCTGGCGCTGGCCCGTATCACCGGGGAAACCGCTCCGCTGTTGTTCACCGCATTTGGCAACCAGTTCTGGAGCAGCGACCTGCTCAAGCCGATGGCCAGCGTACCGGTCGTGGTGTTCCAGTACGCCATGAGCCCATTTGACGATTGGCACTCTCTGGCCTGGGCTGGCGCTCTGGTCATGACACTCTTCGTGCTGGTCCTCAGCCTCGCTTCCCGCTTAATTCTTTTGCGCAATAGGGCGTCTTGATGAATAACCTTTCCCTTGCCAATGAAAAAACCAAGATTCAAGTTCGTGGTCTGGAGTTTTTCTACAACGAACAGAAGTCGCTGAAATCCATCGACATGATCATCCCGGAAAAGCGCATTACCGCGATCATTGGTCCGTCGGGTTGCGGCAAGTCGACCCTGCTGCGCGTGTTCAACCGTATCTACGCGATGTACCCGAAGCAGGAAGCGAAAGGTGAAGTGCTGCTCAACGGCGAGAACATTCTGGCACCGGGCTACTCGATGAACCGCCTGCGCAGCCACGTGGGCATGGTGTTCCAGAAGCCTGTGCCGTTCCCGATGTCGATCTACGACAACATCTCCTACGCCATCAAACACCACGAAAAGCTGTCGCGTCGTGAAATGGAAGATCGCGTAGAAGAGGCACTGCGTGGCGCGGCGTTGTGGGATGAAGTCAAAGACAAACTCAACAAGAGCGCCACCGGGTTGTCCGGTGGTCAGCAGCAGCGTCTGTGCATCGCCCGCACCATCGCGCTTCGTCCGCAAGTGTTGTTGCTCGATGAGCCGACTTCAGCCCTCGACCCGATTTCCACTGGCCGTATCGAGCAGCTGATTACTGAACTCAAAGAGCAGTTCACGGTCATCATCGTGACCCACAACATGCAGCAGGCGGCACGTTGCTCGGACTACACCGCGTTCATGTTCATGGGTGAACTGATCGAGCACGGCGACACCGATACCATCTTCACCAAGCCTTCGAAAAGCCAGACTGAAGACTACATCACCGGCCGTTTCGGCTGATTTTCCCTTCTCAGAGAATCGGGGAGACCCTGTCGCGGTCTCCCATGAATTCTTCCAGTCGATTGCGCAGCCAGCGCTCAGCCGGGTCGGTGTCCATGACGCTCAACCAGGTCATGGACAGCTCCAGATTAGGCGTGATGAAGGGCAGGGGTTCGCCATACAGCCTGCCGGTATTGATCATTGCCTGAGTCAGATGATCCGGAAGATTGCACAGCAAATCGGTGCCTGCCATCAGCGCGGGTAACGTGCTGTATTGCGGAACGGACAGCACGGCATGCCGCTTGCGGCCAATAGCATCGAGCCATTCATCCGCGAAGCTGCTGATATTGGCCACATGCGACACCACCACATGCGGGCGTGAGCAGTACTCGTCCAGCGTCATGGGCGTTGCCGACTGGTCGGCACGTACCACCATCGGCTGTATCGAGCGCAGCAGTTTGCGTTTGGCATTGGCCGGCAGCTCTCGCGTCAGGCACACGCCAACGGTCACTTCGCCGGACATGAGCAATTCCGAGATATTCCAGTAGTTGACCTGTTTGATGACGAGTACAACGCCGGGTGCTTCTTCACGAATCGCACGTAGCAAGGCGGGCATCAGGCTGTATTCGACGTCATCCGAAAGGCCGATGCGAAAGGTCATGTCGCTGCTTGCCGGGTCAAACTCGCGGGTCAGGCTCAGGGCCACGGACATGGCGTCCAGCGCGGGCGACAGGTGGTGGATGATCTCTTGTGCTCTGGCGGTGGGTTCCATGCGATGGCCGACGCGTATGAACAGCGGATCATTGAACAGCGCCCGCAACCGGTTGAGGGCAGCGCTGATCGTTGGTTGACCGAGGAAGAGTTTTTCGGCCGCGCGAGTGACGTTGCGCTCTTGCATCAAGGTTTCGAAAACCACCATCAGGTTGATGTCGGCCTTGCGCAGTTCGTTTCGATTCATTGGGCTGGCGATCCGGGAGGGCTTTTAGCGTTGTGGGGTCAAGCTATCAGTTACAGGTTGTAACGCTCAAGCTGCTTGTTGGGTTTGGGTTTATATCCGTTATTGCGGTTGCTGCTGATATTGGTTGCGCTTTTACAGCGCGTCACTTTTGGGGCCCAAAAGTAACCAAAAGGCCTTTACCCCACCACTCGGCACCTCGCTGGTGCTCGGTGTACCCGCCCGCAGATCCTGAACCGTGGGCCGCCGCAACGGGCCATCCATGGCCCAATGCGGCTAACCCGGCATCCTTGCCGGGTTACCCACGGTTCAGAATCTGCGTTCGGCCAGCGTGGTTTAACGGGGCGCTTAAGATCAAAATCAAAAGCAGAGCAGATCAAAAGCAGAGCGAGAACGGGGGGTATCGCCTCGGACCGGTAGGAGCGAACTTGTTCGCGAGACGTCACCACAACCAACGCATTCGACATCTGACACACCGCATCGCAGCCTTCGGCAGCTCCTACAGGTGCCCGGCAATCCACACAAACAGGTCGGCTGTCAGGCCGCCGCGCTGTTGATTTTGATCTGTGGCGCCCCGTTAAACCACGCTGGCCGCACCCAGATTCTGAACCGTGGGCAACCCGGCAGGACGCCGGGTTAGCCGCACCGGGCCATGGATGGCCCATTGCGGCGGCCCACGGTTCAGGATCTGCGGGCGGGTACACCGAGCGACAGCGAGGTGCCGAGTGGTGGGGCAAGAGCGTTTTGCTTACTTTTGCGCTTCACAAAAGTGAGGCGCCGTAAGGGCGCAACCAATATCAGCCATAACCGCGATAACGGATATGTACACAATTCCCGCACTGAACTTCAACGAAGCCCCACCGGTCAGCTTTACATGCTGATCAAGAGGGCTCGAATCCATGCATATTTCACTGGAACACCAAGTCGCGTTGGTCACCGGAGCCAGTTCCGGCCTCGGCGCAGGAGCTGCCAAAGCACTGGCAGCAGCAGGGGCGGCAGTCGTCGTCAACTACAACTCCCAGGCAGAACCCGCTGAAAAACTTGCGGAACAAATCATCGCCGCAGGTGGCAAAGCCATCGCCATTGGCGCTGACGTATCGAAGGAAGACGACGTCGAGCGCCTGTTCGCCCAAACCATCGAACACTTCGGCCGCCTCGACATTTTGCTGGCCAATTCCGGGCTGCAAAAAGATGCGTCTATCGTCGACATGACCCTCGCAGACTGGAACAAAGTCATCGACGTCAACCTCACCGGACAATTCCTCTGCGCACGGGCCGCGCTGCGACAGTTCATCAAGCAAGGCATGCGCCCCGACGTGTCCCGCGCCATGGGCAAGATCATTCACATGAGCTCGGTGCACCAGTTGATTCCCTGGGCAGGCCACGCCAATTACGCAGCTTCCAAAGGTGGCGTCGATCTGCTGATGCGCAGCATTGCTCAGGAAGTGGGGGAGCAACGCATCCGCGTCAACAGCATTGCACCCGGTGCGATTCGCACCGCAATCAACAAAGACGCCATGGCGGGCGACAAGGAAGAGAAACTTCTGAAACTCATCCCCTATGGCCGGGTCGGTGAAGCCGAAGACGTAGCCAACGGAGTGGTGTGGCTCGCTTCGGACCTGTCCGACTACGTGCATGGCACCACCTTGTTTATCGACGGCGGCATGAGCCTGTATCCGGAGTTTCGAGACAATGGCTGACTTCCCGGAAGAACCGCAAAACGCAATTGAGAACCACGGGATTATCGGTGACATGCGTAGCGCCGCATTGGTGGCCGATACGGGTAGCATCGACTTTTGTTGTTGGCCGGATTTCGACAGCCCGTCGATCTTCAGTGCGCTGTTGGACACCAACAAAGCCGGTATCTTCAAGCTGGCACCGGATCTTCCCAATGCGCGTCGTCAGCAGATTTACCTGCCCGAGACCAACGTGCTGCAGACGCGCTGGATCGATGAAGACGCGGTGGTGGAAGTCACTGATCTGATGCCGATTGGCGACAATGTCGATGACTTGCCGCGCGTTGTACGCCGCGTCGAGCTGCGCTTTGGTGCGGCGACCATTCGCATGCAGTGCCGGGTACGAATGGATTACAGCCGCGCCGAAACGCTGGCGAAGCTGGATGGCAAAGACGTCTGTTTCGAGGCTTCCGATCAGCCGGGCATGCGCCTGTCAGCGAATGTGCCGATGCAAATCAATGAGCAGGCAGCCACTGCCGAGTTCACCCTGAAGAAAGGCGAGTTCGTTGAGTTCATTCTCGGCGGTATTGACGATCCTCAGGTCAGCGCCGGGCAATGCCAGCAATATTTCACCGACACCCTGGCGTTCTGGCGGCGCTGGAGTAATCAGTCGTCTTACCGCGGTCGTTGGCAGGAAATGGTCAACCGCTCGGCGCTGGCCCTCAAGCTGCTCACCTCGCGCAAGCACGGCGGCATTGTGGCTGCGGCGACGTATGGCCTGCCGGAAACGCCGGGCGGCGAGCGCAACTGGGATTATCGCTACAGCTGGATTCGTGATGCCTCTTTCACGGTGTACGCCTTCATGCGGGTGGGGCACACCGATGAAGCCAACGACTTCATGCGCTGGGTCCGCGGTCGTCTGGGGGACTGTGTCGAGGAGTCGAACAAACTCGGCATCCTTTACAGCCTCGACGGCCGAGAAGAATTGCCTGAAGAGCATCTTGATCATTTCACGGGCTATGGCGGCGCGTTGCCGGTACGTATCGGCAACGAGGCGTACAAACAGACTCAGTTGGACATCTACGGCGAGCTGATGGATGCCGTGTACCTGGCCAATAAATATGGCGAAGCGATCTCTTACGAAGGGTGGAAACATGCGACCCGGCAGGTGGATTATGTCTGCGAGCACTGGCGCGACAAGGATGTCGGGATCTGGGAAATGCGCGGTGACGATCAGCATTTTCTGCATTCCCGATTGATGTGCTGGGTTGCACTGGATCGCGCCTTGCGTCTGGCGTTCAAGCGTTCCCTGCCTGCGCCGTTCGATCGCTGGGACAAGGAGCGTCAAGCCATTCATGACGACATCTGGAATAACTTCTGGAACGCCGACCTCGGTCATTTCGTGCAACACAAAGGCAGCCGCAACCTGGATGCATCGATGTTGCTGATGCCATTGGTGCGTTTCGTCGGGGCCAGCGATCCGCGTTGGCTGGCGACCCTCGATGCTATTGAAGCCACACTGGTGCGCGACGGCATGGTTTATCGCTATCGCAACGACGATGACCATGACGACGGGTTGGCGGGTGAAGAGGGTGCATTTACCGCGTGCTCGTTCTGGTACGTGGAATGCCTGGCCCGCGCCGGGCGTGTGGAACAGGCGCATCTTGAGTTTGAGCAACTGCTGCGCTATGCCAATCCTGTGGGACTCTACGCCGAAGAGTTCGACACCCATGGGCACCATCTGGGTAACACCCCGCAGGCTTTGAGCCACCTGGCATTGATCAGCGCGGCGAGCTTCCTGGATCGCAAGCTCGATGGTGCCAAGACGCTCTGGCAGCCTTGATGGTCGCGATCCAGAAAATGGAATGCTTTCCCCTGTGGGAGCGGTGCTTGCCCGCGATAGGAGCACCGCAATTCTCACATGGACCGCATCCAGCCTTATCGCGGTGTATCAGGCATACCGCGTTATCGTTCTTCGCGGGCAAGCACCGCTCCCACAGGCGATCGCGCTATTCCGTAGGACCGGCTTTAGCCGGGAGGGCTTTGGGACATTCACTACATATTCTTCTTCAGAAATACCGCTCTCCCGGCTAAAGCCGGTCCTACGGGATTGCAAGCAAACATAGAATCTCCCACATGAAAAATCGCATTCCAACTTAATATATTCACCGACTCTGCAACGCATACCCCACCACAGCATCTTCCAGCAGGAAGCGCTCACCGATCATTGCGCAGTAGCTCATTCGGGTGAGGAATGCGCCGTGGCCCGTGAGGAACACATTGATGTCCTTCACTTCCTCACACATTTCCAGCGTACGGCCTTGCAATGCGCCGCTGGCCTGAGCCGAGCGAAGGGCGCCCATGGGGGTCCAGTCGGCGATGATCAGGGCACCCTGCGGGGCAGTCTTTTCATACGCGCCAACGAACTGTTCAGCCGAACGATCCGGCAGATAGGGCGCCATGAAGTAGTGGATGTCGTCACGGAACGGGAGCGATTCACTGTGCACCGGCAAACGGATAATGCCCGTCGCGTACAGCGAGTAAACCAGCAAAATAGCGAACGGCGAGCTGAGCACTGAGAGGTGCAGCGCCGGTTGCCGACTGCAATCGGTCGACAGCAGGTGGCTTAGCCTTATCACGCCAAGGATGCACAGCAGCGCTACGCCAGGCAGAAAAAACGTGAAACGATCGGTGACGTTGTAAGACACGGCGAAAACAAGATTCAGCGCTGCTGCACACCACAGCAGACGCAGGTGGTTGTCCCTGGGAAACAGAATCAGCCCCAGCAACTGAGGGCCTATCAGCGATAACAGCAGAATGAACACCGAATTCTTTTCGTGCCACATGTCATCGAAGCGGAACAGGCTGCCTTCCCAGTTGGGCGTTTGCGCACGTACTGAAGAGCCCGTCAGGTAGCGATGGGCAATGTCGATCAGGCTCATGCCCGATTGCAGGTCGTGGGTAATCGCCGGGAACGCTACTGAAAAACCGAGGATGAAACCCGGAATGGTTACCCAGGTGCGCAGCTTGTGCTGATAGAGCAACTGCAAGTAGAGGGGCAGCAGAACCACGAAAGTCAGTTGATGGACAGCCGCGCCGAGGCCGGTCAGCAGGCCGATGATCAGCAATTTGCCGAGGTCACCAAACCGTGACTTCTGATTCAGATGAACCTGATAGGCCAGCAACACGAACAGCGAATGGAGGATGTAGACCTCAGCCTTGGTCGATACCCAGAAAACCCCGTGGGTCAGAATGGTTGCTGTGGCTGCCAATAGGGCCTGACGCTGACTGGCACCCACATTCATTGCCAGCGAGTAAATGATCCACGCCAGCGGCAGCAGCAGAATGGAGTTGAGCAGGCTCAGCACGTGAGGCCCGAACAGATCGAATACCAGGGTGTTGATGAACTGGTAGAACGGATGATCCAGCGGTCCGAGGGACTGGCTGAAGTAATGCCCCTGAGAAGCTTCGGCGAGAAATACGCCGTTGTCCATCCACTGGATCGGACCGCTTGAGGCAAAAAAACTGGCAGCTATAGCCCCACAGAGCAATAACAACGCAACTGCATTCGAAGACTGACGTTGACTTCCCTGAACCATCGAGTAGCTCCTCTGCTAATCCGGGGTTGGTTGTTCGATTGAGGTGCGGTCCTGCGCATTGGCCTCCTTTAGCTGCAGCAGCATCACGGCACCAATAGCTACGGCAAACCATAAGGTCGCGAGGCGGATCAGCACGGTGGCGGCAATCGCGTCTGCGCTGGACATGCCTTTCCAGACCAGCAGGCCGACCATCACTGCTTCGGCACCGCCCAGTCCGCCGGGCATGAAACTGATCGCCCCGGCGAGCATGGCCAGTGCATAAACGAACACCGCGAAGGTCAGCTCGATGTCGGCACCCATCCAGTTGAGGATCCAGTGAAACGCCAGCGCTTCAGCGCTCCAGGCCACGACGCTAATGGACGTCACGCCAAGCAGCAGGTCCAGGCGATGGCAGCGCTGCGCCGCCAGCAGCACGTCGAGCAGATGGCGACCAAGACCGAGCAGTTTTCCGCCTCCCGCGGGGATCGCGGCAGCGATTCTTTCCAGCAGACGACGCTGGGAAAGCACCAGCAAGCCGATCCCCACGAGCACCATTCCCACCACAATCATGGGGCGTGAGTCCGGGTACAGCGACAGACCAAACAGGGTCAGCAGCACCACCGCAAACAGGTCCGACAAACGCTCACTGAAAAAAGCCGCGAAGCTTTGCGGCCAGGGCACGCCCCAACGTTTGAGCAATACGCCGCGCAGCGCTTCACCGGCTTTGCCCGGTGTGGTCGTCAGGGCAAAGCCTGCCAGATAAATTTTCAGGCTGGGCCGCCACGGAACAGGATGGCCGAGTACGTTCAGGTAGGTCTGCCAGCGCAAAAAGCGCAGGCCATAGTTGGCGACGGACATCAGCAACGCGATGGCAATGCCGATCAAACCCATTTCGCCCACCGCCTTGCTGACCGCTTCCCAGCCGCCCCACAGGGAAAACCCCAGGTAACCCAGCGCGGAAAACACCACCGAAAGCACCACCGCGCGATAACGCCAGCCCGAGAGCAACAGCGCTTCGTTCACAGGTTCAGCCTCTTGAACAACGGCTGCGGGATCGAGCGAATGACCAACATGATCAGTGCCCAGAAGCCTGGCGTATAAAGGGTCGGTGCCTTGCGGGCGATCCCGGAGACGATGCGCTCCGCCACCTGTTGCGGCTGCGCCAGGAGTGCTGCGGGCAGCGACAGGCCCTGGGTCATGGGCGTATCGACAAATCCCGGCTTGATGGTCAAGACGTGCACGCCGACCTTGAACAGGCGGGCCTGCAAACCTTCGCTGAACGTGGACACGGCTGCCTTGGCCGAACCGTACAGGTAATTGGAAGGCCGGCCGCGATCACCTGCGACCGACGAGATGACGGCCAGACTGCCGCATCGCTGGGTTTCGAACTGATTGGCCAGCAAGGTCAGCAAGGCGATGACCGAGGTACCGTTATTGGCGAACTCCTGCAACGCGACACGGACATCCTGCTCGCAGACCTTTTGATCGGGCAGGGTGCCGTGGGCGATCAATGCGACATCAATTTGCCCCAGCGCCAGCAAACAACTGTGCAACATCGCTGGATGGGCCGCGATATCCGTCGCGTCCATCTCGTGCAGGCTGATCGCTCTGGCGCCACGACCCTTGAGGTCGGCGGCGGTCTGTTCCAGCTTGTCGCCGTTACGTGCCACCAGAAAGAACTCGCTGCCTTCACTGGCCCACAGTCGCGCGCAGGCGGTGGCGATGGCCGAGGTAGCGCCGATGATCAACACTCGTTTCATAAGAAGCCTCGTTTCATAAAATCACTCGTTTCCAGAAGCGCGACATCAGGGAGGGATCGCGCAGTGCTTCCAGTTGCTCCCAGGCGGGGTAGGCCTGGCGGAAATCACTGCCGCTCATATGCGCGTCCTTGGCCGGATAAAGGCGACCGCCCGCGGCCCGGACAATGGCGTCCAGACGCGGGAACAGGACGTGCTGCAAATCACTGCTGTTGGGGAAGTCCAGCGCCAGCGAGGTGCCGGGCAGGGGAAACGACAGCAGGCCGGGCGAGGAGATATCGCCGCAGCGCTTGAGCACTGCGAGAAAAGACCCCTGACCTGATTCAGCGATAGCCCCGAGCAGCTCGGCCATCGCGGCTTCGGCGCTGGTGTCGGGAATCACGCATTGGTACTGCTGAAAACCCTGGCGGCCGTAAATGCGGTTCCAGTGCAGGATGCGATCCAGCGGGTAAAAGAATGGCTCATAGGCGCTGCGTTTTGCGGTGCGCTTGCCTGGATGCGCACGCCAGTAAAGCGAGTTGAACGCCCGAAGCGACACGTTATTGATCAGCGATACGGGCGGTGTCAGGGGCATTTTCAGGCGGCTGCCGCGCTCGACCTCAAGCGAGCCGTAGTGCGCATGATCACCGACAATGAACACGCCTCGGCCGGTATCGGCACCTTTGGCCAGGCAGTCGACCCACGCCACGCTGTATTCGTGTTGGTGATCCAGTTCGGCGCTAAGGCTGAAAAATTCGGCCAGGTTGGCAAAGCGCACCACCGTGCTGTCGATCTGGCTGGACCGTATGCGCATCAGTTGCAGGTCGGCCCAGTTGATCACGCCGGTTAGTCCCAGACCGCCAATACTGGCGGCGAACAGTTCGGTATTTTCCACCGGCGAACATATTCGCGCCGTCTCGCCGTGGCGCAGCAGACCGAAGCGCAAGACGTGGTTGCCGAAGGTGCCACGCAGATGATGGTTCTTGCCGTGCACGTCATTGGCGATGGCACCGCCAACCGTGGCGAACTGAGTGCCTGGCGTCACGGGCAAAAACCAGCCATTAGGGATTGCCGCAGCGAGGATCTCGGCCAGGGTGACGCCTGCTTCCACGCGGATTGTGCCGGTGTTCCAGTCGGCACGAATGAACCGGTCCAGCGCGCGCATGTGCAGCACTTGATCACTGGCTGCCAGGCAACTGTCACCATAGCTGCGCCCGTTACCGTAAGGCAGGCTGGTCTGGTGCCGTTCAATGACGTTGCGCATGTGGTCAGTGAGGCCGTCGATCCATGGGCAGGCATGTCCGTGTTGCGCCGTTTGCGGGTAGCGGCCCCAGGAATACAAGGGTTCAGTCATGCGGCAATCCAGAACACAAGGACGAAGAGGGCGCCGATCACCTGACTCATGCGGTCGCGAATCGCAAACACCACCGGGTCATCGTTCATCAGGCCGCGATGGGTGAGCATCCAGACCCGGGTGATCCAGAACAGCAGCAACGGGCAGGTCAGCCAGATCACATGGGGGTGGCCGTACATCGCGACCGTTGAGCCTTCGTGGATGTAGAGCGCCAGAACCATTACTGCCAGATGGCCGGAGGACGCACCCAGTGCGGCGATCATGTCCAGGTCACCGGGGTAGTAACCGCGGCCCCGCGCCTTGTCCATCAGGTCCTTGGCCCGGGCTTCGCGCAACTCGGCATAGCGCTTGACCAGCGCGAGGCTGAGGAACATGAACATCGAGAAAGCCAGGATCCAGAAGGTCAGGGGCAGGCTGAAGGCGGCAGCGCCGGCGAGGATGCGGGCGGTGTAGAGCATCGCCAGGACGATCACGTCCAGCACCATCTGCCGCTTCAGGCTCAGCGAGTAGGCCAGGGTCAACCCGTAATAGGCTGCCAGGACGGCCGAGAACTGCCAGGGCAATAGCAGGCCGGACCCGACAAATGCGCCGATCAACAACACGGGAACAATGATCAACCCGGACTTGATCGACAGCTTGCCGCTGGCGAACGGGCGCTTGCGTTTGCTCTGATGATGACGGTCGTCAGCCAGGTCCAGCAGGTCATTGAGCACGTAAACGCTGGAGGCGCAAAGGCCGAAGAACAGAAAGGCCAGTACGCCGTTCAGAAGAAGGTCTGCTCTGCCAAACTGATGCGCCGCGAGCAGGGGAACAAAGATCAGCGCGTTCTTCATCCACTGGTGCATACGCAACGCTTTGCGCCAGTCGCGCAGGCTTGAGGTATTGGAATGGATGACGTTTTTGACGTTGCCTTGCGCCTTGGCTTTTTTCTCCACCCCCGATAAAGGATTGACCACGATGGCTTCGCGGGCTGCATCCCAGATGGGCAGATCGTCCATGGAGTTGCCGAGGTAATCGAAACCGTTCTGACCGTAATGGCCAACTAACAGGTCACGCTTGGTGTGAGCTGACAGGTTGCGGTCGGCATTGGAGGCAACCACCAGATCGAACAACTGCAAGTGTTCGGCGATGCGTTTTGCCAGGCTGTCGTGGCTGGCAGTGGCCAGGACGATCATCCGCCCGGCAGCCCGCTCGGTTTCGATCAGCTCGATCACTTGCGGGTCGTAGGGCAATACCGTTACGTCAATCTGGGTATTGAGCGCCAAACCTTCTTTAAGCGCCGCTTTACCCTTTAACAACCATCCAAACAGTTTATAGATTTGTAGCGGATGACTTCGAACGAATGTCATCGCGGTTTCCATCAACAAGTCGGACTGCAATAACGTGCCGTCGAGATCGACAACTAAGGGGAGGAAAGTTTGGGGAGTCGTTTGTTGAACTCTTCCCTGAATTCTGGCCATGTCGGTGCACTCCTGCCGGGGGTGAGCGCACTATGAAACGGAAGAGCGATTTCGCCACCTCAATAAAACTAAACAGGTGTGTTTATATCGCCAGTGGGCTGGCGTCAGAAACTACCCTGAGTTTGTAATGCTTGATAGATAAGGCAGGTGTTTCATCAAGCTTACAACTTGGTGGATTTCAAAAGACCGGCCGCTCGCTCCTGATAGCAGTCCACTGTTTCTGTAAGGCGTCGCAACGTATCGTCGAGTCGCTCGGTTTCTGTAGGAGCTGCCGAAGGCTGCGATTGCGGTGTGTCAGGACAAGATGCTTCGCAGCCTTCGGCAGCTCCTACAAAAAGGTGTATTCCAATTCAAAGGATTGCATTTGTTCGACAGAAACCTGATGGCAGCTGTCTATTCCGCAAAACTGCGAGTCATAATGACCACGTTTTCAGCCGATGGAACGCCGTCATGATGAGCAATCCGCTGTTGCGTGCCCTTGTGCCGCTGGTGGCAGACCTGAGCCGTGAGCTGCCCGACGAGGAGCGCTACCGCCGCCTGTTGAGTGCATTGCGCGAACTCTTGCCATGCGATGCGGTGGCCTTGCTCAAATTTGAAGACGATGTATTGATCCCTCTGGCAGTTGAAGGCCTGAGTGCAGACACCCTTGGACGGCGCTTTAGGGTCCAGGAGCATCCACGGCTGAAGATCCTGCTGGAAAACCCCGGACCGACGCGTTTCTCCATGGACTGCGGCTTGCCCGACCCCTATGACGGATTGGTCGATGGCCATGATGGCCAGCTCGAGGTTCACGATTGCCTGGGGTGCCCGCTTTATTTTCAGGGTAAGCCATGGGGGCTGATTACCCTCGATTCTCTGGAGTCGTCGAGTTTCGCTCAGGTTGACCTGGATAATCTCGAAGCCTTCGCCAGCCTGGCCGCCGCGACGGTGATCGCCAGTGAACGAATCAACCAGTTGGCAAAAGGATTCGAAGACCAACGGCAACTGGCTGAGGTGTATAAACGTGCCGCCGGTGGGCGCGGGCCTCGCGAGTTGATTGGCCAGAGCGGGGTCCACAAGCGACTGCTCCAGGAAATTCAGTTAGTGGGCAATAGCCCATTGTCGGTGTTGATCACGGGCGAGACCGGCGTCGGCAAGGAACTGGTCGCTGAAGCCATACATCTGGGTTCGCCTCGTGCGCACAAACCGCTCATCAGCCTTAACTGTGCGGCGCTACCGGAAACGTTGGTGGAGAGCGAACTCTTCGGCCATGTCAAAGGGGCGTTTTCCGGGGCAGTAAGCGGGCGCAGCGGCAAGTTTGAACTGGCCGATAACGGTACTATCTTTCTCGATGAAGTCGGCGAGTTGCCGTTGTCTGTGCAATCCAAGTTGCTGCGTGTATTGCAGAGCGGGCAGGTGCAGCGGGTTGGTTCTGATCAGGAGCATCATGTGGATGTGCGGATCATCGCCGCCACTAATCGTGATCTTGCCGAAGAAGTGCGCGCCGGTCGCTTTCGAGCCGACCTGTACCATCGGTTGAGCGTCTATCCACTATTGGTTCCGCCATTGCGCGAGCGTGGTCGCGATGTCCTGTTGCTGGCGGGTTACTTCCTTGAAGAAAACCGTGCCCGTATGGGCCTGCGCAGCTTGCGTCTCGGCACTGAGGCGCAGAGGCTGCTGCTGGGGTATCACTGGCCAGGTAACGTGCGGGAGCTGGAGCATTTAATCAGTCGTGCAGTGCTGAAGTCGCTTTCGTCGAGTGCCGGGCGACCGCGTATTCTCACCCTGGAAGCGCAAGCTCTGGGGCTGGAAAACGAAGCCGTTAGTGTGAGCACAAATCTACAAGAAGATATGCCTTCACTCCCGCAGACCGGGGCTACATTGAAAGTGGCGATGGACGCTTATCAGAAATACTTGATTGAACTGGCACTGTTACGCCACGACGGAAAATGGGCTCAAGTGGCCCGGGAAATGGGTATTGATCGCGCGAACTTGAGCCGATTGGCCAAGCGTCTGGGTATTCGCTAATCACTTTTTTTGCGCCAGATCAAGCGCATGAGCGCATCAAATGGTGTAAAGCCGGACGAACTGTTATTGGTCGCGATTTGTGAAAAAAGAGTGAATTTTTTGGAAAGTCGGGAGGTCCTCTATTGCACTAAGCAAACCAACAAGGAGGCGCTGCCTGGATGTCACAGTACAAACATTACAGAATCGATTATTTGCTAAACGGCGCGTTCAAGTCTTTCTACATCAGTGCTGAGCACATGGATAATTCCGAAGCATGGCATCATGCCAGTGTTGATGCAGGGATTGCACGTATCCCCAAATATCGAACCGAAAAAGTCCCTCGCGTTTCCAAGCCTTACGCGGAACACTTCGGTATTACTAACGTGGAATGGCTGCAAAGTTGAAGACCCTGGCCGGCGTTGTCTGATCGACACGCCGGCCCGGTGCGCCTGCAATGGGCGCACCCTGTGGCCTCGGGAATCATTGGTGTGCAATGTTCTCCAGCGCCAGATTGCGGGTTTTCGGTCCGAACCTGCCAATGGTAATGATCACAATCAACATGCTGCTGACGATGAACGCCAGAACCCCCGGCGTGCCGAATTGATCGAGAAAGAAACCGATCAACAAGCTGCTGAATACTGTCGACAGACGGCTGAATGAATAGCAGAAACCTACGGCGCGGGCACGGATGTTGGTGGGAAACAATTCCCCTTGATACGAGTGATAGCTGAAGCTCAGCCATGCATTGCAGAAGGTGATCATCACCCCGCAAAAGACCAACCCTACCGCTGAAGTCTGAAAGGCGAACAGGGTGCCGAAAATCATCGATCCCAATGCTGAACCGACGATCTGCCATTTGTTTTCGAAACGGTTGGCGAACCTGACAAACAGCAGTGGGCCCAGCGGATAGGCGAGGGTGATGATGAATGCGTAACCCAGACTATGAGTGACGCTGACGCCCTGACCGGACAGTAACGCCGGTAACCAGTTGCCGAAGCCGAAAAAACCGATGGCCTGGAAGACATGGAACACGATCAGCATCAACGCGCGACGACGATAAGGCGGCTGCCAGATGTCGGCGAAGCGGCCTTTGCCCGAGACGGCAACCACTTCCGGTTCCGGGACGTCCAGTGGCTTGCCATGGTCGCGTTCACAGCGTGCTTCGATGTCATCCATGATGCGTTCGGCTTCGTCAAAGCGCCCGTGTTGTGCCAGCCAGCGCGGCGACTCTGGCAAACGTGAGCGCAGCCACCAGATAAACAACGCAAACACCGCGCTGGCGAGCACGACCCAGCGCCAGCCGGAAATGCCGAACGGCGCTTGCGGCACCAGCCACCATGACATCAGCGCCACAGCGGGCACCGATAGAAACTGGATAAAGAAGGCAAATGCGAACGCCGAGCTGCGCATGCGTTTGGGCACCAGCTCCGACAGGTAAGCGTCGATGGTAACCAGTTCGATCCCCAGTCCAATCCCCACCAGAAACCGCATGCAGATAATGCCCAGCGCATCGGTCTGAATGCCCATCAATACGGTAGCGATGGTGTACCAGATCAACGCGAAGGTAAAAATCGCCCGACGACCAAATCGGTCAGCGATGGGGCTCAGCAGGCTGGCACCCAGAAACAGACCGAGAAAAGTTGCCGAGGCAAATGCGGCCTGGTCAGAGAAGCCAAAAACACCTTGGGCACCCGTGGCGAAAATACCGTCTCGAAGCAGGCCTGGGCTGATGTAAGCCGTCTGGAACAGATCATAAAGCTCGAAAAAACCACCGATAGACAGCAGCGCTACCAGTTTCCAGACGGTGGCGACGGCAGGCAGACGGTCTATTCGAGCTGAGATCTGAGCGGCCCGGACCGGATCGGGACCGTCGACATTCGCATCGCCCGCCGAAGAGCTGGCGATAGTGGGGGAGGACATACGCAGGCTTCCATTTATTTTTGATGGATTATGGTAGCGGTTTTACAATTTGTAATGTTTGTTGGTTTTGGCTTGGTTTGGATTTTATTTGGTGGAAAGTTGCTGAAAAATTTAGTTTTTTGGTTTTTGAGACTTATTTCTAGAAGTTATCAGCTTGGATAAAGGCTTTGCAGATCATCACAGAACTACTAGTTAGAACGCAGAACCAGTGGGCCTGCGATTGGGTTTACAGATTATCGCGGGCAAGCCCGGCTCCCACAGAACCCGTAGGACCGGCTTTAGCCGGGAGGGCGGTATTTCTGGCGAAGAAGATTTGGTGAATCTCCCGACGCCCTCCCGGCTAAAGCCGGTCCTACGGAAGAGCGCAATCTCATATGGGAGATTGCCCGCGAAGAACGATAACGCTGTGCACCTGATCTACCGGGTCGGCTGTATCAAGATGTGTCACGAATCTTTAATATTGGATTTCCGCTCCGCTTCCAGTCTGGTTCCTTGTGAAGTTCAAACTGCCCACTACTGCCACCGCTCCGTTTTGCCCATCGGCTGTCACTGACAGCGTTGCCATTCCGGCCAATGCCTCCCTGGCGCGCAAGCTGCTGCTGTTCCTTGGCCCTGGCCTGCTGGTTTCCATTGGCTACATGGATCCCGGCAATTGGGCTACAGCCATCGAAGCGGGGTCGCGTTTCGGTTATGCGCTGTTGTTCGTGGTAGTGCTGGCGAGTCTGTCCGGCATGGTCTTGCAGAATCTATGCTCGCGATTGGGCATCGCCACCGGTCGAGACCTGGCGCAGTTATCCGCTTCGCGTTACAGCCCAGGGGTCGCCAAAGGGCAGTGGCTGCTGGCCGAGCTGTCGATTCTCGCCACTGACCTGGCTGAAGTGTTGGGCGCGGCGCTGGCGTTTCATCTCCTGTTAGGTGTGTCGATTACGACCGGCGTCGTACTCACTGCTTTCGACACCGTGATCGTGCTGGCGCTGCAAGGTGCCAATTTCCGCCGACTGGAAGCCATCGTCCTGGGCTTGATCGCCACGATCGGGGCGTGCTTCACGGTAGAACTGGTGCTGATCAAACCGTTCTGGCCAGACGTCGCCGCAGGCCTGAAGCCCACGTGGGACGTACTGAGCAATCAGGAGCCGCTGTACCTGGCCATCGGTATTCTCGGCGCGACGGTCATGCCTCATAACCTTTACCTGCATTCGTCACTGGTGCAGACAAGGGTCAACGGTGACGATAACGCCAGCAAAGCCAGCGCAATCAAATTCGCGCGGCTGGACACCATTGCGTCCTTGAGCCTGGCGCTTTTGATCAACGCCGCGATCCTGATTCTCGCAGCGGCCGCGTTCCACAAGAGCGGGCACACCGATGTGGTGGAAATTCAGGACGCTTACCACCTGCTGGATCCTCTGGTGGGCGGTGCGGTGGCCAGCGTTTTGTTTGGCATTGCATTGTTGGCGGCGGGGCAGAGCTCGACGTTCACCGGCACCATCGCCGGGCAAGTCGTGCTCGAAGGCTTTCTGCAGGCGAAGATTCCGTGCTGGCAGCGTCGCTTGATTACCCGCGGTCTGGCTTTGATCCCGGCGCTGGCCGGGGTGATCTGGCTGGGCGACGGCGCCGTGGGCAAGATGCTGGTGCTCAGCCAGGTTGTGCTCAGCCTGCAACTTCCGTTCGCCCTGTGGCCGCTGATCCGCTTTACCAGTGACCGGCAATTGATGGGGCCTTTCGTCAATAGTCGTTTGGTGAAGATTGCGGCGTGGGGCCTGTTCGGCTTGATCTCGGCCGCGAATCTGACGTTGATGTGGTTCTGGGTGAATTGAAAGGGCTGAACTTCGCCGAACTGCCTGCCCCAACAGAGTGTCTGTTGGCTTAAGGCGGTATGGACGTGGGACCGGCTTTAGCCGGGAATTGGCCGGTGCAGTCACCACATCTGTGTCGTCTGACAGGCAGCTCTCCCGGCTGAAGCCGGTCCTACAAGGATGAAGCAACCTTGAAGACTCCCCCTGATTCTGGACAGATCTTCGAGACCGATCTCCCGGCACGGCTGGATCGTTTGCCTTGGGGCCGGTTTCATACCCTTCTGGTGTTCGCCCTCGGCATCACCTGGCTGCTCGACGGTCTTGAAGTGACCCTGGCAGGTTCGGTGTCCGGCGCGCTGAAAAGCAGTCCGGCGCTGCAGATGTCCAACAGCGACATCGGACTGGCAGGGGCTGTGTACATTGCCGGGGCGGTACTGGGCGCGCTGTTGTTCGGCTGGCTGACGGACCGTCTGGGGCGACGCAAACTGTTCTTCATTACCTTGCTGCTGTATGTCGGTGCCACGGCGGCAACTGCGTTCTCATTCAGTCTGGGCAGCTTCCTGCTGTTCCGTTTTCTTACGGGGATGGGGATTGGCGGGGAGTACACCGCAATCAATTCGACGATCCAGGAATTCACCCCGGCTCGCTATCGGGGCTGGGTCGATCTGACCATCAACGGCACGTTCTGGCTTGGTGCAGCGTTGGGCGCGGGTGGCTCGATCATATTGCTGGATCCGCAGTGGGTTGGCGGCGACCTCGGTTGGCGACTCTGTTTCGGGATAGGCGCGGCATTGGGTCTGCTGATTTTGTTCATGCGCCTGTGGTTGCCGGAAAGCCCGCGCTGGCTATTGATTCACGGGCAAACCGCAGAGGCGACACGCATTGTTGAGCAGATCGAGAACCGGCTTCGGGATCAAGGCCATGAACTTGCGCCGTTAACCGGTAAGCCCTTGCGTCTGCATGCCCGGGATCACACGCCCATCAGGGAAATCTTCCACACCCTGTTTGTCAGCTTCCGCCAGCGAGCCCTGGTGGGCATGACGTTGCTCACCGCTCAGGCGTTTTTCTATAACGCGATCTTTTTCACCTACGCGCTGGTGCTCACCGATTTCTACAACGTGCCCGCCGAGCAAGTCGGCTGGTACGTATTGCCGCTCGCGTTGGGTAATTTCTGCGGTCCGTTGTTGCTGGGGCGGCTGTTCGATGTGATAGGCCGGCGAGTGATGATCAGCCTGACTTACGCAGTGTCTGGTGTGTTACTGGCCATCAGCGGCTATCTGTTCCAGCAGGGTTTGCTCGACGTCACTCAGCAAGCGGTGGCCTGGATGGTGATTTTCTTTTTCGCTTCGGCGGCGGCGAGCTCGGCGTATCTGACCGTGGCGGAAACCTTCCCATTGGAGATTCGCGCCTTGGCGATCGCGGTTTTTTACGCGTTCGGCACCGGCCTGGGCGGGATCATCGGGCCGACGCTGTTCGGTGAGCTGATTCAGACTCAGGACCGCAGTAACGTGTTGATCGGCTACCTGATTGGCGCAGCGCTGATGCTGATTGCCGCGGGGGTGCAGGCTGTCTGGGGCGTCGCGGCGGAGCGCAAGTCGCTGGAGGATGTTGCCCGGCCGTTATCACAGGCCAAAGACTGAATCAGCAATCGAGGCGCTGGGCGACGTCGCGCAAGTCTTCTACCGACGCTTGCAGCTTGTCGATCTGTTGGCCAACTTCGTTTGCATCCCGGGCGTGAACGGAGTGCTGCATATACAGCAAATGCCCGGATAAGTGCTGGGACACACCTTCGAGATCGTTGGCAGTAGTCTGCAGATCGCTCTGGATGTTTTTCAGGTCTTCGATTTTCAACATGGACTCCGGAAGTCAGGGGCCGAATGGCATTGACGTCCAGGTCAAGGTCAACCATCAAAGTAGAAAGATGGCTAATTGATATATTGCGCAATTTTGCAGCATTTGTCGCGTGCTTTTTATTCGTCTTCCAGATCGGACTCGGAATAGGAGTCCAACAGTGCAGCCAGTGCCAGAGTACGTTGCAGGCCCGTCGTGGTTTGCATGATCTGAGCGACGGCTTCAATGGCCGCCGCTTTGGCTTGTTCGCGCTCTGCTTCTGTGTTGTTGGGCGTCGCGTCCTGAGCTGCGGCGATGATCGATTCTTCAAAACTGTTCATGGGTTGCGCTCTGCAAATGAAGGCACCTGACGGCTGGCTGAATTGGCCGCCTGTCCAATGCGGCTCATTCTGCCTGATTCCTGCCGCGAGAGTCAGTGGGCACCGCGCAGTGGGTGATTTTATTCAATACGCCGTCGAGACCGATCCTTACCTTGATCACGTCATTTCAGATCAAGTTGAAGGTATTCAAATGAGTGTGTTGGTGTCCATGGCAGCCTTTGCGCTGGCGTCTTCAATCACCCCGGGGCCGGTGAATATCGTGGCATTGAGTTCGGGCGCTCGTTACGGCCTTGGTGCGGCGCTGCTGCATGTCTCCGGTGCTACGCTGGGGTTCACGCTGCTGTTGATCCTGATCGGTTTCGGCCTGCATGAAACGCTGCTGCATTTGCCTTTTCTGACCCTGGCAATCAAGTGGGCCGGGGTGGCGTTTCTACTGTATATGGCCTGGAAGCTGGCGCTGGATAACGGGCAGCTGGATGTAGAGCGTGAAGGTGACAAGCCGTCGATGCTGGTGGGGGCGGTGATGCAGTGGCTGAATCCCAAGGCGTGGCTGGCGTGTATTGCCGGGATGGGAGCCTTCGTTGCCAGTGGCGAAACGCGGCTGATCTGGCAGTTCGCGGCGATCTATTTCGTGATCTGCTATTTGTCTTTGGCGTGCTGGGCGTTTGCCGGGACCTTCTTGCGTCAGTACTTGAAAAGCGCGCTGGGCATCCGGGTTTTCAACCGCAGCATGGCGCTGTTGCTGGTGGGCTGCGCGGTTTACCTGCTGGCGTACTGATCGGTTATTGCAGGCGATATTGCCCTGGCGTCGCGGCCAGATGCTTCTTGAATGCCCGCTGGAAGTGCGCCTGGTCGGCAAAGCCGAGCTCGTGAGCCACGTCAGCAATCAGGCTGCCGTTTTTGAGTTGCGTGCGAGCGTGCTGGATGCGGCGGTTGATCAGGTACGCGTGGGGCGTCATGTGGTAACGCTGCTCGAAGGCGCGGATCAGGTACGAACCGGACAAACTGGCTGCGTTACACATGTCGTCAAGCGTAATGGGCTGTTTGAAGTTGTCATTGATGTACTGCGCCGCACGTTCGACCCGCTGCGTTGCCAGCTCCGGGCGAATAGAGAGGCTGCCTAGGGTTTGCTGCATCTGGCTGAAGAACGCGATGGCGGTGCATTGCTTGTGCAGAACCTCAGCCTGATCGTCGATCAGCGTGGCATAGAGGTTATTCAGGCCCCTGAACAGGCCTGGCGAAGTGCTGTGGGTTTGTGCAATTGGCTGGAAATCATGGTTTCCATCCAGACCCAGTTCATGTTGCAGGCCGGTGAGCCATTGGGTATCGACGTACAACATCAGGTATGACCAATGCTGATCGGCAATGGGATTGCAGGCATGAACGTCGCCAGGATTCATCAGCACCACCGTGCCCGCGCCCACGTGCTGGCGGCTTTTCTCGTGCAGGTATGTGCTTTGCCCGGCGGTGATCGCCCCGATGGAAAACACTTCATGGGAATGCTTGGCATAACACAGCTTGCGCCCATCGCCCACCGAACGCGCCTCGATGAAAGGCAACTGCTCGTCACGCCAGAAGTAGGGCGCTTGTGGTTGTGGGTTCATGGGGTGTTGATCTCTTCAGAAGTTTTGATCAGCCGGTTGGAACGGCTCCGTGTCCACGACGCCGCGCTGTATCGCGCCAAAGCCATCGCGGACTCGCGGTGCTCATGCGCTCCTGCAGAAAAACACTCAGGTTCAAATACCGTCTCATGTTCGGTAAGAGCATAACAGCGCGTGCGTCTCCCGAGAGTAGCGCATCGCCACGCATCTTTGCCAACACTCAAAACGTCTGCAGCAAATCCCGCAACCGGTCCAGCGCCGGGTCGATGTCCAGGGTTTCGATGGCACCAAAGCCCAGATAGATTCCGGTTCGATCTGGCGTCGACTGGTAATACGGCGCCAGTGAATAGATGCCGACGTCATGCTGGCGAGCCTGGTTGATGAGCCGCTCGACATCCAGTGGCACCTTGCACCAGAGCGCCATGTGAAAGCCTGCCGTGGCCGGAATGGCTTCAAACCATGGCGCGAGATCAGTCGTGAGACGCTCAAGAATACGTTGCCGACGCCCGACATAGACCCCGTGGCAGCGACGAATATGTTTTTGCAGTAAACCGTCGTCGATAAACTTGGCCAGCGCCCATTGATTCAGCGTGCTGGTGTGCCAGTCGGTCAATTGCCGGGCCTTGATCACGGCTGCATGAATGGCGCTGGGTAATACGGCGTAACCCAGCCGCAGCTCCGGCAGCAGAGTCTTCGAGAACGTCCCGACATAGGCGACGATGCCGTGACGGTCCATGCTTTGTAATGAATCGGTGGGCTGGCCCTCGTAGCGGAATTCGCTGTCGTAGTCGTCCTCAATAATGATCGCGCCGATACGCCGCGCCTTATCCAGCAACGCCTGACGACGGGACATGCTCATGGGCATGCCCAACGGCATCTGATGCGAGGGCGTGACGTAGATAAAGCGTGCGTCATCCGGGATCGCATCCACCTGCATGCCTTCTGCATCTACCGGTACGCCAACCACCCTTGCGCCTTGGGCAGAGAATAATAGACGGGCCGGTCTATAACCTGGATCCTCCATGGCAACGCAACAACCGGGTTCGGTCAGGACCCGGGAAATAAGGTCCAGCGCCTGTTGCGCGCCGTTACACACAACAATGTCGTCCGCCATGCAGCGCACGCCCCGGGCGAAAGCGATGTGCCCGGCAATGGCCTTGCGCAGAACCTCCAGTCCTTGTGGTTGGCTGTACAGGCCGGGTGTTTTGGCCAGTTGCCGCAAGGCATGCTGAATACAACGTCGCCATTCACCAGCGGGAAAATGACTGTGGCTGACCGCGCCGCCAATGAAGTCGCCGCGTCGGGTTTCTTCACCAACTGGGTGACGCAGGCCCAGCTCCAGGTTCTGCCATTTCTCCAGGACTGCCGCACTGGCCAGATCGCAGGTCTCCTGCTGGCGAGACTGGGCGGTCGCCAGGCTGTTGACGAAGGTGCCGCTGCCCCTTTTGCCGACCAGAAAGTTCTCGTAGGTCAGTCGCGAATAAGCGTCGGAGATGGTTTTGCGTGATACACCCAGTTGTACGGCCAACAAACGGCTGGGCGGTAACTGCACACCGGCGGCGAGCCGACCTGACTCGATGTTGTCACGCAATTGGTCGTAGAGCTGGTTCGCCAAGTCCTTGCGGCCTTTGATGACAATGTGCAGTTCCATCGCTTGCTCCGAGCCCACCGCGACGCACGGTTTGAAAGGCCGCTGATTCTTTCAGGGCGCGCCGGGTTCGGCAATCAGCTTTGGTAGAAGTGTTTCAAAGGCAGGAGGTATTGAGCATGCTGCTGGAAGAGGGGTTGAGTGATGTGTGCGCGAAATTGTTGTAGGAGCTGCCGAAGGCTGCGATAGCGGTTTATCAGACACATCGCTACTCAGCCTTCGGCGGCTCTCGTCTAGCAAAAATAACTATTTGAATTCAGATACTTTTTTGTAGGAGTGAGCTTGCTCGCGATAGCGTTTGGTCAGGCGATAGTTTCTCATCAGTTCGACCGCCATCGCGAGCAAGCTCACTCCTACAGGATCCAGTGTTTGCCGCGAGACAGCGCGGTGTCACGCACACCGGGGCCACTCCTGCAATTCAAGTGCTCTTACTTCTTCTTCACCGGCACGATTTCAGTGATTTGCCCGTTGGTGAGCTGTACTTGCACGTATTTATCGTTGATCTGCACCCACTGGGATTCTTTGGCGGGCTCTTTCAGTCCGCGCTTGCTCCAGTCCTTCAGGCCTTCTTCAGGGCGGCGGAATTTTTCCGGGGCGCGAGAGCCGAGTTCCAGTTCATGCATGTTGTCCTTGGACTTCTCGATGGTCGGCTCTGGGGCGTCGGCGGCCTGGACGGACAGGCTGGTCAGAGACACACAGCCAAGAATTGCCAGACAAGCGACGAGTGATTTGCTCTTCATATACAGCTCCTAGGGCTCAGTGCGTAATGCTCTGTTCGTAGCTCTAGGACAACCGTCGAAAAAAATCATTCGGTTTGATTGTCCGGTGATGGCCGTTGGGGTAACCGATCCGTGAACCAGTGCTCGCCCTGACGGCGCAGGGCGAGCCTTTGTGTCGTCAGTTCTTCAATGTTTCGGCGACGGTGATGGCGAGCGGCGTAGTCGGGCGGCCGATCAGCGCGCTTAGCTGTCGACGGGCATCGAATAGCGCACCCCTGGCGGCGGCTGCATCCGAATCCGAGAGCAGATCAGCAACAAAGCCTGGCAGGCCTGCCTGAACCAGTGCGGCCTTGAAATCAGCCTGTGGCAAGTCTGTATAAGGCACGGTCTTGCCTGCCTGCTTTGATACTTCAGCGGCAAAGTCGCTTAGCGTGTAGGAGTCGTCACCGGCCAGCTCATAGACTCTACCGGCCTGATCCTCAGCGGAGGTCAGCACCGCGACGGCTGCGTCTGCGTAATCGGCCCGCGCTGCCGAGCTGATACGGCCATCGGCAGCACTGCCAAACACTGCGCCATGTTCCAGTGCGGCAGGAATACCCGCCGCGTAGTTCTCCGTGTACCAGCCGTTGCGCAGCAGCACAAAAGGTACGCCGGACTTTTGCAGCGCGGCTTCGGTCTGACGGTG
Source organism: Pseudomonas sp. ICMP 561 (assembly GCF_002699985.1). Lineage (GTDB taxonomy): Bacteria > Pseudomonadota > Gammaproteobacteria > Pseudomonadales > Pseudomonadaceae > Aquipseudomonas > Aquipseudomonas quasicaspiana. The sequence continues at coordinate 7,863 of NZ_LKBT01000027.1, read as the reverse complement.
TTCTTCCGCCAGGCCCAGCAGTGAAGTGTCGGCATTCAGGACGCTGGTATAAGCCAGCAGCTTGACGTTGGCGCGTTTTGCCGCGTCGATGACTGCTTGATGCTGGGCGGTACGCTGGCCCACTTCGCTGGATGAAATCAGCAGGATTTTCTCGGCGCTTTTGAACGCGCTATCCAGCGTCGAGGCTTGTGAGTAATCCGCGTGACGCACCTGCACGCCCAATGCAGCGAGGTCGGCAGCTTTTTCCGGGCTGCGCACGGCCGCAATGATTTGTCCTGCAGGAACGCTGGCCAACAGCTTTTCAATCACGAGACGGCCCAATTGACCGGTTGCTCCAGTAATGACGTACATGCTCGGTTCCTTGACTGTATTAAGGGAAGCCAGAGCATAAACATGATGCTAACCTTTCGTAAGTACGTACAAAAAGGTAAGTGTCATGAGTGGATCAGAGCAGCAAAGCCGTTCATTGCTCGCAGCAGTGATGGAAGCGCGGGCGGGCGAGTTGATGGCGGCTGATTGTCCGTCGCGAATTGTGCTCAATCACGTGTGCAGTCGTTGGGGTGTATTGGTGTTGGTAGTACTGCGCAGCGGCATGCACCGCTTCAGTGAACTGCGCCGCAAGATTGGCGGCGTGAGCGAGAAGATGCTTTCGCAGACGTTGCAGCATCTGGAGGGTGATGGTTTCGTCGAACGCAAGGCATTGCCAGTGGTGCCGCCCCATGTTGAATACCGCCTGACCCCGCTGGGTGAAGAGGTGGCGCAGCAGGTCGAAAGTCTGGCGAACTGGATCGAGCATAATCTGCCAAGGATCATGGCGGTGCGAGAAGAAGTGGATTCAGCCAGATTGACCTGAGTCTTGTTTAACCCCGTCATCTCGTAGGACCGGCTTTAGCCGGGAGGGCGGTGTCTCAGCTTAAGAAGATTTAGCGAATGTCACGAAGCCCTCCCGGCTAAAGCCGGTCCTACGGAAGCCAAGGACAAAAAAATGCCCGGCGACATGAAGAGGCCGGGCAAAGGGGAGGTGAATCGTTTATTTCGGTTGCAGCGCCTCGCGGACGGCTTTCACGTCTGCACTGGATACGGCAGGAGCGGCGTTGCCCCAACTGTTGCGCACGTAGGTCAGCACGTTGGCGACATTGTCATCGGACAGCGCCCAGCCCAGTGCAGGCATCGCCGGTGCGGTGGGCGCCGCATCGGTGGCTCCGGCACGACTGCCTGCCAGCACCACGCGAATCATCGACGATGGGTCAGCGCTGTTGACCAGTGGTGCCATAGCCAGTTTAGGGAACAGGTTCTCTGTACCTTCGCCATTGCCTACGTGGCACGCTGAGCAACGGTCGGCATAGATGGTTTTGCCTGCGACCATGGCCGGGTCTTTCGCGTCCAGCGCCTTGGGTGGTTCAGCCGGTTTCGCGCCGTCCTTGAGGTACACCGCCACAGCCATGAGGTCGGTGTCCTTCCAGTGTTGCGAAGAATGCTCGACTTCTTCGGCCATAGGACCTGAGGCAATGTCGAAGCGGTTGGCGCCGGTCTTCAGGTACTTGACGATGTCTTCTTCGGTCCACTTGCCAATGCCGCTGTGGGCGTCGGCGGTGATGTTCGGCGCGACCCAGTTCTGCAGGTTGGCACCGGTCAGGAACTGATCGTTCTTGTCGCCCCCGGTCAGGCCTTTAGGCGTGTGGCAGGTACCGCAATGCCCGAGACCTTCTACCAGATAGGCACCGCGGTTCCACTGTTCGGACTTCTGTGGGTTGGCTTTGAATTCGCCTTCCTTGAAGTTCATCAGGTTCCACGCCAGCAAGCTGGTACGAACGTTGAACGGGAAGGGCAACTGGTTGGTTTCGACCTTGTTGTCCACCGCATCCAGCGTTTGCAGGTAGGCCCAGATCGCTTGGTTATCCTGACGGGTGACCTTGGTGTACGCGGTGTACGGCATTGCCCCGTACAGGCGCTTGCCGTCCAGACCGTGACCTTTTGACATGGCGTTCTGGAAATCGTCGAAGGTCCAGCGGCCAATACCCGTGACCGGGTCAGGCGTGATATTCGCCCCCAGCAGTTTGCCGAACGGCGTATCCAGCACCACACCGCCGGAAAATGCCGGTTTGCCGGGCAACGTGTGGCAGGCGGTGCAGTCGCCCAAAGTGGTCAGATAACGGCCTTGTTCCACCAGGTTGTACGAGTCGGCACCGGTGGCAGCGTGCGCGACGTTGAGGGTCAGGCCCAATACGCCGACACAGACAGAGAGAAGAGTCTTCATGCCGGGATCATCTCCCCTGGGCGTTTCAAATATCGGGTACGAATCGCATCGGCGGCCTTGAAGGCCAGCGCTGCGACAGTGCCGGTGGGGTTGTAGCCGGGGTTCTGCGGGAAGGCCGACGAGCCCACTACAAAAAGGTTCGGTACATCCCAGACCTGCAGGTATTTGTTCACCGAACTGGTTTTCGGATCAGCGCCCATGATGAAACCGCCAACGATGTGCGAGGACTGATACGGCGAGCTGTTCCAGTGCCCGGTCTGGGCGCTGTCGACCATTTGCACAGGGTTCATGCTCTTGGCGATCTCGTGGACCTTGCCGGTCACGTACGCGGCCATCTTGCGGTCGTTTTCCGGGAAGTCGAAGGTGATACGCAGCAGTGGCCGCCCCAGTGGGTCTTTGTAGGTCGGGTCCAGCGACAGGTAGTTGCCACGGATCGAATAGCTGCTGGCTTCACAGCCGATGGACATGCTGTTGGCGTAGTTCTTGACGGTCGCCTGCTTCCATTTCGAACCCCAGGTCGGGGTGCCGGGCGGCACCGGGCGCGATTCGATAGGCGCTGCGCCAATAGGGGTTACCCGAGTGCTACCGCCGCCGACAAAGCCCAGACCGGAGTGGTCGAAGTTGTCGTTGTTGAATTCATCGATGCCCATGCCGATGGCGCCGCCACCGATGAACGGGTTGAAGTTCTTGTCATCGAAGAACAGGCGCACGTTGTTGGCGGTCTGGTAGGCATAGTTGCGGCCGGTAGTACCGGTGTTGGTCACCGGGTCGTAAGGCTTGCCAACTCCGGACAGCAGCATCAGACGGACGTTTTCAAAGATGAACGCGCTGATCACCACCAGATCTGCAGGTTGCTCGAACTCATCACCATTGGCATCGACGAAGATGATCCCGGTGGCACGCTTGCCGGTGCTGTCCATGGTCACGCGCAGCACTTCACAATTGGTCTTGGCGGTGAAGTTAGGCTTGCGAATCAGAACCGGCAGTACCGTGGTGATCGCACTGGCCTTGGAGTAGTTGGCGCAGCCGTAGTTGGTGCAGAAGCCACAGAAGGTGCAGGCGCCCATGGTCACGCCCAACGAGTTGGTGTAAGCCCGGGAAACCAGTGCCGAGGGCACAGGGAAGGGCTTGTAACCCAGATTCTTCGCCGCTTCGGCGAACAATACCGGCGCGTAGGTCTGCTCGGTCGGCGGGTTCGGATATTCTTCCGAACGCGCACCTTCGAAGGTATTGCCGCCTTCCTGAATCACGCCCTTGATGTTGCCAGCCTTGCCGGAAACCCCGGCCAGACGGTCGAACTTGGTGTAGAACGGCTCCATCTCTTCCCAGTCAGTGCCCCAGTCCTGCAGGGTCAACTCGGCGGGCAGCTCCTTGCCGTAACGCTCGGTCAGGTGGCTGTGCAGGCGGAACTCTTCAGGCTGAAAGCGAAAGGCAATGCCAGCCCAGTGGTTGCCTGCGCCGCCAGTCCCGTTACCAGGGTGAAAAGAACCCCAGCTGCGCATAGGCAAGGCTGTTTCCGTGACGTTGTTGCGGATGGTGCAGGTGTTCTGTTTGGTGCGCAGCATCAGATCCTGACGGCGCGCATAGCGCAATTCGTCAGTGGCGGAGGCGATGTTGAAATCGGCCGCCGTGTCGCGCCATGGGCCGCGTTCGAAGCCAATGACGCTCAAGCCTTCGTCGGCGAGTTCGTTGGCGATGATAGATCCGGCCCAGCCGAGTCCGACAACCACCACATCGGTGGAAGGTAGTTTTCTAGCCATGTCGATTAACCCTTCTTTTGCCAGGCGGAGCTGCCGATGATCGATATCGGTGTGAGGTCGAGTTTCTGGTTATGCCGACCGATGTAATCGCGGTAGTCATAACGGGCACCGGGAAAGCCGATCATTCTCCACGACACCATGTCGCGGTTGCCGCCGTAGACGGGGTCGGCAAAGAAGCCTTCCATGGTGTTGCCCAGCACTTGCTGAAAGAACAGCTTCGCGTCGATGCCTTCCAGCTCAATCGCGCCTTTTTCCAGATCGGTCAGGACCTTGTCGCGCTCTTCATTGCTCAGAGCGCTGAAGGTTTTCTGAAACTGCTTCTGGCAGTAGCCGGTCAAGGCGGCGATGCCCAGGCGATAGCGCTCACGGGGCACCAGTGGCGATTGATCACCCTGCATGGGCGTGCCCTTTGCGAACGGGCCCTGCATGTACAGGCGATCAAAAGTACCGTACTCGCCCGCCAACTGGCGGTCGATGAATACGGCGCATCCGGCGTCTTTGCCGCTGACGCTGAGGTCATCCGCGGGGATCAGGCGCTCGACAATGGCTTCGACTTCACGGGCTTCTTCGGCGGTGAAGAACTGCCAGCCCGGTGTTTCGTAATGCATCGGGCCGTTGTGATCGAAAGGCACCCATTGCGGCACGCCGGTGAGGGTGGCGGCCTTGGCGCTGGCGGCGGCACCGGCGGCGAGGGTGGTTGCAGAGGACACCAGCAGTTGGCGGCGGGTCAGGCCTTTTGGTGGCAGGTCAGTCATTTTTTTTGAGGCTCCTGCGAACGCATACGACAGGAGCGAGTCCCATCGACAGTTGGCGTGTCGCGGTCAATACACGGTGTTTTGTCCGACTGAGGGACACTGAAAACTCACGTGAGGGTGTGACATTAGGTCTCTGGCAAATCGGTAAGCCCGAAGCGCATGCTAGGCAGGCAAAAGCCAGATTCCGCGATCATCTTTTCCGCACGTCCGCCATGATAGATATGTTGCCAAACGTTGCGCCGCACTCATTTCACAATGGACTGTTGCGCTCAGAGTAATAATCCTCTGTTGTTTGCCAGCCGTTCATACCTCTCAGATAAGACAAATCCTCACTGAACAGCCACTTCTTGGTATCGTGCGCACCCTGTCGTGTGCGGAAACATCTCCTCACAGATTTTTTGCTGTGCGGCCAGCATCTGTATTAGCCAACCACCGAGAAGCTGTAGAAATGCCCGATCCAATTCCTTTAAAGGATCACGAGAAAGATGCCCGGCTGGTCAACAAGCGGTTGATCGCCTGTGCGCTGCTCGTGGCCGTCCTGAGCGCGTGCCTCGTTGCGCGGATGTATTTCCTGCAAGTCACCGAGTTCGCCTACCACTCGACCATCTCTGAAAATAACCGCGTGCACGTACTGCCCATCGCTCCCGAGCGCGGCTTGATCTATGACCGTAATGGCGTGGTGCTGGCGGATAACCGGCCCAGCTACAACATGACGCTGACTCGTGAGCGGGCAGGGGATTGGCACAAGGTCATCGATGAAGTGATGGTGCTGCTCAAGCTGCCCGAGGAAGAGCGGATCCTCTTCGACAAAGACCTCAAGCAAGTGCGTCACCCGTTCGAACCCGTGACGTTGTTGTACGAGCTGAACGAAGAGCAGATCGCTGTGCTGGCGGTGAATCAGTATCTGTTGCCGGGTATCGACGTCGAGCCTCAGTTCGTGCGGCATTACCCGTTGGGCGCGCACTTTGCTCATTCCATCGGTTACGTCGGGCGGATCAACGAGAAAGAAGCCAAACAACTGGATTCCGTTGAATACCGCGGCACTCAGTCCATTGGCAAGACCGGCATCGAACGGTTCTACGAGTCTGAACTGCACGGCAAGGTCGGCTATGAAGAAGTCGAGACCAATGCGCAGGGTCGGGTGTTGCGGGTGCTCAAACACACCGACCCGGTACCGGGCAAGAACATCACGTTGAGTCTGGATATTCACCTGCAGGAAGCTGCGGAAGCGGCGCTCGGGGACCGTCGTGGTTCGGTGGTGGCGCTGGATCCGGCCACCGGTCAGGTGCTGGCGATGGTCAGCAAGCCTAGCTTCGATCCGAACCTGTTTGTCACCGGGATCAGCTTCAAGGAATACGCGGCGTTGCGAGATTCCATCGACCGGCCGCTGTTCAACCGGGTCCTGCGTGGCCTCTATGCACCGGGTTCGACCATCAAGCCGGAAGTGGCGATTGCCGGTCTCGACAGCGGCGTTGTGAACGCCTCGACCAAAGTCTTCGACCCCGGTTATTTCCAGTTGCCGGACTTTGATCACAAATACCGTAACTGGAACCACAGCGGCGATGGCTGGGTGGACATGGACGCGGCGATCATGCGTTCCAATGACACTTACTTTTACACCCTGGCGCACAAGCTGGGCATCGACCGCATGTACGACTACATGACCATGTTCGGTCTGGGCCAAAAGGTCTCGCTGGACATGTTCGAAGAGTCAGCAGGGCTGATGCCGTCGCGGCAATGGAAGCGTGCCACGCGACGTCAGGCGTGGTTCCCCGGTGAAACCGTGATTCTCGGCATTGGTCAGGGCTACATGCAGGTCACGCCGTTGCAATTGGCCCAAGCCACTTCGTTGATCGCCAACAAGGGCGTGTGGATTCGTCCGCATCTGGCCATGGAGGTCGGCGGCAGTGCTCCGGTGGACGAGCATCCGATGCCGAACATCGTGCTGCATGATCCCAACGAGTGGAATCAGGTCAACATCGGCATGCAGATGGTCATGCACGATCCCCGCGGCATCGCCCGTGCCGCAGCGCAAGGCGCGCAGTACCGCATCGCCGGTAAAAGCGGTACGGCGCAGGTGGTGGCGATCAAGCAGGGCGAGCGCTATGACCGCGCCAAGACCCTAGAGCGCCATCGGGACAACGCATTGTTCGTCGGTTTTGCACCGGCCGACCATCCGAAGATCGTGGTGGCGGTGATGATCGAGAACGGCGAGGCAGGCGGCCGGGTCGCAGGCCCCGTCGTCAGGGAAATCCTCGACGCCTGGCTGCTGGACAAGGACGGCAAGCTGAAACCGCAATATGCGGCACCGGCCAAACCGGGTGAGCCACACGTATAGGTTTTAAGCTTAGGCACTGTCTATTCTGTTTACTGCTTTAGGTAGGAGGCAACTTGTTGGCGATAGGGCTTGATGCGGTGAATCAGGTCGACCGCCTCGCGAACAAGTTCGCTCCTACCGGTTTGCGCTGGGTCAGGTAGGAGGCAACTTGTTGGCGATAGGGCTTTTCAGGTCGACCGCCTCGCGAACAAGTTCGCTCCTACCGGTTTGCGCTGGGTCAGGTAGGAGGCAACTTGTTGGCGATAGGGCTTTATGCGGTGAATCAGGTCGACCGCCTCGCGAACAAGTTCGCTCCTACCGGTTTGCGCTGGGTCAGGTAGGAGGCAACTTGTTGGCGATAGGGCTTGATGCGGTGAATCAGGTCGACCGCCTCGCGAACAAGTTCGCTCCTACCGGTTTGCGCTGGGTCAGGTAGGAGGCAACTTGTTGGCGATAGGGCTTGATGCGGTGAGTCAGGTCGACCGCCTCGCGAACAAGTTCGCTCCTACCGGTTTGCGCTGGGTCAGGTAGGAGGCAACTTGTTGGCGATAGGGCTTGATGCGGTGAGTCAGGTCGACCGCCTCGCGAACAAGTTCGCTCCTACCGGTTTGCGCTGGGTCAGGTAGGAGGCAACTTGTTGGCGATAGGGCTTGATGCGGTGGATCAGCCCTGCCGCCTCGCCGACAAGTTGAACTGGCTTAATGATCCCGGACACCTCTTAAGGGCGATATGATTCGCCCAATCAGGAGGTTCCATGCAAGAGCGAAAGACCTA
>NZ_LKBT01000026.1 GCF_002699985.1 Pseudomonas sp. ICMP 561 | reverse complement strand
ATGGACTCGCCCTCGCTGTCGTTGGCTTCTTAAGAATGCCACCGTGGCGCTACTGACGCCTCGGCTTGGGCGAGTCCATCCAATTACGTAATGCGAAGATCGAGTGGGATCGCATTTCAATTCGCTGGCTAACTTGCACCCTGCGGAAAGCGCAGCGGGTCAGAAAAACTGGCCAGCAGATGGTCGTAAATCAGGCGAACGCGCGGAGCGACGGGGCCGCGTTGAGGGCGATAGACGAACAGCTCCCATGGCGGGGGCGCGATCTGCGGCACGACTTCCACCAGCCTGCCCTCTCGCAAATGGGGCTCGGCCAGATAGCGGGGCATTTGCGCGTAAGTCAGCCCGGCCAGAACGATTTCCAGCTCGGCTTCGGGGTCGTCACAGGTGAAGGCGGCCGATTGCGGCAGAAACGTCTGGCCATCGGCGAAAACCCACGGCCATGGCCGTCCGGTTTTACGGTCGATCAGCACGGATAACGGGCGCTGCTTGAGTTCATCCAACGAGGATGGCCGCCCGGTGGAAGCCACCAGTTGCGGCGTGGCCACTACATGAAACGGAACGGTACCGGCTGCTCTGGCGATATAGCGGCGGTCGCGGATGTAGCCAACCCGGATGCCGATATCGACCTGAGCTTCAACAGCATCGGTCACTTCATCGTCGAAGCGCACGTCGATGCGCAACTCCGGATGTTTGCTCATCAGGGGTTTGAGGAATTCCAGCAGGAACAATCGGCCGATGGCGTATGGCGCGGTGATACCGACCCGCCCCGCCAGACCATCGCTCTCGACGCCGGTGTGACGGGCAAAGAGTTGATCAAAGCCGCTCAGGGTTTCCCGCGCCTGCCGTGCCAGGTCTTCGCCGAACGCAGTGATGTGGATCTGCCGGGTGCTGCGGTGAAAGAGCATTTCGCCGAGGGTGTTTTCCAGCTCTTTGATTGCTCGGGTCACGCTCTGCGGCGATGTGCCCAGACGGCTAGCGGCCTCGCGGAAGGTCTCGGATTCAGCGGCGGCACAGAAGATTCTCAGCATTTCGACGCGGTTGAGCATGGGAACTCCTGGTACATGGGGATGCTAAACCTGGAGCGCGCTTACCCGCGAACGCGTCAGCACAGGCGATCTATCCATCAACTGACAGACCGAAATCGCGGGCAAGCGCGCTCCTACAGTCCAATGTTGTGTCGCGACAGCGCGCCGTCAGGAACAGCGGAGCGGCTTCTACGGGCAAAGTAATCCAGAACGGAATGAGTCATCACTGAGCAATCATTCCAATTTCTGGAATTCCTAAATCCTATCTCTTCCATTTATCGATAGAAAGAACCCGCCCACAATTGATTTCGAAAGCAGCTATCCCTCTCGAAACCGACTCAAGGGTATTCAGATCATGAGCAATAACATAGAAGGCAAAGTCGTCGTCATTACCGGTGCAAGCAGCGGCCTGGGTGAAGCCACCGCCCGTCATCTTGGCGGTTTGGGGGCGAAGGTTGTATTGGGCGCTCGTCGCAAGGCTAATCTGGACACGTTGGTCAGCGAAATCACCGCAGCAGGCGGCAGCGCCGTTGCCTATCAGACAGACGTAACCCGTAAAGAAGATGTGGACGCATTGATCAAAGGCGCGCTGGATACCTACGGCCGTGTAGACGTGCTGATCAACAACGCAGGTGCCATGGCGATTGCACCGATGTCGGAAGGCAAGACCGATGAATGGGATCGCATGATCGACATCAACATCAAAGGCCTGCTCTACGGTATCGCCGCCACCCTGCCAGTATTTCAGCAACAGAACAGCGGCCACTTCATCAATATCGCTTCGGTGGCGGGCATCAAGGTCTTCAGCCCGGGCGGCACGGTGTACAGCGGCACCAAGTATGCCGTGCGAGCGATTTCCGAAGGGCTTCGTCATGAAGTCGGCGGCAGCATCCGCACCACCACCATTGAACCGGGTGCAGTGGACTCGGAATTGAAACTGGGCAGTTCGCACCAGGCCAGCGCTGAAGCAGTGGGCGAGTTCTACAAACAGGCTATCCCTTCCAGCTCCGTGGCCCGCGCCATTGCCTTTGCGATTGAGCAACCAGCGGATGTGGACATCAACGAAATCGTGCTGCGCCCGACCTCGCAGGATTTTTGATTACTCGATTGTAGAGCCACGACAAAATCTGTAGGAGTGAGCTTGCTCGCGATAGCGTCCTGTCATTCGACCGGCAACTGACAGGCAGAACGCTATCGCGAGCAAGCTCACTCCTACAGGGAATTGCATTTCAATTCGTTTGAATGCGCCTAAACAAGCTTACTCACCGTTTTACCAGCGCCCTTCCTCAGCGAACTCTGCTCTTTCATCGCCGCGATTTCCCGCGCTGCCTGTGCCTGGTCGAACGAACCATCCCATTTGGCAATCGCGATGGTGCCGATGCCGTTACCGATCAGGTTGGTCACCGCACGCGCTTCGTTAAGGAAGCGGTCGACACCCAACAGCAATACCAGGCCCACCAGCGGAATATCGCCAATCACCGACAGCGTTGCCGCGAGGGTGACAAAGCCTGCACCCGCAACGCCCGCCGAACCTTTCGATGTCAGCAACAACACGCCTAGCACCACCAGTTGATCCATCAAGGTCAGCGGCGTGTTGGTCGCCTGCGCCACAAAGATCGCCGCCATGGTCAGGTAGATACAGGTGCCATCGGAGTTGAAGGTATAGCCCGTTGGCAACACCATACCCACCACCGATTTTTTGCAGCCCAGTTTTTCCAGCTTGACCATCATGCGTGGCAACACGGCTTCGGTTGAGCAGGTCCCGAGGGTGACGAGGATTTCATCCTTGAAGTAACGCAGGAACTGCAACAGCGGCAAACCCGACCAGCGCGCCACACTGCCAAGTACTACAACGATGAAGAACAGGGTCGTGACATATAGGGCGATGATCAACTGCCCCAACGACATCAGTGTGCCGATGCCGTACTTGCCGATGGTGAATGCCATGCCTGCGCCCGCACCCAGAGGGGCGAGTTTCATGACCATCGCGACGATGCGAAACAGGGTTTGCAGGAGCAGATCGATGACGTTAACCAGCGGCTTGCCGGTCTCACCCAATTGCACCAGCGCAACGCCCATCAAGACCGAGACCAGAATCACCTGCAACATCGCGCCTTTGGCGAACGCGTCGAACAGCGTGGTAGGAATGATGCCCATGAAGAACTCGATCACCCCGCCCTGCGCCGCAGCTGCCTGGGTGTAGCCATTGACCGCGCTGGCATTGAGGCTGTTGACGTCGATATTCATGCCGACGCCTGGTTTGAGTACGTTGACCACGACAAGGCCGATAACCAGCGCCAACGTCGATAACACCTCAAAGTAGATCAGCGCCTTGCCGCCAATACGGCCGACCTCCTTGATGCTGCCCATCTTGGCGATGCCGACCACAACGGTGCCGAAAATGATCGGCGCCAGCAGCATTTTGATCAGTTTGATGAAGCCATCGGCGAGGGGTTGCAACTTTGCGCCGATGTCAGGAAGGAAGAAACCGATCGCACCGCCAATGACGATACCGATCAGCACCTGGACATACAGCTGGCCGTACCAGCGCGTAGGTGTGTCGTTCATGAGAACCTCGATCTTGTTGTTGTATGAGGAATTTCATCAATCCGGGCCTCTGTAGCAGCTGCCGAAGGCTGAGAATCGCGGTGTGCCAGACACAACCTTTTCGCAGCCTTCGGCAGCTCCTACAGGGGTAAGGGTTAATTCACTATCAAGCCCCCTCACCCAGCTCGCGCATCACGGCGTACAGCGCAGACTTGGCTTCGAAACCGACGCCCGGGATGTCCGGCAAGCCGACGTAGCTGTTCTCGACTTTGATGCCGTCGGCGAAACCACCAAATGGCTGAAACACGTCGGGATAGGATTCGTTGCCGCCCAGGTGCAGGCCTGCTGCGAGGTTCAGCGACATCTGGTGGCCGCCATGGGGGACGACTCGGCGCGATGACCAGCCCAGTTCTTTCATCACGTCGAGGGTGCGCAGGTATTCCACCAGCCCGTAAGACAGCGCGCAGTCGAACTGCACAAAGTCGCGATCAGGGCGCATGCCGCCGTGGCGCAGCAGGTTGCGGGCATCCTGGTGGGAGAACAGGTTTTCTCCGGTCGCCATGGGCAGGTCATAGTGGTTGGCCAGTTCAGCCTGAAGCGCGTAATCCAGCGGATCGCCCGCCTCTTCGTACCAGAACAGGTTGTAGGGTTTGATGGCCTCGGCGTAGGCAATCGAGGTTTTCAGGTCGAAGCGACCGTTGGCGTCCACGGCCAGACGACGGCCATCGCCCACCACCTCCAGCACGGCTTCGATCCGGCGAATGTCTTCATCCAGCGGCACGGCACCGATTTTCATCTTCACCACGTCGTAGCCGCGGTCCAGATAACTCTGCATTTCGGCCTTGAGCTTGGTCTGGTCCTTGCCGGGATAGTAATAACCGCCCGCCGCGTAGACCCAAACTTTGTCATCGGCGACACCGTCGCGATAACGATCAGCCAACACGCGATAAAGCGGTTTGCCTTCAATCTTCGCGACTGCATCCCACACCGCCATGTCGATGGTGCCGACTGCCACCGAACGCTCGCCGTGGCCCCCTGGCTTTTCGTTGGTCATCAGGGTTTTCCAGATGGCGAACGGGTCGAGGTTGTTGCGCTCGTGGTCGATCAGGCTCTCTGGGTCCGCTTCGGCGACACGCGCCAGAAACCGGTCCCGCATTAGCGCGCCCTGGCCATAACGCCCGTTGGAGTTGAAGCCATAACCGATGACCGGCTTGCCATCGCGAATCACGTCGGTGATGACGGCAACAACCGAGCAGGTCATTTTCGAAAAGTCGATGTAGGCGTTGGCAATAGGCGATGCGATAGAAACGGTTTTCTCGCGAATGTCCACGATGCGCATGGGATGAGTCCTCTCTGATTATTAGGTTGTTGCCGATGCCAGAGAACTCTAGGGCTAGCGGCCCAGGCGCAGCCAATGCTTATAATCGAGCACCTCATGCACAGGTGGCATCGCCCATGGAACTCGCTTGGCTGGAAGACTTTGTCGCACTGGCAGAACTGGAAAACTTCTCTCGTGCGGCTGACTCACGCCATGTCACCCAACCGGCATTCAGCCGCCGGATCAAGTCGCTGGAAAACTGGATGGGCGTTGAGTTATTCGAACGCACCACCCATGGCGCGACTCTGACCGATGTGGGTCGGCAGATGCTCGGTAACGCGCAGGACATGACCCGCCGCCTGCATCAAATGCGACTGGATGCGCGCGAGCTGGCAGGCAAACAGTTACGCACGCTGTATTTCGCGGCGACTCATTCGCTGTCGTTCACGTTTTTTCCCGGCTGGATCCGGAGCATTGAGCGTGAAGCGCCCATCGAAGGCGTACGCCTGCATTCGGACAACATGCGCTCCTGCGAGCAAATGCTGCTGAATGGAGAGGTGCAGTTCCTGCTTTGCCACCATCACCCGGACGTTCCGCCACGCTTTGCCAGTGAGCAATTTCTGGGTAAAGCAGTGGGCCTTGATGTGCTGTTGCCGTTGTGCGCGCCGGGGCAGCGCAGCGTGGCGTCGGATGAAGCGCTGGATTATCTGGGCTACACCGCAGATTCCGGGCTGGGCAGGATCATCAACTGGCGTCTCAATCGTTCGCAGCCCGAGCAGCCCCTGCAAACCCTGTTCAGCTCCCACCTGGCGGCGGTGCTGCTGTCGATGGTGCAGGAAGGCAAAGGCATGGCGTGGTTGCCGCGTACGTTGGCTGAGTCAGAAATGAGCCAGAACCGGTTGGTGCGGGCCCTGGAAGAAACCTGGGACATCCCGGTGGAAATCCGCCTGTTCCGCGCCCGCACACCGCTGAGTGATTTCGCCGAGGCGTTCTGGAATGGGTTGGGGTAGAGAACACAGGCCCAGATGCTGTCTGTGGGAGCTCTCGGAGCCTCAAGATTTTGTAACATGAGGTACTATCGACGGCTCTTTGTTGCCAGGGTGCATTTGCCGGATGTCTTCAACTGATTCCCTTCCCGCCGTTCTTGCCGGTCCGATTTTGCGTCGCCTTGAGCCTCGGCGCTTGGTGATGTGGCTGGTGGGTTCACGGCCGTTGACGTTGACCCTGCGCTTGCCAGACCGTGATTACCCGTTGGATGAACAGCAATGTCAGGTCATTGCGGTAGGCCGTAGTGCGTTCATTCACTTGATCGACGTGCCACTGGATGACGCCCTGCCCTGCGATATCGCCATTGCCTACGATGTATTGATCGACGGCCAGCAAGGCATCGCTGAATGGGCACCGCATTTGCTGTACCCCGACCGATCCCTGCCGGATTTCGTACTGCGCAGCACCATCGAACAACTGCTCCATGGCTCCTGCCGCAAACCCCATCACGCTTCAGACGAAGGCCTGCTGTGCGCCGACCGGCTGCTGGCGGCTAACCCGGCTGCCGAGCATCGCCCTGCGCTGTTGATGATGAGCGGCGATCAGATCTACGCCGATGATGTGGCCGGGCCAATGCTGCGCGCCATCCATGCGTTGATCGAGCGTCTGGGCCTGTTCCACGAGCGTCTCGAAGGTGCGATCGTCGACGACAGCGCCGAGCTCTATAACCATCCGGCCAGCTACTACAACCGTGCCGACCTGTTACCGGCGCTGAAGAGTAACGACACCCTGCGTGAACGGTTCTTTGGCGGCGCGCGCAAACCGATTTTCACCAGCAGCACGGCCGACAACCATCTTGTGACGTTCTCCGAAGTGCTCGCCATGTACCTGCTGGTCTGGTCGCCAGTGCCGTGGACGTTGATCAACCCGACGCCTCCGGTTTTCGAAGCCGGTGAACAGCCTCGCTATGAGCAGGAACAACAACGTATCGACGCTTTTGTTGACGGTTTGGGGGGCGTTGCGCGGGTTTTCGCGCATTTATCCTGCCTGATGATCTTCGACGATCATGACGTAACGGACGACTGGAACCTCTCGGCAAAATGGGAAGAGACTGCCTACGGCCACCCGTTTTCCAAGCGCATCATCGGCAATGCGCTGCTGGCCTACTTGCTGTGCCAGGGCTGGGGCAATAATCCGGATGCCTTCCCTGATTTGCTGGAGCAGACACAGCACCTGGTCAAGCAAGCGCCTGATGCAAACGGTTATCTGCAGAGTGAAACCCTGGATACGTTGATCACCCGGCTGCTGAAGTTTCAGCAATGGCATTACGTGCTGCCCACTTCCCCGGCACTGGTGGTGCTCGACACCCGTACCCGGCGCTGGCGCAGCGAATTCAACCTGCATCAGCCTTCCGGTCTGCTGGATTGGGAAGCGCTCAGTGAACTGCAACAGGATTTGCTCGATCACCCGTCGGCGATCATCGTTTCACCCGCGCCGGTGTTCGGCGTGAAGCTGATTGAGACTGTGCAAAAGGTGTTCAGCTGGTGCGGTCACCCTCTGTTGGTCGATGCCGAAAACTGGATGGCGCATCGGGGCGCAGCGCAGGTCATCCTGAATATCTTTCGTCACTCGCGCACGCCGGGCAATTACGTCGTCCTGTCGGGGGACGTGCATTACTCGTTCGTCTATAAAATCCTGATTCGCCACCGGACCGCCAACCCGCATATCTGGCAGGTCACCAGCAGCGGCTTGAAAAATGAATTCCCGCAAAGCCTGCTGGACTGGTTCGACCGCCTGAACCGCTGGCTGTATTCCCCCCGCTCGCCACTGAACTGGTTTACCAAGCGACGCCTGATGCGCGTAGTACCGCGTATCCCCGAACACAGCAAAGCCGGTGAGCGACTATGGAACTCAGCGGGCGTGGGTCATGTGTTTTTCGATGCCGACGGCCGGCCAACCGAAATTTATCAACTCAACGCCAGCGGACGTGAGCCGACACGATTCATCGAGCCTGACGCTAACGCTTAGTCGCTGAAGGTTTTGATCAACGCGTCACGACCTTTGCTCGTGACGTTCAAGGCCCGGGAGTCGAGCTGTCGGGTAACCCAGCCGCGCTTGAGCATCAGTTCCAGAATGGCGGCACCCAGCGCGCCGCCGATGTGCGGTGAGCGCTCGCTCCAATCCATGCACGGATAAGCCAGCCGCCTGCGCTGGCCGCGCATGGCATCAACATCGACGCCCAGTTTGAGCAGTCGCTCGACGCCCTTTTCGGTGAGGGTGTAATCCTTGCCCTGCGCCTCGATCCAGTTGGCTTTCAGCAAGACATCATGAAGCCTGACCGCGACCTCACCTGCGCAGTGGTCGTAACAGGTTCGCGCGTGACGCAGTGCTTCCGGCGTGCTGGGCTTGAAAGGAGTAGCGGGTTGGCCGGTGATCGACAGCAACGACTCCAGCGCTCGAGCCACCCTGCTGTTGGCCAATCGGTAATAGCGATGCCGCCCCTGCACCAGTTGCTCGACCAGCCCGTGCTCGCGCAGACGCGAAAAATGATTGCTGGCCATGGAGGCTGTCACGTCGGCTACCGCAGCCAGTTCGGTGGCGGTACGCGCCCGACCGTCGAGCAGGCTGCACAACATGCGCGAGCGAGCCGGATCAGCAATGGCACCCGCGACTTCGGCGAGCGAAACCTCCGCGCATTCGACATCCATAGTTCAGCCATCCCTGAAGCATCGTTTTAGGCGCTCATCATACTGAGGTTCACAGCACATTTAGGGATTGAGTCATGAAGCAACCGGGTTTCTTTGGCAGCAAAGTCGTGGCTGCCACGTTTGTAATGGCTGTGTTTGGCTGGGGTATTGGATTCTACGGACCACCGATTTTTCTCTATGCCGTGTTACAGCGCACTGACTGGTCGGTGTCACTGTGCTCGGCGGCAGTGACGTTGCACTTTCTGGCGGGCACGCTGGTGATCGTCAATCTGCCCCGTCTCTACAAACGCTTTGGCCTGGCCCGCGTCACGCTGGCGGGCTCCATCGTCCTGGCGTTTGGCGTGTACGGTTGGGCAGTGGCGGATCAGCCTTATCAGCTGTTTATCGCGGCGCTGCTCAGCGGTTTGGGGTGGGTGACCATGGGCGCGGCAGCGGTCAATGCGGCTATCGCGCCCTGGTTTGTCAGCAAGCGCCCCGCCGCGTTGGCCATGGCTTACAACGGCGCGAGTATTGGCGGAGTGATTTTTTCATCGGCGTGGGTTTACCTGATCAGTCAGCTTGGCTTTGGTCAGGCAGCGCTGTGGGTGGGTGGCCTGTCGGTCAGCGTTATTGCGCTGCTGGCGTTCAAGGTCTTCGCCTTGCGCCCGGAACACTTGGGGCAATACGCCGACGGTGCTGACCAGCCGCCTGCCGAGGCAATCAACCCAGCCGTATCGCCCTCGAGTTCGCTATGGCGCAATCGGCAATTTTTGACCCTGGCAGCGGGCATGTCGCTGGGCTTGTTTGCGCAGATCGGATTGATTACACATTTGTTTCTGGTGCTGGTACAGCATCTGACAGAACAACAAGCGGGATTGGCGATGGGTTTGGCAACGGCCAGTGCCATTGCTGGCCGGACGCTGGTCGGCTCGTTCATGCCCGCACAAGCAAACCGACGCAATGTGGCGTGCCTGAGTTATGGCGTTCAATTGCTGGGCTGCACCGTAATGCTCGGCGTTGACCAGGCTCCAGGGCTGGTCTGGCTGGGTGTGATCCTGTTTGGCGCAGGCATCGGCAACGCGACTTCGCTGCCGCCACTGATTGCTCAAGCGGAATTCCCGCGCCAGCACACCCAACGCGTCGTGGCCCTGATCGTCGCGACGGCGCAAGGCTGTTATGCGTTTGCTCCGGCGATTTTCGGGGTGGTGGAGTCGTTGAGTGGTGAGGCGAATAGCGGGGTATTGATATTTACCTTGGCGGCGGCGATTCAAGGGCTGGCGATAGTGGCTTTGCTGGTTGGGAAGGTCGGGCCGATCAAGCAATCACACTAGCTTGAATTGGAATGCTATCCCTGTGGGAGATTCTATATTTGCCTGCAAGCGAGTTCTTGATCTTGTAGGACCGGCTTTAGCCGGGAGAGCGGTATGTCGCCAAAGAAAATTTAGCGAACATTCGGACCTCCTCCCGGCTAAAGCCGGTCCTACGGAATAGCGCGGTCTATGTGGGAGGCTTGCCCGCGATAAGGCTGGACGCGATCTAAAGTGAACCGCGTCCAGCCTTATCGCGGGCAAGCCTCGCTCCCACATAGGACGCATTTCAACCCAAGAATCTCATCATTCGTTCAATCGATAGTCACCATCAAAATTCGCAAGTTCTGCTTTTTTCGGCAAAGGAGGAGGATAGCCACATGCCGAACCGCCTGTGAGGAATACGCGATGAGAATTTCTACCCTGCTGACGCTTGTCGCCGTATTGACCGGCGGTGCTTTTGCTCCTGCCTTCGCCGCCGGGCAAGCGACTTGCCATTTACAACCGGTCGCAGACAGCAACACCGGCTTGCAGCATTCACAGTCGGTGGGTGTGCTGTACAGCGAAAACACAATCAGCACCCTTCAATACCTTGAGCAATACCATTCAGTTGCTTTGAATGGCGCGAAGAACAACGACCTGGATTCAAGAATTCGCGAAGCCTTCGTCAATAGCTCCGATCCGAAACTGGCCATCGACTGGCTGAAAGGTTCGCTGCAGAAAGAATTCGCCTCGGTGACTGTCTACGACAACCTTGATGCGCTGATGCAGGCCAGACCTGACGTTGTAGTGATGCTCGACACTTACAACCGCCTGGTGACCCAGCGTAATACTCAGGTCGAAGCACGGTTTGTCGCCAAATTCTATGACGCCAACCTGCAATACATCGGCAAGGCCGAAGGTTTTGGCGGCAAGGAAATGACTTCGGTGTGGGTGCATGACAAGGCCGCCGCTGAAATCGCTGCGCAGATTGATCAGCAACGTGTGCTGCAAGTGAATGCGTTAAAACAGTTCGATGCTTCGCTGAAGGCGCTGGTGATTTCGGGGCAGGTTGCGGCTAATTGACCACGAAACATCTTCGGTAGGAGCCAACTTGTTGGCGAGACTTTAGACCTGTGTAAGCAGAAATATTGCCTCGCCAACAAGTTGGCTCCTACCGGAAATTTTCTTCACTGCAACGACCCGGCCACCGCCCCGCGTATTGCATCCAGCAACATCGCAAACGCCGGATTATCGTTATCCGAACGCCAGATCAGGTGCAGTTCGCTTTGCACGCCCTCCCCCAGATCGATGTCGCGAAACGTCACGCCCTTGAACACCACACTCGCCGCACACCGTGGCACCAGTGCCAGGCCCATGCCTGCGTTGACCAGCGCCAGAATGGTCAGCGACGACCCCAGCCATTGCACGTACTGCGGTGCCACCCGGGCCGAACGGAACATGCCGGTCAGCAATTCGTTGAACGGCGGATAAGCGGCGTGGGAATACATCAGGAACGGCTCGGCATCCAGATCCGACACTGACACCGTTTCAGCAGTAGCCAGCCGATGCGTACTGGGCACCGCCAACACAAACGGCTCACGCACCAGGCACTCGGTGGCAAAACCCGGCTGCAGCAAGGGTGAACGAACAATCCCCAAATCGATGCGCCGCGCCCGCATGGCTTCGTGCTGCTGATAGGTGTTCATTTCTTCCAGCGAGATTTTTACCTGCGGCTGTTTGAGCCGCGCTTCGGCAATCACCTTGGGCAGAAACTCATACACCGCGCTGCCGACAAAGCTGATGGTCACCGAACCGATATCCCCTTCAGCAAAGCGCTTGGCGGATGCGGCAGCTTGCTGGGCGCGTTCCAGCAGGTTCTGCGCCTCCACGAAAAACGCCCGCCCCGCCGCCGTCAATGCCACGCTGCGAGTGCTGCGGGTAAACAGCGCCACTCCCAGATGGTGCTCCAACAATTGAATCTGTCGACTCAAGGGTGGCTGGGTCATATTCAGGCGTTCAGCGGCGCGGCGAAAGTTGAGTTCGGTGGCGACGGTGGTGAAACAACGCAGTTGGGCAAGCTCAAACATTGATTCATTCCAGGTATCAATCAAGTGCCAATCTAGATTAGACCGGAACAAAGACTGCGTCCATGATCGACTCGTCCCCAAAAAAATAATGATCGGGAGTCGCCTCAGTGAACACAGTCCAAAGTCCGACGGACGCCTCAGCGCTTGCCCGGGCAGCCGCCAAGGTCAAGCGCCACGTCCTTCCCCTGTTCGTCATCATGTTCATCGTCAATTACATTGACCGGGTGAACATCGGCTTCGTCCGTAGCCATCTGGAAACCGATCTGGGCATAGGCGCAGCCGCTTATGGTCTGGGTGCCGGGTTGTTCTTCGTTGGCTACGCGATTTTCGAAGTCCCTTCCAACATGCTGCTGCAACGCTACGGCGCTCGCGCCTGGCTGACGCGGATCATGTTCACCTGGGGCGTGGCGGCAATGGCCATGGCTTTCGTGCAAGGTGAAACCAGTTTCTACGTGCTGCGTTTTATCCTCGGCGCGGCTGAAGCGGGCTTCTTCCCCGGCATCATTTATTACTTCACACAGTGGTTGCCCGGCGCTGATCGCGGCAAGGCCATGGCGATCTTCCTCAGTGGCTCGGCCATTGCGTCAGTCATTTCCGGACCGGTATCGGGCGCGCTGCTCAATGTCAGCGGGCTGGGCATGCACGGCTGGCAGTGGATGTTCCTGATCGAAGGCTTCGCCTCGGTGGTGCTTTGCGCGTTTGTCTGGTTCTGGCTGCAGTCGCATCCCAGCGAAGCCAAATGGCTCAGCACTGAAGAAAAAGACGCGCTGATTGGCGCCATTGCTACGGAGCAGCGTGAACGCGAAGCCTCGCAGACCATCAAGCCTTCGATGTTCAAACTGCTGGCCGACAAACAGATTGCGCTGTTCTGCTTCATCTACTTTTCTATCGCCCTGACCATCTACGGCGCCACGTTCTGGCTGCCGAGCATGATCAAGAAGATGGGCAACATGGGCGACTTCCAGGTCGGCCTGTTCAACTCGATCCCGTGGATCATTTCGATCATCGCCATGTACGGCTTCGCGGCCATGGCCAGCAAATGGAAATATCAACAGGCGTGGGTCGCGGTGACATTGGTGATCGCCTCGTTCGGCATGTTCATGTCCACCACGGGCGGCCCGGTCTTCGCGTTCGTCGCCATCTGCTTCGCCGCGATTGGTTTCAAAGCGGCCTCGGCATTGTTCTGGCCAATCCCGCAAGGTTATCTGGATGCACGGATCGCGGCGGCAGTGATTGCTCTGATCAACTCCATCGGCAACCTCGGCGGCTTCGTTGCGCCCACAGCGTTTGGCTTCCTTGAGCAAACCACCGGCTCCATCGAAGGCGGTTTGTATGGCTTGGCAATTACTTCCCTGGTAGCTGCAGTGGTGATCTTCTTCGCCCGCACCAAGCCTCGCGGCGATGCGCCAAGCGTGTTGGGCGGCAAGCCTGAAGACGATGACACGAAAAAAAACATGAATAAGCCTCAAGCCCTGACATCGGGAGCAGCCTCTTGAAAATCAAACGCGTAACCGTCACTCCAATCGCCTTTCGCGACCCGCCCCTGCTCAACGCCAGCGGCATTCACGAGCCTTTTGCGCTGCGCTCGATCATTGAAGTTGAAAGCGATAACGGCTACATCGGATTGGGCGAAAGCTACGGCGATGCTCCAGCGCTGGCGATCCAGCAGCAACTGCAGAGCCAGTTGATTGGCCTTGACCCGTTCAATCTCAACCAGCTACGCACTATTGTGCAGGCGACGGTAGCGGCCAATAAACCGGCGAGCATTGCCGGTGCCGAACTGGCCCCCGGCTCCCACGCCAGCAAAGCGGTAAGCAATGCTTATTCGGCCTTTGAAGTCGCGTTTCTGGATTTGCAGGCGCATTACCTGAACGTACCGCTGGTGGATCTGTTGGGCGGTGCCATTCGTGACGAGATCCCGTTCAGCGCCTACCTGTTCTTCAAGTACGCCCAGCATGTGGATTCACCCTACAAGCCGGACAACTGGGGCGAGGCGCTGAACGAGGAGCAGATCGTTGCTCAGGCTAGACGGATGATCGAGGAGTACGGTTTCAAGAGTATCAAGCTCAAAGCCGGCACCCTGCCGCCGGAGCATGAAGTGTCCTGTATCAAGGCGCTGAAGAAAGCCTTCCCCGGATACCCGCTGCGCATCGACCCTAACGGCAACTGGTCGCTGGAAACGTCGATTCGCATGGCCGAATTGCTGGGCGACGATCTGCAGTATTACGAAGATCCGACGCCAGGTCTTGAGGGTATGTCCGAGCTGCACAAACGCACCGGTTTGCCGCTAGCAACCAACATGGTGGTGACGGATTTCGATGAGTTCCGCCGCAGCGTAGCGCTCAACAGTGTGCAGATTGTGCTCGCCGACCACCATTACTGGGGCGGTCTGCGTGACACGCAAGCGCTGGCAAAAATGTGCGACACCTTCGGGCTCGGGGTGTCGATGCACTCCAACTCGCACTTGGGCATCAGCTTGATGGCGATGGCGCATGTAGCGGCGTCAGTGCCGAATCTGGATTACGCCTGCGACACCCACTACCCGTGGCAGGAACCGGACGAGGAAGTGATCAAGGGCGGCAAGCTGCCGATTGTCGACGGCTGCGTGAAAATCACCCGCGCACCGGGACTGGGGCTGGAACTGGACCGGGATCAACTGGGCAAGCTGCATGACCAATACCTGACTTGTGGCATCCGTCAGCGCGATGACGTGAAACAGATGCAACGTTACAAGCCGGACTGGAAGGCGGTTAAACCGCGGTTCTGATCAACCTGACTCACCAGACAAATCTTTAGCCCGGACACTCCCCCTGTGCCGGGCTTTTTTTGTTTTGATTCCGTAGGAGCGCGCTTGCCCGCGATTGCGGCTTGCCAGACAACGAACAGGTTGCTGAACTGACGCTATCGCGGGCAAGCGCGCTCCTACAGTTAAAGGTGAACATCACGCCAACGCAGGCGCAGCCGCTCTTACATCCCGACGCGCCAGCACCAGGTAGAACGCGCCGCCCAGGAAGCACCCGGTAAACCACGCGAAGTTGGCGATGGGTTTGAACCAGGGCACGAAGGTAAACAGCAGACCGATCAGGGTTGCGGCCAGCAAGGCTTTGATAGCGACCGGGTTGAAGCCATTGGTGTACCAGTAACGGCCAGTTGGGGTGTCGTCGAACAACGCATCCACATCAATCTGCTGCTTCTTGATGATGTAGAAATCCACCAGCAGGATTCCGAACAACGGCCCTATGAAGGCTGCCAACACGTCCAGGGTGTAGTGGATCACTTCCGGGTTGTTGAACAGGTTCCACGGCGTGATAAAGATCGAGGCCACAGCCGCAATCATGCCGCCTGCACGCCAGCTGATTTTGCTTGGGGCGCAGTTGGCGAAGTCGAAGGCCGGGGACACGAAGTTGGCCACGATGTTGATGCCGATGGTTGCGGTCACGAAGGCAAAAGCGCCCAGCAATACGGCAACGGTGTTGTCGATACGCGCTACGGTGGCGATCGGGTCGTGGATCATTTCACCGAATACCGGCAAGGTGCCGGAGACGATCACCACCGTCACCAGCGAGAACGCCAGGAAATTCACCGGCAAGCCCCAGAAATTTCCGCGTTTGACGTCAGCCATGCTTCGGCAATAACGACTGAAATCACCGAAGTTCAGGGTAGGACCGGAGAAGTAAGACACCACCAGCGCGGTTGCCATGACCACCTGACCGAATGCTTCCCAACCGCTCAGGGATTTTTCCGACAGGGTAAAGCTGATGTTGCTCCAGCCTGCTTTCCAGACGATCCAGCCAGCAAGAATGAACATGACCGCGTAGACCACCGGCCCGGCCCAGTCGATGAAACGGCGAATCGAATCCATACCGCGCCAGAATACGATGGCCTGTAGCACCCACAGGGTCAAAAAGCCCATCCAGCCCAGATAAGACAGACCGGCGAATTGCACCTGAGCGAGACTTTCCATGGACGGGAAGAAGCGCAACACCACGATAACCAGCGCGCTGGACGCCAGGTAGGTTTGCACCCCATACCAGGCGACGGCGATCAAGCCGCGAATCACTGCTGGAATGTTGGCGCCGAAGACACCGAATGCTAATCGGCAAATGACTGGATAAGGCACGGCGGCTTGCTGACTCGGCTTGGCGAGCAGGTTGGCGATGACCTGAATGATGCAGATCCCGACCAGCAAAGCGATCAACACTTGCCAGCTGGCCAGGCCCAGCGCAAACAGGCTGGCGGCGAAGACATAGCCACCCACGCTGTGCACGTCGCTCATCCAGAACGCGAAGATGTTGTACCAGGTCCACTTCTGCTTAACCGGGCCAAGATCTTCGTTGTACAAGCGAGGGCTGTAGCCCTTTGGAATTTCTGGATTCATCGCACGCACTCTCCTCTGATCGATGCCGCTCCGGAGACTGCATACGGAGGCTGGCTTTATTTGTATACGATCTGAAAGGCATGATGCATGCCAAACCATAGGAATTGGCTCGCAGAGCAGGCAGTAGAAGCGTTATGCGACATTGATCGATATCAATGAAAGCCAGTAAATGCGCGATTAAAGTGCATGGATGCGCACTGGCAGTGCATACAATCAGTGTCGCGACACACCAAGTGAGTGATGGCAAACCGTACAGAGTTTGTATACGATCAGCCTCACATTCACCGGTTAAAGCGGCCCTATGAATCCTCTCTTCCTAGCCAGTCCTGCCATGAGCGATTCGACGTTGAGTCGCGATGAACAGATTTATCAGGACATTCTTGAAGCAATCGTCGAGCACCGACTGTTGCCGGGCACCCGCCTGCCGGAAGATGCCCTTGCTGAAGTGTTTGCCATCAGCCGCACCGGTATTCGCAAAGTCCTGCAAAGACTGGCACTGGAGCGACTGGTGACCTTGCGCACCAATCGCGGCGCGGAGGTCGCTCAGCCGACCGCTAAAGAAGCTCAGGATGTATTCGCCGCCCGCCAACTGATTGAACCTGCGCTGATGCCTGCCGTTGCGGAGCAGATTGATGACGCGCAACTGAAAACGCTGCGTACCTTGGTGGATCAAGAACACCAGGCCCAGCGCGAAGGTTTGCACAGCCGGGCCATTCAACTGTCTGCGCGCTTTCACGTGCAGTTGATCGCACTGGCCGACAATCAGGTGCTGACCGAACAGGTTGCCCAGTTGACCACGCGCTCGTCGCTGATCATCGCGGTCTACGGTTCACGGCACAGTGTGGGCTGCGACTGTGGCGATCATGAAGAACTGCTCGGGCTGCTCGAAGCGGGCAAAGGCGCTTCGGCTACGCAATGGATGGGCAAGCACCTGGCAAGCATCCGCGCCAGCTTGCAGGTCGATCAGGTGACGCAGGTCGAGCCGGACTTCAAAACCATTTTCAAGCGTTGATCCGCGAGTCGAGCCTTACATGAAAATCCAGGTTATCAACCCCAACACCAGCCAGAGCATGACTGCCAGTATCGGCCGCGCCGCCCGCGCAGTTGCGCGCCCCGGCACAGAGATCATCGCCTGCTGTCCCGAGTCGGGTCCGGAATCCATCGAAGGCCATTTTGACGAAGCCATCGCGGCCGTTGGTGTGCTCGAGGAAGTTCGCAAAGGGGTTGCTGCAGGATACGACGCGCACATCATCGCCTGCTTCGGTGATCCGGGTTTGTTGGCCGCACGAGAGCTGGCGCGAGGCCCGGTGATCGGCATTGCCGAAGCCGCCTTTCATGTTGCCAGCCTTATTTGCACACGTTTTGCCGTGGTCACAACGCTGACCCGCACTCGAATCATTGCCGAGCACCTGTTGCGCAATTACGGCATGACCGAGCATTGCACGTCGGTGCGCTGTGTCGAAGTGCCGGTTCTGGAACTGGAAAGCATGGGTGAGCAAGCCTTGGCAGAACGCATTGCCGAACAGGCGATACAGGCCCGGGATAACGAAGGTGCGGGGGCTATTATTCTTGGTTGCGGTGGCATGGCTGACTTGCCGGGTCTGGTCAGCGAACTGACGGGTTTGCCCGTGGTTGATGGCGTCGCCGCCGCTGTGAAACTCGCCGAGGCATTGGGTGAACTTGGGCTCGCTACCAGCAAACACGGGGATCTGGCCTTTCCGCTGGCTAAGCGCTTTACCGGGAGCTTTGCGCATTTCGGCGGTTAACCAAGCCCGCCCCGAGAACCGCCCGGCAGCGATGGCGTCCTGTCTCATGCACCGCGTACAACCCTCTCGCCAACAAGTTGCCTCCTACCCGACACCGCGCTAACCGATAGGAGCGAACTTGTTCGCGAGGCGTCAGGCCTGATTCACCGCGCACGGCCCTCTCGCCAACAAGTTGCCTCCTACCCGACCCCGCGCCAACCGGTAGGAGCGAACTTGTTCGCGAGGCGTCAGGCCTGGTTCACCGCGCACGGCCCTCTCGCCAACAAGTTGCCTCCTACCCGACACCGCGCTAACCGGTAGGAGCGAACTTGTTCGCGAGGCGTCAGGCCTGGTTCACCGCGCACGGCCCTCTCGCCAACAAGTTGCCTCCTACCCGACCCCGCGCCAACCGGTAGGAGCGAACTTGTTCGCGAGGCGTCAGGCCTGATTCACCGTGCACACCCCTCTCGCCAACAAGTTGCCTCCTACCCGACACCGCGCTAACTGGTAGGAGCGAACTTGTTCGCGAGGCGTCAGGCCTGATTTACCGCGTACAACAGTCTCGCCACTCCGCGTGCATTCCCACGGGGTTCGATGCCTGCTACGAGGCAAGCCCGACAAACGAATCCTTCCGTTCTGCATCATTAAAGATATATCCATAGACCGTATCGATATAAGGCGTCATTAAAAACGTCGTTATGCTGCCGCCTGTTTTTTTGTCAGTCGCCCTTTTTTGTTGTGGGAAGTTGTAATGGATTTTGGTGGTTTGGGGTTGGTGGTCGCAGGTCTGGTAGTGGGCTTCATCGTTGGCATGACAGGCGTGGGCGGCGGTTCGCTGATGACGCCTATTCTGTTGTGGTTCGGGGTCAACCCGGCTACCGCCGTGGGTACCGATCTTTTGTATGCAGCCATCACCAAATCTGGCGGTGTGTGGGTTCATAAAAGAAACGACAACATCGACTGGAAGATCACCGGTTGGCTGACCTTGGGCAGCGTCCCGGCGGTACTGCTGACATTGTGGTTCCTCAGCTCCCTGCACGCCGCGCCCGATGCCATGAACGCAGTGATCAAGCAGGCCTTGGGCGTTGTTCTGTTGCTGACCGCCGCCGCGGTGTTCTTCAAGAAACGTCTACTGGCGTTCGCCCACAACCGCGCTGGTGGCAGCTATAACCCCAGCGGCAAGAGCCTGAATGCGCTGACGGTCTTCACTGGTCTGATTCTTGGCACCATGGTTGCCCTGACTTCAATTGGTGCTGGAGCGCTGGGCACCGTGGCGCTGTTCATCCTTTACCCCTTCCTCGCCACCCGACGTCTGGTCGGCACCGAAATCGCCCACGCCGTGCCGCTGACGCTGGTTGCAGGTCTGGGTCATGCCGGGATGGGCAACATGGATTGGGGGATTCTGGGCTTCCTGCTCCTGGGATCGTTGCCGGGAATTTATCTGGGCAGCCACCTTGCGGGCAAAGTATCGGATGAAATTCTTCGTCCGTGCCTGGCGATCATGCTGGCGTTTATCGGGTACAAGCTGGTTTTCTGATTCACGACTTCTGTAGCTGCCGCAGGCTGCGAACGCGGTGCGTCAGAATAAATGCTTCGCAGCCTTCGGCGTTTACGCGACTCTGGCTACCAGCGATAACTCACCGATCCAATCACACTTCGCTCATCGCCATACCGGCAGGTTGTGTTGCAGTACAGGTATTTGCGGTCCGCGAGGTTCTGAGCCTTGGCGGCCACCTCCCAGTGCTTGCCGATTTCATAGCTGACCAGTGCGTCAACCAAGGTGTAAGCGCCTATCTTGCCTTCATAGTCTGTCGGTGTAGTACGGGTCGTGCCGATGTAGCGAGCACCTGCAGCCACGCGCATTTGCGGGATACCGAATGCGCCCAGACGATAGCTCGCCCAGACGCTGGCGCTGTGATACGGAACGCCTTCGATACGCTTTCCGACGTTAGTCGCCGTCTGATCTTCGATGACATGCGAATCGGTATAGGCATACCCCGCTGTCAGCGTCAGGTTGTCAGTGGCCTCTGTCTTGGCTTCCAGCTCAAGCCCCTTGGAGCGGGTTTTACCGTACTGCACGTAGGTCGCACTGGCGGCATCGTAGCTGAGGGCGTTGTCCTGGGTGAGCTGATACACCGCCGCACTGAGCATTGTCTCGGTGCCTGGCGGCTGATAGCGCAGCCCCAACTCGTATTGCTCACCTTCAAGCGGCGCGAAGGCATTGCCGAAAGCGGGGTTGCTGACACTGGCAGGCTGAAAGGACTGACTGTAGCTCACGTAAGGAGCCAGGCCGTTATCGGCGAGGTAGACCAGACCGATACGCCCGGTCGCCTTCTTGTCATTGCGTGACTGGCGGCTGTCATCAGCATGACTGGTAGTGCGGCTCTCGGCCCAGTCCTGTCGCCCACCCAGCAACAACACCCACTTTTCATCGAAGGTGATCTGGTCCTGCAGGTAAATACCTGACTGGGCACTGTGCAGATCCGAACCACTGTCTGCAGCGGTATTGGCGCCGACACCGGTATAAACCGGGTTGGCCAGATTCAATGGTGGCGCAAACTGCGCCAGCGTGCCGCTGATGTGGCGATGCGAATCATAGGTCTTGTGGTAGTAGTCGACGCCCGCGAGCAAGGTGTGCTTCCACGATCCGCTCTCGATGGTGTACTGCACGTTATTATCGGTCGTCCAGCCGGTCGAACGTTCGTCTCGCTCGCTGTAACGTCGAAGCAGATTAGAACCGACGATGGAGAACGGAATCAGGTAATTCCAGTCTGTGTTCGCCTGAAAGTAACGCAGGCTGTGATTGACCTTCAGGTTCTCATTGAAATCGTGGCTGAACAGGTAACCCAGGGTATCCATACGGTTGTTGAAATGGTCGTAGCCCGGTTCACCGGTGAATTGATCACGGCCAATCTTGTACCCAGGCGTTGAACTGTAAGTCGTCATGCGATAGCTGGTGGGCGGGGCGAAGCCGGTATAGGTTTCCTGATGGCTGGCCAGCACCGTCAATGAGGTATCGTCGTCGGGACGCCAGGTGATGGCTGGTGCGATGTAACGCCGATCATCATCAACGTGGTCGACCTGAGTATCACTGTCGCGCCATAAGCCGGTCAGCCGGTAACTGAACTGGCCCTGATCGTCCAGCGGGCCACCCAGGTCTAAGGTGTACTGGCGTCGATCACGGTTGCCGAACTCCACGCCAACTTCGTGCAAAGGCGTATCCGTGGGGCGCTTGCTTACGGTATTGATCATGCCACCCGGCGAGAGTTGACCGTAAAGCACCGACGACGCACCTTTGAGCACTTCTACGCGCTCAAGGCCGTAAGCCTCAACGCTACCGTCATACGGGTTGGACTGCAGCTTCATGCCATCACGAAGAATGCCGCCGGTACCCGCGCCAACGTTGAAGCCGC
This sequence comes from Pseudomonas sp. ICMP 561, assembly GCF_002699985.1. Taxonomy (GTDB): domain Bacteria; phylum Pseudomonadota; class Gammaproteobacteria; order Pseudomonadales; family Pseudomonadaceae; genus Aquipseudomonas; species Aquipseudomonas quasicaspiana. The sequence continues at coordinate 15,816 of NZ_LKBT01000026.1, read as the reverse complement.
GCAGCGTGTAATCATCGGCAGTGCGGCTGAAGCCGCTCGGCTGACTGGTAAAACCGGGGGTGTATTTGAGCGCGTCAGAGAGGTTGTCGCTTTTGCGCTGATCCATTTCGGCGCGGGTCACCACCGACACTGATTGCGGCGTTTCCAGCAACGATGCATCGGTCTTGGTCCCCACACTGCTACGCTGGGCAACGTACCCCGCTGGCTCACCGTTGCTGCCATCTCCCGCAATAGCGGCGTTGATGCTGGTCGCTTCAAGCGTCATGCCCTGACTCGGCACCAGCTGCACGCTTAGCGCCCCACTGGCCGTGACCTGCAGACGCAGACCGCTCCCCTGCAATGCACGCTCCACCGCCGACGCAGCGCTCATTCTGCCGTTCACTGGTGCAGAAACCCGTTGGGCAACATCAGTGGGTATGAACAGAATCTGCCGCGAGCTTTGCTGACCGATTTGAATCAGGGTGTCAGTCAATGGCCCGGCAGACAAAGAGAAGTCATACAGTGTTTCAGCAGCCTGAACGCTTACCGAAGTGGCGATCGCCAGGCTCATGAACAACGGAGTAAAAAGTGATGGACGCATGAACAATGCTAAACCTCGCTGGCAAAACGGAGCGCACAATCTGGCGCCTTTACCTGTTCTGTAGAGTGAGGTGGCGATTTGTTAAGGGCTCTCGTGATTTTATTTCCAGAGGGGCCGTTCAGACCCGATCAATCCGGGTCCATAGCCCCCAATAGTGATCGATGCGCAGCGGCAGGATATCTTTCAAGGCTGCCAGGGCCTGATCGCTGTTATCCAGATTGAAGACACCTGAGATACGCAAAGACGCCGCAGCATCAGAAACCTGCAACACCCCACGCCGATAAGGACGCAGCGAGTCGATCACTTGTCCGAGGGATTGATCACTGACCTCCAGCAAACCACGCACCCAGGCACCGGGATCGGTTGGGCTGACCGGCAATGGATGTAAGCCCAGCGCATCCAGACGCGCGCCCTGCCCGTTAGTCAGCGCTAGCGCCTGACGCTGCGACCGGAGCTGCGCAGTGCCGGTTTTCAACCAGAACTGCGCGTGATCCTGATACTGGCTCAGCAAACACCGACCGGAGGCCAACTGCGCGCTGCCGTCCTTGCAAACCAACTGGAACGGACGGTCTTGGGATTCGATGCTTGCCATCAGACTTCCGCGCAGCAAACGCACCGTGCGCATGCCCGCAGTGAAATTCACATCGATAGCACTTTCTGCGTTCAAGGTCAGGCTGGAGCCATCAGCCAGAACAAAGGTCTGGCGCTGGGCGTTGGCAGTCGTAATATCTGCGGTCAGCCTGTCCAGCGGCATGCCCGGCCAGGTCACCAGCCGAGCGGCCAGCGCACAACCGCCAACGGCCAACGCACCGCGCAGCAAATGACGACGGCTGGTCCCGGTAATCAAGACCTGACGGGCGCGGCTGCCGGACAAGTGCGAGAACGTCTGATCAAGCCGTGAACGCAGACCATTCCATGCCGCTACGTGGGATTGATCAGCCGCAAGCCAACACTCAAACGCTTGACGTTCCCCTTCAGTGAACTGTCCTGAAGCCTGGCGAGCATGCCATTCGATAGCCTGTTCAAGGGCTGCAGGCAGCTCGCTCATCGCTCAACCGCACAAATGGCCTTGAGGCCTTGCACAACGTATTGATGCACCCGCGGTGCGGAAACACCGAGTTCAGCGCCGATCCGGGCGTAGGTCCAACCGTCCAGCTGACTGTAAAGAAAAGCAGCTCTGGCCCTTGAAGAAAGGCCGTGAAGCAGCTGGTCCACCTCCAGCAAGGCTTCCATCACCAGATAACGCGCTTCGGGAGAGGGCTCGAACAGTTCGGGCTCGGCGGCCAGCGATTCGAGATAGGCACGCTCCAGATCACGCCGACGCCAACTAGCAAATATCAGCCTTTTGGCAATCGTCGTCAGTAAAGCTCTAGGCTCACGGATCACCTGCGTATCGGGCAACGCCACCACGTGGGCAAACGTTTCGGCGGCCATGTCCGCTGCGTCATGGCAACACCCCATTCGTGCACGCAGACGATCCAGCAGCCAGCCGTGATGCTCGCCAAACAGGCGAACAAGTAAGTCATTACGACGTTGCAGAACGTGAGACATCTCGATTGCCAATGAAAATCATTAACAAATGATGCAGGCTTGGAAATCCATTGGCAATACGTTTGAATGGGCAGTGGCCTGTATGACCCGCAGAACCCACACGCGTCACAACGTGATTACGACGACAAGCGTTTCACCGTGGATCATTTCCACACTAAGCTTTTCCCGTATGAAGCGTTTTCTGGATGAGCTGATGCAGGAAGTCGGTGCACCGCAAACCTTTTGACCGGGCGGATCATCGGAAATTTGACGCCAAATCCTGCGATGTCACAAAGGCATCACATAACTGCCCTATAACCCAGTCTCCGATGCGTCTATCGACTGGGTTTGCCTGCCGTGAAAAAGTTAATACCTGCCATTTTCCGCCGACGTTCCGGGGCTACTTCCGGGGCTACCGCTGTCCTGCGACGCTTCAGGATCACTCAGCGTCTGGTGATTTGTTTCGGGATCACTTCGCTGCTTACCGTGGGACTGGGCGCGTTCTGTCTGCTCCAGATGCAGGAGATTCGTAATCAGGGTGAGACCGTGGAAAGCGGCTCGCTGCCCAGCATCGCCATGGCGGATGCGCTGGCGATCACACTGATCAAAATGCGCAGCGAAAGCATCCGTCTGATCGCCAATGCTGACGACCCCGGCGCAGTGGTCACCAGCAAGATCAACGTCGAAACCCTGAAGAATGATGCCGAAAAAGGCTTCGCTGACTATCTGGCCCACGTCAAGGACAGCACTGAGCGAGATTCCCTTGTCGCGTTGCAGGATGCTTACAAAGCGTTCATCCCAGGCCTTTACGACGAGATCGCGCTGATTGAACAGCGCAAGATTGAAGACGCACGCATGCTTGCCAATACCATGCTGTCCTTGCAGGGCGACCTGATGGACATGCAGGTGCAACTGCTGCGCGAACTGAACAAGCAAAGCGCGGCAACTGCTGTCGAAAATGCCAGTGCCAGTTACGCCCAGACCCGGATCATCGCGCTCAGCGTTATCGCCGCCGTACTGACCCTGACCTTGCTGCTGGCCTGGCGCTTGAGCGTCAGCATCATTCGCCCGGTCCGTCAGGCGTTGAAGATTGCCAGCACCATCGCCAATGGTGACCTGAGCCCGCAGACGATCCCCGAAGGCAAGGACGAAACAGCTCAGTTGTTGACGATGCTCGGCCGGATGCGCGGCAATCTGCACACCACCATCGAGCAGATCTACGCGGCGGCCAACCAGCTTTCACAGTCGGTGCAGGAAATGGGCAGCATCGCCGAATCCGGCGCGGAAAACCTGAAGCTGCAGAACAGCGAAATCGAGCAAGCAGCAGTCGCGGTCAACCAGATGAGTCAGGCGGCCATGGAAGTCGCCAGCAATGCCAGCAACACGGCAACCGAATCTCTGGCGTCGAACGAAGCGGCGGCCAACGGTAAAGCGCGCCTCGCCGACACCATTGGCTCGATCAAGGAACTGACCGGCAGTGTGCTGGATACTTCGCATCAGGCTGAAGGGCTTGCTGAGCGCACTTTGAGCATCAGCAAAATCCTTGATGTAATACGCGCGATTGCCAATCAGACCAACCTGCTGGCACTCAATGCCGCCATCGAAGCCGCCCGTGCGGGTGAGGCCGGACGCGGGTTTGCCGTGGTGGCCGATGAAGTTCGCTCCCTGGCGCAGCGCACCAGTGCGTCGACCACGGAAATCGAAGGGCTGATCAACAGCGTGCAGCAGAGCACTCAGGAAACAGCCCAGGCGCTGCGGCTCACGGCAACTCAAGCCAACGAGACCCTTGAACAGGCCGCCGCCACCGGCGAAGCGTTGACCGTAATTATCAGCTCAACCTCCACTATCAACGACCGCAACCTGCTAATCGCCAGCGCTGCAGAACAACAGGCACAAGTAGCCGGTGAAGTGGACCGCAACCTCAGCAGTATTCGCGACTTGTCGGCTCAAAGCGCATCCGGTGCGCATCAAACGACAGTCGCCAGTAATGCGCTTTCAGTGCTGGCGACCGATCTGAACGTCATGGTTCAGCGTTTCGTGCTCTGAACAAATCGGTAATGCATGCTCACGGTGGCAGGTAATAAATATTTACCGCGACCCATTTATTCGTAATGGCACATTGCTTCAATATTGAGGCGCCCCAAAACCTCGGGGCAGATTGCCAAGAAGGATATGAGCATGCTGAAAGCCGCTGTATGGACTGCAACACTCGCCACTCTGACGTTTGGTGCCATGGCTCAGGCCGATGTCAACATCAAGCTGGGTAGCCGGGAGCGTGTCACCCAACTCTTCGCCTTCCCCAACAATTGCAACGTGATCTGTTATCGCAACTGGACGCTGGAACAGACGGTCGAGCACTACTTGACCCAGAGCGTGCAGCGCGACGGCTACACCGGCAAAGTCACCGTCACCAACGACAATGACGTGATCTACGCGCAGATCAGCGGTGTGCCGGACGGCTATGACAAGCCTCTTTCCCAACTGCTGGACGCAGGCGACCTGGCCTACAACGGCGCGCAAAAACTCCTGGCCTCCGGACCCGACAAATGGCAGTACAACTGGTATTTGTTCCTGCCGCTGGGCATGGCGCTGGAGAATCGCAAAAGCGTTGAACTGCTGCACTTCCCGCCAGATTATTCGCTGACCCAGGCTCAGGACTATCTGAAGTCCAACACCACCGACCGCTGGGCACAGTTGCTGACCTACAACGGCATCCCGACCGCGCAGACGCCGGGTTATCAGACCATCATCGATATCGCGCCGATTGCCGCGCCAGCCTCAGCGGGCAGTTCGCTGGAAGGTGTGTACAGCTATTTCCAGGATTACCAGACCACGATGGTCAAGCAGTTGAGCCAGAACGTTGCGGGTACGTCGCTGCCGATGGTTGCGTTTGGTGCGCCGGTGCGTAACTGGATCAAACAACAATACTCAGCCAGCGTGCCGGTGCTGGGTCTGGCGACGATCAGTCCGAATCCTGGGCAGAACGTGCCGGTGCTGGGCTCGAACCATCCAAGCTATATCTGGTACGCCGCTGACAAAGCCAACTATGGTGGCGATGAAGCCAAGGCAGATGCCGCCGGACTGGCGGTCATGGGGCAGGATTTGAGTGCAGCCTGCTGGCAGGCAGGAATGGGCCAGAAACCAGGCGCGGACCCGAAGGCGACATTGAGCAGTTGCACACAGAACTGGCAGGTGACCAACAAGGCCAAGACCTGTGTTCTGTTCTACACCGACGTGCGCAAGTTGACTCAGGCGCAAGCTGACGCCAAATGCACGAGCAGCACGGTATCCCGCTCGCTTAAACAGCTGCAGAAGCCGCTGACAGCGCCAGCGGTTCATCCGTATATGTAAATAATGCGCGGTGTCCCGGGAAACATTCTCTCGCGGATGAATCCGCTCCTACTGGCTGGTTCGGTCTCTGTGGGAGCGAATTCATTCGCGAAGGGCTCGGTAAACTCAATAGATATTCATTGACCTACTGCCGTCTTCGCGGATGAATCCGCTCCCACACAGACTGTGTGAAAACGTAGCGAGCGACGGCAAGACAAGGCAAAAACAGGCGAAAAAGCGGAGTCTAGGTGTTCTAAATGAGCATTTTTCGCCTGTTTTTAACGCAGTATTGCCGAGCGCAGTAGTTTTCACACAGTCTGCACAGGGTTTTGCATCCAACCGGATTACTTACTCCCCCAACGGACGCAAGCGGTACTGCGGCGGCAGTTGCTCAAAGCCGCTGATGGTCGCGTTCAGGCTTTTCCAGCGGCCGTCCTTGATGCCATAGATGCAACCATGGATCGAGAGGCTCTGCCCGCGATGCCAGGCGTTTTGCACAATGCTGGTGTGGCCGACGTTCGCCACTTGCTGGATGACGTTCAGCTCGCACATGCGGTCAACGCGCTCTTCCTCGGTGGGCAACTTGGCAAGAGTATCGCGGTGCTCGTAATACAGATCGCGGATGGTGCGCAGCCAGCCATCGATCAGGCCCAGTTGGCGATCCTGCATCGATGCACGGACACCGCCGCAACCATAGTGGCCGGTTACCAGGATGTGTTTGACCTTCAGCACGTCAACGGCGTACTGGATCACTGACAGGCAGTTGAGGTCGGTGTGTAGCACGACGTTTGCCACGTTGCGATGCACAAACAGATCACCCGGCAGCATGCCGACGATCTCGTTGGCAGGTACGCGGGCGTCCGAGCAACCTATCCACAGGAATTCCGGGGTCTGCTGGCGTGCCAGCTTGGCAAAAAACTCAGGATCTTCCTTGGTGATCGCATCTGCCCAACGTTCGTTGTTGTCGATCAGGTCTTGTAGCTCGTTCATGTGTCATGCCTCGAAGATGTGCCAGCTTATGACTGGGGCTCGACGATCCGGGTCACTAACTTCTGTTGTGCAGATTCCCGATCCGCTCGTGCAAGCAAAGTGAATCTTCAGAATAGGTGCCGGTCCACCTTTCAAGCCCCTTAATAACGAGGATTCGCCATGAATGATTCCCGCCGCCCTTACGGTGCAACTCAACCCGAACCGATTGACGATAACGAAGACCGTATGGGCTCCATGCGTGAGCTGAACTTCGACGACAAAGGCGACGATGCACGCATCGGCGACTTGATCCCGGAAGACGAACTCTCCCGTGAAATCCCTGAGCAGCGCGTGCGCGAAGCAGGCCTTACCGGCGCGTCGACTCCGGATCATCATCCGACTGACGACGATCTGGATCCAGAGATTCTGATCCGCGAAGACGGTGCCCGCTCCGCTGAAGAAGAAGGCGAAGACAACCCCGCCGATTTCGATCTGACAGTAGTCGATGAAGATGACATTGGTGGTGGTGATGGTCTGGATGAGGCTGAGCTGGGCCGACTGGATCCACTGGATGGGAAGCCTGAAAAGAGCGAGTAACCTGAGGCATATAAAATCTGTAGGACCGGCTTTAGCCGGGAGGGCATTATTTCTGGCGACGGATATTAAGCGAATGTCCCGACGCCCTCCCGGCTCAAGCCAGTCCTACGAACATGACATCACCTGTGGGAGCGAATTTATTCGCGAAGAAGCGGGTACATCCGAGCCTATGTATCGCCTGGAATACCGCCTTCCCGAATAAATTCGGTCCTACCGGGAAATATGTCTGGTCGGTATTCCGGATTACTCAAACAACGTACACGCCATGACCAGCGCATCTTCGCGGCCGCCAGCAACCGGGTAATAATCCCGGCGGCGGCCGATTTCGTTGAAGCCGAAGCGCTCATACAGGCGATAAGCCGCGCGGTTGCTGTCACGTAGTTCGAGGAAGCATTCCCGGGCGTTCAACTGGTAGGCACGGGACATCAAGTGCTCAAGCAGGCGCAAACCCAGACCGCGGCCCTGGCTTTCCGGTTTGACAGTGATATTGAGCAGATGAGCTTCGTCGATGATGACCTGCACGACGCCATGCCCGACCTGTTGGTTTCCTTCGAACATCAGCCAGATTTCGTAAGACTTGAGGCCATCCAGAAAAATGCCGCGAGTCCAGGGATGGCTGAAAGCTGCGTACTCAATCTTCAGTACAGCGTCCAGATCCGCCTCGGTCATCGGGCGGAAGGTTATTGCGTCACTCATCGATCGGTTTCCAGCGCGCCATTAGCCGACGCATGGCTTTCCAGACATCGGCCTTGCGTTGCGGCTCGTCCATCAATAATTCCAGACCCGGCAACGCCCAGGCAGAACCCAGGCCTTCAACCTCGAGTTCACTGTTATAAGCCTCGGCATTGGCTTCCCCGGCAAAGCGCACCGACGGCAGACCGATCAGCCAAAGGCATGCACAAGGTGCCTCTTCCAGACGAGCCGAGACAAAACCCTGAACGAAATCACGCGCAGCTTCAGGCCCTTGATCGATCTGGCCACGACTCAGCAGCGGCCAGCGTACTGGCTCGCCAATGATCTGCGGGCTGTCCGGCAAACCGGCTGCGCGCAGCATGTCCTTGAGCAGCAGATAAGCCGGATCACGACTCTGGAACGCCTGGCCTGTGGGTAACTCCACCAGCACCATGCAGCGACCGGTACGCAGTAACTGCAACGAAAAACGCGGCGGCGGCACAACTGCCGCCTTGACCGGCGCGGGAGTGGCCTCGTCTTCGGCGATTGCAGGCTTGCGGGTATTGGTGGCCGCAGGTCTCGGCACTTCGATCTTTGGCCGTGCAACAGGTGCCGGACTCGCCGCAACGGCGCTCGCCACCTGATTGACCGCAGCTTCAGGCACCGCGATATCCGCCACCGGTTCAACCTGGGGCGCAAGCGGAGCAAGCAGCTCCGGACGTGACGGAGCCGCAAACGGCAGTTCGGTGCGCGGCAGCCAATTGACCACTTGCATAGCAGTCAAATAAGCGCGGCGGCGGGACTCGTTGAGCAAAGGTCAGCCACCTGTGGATAAGTTAGGACGGCGATTCTACAACTCTTCGCCAATTCCCGCCGCAGTTGATCGCCCGGAGATGAAATTTGAGGCGTGCGATGCAGTACAATCGCCGCTTTTATTTACCAACAGTCGGCCTACCAATGATCGAACCCAAGCGCGTCTTGCGCGCCCTTGCCGAACACTGGGCGCTTCTTGAGCCGCTGTGCGAACATTTCGACCAGGGCACTCTGAGCCTGAGCGAATTGCGCTTGCAACTGGCGGCACAGCAACTGGATAGCACCCCGCAGGACATCACCAACCTGCTGGATGTGTGGATTCGCCTGGATATCCTCGTTCCAGTGGCGAAAAGCCCTAACCGTTTTGAACTCAACGCGCAGATTCATGACTTCTTGTCGTACCTGCGTCGCGAGCACCGCTTGGGCCTGTGCCTGGAAATCGAAGCCTATCTGCGCCATCTGGAGCGTTTGGCGGGTTATATCCAGGACGCCTTTGATATCCGCGACGCCAATGACCTGGCCCGGCAACTGCGCCTGCTGGACATGCGCGTGCGCGACGTCCTGAAAAAGCTCGCCAATGACGAGCAGGCGTTGGTGGGTGTCGCCGATCGCGCCAAGACCAGTGATCGCCAGATCCCGCTGCGTCAGCGTTATGCAGAAGTGCTGGCCACCTGGGACGAATACGTCGAGCCGATGATTCAGTTGGTAAACGCTGACGGCGCTTTCGAACAAGGCGTGCGCAAGGTCGAGAACGTACTGCTGCGCTTGCTGACTGAGCAGCAACGCCTGGGCCAGCTGGTCGACGACGACATGCTGCTGCGCACCCACGCGCGCATTCTTGAGATGCAGACCAGCGCTCAGTTGACCTTGCGTCATGCCCGCGAACTGCTGCTGCCGCTGCGTGAAGAAGCGCGCCGCCACAACGCAGTCACCCGTGGCGCAGCGTTGGCCCTTTCGGCGATTCGTCGTAAAGGCATCGATGCAGTGCCGCAAGCGGCGATGCCGATGTTCACCCGTCCGCAGAGCACCTTTCTGGGCAGCGCGAGCCAGGTCGAGGCCTACGTGTATGCGCTGGCCCGCTTTGAGCCGAAACCGGCGAAATTTCCCAAGGCCGGTGTTGGCAAACGCAAAGGTGATTCACCGCAGGCGCCCCGCACGGTCAAGGAAATGCTTGAGCGTTGCGAAGACGCCCTGCCGATGCCGGACCTGATGGTCTGGCTTTTGGAACAGGAGCCGAACGGCGCTACTGACGAATTGCTCTACTGGTTCTCGCGCCTGTCCCGCGAGAAACGCTTCACCCGCGAACGCCTTGAGCGTCGTGACTACTTTACCCAGGAGCATCAGGTCAGCCTGCGCTCCTTCGCCCTGCTCGCCAGCAGTGATGAGCAAACGGGGAACCCAGCCAATGCATCTTGATCTTTCCGAAATGTCGCAACTCGCGCCGATCTTCCGCGAGCTGTTCAAAGGTTTCCACATCAGCCGCCGCGACCCGGAGCTGTACGCGCAATTGTCCAACGCACAGGATCAATACCGGACGCTGTTCAAGGCGCTGGGGTTTGAACTGGTGTGCGACACCCGCGGCTTCTATTACTTCGTCCCGGATCAGGCCGCTGCGCAGGTCAACAAGACCGCGCAACGTCTGGCGCTGTTCACGTTCATTCTGGTTGAACACCTTGCCGACCAGGGTCGTGACCCGGTAGCCGTGCTGGACGGCGGCAGCCTTGGCCGCGATGAACTGCCGTCGATGCTGGAGAAGTACCGCGACCTGTTCTTGCAGGCCGAAGTGCAGACCCAGGACGAGCTGGAAGAGAAAATCATGCGCCGCATGACCCAACTGGGTTTCGCTGCTGAAGAAACCGGCATCTACCGCTTCCTGCCGCCGATGCACCGCTTCCTCGACGTTTGTCTCTCGGTACAACAGGACCGCGACCTGGCCGCAAGCCTTCACAGCGTTCTGCCATTGCCAGTGCCGGTACTGATCGACGAAGACAGCGATGAAAAGCTGCTGCAAACCGATGACCCACTGGACCTCGCGGAATTCGAAGACGTGGAAGAAACCGAAGAGCAGGCCCTGGCCCGCGCTATCGCTGACGAGCAACAGGAGATGGATGCATGAGCCAGGAACGCTACGGCATCCGCCGCTTTGCCCTGCTGAATACGGCCGGTTACAGCCTTGGGCTGTTCCCGCTGGAGCACCCGTTGTCGGTGTACGGGGCCAACAACCTCGGCAAGAGTGCCTCGATCAACGCACTGCAATTCCCTATTCTGGCGCGCATGTCGGACATGAGCTTCGGCAAGTACAGCCTGGAGCAGTCCCGCAAGTTCTACTTCGCGTCGGACACCAGTTACATCCTGGTTGAAGTTTCCCTGCCCCACGGCCCGCACGTCATTGGCGTGGTCGGGCGTGGCCCCGGTGGTGGCTTCGGTCACCAGTTCTTTGCCTATGCGGGCAAACTGGATCTGGGCCATTACCAGAAGAACGACACCTGCCTGCGTCAGAAAGAGCTGTTCAGCAACCTGGAAAGCCAGGGCCTGAAAGCCTACGAACTAAAGCCCGACGAACTGCGTCGCTTGCTGGTGGGCGGTCACACGTCTATTCCGTTGGACCTGACGTTGATCCCGCTGCGCTCCACCAGTGAACAGAGCCTGAAGACATTCCGGGCGCTGTTCATCAACTTGCTGCACATGCGCGAAATCACCGCCGCCAAGCTCAAGCAGCTGTTCCTTGATGCTTTTGAACACAGCCTGCGTTCCGGCAGCGTGGATTACATCGCCGCGTGTGAAGAAGCCTTCCGCGACGTGCGACGCATGGAGCAGGACTACAACTCGCTGGTCAAAGCGGGTCCATTGGTCGAAGCGCTGGCGGCAGGTGTCGCTCAGCGTGATCTGTTGCGAGGCAAGCTGCATCGCCTGTCGCCGCTTCTGGATTCGTTGCTCGGCACCTGGATGGATTACTCCACCGCACGTAAGGAAGAGCTGGTTATCCAGGCCGAGCACTACCGCAGCCAACAGGATGAACTGCAGAACGATCAGCGCGGTGGAACTCAGGAGCTAATGCGTCTGGAGCGGGAAATCAGCAGTATCCAGCGCTGGATCGGCGAACTGGCGGTCCTCAAGAATCGCTTCGCGCTGGTTGACGACGCCAAAGTGCTGGAGCAACAGTTGCTGGCCGCCAAGGATGCTCACGATGAACTGGCTGGTGCCTTGGCACAATCACGTCAGTTCAGCGCCGAAGATCTGGACGAACGTCTGCGCGATCTGGAAAAACGCCTGAAGTCAGTGAAGCAACAACTTGATCACGCGGACAACAACAGCTATGCCCGTCTGCGTGAAGAGTTCTCGCAGCCGGATGTAGAGCGCTTGATGCGCCTGTTCAACAGCGCCCTGTTCAGCTTGCCACTGGGTGAGCAAGGCATTGCGCTGGATGATGGCGACGCTTGGGTCAAATCTCTCGAAGCCATCCTTGATAGTTTCAAAGGCGACCAGTTCCAGGTGCCGGGCCTGTCGATCAACCTGACCAACATCGAGCCGCCTGCCCTGCAAGCCCTGGCCGACCGTGCCGCATTGCGTGATCAGAAAGAACGTCTCGAAAAAGAACTGAAACAGCTCAAGACGCAGCAGGCAGTCGCTTCCGACCGCGCAGCGAGCAAGACTCAGACTGAAGCCTTGTATCAGCAGGTGCTGGATGCACAGAAAGCGCTGGAAGACTTCCGTCGCTGCCAGACCCTGAGCGCTGAAGAGCCCGAGAAGCACGAGCAACTGGCACAGATGGAAGCTGCACAGGATGAACTGAAGCGCTCCAGCGATGCGTTCACCGAGCGCGTCCAGCAACTGTCCGCCAAGCTGCAACTGGTCGCGCGCCAGATTGGCGATCTGGAGTCCAAGCAACGCACGCTGGATGACGCCTTGCGTCGTCGTCAGTTGCTGCCTGCCGATCTGCCGTTTGGTACGCCTTACATGGATCCGGTGGATGACTCGCTGGATAACCTCTTGCCGCTGCTCAACGATTATCAGGACAGCTGGCAAGGTCTGCTGCGCAGCGATGGTCAGATCGAAGCGCTGTATGCCCAGGTACGCCTGAAAGGTGTCGCGAAGTTCGACAGCGAAGAAGACGTCGAGCGTCGTCTGCAACTGCTGATCAATGCTTACGCACACCGTACCGACGAAGCGCTGACGCTGGGCAAGGCTCGCCGCGCAGCCGTGACCGACATTGCGCGCACACTGCGCAACATCCGTAGCGACTACGACAGCCTTGAACATCAACTGGCTCTGTTCAACCGTGAGATCAACAAGCGTCAGGTCTCCAACCTGGCCAGCTTCCGTATCGTGCTCGCTCCCAACAAGGAAGCGCTCAAGCACATTGACCAGATTATCCATAGCGCTGGGCAGTACGAAGAAGGCGAAACGCTGTCGGTGTTCGACCTGAGCCAAAGCGCTGAGCAGGACAACAAGAACGAAGAGGCCAAGGAGTATCTGGCGCGTCTGGTGGCGGCAAACCATAACCAGCTGGGCTTGAAAGACCTGTTCGAACTGGCGTTCGAGATCACCAAGGTCAACGGCCAGCCGGTGATCCATACCGACATCGACGGCGCGGCTTCAAACGGCACCACGATGACCATCAAGGCGCTGACCAACATGTACCTGTTGCTGCACTTGATGGACCGCGATCAAGCCGGCCGTGTGCGCCTGCCTTACTATCTGGACGAAGCAGCAGACATCGACGAGAAGAACCAGGCAGCGCTGCTGGAGACGAGTCTGCAACTGGGCTTTGTACCGATTCTGGCGAGTGTGAAGCCGCAAGTATCGGCGCACGTGGCAATCGACCTGGAAGGCGGCAGCGGGCCTAACGGCATCTACATTGATGAGGCGGACTGGAAGTACATCCGTCGCCGTGATGAGGTGAAGGCGACTGTTTCTGAAGTCGCTGAGGAAGCGGCTGAATAAGCTGAGTCCGCATGAACAAAAAAGGCCGCATGAGAATGCGGCCTTTTTTGTGGGCGTTATTTTTGTGGGCTTGGTGCGGCGTTCGTTAAATCTTGAACTGACCCACCATCTGATTCAGCTCAACGGCCAACCGCGACAGCTCCTGACTGGCAGCATTGGTCTGATGAGCGCCGTCGGCAGACTGCAGCGACAGATCACGGATGTTGATCAGGTTACGATCCACTTCGCGGGACACTTGCGCCTGCTCTTCTGCAGCGCTGGCGATGACCAGGTTACGGTCGGAAATTTCACCCACGCTGCGGGTGATTTCCTCAAGAGCATCACCGGCGCTGCGAGCCACCTCCAGAGTGCTTTGAGCGCGGCTACTGCTGTTCTGCATAGAAGCTACGGCCTTGCTGCTACCTTGCTGGATGCCGCTGATCATCACTTCAATTTCTTGCGTGGACTGCTGAGTGCGATGGGCAAGCGCCCGGACTTCGTCAGCCACAACAGCAAAACCGCGCCCGGCTTCCCCGGCACGCGCAGCCTCAATGGCGGCGTTAAGGGCCAGCAGGTTGGTCTGCTCAGCGATGGCGCGAATCACGTCGAGAACCTTACCGATATCTTGAGTCTGGTCAGCCAGACTGCGGATCTGCTCGGAAGTGACTTCGACGTCAGTAGTCATCTGCTGGATCGCATTGACCGTTTCCTGCACACGCTGGCGACCTTGCATAGCCGAAGTGCTGGACTGCTGCGAAGCAGTCGACGTGTTCACTGCGTTGCTGGCCACTTCCTCGACGGCAGCGGTCATTTCGTTGACGGCAGTAGCGGCTTGTTCGATTTCGTTATTTTGCTGCTGCAGGGATCGCGAACCTTCCTCGGTCACCGCATTGAGCTCTTCAGCGGCTGAAGCAACCTGAGTGGCCGAGCCGGAAATACGCTGCAGGGTGTCTCGCAGATTCATCTGCATGGTTTGCAGCGCTTGCTGCAGGCGCGTGACCTCATCACGGCCATTCACTTGGGCGGTAGTGGTCAGATCACCACGCGCCACGTCTTCCGCAGCCCTTACAGCCTCGCTGAGCGGACGAACGATGCTGCGGGTCAGCAGCACTGCCAACAGGACAGTCAGTACGGCAGTCAGAACCAGAACGGCAATGATGATGTTACGTGCGCTGATGTATTCACTCGCAGACTCTGCAACGGCGGCGTCTGCACCCTGACGATTAAGCTCCAGCAAACTGTCGACCAGAGGTGCCATTTGGTCTGAATACTTCTTGAGCTCACCGCTGATCAAGCCTGGAATCTCAGCGTCACGTTTGGCCAGCGACGCTTGACGCAGTTTGTCCTGAGCAACCAGATAGTTAGCCAGTGCTTCTTTGAACTGCTGAAACTTGGTGCTCTCTTCCGGGCTACGAACCAAAGGCGCGTAAGCAGCGACGATGGTGTTGGCCTTCTTGGTCAACACCTCAAGGCGGGCTTCGGCTTTGTCGATGTCCGCCTGGGTGCGGTTGACCATGATCAGGTAAGACATGGTACGGAATCGCGAGGTGGTATCAGCTAACTCTCCCAGCAGCCGAGTGGACTTCAGCCAGCCTCCGCCGAGATCCGTCGTGTTTTTGTTGAGGCCGGACATTTTGTCGAGACTCATTACACCGAGGAACAGAACGAACAGGGCCATGAGGGAGAAACAGAGAGCGGCGCGAAGGGCAATTCCAAGATTACGCAGTGTCATGCGGGCTGAACTCACAGAATGAAGTTAGCAAGCTATCGGCTGCGATCCCGGAACATGAAGGTGTATCTGTATGTTTCATTTAGCAGTGCTAGGAGCGAACTTGTTCGCGAGGGGTTTGTACATCCGCAGCTTATGTATCGCCTGACATATAGCCTTCCCGAATGAATTCGGTCCTACCCGGTAGCGAGGCGGTGTGCCAGGTTCAACGCGTGGTCGTCCATCGCGGGCGAGCGCGCTCCTACAATGCCCCTTTTTCTTCGCGCACAAACAAAACCCCTGAACGCGTAAGCGATCAGGGGTTCTGGAATTTAATCTTGACGATGACCTACTCTCACATGGGGAAACCCCTCACTACCATCGGCGATACATCGTTTCACTACTGAGTTCGGGATGGGATCAGGTGGTTCCAATGCTCTATGGTCGTCAAGAAATTCGGTTGCCGATTCGTACCTTGCGGGACGCCTCAGCCAATGGGTATGTGATAGCTCGGTAATGTGCGAACAAACTCTCGGTTCGTGTCGTCTTCACAGTCACCGCAATCTGGCCCTGCCTTCATTGATCAAGGCATGTCGCAAATTGCTTGGGTGTTATATGGTCAAGCCTCACGGGCAATTAGTATGGGTTAGCTCAACGCCTCACAGCGCTTACACACCCCACCTATCAACGTCGT
>NZ_LKBT01000025.1 GCF_002699985.1 Pseudomonas sp. ICMP 561 | reverse complement strand
CAGGCGTAAGCGAGCTTACCCCCGAGTGGTCAAACCAAGGCCGGTCAAATATCCAAAGAAAAAACCAACGGAGCTTAACTGATAGGCATTAGGGCAAGCCCGGCTCCCACAGAACCGCTTTGGCATCGGGTTTGCGACGGCGCCCGCGTAAACCCTAAAGACAATCGTGCTCTACAGCGCTGTGTCCGCCAGTGGTATGTGTGCCCTCTATTCCATCCGCCACCCCCCTCACGGTTCGATCAGCGGAAATTTGATGCCATAAACAAACGTTGCCAGTTCCATGCAGGCTAGGCACATTATCGAATTGGAATAAGCGTCACGCTTCAGACGGCGGTGCGAGCTGGAGCGATGATTTCGCGCACGGAGAAGCCCTTAATGCCCTATGTACCCAACGACCTTTTAAGCAGCCACTTCCAAAGTAACGGTAACGACCTCATCAGCAAGATCGAGGAACAGATCAATCTGGTAGCCCCCAACAGCCCGAACCTTCCGCTTTACCGCGACATGATGCTCACTGTGCTGCGCATGGCTCAGGACGACCGCAATCGCTGGAACGCCAAAATCACGCTGCAAGCGTTGCGCGAACTGGACAATGCTTTCCGGGTACTTGAGCAATTCCGCGGACGTCGCAAGGTGACGGTATTCGGCTCGGCGCGCACGCCGGTTGAGCATCCACTGTACGCCATGGCGAAAGAACTTGGCGCGCTGCTGGCCAAAGCAGATCTGATGGTCATCACCGGTGCAGGCGGCGGCATCATGGCTGCGGCCCATGAAGGCGCCGGGCTCGATCACAGCCTGGGCTTCAATATCACGCTGCCGTTCGAGCAACACGCCAATGCCACAGTGGAAGGGACGGGCAACTTGCTGCCTTTCCACTTCTTCTTCACCCGCAAGCTGTTCTTCGTCAAAGAGGCCGATGCGCTGGTGCTTTGCCCAGGTGGGTTCGGCACGCTCGATGAAGCGCTTGAAGTACTGACGCTGATTCAGACGGGTAAAAGTCCGCTGGTGCCTATCGTACTGCTGGATGTGCCGGGCGGGAGTTTCTGGCAGAGCGCACTGGACTTCATCAAGAATCAGTTGGAAGACAACCGCTACATTCTGCCCAACGACATGAAGCTAATGCGTCTGGTCTACAGCGCAGAAGAAGCAGTTGAGGAGATTCATCAGTTCTACAGCAACTTCCATTCAAGCCGCTGGCTGAAGAACAAATTCATTATCCGCATGCATCATCCACTCACCGAGCAGGCGCTTGCGACCATGCAGGAAGCCTTCGCCGATCTGCGTCTGGCTGAAGACTTCCAGCAACATGCTTATCAGGGTGAAGAGCACGAGGCTGATTTCAGCCATCTGACGCGTCTGGTTTTTACTTTCAGTGGACGAAATCAAGGGCGTTTGCGGGAATTGGTGGACTACATCAATTTGTCGGAGAACTGGGCTCAGCCAAGAGCAGAGTTGAAGATCCGGGAATCCGAATCGTCAAAGGAAACCTGAGAGTCAGTCATCCTCGCCCCGGCCGCTCAACAAGCGGCCGATCATATCCATTGAATAACCGCGGTAACTCAGAAAGCGCCCCTGTTTGGCGCGCTCCCGCGCATCTGCTGGCAACTGCCCGGCAAACTTGCGCTGCCAGGTTTCGTGCATTTTTTCCTGCCAGTTGAAGCCACACTCCCGAATCGCCTGCTCGACCTCCGCCCGTTGCAACCCTCTTTGGTTCAGCTCCTCACGAATACGCGCAGGACCGTAGCCCGAACGTGCACGGTACGAGACAAAACTTTCGAGATAGCGAGCTTCGGACAGCAGCCCTTCTTCCACAAGACGGTCGAGGGCAGGTTCGATGAGTTCAGGAGTTGCGCCGCGCTGACGCAGCTTGCGCGTCAGCTCGACACGACCGTGCTCGCGTCGTGCGAGCAGGTCCATTGCGGTGCGCCTTACGGCGACGGGTGTATCAAGTACCGCTGACATGATCTATCAGATATCAACGTCAGCTTCGGCCATGTCATCAGCTGGCGCTGGTGCACGGGAGGCTTCGGACTTGGTATCAACACCTGGGGTCAGCAGCTTCTCGCGAATCATCTTCTCGAGTGTGGCACCGACTTCCGGGTTATCTGCCAGGAACTTGGCCGAGTTGGCCTTGCCCTGACCGATCTTGCTGCCCTGGTAGCTATACCAGGCACCGGATTTCTCTACGAAGCCATGCAACACGGCCAGATCAATGATCTCGCCATTGAGGTAGATACCCTTGCCGTAAAGAATCTGGAACTCTGCCTGACGGAACGGCGGAGCCACCTTGTTCTTGACGACTTTGACACGGGTTTCGCTGCCGACGACTTCGTCGCCCTCTTTCACAGCACCGGTACGGCGGATGTCCAGACGGACCGAAGCGTAGAACTTCAGAGCGTTACCACCGGTAGTGGTTTCCGGGCTGCCGAACATCACACCGATCTTCATACGAATCTGGTTGATGAAGATAACGAGGCAGTTGGCGTTCTTGATGTTGCCGGTGATCTTGCGCAGCGCCTGAGACATCAGACGAGCCTGCAGACCCACGTGCATGTCACCCATTTCGCCTTCGATCTCGGCCTTTGGCACCAGCGCGGCAACGGAGTCGACCACGATCACGTCGATGGCGTTGGAGCGCACCAGCATGTCGGTGATTTCCAGGGCCTGCTCGCCGGTGTCCGGTTGCGAAACCAGCAAATCGTCAACATTGACGCCCAGCTTGCCTGCGTATTCTGGATCGAGAGCATGCTCGGCATCGACGAACGCACAAGTAGCACCCATCTTCTGAGCCTGGGCGATAACCGAAAGCGTCAGCGTTGTTTTACCGGAAGATTCCGGACCGTAGATTTCAACGATCCGGCCTTTCGGCAAACCGCCAATACCCAGTGCGATGTCCAGCCCGAGCGAACCGGTGGAGATAGAAGGAATCGCCTGGCGGTCATGGTCACCCATGCGCATTACGGCACCTTTACCGAATTGACGCTCGATCTGACCCAAGGCCGCAGCCAAGGCTTTCTTCTTGTTGTCGTCCATTGAAGTCCTCACGTAATCAAATTCAATTAGGGGCCTGACGGCCACAACACCTGTATAAGTAGCCAGTATTATTCCACAGGGTTGAGCGCGCGCCTACCCCTGAGTTGGTATTTCTGCATCGACAAGCTGGATCAGCCCTTCCAGCGCGGCCTTCACCGTTTGTCGGCGCACCTCGTCACGATCTCCGGCGAACTGTTCGCGCCGGGAAATCAGCTTTTCACCCACACCCCAGCACAACCACACCGTGCCGACCGGTTTCTCGATCGACCCGCCATCCGGCCCGGCGACACCACTCACTGCCACGGCAAACCGTGCACCGCTATGACGCTGGGCACCCGACACCATGGCGCGCACCACTTCCTCACTGACCGCCCCGACACGAGCAAAGAGCTCGGCTGGCACTTGCAGCTGGAGATTTTTTTGATGATTGGAGTAAGTGACATAACCGGCTTCAAACCAGGCTGAGCTACCGGGTATCCGGGTAATCGCCTCGGCAATGCCACCTCCCGTGCAGGATTCGGCGGTCGTCACCTGGGCGTTGATTGATTGCAGATGCTCGCCCAGTGTCGCGGCAAGCCGGGTGATTTCATCCAAGGTGCTTTTCCTTTAGATAAGCAGGTAAAAGAAAGCCAGCTAAACCGTCACCGTACACGAGCGCTTTCAAGGTTCAAGCAGAAGCGGCCGCCAGGGACCGCTTCCTTCGAGCAATCATTTGTCTTTCGGTTTCGGGCAGTGCGGTTTCCTGATGGTTTCGACAGTCGTTTCCTTGGGACGACGACGAGCCTCTTCGATGGGAATGAAACGCCCGCTTCCGGAATCCCTTCCGCGTTTGTTAGCCATATAAAATTCCTTTTACATAAACGCCTGCTCGAGATTGAGTGGCGACGCAGCAAAGTCTATACAGCGATTTCAAATCTGTGGGCGCCTGGAAACGCGCCGTGACGAATAAGCCATTTTGCAGCGGGCCTGCGTCGCGAAGCCTCGCGTGGTAATCTTGCGCCCATCGCAAAACGCACGGACTTACCGACCTGTTAGCCCAAAGGGGATATCAGGCACGCCTCCGAATTTGCCCTATCTTTCTAACGAACTTGCCTAACTATCTGATGAATAAAGCAATTTCCGATCTCTCTTCACACACCCCGATGATGCAACAGTACTGGCGGCTGAAGAATCAGCACCCTGACCAGTTGATGTTCTACCGCATGGGCGATTTCTACGAAATCTTCTACGAAGACGCGAAGAAAGCCGCCAAATTGCTGGACATCACCCTGACAGCCAGGGGCCAGTCCGCCGGTCAGAGCATCCCCATGTGCGGGATTCCGTATCACGCTGCCGAGGGCTATCTCGCCAAGCTGGTGAAGCTCGGTGAATCCGTGGTGATCTGTGAGCAGGTTGGCGACCCGGCGACCAGCAAAGGCCCGGTAGATCGTCAGGTAGTACGCATCATCACCCCCGGCACTGTCAGCGATGAAGCCCTGCTGGACGAGCGGCGCGACAATCTGATCGCAGCCGTATTGGGCGATGAACGCCTGTTCGGCCTGGCGGTAATGGACATCACCAGTGGCAATTTCAGCGTGCTGGAAATCAAGGGTTGGGAAAACCTGCTGGCTGAACTTGAGCGCATCAACCCGGTAGAGCTACTGATTCCGGATGACTGGCCACAAGGCCTGCCAGCGGAAAAACGTCGTGGCGCGCGCCGTCGTGCACCATGGGATTTCGAACGTGACTCGGCACTCAAAAGCCTTTGCCAACAGTTTTCCACTCAGGACCTGAAAGGCTTCGGCTGCGAAAACCTGACCCTCGCCATTGGTGCCGCGGGCTGTCTGCTGGGCTACGCCAAGGAAACCCAGCGCACTGCCCTGCCGCATTTGCGCAGCCTGCGTCACGAACGTCTGGACGATACCGTCATCCTTGATGGTGCGACCCGACGCAACCTGGAACTGGACACCAACCTGGCCGGTGGTCGCGACAACACGTTGCAATCGGTGGTTGATCGTTGCCAGACCGCTATGGGCACACGCTTGCTGACCCGCTGGCTGAATCGTCCATTGCGCGACCTGTCGATCCTCAAGGCACGCCAATCGTCGATCACATGCCTGCTGGAACGCTATCGCTTCGAGAATCTGCAACCGCAACTCAAAGAAATCGGCGACATCGAACGAATCCTCGCGCGTATTGGCCTGCGTAACGCCCGTCCACGGGATCTGGCACGCCTGCGCGACGCACTGAGCGCACTGCCTGAGCTGCAAATGGCGATGACCGAACTTGAAGCGCCGCATCTGCAGGAGCTGGCAAGGATCGCGGGTGTCTATCCCGAGCTCGCCGACCTGCTGCAACGCGCCGTCATTGATAACCCCCCAGCGGTAATCCGCGACGGCGGCGTGTTGAAGACCGGTTATGACGCCGAGCTGGACGAACTGCAGTCCCTGAGTGAAAACGCCGGACAATTCCTGATTGATCTCGAGGCCCGTGAAAAAGCGCGTACCGGGTTGGCCCACCTGAAAGTTGGCTACAACCGGATCCACGGCTACTTCATCGAGCTGCCAAGCAAACAGGCCGAACAGGCACCTGCGGACTATATCCGTCGACAGACGCTGAAAGGCGCCGAGCGCTTTATCACGCCTGAATTGAAAGAATTCGAAGACAAGGCGCTGTCGGCCAAGAGCCGTGCGCTGGCGCGAGAAAAGATGTTGTACGAAGCGTTGCTGGAAGACCTGATTGGTCATCTTGCGCCGCTGCAGGACACCGCATCGGCACTTGCCGAGCTGGATGTGCTGAGCAACCTGGCCGAGCGCGCCCTTAATCTTGATCTGAACTGTCCGAAGTTCGTCGATGAGCCTTGCATGCGCATCGATCAAGGTCGCCACCCGGTGGTAGAGCAAGTGCTGACCTCACCGTTCGTGGCCAACGATCTCGACCTTGATGACAAAACCCGAATGCTGGTCATCACCGGCCCGAACATGGGCGGTAAGTCCACCTACATGCGCCAGACCGCGCTGATCGTGCTGCTGGCCCATATCGGCAGCTTCATACCAGCGGCGAGTTGTGAATTATCGCTGGTTGACCGGATCTTCACGCGGATCGGTTCCAGCGATGACCTTGCTGGCGGACGCTCGACCTTCATGGTGGAAATGAGTGAAACGGCCAACATCCTGCACAACGCCACGGACCGCAGCCTGGTACTGATGGATGAAGTGGGACGCGGCACCAGCACCTTCGACGGTCTGTCATTGGCATGGGCTGCGGCAGAATGTCTCGCCCAGTTGCGCGCCTACACTCTGTTCGCCACGCACTATTTCGAGCTGACTGTGCTGCCTGAAAGCGAACCGCTGGTCGCAAACGTGCACCTCAACGCAACAGAGCACAACGAGCGAATCGTGTTCCTTCACCGGGTGCTGCCAGGGCCAGCCAGTCAGAGCTATGGCCTGGCCGTGGCCCAATTGGCGGGGGTTCCAGCCAACGTCATTGTCCGGGCGAAAGAGCATCTACACCGGCTGGAGACCACCAGTCTGCCCCACGAACAACCTCGTCCCAAAGCAGGTAAACCGGCTGCGCCTATGCAGAGCGACATGTTCGCCAGCCTGCCGCATCCGGTGCTCGAAGAGCTTTCCAGGGCAAAACTCGACGATGTCACGCCACGTCAGGCGTTAGAGTTGTTATATGCACTGCAAACTCGCATCTAACGAGAACCGTAACAAGCTGTTAGAATCCCGCGCGGTTTGAGACGCTGACAGCTTTTAGCCTGGCTGAGCAGTTGATCCGGGCCGCGTGAGACGTAGCGAACCCAAGGTCGAACGCCCTGTCGTGCAGTCGATCTGCATTCAGCAGCGTTTACCTAATGCATGTGTTTCACACGGCACGGGAGAATCCCGAACCCGGCAACCCTAAACCGAAGGGCTCTGCTGTCGCCGCCTGAGGAGAGAATTAGAAATGACCTTCGTCGTCACCGACAACTGCATCAAGTGCAAATACACCGACTGTGTGGAAGTCTGTCCGGTGGACTGCTTCTACGAAGGCCCGAACTTCCTGGTGATTCACCCGGATGAGTGCATCGACTGTGCGCTTTGCGAGCCTGAATGCCCCGCTAACGCCATTTTCTCGGAAGATGAGATCCCTGCCGGGATGGAAAACTTCATCGAGCTCAACGCCGAGCTCGCGGACGTCTGGCCGAACATCACCGAGAGAAAAGACGCATTGCCAGACGCAAAAGAGTGGGACGGCAAAATCGGCAAGATCGCAGACCTGGAACGCTAAGAATTCCCGGCTGTTGAAGAAGGCCCCTTTCGGGGCTTTTTTTGTAGGCGTCGTCCGGACTTGAAAGCACTTTTCTCCAGACGAAAAAAGGGGCGGTATAACCCGCCCACATTTTTTCCCTAATCCTTTTAATCCCTTTCATCATCCTGATGAATCGCGTCCTGCGATGTCCTTGACTGTCTTCCTTGACGGCCTGTGTCCATCCGTGGGCACAGTTCTGATAGTAGTGATTTTTACGGCGCGAGCAAGCAGGTTAAATCTTTCAAGATCTTCCAGACCTGAACCGATCTAAAAATAAAACCATATTTATCAACAACTTAATAAACTACTACACTCGAAAAAGCCGATGTTGTTCACGGTATTTCGCAAAGACTTACAGCACGCGTAAGTAATGGCTTACAACGAAAGAGTCAAGTTACGAACCGACCGTGCAGTATTTGAAAAGCCACTAATGGCAGCCAGCTAGTTTCCCGTGCAATAAAAAACACCCCTGAACGGGGTGTTTTTGTTGTGTGAAAGATAAACACATAGTTTATCTTCATGAACATTCACGTCATTGAAACAATGACTCGCTCGACAGACCATTTTTTTCGAGGATCTCACGCAGACGCTTGAGGCCCTCTACCTGGATCTGCCTGACACGCTCGCGAGTAAGGCCGATTTCCAGCCCTACATCTTCCAGCGTGCTGCTCTCATGTCCGCGCAAGCCGAAACGCCGTATCACGACCTCTCTCTGCTTGTCGGTCAGCTCTGAGAGCCATTGGTCAATGCTCTGTGAAAGATCATCGTCTTGCAGCAACTCACACGGGTCGGTAGGGCGATCATCGGTCAGGGTATCGAGCAATGTCTTGTCGGAATCCGGACCGAGAGAAACGTCGACAGAGGAAACCCGCTCATTCAGACCAAGCATGCGCTTGACCTCACCCACCGGCTTTTCAAGCAGGTTGGCGATTTCTTCGGGCGAGGGTTCGTGATCGAGTTTTTGCGTCAGTTCGCGAGCAGCCCGCAAATAGACGTTGAGTTCTTTGACGACATGAATCGGCAACCGAATGGTGCGGGTCTGATTCATGATCGCACGCTCAATGGTCTGACGAATCCACCATGTCGCGTAGGTTGAGAAACGGAATCCACGTTCCGGATCGAATTTTTCGACTGCTCTGATAAGCCCGAGGTTGCCCTCTTCGATCAGGTCCAGCAATGACAATCCACGATTGACGTAGCGCCTGGCGATTTTTACCACCAGTCGCAGATTACTCTCAATCATGCGTTTTCGACCGGCCGGATCACCTTTTTGCGAGAGTCTCGCAAAATGGACTTCCTCTTCCGGGGTGAGCAACGGGGAGAACCCGATTTCATTGAGGTACAACTGGGTCGCATCAAGCGCCCGGGTGTAGTCGATATATTTGTGCTGTTTGAGTGATGTGGAGTTTTTGGTTCTGGATCGGGGAACAGAGGCAGCACGAGTCTGCTTCTCATCCGTTTCAAGCTCCGACTCCAGAACGATGGCGGTTTCCATAAGGAGAACCTCATCGTCGATGTCAAACTCCGGCGCTTCTTTGCTAAGAGCCATTGTTATAGTCCTTTGGTGAGTTCGACCTCAAGCTCCAGCGACGCCAGTTCCATGGCAACGCTTGAGCCTGTCCCTCTACGCCAGGAACAGGCTGGCAACAATCAACGACGTGGCAGGAATTGCAGCGGATCTACAGGTTTACCTTGGCGGCGAATCTCAAAATGCAGCTTCACCCGGTCAGTTCCCGTTGACCCCATCTCGGCAATCGTCTGCCCAGCTTTGACCTGTTGCCCCTCCCGAACCAACAGCCTACGGTTGTGGCCGTAAGCACTTACGTAGGTATCGCTGTGTTTGATGATGACTAATTCGCCGTAGCCCCGCAACCCACTCCCGGCGTAAACCACTGACCCATCAGACGCAGCTAAAACAGGCTGTCCCAAATCTCCAGCGATATCAATGCCTTTATTCAAACTACCGTTTGAAGAAAATTTCCCGATCAAAATACCGTTCGACGGCCACGTCCAGCCCTTGGGAGAAGGCCCGGCAGGCACTGTAGAGCTGCCCGCTGGAGGCGGAACCACCGTCACCGGCTTGGAAATAACCGTGGTTTTGACCGAGCCAGAGGGACTTGTTGTCGTTGAAGTCGTCGTGGCCGTAACAGGTGGACGCCCGGCTCCAGATGAGCTCGCAACGGCCGACGATGTTGAATTTGAACGCCCGTCGAAGCGAATCGTCTGACCCGGACGAATCGTGTAGGGTTCAGGAATCTGATTACGCGCCGCCAGCGCCTTGTAGTCCCAGCCGTAACGAAAGGCAATGGAAAAAAGCGTATCGCCCCGACGGACGACGTATTGTCCGGTAGTTACTGTTGGACGCTGAGGGGCAGCATTGCTATTCCGATCGACAACACGCACGCCACCGGACGGCGCACTGGAACAACCGACCAAGAGGACACTGAGCGCAATGCCAATCACCAGCCGCTGAAAACTTGTTGAATAACTACGCTGCCGAATGACTGTGCGACTCACCCGCCACTCCCTTTACTGGTGACTGAATTAAAGATGCCTATTGTGCCGTAATAACGGCTGGCAGCTACTGCTTAATGCTTTGAAGCCAATGGGTACGTCAGGGCTCGCTGTTTCTCGAGCTCAACTGCGCTGCCGGTCCTCAATGCCATGGGGTAGACAGGCGGCGGTGCGCAGAATTCAGTGAGTTGTCATCAAGCTAGCGGACCATTGAGCAAAGGTACAAAACGTACCGCTCCCAGCACATGCCGGGAGAACCCGTTTTCTTCACGCACAATGAGCATCAACTGCTGCACTTCGCCCGATCCAACGGGGATAACCAATCGCCCTCCGGGAGCAAGCTGGTCGAGCAAAGCCTGCGGCACGTCGGTTGCTACAGCGGTCACGATAATCCCGTTGTACGGTGCCAGCGCCGGCCAGCCTTCCCAACCGTCGCCCCAGCGAAACACGACGTTGCGAAGGTTCAGCTCAACCAGACGCTCCTTGGCGCGATCCTGCAGGACCTTGATGCGCTCAACCGAAAACACACGCTCTACCAACTGTGCCAGAACGGCAGTCTGGTAGCCGGAACCGGTACCGATCTCCATGACCTTGTCCAGAGGACCTGCCGCCAACAGCAGCTCGCTCATCCGCGCGACCATGTAAGGCTGAGAAATGGTCTGGTTATGACCAATTGGCAGCGCCGTATCTTCGTAGGCGCGATGAGCCAGGGCTTCATCGACAAACAGATGCCGGGGGGTCTTGCGTATGACTTCCAGCACCTGCGCGTTGGACAGCCCTTCATCGTAGAGGCGTTGAATCAGACGCTCGCGAGTCCGCTGGGAGGTCATCCCGATTCCACGACGTAACAGATCATCTTGCTCGCGCGACATCAAAGAAGGCCCTCCAGCCATTTGTTCAGGCTAGCGAACCCGTCCTGGTAAGTACGATCAAGCTGCAAGGGAGTAACCGAAACATAACCCTGCATCACTGCATGAAAATCCGTGCCTGCACCGCCATCCTCTGCGTCACCGGCAGCTGCAATCCAGTAACCGGCCCGACCCCGTGGGTCGACGACCTTGATCGGCGCTGCTGCTCTCGCCCGATGACCAAGACGAGTCAATTGAATGCCCCGAATACGATCAAGGGGCAGATTGGGAATGTTCACGTTCAACACTGTGCGCGGTGGCAAATCCAGCTGCTCATGAGCTTCGACCAGCATTCGCGCGTAATGCGCAGCGGTTGCCAGGTTATCCGGCTGACGCGACAGGAAAGAGAACGCAAATGAAGGCTTGTTCAGGAATCGACCCTCAAGCGCTGCCGCCACGGTACCGGAATACAGCACGTCGTCCCCCAGGTTCGCGCCCAGGTTGATACCCGACACGACCATATCCGGTTGCACGTCCAGCAACCCGTTAAGGCCCAGGTGCACACAATCGGTCGGCGTACCGTTGACGCTGATGAAACCGTTCTCCAAGGCATGGGGATGCAAAGGCCGGTCGAGCGTCAACGAGCTACTGGCGCCGCTTTTGTCTTGATCGGGGGCGATCACCACGCACTCGCTGTAATCGGCCAGCGCCGCATACAACGCAGCGAGACCAGGTGCGGTGACCCCGTCATCGTTAGAAATCAGAATACGCATGAGCTGTCCGTCTGCCCAACCGGCGCCAGATCAACAAGTTCGCGCACCAGTACAGTGGCGAAGCATCCGGGCGGAAGGACGAATTCCAGTTGCAGAATGTCAGGCTCGGGATAATGCCACGTCAACCGCCCAATGGGCAGTCGCAGGATGCGTCGTTCGTGCTCCATTCCTGCTCTTGTGAGCCAGTCGCGCAATGCTGACTCGCGATTGGCCACGTCATTTTCCAGCGCGGCCGTGGCGCCGGAGGCTGGCGATGGGCCTTCTCCCCATTGCGGACCGGTTGGATGCAGGTCAAGAATCGCCAGCCGAGGATCGCTGCATTCATTTTCGCCCGCCGGAAAAAAACTGCGGCTGTCGGTGAATGCCAGCAAATCACCCACCTGAGCAACCTGCCATGAGCCATCAGCCACACGGGACGCCAGGACCTGATTGAACAGGTAGCTACGAGCGGTGGACAACAGTCGGGAACGCACTGCACGCTGCTCCGGCAATGCCTGACGCGCAGCGTAATCGCGTGCCTCCCCCAGATTCCCGCCCTGGTAGCCAAATCTCTGGGCACCGAAGTAATTGGGTATCCCGGCCTTGGCGATCAACTCAAGTCGCGCGTTCAGCGCGTCTTTGTCGACATTCAGCTGGGTCAGACGCAACGTGAATCCATTTGCAGCATGGGCACCGCGTTGAAGCTTGCGCTTGTGACGGGTGCATTGAAGAATTTTCAGGGTCTCGTTTTCCGCCGAACTCAAGTCGGGGTCAGCCTTGCCCGGCAACTGGATGCTGAACCATTGACGAGTCAGGGCCTGACGATCCTTCAACCCGGCATAGCTGACAGTCCTCAACTGAACGCCAGCAGCACGCGCCAGACGGCGGGCGGCTTCCTCAGTGTTGAGGCCGCGTTTCTCGACCCATAACCATAAATGCTCGCCATCGCCGGAGAGCGGGATGTCCAGCACTTCATCGACCTGAAAATCTTCGGCGGTCGCCTTGAGCACCGCGCTGCCCAGCGGCTGACCATAGGCTTGCGGGCCCAGCAGTTCTGATTCGGTCATGCGGACAGCAACAGCGCGACGGCGTGAACGGCGATGCCTTCTTCACGACCTGTGAAACCGAGCTTCTCAGTGGTGGTTGCCTTGACGTTCACTTGATCCAGCTCGACTTGAAGATCCTCTGCGATCAATGCCCGCATGGATTCGATATGAGGGGCCATTTTCGGTGCCTGAGCAACAATCGTCGCGTCCACATTGCCCACTTTCCAGCCCTTGCTTTTCACCAGCTTCAAGACGTGGCGCAGCAATGCCCGGCTGTCAGCGCCTTTGAACTGCGGATCGGTGTCCGGGAAATGCTTGCCGATATCACCCAGTGCGGCAGCGCCGAGCAATGCATCACTCAAGGCGTGCAGCAGAACATCACCATCGGAATGAGCGAGCAGGCCGAATCGGTGAGCAATGCGCACGCCACCCAGGGTGATGAAGTCGCCTTCAGCGAAACGGTGCACATCATAGCCATGGCCAATACGCATAAAAAAACGCCCTGAAAAAAGTCAGGGCGTGATTCTACCTACTTTGTCGACGCTTAGCTGTTCAACGCGTCGCCATGATGCCGCAGGTGGTCTTCAATAAAGCTGGCGATGAAGAAATAGCTGTGGTCGTAACCGGGCTGCATCCGCAATGTCAGAGGATGCCCCGCCGCTTTCGCCGCCTGAACCAGCGCTTCGGGCTTGAGCTGGTTGGCGAGAAAGTCATCGCGATCACCCTGATCCACCAGTATCGGCAGCTTCTCGCGCGCATCGGCAATCAGCACAGTGGCATCCCATTCGCGCCAGCGGGAGCGCTCTTCACCCAGGTAACGGGAAAAGGCTTTCTGCCCCCAAGGGCAATCCATCGGATTAGTGATCGGCGAAAACGCCGAGACCGATTTATAGCGCCCCGGATTACGCAACGCGCAGATCAGCGCACCATGGCCGCCCATGGAGTGGCCGCTGATCCCACGCGCCTGCGAAGCCGGGAAATGCTCCTCGACCAACGCAGGCAATTCGTTCACTACGTAGTCATGCATGCGGTAATGCCTGGCCCACGGTTCCTGGGTGGCATTGAGATAGAACCCGGCACCGAGGCCAAAATCCCACGCGCCATCAGGATCCCCCGCAACACCAGGGCCACGCGGGCTCGTGTCCGGCGCAACGATGATCAACCCCAACTCGGCCGCGACGCGTTGAGCCGCCGCCTTCTGCATGAAGTTTTCATCGGTACAGGTCAGACCGGAAAGCCAGTACAGCACTGGTAACTTGCCACCCTGCTCAGCCTGTGGCGGCAGGTAGACAGCAAACACCATGTCACAGCCGAGCACCTCGGAATGATGCTTGTAACGCTTGTGCCAGCCGCCAAAGCTTTTCTGACAGGAAATATTCTCTAGAGCCATGGTCGTAAACTCCCAGGCACAAGCTACAAGCTTCAAGCTGCAAGAGGCGCGGAACCCTCTTGTAGCTTGTCGCTTGAAGCTTGCAACTGCTTAAAAGTGAATGACTGTACGAATGCTTTTACCGTCGTGCATCAGGTCGAACGCCTTGTTGATGTCTTCAAGCCCCATGGTGTGGGTAATAAAGGTATCCAGCGGGATTTCGCCTGTCTGAGATTTTTCGACGTAGCTTGGCAGTTCGGTACGACCACGCACGCCGCCGAAAGCCGAACCGCGCCAGACGCGACCGGTCACCAGCTGGAATGGGCGAGTGGCGATTTCCTGACCCGACGGCGCTACGCCGATGATCACCGATTCGCCCCAGCCTTTGTGGCAGCATTCCAGCGCGGCACGCATCAGGTTCACGTTACCGATACATTCGAAGCTGTAATCCACACCACCGTCGGTCAATTCAACGATCACATCCTGAATCGGCTTTTCGTGATCTTTTGGATTAATGAAATCGGTCGCACCCAGTTCACGGGCCACGTCGAATTTCGCCGGGTTGATGTCGATTGCGATGATCCGCGAAGCCTTGGCCATTTTCGCGCCGATGATCGCAGCCAGTCCGATACCACCCAGACCGAAGATGGCGACAGTCGCACCCTCTTCGACTTTGGCGGTGTTGAGCACAGCACCAATACCGGTGGTGACGCCGCAGCCCAACAGGCAGACTTTTTCCAGCGGGGCTTCTTTGGGGATTTTGGCCAAAGAAATTTCCGGCACCACGGTGTACTCGGAGAACGTCGAGCAACCCATGTAGTGATACACCGGCTCGCCGTTGTAGCTGAAGCGGGTCGTGCCATCAGGCATCAGGCCTTTGCCCTGAGTAGCGCGAACTTTTTGACAAAGGTTGGTTTTACCGGACTTGCAGAACTTGCACTCCCGGCATTCGGCGGTATACAGCGGGATCACATGGTCGCCGACTTCCAAGGACGTAACACCCTCGCCGATGGCCTCAACAACACCGCCGCCTTCGTGACCCAGAATGCACGGGAACACGCCTTCAGAATCGGCACCGGACAACGTGTAAGCGTCGGTATGGCAAACACCGGAAGCGACCGTGCGAATCAACACCTCACCGGCCTTTGGCGCTTCGACGTCAACTTCGACGATTTGCAGCGGTTCATTGGGGGCAAAGGCAACAGCAGCGCGTGACTTGATCATCAATCTTTCTCCAACGAGGTTAAAACGATGGAGAGAGTGTAAAGCACTGCCGTTTGGTTAATAATCCGATCAAAAGCAAAACATTATTGCTGAACAGGGATAATCGATGTACATCAACCGCTGGGAAGGCCTTGATGAGTTCGTCGCAGTGGCTGAATGCGGGCAGTTCACGGCAGCAGCTGAACGTATGGGCGTTTCGTCCTCGCACATCAGCCGGCAAATCGCCCGCCTCGAAGAACGCTTGCAGACCCGCCTGCTGTATCGCAGCACCCGGCGGGTCGCCCTGACCGAAGCGGGTCAGACGTTTCTGCACCATTGCCAGCGCTTGCAGGATGGTCGCGAGGAAGCGCTGCGCGCAGTCGGTGACCTTACCAGCGAACCCAAAGGCTTGCTGCGCATGACCTGCGCGGTGGCTTACGGCGAACGCTTTATCACGCCGCTGGTGACGCGCTTCATGGACCTCTATCCGCAGATCCGGGTGGAAATCCAGTTGAACAATGACACATTGGACATGGTTCATGAGGGACTGGATCTGGCCATCAGGCTGGGCCGACTACAGGATTCCCGCCTGGTAGCAACCCGCCTCGCGCCACGCCGGATGTACCTGTGCGCATCGCCGTCCTATCTGGAGCGATACGGTCGGCCGCATAGCCTGTCGGAGCTAAGCCGACACAATTGCTTGATCGGCAGCAGCGACACCTGGTTACTGCAACAACACGGACGGGAGTTTTCCCAGCGTGTTCAGGGTAACTGGCGCTGCAACAGTGGGCAGGCGGTGCTGGATGCTGCCCTGCACGGCGTGGGGTTGTGTCAGCTACCGGATTATTACGTACTGAGCCATCTGAACAGTGGCGCGCTGGTTTCCCTGCTGGAGACTCATCAACCGCCGAATACTGCGGTATGGGCGTTATATCCCCAGCAGCGGCATCTGTCGCCAAAGGTGCGCAAGCTGGTGGATTATCTGAAAGAAGGGTTGGCGTTGCGGGATGAGTATCGTTAGGCACCTGGACTCGGCGAATACAGGGGCTACCCACATCAAATTGATTCAACGATACCCACGTCGCGGATGAGACTGGTTTCGCCCTAACGGTCGAGCCCCTTTTGTTACGGCAAAAGGGGCGAAAACCATTTTGCGCTGACGTACGGCCCCCGCTTCGCAGGGGTACCTTCGACTCCGGTGCCGTGGTGTGAGCACGCGCCGACGGGCCATCCATGGCCCAACGGCGCTCGCTCGGCATCCATGCCGAGCGACCCACACCACGACACCTGCGCTCAGCCTTCCGACGCTATTTCCGCGGTGTTTTTGAGGTTGATATTCGTCGTGATGATGCAAAATCAAACGCATCAGTAACATGCAGAAAATTAGCTAATCAGCGATTGAACTCGCTACGCCGCTGCCGCAACCATTCAAGATCCTCGGGGCGAGTGACCTTGATGTTATCCGAGCGTCCTTCGATCAATCGGGGGGACTGTCCTGCCCATTCGATGGCAGACGCTTCATCGGTAATGGCAACGTCGGAAACCAGGCCGTCGGCCAGCGCACGGTGCAACGCGCCCAGGCGAAACATCTGCGGGGTATACGCTTGCCAGATCAGGCTACGGTCTACCGTTTCGGTGACCCGGCCATCAGGCCCCGCACGCTTGAGCGTGTCGCGGGCTGGAACGGCCAGCAGCCCGCCCACCGGGTCATCGGCCAGTTCACCCAGCAGGTTATCCAGGTCTGAGCGCGCCAGATTGGGCCGCGCAGCATCGTGCACCAACACCCAGTCATGTTCATCCGCGCCTAGGGCATGCAGGTGCAGCAACGCG
The DNA here is from genome assembly GCF_002699985.1 of Pseudomonas sp. ICMP 561. Classification (GTDB taxonomy): domain Bacteria; phylum Pseudomonadota; class Gammaproteobacteria; order Pseudomonadales; family Pseudomonadaceae; genus Aquipseudomonas; species Aquipseudomonas quasicaspiana. The sequence continues at coordinate 26,427 of NZ_LKBT01000025.1, read as the reverse complement.
TTGAGCACCGAGTCCGCACGCTCTTTGCCGCCATCAACCCGCGTAATCCGCGAATCCAGCGCACACGGCAGATTGGGCCAGTAAGGGTCGTCCACAGCCAGACTGATCACCAGGCCCTTGAGACGGGGGTGATCGAGAAAACAGAGAAGGCTGTGTTCAAGAATTGTCAGGCCGCCCAGTTGCAAGTACTGCTTGGGACGATCTGCGGCCATACGGGCACCAACACCCGCGGCAGGAATGACTGCCCAGAAGGCAGGAAGGATGCACTTATTCACGAGGTAAGCTTCACAGAGTCAGCTTCATTGTGCCAACTGATAGAGCGTTTCGCCTTCCTTGACCATGCCCAGTTCATGACGGGCACGCTCTTCGACGGTTTCCATACCTTTTTTGAGCTCAAGCACTTCAGCGTCCATGACCCGATTGCGCTCAAGCAGCGCTTCGTTTTCGGCATGTTGGTCAGCGATCTGCTGATTAAGGCTGGCCACTTGCGCCAGACTCCCGTTCCCTACCCACAGGCGATATTGCAGGCCCGCAAGCATCAGGATCAGGACGAGAAACAACCAGTTAGGACTGCGCATTGAATATCAGGTACCCAGTAAAAAAGACAGCAGAGCCGACAACGTGAAGCCAACAACACAACAGGGACTGAGGGCATAGAGCCTGGCAGGGCCAGGCTCTATAGCGGTGTTAGCCGCATCAATGCTGATCAATCATCCGGGAAAGCAGGCGATTGTCACAGCACCGGCTGTCTTTTTACCATCTCGGTGTCAGCCGCGAAACTCGCCGCGACCACGGTATACCGCCTTGGCACCCAGTTGCTCTTCAATACGCAGCAACTGGTTGTACTTGGAAATACGATCAGAACGGCTCAACGAACCGGTCTTGATCTGACCCGCGGAAGTACCCACTGCCAGATCGGCAATCGTGGAATCTTCGGTTTCGCCCGAGCGGTGCGAAATAACAGCGGTGTAACCAGCAGCCTTGGCCATCTGAATGGCTTCCAGCGTTTCGGTCAGGGTACCGATCTGGTTGAACTTGATCAGGATCGAGTTACCGATTTTCTTGTCGATGCCTTCCTTGAGGATCTTGGTGTTGGTCACGAACAGGTCGTCACCTACCAGCTGCACCTTGTCGCCGATCTTGTCGGTGAGAATCTTCCAACCATCCCAGTCGGACTCGTCGAGACCGTCTTCGATGGAGATGATCGGGTGCTTGCTGACCAGATCGGCCAGGTAGTCAGCGAAACCGGCAGAGTCGTACTCGCCTTCTTCGCTCAGAACGTATTTGCCGTTCTTGTAAAACTCGCTCGCCGCACAGTCCAGCGCCAGGGTCACGTCGGTCCCCAGCTTGTAGCCAGCGTTGGCAACAGCTTCGGCGATAGCGTCCAGTGCATCGGCATTGGAGTTGAGGTCAGGTGCAAAACCACCTTCGTCACCTACGGCGGTGTTCAGGCCACGAGCCTTCAGCACAGCTTTGAGGTGATGGAAAATCTCGGTGCCCCAGCGCAGGCCTTCAGAAAAGGTCTTGGCGCCGACAGGCTGAATCATGAATTCCTGAATGTCGATGTTGTTATCGGCATGCTCGCCACCGTTGATGATGTTCATCATCGGAACCGGCATCGAGTAAACACCCGGCGTACCGTTCAGGTTGGCAATGTGCGCGTACAACGGCAGATCCTGATCCTGAGCAGCGGCTTTCGCGGCGGCCAGGGATACAGCGAGGATCGCGTTGGCGCCCAGGCTGGCTTTGTTTTCAGTACCGTCCAGAGCAATCATCGCGCGGTCCAGCGCTTGCTGGTCAACCGGATCCTGACCCAGCAACAGGTCGCGGATCGGGCCGTTGATGTTGGCTACAGCCTTGAGAACGCCCTTGCCCAGGTAACGGCTCTTGTCGCCATCACGCAGCTCCAGCGCCTCGCGCGAGCCGGTTGAAGCACCGGACGGAGCGCATGCGCTGCCGATGATGCCGTTGTCGAGGAGCACATCTGCTTCCACGGTGGGATTGCCACGGGAGTCGAGAACTTCACGACCTTTGATGTCGACGATTTTTGCCATTGTTGTAAACACTCCAAGATTGACGAAAACGACGCAGCTGGGAAATGCCTGTCGCTCAAGGGCTCATTACAGGGCAGACCTTAGAGCGACAAACCCCGACCTGGGGCCGGGGGATGTAAACGTGCGGCACTTTACCGGAGGCTAACCTGCCGGAGAAGCCCGATTTAAGCGGTTTCTACCGCCGGGAAGCTTTTGACCAACTCATCCAGAGCCTTGAGCTGAGCCAGGAATGGCTCCAGCTTGTCCAGACGCAAGGCGCAAGGGCCATCGCATTTGGCATTGTCCGGATCAGGATGAGCCTCAAGGAACAATCCAGCGAGGTTTTGACTCATGCCAGCCTTCGCCAGTTCCAATACCTGCGCACGACGACCGCCAGCAGAGTCAGAACGACCGCCCGGCATCTGCAAGGCGTGGGTCACGTCGAAAAATACCGGGTAGTTGAACTGCTTCATGATGCCGAAACCGAGCATGTCCACAACCAGGTTGTTGTAGCCAAAACTGGTGCCGCGCTCACAGAGGATCAGTTGATCATTACCGGCTTCTTCGCACTTGCTCAGGATGTGTTTCATTTCCTGAGGGGCAAGGAACTGGGCTTTCTTGATGTTAATCACAGCGCCAGTACGGGCCATGGCAACCACCAGGTCGGTCTGACGCGACAGGAAAGCAGGCAGTTGAATGATGTCGCAAACTTCAGCGACTACTTTCGCCTGCTCTGGCTCATGCACGTCAGTGATCAACGGCACATTGAAGGTCTTTTTAACTTCTTCAAAGATCCGCATACCCTCTTCCAGGCCCGGGCCACGGTAGGAGTGCATGGACGAACGATTAGCTTTGTCGAAACTGGCCTTGAACACATAAGGGATACCGAGCTTTTCGGTAACCCGTACATACTCTTCGCAAATCTGCATGGCCATGTCACGGGACTCTAGAACGTTCATGCCACCGAAAAGCACCATTGGCTTGTCATTGGCAATGTCGATTGAGCCTACGCGGATAGTTTTCTGAGCCATGTTCTGAGTTTCCCGAATCAAGAATTTTTCTTGTGTTGAGTCAGTGCAGCCTTGACGAAGCCGCTGAACAGCGGGTGACCGTCGCGAGGTGTCGAGGTGAACTCAGGGTGGAACTGGCAAGCAACAAACCATGGATGATCCGGTGCTTCGACCACTTCTACCAGCGCGCCATCACCGGAACGACCCGACACTTTCAGGCCGGCTTCCAGCAACTGCGGCAGCAGATTGTTGTTCACTTCGTAGCGATGACGATGACGCTCGACGATCACGTCGCTGGCGTAGCAGTCGTGCACCAGCGAACCTGGCTCAAGCTGACACTCCTGAGCACCCAGGCGCATAGTGCCGCCCAGATCAGAGCTTTCAGTACGGGTTTCAACCGCGCCGGTGGCGTCAGCCCACTCGGTGATCAGACCTACAACAGCGTGTGCGCCATTGCGATCGAATTCAGTGGAGTTGGCGTCTTTCCAGCCCAGCACGTTACGAGCGTATTCGATCACGGCCACTTGCATGCCCAGGCAGATGCCCAGATACGGCACCTTGTTCTCACGAGCGAACTGAACGGCAGTGATCTTGCCTTCCACGCCACGCAGACCGAAGCCGCCCGGGACCAGAATCGCATCCACACCTTCCAGCAGCGCAGTGCCCTGATTCTCGATGTCTTCAGAGTCGATGTAGCGCAGGTTGACCTTGGTACGGTTGGTGATGCCAGCGTGACTCATCGCTTCGATCAGCGACTTGTAAGCGTCCAGCAGTTCCATGTATTTGCCGACCATGGCGATGGTGACTTCATGCTCAGGATTGAGCTTGGCGTCTACCACAGCGTCCCACTCGGACAGGTCTGCGCTGTTGCATTGCAGGCCGAAGCGCTCGACGACGAAATCGTCCAGACCCTGAGAGTGCAGGATGCCCGGAATCTTGTAGATGGTATCGGCGTCTTCCAGAGCGATAACGGCGCGCTCTTCGACGTTGGTGAACTGAGCGATCTTGCGACGCGATGAAATGTCGATCGGGTGATCGGAACGGCATACCAGAACGTCAGGCTGCAGGCCGATGGAACGCAATTCCTTCACCGAGTGTTGGGTCGGCTTGGTTTTGGTTTCGCCAGCAGTCGCAATGTAAGGAACCAGTGTCAGGTGCATCAGCATGGCGCGCTTGGCACCTACTTCGAAACGCAACTGACGGATCGCTTCCAGGAACGGTTGCGACTCGATGTCACCCACGGTGCCGCCGATCTCGACCAGCGCAACATCGGCATCGCCTGCGCCCTTGATGATCCGGCGTTTGATTTCGTCGGTGATGTGCGGAATCACCTGAATGGTCGCACCCAGATAATCACCACGGCGCTCTTTGCGCAGGACGTGTTCATACACACGGCCAGTGGTGAAGTTGTTGTTCTGGGTCATGGTCGTGCGGATGAACCGCTCGTAGTGGCCAAGGTCCAGGTCGGTTTCGGCGCCGTCATGCGTGACGAACACTTCACCGTGCTGGAACGGGCTCATGGTGCCCGGATCGACGTTGATATAGGGGTCAAGCTTCAGCATGGTGACCTTAAGTCCCCGCGCCTCCAGGATGGCCGCCAATGAAGCCGAGGCAATGCCTTTCCCCAATGAAGAAACAACACCGCCCGTGACGAAGATGTAGCGCGTCATGAAAAACCCTAGAAGTCTGCGTTAAAGCGGTCAGAGCCGCCGGGGAAAGCGAAGGAAGGCCGAAGCCCCCGATTACCGACAAAATTCACGGTGAACTCCCGAACTGCTGCATTGAAACGGACTGACTGAAAAAGCCTGTCAATTGCGCGCCACATGTCAAGAATCATCCAGCAAAGACTGGTTGGTAACCGGCAACTCATGTCGATCCAAAAGGATCCACAGAAGCTGTATCAAGAAGGGAGCGTAGTCTACCGGAATTGGGCTTTCAGCTCAAACTTTGGTCATTCGTCGGCGGCACCCAACGCAACACCCAGCTTTCATGGCCGCAAACATTGAGCGCAGGCAGGTTCGCCACCGCCAGAATTTCGCCGTTACGGAACAGCAGCGGCAATCGGCCGCGGACAAATAGCGGTATTTCGCGCTCATTGAGCAGACGCTTGAGATCGCGACGTCCGCGGCCCGGCAGGCTGAGCACCTCTCCTCCCTGGCGATAGCGCACCTCCAGCAGCCCCGAAGGAGTTTCACCGTCAATGAAAACCTGACCGTTACCAGGCAGCTCCAGCGCATGTCGCGCATCCATCCAGGATTGAGCGCGCTGCATCAGTGGTTGCAGCCAGTTGTCGGAAAGCCACCAGATACGCCCCTGATCACGATGCAGTTCCCCATCGGCCAGCCGCCACACCGGGCGCCCGCCCGCCCCCGCGTCCCGGAGATTTTCCCAGCCAATCCAATGATCACTGTCCGGCAGGCGGGTCAGCGGTGCAAGCCAATGGCGCAGCGCATTTCGTTGCCTGGCGGGAGACAGGCCAGCCAGCTCAGGCAGTGCCAGCGAGGGCAACTTGAGCCACGCGAATGCATGGACTGATTGCGCCGACGCCAGATCAGCCTGGGCCAGTTCCTCAAGCAATTGCTGCGCTTCATCCAGATGGGCGGCCGTGCGCGCCATACTCGCGGATGCCTGCGGCCAGCGGGAACTCAATACCGGTAGCACCTGATTGCGCAGGTAGTTGCGCGAATAATGAGAGTCTTCGTTGCTGGGATCTTCGACCCATAGCAGACGATGCTTACGAGCATAGGCTTCCAGCTCTTCCCGGGAAATACTCAGCAAGGGCCTGAGCAGTTGGCCATGTCCCAACGTGCGGCTAACCGGCATGCCCGCCAGCCCCCGAACCCCCGCGCCGCGCAACAAGCGAAACAGCAGGGTTTCAGCCTGATCGTCCTGATGCTGACCGGTCATCAGCACTTCATCTTCAGCAAGGAGATCGCTGAAAGCGGCGTAACGCGCATCACGCGCGGCCTGCTCAATGCTTGCGCCCGGCTTCACCTGCACGCTGATCACTCGCAAAGGAACGCCAAGCGCCTCGCAAACCTGCTGGCAATGCAGCGGCCACGCATCAGCAACAGCCTGTAGGCCGTGATGGACATGTAGGGCATTTAGAGGCGGCAGGCTTTCGCGTTTTGCGAGTTCAGCCAGAAGGTGAAGCAAGACAGTTGAATCCAGGCCACCGGAAAAACCGACATACCAGGCCGGCGCGCTGCGCCAGGGTGCCAGGACTTGAAGAAGCCTGGCGGGGAGATCATGACCGGGGGACCCGAATAAAGACATCAGCGTCGTCTGACCTGTTGGAGCGAGGCTTGCCCGCGAAAGCGGAGTATCAGTCAGCGTGTGTATAAGCTGCAATTACGCCTTCGCGGGCAAGCCTCGCTCCAACAAAAAGATTACAAACCGTAGCTCATCAAACGATCATAACGACGAGCCAGCAGCGCATCGTTATCGAACTTCTTGAGCATCGCCAGCTGACTGCTCAATTCCTGACGAATTGCCAGTGCAGCAGCGGCCGGGTCGCGGTGCGCACCGCCCAGAGGTTCGGAGATAACTTTATCGACAATACCCAGGCCTTTCAGGCGATCAGCCGTAATGCCCATGGCCTCAGCAGCGTCAGGTGCCTTTTCCGCGGTTTTCCACAGAATCGACGCGCAACCTTCTGGAGAGATAACTGCGTAGGTAGAGTACTGGAGCATGTTCAACTGATCGCAGACACCGATTGCCAATGCGCCGCCAGAACCACCTTCACCAATAACAGTGGCGATGATCGGCGTTTTCAGACGCGCCATGACCCGCAGGTTCCAGGCAATCGCTTCGCTCTGGTTACGCTCTTCTGCATCGATACCCGGGTATGCGCCCGGTGTGTCGATGAAGGTCAGGATCGGCATCTTGAAACGCTCGGCCATTTCCATCAGACGACAGGCCTTGCGATAGCCCTCAGGACGCGGCATACCGAAGTTACGACGAACCTTCTCACGCACTTCACGGCCTTTCTGATGGCCGATGACCATAACCGGCTGACCTTCCAGACGGGCAACACCGCCAACGATTGCGGCATCGTCGGAGAAGTGACGGTCGCCATGCAGCTCATCGAACTCGGTGAAGATGTGCTGAATGTAGTCCAGAGTGTACGGACGACGCGGGTGACGCGCCATGCGTGCAATCTGCCAACTGGTCAGGTTGCCGAAAATGCTTTCGGTCAGCGTGTTGCTCTTGTCTTGCAGTCGCGAGATCTCATCGCCAATGTTCAGCGAGTTGTCATTACCTACCAGGCGCAATTCTTCAATCTTGGCTTGCAGGTCAGCGATCGGCTGTTCGAAATCAAGAAAATTCGGGTTCATAGGCATCCGTCTTGGGTCGACGGCCAAGAGGCCGGCCGGTTGATCCGTTAGCGCCTTACCTTACGGGAACAGGCGCATTCAGGTCGAGTTTAAAAAATTCTGGGCTGATGCTTTCAGCGATACTGCAGGAAGACGTTCTCACGTCCGAACTGGTCACGCAGAGCTTGAATCAAGCTGTCTGCGGGATCAATTCGCCACGCTTCGCCAAACTGCAGCAAGGCCTTGGCATCCAGCCCGGTGTAATCCAGAGTAATCGGGCACGCACCGCGATGGCGCTTGCACAGATCGCCCAGCCAGCGCAGCCGGTCGCCTTTCAGCGCTTCGGCACGCACGGTCAGGCGCAAGCTTTCAGCCAGATTGGTGCGCGCATCTTCGATGCTCATCACCCGTTTGGCACGCAAGCGCAGACCACCAGAGAAATCGTCGTTGCTGACCTCACCCTCGACCACCACCATCGCGTCGGTCTGCAGCAAGGCCTGCGCCGAATGGAACGCTTCGGCAAACAGCGAAGCTTCTATTCGTCCAGAGCGGTCGTCAAGGGTGATAAACCCCATCTTGTCGCCCTTCTTGTTCTTCATGACCCGCAACGCGATGATCAGACCTGCGACGGTCTGAGTGTCACGCGCCGGCTTGAGGTCGATGATTCGTTGCCGTGCAAAACGGCGAATCTCGCCTTCATATTCGTCAATCGGGTGACCGGTCAGGTACAGCCCAAGGGTTTCCTTCTCGCCGCGCAAACGATCCTTGAGACTACCTTCCTTGGCCTTGCGATGATTGGCATACACATCGGTATCTTCTTCGACGAACAGTCCGCCAAACAGGTCCGAATGGCCGCTGTCATGACTGCGTGCAGTCTGCTCGGCGGCCTGAATCGCTTCTACCAGCGAAGCCAGCAACACTGCGCGGTTGCGATCGATGTTGGCCTGGTACGCTTTAGGTTCGGTTTCAAAGTAAGGACCGAGACGATCAAGTGCACCACTGCGAATCAGACCATCAAGGGTTCGTTTATTGACTCGTTTGAGGTCGACACGGGCGCAGAAATCGAACAGATCCTTGAACGGTCCGTCTTCACGGGCTTCGGTAATCGCTTCAACCGGGCCTTCACCCACCCCCTTGATCGCGCCAAGACCGTAAATGATGCGGCCGTCTTCGCTCACCGTGAACTTGTATTCGGACGTGTTCACATCCGGCGCGTCCAGGCGCAGCTTCATGATCCGCACTTCTTCGATCAAGGTCACGACCTTGTCGGTGTTGTGCATATCCGCCGACAGCACCGCGGCCATGAACGGCGCCGGGTAATGGGCTTTCAGCCAGGCCGTCTGATACGACACAAGCCCGTAGGCAGCCGAGTGAGATTTGTTAAAGCCATAACCGGCGAATTTTTCCACCAGGTCGAAAATGTTACCCGCCAGATCGGGGTCGATATTGTTGGTCTTGCAACCTTCAATGAAGCCGCCGCGCTGCTTGGCCATTTCTTCGGGCTTTTTCTTACCCATGGCCCGGCGCAACATGTCTGCACCGCCGAGGGTGTAACCGGCCATGACCTGGGCAATCTGCATTACCTGTTCTTGATAAAGAATGATGCCGTAAGTCGGCGCCAGAACAGGTTTTAGCCCTTCGTATTGATAATCGACGTGTGGATACGACAGTTCAGCGCGACCGTGCTTACGGTTGATGAAGTCGTCCACCATGCCCGATTGCAGAGGCCCCGGACGGAACAGGGCCACCAGTGCGATCAAGTCTTCCAGGCAGTCGGGCTTGAGCTTTTTGATCAGCTCCTTCATGCCGCGCGACTCAAGCTGGAACACCGCTGTCGTTTCAGCTTTCTGCAGCAACTGATAAGTCGGCGCGTCATCCAGCGGAATGAAGGCGATATCCAGCGGCTCTTCGTTGACCTTGGCACGGTCACGGTTAATCGTTTTCAGCGCCCAGTCGATGATGGTCAGGGTCCGCAGACCGAGGAAGTCGAACTTCACCAGCCCCGCCGCCTCGACGTCGTCCTTGTCGAACTGCGTCACCAGACCACTGCCCTCTTCATCGCAGTAAATGGCCGAGAAGTCAGTCAGTTTGGTCGGTGCGATAACCACACCACCGGCGTGCTTGCCGACGTTACGCACAATGCCTTCGAGCTTGCGCGCCATCTCCCAGATTTCGGCAGCCTCTTCATCGACCTTGAGGAAGTCCCGCAGGATCTCCTCTTGCTCGTAGGCTTTCTCAAGGGTCATGCCGACTTCGAACGGGATCATCTTCGAGAGGCGATCAGCCAGGCCGTAAGACTTGCCCTGGACCCGCGCCACGTCCCGCACCACCGCCTTGGCGGCCATGGAACCGAAGGTGATGATCTGGCTTACAGCATTACGGCCATACTTCTCGGCCACGTAATCAATCACGCGGTCCCGGCCATCCATGCAGAAGTCGACGTCGAAGTCGGGCATGGATACCCGCTCCGGGTTCAGGAAGCGTTCGAACAGCAGGTCATATTCGAGAGGATCAAGGTCGGTAATCTTCTGCACATAGGCCACCAGCGACCCGGCACCCGATCCCCGGCCGGGACCTACCGGTACGCCGTTGCTCTTGGCCCACTGAATAAAGTCCATAACGATCAGGAAGTAGCCGGGAAAGCCCATCTGGATAATGATATCCAGCTCGAAATTCAACCGGTCGACATACACCTGACGCTTGGCTTCATAGTCCGGCGTCGTCTCTTTAGGCCAAAGTACCGCGAGGCGCTCTTCAAGCCCTTCAAACGAAACCTTGCGGAAATACTCGTCGATGGTCATGCCATCAGGAATCGGGTAGTCAGGCAGGAAGTGAGTCCCCAGCTTCACATCGATGTTGCAGCGCTTGGCGATTTCCACCGAGTTTTCCAGCGCTTCAGGCAGGTCGCTGAAAAGCTCTGCCATTTCCTCGGCGCTTTTCAGGTACTGCTGGTCGCTGTAATTGTGCGAGCGACGCGGGTCATCCAGCGCACGCCCTTCACCGATGCAGACACGGGTTTCATGCGCCTCGAAATCTTCCTGCTTGATGAATCGCACATCGTTGGTCGCCACCAGCGGCGCACCGTGGCGCTCGGCCAGGGCTACCGCCGCGTGCAGATGCTCTTCGTCATTTGGGCGGTTGGTGCGCTGCACTTCGACATAGAAACGATCAGGGAATACCGCCATCCATTCGCGTAACAACTGGTCAGCATCGGCGGGGTTATTACCCAGCAACGCCATACCGATCTCGCCCTCTTTCGCCGCTGACAGCGCGATCAGGCCTTCATTGGCTTCGGCCACCCACTCGCGCTCAATGATGATCTGGCCGTTGCGCTGACCATCAATGAAACCACGGGAAATCAGCTCAGTGAGATTTCGGTAGCCCTTGGCATTCATGACCAGCAGGCTGATGCGGCTCAACGCTGCATCTTCGTCCTTGTTCGACAGCCACAGGTCTGCGCCGCAGATAGGCTTGATCCCCGCGCCCATTGCCGCCTTATAGAACTTGACCAGCGAGCACAGGTTGTTCTGATCAGTCACCGCAACGGCAGGCATATTCATGGCTGCGAGGGTTTTGACCAGCGGTTTGACCCGTACCAGGCCATCGACCAGCGAATATTCGGTGTGCAGGCGTAGATGAACGAAAGAAGCCGGCATGGAGATCCTATAGCGCTAGAACAAAAACGAAGGCCCGGATTGTACCGGGCCTTTGGCAAAACATCAGCCCACTGTCAGTTCAATGGGAAAATCGACGCTGAAGACATCGTCGACTGGATCATTGCATCCCGCGCAGCGTAAGCAGCACGCACCGGCCCGAAAGAGCGCCTGTGAATCGGCGTCGGTCCGAGACGCGCAAGGGCTTCGAGATGCACAGGTGTTGGATAACCCTTGTGCCCGCCGATCCCGTAACCAGGATACTTGAGTTCCATGGCAGCCATCTCACGGTCACGGCTGACCTTAGCCAGGATGGACGCGGCGGCAATCGCCGGAACCTTGGAGTCTCCCTGGACCACCGGCGCACTGGGCACAGACAATTGCGGGCAACGATTACCGTCGATCAAGGCCAGTTTCGGCGTAATCATCAAGCCTTCAACAGCACGCTTCATGGCAAGCATAGTGGCGTGCAGGATGTTCAACTCATCGATTTCTTCGACTTCTGCCCGGGCAATGTGCCAGGACAGGGCCTTCTCGCAGATTTCATCGAAGAGCAGTTCGCGCCTGGCCTCTGTCAGCTTCTTTGAATCGTTGAGCCCCAGAATCGGGCGACGCGGGTCGAGAATTACCGCGGCAGTCACCACAGCACCACAAAGCGGACCGCGACCCACCTCATCAACGCCGGCAACCAGTTCTTCTACCAGATTGAAATCCAGACCCATTTGCATTGAACACGAACTCACAGTGAAGGCGAATGACCAATCAGGTTCAACACCGCTTCTGCGGCCTGATTGGATGCATCGCGACGCAAGGTCCGGTGTATTTCGTCAAAACCCGCAGTCTGCACCAGACCATCATCCAGAAGCGGCAGCAATTGCTGCACCAACGCATCAGGAGTGGCTTCATCCTGCAACAGCTCAGGCACCAACAGGCGCTGAGCCAGAAGATTGGGTAGCGAGACGTAGGGGCTTTTCACCAGACGCTTGAGTATCCAGAAAGTAAGCGGTGCCATGCGATAGGCAACCACCATGGGGCGCTTGTACAGCAGTGCTTCCAGGGTCGCCGTGCCCGATGCAATCAATACCGCATCGCAGGCGGCCAGCGCTACATGAGAGCGACCGTCGAGCAACGACACCGGTAAATCGCGATCCTGCAACAATTGCTCGATCTGCAGGCGACGCTGGGGGCTCGCGCACGGCAAGACAAATCTCACCTCGGGGCGCACCGCCAGCAGACGCTCGGCAGCGTCGAAGAACAAACTGCCCAGACGCCCGACTTCACCACCACGACTTCCAGGCATCAACGCAACAACCGGACCATCACCAAACCCCAGTTCGGCACGAGCAGCAGCTTGATCCGCCTGCAGCGGGATAGTGTCAGCCAGCGGATGCCCGACAAACTTGACCGGCACGCCTTTTTCTTCATAGAAGCGCGCCTCGAAGGGCAGCAACGTCAGCATCAGATCGCAGCCTTCGCGAATCTTGAGGACGCGCTTCTGCCGCCACGCCCACACCGACGGGCTGACGTAGTGCACCGTCTTGATGCCGGCACGACGCAGTTGAAGCTCGATATTGAGCGTGAAATCCGGCGCATCGATGCCAATAAAAACATCTGGCTGTTGATCGATGAGGGTCTGAATCAGCGCCTTGCGTTTAGCCAACAACTCGCGCAAACGACCCAACACCTCAACCAGCCCCATGACCGAAAGACGTTCCATCGGGAAATAGGAGGCCATACCTTCGGCTTCCATCAGCGGGCCGCCGACGCCGATAAACTCAACCTGAGGATGACGAGCCTTGATGGCACGCATAAGACCGGATCCGAGAATGTCCCCGGACGCCTCGCCAGCGACTAAAGCGACACGCAATACGCTGGACATGATTAGCGGGTGATGCCGCGGGTCGAAGTCTGGATGGACTCAAGGAACACCGCAACCTCCGGAAACAGGGCAGCAGGCTCAGCCAGCTCGGCGATGGCCTGATCAACCGTCAGCCCCTGGCGATAAACTACTTTGTAGGCGCGGCGCAACGCGTGAATAGCCTCTTCACTGAAGCCGCGACGACGCATGCCCTCGAAGTTCATGCTCCGGGCTTCGGCAGGGTTACCAAATACGGTAACAAACGCAGGAACGTCCTTGCCAATGGCGGTACCCATGCCGGAAAAACTATGGGCGCCAATGTGGCAGTACTGATGGACAAGGGTGAAACCGGAAAGGATCGCCCAATCCGCAACGTGCACATGACCCGCCAACGCAGTGTTGTTGACCAGAATGCAGTTATTGCCGATAACACTGTCATGACCGATGTGTGCATAGGCCATGATCAGGTTGTGGTCGCCAATCGTCGTTTCAGCACGGTCCTGGATGGTGCCGCGATGAATCGTCACGCCCTCGCGAATCACGTTGTGATCGCCAATGACCAGACGCGTCTCTTCACCTTTGTACTTGAGATCGGGCGTGTCCTCGCCTACCGATGAAAACTGGTAAATGCGATTGTGCTTACCGATCCGGGTCGGACCACGCAGGATCACGTGAGGCCCAACCACTGTACCCTCGCCAATTTCCACACCGGCTCCGATGATCGACCAAGGGCCGACCTCCACATCGTCAGCCAGGATGGCTGTCGGATCGATGATTGCGCGAGGGTCAATTAAACTCATAGTTTACGTTCCGCACAGATAATTTCTGCGGAGCAAACAGGCTTGCCATCAACCGAGGCGCTGCACTCAAACTTCCAGATCTGACGCTTGCAGCTGAGGAACTTCGCTTCAAGAATCAACTGGTCGCCCGGCAGCACTGGCTGGCGGAAACGCAATTTGTCCGATCCCACGAAATAATACAGCGTGCCATCGGCAGGCTTGGCACCCAGCATTTTGAAACCAAGGATACCGGCAGCCTGAGCCATCGCTTCAATGATCAACACACCCGGCATGATTGGATGCGCCGGAAAGTGGCCGTTGAAGAACGGCTCATTGATGCTGACGTTTTTATAAGCGCGAATACTTTTGCTCTCGACATCGAGCGCCACTACGCGGTCTACCAACAGGAACGGGTAGCGGTGCGGCAGGTATTCACGAATTTCGTTGATGTCCATCATTTCGAGGGGAAGCCTGTAGTCAAGATTGGGAGTGCGCGGCAATTGCGCTGCACTCCTCTGCAAATCAAGGAAGCAATTTATCGGCAGTGCACGCTTGATATGAAAAAAGTATCAGCCATCTGATGAAGCATTAACGCCTGAGGTCACTCCCTCAACAATCTTTTCCAGCTTTTGCAGTCGACGTGCCATGTCGTCGAGCTTGCGGATACGTGCAGCGCTTTTGCGCCATTCGCCCGCAGGCTGCATTGCCGTACCAGACGAATAAGAACCTGGCTCAGTAATGGAGTGGGTCACCATGGTCATGCCGGTGATGAAAACACCGTCACAAATGTCGATATGGCCTACCAGCCCAACGCCACCGGCCAGCATGCAGTGCTTGCCGATTTTGGTACTGCCGGAGATACCCACACAAGCCGCCATGGCCGTGTGATCACCGATCTGCACGTTGTGAGCGATCTGAATCTGGTTATCCAGCTTCACACCATTGCCAATTCGTGTATCGGCCAATGCACCGCGGTCAATGGCGGTATTTACGCCAATTTCCACATCATCACCGATCAGTACACCGCCAATCTGGGCAATCTTCTGCCAGATACCCTTCTCGTTGGCGAAACCGAAGCCCTCGCCCCCCAGGACAGCACCTGACTGAATGACCACCCGCTTGCCGATGCGTACATCGTGATAAAGCGTAACCCGTGGAGCAAGCCAACCGCCTTCGCCGATTTCGCAACGGGCTCCAATGAAACACTGAGCCCCTACGGTAACACCAGCTGCAATTCGCGCCCCGCTCTCAACCACAGCAAACGCGCCGATGCTCGCAGCAGGATCAATCTGCGCATCATCAGCGACGACTGCCGTCGGATGAACCCCGGCAGTTGCCTTCGGCTTCGGATCGAACAGATGGGAAATACGTGCGTAGGCCAGATAGGGATCCGGCACCAGCAACGCATCGCCAGCATATGAATCAGCATCGGCAGGCTTCAAAAGCAACGCCGAAGCTTGAGTATCAACGAGGAATTTACGGTACTGCGGATTTGCCAGGAAACTGACCTGACCTGGACCGGCCTCTTGCAAAGTGGCCAGCCCGGTAATTTCTTTATCCTCGGCACCACGTAGCGTAGCCCCGAGGAACTCGGCCAATTGACCGAGCTTGATAGTCGCGGTCATAGGTTACTTCAGCTGGTTCATGCGCTCGATGACCTGGCGAGTAACGTCATACTGTGGCTTGACGTCAATCACTGCACCGCGCTCGAAGACCAGATCAAATGCACCTTTCTTGATCACTTCTTCAACGGCCTGATCCAGCTTTGGCTTCAGTTGCTTGAGCATTTCACGGTCAGCAACGGCTTTGGCTTCGTTCAGCTCCTTGGACTGGAACTGGAAGTCACGGGCTTTCTGCTTGAATTCAAGCTCAAGACGCTCGCGCTCAGGCTGAGCCATTTTGTCGCCACCGCTAACCAGACGGTCCTGAATGCCCTTCGCGCTGCTTTCCAGAGTTTTCAGTTTGGTCAGTTGCGGACCGAACTTCTTCTCTGCATCAACGGCATATTTCTTGGCCGCATCAGATTCCAGCAAAGCCATTTGATAGTTCAGAACGGCAATTTTCATGTCGGCAAAAGCCGGGCCTGCTGCGAGAACGGTTGCCAACAGTACCAATTGAGTCAACTTACGCACGATGTACTCCTACAGAATTCGCTGTCGTTATCTAAAGTCAGACGCTTAGAAAGTCTGACCAAGGGAAAATTGGAAAACCTGGGTTTCAGAATCGTCATCCGGTTTCTTGATCGGCATCGCCAAAGCGAAGCTCAATGGACCGAGCGCGGTGACCCAGGTCACACCTACACCAACGGAGCTGGCCATACCGGACAGATCAACGTTGTTACATTCAACTTTCTCGCCATTGCGGGTGCGGTTTGAGTCGCAGTTCGAGTCAAACACATTACCGACGTCCCAGAACAGAGAGGTACGCAGAGAACGTTGATCCTTGATGAACGGCAGAGGGAACATAACCTCTACACCACCTTGAACAAGGACGTTGCCACCGAACGGAAGTGGATCCTGATCCGGGTCTGCAAGCGTACCCCGACGAGTACCACTGCTAGGCGTACTGCGCGGACCCAGGGTGCTGTCCTTGAAACCACGAACCGAGTTGAAGCCACCGGCATAGTAGTTTTCATAGAACGGCAGACCTGAAGTCGAACCGTAGCCGTCGCCGTAACCCAGCTCAGTGTGCAGACGCAAGGTGTAGTTGTCGGTAATCGGGTGGAAGTACTGAGCGCGATAGTCCAGTTTGTAGAACGACAGGTCGCTACCCGGCAAAGTGGTTTCAAATGTCAGGCTTTGCGAGTGACCACGGGTCGCCAGCACACCTTTGTTCAGGGTGGATTCGGACCAGCCGACAGAGCCCTTGAAGTTCAGGTACTTGTCGCCTTCCTTGTCCACGAAGTCGAAGATTTCGTCGACGGTGTAGGTACCGGTCTTGATTTCGTCCTGCTGCACGGTCAGACCGTAAGTCAGACGAGAGGTCTCGTTGATCGGGTAGCCCATGCTGATACCAGCACCCAGGCTATCTACCGCATAACTTGCGACGTCGACGTCTAGATCATCGTAGTCGGTGGTGCGGTAGAACGCGTTGTAACCCAGGCTCACACCATCAGCGGTCCAGTACGGATCGACGTAGCTGAAGTTATAACGGCTTTGATATTCGCTGCGCGTCAGACCAATGCTGACCTTGTTACCAGTACCGAGGAAGTTGTTCTGACTGATCGAACCACCGAGGATCAAACCTGCGCTCTGTGCAAAGCCGACACTGGCGGTGATCGAACCGGATGCCTGCTCTTCTACCGCATAGTTGACGTCAACCTGATCGTCAGTACCCGGTACGGCAGGCGTCTCGACGTTCACTTCTTTAAAGAAGCCCAGACGGTCCAGACGAGTCTTGGATTGATCGATCAGATAGGTCGAAGCCCAGCCGCCTTCCATCTGACGCATTTCACGGCGCAGCACTTCGTCGGCAGACTTGGTGTTACCACGGAAGTTGATGCGGTTTACATAAGCACGCTTGCCTGGATCAACCACGAAGGTGATGTCGACAGTATGATCTTCGTCGTTAGGTGTCGGCACGCCGTTGACGTTCGCGAAGGTATAGCCTTCGTTACCCAGACGGCGGGTGATCAGTTCGGAAGTCGTGGTCATGACCTTACGCGAGAACACCTGACCTGGCTTGACCAGCAGCAAGGACTTGACCTGATCTTCGGGAACCTTGAGGTCTCCGCTCAACTTGACCGACTTGACGCTGTATTTCTGGCCTTCATTGACGTTGACCGTGATGTAAACGTTTTTCTTGTCAGGCGTGATCGAGACCTGAGTCGAGGCGATATCCATGTTGATATAGCCGCGATCGAGGTAGTAGGAACGCAGACGCTCGAGGTCGCCGGAAAGTTTTTCCCGGGCGTACTTGTCGTCGTTCTTGAAGAAGGAAAGCCAGTTGGTGGTCTTGAGCTCGAACAGATCGATCAGGTCTTCATCAGGGAAGACACTGTTACCCACCACGTTGATGTGCTGGATGGACGCGACCGTGCCTTCATTGATGTTTATCTTCAGACCAACCCGGTTGCGTGGCTGAGCAACGACCTCAGTCGCAACTTCAGCCGAATAGCGGCCTTGAGCGACATACTGGCGCTGCAGTTCGTTACGCACACCTTCAAGAGTTGCCCGCTGGAAGATTTCGCCTTCAGCCAGACCCGACTGTTTCAGACCCTTCATCAGGTCTTCAGTAGAGATGGCTTTGTTGCCTTCGATTTCGATACTCGCGACAGATGGACGCTCGACGACGGTGATGACCAGCACGTTGCCGTCACGACCCAACTGGATATCCTGGAAGAATCCGGTTTTGAACAGTGCGCGAGTGGCATCGACCAGACGACCATCATCCGCTTGCTCGCCAACGTTCAGCGGCAACGCACCAAATACACTGCCCGCGGATACCCGCTGCAGGCCATTGACACGGATATCGGAGATAGTGAAGGACTCGGCGTGAACTTCGGCAATCATCAGTACGGCAAGAACCGCAGTTAGCAGCAGACGTTTCATGAAGTCCTTTCTTATTCCAACTGGCAATAAACAAACTGCCGCAAAATGCGGCAGATTCGCAACTCAGCAAAGCTAAGCTTTACAGTCGACCCAGATCGTTGACCAGTGCGAGCAACATAACGCCCACCACCAGACTGATACCAATCTGAATCCCCCAACCTTGAACCCTTTCTGACAGGGGGCGACCACGTGCCCACTCAATCAGATAGAACAACAGATGCCCCCCGTCCAGCACTGGAATAGGCAGTAAATTCAGGACTCCCAGGCTTATGCTCAGATAAGCGAGGAAATTCAGGAAATCACCTATGCCCGACTGGGCCGAAGCGCCCGCCACTTTAGCAATGGTTATCGGTCCACTCAAGTTTTTTACCGAGAGCTCGCCGAACAACATTTTCCTGAGTGAATCGAGCGTCAATACGCTCATGGTCCACGTACGGCTGGCGCCCTCGGCCACAGCGGCTAATGGACCATAACTGACTTCGCGCAGCATATCCGGAGGCCAGTCGATACCTTTGACGCCAGCCCCCAGATAACCGCTCGCAGCCTTGCCTTCACCACGCGCCGCGAGTGTCAGCGGCACATCAAGTTGTACACCGTCACGCTCAACACGCAGGGAAATTTTCGCGTCAGGGCGCTCGCGCACCCAATCAACCACTTGCTGCCACTCTTCTACCGGACGACCATCCAGGGCAACCAGCCTGTCACCGGTTTTCAGCCCTGCTGCCTGGGCGGGACCTTTCGGATCCAGCTCGGCCAGAACCGGCGGCAGTGCCGGACGCCATGGACGAATGCCCAACGACTTGATCGGGTCCGGCTCTTCTGCCCCCTTCAACCAGTTATCCAGAGCGAGGCTGTGAGCGGTATCGACCGTCGCGCCAGGCTCACGCACCTTGAGCGCGACCGTACCGCTTTCACCCAGCCGGCGCACCAGTTGCAGATTCACAGCTGACCAGCCTGCAGTTGCTTCGCCATCCACAGAAACAATTTCCTGACCGGAACTCAGCCCTGCCTGTTGCGCAATACTGCCAGCCTCGACTGCACCGATAACCGGGCGTACCTGCTGGGTGCCCAGCATGGCCAGAATCCAGAAAAAGAAAATTGCCAGAAGAAAGTTCGCAATCGGGCCAGCACTGACAATGGCTATGCGCTGATAAACCGATTTGCGATTGAACGACTGATCAGCCAGCTCGGGAGGAACGTCACCTTCACGCTCATCGAGCATTTTTACGTAGCCACCCAACGGGATGGCTGCGATTACGAATTCGGTGCCCTGCCGGTCATGCCAACGAACCAGTGGAGTGCCGAAGCCGACCGAAAAGCGTAAAACCTTGACGCCACAACGCCGTGCGACCCAGAAGTGGCCGTATTCGTGAAAGGTAACCAGCACACCCAGCGCAATCAGGGTGCCGACAATCATATAGAGCGCGCTCATCAACTTTCTCCGGGTACCGTCTGGGTCAAGCCCCGAGCCAGTACCGTCTAGCGTCTGCGATTAACGCCCGTTGCGACTGAGCCATTGCTCGGCCAGAACGCGCGCTTTTGAATCCGCACTGAATACAGCTTCCAGATCAGGAAGCGGCACAACGGGTTCAAGATTCAAAACATCGTCGATCATACCCGCGATTTCCGGATAACGGATGCGCCGATCGAGAAATGCAGCTACAGCAACTTCGTTTACTGCGTTCAGCGTGGCCGGGGCGCTGTTGCCAGCCTCGGCAGCTTGCCGCGCCAGACGCAGACACGGGAAGCGCTGTTCGTCAGGTGCCTGAAAGTCCAGACGTGCGATGCTGAACAGGTCCAAAGGTGCCACACCTGAATCAATACGCTGCGGCCAGGCCAGCGCATGAGCAATCGGCGTACGCATATCCGGATTGCCCAATTGGGCAAGCACCGACCCATCGACATAGTCGACCATCGAATGAATGACGCTCTGCGGATGAATCACCACTTCAATCTGATCCGGCCGTGCATCGAATAGCCAGCAAGCCTCAATAAGCTCGAGACCTTTGTTGATCATGCTGGCAGAGTCCACTGAAATCTTGCGCCCCATCGACCAGTTGGGATGAGCGCAGGCTTGCTCAGGAGATACATCGTTCAATTCGCTCAACGGTGTCTCGCGAAACGGACCACCCGACGCAGTCAGCAAAATGCGTCGCACACCAACCGGCGCCAGCCCGCGCGCGTAATCAAGCGGCAGACACTGAAAAATCGCGTTGTGTTCGCTATCTATAGGCAGCAGAACCGCGCCACTTTGACGAACCGCCTGCATGAACAGCGCGCCGGACATGACCAGCGCTTCCTTGTTCGCCAGCAGAATTTTCTTGCCTGCCTCGACAGCCGCCAAGGTAGGCCGCAGTCCAGCAGCTCCGACAATCGCAGCCAGCACGGTATCAACCTGTGGGTGGGCGGCAACGTCACAAAGCCCCCTCTCCCCCACCAGCACTCGAGTATCGAGACCTGCGGCGGCCAGATCGTCCTGCAACTTGCGCGCAGACTCCTGGGTCGGCAGCACAGCAAAGCGAGGCGTGTGTTTGATGCACAGTGCCAGCAACTCGCTTTGCCGGGTAAAGCCAGTCAACGCAAATACCTGATAGAGATCAGGATGACGAGCAATGACGTCCAGCGTACTCAAACCGACCGAGCCGGTAGCGCCTAAAACGGTAACCTGTTGAGGACGACTCACAGCACGCCCCAATCAGCAGCCCACAGCAGCACTGCAAAAACCGGAATAGCAGCCGTCAGACTGTCGATACGATCAAGCACTCCGCCATGGCCAGGCAGCAGATTACTGCTGTCCTTGATGCCGGACTGGCGCTTGAACATGCTTTCAGTCAAATCGCCTACCACAGAGATAAACACAACAATCGCAGCACCCAGCAAACCGAACACGAACTGTGATCCAGTCCAGTCACGAACAACACCGACAACGACAGTGATCAGCAAGCAGGTGAGCAAACCACCGTACACTCCCTCCCAGCTTTTGCCCGGGCTGACTTTCGGCGCCAGCTTGCGTTTGCCAAAAGCCTTGCCAGAGAAATAGGCACCGATATCCGCCCCCCAGACCAGGACCATGACCGACAGGATCAACCAGTTACCCAGCGGCCATTGCTTGATCAGTACCAGCCCCTGCCATGCGGGCAGCAGGATCACCAGACCGATAGCCAGCTTGCAGATCGCACTGGACCAGTGTCGACTGGATTCCGGGTAGGTCAGTACCAGCCAGGTTGCCAGCACCCACCATATAACCGCTGCTATCAGAATCCAGGGAGCAAGCCCCGGCATGAGATAGAGAAGAAACGATAGCGCCGCCACAACTGCGGCATAAGCGATGCGCGCCGACTGAGCGGGGAAACCGGCGAGACGCGCCCATTCCCAGGCACCAAGGGTTACCACCACGCCGATGAACAGGGCGAAGCTGGCCCCGGAAAGCAGGAAAAATCCGCAAAGCGCAATCGGCAGCAGAATAAGTGCAGTGATAATCCGTTGTTTGAGCATTAAACCCGGGCTCCAGCTTCGATCTGCTCGCTCGTTTTACCGAAGCGACGCTGACGCGAAGCGAAATCGGCCAGCGCAGCGCGCATGGCATCGTGTTTGAAGTCCGGCCAGAACAGGTCGGAGAAGTACAGCTCGGCATACGCAAGCTGCCAAAGCAGGAAGTTACTGATGCGGTGTTCGCCACCCGTACGAATACACAAATCCGGCAACGGCAAATCACCGGTCGCCAGACAGGTTTGCAGCAATTCAGGCGTAATGTCATCCGGACGCAGATGCCCTGCCTGCACTTCGCGCGCAAGTCGCTGTGCAGCCTGGGCAATGTCCCACTGACCACCGTAGTTGGCCGCGATCTGCAGGACAAACCGATCGTTTCCGGCAGTGCGGTTTTCAGCTTCTCGCATGGCCGCTTGAAGCTCGGGGTGAAAACGGGATCGATCACCAATGATGCGTAAACTGATCTCGTTCTCGTTCAGGCGCTTGGTTTCACGGCGCAAGGCCGTGAAGAAAAGCTCCATCAACGCCCCGACTTCTTCGGCTGGCCGCTGCCAGTTTTCACTGGAAAACGCAAAAAGCGTGAGCACCTCGACCTTGGCCTCAGCACACACCTCAATGACCGCGCGAACCGCATCCACGCCCGCTTTATGCCCGGCAACACCGGGCAACAGGCGCTTCTTCGCCCAGCGGTTATTACCATCCATGATGATCGCGACATGACGCGGCACCGATGACGGCGCGGTCGATTTTGTCTTTTCCATGAAAGCGCCCCGAACCTTATACGGCCATCAGGTCTGCTTCTTTTGCCTTGGTGGCCGAATCGATGTCAGCCTCTGCCTTGTCGGTCAGTTTCTGGATATCTGCAGCAGCACGACGCTCTTCGTCTTCGCTGATTTCCTTGTCCTTGACCAGTTTCTTCAGATCACCCAATGCATCACGGCGGATATTACGCACAGCGACGCGAGCATCCTCAGCAGCGCTACGTGCCTGTTTGGTGAAGCCCTTACGGGTCTCTTCGGTCAACGCCGGCATGGAAATCAGCAGCAACTCACCGAGGTTAGTCGGATTAAGGTTCAAACCAGCGCTCTGGATTGCCTTATCGACAGCCGCCAGCATGTTGCGCTCAAAGGCAACAACCTGCAGGGTGCGGGAGTCTTTGACAGTCACGTTCGCAACGCCACTCAAAGGGGTATCAGCGCCGTAGTAAGGCACCATCACACTGCCCAGAATACTTGGGTGAGCCTTGCCGGTACGAATCTGGCCAAATGCATGGCTCAAGGATTCCAGGGATTTCTGCATGCGCTCTTGAGCGTCTTTCTTGATTTCGTTGATCATTGTGCGCCTTCCTCGATCAGGGTTCCTTCAGCGCCGCCATGTACGATGTTCAGCAGGGCGCCGGGCTTGTTCATATTAAAAACACGGAGTGGCATCTTGTGATCGCGGCACAGACAGATTGCCGTCAGATCCATCACGCCCAGCTTGCGATCCAGGACTTCATCGTAAGTCAGATGATCGAACTTCTCTGCATGCGGGTCTTTGAATGGGTCTGCGGTGTACACACCATCCACCTTGGTTGCCTTGAGGACAACGTCAGCGTCGATTTCAATGGCCCGCAAGCAAGCAGCCGAATCGGTGGTGAAGAACGGATTGCCAGTACCTGCCGCGAAAATCACGACTTCTTTTGAACTCAGGTGACGCATGGCTTTGCGGCGATCGTAATGATCGGTCACACCAACCATCGAAATGGCAGACATCACGATGGCAGAAATGTTGGCGCGCTCCAGCGCATCACGCATTGCCAGGGCATTCATCACAGTGGCCAGCATGCCCATGTGATCGCCCGTGACACGGTCCATTCCAGCAGCACTGAGTGCGGCACCACGGAACAGGTTGCCACCGCCGATAACCAGTCCGACCTGGACGCCTATGCCAACCAGCTGGCCGACTTCAAGCGCCATGCGATCCAGTACTTTTGGATCGATTCCGAACTCTTCGGAGCCCATCAGGGCCTCGCCGCTAAGCTTGAGTAGAATGCGTTTATAGCGAGCCTGATAACCACTGCCCTGCTGAGCCATTGCGAATCTCTCCTGCGGCGTTTTCTGAAAAAAATCTGTGCGGGCACTTTAAGCCTGCGCTAACTCTAGCTTGACGCTGCGACAGCGTCAGAAGAATGCAGCCTTGTAAGCCACTTCTCCAAGGAAAACAAACACCTTTTCCTTTTTGACAAAGAGGCTGCGCGCGTAAGCGGGCAGCCTCTTGGGTACGACAGTCAGTGAACCGTCTTACTTCTTGCTTGCAGCTACTTGCGCAGCGACTTCTTCAGCGAAGTTGTCAACTGGCTTGTCGATGCCTTCGCCCACTTTGAAGTAAGTGAAGGAAACGATTTCAGCACCGGCTTTCTTGGCCAGCTCGCCAACCTTGACTTCCGGGTTCTTGACGAAAGCCTGCTCAACAAGGCTGGCTTCAGCCAGGAACTTGGTGATACGACCGGCAACCATTTTCTCAACGATTTCGGCTGGCTTGCCTTTGATCTTGTCTTCGTTCAGTTGCAGGAAGACGCCCTTCTCGCGCTCGATCGCTTCGGCAGAAACTTCCGAAGGCAGCAGGAACTCAGGGTTGCTGGCCGCTACGTGCATAGCGATGTCTTTGGCCAGTTCAGCGTCGCCGCCTTTCAAGACAACGACAACACCAATCTTGTTGCCGTGCAGGTAAGCGTTGACCACGTCACCTTCGATGCTCGCCAGACGACGGATGTTCACGTTCTCGCCAACTTTGGCAACCAGAGCAGTACGCTCGACTTCCTGAGCTTCGATCAGCGGAGCTGCGTCGGT
Organism: Pseudomonas sp. ICMP 561; assembly: GCF_002699985.1. GTDB lineage: Bacteria > Pseudomonadota > Gammaproteobacteria > Pseudomonadales > Pseudomonadaceae > Aquipseudomonas > Aquipseudomonas quasicaspiana. The sequence goes on along the minus strand of NZ_LKBT01000025.1, from coordinate 1,908 downwards.
CAGTTTGTCAGCGAACGCTTTTTCCAGGCTGCTGGTGACGAAGTTCTTGAAGTCGTCTTGCAGGGCCAGGAAGTCGGTCTGGGAGTTGACTTCGATGATGGTAGCGCGCTTGCCATCTTCAGCAACCTTGACAGCGATAGCACCTTCAGCAGCGACGTTGCCTGCTTTCTTGGCAGCCTTGATAGCGCCAGAAGCACGCATGTCATCAATGGCTTTTTCGATGTCGCCGCCAGCCTTGGTCAAGGCCTTTTTGCAATCCATCATGCCTTCGCCGGTGCGCTCGCGCAGTTCTTTAACCAACGCTGCAGTAATCTCTGCCATTTCAAAATCCTCTTGGACAGGTCTTTAACCATTCCACCCGCCTGAACGGGCGTTCAAATTCTTGAAAACCCATGGTGGCATGCCGCACATGACAAGAAAGTCATGACAACGCCAACACATGGTTCTCGAGGTGGCAAAAAGGGGGCCAAGCCCCCTTTTTGCGTACTGAGTAAACGCTAGGCGTTAATTACTCAGCCTTCAACTGCAGCTGCTGGAGCTTCTTCGACGAAAACGTCGGTGCCGCCAGCAACGTTGTTGCGACCGCGGATTACAGCATCAGCCATCGAACCCATGTACAGCTGGATAGCGCGGATTGCGTCATCGTTGCCTGGGATGATGTAGTCAACGCCTTCCGGGCTGCTGTTGGTATCGACTACACCGATAACCGGGATCCCCAGCTTGTTGGCTTCGGTGATCGCGATGCGCTCGTGATCAACGTCGATAACGAACAGTGCGTCTGGCAGACCGCCCATGTCCTTGATACCACCCAGGCTACGATCCAGCTTTTCCAGATCGCGAGTGCGCATCAGCGCCTCTTTCTTGGTCAGCTTGGCGAAAGTACCGTCTTCAGCCTGAACTTCAAGGTCACGCAGACGCTTGATGGACTGACGGATGGTTTTGAAGTTGGTCAGCATGCCGCCCAACCAGCGGTGATCGACGTACGGCGAACCGCAACGTGCTGCTTCTTCAGCAACGATCTTGCCAGCGGAACGCTTGGTGCCGACGAACAGAATCTTGTTTTTGCCCGAAGCCAGTTTCTCAACGAAAGACAGAGCTTCGTTGAACATAGGCAGGGTTTTTTCAAGGTTGATAATGTGAATCTTGTTACGCGCGCCGAAAATGTATTTACCCATTTTCGGGTTCCAGTAACGGGTCTGGTGACCGAAGTGCACACCGGCCTTCAGCATATCGCGCATGTTGACTTGGGACATGATAGTTCCTTGATAAGTCGGGTTAGGCCTCCACGTATCCCAATGACCAACCAGCGGCTTCTAGCCGAGGGCACCCAGGTCATCGTGTCGACACGTGTGTGGGTTAGTGCTTGCGGGGCTTACCCCGGAAAGCGGCGCATTTTATACCATAGAAGTCTGGATAACGGAACTCGAATTACATGCAGGTTGCACGGCGCTTTACTGCCCCACTCATTAGCCCTGTGTAAGCACGAATAATGCGGAGGCGATTTTTTGCGTACATATCCATTACCGGGATAACGGCTGATATTGGTTGCGCCCTTACGGCGCCTCACTTTTGGNTTGGGCCCAAAAGTAAGCAAAAGGCTCTTGCCCCACCACTGGGTGCCTCGCTGTCGCTCGGCATACCCGTAATCCGACATTGCTGCGTGGGGCCGCCGCCAACGGCCATCCATGGCCTGAGGCGGCTAAACCGGCATCCCTGCCGGTTCACCCCACACAGCAATATCGAATTCCGGCCGGCGTGGTTTAAGGGGCGCTTAAGATCAAAATCAAAAGCAGATCAAAAGCAGAGCGAAAACGGCGGTAGCGCCTCGGACCGGTACAGACTGTGTGAAAACCTAGCCAACTCCTTTCAGATTTAAGAAAATGCCCCGCATCGAAAGATGCGGGGCAT
>NZ_LKBT01000024.1 GCF_002699985.1 Pseudomonas sp. ICMP 561 | reverse complement strand
CTCGGTGGGGCATGACCGGAATAAGAGTGTGGGGAATAACGAGACGGTGACGATTGGTGCGGATCGCGTTCGGGCGGTCAAGCATGACGATATTTTGCTGGTGGGCTCGACCAAGACCGACAGCGTCAGCCGCAGTTATCTGATTGAGGTGGGCGAAAACCTTCGGCTTGTCTGTGGCAAGAGCGTGCTGGAGCTCAACGCCAGCGGGCAGATAAATTTGAGCGGCGTGCAGTTTAATTTCAATGCCAGCGGAAGTGCTGAAATCAACACCGGTGGCCTGCTGCACTTGAACATCGGTGGCGCGCCCGGCGCTACACCTGATGGACAGGGCGAAAAAGGGTCCATTGATGCTGCGGTCAACGCCCTTTTTTCCAAACCCAAATCCGGCAACTGAAACCGGCTTTTGCCGTGCCCTGCCTGTAAACGAGAACAGCTGACATGACGTATCGCATCAATGAGTTTCAGTTCGACCTGCCGCAAAGCGGCGATATGCAGGATGCAACCATTAACATTCTGAAATTCCCCGACCTCGGCACATCGCTGGTGATCAGCCGCAGCCTGTTGACCGAGGGTGAAACCCTGCAGAGCAACTTCGATGCGCAGCTCAAACGTCTTGAGCAGCAGGTCAAGGCTTTGCGCTATCAACCCGGACAAAGTGTCCGAGTCGGTGCGGCCCAGGACATTGAAGGCATCGAGTTGCGCAGCCAGTTCAGTAAGGGCGCAGAGCACGTCTATCAGTATCAGCTGGCGCTGGTGCTGCCCGGTACTCGCAAGATGATCGCCTTGAGCTACGTAAAAGCCCAACCGTTGGGTGATGCTGAAGCGACCCATTGGGCAACAATCAAGAACTCTCTGCAATTTGACCGTCTGGTGTAAATGCATCGTGCCTGATTCTGCTATGAGCACTTTGCATGTCTGACGCACTCTGGGCCGCCCGGGTCGGCGATGCGCTGTCGCACACCTCCATGATGGCCGACATTCTGGGTGGGGTGCTGGAGGTTGCTGCGACGGTAGCTATTGGTGCGTTGGCAACTGCGGCAGTTGCCGCCGCAGCGGGCATCACTCTAGCCACCGCCGGAGTGGGAGGCTGCATCCTCGGACTGGTGGTTAGCGCGATCGTCGGTATCGCCATGAGCAAGACGGGGGCGGACAAAGGCCTCAGCTCGTTATGCGAGGACTTCGCCAATGCGTTATTCCCGCCCACGCCACAAGCGACTATTCTGACCGGCTCCACCAATACGCTGATCAATGGCATCCCTGCCGCCCGCGCCGCTGGCAGCGTGCCGTCCAGCCTGGTGCCCACGGGCATGCCTGTCAGCGACGTTGCTGACGAAGAGTCTGAACAAGGCGATAACGAGCAGGGCAGCGGTCAGCTCTCGATAGGGGAGGATCCAGAGCCAGGTTTTCTGGACATGGCCAAGGGCTTTTTCTCGCAGATGTGGCGCCCGACGGTCGCTATGCCTGGCCCAGGCGTAGTGCCCAAACCGCTCGATCTGGTGGCCTGTACGCGGCACCCGCCGATGCCGCCGCAGATGCTTGCCGAAGGTTCTGACAAAGTCACCATCAACGGCCAGCCCGCCGTGCGCAGCGGTGACCGCAGTACATGCGATGCCACCGTGGTGTCCTCGGGTCTGATCTCGCCCGATGTACGCATCGGTGGCGGCAAAGTCGTGGTCCGGGAAATTCGTAGCGGCAAAACACCCGGTGTCGGGCTTGCGGTCAGCGCATTGATGATGCTGCGTGGCGGCAAAGGCAAATTCGTCTCCAATCTGCCTTGCATGCTGATGGGCATGGTCAATGGCTTCGTGGTTGGCGAAGCCATGGGCGCGCTTACCAACGCAGTGACCGGCTCACCAAACCCGGTGCACGCGCCAACCGGCGCCAAGGTGCTGGGCGAGGCGGATGAACTGGATTTTGTCCTGCCCGCATTGCTGCCTATCGAATGGCAGCGCTTCTACAGCAGCCGCGACGAGCGTCGTGAGGGTTTGTTCGGCTCAGGCTGGAGCGTGTCTTACGAAATTCAGGTATGGATTGAAAGGCATCCGGACGGCGGCGAATCGCTGATCTATCTCGACGAGCAGGCGCGCCGTATCGACATGGGCGCTATTGCTCTGGGCGGAGCCGTATTCAGTGCAGGCGAAGGTCTCAGCGTGCGCCGCAATGGTAACGGCCAGTTACTGATCGAAAGTGAGGATGGCCTTTATCGCCTGTTCGAGCCAACACCTGCGGACTCCACGCGGCTACGTCTCAGCCAACTGGGTGACCGCAACGACAACCGCATTTACCTGGACTACAACGAACACGGGCAGCTTGAACGGCTGCGCGACACCTTTGATCTGGTCATCGTTGAACTGACATACGACCCACAATGGCCGCGCCGCGTTGCCTGCATCGAGCGCCTTTTTCCTGATCAGCAGCGCGAGGTGCTCAGCCGATATCAGTACGATGCCAGCGGAGATCTCGCGCAGGTTCAAGATGCCCTCGGCAACGTACGACGTCGCTTTGCCTACGACGCCGGGCGGCGCATGGTCGAACACCAGCGTCCCACCGGTCTGCGTTGCTTCTACGACTGGGCACTGATTGATAACCGGGAATGGCGTGTCGTCCATCACTGGACTGACGACGGCGAAGAGTACTTCTTCGATTACGATTTATCGGCTGGTACTACCGTAGTTCGCGACGGTTTGAATCGGGTCAGCACCCGGCGCTGGAACGCTCAGCATCAGGTGACCGAGTACACAGACAATTTAGGCAATACCTGGCAGTTTTCCTGGAGCGACGAACGCCAGTTACTCAGCGCTACCGACCCTCTGGGCGGTCACTACGGCTTCGACTACGACGACGCAGGCAACCTGAGCGGGACCGTTGATCCACTCGGTCGGCGGGAAGCCACTGTCTGGCTGGAGCATTGGTCGTTACCGCTGTTCGAGACTGACGCGGCGGGCAATACCTGGCAGCTGCGTTACGACTCGCGTGGCAATTGCATCCGCGAAATCGATCCACTGGGCAACGTCACCCGCTATCGCTATGACAGCCACGGCCGAACCGTGGAGATCATCGATGCCACTGGCAAAAGCAAGCAACTGCGCTGGAACGAACTTGGCCAGTTGATTCAGCACGTTGATTGCTCGGGCTATCCGACGGCATTCAGCTATGACCGGCGTGGAAATCTGCAGACGGTGACGGATGCGTTGGGCGAGCGCTCGATCTATCAGCATGACGCAGACGGCCGACTGCTGAGCAGCGAGCTGCCGGATGGCCGCGTAGAACATTACTTACGTGACAGTCATGGCCAACTCACGGGCTATACCGACCCTGCCGGGCAAACCACTCGCTATCAATACGATCGTCGCGGTGTCGTTCGCCAGCGCGTGGATGCTCACGGTCGGCAGGTGCAGTTCAATTACGACAGCTATGGCCGCCTGCTGGCGCTGACCAATGAAAATAGCGAGCAGTACCGCTTCGCCTGGGATGCAGGTGATCGACTGACCGAGCAGCAGGACCTTGATGGTAGCGCCCGGCGCTACGCTTATGATGCGTTGGACAGCCTGGTCCGCGTCGAGTACCTGCCCGCGCCTTACGGCAGTGGTCTGGCGCTTATTCCTGAAACACCGCCTGTGCCCATCGTGCATGAGCTGGAACGTGATGAAGCAGGGCGCTTGATTGCCAAGGTCACGGACGATGGTCGCACCGAGTATCAATATGATGTCTTGGACCAATTGACCGGTGTCGTTTTTACCGATCAATCCGGGAGCAAGCAGAGCATCGGCTTTACCTACGACGCTTTAGGCCAGATGCTCGAAGAGAAGGGCGCGGCAGGCCGCTTGCAGTATCACTACGATGAGCTAGGTAACCTGATCCAGACCCAACTGCCCGATGGGCGCTGGGTCAACAGGCTGTACTACGGCAGCGGCCACCTGCACCAGATCAATCTGGATGGCCAGGTCATCAGTGACTTCGAGCGCGACCGGCTGCATCGTGAAGTACTGCGTAGCCAAGGCCAGATCAGCACTCGCAGTCAGTACGATCGTAGCGGGCGTCTACGCTCGCGACTGCGCCGTCCGACCCAACAGCCACCGCAGCTACCTGCTCAGGCCGAGAACAGCTATGAATACGATCCTGCCGATAACCTGATCGGCAGGATCAGACGCGACACAGCGCAGGCCAGCCCGCGCCAGCAATTGCTGGGTTATGACGCCACGGGCCGTATCATCGCCAGCCAGGATGGCCTCAATGGCCACAGCGAGACCTTCGCTTATGATGCCGCCGCCAACCTGCTCGACGGCCCGCTAGTCGGTAGTGGGCTAGTCCGGCACAACAAGCTGCTGACCTACCAGGACAAGCGTTATCGCTACGATGCATTCGGTCGCACGCTGGAAAAACGTAGCGCCAGGCATGGCGTTCAGCGCTTTGCCTACGACGCTGAACATCGCCTGAGCGAAGTGCATAACCAGAACGGCCACGTAGCGCGCATGACCTACGATCCACTGGGCCGTCGCACCGCAAAAACTGAATACGATGCCAACGGCGTCCTGCTCAGCGAAACCCGCTTTATCTGGGATGGGCTACGCCTGCTGCAAGAACATCGCAACAGCCAGACCAGCCTGTACCTCTATGCCGATGACGGTTATGACCCGCTTGCCCGTGTCGACGGCATCGGTGCTTTGCAAAAGATCCGTTACTACCACAACGACCTCAACGGCCTGCCGGAACTGCTCACCGAATCCGACGGCCACAGTGTCTGGCAAGCGCGTTATCAGGTGTGGGGTAACACCCTCCAGGAAGTCCGTGAGCCGTATTACATCGAAGAACAGAACCTGCGGTTCCAAGGCCAATACCTTGACCGCGAAACGGGGCTGCACTTCAATACGTTTCGGTTTTATGATCCGGACATCGGCCGGTTTACCACGCCTGACCCGATTGGGTTGGCGGGTGGGATTAATCTGTATGCGTATGCGCCGAATCCGGTTGCTTACGTTGATCCATTTGGTCTGGCTAAAACATCCACTGCAAAACTCAGAAGTATCTGGAAAGATTACACCGGTGAAAGCTCTTCATATCAGATACACCATGGGCTTCCCGAGGAGTTGAAAGGTGACTTTATGTCGTTGGCCAAGCTGGACGTCAATAATGGTGAGTTTTTCTACGATCTACCCGCGGAAAAGCACATTCTCAAACCGGACGGAGTACATACCAAGTCCAGCCCTCTTGGGCAGGAGTGGAATGCTCACTGGAAAGGCTGGTTGGCGAAGAATAAAGCCAAACTAAGTGCGATGGGTACAGAGAAGGCTGCAACTTCAATAAAGCGGCATTTGCGTAGCATCGCTAAGAAAGCGCGTATTTCTAAGTTTCAAGCAAAATGTGGAGGGAAATAAAATGAAAATCCAGCCGAGAGCATTGACGGACATTCTTTCGAAGTACCCATGTGTCGACACCGGAAGTGTCGACTTTCCGCCCTATGCAAATAAGATACTGTCACATTTGATTGGTGTGGAACTGGCCATTGATTTTAGTGTGTGCGATGCAGAGTATCTGAAGAAGTATAATGATTTCTTGTACTCCGAGTGTCCAGCTGCCAAGGGTGTTTGGATGGTTTTCGCCACTAGCGGTCAAGGTGACTTCTGGTTGTTGAAATGTGAAGAAAATACGATCGGATATTACGAGCATAATGACGAGGACTTGCAGCTTTCTAATATAAAGTCCATGAGCGTCGGCCTTGAGCAGTGGGTGGTTTTGGCTGATATTATTGCTCAGCTTGAAACAAAAATTGAAAGTGGTTTGGATTCTGCAGCTGACAGGTCAGATGTAGAAACAGCCTTGGGCTCGCTCAATCTGGGGTTGTCGAGTCTACCCTTCGAATATTTTTGATGTGCATCGGATGACCACGGCACATCGCAAGCGCGTTACCAAGTGTTGGGCAACACCCTTCAAGGGAGAGTCATATGAACGCTATTGAAGCGCTTGCGCTGTTCCCGGCATCGGAAGAAACCCTTGCTCGTTATATCGAAATGCTGCCAGCCAAGCAGAAAAAGACGGCTAAGGCTCTCCTGGAGTCCACCGTAAAGCTGGCCTACATTCTTTACGCGACGGGAGAAAAGCAGACTGCTTCGATCATCGTTGACTCAATTGCGGTAATCCCATTTTCTAATAGTTACGACTACTGGACCTGGATCGAGGGAGCGTTAGTACTCCAGGGAAAGCTCGCTATCGAGCGCAAGGACGAACAGACCTATCAGGTGGCCTTAGAATGCGCGACTACCGCACTAAAAACAGGTACGGACTTACAAGTCACGGTCAAAATGAACGTTCACAGGCGATTTCTTGAAGGCCAAAATCTGGACTCTGATTTTGATCAGGAAAGCAATGTTGGCGATGAGTTTGATAGGCGGGTTGTTTATCTAATGGCCTTGCTGAAAATAGAGTTTTTTGGAGGAAGTGAAGTTTGGCCTGTCACAGCGGTGGCTGAAGAGGCCGCTGTTACGATCAACCGAATCAGTGAGTTGGTTGCGCAGGTTGGCTTATATAAACTCCCACCCTGTAAATGAAAGTGCTGGAGGGAGCGGGGCGGTTGTAGCGCTTGTGGCAGAGAAAAAGTGGGGGGGCGAGATGGTTGTGTATGAAAATTTGGATATTTTGATCTCAGAATTTAAGTCTTTAGACAAGTTTGGAACACTGTTTGTAAACCGGGTGCAGTGGGCGAGGTACCCTGCGGATGCCCAGATTTTTTTATTGGTCGGCGATGATGAGTTAGAAGACTTGAACGACCAGGGATGTCCTGTTTTGGCTGCAGAGAATGACGCCGAATACCTTCTGGATGTGGAGCTATTCCAGAGCGTGGTCGAGTTACAAATTGAAAAAATGCCTGACTCTGCCGTGAGCGATTTTATTTTTTCGATTAATTACTACCTTGAGAATGACGATTTTTATGCGCCTCATTGAAGTGAAGGCGGCCATCCAGGCAGTGGTGACGAATTCGCCTCGTACCTGTGTGATCAAAAATTTTGGACGCCATCGTGAGTAAACCCCCTGACTTACCGGCCGCATTGGACGAGCTGATTCTGGCATTGAAAAGTACAGGCAAAATCGGCCCTGCGAATTTCTTCGCAAAGAAGTCCGTCGAGCTGCAGGCAACAGTGACCGCCGATGCTGCGATTCAAGAACTTTCGACCTGTAGCGCAATTGCACAGTATGGTGATTTCACTTTCAGCGAAGAGCGGCTGCTGGAAGAGGTTGTGGAGGCAGCGATCAGAAGCCGCAATTGACTATAATTTCCTGGGCTTCTCGCCCGCCGAACGTTGGCCGATAAGAGTTACTGTGACAGGCCTCAAAGACTGCTGTTGAATCGCTTCCCACTACAGATACGGATGGGGTTACCTAAACGGAGTTTTTTGATTGATCAGCGAAGAATTGAAGGCCTTTGTTGAAAAGGCAGATGGCGATGTCATTCGTGTGAAGGTCAACGACCCCAGTCTCTCTACCGAGCTAGGTGCTGTCGGGTTCGTTGGGGCGCTTGAGGATGGTGTCTTTGAGCGTTACGTCGCTGATGATGCAGAAAAAGCCAAGGTATTTGACTCACTTCGTTTGCTCCACATCGCCTTCTCCAACGGCAAGGAATGGTGCCCCGCAGAGGTGTTTGAATATCTGCGTGATAAGGCGTTGCTCGGTGGTGGATTTGTCAGGGTTTCGTGGACGCAACCGGGGCAGTATCGGCTTGAGTTTGTTTGACCCATGCCCTGTGATAGGCGGCCTGGCAAACGGACAAAGCGATCGTCAAATATCCCTTGAAGGATGAAGACAAGGAGTGTCAAAACCAGTGATCAAATACTTTCTAATAATGACGGCAGTCGCCATTCCCGTTGCCTACTTTTATAACCTTCTGGAAAAGTATTTAGGCGACACGTGGATGACGGTTGGGGTGTTTGCTGTGGTGCTGATTTTTTTACGGGTCGGCCTCTATCTGTACAGTAGGTCCAAAGGCATCAAGGATAATTACCTGGACGAGTGACATGCCTCGGATCTGTGCGCGATCAGGATGCCAACCCCGTACTTGTAGGAGCGCACGAGCACCGCGAGGCCGCGATGGCGGAGTGTCAGACCCACCGCTATCGCGGCCTCGCGTTGCTCGTGCGCTCCTACAGGTCCGGGGTTTGCTGCGTTACAGCGAGGCGTCTGGACGAAGGGGGCGCTCTATCAATCAACATGCATTTTTGTGAGTTGACCCCAAATCCTGTAGGAGCTCACCGAGGTTACGAGGCCAGCGATAGCGTTTTGTCAGACCCACCGCCATCGCGGCCTCGCGGTGCTCGTGCGCTGCTACAGGTCTACCGGTTGGCGCGAGACAGCGCGGTGAGCCTGCAAAACAAAAAAGCCCGCACAAGGCGGGCTCTGCAGCACTTCAGCATTTACACCAGGGTGTTCTTCTTGATGCTGCCTTCCTGAATGATCATCGCCAGGTTTTCACCTTGGCCCACCAGACACTCGATGGATTCCAGCGGGTTGCCGTCGACCACCAGCAGGTCGGCGATGGCGCCTTCGGCGATGCAGCCCAGTTGGCCTTCGCGTTGCAGGATTTTTGCTGCGACAGTGGTGGCGCTGCGCAGGGCGGCGAGGTTGCCTAGCACTTCGGCGCGGATCTGCAACTCATGGCTTTGGTATTGATGCATGTCGCCCAGCAGGTCGGAGCCATAGCCCATTTCCACGCCCGCTTCTGCGAATAGTTTCAGCGCGTTGCGACCGGCCAAACGCACGTCTTCAATCTTGGCCACGGAGTCAGGCGGCAGACCGGCTTCGGCGCCATGTTTGGCCAGCATCTCGTAGGTGACTTGGGTCGGTACAGCGAACGCGCCTTTTTCGGCCATGAGTTTCGCTGTGTCGGCGTCGACCAGATTGCCGTGTTCAATGGTGCGCACGCCGCACTCGATAGCGCGACGAATCGCCCGTGCGGTATAAGCGTGAGCCATTACGTAAGTATTGGCGGCTTCGGCCTCATCGACGATGGCGCGGATTTCCGCCTCGCTGTACTGCGTGTTGGCAATCGGGTCTGTCGGTGAGGACACGCCGCCCGACGCCATGATCTTGATCTGGTTGGCGCCTTGTTGCAGTTCTTCACGCACGGCCAGGCGCACGTTATCAACGCCGTCAACGACGCGGGCGATAGCGCCAGCGCGGAAGCAGCACGAACACGGCTCGCTCAGCAGCAGCTCCCCACGAGCGCGCATGTCCCCGTGACCACCGGTTTGCGACAGCGCTTTACCGGCTGCAAAAATACGCGGCCCCGGCACGAGGCCCAGTGCGATAGAGCGAGCCAGCGCCCAGTCGGCACCGCCCGCGTCACGCACGGTAGTGAAACCGCGATTGAGCATCGCCTCAAGAATCGGCAAGGCGCGGTACATGATGATGGCGTTGGGTTGCAGCGCATTCATGCCCAGATTGGCGTTGGAAGCCAGCACATGTACGTGGCAGTCGATCAGGCCGGGCATCAGCGTGCGGCCGTTCAGATCGATGATTTGGGCGTCGGCCTCGACAGCGTCATTTTGTGGGCGAACAGCGCTGATGCGTCCACCCTCGATCACAACTTCCAGACCGCCCAGCAACTCGCCTTTGTTCAGGTCGAGCAACTGGCCGTTACGCAGGATCAGACGTGCAGCGTTTTGAGTACTCATTGCAGAGCGGCTCCCTTGAAGGTGGCATTGGCGGTGGTCTTGCGGTCGCGGTACAGAAACGCGCCGCAACCGCTGACCACCGCCGCGAACATGATGTAGAAGGCCGGCGCGACATTGCTGCCGGTGTTGGCGATCAGCCAGGTAATGGTGAACGTGGCGAAACCGCCGAAGATCGTGACCGCAAAGTTGTAGGCCACGGACAGGCCTGTGGACAGCACGTGAGTCGGCAGCAGTTCGCTGAACGCGGCCAGAATCGAACCGATGTAACCGGCGATCAGCAGGCCCATGACCACTTCAAAGATCAGCAGCGAGGCCAGCCCCGGCATCTGGTTGATGAACAGGAACATCGGATAAGCCGCAACGAAAATCGCCGCCGCCGAACCCAGCAGCCAAGGCCTGCGACCGGTTTTGTCAGCCAGCATGCCGACGATTGGCGTCGCGACGATCAACACCGCGCCGCCCATCATCCCGGCGCTGAAACCGATGCCACTGGGCAGGCCCAGAACGCGGGTTGAATAGGACGGGATGTAGAACAGAATCGCGTAGGTGCAGACCGTCCACAGCACAACCAGCGAGAAGCTGGTCAGGGTTTCCCGTGGATAGGTGCGGAAGACTTCGCGCAGTGGCGATTCGGTGGTTTTGGACTCTTTGTAGACCGGCGTCTCGTCGATGCGGCTACGGATGTAGAAACCGACCGGACCGATCAGCGTGCCGATGATGAACGGGATCCGCCAGCCCCAGCTTTCCAACTGTGCTTGAGTCAGGTAGTTCGAGAGGATAGCGCCCAGTGTGGAACCCAGCAGCACGGCGACGCCGATACTGGCCTGAATCCAGCTGGAGTAAAACGCTTTCTTGCCGTCCGGGGCGTGCTCGGTCAGGAAGGCCGTCGCGCTGCCCATTTCACCGCCCGCCGAGAAACCTTGCAGCAGCCGTGCGAGCACAATCAACACCGGCGCAATCATGCCGATCTGTGCATAACTCGGGGTGATCGCAATGATCAGCGTCCCCAGCGCCATCAACAGGATGGTCAGTGACAGCGCGGCTTTACGACCGTGCTTGTCCCCATAAACACCCAGCACAATGCCGCCGACCGGACGCATGAAAAAGCCTACGCCGAAAGTCGCCAATGCCAGTAGATAAGAAGTGAGTTCGCTGTCGGTGGGGAAAAACACCTTGGCGATGATGACCGAGAAGAAGCTGTAGACCGTGAAGTCGAACCATTCAAGACCGTTGCCGATCACAGTCGCGATCACGGCTTTGCGTGCTTTCTGGTTGTGGGTTGGCGTGTTTTTTATAGCGTTCACGTTTAACTCCTGCATGCAAATTACGCAGGGAGTGGTCCCGCGCACGAGTGGGGCAGAGAAGCAATCGGGTGAAACATCGTCAGGGTCTTGTGCCCTTGTAGGCCCGAGAATAACTCGCGAAATTGAATGCGGGAAAACGCTCATTGGGAAGATATGCATGCGCTGGATGCATGCAAGAGGACGTGGATCTGTAGGAGCTGTCGAGCACCGCGAGGCTGCGATATCGGTGCGTCCGACAAATCGCTATCGCAGCCTCGCGGTGCTCAATAGACTTCATCAAACAACGCGTAACTATTTAATTAAAGAAGATTTTCTGTTGGAGCGAGGCTTGCCCGCGAAGAACGATAACGCGTCGGTCTGCCATACCGCGTCGTCTGGTTCGCGGGCAAGCCTCGCTCCAACAGAAGGTCCTACTCAGCCTCTGAATTCTGAACCGCCAACCACTGCTCAAACGACCGCGCCGCGCGACTCGGAAACTGCCCCGACGGATTGAGCAAATAATAACCACCGATCTCGCCCACATGGACATCACAAGCCGGCACCAATGCCCCGGACTTAACGTGCCCATCAATCATCGGCTTCCAGCCCAACACAATGCCGCGTCCATCAATGGCCAGGTCCACCATCACCGGATAGTTATTAACGGTCAGGCGCTTGGAAATCGCCGAAGCATCGATACCCTGACGCGCAAACCAGTTTGTCCAGGACAGCCACTGGCGTTGACCATCCTCAAGCATCAACAACCGATGTTCGAACAACGCTTGCGGCTTGAGCACCCGGCCTTGCAGATAGCCCGGCGCGCAATAAGCCCCCACCGACTCTGCGAACAACAGCCGACTGTCCAGCCCCGGCGGCGAGCCCGAGCGCAGGAAATACACCGCCAGATCAAACTCCGCACGCACCAGCGAATCCAGCCCGTCCACCACCCGCAGTCGCACGTCCACATTGGGAAACTCATCGGCATAACGCCCCATCAACGGCCCCAGCCATAACGCCGCGACACCGCTGGAACACGCCAGCGTCAGCTCCTGCTCGCCGCTGTGGGTCATGACCTGCGCCGTCGCTTCAGCGCATTGGGCAAGCACCCGATGCACCTGCTCGGCATACACCTGCCCGGCCACTGTGAGATGAATGCGCTTGTGCTCACGCCGAAATAACGCCCGCCCCAGAAACTCCTCAAGCTGCTGCACCTGGCGACTGATCGCACTCTGCGTCAAATGCAACTCAGTGGCCGCGCGAGTGAAACTGCCATGACGCACCGTCGCCTCGAAAGCAATCAGGGTTTGCAGCGGCGGCAGGGGTTCGATGCGCATAGGGAATCCGGAGTGATCATGGTTTGCGGCCATCAGAACAAAAATGCGCGGCAGTTTCATCTGCTGGTTGCGTTCCCGACCGACATCACAGAGCATGCATAACATGTATAGGTAGGGGGGGTATGGTATGTCGCACATCAAAACGGGCAAAGACGACTTGCTCAAGCGCGTAAAACGCATCGCCGGACAAATCCAGGCGGTGGAACGGGCGCTTGAGGCCGAAGACGACTGCGCCAAAACCCTGCATCTGGTGGCGGCAACGCGGGGGGCTATCAACGGCCTGATGGACGAAATCATCGAAGCCCACGCCCGCGAGCACGTCGCCAAGCCGGGGTTGAGTGATGAAGAGCGGGCCGAAGGCGTTGAGGAACTGATCGAAGCCATCCGCCGATACACCAAATAGGAGCGCACCGACATGAGCAACCTGCACGCGGACTACGCCCACGATCACGTATTTTTGGGCTCATCCCATGATGAAAACGCCAAGCGCACCCTGTGGGTGGTCGCGCTGACGGTTGTCATGATGGTTGCCGAAATTGCTGCCGGTTACATCACCGGCTCCATGGCCTTGCTGGCGGATGGTTTCCATATGGCGACCCACGCCGGCGCCTTGGGTATCGCCGCCGCTGCCTACAGCTACGCCAAACGCCACGCCGCCAGCCCCCAATACAGCTTTGGCACCGGCAAAGTCGGCGACCTGGGCGGCTTCGCCTCTGCGTTGATACTGGGCCTGGTTGCCATCGGCATCGGTGTCGAGTCAGTGGTGCGTCTTTTCGAGCCTACCCAAGTCGCGTTCGGCACGGCCACGTGGATTGCCGTTGTCGGCCTGATCGTCAATATCGTCAGCGCACTGCTGCTGTCCGGCGGCCACAATCACCACCATGGACACGACCACGGGCATGACCATACCCACCACGCACACGGTCAGGACAACAACCTGCGCTCGGCCTATGTGCATGTGCTCGCCGACGCACTGACCTCCGTTCTCGCCATCGCTGCATTGCTCGCTGGCCGCTACCTGGGATGGGTCTGGCTTGACCCGGTCATGGGCATCGTCGGCGCACTGGTTATTGCCCGTTGGTCCTGGTCGCTGATACGCACCACTTCAGGTGTTCTGCTCGACCGTACAGACGAGCATGTCGCCCATGAAATCCGCGACATAATCGAGCAGTCGGGTGATACAAAAATCACCGACCTGCACGTCTGGCAGGTCGGCCCCGAAGCCCGCGCAGCCATTGTCAGCGTGGTCGGCAACGCGTCCGTAACCGCCGATATGATCCGCGCGCGCCTGGCGCCGGTGCACGAAGTGACGCACCTGACCGTGGAGCTTCGCAGCGCATAATTCATGACCGACAAAAATGGCCCGAGGCATTAGCCAAGGGCCGTTCAGCCCAGCTGATTGTTTGCCGCGCCCGCTGACAACGCATCCTCCAGAATCGCCTTCGCCATATCACTCAAATGATGAACCGCCCAGACACTCTGCTTGCACGCATCACCCAACGCCGCGTCGAGGCTCAATTCATGGATACACGCCAATAAGCTGGAAGCGCGTTCCAGTGCGGATTCGATGGGGATGTCGGGATTGATGCGGAACAGCGGCTGACGGGATGGGCCGCAAGTGGAGAAAGTGGTGGTGCCGAGGGTTTTGGTTGGGTGTAAATCGTCAAAGGTAGTCATGGTTCGCTTTCATATATCTTGATGAACCGTCATCTCTGCCGCCAAGCAGAGAAGGGTGACGGATTGCACAAGGTTGGCGGACCGGAGATATAGGAACCCGGCACTCCCGAAAGAGTCCCTGCGCAACCCGTCATAAAGCCAGGTCACACGCGAAAAAACAGCGCCTGCCATCTTAAATCGGGGCGCTGTTTTCGCCTATATCTGTCGGGCCGCCAAGCCCGGTCGCTACGTTTGCGGCGACGGGGTGGACTCTAAGGTTGTGGGGCGGGAGCGACAAGGATGTGAGGTGGACGCAGGGTGTAGGGGGATTCTGTAAACTAGCTTGGCAGCGGAACGCGTTTTACACAGGCACCTATGTAGTAAACCAAGTCACGTCTGACGGGATCACCAAGTATCTTCATCACCGCCTTCACTTGATCCGTCGTCAGAATGTGCTCACCCGGGGGCACATGTTGCATTGAGGCCCAGCCCATTGAGGCGAGCACTCCCGGCTCAAGTTCCTGCGTTATGTCCCCCTCGTACTGTAATGAGTCGTCCCAAGAGTCTGAGTAAAAACCACTGATTGAGAGGAATATAACCTCTACTGTATTTCGATGTCTTTCAGCCACCTCTTCGTCGCTAAACCGTACGCCAATGGACAAATTCAGATCAGTTGAAATCGTTTCGTTGATTACTGCAGAAATTTGCTGAGCCCTTATGCTAATTAATGGCTCCCAATGCCCTATCTCCAGGTGTTTCCAACCCATTAGGTCCATCACCGTTCGTTCGAATTCAGGCTTAACATTAATTCTTAGTTTGACCGAATCGTCTTTACTTGAGTCAGCCGGAAAAC
This sequence comes from Pseudomonas sp. ICMP 561, assembly GCF_002699985.1. Taxonomy (GTDB): domain Bacteria; phylum Pseudomonadota; class Gammaproteobacteria; order Pseudomonadales; family Pseudomonadaceae; genus Aquipseudomonas; species Aquipseudomonas quasicaspiana. Next base: position 32,084 of record NZ_LKBT01000024.1, on the reverse strand, counting down.
CTGCGATTGCTATAAGCATAAATTTCCTCTAGAGCCTCGATCCGCTGGCGTTCCCCTATCTGTAACGTCCAACGCAATACACCAACTCATCCTTTATTGGGTCACCCGCTAGCGCCATTACTGCCGCCACCTCTTCGTCGCTACGCCCGAACGCCGATAAACACGTCTAGATTGCTTGGCAATGGCTCGTTGACCGCTGTGGATACTTGACCCACCTGTTCTATGGATAGCAGCCATTCACCATCAGGGCTTTCCTCCAAGCTTTTCCATCCGAGAATATTCAATACAGCGCCTTCATATTCTGGCTTTACGACGAGGTCAAATTTCAACGCGTCGTCCTCAGCGTCATCTTTCAAAAATCCGGAGATCCATAAAAACATAGTTGTCGTCCTTCTATTTTGGTGTGGTCCTGCCGGGTTTCGGTGGATCTATCTGTTCACCCGTTTTGTGGTTGAACTCGCCAAGATGCTTACCTTGCTTGCCATACAGCTCGATTGACCCCGTCTTACTGTCCCACTCATAAATACGCCCCTTACGATCTTTCCAGCGGGCACGTTTACTGCCACCCCCTTGAACACTGCTCTTGGATCTAACAGGGAAGGTGCCTGGGAATCCAGGCAGATCCAAAGGCGGCTTGTGGTATTTGATGTCCCCACCCACCGCCCGTGCAAATACCACATACAACGAACTCAGCCCCGTATCCGCCGGGAACACCACGATGCAGTCATCGGTGGTGATGTCTTCGCCGGGGAAGCCTTCGATCTGGCTGTCGGTGTTTTCCGGGATCGGGTGGACGAGGATGGTGCCCAGTTGCTCGCCGCTGTTGTCGGGGTAGATCAGGGGCGGCATTTCGCCCAGCGGGCCGCGCTTGGGTGTCCAGAGAATCGTGATGCCGTTGAGCTTGGCTTCCAGTGCGGTCTGGTCGGCGTCCCAGCCTGCTTGCACCGTGCGGACGGAATCATCGCCCGTCGGTCCAGTGTGTATACCGTAAATCTGCAAAACACCTTCTGCATCCTGACGAAACTGGAAGCGCACGCGACTGGGCGCGCGGGTCATATTGCGCAGTTGTTCGTCGGTGTACAGCGTGCCGTCGCCCATCTTGGTCGGGAGCATGCCGAGGATGAATACACTGGCAGGCAAACTCGCGCCGCGGATTGCCCAGGTCAGACCCTGTTGCATGATCCCGCCGCCAGCCACTCGACCCAGCGCCAGCTCTGCCCCTACTTTTGTTGCAACAGCGGCATTGGCTACCGGTATGGCCATAGACCCGGCCACCATCACGGCTCCGAAGTTGGACACAGGTTCGGTGCTGGTGCCTGCTTCGGTCTGGCACCAGTTTGCACCGGTACACGACTTGGCGAAGATCAAATCTGTGCGGGGTTTGGGCGCTGGCCAGTAGTCTTTTTCGATGTAGACAGGCTCCGGAGGTTGAGCAGGTCTTACCCGTCCACCCCATGAGCTGCTGCCACCAAAATACTGGGCATACCATGGCTCCTCGAATGGATCTTTTTTCAGATCGTCCTCTCTCATAACGCGACCGAGACTGTCCTTAACGTCGGGGCGCGCAGGGTGCCGATTAGCCTTATGAGGGTCAATAAACGCTCGGTAACGGGAGGTTTCAGGTGTGCTTGCCCGGTTTGCAATATCGGGCTGGATGCTGACCGAGTTCAGCCAAACGTCGATTATCGAGTGAAGTATTAGAGAGCCTTGAATAGCGCATGCCATAAACGAATGGCGCAGCGCGCTTCTATTTCAGTGTTAAATTTATTGTTTTACAGAAGGGATACGTAATGAAGTACGCGGCCATACTGTTGTCGATTCCAGCTATAGCGCTTGCGATCGCGATTCCTGTGGCGGCCGATGAATCATCCCAGCGTATGCAACGCACCTCAGGCTTGTGGAAAGTGACACCGGCCACCTCGCCGTTTTCCTGGGAAATTTGCGTCGACCAGTCAAAGGACCGTCTGATTGACGACGACTTGTGGGCCAACTTCGAACAGGAATGCAAGATCGAGTCAAAAAGCGGTAACGGCGACGGCTACAGCTTTATATCAAGCTGCCCAGACGCGAAGCTGGCCGCCTCGTTCAAGGGCGATCTGACGAAATCGTACATATTGACGGCCGACACTTCGTTCGAATTGAACGGAAAAACCGAGACGCAACGCACCATCGTCAATGGCAGCTTTCAAGGCGCATGCCCGGCCGACATGGAGCCGGGCGTCAAGAAAATGCGCGGTGGCATGAAGATGAAAAGCCTGTACATCAACCGCTGAGCGGTCAGAGATAGTGCATTGGCCGTGGGGCACTGATTGGTAGGACGAGTCAAGGCGATTGCTGATTGGTGCGATTTCGGCACAAGCCTCGGCGAAACTTTCCATCAAAAACAACAAAGCCCGCACAAGGCGGGCTTTGAGCGATCTTAGGCCATCAATCAGCCCTGAAATCAAATATGGTGCCTAGGCGGGATTCGAACCCACGACCCCTGCCTCCGGAGTCCTAAAAGTCGACGTTTAGAATCAATACATTAGCGGGGATTAGCTGGGAAATCAACGGGTTGGGTTAGCTGAGGTTAGCTGTTTTTCGCCCCTACCAGCGGGGGGCAAAGTGGCAAATTTGTGGCATTTCCTTTCAGTTGGCACCAGGCAGCGATCGGATTAGCTACCGTTTTTTGGCCCTGTTCGGGATGACCTACGCCATGTTAGCAGTGCCTTAGCATAGGTCGCTTGTGTTTCTGCTTTCCATACCTCAACATGAGGTCTGAATTTCGGAAAAAGATGAGGAGCGACGATGGGCACATTTGAACTGACACCCTCAAACGCTCTCATCCGGAGAGCTACGGTTATTCTTGACGCCGCAGACGTGGAAGCACGTTTGCGTGAGCTGCATCCTGACCTACGCGCAGTCATTCTCCGTGAAATCATCACGGGTGGTCTTCGAGGACGTAACGAGACCAGTCGTGCGTCGGCGCCGACTGCTGCTGGGGTGCAGCAATGGTTGAAAACTGTTGAGGATCTGCGCACTTTATTGGCAACAGCGCACTGGCATATTCATGAACAGCAGAACTGCCCGTTCATCAGTTCACCCGATCGCAGCGTTTCCATTGTTGTTATGACTGGTAACAGCGAGACCGGCAGAGATGGAGTTGATGACCCCACGAATCAGGCAGAGAAAGGAGCGGTGGCGGAGGGTTTTGTCCAAACAAATAATCGGCAATTAGAGCTTTTCAATAGTGTCTCGTTCCAGTTCGCTAAGGAGCACCAGAGAGAAACCCAAGTCTGGGCACTGCTTTATCACTACGACAAGGCTTTAAAAGAAGTTCGTTATGAATTATCCCTTCCGACCGGGTTCCGTAATAAAAAAATTACCAACTGGGGTGTCCGGATACTCTTGGGAAGCATTTCCAACAATCCAGATGATTTCACCATCCGCAAAGATGAATCCAACTCTCAGATTTCGGTGGAAGTAGAGCCTAAAGTAGGTATATTTTGAGTAAATTGCTATGCCTGAAATAAATCCTAAGCAAATAACATTTGCTAGGGTGAGAAGACGCTTTACCAAAGCTCAGTTGGCAAAGGCGCTCGATGTCACTAGTCGTAGTCTGCAGAATTACGAAACTGGGGCATCTTATCCTGATCCAGCAACCTTGGAAAAAATCGCAAGACTGTTGAACTTCCCTCCTCAGTTTTTTTACATCGATGAAGACATGCCAGAGCTGAGGGAGGATTCAGTAAGCTTTCGTAAGCTCTCGAAAATGACTGACGCTCTGAAAGCGTGCACATTTGCGGCTGGTGCCATCGCGTTCAGAGTCAATCACTGGATAGAGGAAAGGTTCAGTCTTCCCTCTGCGCAGTTGCCTGACCTAAGCGATCTTGGGCCTGAAGAGGCCGCTGCCACGCTCCGCCGGGTTTGGGGGCTGGGTAATGCACCGATACCCAATATGATCCACTTGCTTGAGGCGAAAGGCATTCGTGTTTTTTCTCTTGCCGAGGAAACACGAGAGGTGGATGCATTCTGTACTTGGTATGAGGGTAAACCATTCGTTTTCCTTAACACTATCAAGTCCGCAGAGAGAAGCCGCTTTGACGCGGCGCATGAGTTAGGCCATTTAGTGCGTGACGTTTACACCATGCAGCACGGCAAGGCACACGGGCCTGAAATGGAGCGACAGGCTGATGCATTTGCCTCAGCGTTTCTAATGCCTAGGGAAAGTGTAGCTGCTAATCAGCCACCCACTTATACTATTAAACATTTGATGAAGCTCAAACATTATTTTGGCGTGTCGCTTGCAGCTATGGCTTACCGTTTTAACTCATTAGACTTGATTAGTGAGTGGAACTATCGCAGCCTGTGCATAGATATTGCTAAACGTGGATATAGGACTAATGAGCCAGAGCCCATGGAGCGAGAGACATCGCAACTGCTTACTAAGGTTTTAGACGTTCTGCATAGCCGAAAGCAAGGCCGTCGTGAAATTGCGGAAAGCTTGAGTCTAAGTGTGGATGAAGTTAATGCCCTAACTTTCCAATTGACAAAATTGTCAGTGGTCTCCGGGGGTTTAACTGGCGGTTATATAATTAAGAAGGACCTCGCCAAGTTAAGGCTTGTTTGAATGCTCGCTACTGAAGATTGTTTAAGTTTGGAGTAATTCCGGCCGTTAGATCTGAATAGGTACCATGGTCTGAGCGGGGGGTGTGCGTAGCGTATTTCCTTTGGTGACACGACTAAGATTGAAGGCTTGAATTTTTTATGTTTACGATGGATTAGATAGCTATTTAATCAAGGACAAGGGATGAGCCAGGATACTGATGCAATTCTTTACGCTGCAGGTTTTATTGGGGATGATGAGCTTTTTCGAAGAATGTTTTCGGCCAACTCTTTGATATTTGCCTATAGGGAAAGGTTCAAGAGTTCCTTAGCTAAAGGGCTGGATCGTATTAATGGATTTCAGTATTCAGCGCGTTCTGAGGGCGCGCTCCAAGTTGTGTCTGATAAGTGCCTAAGTGGAACATTTCGTTTCACCCCCTTTTTAGAAAAGCTGAAGCTAAAAGGTCGCGGTAAAGCCCCGAGAATTATAGGGATTCCGACTGTAAGGGATCGCGTGGTGTTACACCAGGTTCATAGATACCTAGCTTTGCTTTTCCCCGACAACGTACCTAAGAACGTTGCTAGTACTTATGTTCGATCAGTCGCAGAGGATATGGTTGACTTACAGGGGAGCAATACATGGATATGTTGTACCGATATAGAAAAATTCTATGATTCAATTCAGCAAGATAGACTGCTAAAGCTTCTGAGCAAGAAAATAAAATGTGCGGAGGTGCTCTCTCTCATAGCCCATGCGTTACAGACTCCTACGGTCCCCCAAAACTGCCGACGCAATTTCTATTCGTCATACAGGCAAGAGTATGGCGTTCCACAAGGGCTCGCGATTTCTAATATTTTGGCTGCGATTTACATGGCTGATGTAGACAGGCACATGAGTTCCATTCCCGGACTTACTTATTATCGTTATGTCGATGACGTGTTGATGTACGGAAGTGATTTAATAGTGGCCAAGGCTTATGATTCGGTGCGTAGACGGCTTGCCAGGCGCGGATTGACATTGCATGGCCGTAACTCTTCCAAAACGCATCTCGGGCCAATTAGCGAACGCTTCTCCTATCTAGGATATGATTTTTTATTGCCGCATATAACTGTACGTAATGAAACTTTCGAAAAGTTTCTACAGGCCGTTGCTGCAAAGGTGAGCGATTTTAAGCACAACTTTTCCAAAAGATTGGAGAAGCATAAATACCTGAATCAAGAGCGGCTAATCGACATTTTTTATCTCGAGTTGAATGAGAAAATCACAGGCGCTATCAGTGGTAATAAACGCTATGGTTGGATGGCCTATTTCAACCAGATCACGGATGAAAAGCTGCTTCATCAGATGGATTTCGCGGTGGCACGAATGGTGTCGCGAGTGCCTTTACTCATAACGGAAGGGGCCCCTTCTTTAAAAAAATTAGTGCGCGCACATCACGAACTTAAATTTAATGTGAGGGGTGGCTATATCCGCGATTACGATCTGAACATTTCTGTAGCCCAAAAGCTAAGATTCTTGGATGCTCGGGGTCGGGTTGACCCGGACGTAGCGCTTACTGACGCCCAGATCAATGAGCGATATGAATCCTACGTAAAATTTATTTTGGCAAAAATGTATGCGGACGAGGGAGAAATTTATTGATTCTCTGGTATAGTCTCGCTCGGGTGGCGCCTACCGATGACGGCAGTAATGTCGACAGCGGTACCTTTGGCTTAAACCAAAGCGGAAGTGCTCCGGGCTCAGCGACTTGAGCGTAACACCACTGTGTTAAACCTTCTCCGGGCCTAACACTAGGTGCTTGGGAAGAGGATCTGACTGATAATTCAGGCGCCACCCAGCCCCAAGGAGTAACCATGACGGATTATATTACGTCCCTAAGAACCACGATTTGGCGTACGTCCAGCGCTCGATACAACGCAGCTCGAAGGCTTAAACGTAAAGAGTTATTTTCTACCATTAGTTTGGCTTTCTTTTCAGTCCAAACAATAGCGTTGGCTGTAATTCAGAAAATTTTTTCCTCGAAGTTTATTGCGATACCAGGTTTAGATGACTATGCCACTGTTGTCTCGGTTTTAGCGGGTATCTTCATTATTGTTATATCTTTGATGGAGTGGGGCTCGAGGAATGGATCAAACGCTGACGCCTTATATAAAAATGCGGAGGAGCTGAATGGCCTGCAACGGACGATATTTTTAGATATTGCTAAGTCTAACGCCGGAGCTGCTCAAAATTGGGATGCTGCTACGAAAACCCTTGAAATGTATGAAGAGATTCAGGGTCGTTGCGATATAAATCACTCCTCACTTGATGACAGATTTTTTGTTGCTCAACATCGAGGGTCTCCAGAGTTTTCCAAAAAGCAGATAAGTTGGCTTGAGGCGCAATGGGTTTCCTTTTTATGGTTTCTCTCCAGCATATGGTATTACTTGATCTTTTGGGCGATCGCTGTTGCGGCAATGGTTCCTGTAGTGACCAAAATCACAATTGTCTAGCCGGCGTGAGTCATTGTTGAGTAGGTTGACCTAGGCATTGTCAGTCGCTTTTCGCTGAGCGGATATGCCGTTATCGGCCAGAAACCGCTGGCTTTACCGGGTACCTTGGGGCGTTGATGATTGTTGTGACCAACGACTATTTATTGATCCTGACTAATCACTTGTTACTTGGTTCGGCCAGCATAGACTTCCTTAGGTAAACTAGTTGCCTCCCCGGGGCGGAAATTATAGATTTTCGATAGGCTTCTAGAAAGGTCTAGGATTGCCAATGGTTATGCTCTTCGCTCACCCTGCTGGGATTTAATAGTGTCGATCTACTACTGGTGTGATGTCCATGTTTTCGCCGTCAACAATGTTCTCAGGAGTACTTTTGTATAGTACATATGCCTCCATAGCATGCTAATCGCAACTTTTTGATTTGATTCCACTCAATGTGTTCTTTTTCGTTTGTAAAGTCGGGGTCAGACCACATTTAAAACAATGGCGGTCTGCCCCGATTTTTCCCATCGCGGGACTCGATGGCTCTGTTGGCGAACGGTTTTCATATGGCCACGCCGGACTCCTCGGTATCGCCGCCTCTTGCTACAGCTATGCCAAACTCCACGCCGTCAGCAGCCAACACAGTTTAGGCACCGGTAAGGTAGTCGACTTCGGTAGCTTTGCGTCGGCGCTTATCTTCGGTTTGGTGGCCATCGCTATCGAGTCAGTGGAGCGTTTTGCTCAGGAAATCCGCGAAATAATCGAGCAGTCGGGTGATACAAAAATCACCGACCTGCACGTCTGGCAGGTCGGCCCCGAAGCCCGTGCGGCCATTGTCAGCGTGGTCGGCAACGCGTCCGTAACTGCCGACATGATCCGCGAGCGCCTGGCGCCGGTGCACGAAGTGACGCACCTGACCGTGGAGCTTCGCAGCGCGTAATTCATGACCGACAAAAACGGCCCGGGGCATTAGCCAAGGGCCGTTCAACTCAGCTGATTCTTTGCCGCGCCCGCTGACAACGCATCCTCCAGAATCGCCTTCGCCATATCACTCAAATGATGAACCGCCCAGACACTCTGCTTGCCCGCATCACCCAACGCCGCGTCGAGGCTCAATTCATGGATACACGCCAATAAGCTGGAAGCGTGCTCCAGTGCAGATTCGATGGGGATGTCGGGATTGATGCGGAACAGCGGCTGACGGGATGGGCCGCGGGTGGAGAAGGTGGTGGTGCCGAGGGTTTTGTTTGAGGTATGCGGTTGCTTCATTGACTGCTCCTGGAGTTAGAAGCTGCCACCGTTTGCGGCCAAGCAAATCAGGGTGGCAACTGTACGCGGGTTGGCCGACCGGAACTCCAGGCACCCGGCACACCCGAAGGTGTCCCACGCACAGCTGCCATAACTCGATATCGCAGACGGAATACATCCCAGAGATCGAATGGTGAGCGCCTGTGCGCCTGGAGTTTAGTCGAGCGGCCAAGCCCGGTCGCTACGTTTGCGGCGACGGCGTGGACTCTAGGGTTGTGGGGCTGGAGCGACAAGGATTTGAAGCGGACGGAGGGTGTAGGGGGATTCCGTAAATCAGTTTGGAGGTGGAGTGCGTTTACGCAGGCAAGTCGACTACTCTGCTAGTGGGTGATGTGCCAAGGGCGCTACTAATTTCAAAAGGAGATGAGATGTTGTTTGCCGTATTTTTTGAGGATAAACCTGAGGCATCGGAGATTCGGAAAAAAACTCTCATCGACCATATCCAATGGTTAGAACGCCACGAAGATTTGATTTTAGTAGGTGGATCACTCCGAGAGCATCCGTCCTCAGATCCTTTAGGGGGATTGTGGCTGGTCGAGGCGGAAAGCAAAGAAACAGTAACTCGTTTGATTCATACAGACCCGTTCTGGATCGAAGGTCTGCGTAAGAGTTTTAGAATTCTTCACTGGTCGAAGGCATTTCCCCACCTGAAAACTTTGGTTTAAAGAATTCATATACGGCGTGAATGGAGCACGAGCGGGGGGGGGGGCTAGCCTGCTTTGGAGACTAACCGTTAGCCATGGACACCGCTATCGGCCAGACGCGGACGTAAGCTAAGGATAGGATGTATCTTTTGACACGCTACAGCGGGGGTGGAGAATCTATGTCTGATTTACTTCAAGATACGCCAGCCGCCGGTAGATGGGCTGAAGAGGCTGAACTGAGACACCACGCGTGTAAATTTGGCGAAATTGTGCGAGCAGTGATCTGGACGGATGCGTGCGGCCCAGATGGCCAGTTGTTGGTGGCTGTCGATCCAGACAGATTGGTTGCTCAGATAAACAGCAATCCTTTCACTCTTCTTGAGAATCACGATCCCGGACGTCCGAAGGGACAGATATTGGAAAGTGAATCGTTCAAAAGCCCTGATGGTCGACAATTTGTTGCCGCACTCCTGGGATATTACGCGGGAGGAGACGTACTGAGTTTCCTAGGTTTGGGCATAGATGTTGACTCGGCCGTGTTGCCACCCCAGCAGCTTCCAAGACTGTTGGATGATGTGTGGGTCGAGATCGCGACGGATGCAAGGGAGGTGGATGAAGATTGGTTAGATCAGATTACGAATGACTCACCCGTTAGAGTCGAACGTTCTGAGCTGTCGCACAACGCAGCAGATTCATTACAAGAACTGATTAGGGTGGGCCTGCCCTACGTACTCTTGGTTTGGAATCCCTTTGTGACTGCGATAGCTGCAGAAGCGGGCAAGGCTTCCTATGCCGGAATACATGCGTGGTTTCGAAAATTGCTTAGTCGGATGCCCGACAGACGTAACCCTATTCTCGATTTCCATTCATACCAGGACGGCTGTCAGGTCTCATTTTTATTCAGAGGTAAAGATGAGAAAAAGCTTCACGAAGCCATGGACACGTTGGCAGGTGAAGCGGCTCAAGCTGCTCGGGTAATTTCGAAGCTGAAATCTCAAGGAAAGATAAGTCGGCAAATGGTCTATGAGTTCGATAAAGAAGCACTTCTGTGGGCACCGTCGTTCGTTGTATTAAATGATGATCGGATCATCACAGACAACCTCGCACTTATTGCGATCGAGAATCTTCCCAAAGGGCTAAGTCTCGGTCTGACTCGAAGCAATTCTCTCTGAAATAGAGCCGAAGATGCACAAGGTAATGAATGGCCTACAGCCGAAGTCACTCGCTGGCTGTGCTGTTTCTATAGGTCAGAATCATTCCCCTGTTGCGCGTCGGCCTCATCGGAAAGAGCTTTGCGATTACCGCTTTCGGCCAAAAGCCGACCATAGGGTGAAGTATTAGAGAACCTTGAATAGCGCATGCCATAGAAGATTGGCGCAGCGCGCTTCGGTTTCGGTACTAAATTTAGCGTTTTACAGAAAGGATTCATGATGAAGTACGCGGCCATACTGTTGTCGATTCCCGCTATAGCGCTTGCGGTCGCGATTCCTGTGGCGGCCGATGAATCATCCCAGCGTATGCAACGCGCCTCAGGCTTGTGGAAAGTGACACCGGCCACCTCGCCGTTTTCCTGGGAAATTTGCGTCGCCCAGGCAAAGGACCGTCTGATTGACGACGACTTGTGGGCCAACTTCGAACAGGAATGCAAGATCCAGTCAAAAAGCGGAAACGGCGACGGCTACAGCTTTATATCCAGTTGCCCAGACGCGAAGCTGGCCGCCTCGTTCAAGGGCGATCTGACGAAATCGTACATATTGACGGCCGACACTTCGTTCGACCTGAACGGAAAAACCGAGACGCAACGCACCATCGTCAATGGCAGCTTTCAAGGCGCATGTCCGGCCGACATGGAGCCGGGCGTCAAGAAAATGCGCGGTGGCATGAAGATGAACAGCCTGTACATCAACCGCTGATCGATCAGAGCGAGTGCACCTGCCGCGGGATACTGCCCGGCAGGATGAGTCAAGCCCGCGGTGTCTCGATAGAGATAATGTCCGCCATCAACGACGCGCTACGGCGAATTCGCGCTTCCCAAGGATACTCACCGGGAATCCTGATTGTTGCCATGTCGGCATAGGCTCCAGTGCGAAACCCTCTCACCAAAAACAAAGCCCGCACAAGGCGTTTGCGCTTCATGCCTGGCATGCTGCTCGCTTTTCTACAGATATCCGTTTTTTTGACGATACAGTTTATGAGCTGCTCGACATAGCTGCCAATAAGCTGCTGACAGGTGATGAGATGTACAGATTTTCCTTTTTTTCATGATATGAAAATTCTTCTGCAGTTTATTTTCATGAATGCTGAAGTGGCAGCGATCCCTATCAATCGCTTCGCATTCCATGTGCGGTCAGCTTCTAGCGAGAACCTCAAATGATTACTTACCCAGTAAGTGATAATGATGAAGAGCGCATTCAGGCTTTGAATGCTTTCGCGCTGATGGATACGCCACCTGAGCACGAATATGATCAGATCGTCCAAATGGCATCTCGGATTTTTGATGTCCCCATTGTTCTGATTTCTTTAGTGCATCGCGACCGACAATTCTTCAAAGCACGTGTTGGCCTCGATGTGTGCGAAACGGGTCGTGACGTTTCATTTTGTAATTTTGCGCTCATGGGCCGTAACGTTTTTTTGGTACTTGATGCGTCGCAGGATGCGAGATTTAGCTCAAACGCTTTGGTTGTTGGCGCTCCTCATATTCGCTTCTACGCGGGGGCGCCATTGATAACAACCAACGGTCATGTGCTGGGTAGCTTATGCCTGATCGACAATAAGCCCCGAGAGATGTTCTCAGACCGTGACCAGCTTATTCTTCAGGACTTGGCCGTCATCGTTATTGAAAAAATGGAGTTGCGTCGGCTCGAACTCGAGAATGCGGATAGCCATACCCGTTTCATCAATATGACGTCGACTTCACCCGATGCCATTATTTGCTCAAACAGCAAAAATCAAATCACCTCGTGGAATAACTCAGCCGAGCTCATTTTCGGACATAAGTCTGAAGACGTCATAGGAAAGGCTCTCGACATCATTATTCCGCAAGAGATGCGGTCCAGGCATCATGCCGGTTTCTCAAGGGTCGTCTCAGGCGGCCCAGTCAGTATTATCGGAAAATCCGTAAACCTGACGGCCATACATCGCGACGGCCATAAAATACCCGTTGAGCTCTCGCTTTCACAATGGACTGATGTAGGCGAGCCACAATTTGGGGCGATCATTCGTGACGTCACCCAACGTGTAGCGGCGGACAAACTACTCAAGCACGCGGCTGAATACGATCATCTGACAGGCCTCGCTAATCGCTCAACACTTAAGCATCGGATCAAGGAGGCTTGTGACGCACAGATATCAGCTGCAATTCTTCTGATCGACCTGGATGGCTTCAAGGATGTTAACGACACGCTCGGCCACGCTGCGGGTGATTTTGTCCTCAGAGTGACGTCAAATCGCCTTCGCGAACGCGTACCGACGTGTCATATGGTCGCCCGTCTGGGTGGGGACGAATTTGTAGTCTTCATATCAGACACAGCAGATCAGGCCAAAGCGATTGAGCTTGGTTTGGCGCTCATCGCAGTCATTGAAGAACCTATAGAGTTTGAGGACAATTCTATTTTTATCGGAGCCAGCATCGGTGTGTCCATGAGGTCAGGCTCCGATTACGATGGCGAGCAAATGCTTGGCAACGCGGATTTGGCGCTCTATCAAGCCAAGTCTGACGGGCGATCCCTTGTTCGCGTGTTCACCAGCGAGCATCGACAGACGGCCTCAAAGAGAGGGGCTCTCAGCTCATCAATGCGTCAGGCATGGGCGAACAAAGAGTTTGAGCTGTACTACCAACCTCAGGTACGGCTTGCAGATGGCGCTATTACCGGGGCCGAAGCACTTATCCGATGGAACCATCCGACACTGGGCGTCGTGTCCCCAGCGGTTTTTTTACCTGTGCTAGAAGCAGGGCTTTTAGCGGTACCGGTGGGTGAATGGATATTGCGCTCAGCTTGTGAACAGGCAGCTCATTGGCGAAAGACCGGTAGAGATGGCTTTAGGATCGGCGTTAATTTGTTTGCCGCTCAGTTTCGTACGCGCGACTTTGCTGAAATGGTCGAAAGTGCACTTAACGACTTTTCTTTACCGGCGAGCGCACTCGAACTGGAGATTACAGAAAATATAATTTTGCGAAACGAACAGCGAATTATGGAGCCCCTGCACCACCTTCGCTCATTGGGTGTAGGCATTGCGTTCGATGATTTTGGTACAGGCTATGCGTCTTTGAGCCTTCTGAAAGACTACCCGGTCACACGCCTGAAGATTGACCGATCGTTTGTAAGCGGCGTCGAACGTAGCAAAAAAGACGAAGTAATCATCGAGGCCGTTATCAGGCTGGCGGCCGGCTTTGATCTTCAAGTCACTGCCGAAGGCATAGAAACCCGCGAACAGGAAAGTTTGATGCGGCATTATTTATGCGAAGAGGGGCAAGGCTACCTGTATGGTCGCCCTATGACGGCTCATGATTTCACTGAGCGTTATATCTCAATGCCTGACCGATCCTCTGACGTGTTAAATCATAAATAATCCAGCGCCCGCCTGAGCAGGCCCTTTTCAACCCAGACAGCCCTCGGACTGAAGTTAAACAGTCAGGGAATAACATCGGGGTAAATAACATCGGGGTCAGACCACATTTAAAACAATGGTGGTCTGACCCAATTTTCCCTCTGCTCCTACAAACTCTCCAAGCAGTTGCCGTGTATGGGGGCACCGATCGGGGACGGTAGGCAAAGCAAAGAAGAGAAGCAGCCGTCGCGTTCCCGGTTGTACGTGCGTCATTGATGGCGGTAGTACAAACCCTACCCTGTCTCAGTTCATATCCCCGATTGGTCGCAGCCATTGCGGAGGGCGTTGGTGACTAAACTATGTCCGTAAGAGGGCAAAGTAATGATGGTGTGTTTTCCCAATCATGCGCACGTTCACGGCAGATCCTGACCACCATTCGGATACCGGCACCTGCAAATGCGTCCGGCTGCCTTAAGGCAGCCATTCACAACACCATGCATCTCGATCGTCTGAATTGCGTAGTTTGAGCAGGTCGGTTCGAAACGGCATGCGTCTCGCAATCGGGCCGGTGCAACTCGCTGATACCAGCGAATTGCAGCAAGGGCGCAGCTCTTGATCACCGGGGCTTGCGCAACGAGATGACGTAGTAGTGGCTCAATACGTCTTTCTTGCCGAGCAACGCATCGAAGCAACCGGGCTTGACCGAAACACCAATCGTATCGATTCGATAAAACTCCCAGCCATCCTCCGCGTGAGAGTTCACTACGTTTTGTAGGTAGGCTGCTGCCTCATTGCCGCGCTGTTCCTTTGCTCGAACCTCAATGTTCGGCGGCACTTGAACCATTTTGTAGATATACATCCGTGATAACCCTGCAAATGCTTGCATTCCCTTGAACACAAATCGCCGCTGCTTTATAGCCCGCCCTGTGGCGGTTGAAAAGCATCGTCAGAAATATGGGTTTTCTTGAAGAGTTGCTCGTCTTGGCAGATTTAAATCCAAGCGATGATCAGTGGCGTGTCACAGATAAAATAGAGATCTAACCGTAACGGATTTATTTTAGGAGAGACGATGCTTTTCAAAACTGACGAAGAAATCATTGCCGAGAGATATTTTCGCTCTTCCCAAGACGTTGGCGCGTTGTTTGGAATCAGTGCAGGGCTTACCTGCCTGCAATTCGAGGACCCGCGCCCTTTCGCGATGATCGTTACAGCTCTATTTTTTCTGTGGGGATTTTTGTCTGGAGTCTCTTACCGGCGCGTCGCCAAAGCGTATCTGAAGCAATATCCTGGACTAGTGGGTGGTGTCCGGTTTGCAGTCACTAAATTGCCCCTTGTAGTCCTTTGTCTGACCTTTCTCACCTTGATCATGTTGGGGCTGCTCACCGCTGAGCGTATTTCCGCATGGGGACACTACCTACCGCCAGCACCCTTTTGAGCGCTCGCGGACGGGAGCGAGGCCGATTTCAACCTCGCTCGCTCCAGGTCTCGATTATGCTGCCTAGGTGGGGGTGCCGAGCCTTTTTTGGAAGCTTTTGCGCTTTACTTGACCAATCTATATGGCAAAAACAACAAAGCCCGCACAAGGCGGGCTTTGGATAATCTCAGTCTGCTAATCAGCCCTGAAATCAAATATGGTGCACCAGGCGGGATTCGAACCCACGACCCCTGCCTTCGGAGGGCAGTACTCTATCCAGCTGAGCTACTGGTGCAATGCGGGCGCCATGATACTCATCTGGTTGGCGGGCGTCCATGCTGGTGTGTGCTGTTGTAGATTTTGCACGTTTCAAGGTGTTTGGACGACGTTGATCAGAAAATCCGGCTGATGTCGGCAATTGCGTTCTTTTTTTCGAACGGCCTATTGTCCTTTGCCCTAGCAGTCCCTAGGATTCGTTTGAGATTTCAAACGCTCTTGTCCGGTTTTCCTGCACTTTGTGACTCTGCGTTGCGGGGGCCGGCGAATGATTTCCTGATGGCGGCCTTGTTCGAGGCGCCTTTTGTACGATCAAAAACTTGCACCGCCGGTGTGCGGCGCATTTTCGGTATATCAAAGCGGAGGCCGACATGCAGCTCAAAGATTCCACGTTGTTCCGCCAGCAAGCCTATATCAATGGCACCTGGCTGGATGCGGACAATGGCGAGACGATCAAGGTCAACAACCCGGCAACGGATGAAGTCCTGGGCACAGTGCCGAAGATGGGCGCTGCTGAAACCCGTCGTGCGATTGAAGCGGCTGACAAGGCGTTGCCCGCCTGGCGTGCACTCACCGCCAAGGACCGTGGCAACAAGCTGCGTCGCTGGTTTGAGCTGATGATCGAGAATCAGGATGACCTGGCTCGCCTGATGACGCTGGAGCAGGGCAAGCCGCTGGCCGAGGCTAAAGGCGAGATCGGTTATGCAGCTTCCTTTATTGAGTGGTTCGCTGAAGAAGCCAAGCGCGTTTACGGCGATGTGATTCCGGGCCATCAGCCGGACAAGCGCCTGATCGTGCTGAAGCAGCCGATTGGTGTGACCGCCGCGATTACGCCCTGGAACTTCCCGGCTGCGATGATCACCCGTAAAGCAGGCCCGGCGCTGGCTGCCGGTTGCACCATGGTGCTCAAGCCTGCTTCGCAAACCCCTTACTCCGCACTGGCGCTGGCTGAACTGGCTGAGCGTGCAGGCATTCCGGCGGGCGTGTTCAGCGTTGTCACTGGCAGCGCTGGTGACATCGGCAGCGAGCTGACCGGTAACCCGATCGTGCGCAAGCTGTCCTTCACGGGCTCGACCGAGATTGGTCGCCAGTTGATGGCTGAATGCTCCAAGGACATCAAGAAGGTTTCGCTGGAACTGGGCGGCAACGCGCCGTTTATCGTGTTCGACGACGCGGACCTGGATAAGGCCGTCGAAGGCGCGATCATTTCCAAGTACCGCAACAACGGTCAGACCTGCGTCTGCGCCAACCGGATCTACGTGCAGGACGCGGTTTATGATGCGTTCGCTGAAAAGCTCAAGGTCGCTGTGGCCAAGCTGAAGATCGGTAACGGTCTGGAAGAGGGCACCACCACTGGCCCGCTGATCGATGGCAAGGCTGTGGCGAAGGTTAAAGAGCACATTGCCGACGCGGTGAGCAAAGGCGCGAAAGTGTTGTTCGGTGGTAACAGCATCGAAGGTAACTTCTTCGAGCCGACCATTCTGGTCAACGTGTCCAAAGATGCAGCCGTAGCCAAAGAAGAAACCTTCGGCCCGCTGGCTCCGCTGTTCCGCTTCAAAGACGAAGCTGAAGTGATCGCCATGTCCAACGACACTGAGTTCGGTCTGGCGTCGTACTTCTATGCCCAGAACATGAGCCGCGTGTTCCGCGTGGCTGAAGCGCTGGAGTACGGCATGGTGGGTATCAACACCGGCCTGATCTCCAACGAAGTCGCGCCGTTCGGTGGCATCAAGGCCTCGGGCCTGGGCCGTGAAGGCTCGAAGTATGGCATCGAAGATTATCTGGAAATCAAATACCTCTGCCTGTCGGTTTAACGCAGGGGTTTGCAGCCGCCGGGGCGCGAGAGCGACGTTTCGGCGGTTTTTAGTGGCACCCCAAACCTTTTTGGTGGCTGGAGGCCGTGACAGTCGATCATCGAATGCTGTCACGTGTTGATCCACCACTTGATCCTTGAACCACGCCGACCGATGAGCGGCGAATGAGGAAACATGTCCCAGACAAACGCAGAATTGATGCAACGCCGCGAAGCCGCTGTTCCACGCGGTGTTGGCCAGATTCACCCGATCTTCGCCGAGTCCGCGAAGAACGCTACGGTTACCGACGTTGAAGGTCGTGAGTTCATCGACTTCGCGGGCGGTATCGCCGTACTGAACACCGGTCACCTGCACCCGAAAATCATTGCCGCCGTGCAAGAGCAACTGACCAAGCTGACTCACACTTGCTTCCAGGTGCTGGCCTACGAGCCGTACGTTGAGCTGTGCGAAAAGATCAACGCCAAGGTGCCAGGTGATTTCGCCAAGAAAACCCTGCTGGTCACCACCGGTTCCGAAGCGGTAGAGAACGCCGTGAAAATCGCTCGCGCAGCTACTGGCCGTGCTGGCGTGATCGCGTTCACTGGCGCTTACCACGGTCGCACCATGATGACCCTGGGCCTGACCGGTAAAGTCGTGCCTTACTCGGCAGGCATGGGCCTGATGCCGGGCGGTATCTTCCGTGCGCTGTACCCGTGTGAACTGCATGGCATCAGCGTTGACGATTCCATCGCCAGCATCGAGCGTATCTTCAAGAACGACGCCGAGCCTAAAGACATCGCGGCAATCATCATCGAGCCGGTTCAGGGCGAAGGTGGTTTCTACGTCGCGCCGAAAGCGTTCATGGCACGCCTGCGTGAGCTGTGCGACAAGCACGGCATCCTGCTGATCGCTGACGAAGTGCAAACGGGCGCGGGTCGTACCGGTACGTTCTTCGCCATGGAGCAGATGGGCGTTACGGCTGACCTGACTACGTTTGCTAAATCCATCGCTGGCGGTTTCCCGTTGGCCGGTGTGTGCGGTAAAGCTGAATACATGGACGCCATTGCCCCTGGCGGTCTGGGCGGCACGTATGCCGGTAGCCCGGTGGCGTGTGCTGCTGCGCTGGCGGTGTTGCAGGTCTTTGAAGAAGAGCATCTGCTGGATCGTTGCAAAGCGGTCGGCGAGCGTCTGGTTACTGGCCTTAAAGCCATTCAAGCCAAGTATCCAGTGATCGGTGAAGTCCGTGCGCTGGGTGCGATGATCGCGGTTGAGCTGTTCGAAAACGGCGACACCCACAAGCCAAACGCCGCTGCTGTTGCGCAGGTTGTGGCCAAGGCTCGCGACAAGGGTCTGATCCTGCTGTCGTGCGGCACCTACGGCAACGTATTGCGCGTGCTGGTACCGCTGACCTCGCCGGACGAGCAACTGGATAAAGGTCTGGCAATCATCGAAGAATGTTTCGCTGAGCTGGCGTGAAAATGCCAGGGTCGCAATTGATTAAAATGTGACCAAACAGACAAAAAAGACCCGCTTCGGCGGGTTTTTTTGCGTCTAAAAGGGGTAAATGAGGGTTTTTATCTATATCCCTTCGTATGCATTGGCTAAGGTGGGTGCATTGATGGAAGGGGATCTTGGCCTATTTGTTTCGATGCTCCTGATACGGCGTTGTCGCCTGGCAGGCTAGGAGCCGTAGGACCGGCTTTAGCCGGGAGGACATTACTTCAGGCGAAGACTACTGTGTGAATGTAATGGCCCTCTCCCGGCTAAAGCCGGTCCTACGGAAACCCGCTTATTCAGGGGGGTATATTTTGTTTGATAGGAGCTGCATTCCAGTTCAACGGATGCAGTAAGGTCGGTTCATAGAGATACATTTCAGTTCATTGGTTATGAGTTGCTCGACGAGAGAGTTCTGATGACAGCTGTAGATTTGCCTGCGGGACCTCGGGTATTGATTGCTGAGTCCGATCCATGGATTCGTGAAACGCTCAGTGAGTTGATCCTGAGCGTGCGTGACGACGTTGCGCTCGAGATTTGCAGCGATGGCAAGCAGGCCGTCGAGTTCATGAAGAAACACATTCCTGATCTGATCATCGCAGCCAGAGAGTTGCCTGTTATCGATGGTTTAAGCCTGTTGCGTGGCGTACGCGGTTTGCGTCGTCAGCCTCCATTGCCTTTTATCCTGATCAGCAACCGCGGTGACACGGCCAGTGTTCGCGAGGTTGTACCGTTGGCGCCAACCGCTTACCTGACCAAGCCGCTGGACACTGAAAAGCTGCGCCAACGTCTTGAAGGCTTGCTGCTGGCGTGTCCGGTGCCGGGTGCCGTGCCAGCGCTCGCACCGGGTCAGACGCTGAGCAAGTACCTTGAAAAACATCGGGACACAGCTGACGGTGCGCCGTTGTTTGTGGATGTCGCCACTGCGCTGAAGCTTAGTCAGGTCGGGAGTAGCGTCGATGCTGTGTTGCTTGAGCAGGAGTTGCGCGCTGACCCGCATATCACTGCAGTGCTGATTGCTGCTGCCAATACGGCGGCCAAGCATCTGGTCAAGCCTGTACAGACGCTGGGTGCGGCGCTGGCGCTTCTGGGGGCTCCCCAGAGTGCCAGCATTGTTTCGGGTTTGACCAAGAAGCGTGTGTCGATCCTGACCAACAATGCGTTGCAGATGAAGGCCAGCGAGTTCTGGGAGATGTCGCAACGTACTGCGGAATACGCCCGGGTGTTGGCGGGCATGCTTGAGGTCGACCCCGAACGTTGTTTCTGTGCAGGGCTGCTGCTGTCACTGGGCGATCTGGCGGTGCTGGGTTGTTTGCAGGAGTGGTTGTTGGCTGGCGGCAAGCTGGATGATCAACAGATCGAAAAAGCGCTGGAGCAGTACTCGGCGGCTTACGGTTCGGCATTGCGTGTCCGCTGGCGTTTGCCGCTTGAGTTGCGGGAGCTGACGTCGTCGGTTTATCAGTACAACACCGGGGTTTATACCCGCGAAGTGCTGGTCATGAACCTGGCCGGGCATATGGCGCGTTTGGGTGACGAGGACAGCGTGACGACGTTGCTCAAAACCAAGCCTGCCCGCTTGTTGAAACTGACTGTCGCGGACTTGCAGCGCTTGCGCAAGAAGCTGACTGGTGTGACTGATCCAAGTCTGCTGGCAGCGCCGGTGGGGCTGGTGGTGGAAACATTGGCTGATGACGAGGATGAAGGTCCGGATCTGCTGGATGGTGCGCCGGAGGCGGAGCCTGAAGCAAACACCGACCTGTAGGAACGCACGAGCACCGCGAGGCCGCGATAGCGGTTTGTCAGTCAAACCGCGTAATCGTTCTTCGCGGGCAAGCCTCGCTCCAACGGGACTGAGATTTACTGTGGGAGCCGGGCTTGCCCGCGATGCAGGCGCTGCGGTGTATCAGTTGTGGCGCGTTATCGTTCATCGCGAGCAAGCTCGGCTCCTACAGGGCGCCGCAAGTCTGTTGGAGCGAGGCTTGCCCGCGATTCAGGCGCTGCGGTTTGTCAGTCATGGCGCGTAATCGTTCATCGCGGGCAAGCCTCGCTCTAACAGGCTCTTGCGCGAATTACCTACACCAACACAATCTGATTCTTGCCCTGACGCTTGGCCTGGTACATCGCCGCGTCGGCACGGGCGTAGAGGATTTCCAGGCTTTGGTCATCCTCACCCATGTTGGTCAGGCCCTGGCTGGCGGTGATACCGAAGCTTTTGTCGCCGCGCTGGAAACTCAGGCGCTGGATTTCCCGCTGCAGGCGTTCGGCGATTTGCTTGGCCATGTCTGGCGCGCAGCCTGGGAACACTGCAGCAAACTCTTCGCCGCCAATACGTCCGAACAGGTCGCCGCGCCGTAGCGTGGTCCTGCCGCATTCAGCGATTTTCTGCAGCACCAGATCGCCTTCCTGGTGACCGTAGGTGT
Organism: Pseudomonas sp. ICMP 561; assembly: GCF_002699985.1. Classification (GTDB taxonomy): domain Bacteria; phylum Pseudomonadota; class Gammaproteobacteria; order Pseudomonadales; family Pseudomonadaceae; genus Aquipseudomonas; species Aquipseudomonas quasicaspiana. The sequence goes on along the minus strand of NZ_LKBT01000024.1, from coordinate 11,131 downwards.
CGTTGACCAGTTTGAAGTCATCGATGTCCAGCAACAGAAACGCCAACGGCGTGCCGTGCAGGCGAGCCAGTTCGAATTCGCGCTGGGCGCATTCGAAGAAGTGCCGACGGTTGCTACTTTGCGTCAGTACGTCGGTGGTTGCCAGGCGCTGCAGCTCGCTTTCCAGCTCTTTCTTTTCGGTAATGTCTTCTGCGATGCCCACCACGACGAGACGCTGCTCGGCGTCGGTCTGGTGACTCACGAAGCATTTATCGCTGATCCAGCGGACTTCGCCGTCGGCACGGATGATCCGGTATTCGCGATCTTCCACAGCGCCTTTCTCGATAACTTCGTTGAGGCTGCGCTCAGCGTAGTTGAGGTCATCGGGGTAGATGCTGTCGCGCCATTCGCCATAGTCGGCCAGCAGTAAACCCGCAGAGCGACCGAAGATGCGTTCGTAAGCCGGGCTGACGTAGATCATCCGCTGGGTAGCCCAGTCGAATGCCCAGAGCACGGCATTGACGCTGACCAGCAGCGAGCTGAACAGCTGCTCACGCTCACTCAGGCGTGCGACCTCTGCCTGGGCGTGCATCAGCGCCAGTAGCGTCTCCGCGGCGGCGGGGGTATCAATATTGGGTGTCAGTAGAGTTTTGTTGTCCATGGCACTGCATCTCAGAATAAGGTGCGGCGCACAGCCACAACATTTCCCGCACGGGGTCGCGGGCAGATGTTCTGAGTGGATTTAGGAGGTGAAGTTCAAATCAGGCGCGCCCCAATTGAGGCGCGCTGATCAGTGGCTTCAAGCGTGCGCAGGGCGCAGCGAGTAGGTTTTGAGCTGGTCGGCGAAGTCACGCAGGGACTGGATACCACTGGCCTCGGCTTCGTGGATCCAGTCTTTCATGGCAGCCAGCATGTCGTGGCCGTTGCTGCTGGTCTTGACCCAGATTTGTTGCAGGGCCAGGCGCTTTTCGTAGATCACTTTCAACGCGTGGCTGTGTTCCAGCATGGTCTGGATGCGCAGATGGTGCTTGTCATCCAGCAGGCTGGTTTCACGGGACAGCAACCGCTTGGCGCGATGGAATTGGTGGCGTACCGAAGCATCGGCTTTGGCCAGTTCCTGGGCGACCAACGGGCCAATCACCAGCTTGCGGTACTGAGCCATGATCTGGAACCGGTTGTTGAGGATCGCCATGGCGGTGTCCATGTCGATACTGCCTTTGCCCTCGACGCGGTGCGCGATGGGTGCGACCCGCTGGACCTTGGCCAGACGCAAGGCGCTGAACACTTTGATCCACGCCCAGCCGATGTCGAATTCCCACTTCTTGACCGACAGCTTGGCCGAATTCGGGTAGGTGTGATGGTTGTTATGCAGTTCTTCGCCGCCAATGATGATGCCCCACGGCACCAGATTGGTCGCCGCATCGCGGCATTCGAAGTTGCGATAACCCACGGCATGCCCCAGGCCATTCACGACGCCTGCGGCCCAGAACGGAATCCACATCATCTGGATCGCCCAGACGGTGATGCCCAGTGCGCCAAACAGCAGCAGGTCGATGACCGCCATGATCGCCACGCCGAGTAACGGGTAAGGCGTGTAGATTTTGCGTTCGATCCAGTCTTCCGGGCAGTTTTTGCCGTAAATTCGCAAAGTGTCCGGGTTTTCTGCCTCGGCCCGATACAGTTCCGCACCCTTGCGCAGTACAGTAGAAAGCCCTTTGACGACCGGGCTGTGCGGGTCATCGACGGTTTCGCATTTAGCGTGGTGTTTGCGGTGGATGGCCGTCCACTCGCGGGTGTTCTGCGCCGTGGTCAGCCACAGCCAGAAGCGGAAGAAGTGTTTCAGACCTGCATTCAGCTCCAGGGAGCGGTGGGCGGAGTAGCGGTGGAGATAAATTGTGACGGCGACGATCGTCACATGGGTCATCGCCAGCGTGACTGCTACTAACTGCCAGACGGAAAGGTCAAGCAAACCGTTGTACCACATAGGCTATAGGGCCCTCGAAAAGACGCTTTGAAAAAAAACCAACAGTGCGCATTATCACTGAGCCGCCAGATAAAACCAGTCGGCCTTGGAGATAAGAGTCGCCAGATGTTTCCTAATCTTTAATCCCGCACCTCATAAGGTTACTAGCTTTCTTATGACTGACTCTTCGCGTGACGCACTGCGAACATCCCTGTTTTACGGGGTTTTATCCATTCTCTGGTTCGTCATGAGCGATCACTGGCTACCCGCTTTGATCGAAAATCCGGCTCGATTGAAGTTTGCCCAACAGATGAGCGGTTACGTCTGGGTGGCGGTCAGCGCCATTTTTATCTTCGTGGCTCGTAGCCAGTTACTGCGCTTCATGGGCATCGAACTCACGCTGCGCCGACAACGCGAAGACCATGAGCGACTGCGCCTGGCGGCCGCTGTTTTCGACAGCACGCTGGAAGGCGTGGTGGTCACTGATGGCGATGGGAAAATCGTCCACGTCAATCGTGCCTTTATGGAAATTACTGGCTACCAGTTGGACGAAGTGCTGGGCGCCAACCCGAGCAAATTCAAATCCGGTCGCCATGGCCCGGAATTTTATCGGCAGATGTATCGCTCGATCTTCAGCGCCGGGCAATGGAGCGGCGAGATCTGGAACCGGCGTAAAAGCGGTGAGGTTTATCCGCAATGGCAAAGCATTCGTAGCGTGAAAAGTGACAGCGGCGAGATAAAAAACTTCGTCGCGGTCTTTTCCGACATCACTGCCATCAAGCGTTCCGAGCAGGACTTGTTACAGCTCGCTCATTACGACCCCCTGACGAATTTGCCCAACCGTCTGCTGTTCATTGACCGCACGACCCAGGCACTGAGCTATGCCCGTTCCAGCAAGCGCGGCTGTGCGCTGTTGTTGATCGACCTGGATCATTTCAAGAACATCAATGACAGCCTCGGGCATAACGTCGGTGATGACGTGCTTAAAGCGGTCGCCGAGCGGCTCAGGTCTTTGTTCGATAACGACATGACGCTGGCAAGGCTGGGCGGCGACGAGTTTGCATTGCTGATCGAGAATTGCCAGCAAGTGGTGCAGGTGGCCGGGTATGCCCAGCGGATTCTGGACGGCTTCAAAACCCCGTTCGTGCTGGAGAACCGACAGCTGTTCATTAGCGCAAGCGTCGGGATCAGTTTGTTCCCTGAGGACGCAGCCAGTCCCGCGCAGCTGCTGCGCAACGCAGACTCGGCGTTGTTCAAAGCCAAAGGTGATGGTCGCGAGACCTATGCTCTCTATACCGAGGAGCTGACCGCCCACGCCCAGCAGCGGGTGCATCTGGCCAGCGAGTTGCGGGGTGCCATTGAGCGAAATGAGCTGCGGGTGTTCTATCAGCCGATTCACAACCTGCACAACAGCCGCATCCTGGGCGTCGAAGCACTGGTGCGATGGGAGCATCCGGAGCGGGGGCTGGTGTCACCCGGGGAGTTCATCCCCATCGCCGAGCAGAGTGGTTTGATTGCCGAGCTGGATGCCTGGGTGTTGAACACGTCCTGCCAGCAGATGTGTGCCTGGCTGGCAGCGGGCGTGGATATTTCCTTTGTGGCGGTCAACATCTCCAGTCGTCTGTTTGCCAGTGGTCATCTGGTTGAGCGGGTGGCGAAGGTGTTGAGCGACACCGGGCTGAACCCCGCGCATCTGGAGCTGGAAGTGACCGAAAGCGCGGTCATGGATGACCCGGATCAAGCCATCGAGCAGATGCACCGGCTGCGCGAATTGGGGCTGAGTCTGGCCATCGACGATTTCGGCACGGGTTATTCATCCCTGCTACGCCTCAAGCGCATGCCGGTGCAGAAGCTGAAAATCGATCAGGGCTTCGTTGCCGGGCTGCCCGGCGATGAAGACGATATCGCTATCGTGCGAGTGATCATTTCCCTCGCGCAAAGCATGGGCATGCGGGTGCTGGCTGAAGGCATCGAGACGGTGGATCAGGCGTCGTTTCTACTGGCCAACAATTGCCCGATGGGCCAGGGCTACTGGTTCGCACGGCCAATGCCGGCGGAGCAGATTGACTGGGCGCACGCGCCGGGGTTTTAGCCAATCGATCTGGCAGTTCCGTGCAACTGCCTGCTAACCACAGAAATGAAAACACCCTGTAGGAGCTCACGAGCACCGCGAGGCAGCGATGGCGGTCAGCCTGACACACCGCTATCGCGGCCTCGCGGTGCTCGTGCGCTCCTACAAAGAGGGGAATCAATCACCCAACACACGTCATGGCTCATCAACGCAACCCGTAGGAGCGGCTTTAGCCGGGAGGGCGTCGATAGGTGCGCTAAATATCGCAGATCTGGAAATACGCTCTCCCGGCTAAAGCCGGTCCTACGCGGCAATGTCGGTCCTGACTGGGCAGTAAATGCACTTTGGTTATATGTAGATTCTTAAATAGTATTTTTAAGAATATCCGCACGTCTCTAAGATTGCCTCCATGCCATTAGCAGATTCACGCGGTCGCGGCTGCAGGCCAATCAATTTCAAGGAGTTCGATCATGAGTGCATCTCTGCGTAGCGTTGACGGTCAGGACGAAGCAGCGATTCTGCGCGAGATTCAGAGTGCGCTTCGCGATCTGCGTTTCGGGGCCGTTGAAATCACCGTGCACAACGCGCAGGTCGTGCAGATCGAACGCAAGGAAAAGTTTCGTTTGCAGAATCCGGGTAACAAACCGAGCTGATTCACAGATTACCTGTAGGACCGGCTTTAGCCGGGAGGGCGACATTTCTGACAAAGGAAATGCAGCGTATGTACCTGCCTCCTCCCGGCTAAAGCCGGTCCTACGGGGCGTAGCGTCACAATAAAATTAGAAAAAGCCAACAACACCACCAGATTTCCAGGAGCTTGACCCATGTCCATTCGCCGTTATGCGCTGGCCGCACTTGCCAGTGCCGTATTTGCCGGTTCTGCAGTTGCAAAGGATTACGAGCTGTTGAACGTCTCGTATGACCCCACTCGCGAGCTGTATCAGGAATACAACGCTGAGTTCGTCAACTTCTGGAAAAAGTCCCATCCGGACGACAAGGTTGATATCAAGCAATCCCACGGTGGTTCAGGCAAGCAAGCGCGTTCAGTCATTGATGGTCTGCGCGCTGACGTCGTAACGCTGGCACTGGCTGGTGACATCGATGAAGTCGCCAAACTCGGCAAAAGCCTGCCGGAGAACTGGCAGACCCGTCTTCCGGACGCGAGCACGCCTTACACGTCCACCATCGTTTTCCTGGTGCGTAAAGGCAACCCGAAAGGCATCAAGGACTGGGGCGATCTGACCAAGCAAGGCGTTTCTGTCATCACGCCTAACCCGAAGACTTCCGGCGGCGCTCGCTGGAACTTCCTCGCGGCCTACGGCTATGGTCTGAAAACCGGTGGCAGTGAAGCCAAAGCCAACGAATACGTGACAGAGCTGTTCAAGCACGTGCCGATTCTGGACACCGGCGCTCGCGGTTCGACCATTACCTTCGTTAACAACGGTCAGGGCGACGTGCTGCTGGCGTGGGAAAACGAAGCGTTCCTGGCGCTGAAAGAAGACGGCGGCGCGGACAAGTTCGACATCGTCGTACCTTCGCTGTCGATTCTGGCTGAGCCACCTGTGGCTGTTGTCGACAAGAACGCCGAGAAGAAAGGCAACACCGAAATCGCGACGGCTTACCTGAAGCACCTGTACAGCAAGGAAGGGCAGGAAATCGCAGCGAAGAACTTCTACCGTCCACGTGACGCGGAAGTCGCTGCCAAGTACGAAAAACAGTTCCCGAAACTGGATCTGCTGACTATCGACAAAGACTTCGGCGGCTGGAAAACTGCGCAGCCGAAATTCTTTAATGACGGCGGCATTTTCGACCAGATCTACACGCCTCAGTAACACAGGCTCTGTAGGAGCGCGCTTGCCCGCGATGAGGCCATCCAATCAGACACATTTTTGGTGGTCGTCAGATTTTTCGCGGGCAAGCGCGCTCCTGCAGCAGCTATTCGCTGACTGCTGAACTATAGGACCCGCACTCGTTTGCGGGTTCCGTGTGTTAACCAAGGACTTCTATGTCACGTCGCATTTCTCCCGTCATACCCGGCTTCGGGCTGACGCTGGGTTACACCGTGGTGTACCTCAGTCTGATTGTGCTAATTCCGCTGGCGGCCATGTTCATCCATGCCGCTCAGCTGACCTGGGATCAATTCTGGGCAATCATCACCGCACCACGCGTGCTGGCTGCTCTGAAACTGAGCTTCAGCGCAGCGTTCTATGCCGCTGTCATCAATGGCGTGATCGGTGTTCTGCTGGCCTGGGTGTTGGTGCGTTACACCTTCCCGGGGCGCAAGATCATCGATGCAATGATCGACCTGCCATTCGCGTTGCCCACCGCTGTCGCCGGTATCGCTTTGACCGCGCTCTACGCACCTAACGGTCTGGTCGGGCAGTTCGCTGCTGATCTCGGCTTCAAAATCGCTTACACGCCACTGGGTATCACCCTTGCGCTGACCTTCGTTACGTTGCCCTTTGTGGTGCGTACGGTGCAGCCGGTACTGGCCGATATTCCCCGTGAAGTCGAAGAGGCTGCTGCCTGTCTTGGCGCGCGTCCGCTGCAAGTGTTCCGTCATATTCTCGTACCGGCCTTGTTGCCTGCCTGGCTGACCGGTTTCGCATTGGCGTTTGCCCGGGGCGTGGGCGAGTACGGTTCGGTGATTTTCATTGCGGGCAACATGCCGATGAAAACCGAGATCCTGCCGCTGCTGATCATGGTTAAGCTGGACCAGTACGATTACACCGGCGCGACAGCGATCGGCGTGATGATGCTGGTGGTTTCCTTCGTTCTGTTGCTGCTGATCAACTTGCTGCAGCGGCGTATCGAAACCCCATCCTGAGGAGGCGCAGAACATGTCCCATTCATCTGTTTCAGCCGCCGCCTCCGCTAACGCTGCCCGCCGTGGCAGCGCGGTGTCGCGCCGGATTCTGATCATCCTGTGCTGGCTGGTGTTTCTGCTGTTCCTGGGCTTGCCGCTTTTTATCGTGGTGTCCCAAGGTTTGAAAAACGGCCTCGGCGCTTTTTTCACGGCGATTCTGGAACCCGACGCGCTGTCGGCCCTCAAGCTGACCGTGATCGCGGTGGTCATATCGGTCCCGCTCAATCTGGTCTTCGGCGTCAGCGCTGCCTGGTGTGTGAGCAAATACTCGTTCCGGGGTAAAAGCATCCTTGTGACGTTGATCGACCTGCCGTTCTCGGTCTCGCCGGTGATTGCCGGTCTGGTCTACGTCTTGATGTTCGGAGCCCAAGGCTTCTTCGGTCCGTGGTTGCAGGATCACGACATCCAGATCGTGTTCGCCTTGCCGGGCATTATTCTGGCGACCATCTTCGTCACCGTGCCGTTTGTGGCCCGTGAGTTGATCCCGCTGATGCAGGAGCAGGGCACTCAGGAAGAAGAAGCGGCACGTCTGCTCGGCGCCAATGGCTGGCAAATGTTCTGGTACGTGACGGTGCCGAATATCAAATGGGGCTTGATCTACGGTGTGGTGCTCTGTACCGCCCGGGCCATGGGTGAGTTCGGGGCGGTCTCGGTGGTATCCGGTCACATTCGCGGCGTCACCAATACCCTGCCGCTTCACGTCGAAATTCTCTACAACGAGTACAACCACGTCGCAGCCTTTGCCGTGGCGAGCCTGTTGCTGATCCTTGCGCTGTTTATCCTGCTGCTCAAGCAGTGGAGCGAAGCGCGCATTAACCGTCTGCGCCAAAGTGCGGCGGAGGAATAATTCATGTCAATCGAAGTCCGTAATGTCAGCAAGAACTTCAATGCCTTCAAAGCCCTGAGCAGCATCAATCTGGACATCCAGAGTGGCGAGCTGGTGGCGTTGCTAGGTCCCTCCGGTTGCGGCAAGACCACCTTGCTGCGGATCATTGCCGGTCTGGAAACGCCCGATGACGGCAGTATCGTGTTCCACGGTGAAGACGTGTCCGGCCATGACGTGCGTGATCGCAACGTCGGTTTTGTGTTCCAGCACTACGCGCTGTTTCGTCACATGACCGTGTTCGACAACGTCGCATTTGGCCTGCGCATGAAACCCAAGAATCAGCGCCCGAATGAAAGCCAGATCGCGGTCAAGGTTCATGAGCTGCTGAACATGGTCCAGCTGGACTGGCTGGCTGATCGCTATCCGGAGCAGTTGTCCGGTGGCCAGCGTCAGCGTATCGCCTTGGCCCGCGCCCTGGCGGTAGAGCCCAAAGTGTTGCTGCTGGATGAGCCGTTTGGTGCACTGGATGCCAAGGTGCGTAAAGAGCTGCGTCGCTGGTTGGCGCGTCTGCACGAAGATATCAACCTGACTTCGGTTTTCGTGACACACGACCAGGAAGAAGCCATGGAAGTGGCGGATCGCATCGTGGTCATGAACAAAGGGGTGATCGAGCAGATCGGTTCGCCGGGCGAGGTGTACGAAAACCCTGCCAGCGATTTCGTTTACCACTTCCTGGGCGACTCCAACCGCCTGCATGTAGGCGAAGAGCAGGTGCTGTTCCGTCCGCATGAAGTGTCGCTGTCACGTTCGGAACTGGAAGACCACCACGCGGCAGAAGTGCGCGACATCCGCCCGCTGGGCGCGACCACCCGGATCACCCTGAAGGTCGAAGGCCAGAGTGAACTGATCGAGGCCGAAGTGGTGAAAGACCACGACAGCCTGACCGGCCTGGCGCGTGGCGAAACGCTGTTCTTCAAGCCGAAGGTCTGGCAGAAGGTTGCGAATATTTAGGTGATTCATTTGTAGGACCGGCTTCAGCCGGGAGGGCACCATTCCTGACAAGGTATATGCAGTGAATGTACAGGCCCTCTCCCGGCTGAAGCCGGTCCTACGAGGTGTGGTTTTCTATCAAACCACCGGCTTCAAATCCCGCTTGCGCACGGGCCCTGATCTTTCTTCAATCGCATGCTGCAACGGCTTGCGCAGCCCCATCAGAAATGCCAGTTCAGCCACCACAAACAATGGCCCGATAATCAGCCCACTGATGTCATCGATGAATGCCGGTTTGCGGCCTTCGTAGTAATGGCCGACAAACTGAATGATCCAGCCCACCACAAACAAAGCCACCCCGGCGCTGAGCCAGACCATGGTCGCCTGTTGCGCGAGGATGGCGCCTGCCCACAGGCAAAGGCCCAGCAGCGCGCCCATCAACACGCCGAACTGCCGGTCAAGGCGTAAATAGAAGATCACCGAGGCTGCCGCGACCACGGCTGCGGGGGAGAGCCAAAAGCCGCCCATTATCCAGCCCGGGCGGGACAGCAGCACCGTGACGGCAACGACGATCAGTGGAATTCCTACAAAGTGTGTCGCGATATTCCGCGAGTCGCGGTGGTAGGCCGCGTATTGACTGAGGTGGTCGGTGAGGGTTTTCATTATTATTCCTCTTTGAGCGATAAACGATTCTGCTACGGTTTCGTTTTTAACGCGATGTGATCAGCAGTAACAGGGAGCAATACATGACAAATGGAGCTGGATGGCGCTCGCGATTAATGAACGACCCTTGGTTCAGTCATCTGCCTGCCGCCTTGCAGGATAGCTTGTTGGACGCTGCTCGCCAGACGCGCAAGACACCGGGTAAATTCCTGTTCGAAAAGGGGGACGAGCCTTGCGGGTTGTATGCGCTGGTAGAGGGGGCCGTTCGCTTCGGCGGTGCTGCCGATCAACGTCTGGTGCCGCGTCTTGAGCGCATCCGCATGCCTTACTGGTTCGGTGAAGTCTCGTTGTTCGACGGCATGCCTCGTCGATTTGATGTCTACTCCATGGAACAGAGCATCTTTCTTCACGTTTCACACCCGGTGGTCAACGAACTGCTGGAGAAAAACCCTGCTCACTGGCGCCCTTTCGCCGACCTGCTCAGCCAGAAAATGGGCATCAACCTGCTGCGCCCGGAGCGCATCAAATTGCTGCCCGCCAAGGCTCGCGTGGCCTGGCGTTTGTTGATGCTGGCTGAAGGTTATGGTCACCTCAGTCATGCGCGACGTTTGATGAGCTTTGCCGAAATTGATGCGCAGCGCACCGCGGACCTCTCGCCACAAGAGCTGCTTGAAGTATTGCAGGACCTGCATCAACGCAAGATCCTGCGTCTGGTAGACGAGCAGGTGGAAATCTTCGATGTGGTCAAATTACGTAAAGCGGCCAACGCCCTGCGCGCCAAATCGTTATGCTGAAGGCCTGAACAATCGAGGTGATGCATGCGGCTGCTGTTAGTGGAATACGATGCCAGCACGGCGAACGAGCTGGCCGAAGGCTTTGCCGAGTCGGGTTTTACCCTGGACGTGGCGCTCAACGGTCTGGACGGTCGCCATTTCGTTGAAGAGCAACACTACGACCTGATCATTCTCGACGTCATGCTGCCCGGCCTCAATGGCTGGCAACTGTTGCAGCTGATCCGTAAGCGCGGCGAAACGCCGGTGTTGTTCCTGACCGCTCCGGATGCCATCGAAGACCGTCTGCGCGGTCTGGAGCTTGGCGTTGATGATTACCTGCTCAAGCCCTTCAGCTACGAAGAGCTGTTGGCCCGTGTGCACAGGTTACTGCGTCGCGGCCCGACAGGCGACGCGGCCAGCATCAGCATTGCTGATCTGGAAATCGACATGACGTTGCAACGTGTCAGCCGTGGCGGCCAGCGGATTTCCATGGGGGATAGGGAGTTTGCCTTGTTGCAGCTACTTGCGAGCCGCCAGGGCGAAGTCCTTACCCGCAAGCAAATCGCAGCAGAGATTTTTGATGACGATCCTCGTCCGGTTACCGTCGCCCTCCAGCGCCTGCGCTCCAAAATCGACGAACGCTATCTGCCCAAGCTGATTCACGCGGTGGGCGATGACGGCTATCAACTGGCGTTGCTGGATGATGAGGCGTTTGATTTGCGGTGATCGCGGGCAAGCCTTACTCCCACAGAGACCGCGCAATCCTGTAGGACCGGCTTCAGCCGGGAGGACGTCGGAACATCCGCCAAACCTTCTTCGCCAGAACCACCGCTCTCCCGGCTAAAGCCGGTCCTATCCCTGTAGGACCGGCTTCAGCCGGGAGGACGTCGGAACATCCGACAAACCTTCTTCGCCAGAACCACCGCTCTCCCGGCTAAAGCCGGTCCTATGTATGGACTCGCCCCTACTTTCAACCCGCTTTTTGAACACTGCTACCCGG
>NZ_LKBT01000023.1:343519-479492 GCF_002699985.1 Pseudomonas sp. ICMP 561 | reverse complement strand
TAGGTCTTTCGCTCTTGCATGGAACCTCCTGATTGGGCGAATCATATCGCCCTTAAGAGGTGTCCGGGATCATTAAGCCAGTTCAGCCCTGCTCCCACAGGAGGAACTGCTTCTCATGAACTTATTGCGCCAAAGAAGCGTCTGGCGCAACCACTTCCCCGCCCAGTACCACGGCCTTGTCATCCAGATAGATATCGCAACGGCGTAGAGGGATGTCCATGTGGCACGGCGTCTTGCGAGTGCCGCCGACTTCGGTATTGGGGCCGGTGGAGAACAGGAAGTTGCCGTAGAACGCCCGGGCATCCATGCACATGCCGTCGTTCTTGTCGTGCAGGCCCATGGCAGTCCACTGCGCACGGGGCTGCAGGCCCCAGCCAATGTGGGAGATGCCGTACACCTCGGGATCATTGAAATACTTCATGTAATCGCGCAAGTATTCGGCCTCGAAACCACCCTTGATCTCGGTAATAAACCCCTTGTCGATTTCCAGAATGATCTGTTCCCGGGAGTAATTCTTGAACGGCAGCAGAATGTCGCCGACGTCAATAACCAGTACGCCTTCGGCGGTTTCTTCATTCGGCCATGAGAACAGAAAGCCGCTGGGCCAGTGATCCCAGCGCCCCGGCTCATCGGCAAACCCATACTCGGTGACGGACGGATATTGCCCAAGCTGCGCCCGGAAGTCGCTGCCTGCCTTGGACTTAACATGAATGGAGCGGGCCTCCTTGAGCACCTGCTCAGCGGCCATGACCCGCTCCTTGTCGGCCAGGGTCGGCAGCATGCGCGCCAATACTTCCGGGGGTTCTACCGCGAGCAAAATCCGGGTGCCGGTCTTGAGGATCTGCTCCTGTTCCGGTGAGTGCAGCAACATCATGGTGTCGATCACCAGATCCGCCGCCTCAAGCGCCCGTTGCGCTGCGAGGTTGCCGGTCAGCGCGGTGTCTCCGCAGTAAGCGGTCATGTCGTTGCCCATGGCCTTGGGGTGGTTGAACGACGGCAGTTCAACGGCGTACACCTTCGCGCCCAGACGCTGAGCAGCCTCCATCGCAGCGCGCACGGTTCTGGGGTTTGAATAATGGCTCTTGAGCACCGCCACGCTCTGGGTCGCATCGACCTTCGACAAGGCCAGCACGTGCTCGAACATCTGGGTCAATTCGCAATCGCTTACCGCCATTTCATTTCTCCTTCGTCGTGCCTCGACGCTGTGATGTTTCGTATCTGCTTTCGCCGCCTTCACGCACCAAAGAAAGGCGCAGCGCTACAAGTCAGTGCGTTTTTATAGTGTGTACACCCTATATTTACGATAAGACATCAATCAGAAGCGGTCTGCAATAGCCACGCCATATTGTTACCCACTCACACAAACCAATAGAACAAGGGTTACATTGGGTGACATCGATAAATAACCCGCGAATTATTTTTTTCAACAAAGCTATTCCAATGAGAAAAAAAGAGCGTATACACTTTAAAAACACATCGGGACGAACAACACCCCCGACCGTCAAAGACTCTGCTACGAAGGAAACAGCCCATGCCAGATACGCAAAAGATAGCCATCGTCGGTGCAGGCCTGGGTGGGGCGGCAGCCGCCACGCTGTTGCAGCAAGCGGGCTTCAAAGTCGACATCTACGAGCAGGCGCCCGAGTTCTCGCGGATCGGTGCCGGGATCCATATGGGCCCGAACATCATGAAAATCTTTCGCCGCATGGGCATCGAACAACAGCTCAGCGACATGGGCTCGCACCCTGACTTCTGGTTCAGCCGTGACGGTGCCAGCGGCGATTACATGTCACGCATCCCGTTGGGTGAATTCGCGCGCAAGGAATACGGCGCGGCCTACATCACCGTGCATCGCGGCGACCTGCATGCCTTGCAGATGTCGAGCATTGCGCCCGGCAGCGTGCACTTCAGCAAATGCCTGAGCACCCTGGAGGAAACCGCCAGTGGCGTGCGCCTGAGCTTCACCGACGGCACCACCGCCGAGGCGGATATCGTGATCGGTGCCGACGGGATCAACTCGAAAATTCGCGAAGAGTTGCTCGGCCAGGAAGCACCGCTGTACAGCGGCTGGGTAGCACACCGGGCGCTGATTCCCAACCACGTGCTGAGCAAGTACAACCTGGAGTTCGAGAACTGCGTGAAATGGTGGAGTGCCGACCGGCACATGATGGTCTACCACACCACAGGCAAACGCGATGAGTACTACTACGTCACCGGCGTGCCGCATCCTGCCTGGGAGTTCGAGGGTAACTGGATCGACAGCAGCCGCGAGGAAATGTACGAAGCGTTTGCCGGTTACCACCCCACCGTGCAGGCGTTGATCGAGTCCAGCGAAACGGTGACCAAATGGCCGCTGCTCAATCGCAATCCGCTGCCGATCTGGAGTCGCGGGCGCATGGTGCTGCTGGGCGACGCCTGCCACCCAATGAAACCGCACATGGCCCAGGGCGCAGGCATGGCCATTGAAGACGCCGCGATGCTGACACGCTGCCTGCAAGCCACCGGCCTGAGCGATTACAGCACCGCGTTCGACCTCTACGAAACCGCCCGCAAGGACCGTGCTTCACGTGTTCAAGCCGTCTCCAACGCCAATACCTGGCTGCGCACTCAGGAAGATCCGGCCTGGGTGTTTGGTTACGACCTGTATGGCCACGAACTGAAATCGGCGGTGCCAGCGTGAGTACTTTTATCCACGGCGGCAACGTCCAGGCCAACGGTATCCGTCAACATTACTTGCGCTACGGCGGCCAGGCGCACAGCAACAAGCCCGCGCTGATTCTGATACCAGGCATCACCAGCCCGGCGATCACCTGGGGCTTCGTTGCTGAACGGCTGGGTCAGCATTTCGACACTTACGTGCTGGACGCCCGCGGGCGTGGACTCTCCTCCACGGGCCCGGAACTTGATTACAGCGTCGACACCTGCGCCGATGACATCTCGGCGTTTGCTGCTGCCATGAATCTTGATGCCTATCATTTGGTCGGTCATTCCATGGGCGCACGTTTTATCGCCCGCAGCGCAGTGCGCCAACCTAAAGGCCTGCAAAAGCTGGTGTTGATTGACCCACCCGTCTCAGGCCCGGGCCGTCGCGAATATCCGTCAAAACTGCCGTGGTACGTGGACTCGATTCGTCAGGCGCAACTGGGAATGGACGCAGAGGCCATGCGTGCGTTTTGCGCGACCTGGACCGATGAGCAACTGCAACTGCGCGCCGAATGGCTGCACACCTGTTACGAACCGGCGATCGTCCGCGCCTTCAATGACTTTCATGAGGTCGATTTTCATCAGGACCTGCCAAAGCTGCCGGTGCCTGCACTGCTGATCGTCGCAGGCCGTGGCGGTGTGATACTGGCCGAAGACGAAGCGGAAATCCTTGAACTGCAACCGGACATGCGCATCGCTCACGTGGCGAACGCCGGGCACATGATCCCCTGGGATGATCTGGAAGGGTTCTTTGCAGCCTTCGGTGACTTCCTCGGTGAAACCATCGCCTGAATCTGCAGCCTTGAGCGGAACCGAAAACGGAGTGCACGATATGAGCGAGCAACAATCTGCCGATGCCAACTATCAGGGCGTCTGGGGTCAGCGTATTGGCTTTGGCAACAAGCCAGCCTTGTTGATGATCGACTTCATGCAGGGCTACACCCAACCAGGCGCGCCGTTGTATGCACCGGGAGTGGTCAGTGCCGTGGCCGAGAGCGTCGAATTGCTGGCCTGTGCCAGACAGAACGGGATACCGGTGGTGCACACCAATATCCGCTACCATGCCGGGCATTTTGCTGACGGCGGCATCTGGGTCAAGAAGGCCCCGGTGATGAAAGACATGGTGGAAGGCAACCCGCTCGCAGCGTTCTGTGAAGAGGTTTTGCCCAACGCCGACGAGGTGGTGATCAGCAAGCAGTACGCCAGTTCGTTTTTCGGCACCAGTCTGGCATCGATGCTGCACGCACAAGGGATCGACACCGTGGTGCTGGCCGGTTGCTCGACCAGCGGCTGCATTCGGGCAACGGCAGTGGATGCGGTTCAACACGGCTTTCGAACCATCGTGGTCCGCGAATGTGTTGGCGACCGCCACCCCGCTCCCCACGAAGCGAACCTGTTCGATATCGACAGCAAGTATGGGGATGTGGTTAACAAGTTGGAGGCGATGAAGCAGCTGCAAGCTTCAAGCGCCAAGCTACAAGAAAAAAGCTGAACTCACCGCCTCTTGCAGCTTATAGCTTGAAGCTCGCAACTGCCGTTAAGAACCAGGCCATAGAGCGCTGGTCAGGCCGACACTGGCCAAACCCACTGGGCAGACGCTTCGCAAGAGCGCTTTCCAGTCTTCTGACACTGCCTTTGGAAGCCGCATGCCAGCGCTGCCGAAGTGCCTGATACATGCGGCTAAACAAAAACGATAGGTTCCGCCAGGAGACCACCATGCCCTCTGCGAATGTGAATACCACGGCGACTGACATCGCTGACCCCATCAAAGCGATGTACCGCAAGATCACCTGGAAGCTGATTCCGTTCCTGTGCTTCTGCTATCTGGCTGCCTATCTGGACCGGATCAACATTGGCTTTGCCAAGCTGCAGATGCTTGATCAACTGCACTTCAGCGAAACCGCGTTTGGCCTGGGTGCCGGGCTGTTCTTCGTCGGCTATATCCTCTTCGAAGTGCCCAGCAACCTGGTGCTGGAAAAGGTCGGGGCGAAGATCTGGATCGCCCGGATCATGATCACATGGGGTCTGCTCTCGGCCTGCACCATGCTGGTCACTACGCCCATGCAGTTCTACATTCTGCGTTTTCTGCTGGGTGCCGCTGAAGCCGGTTTTCTGCCTGGTGTGCTGTTTTACCTGACCACGTGGTTCCCCACGTATCGACGCGGACGCATCATTGCCCTGTTCATGATCGGCCTGCCCTTGTCGAGTGTGATCGGCGGTCCGCTGTCCGGCTGGATCATGGGTCACTTTGATCAGACGGCCGGATTGCGCGGCTGGCAGTGGCTGTTCATCCTTGAAGCAATCCCGAGTGTGGCGCTGGGCATCCTGACGTTCTGGGCATTGCCAAATAACCACAATGAAGCCAAGTGGATGAACGCCGAAGAAAAGACCTTGCTGGAAAGCGAGCTGCGTCTGGATGAGGCCGAAGCCAAAGACAGCAAGCACAGTTTCCGCGATGGCTTCTTCAATCTGAAAGTGTGGATGCTCGGTGGTATCGACTTCTCGATCCTGCTCAGCGCCTACGCTATGGGTTTCTGGATGCCGACGTTCATTCGCAACGCGGGCGTCGTCGATACTTTTCACATTGGCGTCCTGACCGCTTTGCCAAGTATCGCGGCATTGCTGGGCATGCTGCTGATCGGGGCCAGTTCGGACCGCCATCGCGAGCGTCGCTGGCACATCATCGTGCCGTTCCTGATCGGCTCGGTGGCCATGGCAAGCAGCACATTCTTCACTCACAACCTGGTGGCAACGGTGGCGCTGTTTGCTATCGCTTCGGCAGCGATTATCGGTGCGGTGCCAGTGTTCTTCAGCTTGCCTGCTACCTTCCTCAAAGGCCGCGCCGCCGCTACAGGCTTTGCGCTGGCGTGCTCACTGGCAAACATCGCCGGGCTGGTCAGCAACTCGCTGATGGGCATGGCCATCGACATCACCGGCAGCAGCGCTGGCGCCATGTGGTTCTTCGCCGGGTGCCTGATTTTGAGCAGCTTTCTGGTAATTGCGCTGCCAGCCAAGCTAGTGAATCGCTGAGGTCATGAGCCACACCAAATATCGGTAGGAGCGAACTTGTTCGCGAGACGCCAGACCTGCGAACACAGAGATAAAGCCTCGCCAACAAGTTGGCTCCTACCGGTCATTCGTTTGCTGAACGACTGCGCTACCCCACCAAATCAATCAATTGCTCACGCTGCGCGCCGGTCAGCATCGGGCCGAACCCGGCACCAGCGTTTTCCAGCATGTATTTCGGGTTACCGGTGCCGGGGATGACGCAGGTAACCGCCGGGTTTGCCAGCAGGAACTTCAGAGCCAGCTGCGCCCAACTGGTCACACCCACTTGCGCAGCCCAGCCGGGCAAAGGCTTGCCCTTTAACCGGCCTAGCAAGCCACCACCGCCAAACGGCCGGTTGCAGATCACCGCTACGCCCTTCTCCCTGCACAGCGGCAGGATTCGCTTCTCGACCGCACGATCATCCAGCGCGTAATTGATCTGCAGAAAATCCATCTGCTCAGCCTTGAGCACCGCTTCCACATCGTCATACGCCGACGACGTGTAATGGGTGATGCCGACATACCGGATGCGCCCTTCTTCCTTCCATTTACGCAACGTCGGCAAGTGGGTTTTCCAGTCCAGCAGGTTGTGAATCTGCATCAGGTCAATACGGTCGGTCTGCAGCAGTTTGAAAGACTCCTCCATCTGCTGAATCCCCTCCTGACGACCGCGGGTCCAGACCTTGGTGGCCAGAAATGCAGGAGAACGGGGTTTGTGTATCGACAGCAGTTCACCGGTGGTCTGCTCGGCACGACCATACATGGGTGAGCTGTCGATCAGCGTTCCGCCTTTTTCAAACAGCGCATCGAGCACAGCGGCCAAACTCTTGTAGGCCGGACTTGAAGTAGCGACATCAAAACCGCGGTAAGTACCCAGCCCGACCATGGGCAGCGGTTCGTTGCTCGACGGGATGGCTCGGGTCAGCATGGTGTTTGCTCCTGTATCCAGGGTCGAGGGCGAAGTTGGCGACGTTGGTGACGATAACGACGGTGGACTGGACTGCGCAGCAGCCGAATCGAAAGTGAACACCGCCGAAGCACCAGCGGCCAGAGTCAGTATTTTTCTTCGTGTAAAAACAACAGGGTGCGTCATGGAGTTCCCCTTTTTTGCTGATGCCTGTCCTGGCACCGTTGAGTGATCGACTCGAATGACGAGTACCGGTTCAGCGGTAACTGTTTCGAAAGGTTGAACGACGGGCGACAGCGGCACGTCAGATCTTTATCGACTCACTGACAGGTACAAGACCATGGACAAAATGATCACTGCGGATCAGCTGGCTACCACTGACCTTAGAACAATCAATGAAATCTGGCTGAGTGGATCCACCGAACTGTGTTTATGGCGCGCCGAACAGGTGTTCACCCACGATATGCTCAGCGAAGGCACTCACGACCAGAACAGCAGTCGCCTGGTGGTGAAAATGGGTGACACCGAGGATCAGCCAACCGTGTCCGGCATCGAAGCTACGGTCAGGGAATTGCTGAAAAACATGGGCATGGAGGGTCATTTTTTTCCGGCAGAGCAGGCGAATACGCGCGGGTAACAGAATCGCGTAGATCAAACGAGATGCGCGCCCTTCCCTGTGGGAGATTCTATGGTCGCCCACAATCCCGTAGGACCGGCTTTAGCCGGGAGAGTGGTGTTCTGCCGAGGAAATTTAGCGACTATCCGGACGTCCTCCCGGCTAAAGCCGGTCCTACAGAATTGCGGAAATCTGTGGGAGCCGGGCTTGGTCTGGGCCCGGCTCCCGCAGATCAAATAGAACTGCTCACCGCCCTTCAACCCCCAACTGCTTCCACATTTTTTTGGTAATCCGCTGACGATTGGCATAGCCCTTCCACGGATCGGCCTTGAGCTTGCGCAAGCGCTGTTGCAGATTGCCGATGTTCCATTGCTGCGCTGATTTGAGGCCTTCCAGCTCCTCGCGGGCCACGGGGACCGACACCGGCAATCCAGGTCTGGCGCGCGCCGAATAGGCGGTCACGGTGCTCGCGCCCCGGCTGTTACGCAGGTAATCGATGAAGATTTTGCCGACCCTGTTTTTCGGCCCCATGGTCGCGGTAAAGCGCTCCGGCAATTGCCTGGCAATGAATTCAGCGATGGCCTTGGCGAATGCTTTCACTGTTTCCCAGTCTGCCTGACGCTGTAATGGCACGATAATGTGCATGCCCTTGCCGCCACTGGTCTTGATAAACGCCTGCAGGCCTAACTCATCCAGAACTGCCAGGGTCATTTGCGTGGCTTCGATCATGCTACGCCACGGCAGCGCGTCGTCCGGGTCAAGGTCGAGCACGAAGTGGTCAGGTGTCTCGATGCGATCACTGGTCGCGCCCCAGGTGTGCAATTCGATAGTGCCCATTTGCGCAGCGCCCACCAGGGCTTGCACGGTGTCGATTTCCATCAGGCGTGCATGTCCCGGGTCCAGTTCGGGTTCAAGTTGCTTGATGTTGGGAATGGCGAGCTTTTCAGAATGCTTCTGGAAAAACTGCTCGCCCGCGACACCTTCCGGGCAGCGCAACAAGGATACCGGACGACTTTTCAGATACGGCAGGATCCAGTCGGCAATCTCTTCGTAGTAATGCGCGAGCTCGGCTTTCTGCGCGCCACTTTCTGTATCGATCACCCGCTCTGCGTGGCTGATATTCACATCGGCAATCACTACCCGGCCTTTGCTCACAACCGAGGGTTTGTCAGCCTCTGCGGGTTTGGATCGAGATGGCTTTTTGAGTTTTTTTGCCGCCTGCGGATACTCATGAAAGACCTCACTGGCAGGCTTGTCACTGCGCAGCGCGATGAACGCGGCCTGCCGGATAATCCCTTCCCGCGTCCATTCAGCAAACTCCGCCTCACAGACCAGGTCAGGCTCAATCCAGTGAACGCCACGCCCTTGAGCACTGGTGAGTTTTTTTGCCAGCGGGGAGGATTCGCGCTCCAGCTTTTTCAGGCGTTCGCTTATCTGTTTGAGTGTCCGCTCGGAAAAGCCCGTGCCGACTCGACCGGCATACACCAGCCCCGAGTCCTCATCGTCTCCGTTTACCGCCAGCAACAATGCACCAAAGCCGCTGCGGGAACCTTGTGGCTGGGTAAAGCCGACAATGACGAACTCCTGACGCAAGCGGCATTTGAGCTTGATCCAGTCCGGGTTGCGTTTGCTCAGATATAGACTGCCCGCCCGCTTGCCAATAACGCCCTCCAGCCCCATGGCGCTTGCGCTCTCGACAATGTCTTTAGGACGGGACATGAATGCATCCGAAAAGCGCAACAGCTTGCTACGGCTTTTGCCGAGCAGCTTTTTCAACGCAGCGCGGCGCTCCTCCACCGGGGTTTCCCGCAGATCCTGCCCTTCAATGAAGGGGGCATCGAAAAGGAAATACACCACGTCTTTACTGCGCCCGACCTCAAAAGCATTTTGCAGAGCCTGAAAATCCGGCAAGCCTTCGTCGTTGAGCATGACCATTTCGCCGTCGAGCCAACTGTCTTTGGGCCCCAACGACTGCAGCGCTTTGGCCTGCAACGGCAGACGGTCGGTCCAGTCATTGCCATTACGACTGAACAGCCGCACCTCCCCGTCAAGAATCCGGGTCATGATCCGGTAACCGTCGAACTTGATTTCGTAAAGCCAGTCGCCGGCGGGTGGCGCATCCACCAGCGTGGCGAGTTGCGGGGCGAGCGTTTCAGGCACGACGCTCGCGGCCTTGCTGGCCTTTGCAGGTTTAGTCTTTGCAGTTTTGGCATTGGCAGCTTTGGTTTTAGACGTCGTCGCTTCAGCCGGGGCCGCTTTTTTACTCGCCGCCGGTTTGCCCACCAGCTTGCCGCTGATCACGCTTTGCGGCTGATCGGCCACTATGTCGTATTCAGCGCCGGGTCTGGCAATCTCGTCTTTCTCTTTGATCAGCAACCACTGTTGCTTGTCGCTACTGCCTTTGAGGCGAGTGCGGACCAGCGCCCACTCACCGGTGAGTTTCTCCCCGACCAGGGTGAACTTGAGCTTGCCGTCTTTGTACGTTTGCTGCGGATCGCCGTGGGGCTGCCAGATTCCGCGATCCCAGACGATCACGTCACCGGCACCGTACTGACCTTCAGGAATACTGCCTTCGAAGCTGCCGTAACCCAGCGGGTGGTCCTCGACGTGGACCGCCAGACGTTTATGGGTCGGGTCAAGGCTCGGCCCTTTAGGCACCGCCCAGCTTTTCAGGGTGCCATCCAGCTCCAGTCGAAAATCGTAGTGCAGGTTGCGCGCATCGTGCTTGTGAATCACGAAACTCAGGGCGTGAGCCGATTTACCTTTTTTAGCATTGACCGTTGCCTCGGCAGGTTCACTGGTGATATCGAAGTTACGTTTGCGTGCGTATTCGCTGGGCTGCTTGGCCATTGATGATCCTCTGCGACGTCAGGCAATACTCCTCAAGATGCCTTGGTGGTTTTCTTGCGAGGTGGTGTACGACGTTTGGCCGGGGCTTTTTCTGCAGGCTCGGCTTTTTTGGCGGCAGGTTTTGCCGGTTTTTTGCTGACCGACCCTTTACCCGCAAGGCTGCGTTTAAGCAATTCGGTAAGGTCGATGACATCAGCGCTTTTGCGATCAGTGTCTTCAGGCTCGGTTTCGACACTTTCGAGCTTGCCTTCCCGGGCCTTGGTTTCCACCAGCCCCATGATTTGATCCTGGAACGTGTCGCGGTAGTCCTCCGGCGTCCAGTCGGCGCTCATGTCTTCCACCAGCCGCTTGGCCATGGCCAGCTCGCTTTTATTAAGCTTCACGTCGGTCACCGCATCGGTCAGTTCCAGCGTGTCCAGACCACGTACTTCCGACGGCCAGCGCAGTAAAACCAGTACCATGGCTGATTCCAGCGGCATCACTGCAGCCAGATGCTGGCGGGTATGCAGGACCACATTGGCGAGCGCGACTTTTTTGGTTTGCACGAGGGTTTCGCGCAGCAATGCATAAACCTTTTCACCCCGTTTGTCGGGGGCAAGGTAGTAAGGTGTCTCGATGTTTTGCAGCGGAATCTGATCACCCGCGACGAAACCGAAAATTTCAATGGTCTGGGTCGACTTGGGGTGGGCGGCGCGAATCTCTTCTTCGCTGAGGACCACGTAGCGGCCCTTCTCGTATTGCACGCCCTTGACGATGTTTTCCTTGGTCATCTCTTTGCCTGTGACCTTGTTGATGCGCTTGTAGCCCACAGGATCCATGCTGCGTTTGTCCAGCCAGTCAAAATCCACCCCCTGTGAAGAGGTCGCCGAAACCAGCGCGACGGGGATATGCACCAGCCCGAAACTGATCGCGCCCTTCCAGATTGCCCTTGCCATCGCCTGATTCCCTTTATGAGGTGTTTAGAGTGACCGGGGCGATGGGACAAAAGTTTCGAGGGGAGTGACGGGGTGTTGTGGAGTATGGGCTTCAAATCCAGACTGCATCCCAAAGAGGGTAATCACCCACTCGCTGAACCAGTCCCGCTCGCAGTGGATTAGTGACAATATAGCGGGCGGCTTTTTGCAGGTCGTTGTCATGGCGCAGAGTACGGTCGTAATAGCCACGCTGCCACAACGGACCGTGCCAGTCCCCGGAACGCTTAATTGATTTGCTGCTTCGGGATTTGACCCGGCACATCAATCCCGGCAAGGTTTTATGACGCAGCTCTACGAGCCAATGAAAATGGTCAGGCATAACAACCCAAGCCATGGAGCGAACCAACCCGTCCTCTTCGGCTGAACGGAACTGCTCCACCACCAGGCGCCCCGCACGCCAATCCTTGAAAGCAGGCCGACGGTTCTCTACTACCGCAGTCAAAATATAAAAATAACCAACTTGCGAGAAGCGGCCCTTTCGTAAGTAGTGGCCACGAAATCCTGTCGTCATCTAAAACATCCTTTTTTTGAGCAACGTCCAAAGGCTAGGAGACTCATGCGTGAGTGTGTGTGCCATTGATTTTCCGGGTGTGTCAGCACCTCCGCTTCGCAGCCTTCGGCAGCTCCTACAAATGGGCGTAGTACCGAGTATCTGTAGGAGCTGCCGAAGGCTGCGAAGCGTTCCCCAGCCAGGCCATATTCGATAAAGATATAAAAATATGGATATCCGTTCTTTTGAGGAATAAATCCTTGCCTTTATAACTAGCCACCTACTGCTGGCTGAGCAACAGCCATCCAACACATCAGCGCCGCATGCGGCTCAAGGGTTTTGTCATGGATGTTTTCTGGTTTCTTCCGACTCACGGCGACGGCCATTTTCTGGGTACCACCAAAGGTGCTCGTCCGGTGACCTTGAACTACCTCAAGCAGGTGGCTCAGGCAGCGGACGATCTGGGCTACTATGGCGTGCTGATCCCGACCGGGCGCTCCTGTGAAGACTCTTGGGTGATCGCTTCTGCGCTGGTGCCGCTGACTGAAAAGCTGAAGTATCTGGTGGCGATTCGTCCCGGGATCATTTCACCGACTGTCTCGGCGCGTATGGCGGCAACCCTGGATCGTTTGTCTGGCGGCCGCCTGCTGATCAACGTGGTAACCGGCGGTGATCCGGACGAAAACCGCGGTGACGGCAGCTTCCTCGATCACAGCGAACGCTACGAAGTCAGCGATGAATTCCTGCAGATCTGGCGTCGTGTTTTGCAAGGCGAAGCCGTGGATTTCGAAGGCAAACATCTGCGCGTACAAAACGCCAAGGCGCTGTATCCGCCGATTCAGAAACCTTATCCGCCGTTGTACTTCGGGGGCTCGTCCGAAGCCGCCCATGAACTGGCTGCAGATCAAGTGGATGTTTACCTGACCTGGGGCGAACCGCCAGCTGCCGTAGCCGAAAAACTCGCCGATGTCCGCGAGCGCGCAGCACGTAAAGGTCGCACGGTGACATTCGGTATTCGCCTGCACGTTATCGTCCGCGAAACCAGTGAAGAAGCATGGAAAGCGGCCAGCACGCTGATCGAGCACATCAGCGACGAAACGATCGCGGCTGCACAGAAATCCTTCTCGCGCTTTGACTCCGAAGGCCAGCGCCGCATGGCAGCCTTGCACGATGGCCGCCGGGACAATCTGGAAATCGCGCCAAACCTGTGGGCAGGCGTGGGCCTGGTTCGGGGTGGCGCGGGTACTGCATTGGTCGGTAATCCGCAGGAAGTCGCCGAACGCATCAAGGAATACGCCGATCTGGGAATCGAGAGCTTCATCTTCTCCGGCTACCCGCATCTGGAAGAAGCCTACCGTTTTGCCGAACTGGTTTTCCCGTTGCTGCCCGAGCCGTATCGCAGCCTGGCCGGACGTGGAATCACCAACCTGACCGGACCGTTCGGGGAAATGATTGCCAACGATTTGCCGCCGCAGAAATAGGCAGTTGGTGAGAACTGACATCGCGCTTTCGGATAGCGGAAGGCCTGTGGGATGTCGACGAATCTCCAGCGGATGTACCGGCCTCTTCGCGAATGAATTCGCTCCCACGGGATCGCGTTTACCTGGCTGGCAACGCTCTGGCTTGCCTCATACAAGAAGTGATCACCATGCAGCTACTGACCCTACCGCCGAACCCCGCACTGGCGACTTCAATCCGCGCCACGGCCCAGGTGTTCGAAGACCCAAAATCAAAAGCGTTGCTGGCTCACCTCAAGCAGGTCGCACCCAGCGACGCCAGCGTATTGATCATTGGCGAAACCGGCACCGGCAAGGAGCTGGTTGCGCGGCATATCCATAGCCTGAGCGAACGTCGTAATCAGCCGTTCGTTGCCGTTAATTGCGGCGCATTTGCCGAGTCACTGGTGGAGGCCGAGCTGTTCGGCCACGAGAAAGGCGCGTTCACTGGCGCCTTGAACGCCAAGGCGGGATGGTTCGAAGAGGCCAATGGCGGCACGCTGTTTCTCGATGAAATCGGCGATCTGCCCATGCCGATTCAGGTCAAGCTGCTGCGGGTGCTGCAAGAGCGGGAGGTCGTAAGGCTGGGCTCGCGCAAAAGTATTCCCATCAATGTCAGGGTACTGGCGGCAACCAACGTGCAGCTGGAAAAAGCGATCAATGCCGGGCATTTCCGCGAGGATCTGTATTACCGACTGGATGTGGTCAACCTCGAACTGCAACCGTTGCGCGAACGTCCCGGCGATATCCTGCCGCTGGTCAGGCACTTTATCGACGCCTACAGCCTTCGGCTGGGATATGGGCCGATCCGGATTACCGCCGAAGCCGAGCGCAAACTGCAAAGCTATAGCTGGCCCGGAAATATTCGCGAGCTGGAAAACGTCATTCATCACACGCTGCTGATCTGCCGTGATGGATTAATTCAACGTGATGACCTGCGTCTGTCGAATTTGCGTATCGAGCGCCAGGACGATCAACCTGCAAACGACGAATCTGTCGACGCACTACTGGAGCGAGCCTTCCATAAACTGTTCGAGGAGCAGGCTGGGGCGCTGCACGAAAAAGTCGAAGACGCGTTGCTGCGGGCAGCCTACCGCTTCAGTCACTACAACCAGGTTCACACCGCCGCATTGCTGGGCTTGACCCGCAATGTCACTCGCACCCGCCTGATCAAGATCGGGGAACTGGCGGTGAACAAACGACGGCCCGGCGAAAACTTGCAGGGTGACCGGGTGATGCAGGTTTCAGTCTGAACAGTGCCCTGCCTGTCAGCTTCTGGCCCGGATGGTCCGAGAGACCTGCCAGCTATTGAAGGTTACTGCACTGACCTGATGCCGACGCAGCAACGTCATGAAATCCTGCTCATTCGCCTCGGCATTGAGCAGCGCCTCTTCACTGTCTCGCCGTGATTGCCAGAGCGTCTGCCCAAGCACTCTGCAGCCATCATCGCTGGCCTGAACGGTGGCACTGATAAAACCGGGATACGTGCAGGTATAGCGCTCGACTTGCTCGGTCAGGGCCGTTACCAGTCCGGATTGTTGAGCGGGACTTACGGTGAATTCAATGAGCTGGTTAAAGCAAAGGTTTTCTTCTGCTGGCTGCATGACTACCTCCCGACAAACAAAAATATAACTACCTGATTTTTAATTGCTTTTACTGTAGGAGTGAGCTTGCTCGCGATAGCGTCGGGGCAGGCGATAATTTCTCAACCGATCTACCGCTATCGCGAGCAAGCTCACTCCTACAGAACCCCATATTGGCTGTGCGACAGCACTGTGTCCCCGGTCCAGCAGGATGAACTTGTTCGCGAGACGCATGACGTGGTTCATCAGGCAGATCGTCTCGCCAACACGTTGGCTCCTGCAGGGATTGTTTTTGCTGAGTGATTACACGGTATTGCCAACCGAGGCCTCGAAGGGTAAAACCTCTACTTAACTAGAGGTCAAGCAGTCACTTATGACAACCAGCAAAAAATCTGGCCCTGCCAGCAAGCAGCTGACCGTCGGCCAATTGGCGGCCCGTAGTGGGGTTGCGGTCACTGCCCTGCACTTTTATGAAACCAAGGGTTTGATCAGCAGCCAGCGCAATGCGGGCAATCAGCGCCGCTACCCTAGAGAAATGCTGCGGCGAGTGGCACTGATCAAAGTCGCCCAGCGCCTGGGTATCCCGTTGGCCAGCATCCATGCCGCCCTGCAAACGCTGCCGGAAAAACGCACGCCGACTGCGGCTGACTGGAACAAGTTGTCGGCACAGTGGAAGGACGAACTCGACGACCGCATCGCGCGCCTGACAGACCTGCGCGATCAGCTCACCGGTTGCATCGGCTGTGGCTGCCTGTCGATGCAAGCCTGCCCGTTGCGCAATTGGGGGGACAAACTGGGCGAACAGGGAAATGGCCCGGTGTTGCTGGATCAGGATTGAAGAGTTTCAGCGCCTGTATCGTGCCGGACCTGAGGCCGCTCCTACAGGCGTTACTTCGTTGGAGCGAGGCTTGCCCGCGAAGAACGATGACGCGGTTTTCTGGAGTACCGTGCCGACTGATTCGCGGGCAAGCCTCGCTCCAACTGGCACTCCTCTGTTGGAGCAGGGCTTGGTCTGGGCCGCATCCGCGGCGATATAGGCGTAAGGCCTTAAGCCAAATGAGTTCCGACCAACCGCCCCGCCAACGCCTTGGCTTGCAGCGCTACATCAGTCACGGCCGTACTTTCCCACCACAGCCCCCGCAATGGCGGGCCCATGGCGAACAACCGGTCAGACACCCGCCCTTGCGCATCCAGCACCGCTCCGCCCTGGTCGGCGGCGATGCCCAGCGCCAGCGGGCCAGGTTGAATCAGGCCTCGCGCCAGCAGTTGTCGAGGCAAAGGCCGATCCACGCGTCGCCAGTCGTATTCGATGCCCGTGGAATTGATCAGCGCATCCCCCACGATCGTTGAAGTTTCACCCTGACCACGGTGTCGAATACGAATTTGTAATTGGCCCGAAGGCAGGACTTCACACCCTTGCAACGAAGCGGCCTGAATCGTCACTCGTCCTTGATCAATCAGTTGCGCAAGCAGTGCAGCGCTCAGCGGCGGTGAGCGATGGTGATGGCTTTCCCACCATGGCCGCACGTGGCGCACGAACTGGCGGCGCTGCACATCCGGGGCCTGATGCCATAACCGGCCGATGTTAGCCCGCACGGTATCCAGTGGCGCTTGCCAGTCGACTCCCCTTTCAATCGCCTGCGCACATTGCTCGCGCACTTTGCGCAGCAACTGCCGAGGGCTGCGAAGGGTGTGATCTTCGCCGAGAAAATCCACCCAGGCTGGCGGCTGCCGACGCACATGAGGCAGCAACCCATGCCGGGAAAATATATCGACAGGGCCGCGATGCCCGGACTGCTGCAACGACACCACCGCATCGACCATAGTTAGCCCGGAACCAATGATCAGCACCCGCGCCTGCGGATCGAGTTGCCGCATCGCGCTGACATCCCACGGATCTACCGCAGCAGCATTCAGTCCGTCGGACTGCCGTTGCGGGGTGCGGGACGCGGCGTACATTCCCGTAGCCAAAACCGCAAAACGCCCGTGCAGGGACTGACCGTCCGCCAGACTCAGCGTCACCCCCTGCGCCTGGGTTTCCAGGTCGACCACCTCACCGCGCACATGCTCGACACTTGAACCGTAACGCGAGCCAATTGATCGAGCCTCGGCCAGACGCTGCTGCACATACAGGCCAAAAATACCCCGTGGCGGAAACAGCTCAGCCACTGGCACATCCTGCTCAAAGGATTCGGGCCAGCCACCTTCCGCGATGAATTGCGTCAGCCATTGGGTCAAGTCGTCGGCGTTGTCCGGATCGACACTCATGCGCGCCGCGTTGCCATTGAGCGTATGCCCCAACTCCGTGGCGCTGTAGGCCTCGCCCCGGCCCAGTTCGCTACGCGTTTCAATGATAGAGATGCGCCGGTTGCCCGGCAGGCGCAGCAACTGAACCGCCAGCATGCTGCCGCTCAGGCCGCCGCCAATAATCAAAACGTCAGCCGGGTGTTTGTCGCTGGAACTCATAGATCAGGTTCGCTCTTCTAAAATCTCAAGCCGGGGTCGATATCAACAGTGCGTTCAATGCACAGCCCGTGCCCGCGGCTCAATCCCGCTGTTCACGACAGATCAGCGGCGCGACGTTATTGAATAAGATGCTGAGCCAACACAACTGTTGATTACCTGTTTATCAGGCAACAGCTCACAGCACGACGTTACGGACGAATCGCACCCGGACCTGCCCGTCGTTGCGATAACTGTGGGCCTGGTTGCTGGCAAACATGAAAAACTCCCCCGGACCGACTGCCTGTGTGCGCTCCACCAGAATGACGGTCAGGTGCCCTTCGACCACATAAACCTGATCACTCCAGCCGTCAGGATCGGCCTCGGACTGATACGTTTCTCCCGGCTCCAGACAGAACTCCCAGAGTTCGACTTCACGTCTGGCTGTGGCTTTGGCCAAAAGGACTGCACGGCTGCCCGGTATCGATCCGGCCCAGGCCACCTCGTTGATGCGACTGGGGTCACGATGCTCAGGAGCCTGAATCAGATCGCTGAACGCTACATCCAGCGCTTCGGCGACGCGATCAAGGGTCGCAAGGCTGACGTTTTTCTCCCCCGCCTCAATGGCCACCAGCATGCGCCGACTGACCCCGGATTTTTCCGCCAGCGCGGTCTGGCTCATGTCCTGCCCGTTGCGCAACCGTCGCACGTTTTGACTGACGTGCTGCAAAACCGGGGCGCGTTGCGAATTATCGTTGCTCAATATTTTATTCTCTCGAAATCATTGCGCAGTATACTGCCCAGCTTTAAAACTCAGGTCGATGTATCACGCAAGCCTGTAAACGCCAGTGAGAAGCATGAAGTCTACCTCTATCAAGCCCCGTATCAGCAAAGCTGAAGTTGTACTGATCCTGATCACCCTGCTGTGGGGCGGCACATTTCTGATCGTACAACACGCCATGACCGTCAGCGGCCCGATGTTTTTCGTAGGCCTGCGCTTTGCAGCGGCGGCAATCATCGTCGCGCTGTGTTCGTTAAGCGTGTTGCGCGGCATGACCCTGCTTGAAATAAAAGCCGGGGTCGCGATCGGTGCGGCCATCATGCTTGGCTACGGATTACAGACCATCGGTTTGCAAACTATTCCCAGCAGCCAGTCAGCTTTTATTACGGCGCTTTATGTCCCGTTCGTACCGCTGCTGCAATGGCTGGTACTGGGACGTCGGCCGGGGTTGATGCCCAGCGTGGGGATCTGTCTGGCCTTTACCGGGCTGATCTTGCTGTCGGGGCCATCCGGAGCAAGTCTGCAATTCAGCGCGGGGGAAATAGCGACGATCATCTGCGCGATTGCAGTGGCCGCCGAGATCATCATGATCAGTGCTTACGGTGGCAAGGTCGACGTGCGCCGGGTCACCGTAGTGCAACTGGCTACCGCTTCATTGCTGTCATTCCTGATGATCGTACCGACGGGCGAGGCCTTGCCGGATTTTTCCTGGATGCTGGTTATCAGCGCGGTGGGGCTCGGGGCCATGAGCGCAGTGATTCAAGTGGCCATGAACTGGGCACAGAAGACCGTTCCCCCAACCCGCGCCACTGTAATCTATGCCGGTGAGCCGGTGTGGGCCGGAATCTTTGGTCGCCTTGCCGGTGAGCGCCTACCCGGCGTCGCGTTAATTGGCGCAGCGCTCATCGTCGCGGCGGTGATCGTCAGTGAAATGAAACGCCGCACTGCATCGACCACGGCATCCACTGAAGAACAGACCGGAACTGACCCGGTGTTTAAAGAAACGAATTAACACGCGAAAAATCCGACTATAAATAAACAGAACTCAGCTTCTGCCTACAAGGTCTGTAGGATTCTGCGACACCTTGGCGTTTGGTGTTACACAGTCCAGCACGTATGATCCTTGACATTTCCCTGCAGATTAGAAGCCTATGTCTCTGATAGTTCTACTGCTTCTGCCTTTCATCGGCAGCTGTCTGGCGGCATTTTTGCCGCACAACGCGCGTAACGCTGAATCCATTCTCGCCGGCCTTGTGGCCGTTACCGGCGCGATTCAGGTTGCCTTGTGGTACCCGCAAATCGTCGACGGCGGTGTGATCCGCGAAGAATATTTCTGGCTACCCAGTCTGGGGTTGAATTTCGTCCTACGCATGGACGGCTTCGCCTGGATGTTCTCGATGCTGGTGCTGGGCATCGGCACGCTGGTTTCGTTATACGCCCGCTACTACATGTCTCCGGATGATCCGGTGCCGCGGTTTTTTGCGTTCTTCCTGGCGTTCATGGGCGCCATGCTGGGTCTGGTGATTTCCGGCAATCTGATTCAGATCGTGTTCTTCTGGGAGCTGACCAGTCTTTTCTCATTCCTGCTGATTGGCTACTGGCACCATCGGGCAGACGCTCGACGCGGTGCTTATATGGCATTGATGGTCACCGGTGCAGGCGGTCTCGCGCTGTTGGTAGGCGTCATGCTGCTCGGTCATGTCGTGGGCAGCTATGATCTGGACCGCGTGCTGGCCTCAGGCGAAGCGATCCGCGCCCACGCCCTGTACCCGGTCTTGCTGACCCTGATCCTGATAGGCGCATTAAGCAAAAGTGCGCAGTTCCCGTTCCACTTCTGGCTACCCCACGCGATGGCGGCCCCGACGCCGGTGTCGGCGTATCTGCACTCGGCGACCATGGTCAAGGCAGGCGTGTTTCTACTGGCGCGTTTCTGGCCTGCCCTTTCCGGCAGCGAGCAATGGTTCTGGATCGTCAGCGGTGCAGGTGCCTGCACCCTGATCATCGGTGCCTACGCAGCGATTTTCCAGAATGACCTCAAGGGCCTGCTGGCCTATTCGACCATTAGCCACCTGGGGTTGATTACCCTGCTGCTGGGCTTGAACAGCCCACTGGCAGCGGTCGCGGCAGTCTTCCACATTCTCAACCACGCGACCTTCAAAGCCTCGCTGTTCATGGCCGCAGGGATTATCGACCACGAAAGCGGCACGCGGGACATCCGCAAACTGAGTGGACTTGTCACCCTGATTCCCTATACCGCGACGCTGGCCATGGTCGCCAGCGCGTCGATGGCGGGCGTACCCCTGTTGAACGGTTTCCTGTCCAAGGAAATGTTTTTCGCTGAAACAGTATTCGTCAGCTCCTCGGCCTGGGTAGAGATGGCTTTGCCGGTGATCGCCACCATCGCCGGGGCGTTCAGTGTTGCTTATTCATTGCGCTTCACCGTCGATGTCTTCTTCGGTCCGAAAGCGACCAATCTGCCCCACACACCTCATGAGCCTCCGCGCTGGATGCGTGCGCCAGTGGAGTTTCTGGTGATCGCCTGTGTGATCGTCGGGATCTTCCCTTCGCAATCCGTGGCACCGCTGCTCGCGGCTGCCGCGCAACCTGTGGTGGGCGGAACGCTACCTGAGTACAGCCTGGCCATCTGGCATGGCTGGAACGCCCCCATGATCATGAGCCTGATTGCCATGGCTGGCGGCGTGCTGCTCTATCTATTGCTGCGCAACTCGTTCAAACAGAACCGCTTCACTGGCCCGCCGCTGGTGCAGCGCATGAACGGCAAGCGCTTCTTCGAGCGTTCGCTGGTGATCATGACCCGCTGGGCACGGCGTTTCGAAAGTCTCATCAGTACCCGTCGCCTGCAACCTCAGTTATTTCTGGTGGTGTTGGCAGCACTGATTGGCGGTTTTATCCCGATGTATTTCAGTGGCCTGACGTGGGGCGACCGGCCGAAGATTCCGGGTTCGGGCGTCTTCGTCACGTTGTGGCTGATCGCAATCGCCTGTGCACTGGGCGCGGCCTGGCAAGGCAAGTACCACCGCCTGGCGGCCGTAGTGATGGTCAGTGTTTGCGGGCTGATGACCTGCGTCACATTCGTCTGGTTCTCCGCACCCGATCTGGCCCTTACACAACTGGTGGTGGAAGTAGTCACCTCAGTCTTGATCCTGCTGGGGCTGCGTTGGCTGCCACGACGTAACGAGAACGTGGCGCCTTCGCTCAGCAGCCGGGTCCGTGCACGAAATCGTCGGGTTCGCGACTTCATTCTGTCGGCACTGGTCGGCGGTGGCATGGCGCTGCTGTCCTACGCGATGCTGACGCGTGCGACGCCCAACACCATTTCCTCGTTCTATCTCAGCCGCGCCATTCCCGAAGGCGGTGGCAGTAACGTGGTGAACGTGATGCTGGTGGATTTCCGGGGTTTCGATACCTTCGGCGAAATCACCGTGCTGGCGGCTGTGGCCTTGACTGTGTTTGCCCTGCTGCGCCGCTTCCGTCCGCCCAAGGAAAGTATTCCGTTACCCGCCCAGCAGCGTTTGCTGGCTCCGGATGTGGTAACTGACCTGGTCAATCCGCGCAGCGCCAGTGATACCGCGCTGGGCTTCATGATGGTTCCGGCAGTACTGGTGCGCCTGCTGCTGCCGATTGCTGTGGTGATTTCGATGTACCTGTTCATGCGTGGGCACAACCAGCCGGGGGGCGGTTTTGTCGCCGGTCTGGTGATGTCCGTGGCCTTTATTCTGCAATACATGGTCGCGGGTACGCAGTGGGTGGAGGCTCAGATGAGCCTGCGGCCACTGCGCTGGATGGGCACCGGCTTGTTGTTCGCGATTGGCACCGGTCTGGGCTCGATGTTCCTGGGTTATCCGTTCATGACCACCCACACCGCGCATCTGGACCTGCCGTTGCTGGGCGATATCCATGTCGCGAGCGCGTTGTTTTTTGATGTAGGGGTCTACGCGGTTGTCGTGGGATCGACACTGCTGATTCTCACGGCACTGGCGCACCAGTCGGTGCGTAGCCACCGACCTACTTCGCTGCCCAAACCGGTGCCGAACCCAATCGCCGACATTGTCGCCGCACAACAAGGAGCCTCCTGATGGAAGAAGTTATCGCGATTGCCATCGGCGTACTGGCGGCCTCGGGCGTCTGGTTGATCCTGCGTCCGCGGACCTTCCAGGTGGTCATGGGCCTTTGCCTGCTGTCCTACGGCGTCAACCTGTTCATCTTCAGCATGGGCAGCCTGTTCATCGGCCGGGAGCCGATCATCAAGGACGGCGTTCCTCAGGACCTGCTGAATTACACCGACCCGCTGCCCCAGGCACTGGTGCTGACCGCCATCGTAATCAGCTTTGCCATGACCGCGCTGTTTCTGGTGCTGCTGCTGGCATCCAGAGGGTTGACCGGTACCGACCACGTTGACGGCCGGGAGCCCAAAGAATGACGTTGATGAATCAACTGATCGTGGCACCGATTCTGCTGCCGTTGTTGACGGCTGCGATCATGCTCTGGCTCGGTGAGAAACACCGCCCGCTCAAAGCGCGGATCAATCTGCTTTCGAGCATCCTCGGCCTGGCTATTTCCGTCACCTTGTTCATGTGGGTACAGAAAACCGGCACCACGGGCTCAATCGGCGTGTACTTGCCCGGCAACTGGGAAGTCCCGTTTGGCATTGTGCTGGTGGTGGATCACCTGTCGGCAATGATGCTGGTGCTGACTGGCATCGTCGGTGTGTGCGCCCTGCTCTTCGCCCTGGCTCGCTGGGACCGCGCCGGTTCCAGCTTCCACGCCTTGTTCCAGATTCAACTGATGGGCCTGTATGGGGCATTCCTCACCGCCGATCTGTTCAACCTGTTCGTGTTTTTTGAAGTCATGCTCGCGGCCTCCTACGGCCTGATGCTGCACGGCT
Source organism: Pseudomonas sp. ICMP 561 (assembly GCF_002699985.1). Lineage (GTDB taxonomy): Bacteria > Pseudomonadota > Gammaproteobacteria > Pseudomonadales > Pseudomonadaceae > Aquipseudomonas > Aquipseudomonas quasicaspiana. The sequence continues at coordinate 456,696 of NZ_LKBT01000023.1, read as the reverse complement.
CGGGCCGTGCCCGCGTCTCCGCAGGCTTGCATTACATTGCGATCAACCTGCTGGCGTCCTCGCTGTTCCTGATTGGCGCCGCCCTAATCTATGGCGTGACCGGCACACTGAACATGGCTGACCTGGCCATCAAGATTCCGCAGGTACCGGAGGCCGATCTGGGCCTGCTGCACGCCGGCGCCGCGATTCTTGCGGTGGCATTCCTGACCAAGGCTGGCATGTGGCCGCTGAACTTCTGGCTGGTGCCCGCCTACTCCGCCGCCAGTGCGCCCGTGGCAGCTATTTTCGCGATCATGACCAAGGTCGGCATTTACACCTTGCTGCGGCTCTGGACCTTGCTGTTTTCAGTGCAGGCTGGCCCTTCTGCGTTCTTTGGCGGCGACTGGCTGATCTATGGCGGTATGGCAACAATTCTTACCGCAGCAGTGGCAATCATCGCGGCACAACGCCTGGAGCGTATGGCAGCGCTGAGCATTCTCGTCTCGGCCGGCATTCTCTTGTCCGCCATCGGTTTCGCCCAGCCAAGCCTCACAGCAGGCGCGCTGTTTTACATGGTCAGCTCGACCCTGGCACTCAGCGCCATGTTTCTTATCGCTGAACTCATCGAACGCTCGCGCTCAGCCAATGAGTTGCCACTGGAAGACGATGCCGACCAGTTACCGCGGACCGTGGAATCATTGAATCCACCGCCAGGCACCAACCTTGATGACCAGCAGAAAGCCGTGGTCGGTCAGGTAATCCCGATGACCGTGGCATTTATTGGCTTGAGCTTCATTGCCTGCGCCTTGCTGATCATCGGCATGCCGCCGCTTTCCGGATTTATCGGCAAATTGACGTTGCTCAGCGCGCTGCTTAACCCGCTTGGACTGGATGTGGCCCAGGACGAAACGATTTCGAGCCAGGGCTGGTTGCTGGTGGGTTTGCTGATTTTCTCCGGCCTTGCTTCGCTGATGGCCTTCTCCAGGATCGGCATCCAGCGCTTCTGGACACCACAGGAACGCCCTTCGCCGCTGCTGCGGCACTATGAGTGCGTGCCCATCGTGATCCTGCTGGGCTTGTGTATCACCCTGACATTCCAGGCCGAACCACTGCTGCGTTATACCCGCGACACGGCCGCCGCGCTGCACGAACCCAAACAGTACATTCAGTCGGTAATGGCCACCCGGCCGTTGCCCGGGCCGGTCAGTGACACTGCAGTCTCGGCGGTGCAACCATGAAGCGTTATTTCCCTGCTCCGTGGTTCTCCCTTGCACTGGCGGTGCTGTGGCTGGTACTGAATCTCTCGATCAGTCCCGGCAATCTGATTCTGGCAGCCGTGCTGGGTTTCCTCGCCCCTCTGCTGATGTCTCCACTTCGCCCGTTGCCTGTGAGCATCAAACGACCGGGCGTGATCTTCAAACTGTTCTTTCTGGTGGGTCGCGATGTCATTGGCTCGAATCTGGAGGTGGGCTGGAGAGTCTGGAATGTAAAGCGACGCCCACCGCGCTCGGCCTTTGTAAAAGTCCCGCTGGACCTGCACAACGCCAATGGTCTGGCAGCCCTGGCCATTATCACCACGGTGGTTCCAGGGACCGTCTGGTCAGAACTTGCGCTGGACCGCAGCGTACTGCTCATGCATGTTTTCGATCTGGAAGATGAGGCGCAGTTTATCGAGCATTTCAAAACTACCTATGAGCGCCCGCTGATGGAGATTTTCCAATGAGTGCCTTGCTCGGCAATGCCATTCTGGCCAGCTTGTTCATCTTCGCTCTGGCCATGGTCTTCACCCTGATTCGCCTGTTCAAGGGCCCCTCGGCTCAGGATCGGGTACTGGCTCTGGATTACCTCTACATCATCGCCATGCTGATGATGCTGGTACTGGGCATTCGTTATGCCAGTGATACCTATTTCGAGGCGGCTTTGTTGATTGCACTGTTTGGCTTTGTCGGCTCTTTTGCCCTGGCCAAATTCCTGCTGCGTGGAGAAGTGATCGAATGAACTCGACAGTGGTGCTGCCCTTCTGGGTCGAAATCCTCACCGCCATACTGCTGATCGCCAGCAGTCTGTTCGCCCTGACCGGCGCACTGGGCTTGCTGAGCCTGAAGGACTTTTTTCAACGCATGCATCCGCCTGCGCTGGCCTCGACACTGGGTGCCTGGTGTGTTGCGCTCGCCTCGATTGTGTACTTCTCGGCGCTCAAGTCAGAACCGGTGATCCACGCGTGGCTGATTCCGGTGCTGCTTGCTATCACCGTCCCGGTGACCACTCTGCTGCTCGCCCGCACCGGGCTGTTTCGTAAGCGCATGGCGGGCGACGATGTGCCACCGGAAGTCAGCAGTGGTGGTCAGCAAGGTGACTCCAGCGGCAGCTGAGTCGCTGCCTGCCGGGTTTACTCGCTGGCCTTGAAGGTCAGCTCGCCCTTGCGCCACTTTGCAGCTTTGGTGGTCGCAGTCTTCAGGGTCTTGGTCAATCCGCCCTGCAATTGCTCGTGGGCTGCAAAGACCATCATGATGCTCTGACCTTCCTTGAACACGATACCGTGCCCTTCAGGAATATCGACATAGGCATATTCGCCAAGGCCATAGACGGTCAGTTTGATTTCACGAAACTTGATTTCGAATTTTCCGCCTTCTCGGCTGGGCAATACGGCTGCGCGAAAATGATCGCCGACCTTCAGCTCAAGCCGCGGCTTGTCGTCGACAACCAGCGCTGTTTCAGTATCGATTTCAGCGATGTAAATGCCTTCAGCAGACTGCTCGCAGACATAAACAAAACGGGACTGGAACTGTTTTACCAACTTCGCCCGCAGATCACCAAGCACGAACAGCGCGTGTGTCTCCAGATTACTTACTGCCAAAGTTAAAACCCCCAACTTGAAAATGATCCCGTCCGGAGACAACCGGACGGTCAGAAAAAGCTATCGCTACCTTGTTGTAGCGCATCAGACGGGCAGTTCCCTTGCGTGCTCTTGCAGCAATTGCAGCCACATGGCACCGCCAACCCAGGCCAGGGGTGCTTGTGCAGAGAACGTCGACGATACCGAAAGCGCGATGAGCGCTGGCATTCGGTGGATTCTACCGGTTGGAGATGCCTGCCGCCTATATCCGTTTTGTGCATATCGACAGATGTAGTCCATTCAGACAACAAGAAGAGCATTATGCCTCGCCCTTCAGGGCACATTCCTACTCCAATCTTCATGCGAGACGACAGAGCATTTCTAATTGCTGCGACTAAAGGCGGCCAGCGACGGTCAACAACTGCCATACTCGCCTGCATCAAGAATGCTGTCCTGCGCACGCAAGCTCAGGTCGAAAGCAACTCGTCATCCAGGGGAAGATAAGCAGTGACTGAATTTGATATCGGCGAGTTTTTTATCTGGGGTGAATCCAGAGAAGTAGAGGGTGAGTTTCAGGCCGTCATCGTCATGCGCGCCAAGCAATCTGTAAATACCATTTCCTGTCATCAGGTAGAAAAAGACCGCTGGTTCAAAACCGCAGACCTGGCCGCCAAAGCGGCCCAGGAGTCAGCCAGGGAACTGAAAGATGCCGTTGATGCCGGCGCATTGAACACCTGACGCTATTTGCGTCGAACTCTTGGGTCATGGATACGCTCAGATGCTTTACGCAGCTTCAAGCGTGCAACCGACAGATCGGGTCAAGCCCGCCGAGGAGATGATATGGATTTGGAAACACCGACCCTGGCCACCTTGTTTGAACAACTGGGCCTGAATTCAGACCAGGAGAGCATCGATGCGTTTGTTGATGAGCATGGTCCGCTGCCTGGTGACGTCAAGGTATCCGAGGCAGAGTTCTGGACGCCGCAGCAAGGCAAGTATCTTAAAGAGACATTGTTGCTGGATGACGATTGGGCACCAGTAGTTGACGAGTTGAACGCGCTGCTCCACGAAGCCAAGTAAACTCTCGCAAAAGCAATGGCCCCGGTTAACCGGGGCCATTGCTTTTGCAGCTATAAGATCTCCAGTGAAACTAACCTCGCCCCTCCTGATTCGGCCAACGAACACGCCCCCCACTTTGCGGCGCATGCACAAACAGAGCGTCGTTGAATTTGTGACGGCTGTCGATCAATGCATCCCAGTGCGCAGATCGATGGATGTAACGATGACGCAGCATTTGTTCCTCTTCTGCATCAAGTGAGTAAGCCGCCCCTCGTGCATAGGCAATCAGCTTGCGGGCGACACCTTGCAGTTCAGGCAGGATCAGGAAATCCTGTGAGCCAGGAATGGGGTTGAAAGGAACGCCTTCATCACACGCAAGCGCATGCATGACACGCAGATGGACTCTGGACAGGTGTCCGAACACCTGACGCTGCAAGCAAACAGCAGCCATCACCGCCTTGCCGACGCCCCTGTTGTAAGGTCCTTTGGTCGGGCGTTCCTTGCAGGCTATAGACAGTGAAGCTTCAGCGTCTTTTGGATCAATCAACGCAGCCTGATCCATGCCCTTCATTTCTGCAAACGCCTGCTGCCAGGCCTGGGTTGATTCGTTGGGAGTCGCACCCTCTACAAAACTCCAGATCGGTCGGGTCAACAGTACCTTCTCGATCATCTGCGGATGGTAGCCACCGCCGATATCCGAATGCACTCCCGGCAGCACAATTTCCATTGGCCAATGTGGCAGGACACTGTTGAGCGCAAAGTTGCGGCGCTCCTCGTCGCGGGCGACCAGATGCAAAACCTGCTCGGCGCACCCGGGGGGCAAGTAGAGATTAACTTTGTCATTGTGGGCGTCTCCAAGATTCCCCATATCCCGGATACCGCCAACTGCTGCAACGGTATCAAACAGGCCGATCACTTTCATTCTGACGCTGCCGTTCTGCCAGGAAAAGCCAGGACTCAGTGGCACTCGACGCCGATTGAGCATGGGCTCCAGCTCGCCTTTATCTTCCTTGAGCACCTCATTGGCAAAATGCCTGGCAGCAGCAGCCCCCCGACTGAAACCAAATACGTCCAGTTCCAGAGTGCTGATAAAACAGCCAGGGTTGTGCTGGGAAAATGTCGTCAGGAGAGCCCCAAGCTTCTCGACCGCCCGTGAGACTTTGGAAATAACGCCGGTTCTACCGCGGCCAAAGCTTTGTCCAGGCCAGACTGAATCACGCCCCCCCGATAAAGTGCCAATCCCGCTCACATAAATGGGCCAATACACTTTAAGACCGTCACCCAGGTTACTAGCGACGGGTCGATTGCAGTAGAGATCCGCCAATCTGGCAATGTTACTTAGATCATTACTGTAACTGCTGTTTGGGTCACTGTGCCTCCCACCACATTCAGCAATATGTTTATTTGCGCTGATCTCGGCCATGGCCCGGCAATCAGCTCCGATCTGGCTGTTGCTGCGATTATTCCCTGTACCATCGAAGAACACGCCAACGCGTACGGTCACCCCCAGTGTTGCAGCTCCCGAAGCGCCCTGTGCAATCAATACATTCCTTGTATTTTTCATCACATATCCGCCTATTGCGCAGCAGGTCATCAAGCTGCGTTAAATCAATTAAAAAACCTTGATATAAGCATCTTGCGCAGCAATAAACTTTCGTCAACGTGGGCACAACACTTTCAGAAACCTCCTACAGCCCTGAAAGATTAAAACAACAAAGTCTTACAATAATAGGCAACCCGAACATGAGACGTGCTTTACAAAAGCCTGATTTCTCAATCGCCTGCCTGGACAGTTCGCGAATCAGAGATAGTTACGTTTGTGGCCTATAGCCCATCCGCAGACCACCCCAATGACGCCCTTTGACCATAATAGGTACGGACAAATCATGCATGAGCTCACCCGTGTCACGGGTATAGGTTTGCAGCAGTACCGCCTGCTGGTGACTGCCGCAGCGAATACCGGTGCGATCATCGAATTTGCGCTTGCTGCGACTTTTCACCGTATCGACAGCGACATCGCCTGTCAGCGGTTGACTGAAGGCTTTGTTATGGGTGGGCACATAACCCTCAGGGGTGCAGGCAATGACAAAAACCAGACCGTCATGACGTGACAGAACAGGCTCCTGAATCGCAGGCAAGACCTCATCGGTGTAACGATCAAAGCGGGTCTGGAATTTGGCGGGCCGGGTATTGGCGACCGGCTGATAGCTACGGTCGAACAAGTCATTCATCGTGATCCGGTTTGCGTCGACATCCGCTTCGAATTTTGCCGCAATCTGACTGGCCCCCTCCCGGGCCAGGTCGTAGACACGCTGGTGATAGTCGTCCAGCCCAACCTCCGCCAGGCGTTCACTGATCGTTTCAGCCTGACCTTCCATCTGTACCGCAGCATCAGCCAGTTTGCGCGTCTGCTCGTCGCTGATCGCCAGATCGCTGCGCATCTGCTGTACCGCAACAAACAAGCTGGACAGTTGCTCCTGATTGGTCTCGGCACCCTGCGCAATTTCGCCTATTTGCGATTCAACCCCGGCCGCCAGCCGGGCGATGTTCTCAAGGTGCTGGCCGGTAAGCTCGACCTGACCGACCCCACTGTCCAGATCGGACGACAACTGACGGATCTGTTCAACCACCTGCACAGTACGGTTCTGAATATCGGCGACCATCTGCCCGACTTCCTCGGTTGCGCTGGCGGTACGTCCTGCCAGCCCGCGGACCTCGTCGGCGACTACGGCGAAGCCGCGGCCATGCTCACCCGCCCTCGCCGCCTCGATGGCCGCGTTAAGGGCCAGCAGATTGGTTTGACTGGCGATGGATTGAATCACCAGCGTCACGCGCTGGATTTCTTCACTTCGCTGGCTTAGCTCTTCAATGAACTGGCGACTGCTGACCGCACGCTTGCTGAGTGAGTGCATACGGGTGATTGACTCGCCCAGCACGCCTCTACCTGCCTCGCTGCTCTGCCGCATCTTCACGGAAGCGTCGAGCGCCAACTGACTGAGTTGAGCAGCCTGTTGCTCGGTCGCGATCATTACATCGGCGCTGGAGACAATCTTTTCCGCAGCACTGAGCTGCGACTTCAGCCGGCTGGCCAGTTGCTTCACGGAAAACGCCACGCCTGCAGCCGATAACGCGTTATGGCTGGTAGAACGCGACAAGTCTCGGGTCAGACGATTGATCTCGGCGCGTCCGTCCTGCGCATTCACAGGCTGGGGTCCGTTTGAAAATAAGCGCGGCAGCCAGATAAACAAAAGCGCCAATGGCACCGCAAGATAAGTCGACACCTCAACAAGTCCCATGGCGATGAAGAGACATCCCAGCGCGAGACTTTGTAATGCAGGTATCAACCAAGCGCGCAGCGTATTGCCGGATACCTTCCCGGGCTGATGCTCAGGCGTTGAATTGACCACAGTTCCGTTTGCGACCATTTGCGCGACTCCGTCATGCTTATCTTTATTGTGTCTGCATTAGACGCCAGATAAAGGCTTTTCGCCATGACTCAATATTGCTTTCGGGTCTGAACGGGTGGGCGATCAACAGAAGTGTGGTTGCTGAAAACAGGTTGATTACGCGTTGGCAATCGGGAAGGCGAGGGATAACACAGAAGAGGATGAAACCGGGACATAGCGGTATGAGTTGCTTTACGTCGCAGAACAAACAGGCGGCGGGGCCATAAGGCCCCACCGCCCTGCATGATCAGGCTTGACGCTGATGCTTGTCGATCTGCTCGTGACGTTCTTGCGCCTCGATGCAGTACTTGGTGGTCGGGCTGATCAACAGACGCTTGAGACCAATCGGCTCACCGCTGTCGTCACACCAGCCAAAGCTGTCATCGGCAATGCGTGACAACGCCATTTCCAACTGGGGAAGCATGCGCTGATCACGATCGATCACATTGACCAGCCAGTGACGCTCTTCTTCAACTGAAGCAGCGTCGGCAGGATCGGCAGGCGTATCCAGGCTCTCGATAGCAATGCGGCTCTGCTCGATGCGCTCGTGGATTTCAACCTTCATACCCTGCAACAGCTCGACGAAGAAAGCATGCTGTTCGGCATTCATGTAGTCATCGGCCGGCATGGCCAGCAACTTTTCCTTTGTCATTGATTTCTCTATAAAAAAAACGTGCATTAAGGCGAATTAAGGAGCGGCTCTGCGATGCCGTAAAAGCGCCATAGTCTCCAAGCGCCACCTGGCACTCAATTTACGAGGGGCGGCAGTCTAAGGCCGCCTTGGGCAGTCGGCAACTCATTTGCTAAACAAGCGCCAATTAGCCGACAAATAAACGCCAGCCATCACCGCACTCCATTAAATCCGGCAAAGCAAAAAGGGCCCGGATTGGCCCTTTAGCAGCGATTCGACAGCGTCCTGGTCAGCTCGTGCGAACGAAGTTGCCCTGAATGATGCCCACTTCCTTGATGATTTCCCGAATATAAGCGCCAATGGCCATCAAGGTAAAGCCATTCGCCATTAGGTAGGGGGATGCCTGAGGCCTATAAGCCTACGACTCGCCCTTCCAGCGCACTCAACCGCGCAGCATCGAGCACCTTTGCCGACGCGACCGCGTCGTGTGGATTGACCGGATTAACCCCCTCACCTGCAAGAGCAGCCTGAAGTTGCTGGTAAAACTCCGGCCAACAGCCTCGCTCCGTAGGGACACGCTCACGGTGTTCACCTTGTAAAAACCAGCCCCAACGCTGCTGATCTTCAACGCCCCAGCGCTTGCCTTCCGACTCTGGCGTCAGCCCCGCCAACGCGGCCTCTTCCTGACAGTCCAGGCCCTCGACGGTGTAACAGCCGCCGGACCCGTTGACCCGGAATCGCGGCCCTGGAGCGTTTTGCAGACAACTGCCCCACAAATGCGAGACCACGCCATTTGCATGGGTCAGGGAGACGAAAAACTGATGATCGAAAGGTTGATCGGGGGCTGAGAACTCCAGCTCTGCGTAAACCCTCGCCACCGGTCCGAACAGCAACAGCGCTTGATCCACCAGATGGCTGCCCAGATCGCGCAACATGCCTCCACCCGCAGCCTTACCTACCGATTTAGGCGAATAGCGTTCAACCCGGGATTCAAAGCGGGTGATTTCACCCAGCCTCCCCTCGTCGATCAGTTTACGCATGGTCAGAAAGTCTGAGTCCCAGCGACGGTTCTGGTAAACGCTAAGCATCACTCCTTTGCGCTCGGCCAGTTCCACCAGCGCCTGAGCCTGCGCCGCATCGGCAGCAAAGGGCTTGTCGCTGACCACAGCAACGCCTGACTCAATAGCCTCCCGGATCAAGTCTGGCCTGGAAGCCATGGGTGTAGAGATCGCTACGGCATCAACACCTGCAGCGACCAGATCGGCCAGACTGTCAAACGCCTGGGCACCTGGATGATCCTGGGCGAGCTCAGCCCGCCGCTCTGCCGATCGAGTGACGACGCCGACAAAGGTCGCCTCTCTCAGACTGGCGATCAATGGCGCGTGAAAATAGCGCCCGCCTTTGCCGTAGCCGACCAAGCCAATACGCATGAGATTCTCCTTTTAATCCAGTAAAAGCACCTTAAACGAATGCGTCAGTGGGTCAACCTGATTGAAGGCAGCAGTACAGCTGTGGGCGCGGCGAGAGTTTTTGCAGATTCGAAATGTTGAAATCGCACCTCGTGGATTGAATGGGAGCACCTGTCAAAAAATGCAAATCCTGGATTGAACCCAGCCCTGCAGGTGCCGCCCCGGTGTCACTGACACCGCGCTGTCGCGCAGCAAACATTTGATCTGTAGGCGCACGAGGGGCGTTTTCCTGCGGCAATACACCTTCGAAAGCGAACAAAAAAGGCCGCTCAATGAGCGGCCTTCTTTACTAGCGCAAAAATCAAACCATCAGAAGCGTTCGATCTTGGCCTTGCTTTCCAGCTGTGCACGGTAAGCAGCGAAATCCTGCTGACCGGCACGCGACGCCAGGAAGCGACGGTACTGGGATTTCTCTGCATCCGTTGCCGGTGCAGCCTCGTTGACGCCATTGAGGCGAACGATCACGAAACTGCCATCGGCCAGCGAAAGGCTGGTGAATTCCGGTTTGTCCTTGCCTTCAGGCTTGGGCATACGGAACAACGCTTGCAGTACGGCAGGATCTACACCTTCCTGACCGCGAGTAACCGCTTCCATCACTTTCCAGCTGTGACCATCCTGCTTGGCAGCGAGCGGCGTCTTGCCGTCACGCAGACCAGCCAACAGCGCTTCGCCTTTGGCCTTGACGGCTTCAGCAGCGTGGTCTTTGACCAACTTGGTACGAATCGCAGCGGCTACAGCTTCCAGAGGCAGCTGTTCCGGCATGCGGTGTTCCTTGGAGCGGACCACCAGAATGGTTTCAGGATCCAGCTCCAGCGCGCTGCTGTTGGAGCCCTCCTCCAGCACTTCCGGACTGAAAGCTGCCTGAATGACCGCACGGTTAGCCGTCAGGCCCTCACCACCTTCACGACCGAACGGCGCAGTCGTCTGCACTTTCAGACCCAGATCCTGAGCCGGCTGAGCCAGATCGGATGCTTCGAACGCGGAGTCTTCGAGTTGCTTGGCAGCCTCGACGAAACGCTGTTCGACTTGCTGCGACTTCAGATCATTGGTCAGTTTCTCTTTCAAACTGGCAAAGCTCGGCACTGAAGGTGCTTCAACGCCCAACAGCTTGATCAAGTGCCAACCGAAATCACTGCGCACCGGTGCCGACACTTGGTCCTTGTTCAGCGCATACAGCGCCTCTTCAAAGGCCGGATCGTAGACACCCTTGCCTGCGTAGCCCAGATCGCCACCCTTGGATGCCGAACCCGGATCCTGAGAGAACTCTTTGGCCAGCGCGGCAAAATCTTCACCCTTGGCCAGGCGCTGTTGAATTTCTTCAATCTTTGCCTTGGCCTGCTCGTCAGTCATCTTGTCGTTCACATCGATGAGGATGTGCGCGCCACGACGCTGCTCAGCGAGATTGGCAATTTCTTTCTGATAAGCCGCCTGCAAGTCTTCGTCCTTGACCTTCACCTTGTCGAAGAAGTCAGACTTCTTCAGCTCGACGTAATCAAGCACCACTTGCTCGGGGCTCATGAACTCTTTGGCGTGCTCGTCGTAGTGAGCCTTGACTTCGTCGTCGGTCACTTTGACAGCGGAGGCATCGGCAGTCAGCGTCAGCGAAGCAAAATCGCGCGTCTGTTTTTCCAGACGGGCAAATGCATCTACCTGAGCATCCGTGACAAATGCGCTACCGGCAACACCGGCACGGACCTGACCGATCAGCATTTCCTGAGCCAGCATCTGGCGGAACTGCATCCGGGTGAAGCCGAGTTGACGGATTACCTGATCGAAACGGTCAGCGTTGAATTTGCCGTCTACCTGAAACTCAGGCGTCTGCAAAATCTGCTGATCCAGCGCAGCTTCCGAGAAGGAGAACTTCGCGTTGTCGGCGCCTTGAAGCAACAGCTTGCGATCAACCAGACCTTTCAGGGCCGAGTCGTGAAGCATTTTTTCATCGAGCAGAGCAGGATCGAAATCCTTGCCCAACTGTTGCACCAGCTGACGCCGTTGCATATCGATCGCCTGGCTCAGCTCGGTCTTGGTGATCTCGTCACCGTTGACCTTGGCAGCATCCTGAGCGGTACTGGTTGCGGTAAAAATCGCATCGAATCCGGTCAACGCCATCAATGCGATGATGATTCCGATAATGGTCTTGGCAATCCAGCCTTGTGAATTGTCCCTGATGTTCTGCAGCATGCGTCCCCCAAAACGGTTGTACTGACTAACCAACCGCGGAGCGTGGGTAGAAAGCGGATAGAAGAAAGGCGCATCCGAGGATGCGCCTTCTCGTAACTGGCGAAGCGGACGGGGCTGAAACCCACGACCCGGGTGTGTCAGGCCGGATTCAGACCAGCCGCACTACCGCTTCGCTGCCGATACAGAGTGAATCCTGATCGGTTGGGCAAAGGCTTTGAGAACTTAGTTGACAGCTTCTTTCAGTGCTTTACCGGCTTTGAAACCTGGCTTTTTGGCAGCAGCGATTTCCAGCGTCTTACCCGTTTGAGGGTTGCGACCGATACGTGCTGGACGATCAGTAACGGAGAAGGTACCGAAACCAACCAGTACAACGGAGTCGCCAGCCTTGAGAGCGCCAGTGACGGATTCGATTACTGCGTCCAGCGCACGGCCAGCAGCAGCTTTCGGGATATCAGCGGATGCGGCGATAGCATCAATCAGTTCCGACTTGTTCACTCTAAGTCCCCTTATCTCTATTTTGAGTATGTTTCTAAGTTTTTTTGGTGTAGCAAAAACGAGCGCTGAATGGCCTACAGGCGCTTAGAAGAGCCGCTTTATAACAAGGGCTCCAAAAAGCTGTCAAGAAAGGCCGTCCAGACTAATGCGTGCTAATTCTTTCCTTAGAGTCAGACTCGCGCTTTTCATCCTTCGCAACCATCTCGGGAGCGACATCCGGCAAGGGCTCCGGGGCGTATTGCAGCGCAATTTGCAGGACTTCGTCAATCCATTTAACCGGCTTGATCTGCAAGTCCTGCTTGATGTTGTCCGGAATCTCTTTCAGATCGCGCACGTTTTCCTCTGGAATGATCACCGTTTTGATACCACCACGGTGTGCAGCCAGCAGTTTTTCCTTGAGGCCACCGATCGCCAGAACCTGTCCGCGAAGGGTGATTTCACCGGTCATTGCCACGTCAGCACGGACCGGAATCTGTGTCAGCGCTGAAACAAGGGCCGTGCACATGCCTACGCCTGCGCTAGGACCATCTTTAGGGGTGGCCCCTTCCGGCATGTGGATGTGAGTGTCACGCTTCTCATGGAAGTCCAGAGGGATTCCCAGGCTCTTGGCGCGGCTGCGCACGACTGTCAGCGCAGCGGTGATCGACTCAACCATCACATCACCCAGCGAACCGGTTTTGATGAGTTGCCCTTTACCTGGGACTACAGCGGCTTCGATGGTCAGCAATTCGCCACCCACCTGCGTCCACGCAAGACCAGTCACCTGCCCGATCTGATCCTGCTGTTCAGCCAGACCGTAACGGAATTTACGAACACCGAGGAAGTGCTCAAGCATGTCGGCCGTCACACGAACTGCGAAGCGTTTTTCCTGAGCATGCTCTTTGACCGCCTTGCGGCACACCTTCGCAATCTGACGCTCGAGGCTACGCACGCCCGCTTCACGGGTGTAATAACGCACGATGTCGCGGATCGCTTCTTCGTCGAACTCCACTTCGCCTTTCTTCAAGCCGTTGGCCTGCAGCTGTTTTGGCGAGAGGTATTTGACGGCGATATTGATCTTTTCGTCTTCGGTGTAGCCTGGCAAACGGATGACTTCCATCCGGTCGAGCAACGCCGCCGGGATGTTCATCGAGTTCGCGGTGCACAGGAACATCACGTCGGAAAGGTCGTAATCGACTTCCAGATAATGGTCGTTGAAGTTGTGGTTCTGCTCCGGGTCCAGCACTTCCAACAGTGCAGAAGCCGGATCGCCACGCATGTCGCTGCCCATCTTGTCGATTTCATCGAGCAGGAACAGCGGGTTGCGCACCCCAACCTTTGTCATCTTTTGAATCAATCTTCCTGGCATCGAACCGATATATGTCCGGCGATGACCACGAATTTCAGCTTCATCACGCACGCCACCCAAGGCCATGCGGACAAATTTGCGGTTAGTTGCGCTGGCAATGGACTCGGCAAGGGAGGTTTTACCCACACCTGGCGGCCCTACCAGGCAAAGAACAGGACCGCGAATTTTCTTCACGCGCTTTTGCACGGCGAGGTATTCGAGGATGCGTTCCTTGACCTCTTCCAGACCGTAATGGTCGGCATCAAGGATGTCTTCAGCGCGAGCCAGGTCCAGACGAACCTTGCTCTGCGCCTTCCACGGCACCTGAACCAGCCAGTCGATGTAGGAACGAACCACCGTTGCCTCTGCAGACATCGGCGACATCTGCTTCAGCTTGTTCAGCTCGGCAGTGGCCTTGGTCAGAGCGTCTTTGGGCAGACCGGCAGCATCGATACGCTTTTTCAGCTCTTCGATTTCGTTATGGCCTTCCTCGCTGTCACCGAGCTCTTTCTGAATGGCCTTCATCTGCTCATTCAGGTAGTACTCGCGCTGACTGCGCTCCATCTGTTTTTTGACGCGGCCACGAATACGCTTCTCAACCTGCAACAGGTCGATTTCTGCATCCAGCAACGCGAGCACATGCTCGACGCGGGCTGGCAGATCAATGATTTCGAGGATTTCCTGCTTCTGCTCGATCTTCAGCGCCATATGCGCCGCCATGGTGTCGACAAGACGACCAGGCTCATCAATGCTGTTGAGTGAAGACAGGACTTCAGCAGGGACTTTCTTGCCCAGCTGGACATACTGTTCGAACTGCGCCAGAAGGCTACGCACGAACACTTCAGATTCACGATCAGGCGCATCGACCTCATCGATCAGGGTAACTTCGGCCCGGCAGTGGCCATCAACTTCGATAAAGCGATCAACGGATCCGCGCTGCTCGCCCTCGACCAGCACTTTGACCGTGCCGTCAGGCAGCTTGAGCAGTTGCAATACGGTTGCAATGGTGCCGACGTTATAAAGAGCGTCTTCACCAGGATCATCGTCAGCAGGATTTCTTTGTGCGAGCAGCAGTATCTGCTTGTCGCCTGTCATCGCCGCCTCCAGGGCTTCGATAGACTTCTCGCGCCCCACGAACAGCGGGATAACCATGTGCGGATACACCACAACATCGCGCAATGGCAAGAGAGGCAATTCGATGGTCGTTTTCATGATTTCGCCTCTACGGCGGCCATGTGGCCGTGGACTGGAATGAGCTTGAGTCCAAGATGGGGGTAGACACCTGAAAAAACAAGCCTTTAAGCAGGAAATGCAAAAAGGGGCCCGAAGGCCCCTCTCTATTTGTGCAGCATTTTATTCATGCAGCAGTATCACTCACGCGTCGGGCGCAACCTTGGCAGGTGGCTCGCTGTTTTCGTAGATCAACAGCGGCTTGGACGTGCCTTCAATTACGCTTTCGTCGATCACCACTTTGCTCACATCAGTCTGCGATGGAATCTCGTACATGGTGTCGAGCAGAACGCCTTCGAGGATGGAGCGCAGGCCACGTGCGCCTGTCTTGCGCTCAAGCGCACGACGAGCGACGGACTTCAGAGCGTCGGTACGGAACTCGAGGTCCACACCTTCCATCTCGAACAGCTTGGCGTACTGCTTGGTCAGCGCGTTCTTCGGCTCGGTCAGAATCTGCATCAGCGCAGCTTCGTCCAACTCGTCCAGCGTTGCCAGAACCGGCAGACGACCCACGAATTCCGGAATCAAACCGAACTTGACCAGATCGTCAGGCTCGACTTCACGCAGGGATTCGCCAACCTTCTTGCCTTCTTCCTTGCTGCGTACTTCTGCGTTGAAACCGATACCGCCTTTGGTGGAGCGGTTTTGAATAACCTTTTCCAGACCAGAGAACGCACCACCACAGATGAACAAGATGTTACGGGTATCAACCTGAAGGAATTCCTGCTGCGGATGCTTGCGACCACCTTGAGGCGGAACGGAAGCGACCGTGCCTTCGATCAGCTTGAGAAGGGCCTGCTGCACGCCTTCACCGGAAACGTCCCGGGTGATCGACGGGTTATCAGACTTGCGCGAGATCTTGTCGATCTCGTCGATGTAGACAATACCCATC
Source organism: Pseudomonas sp. ICMP 561 (assembly GCF_002699985.1). GTDB lineage: Bacteria > Pseudomonadota > Gammaproteobacteria > Pseudomonadales > Pseudomonadaceae > Aquipseudomonas > Aquipseudomonas quasicaspiana. The sequence continues at coordinate 441,151 of NZ_LKBT01000023.1, read as the reverse complement.
TGGGCCTTTTCTACATCGTAGTCGCACTTCTGCAACAGCTTCTGAATGATGTTCTCCACATCCTCACCTACATAACCCGCCTCGGTGAGGGTGGTTGCGTCGGCGATGGTGAATGGAACGTTCAGCAAGCGGGCCAGTGTTTCGGCAAGCAGGGTCTTACCCGAGCCTGTCGGGCCGATCAGCAGAATGTTGCTTTTGCCGAGCTCGACGTCGTCATTCTTTTTGTCACGCTGATTCAGGCGCTTGTAGTGGTTGTACACCGCTACGGCCAGAACCTTTTTCGCACGCTCTTGACCGATTACATACTGATCAAGGATGCCGCTGATTTCTTTAGGCGAAGGCAATTTATGCGCGCTGCTCTCGGCCTGGGCTTCCTGCACCTCCTCGCGGATGATGTCATTGCACAGGTCGACGCACTCGTCGCAGATAAAGACCGAGGGGCCGGCAATCAACTTACGTACTTCATGCTGGCTTTTGCCACAGAAGGAGCAATAGAGCAGCTTGCCGTTGTCCTCGCCGTTGCGGGTGTCAGTCATTCGTTCGATCCAAATCCGATAGGCTTGCAACACAAGATGAAGGCTATTGCGGGCTTTTTCAAGCCCGCAAGTGATCAGAACAGCCGACCAGCCTTATTTGAGGTGCTTAATTAAGCGGGACGCTGACTGATGACTTCGTCGATCAAGCCGTACTCACGAGCAGCCTCTGCACTCATGAAGTTATCGCGGTTGGTGTCACGCTCGATCTCTTCCAGAGTGTGCCCGCTGTGCTTGGCCATCAGCGTGTTGAGACGCTCACGAATGAAAAGGATTTCCTTGGCGTGGATTTCGATATCCGAAGCCTGGCCCTGGAAACCGCCCAATGGCTGGTGAATCATCACGCGGGAGTTCGGCAGGCAGAAACGCTTGCCCGGAGCACCTGCGGTCAACAGGAATGCGCCCATGCTGCACGCCTGACCGATACAGGTAGTCGATACGTTCGGCTTGATGAACTGCATGGTGTCGTAGATCGACATGCCAGCCGTCACCGAACCGCCCGGTGAGTTGATGTAAAGATGGATATCCTTGTCCGGGTTTTCCGCTTCAAGGAACAGCAGTTGCGCGCAGATCAGGTTGGCCATGTAGTCTTCTACCGGGCCTACCAGAAAGATCACTCGCTCCTTGAGAAGGCGCGAATAGATGTCATAGGCGCGTTCGCCACGGGCGGACTGCTCGATAACCATCGGGACCAGGCCGCCGGCGGCCTGGATGTCAGAGTGCTGCTGAATATAAGAATTGCGGGACATGTCTCGCATTCACTCCCAAATAGTCATTTCTTGAATACGCACAAGCCAGCGCGAAGGCTGGCTTGTAGGTGTTTTCTAACGAAAAAACAGATCAGTCAGCTTGTGGTGCTTCCACCGGCTTGACTGCTTCTTCGTAGGAGACCGACTTCTCGGTCACGCTAGCTTTCTGCAAAACAGTATCCACAACTTGCTCTTCAAGCACAACCGAACGTACTTCGTTCATTTGCTGCTCGTTCTTGTAGTACCAGGCCACGACCTGCTCAGGCTCCTGGTAAGCAGAAGCCATTTCCTGAATCATCTCGCGAACGCGGGTGTCATCAGGCTTGAGGTCGAACTGCTTGACCACTTCAGCAACGATCAGACCCAGCTCAACGCGACGCTTGGCTTGCTCTTCGAACAGCTCGGCCGGCAGTTGATCAGGCTTGATGTTGCCACCGAACTGCTGAACAGCCTGAACGCGCATACGGTTCACTTCGTTTTCCAGCAAGGCTTTTGGCACTTCGATCGGGTTGGCGGCCAGCAAGCCGTCCATTACCTGATTCTTGACCTTGGACTTGATGGCCTGACGCAGCTCGCGCTCCATGTTCTTGCGAACTTCGGTGCGGAAGCCGTCGATGCCGGTTTCCTTGATACCGAACTGCTTGAAGAACTCTTCGTTCAGCTCAGGCAGCTTAGGCTCGGAAACAGTGTTGACAGTAACGGTGAACTCGGCAGCTTTACCTGCCAGCTCAAGGTTCTGATAGTCTTCCGGGAAGGTAAGGTTCAGAACACGCTCTTCGCCAGCCTTGGCGCCAACCAGGCCGTCTTCGAAGCCAGGGATCATGCGGCCGGAACCCAGTACCAACTGGGTGCCAGTGGCGGAGCCGCCAGCGAATACTTCGCCGTCAACCTTGCCAACAAAATCGATGTTCAGCTGGTCTTCGTTCTGGGCAGCACGATCAGCCACTTCAAAACGAACGTTCTGCTTGCGCAGGATTTCCAGCATGTTGTCCAGATCGGCATCAGCCACGTCTGCAGACAGACGCTCAACGGCGATGGAATCGAAACCGGCAACGGTGAATTCCGGGAACACTTCGAAAGTAGCGATGTATTCCAGGTCTTTGCCTTTCTCAAAGGTCTTTGGCTCTACAGCAGGTGCGCCAGCCGGGTTCAGCTTTTGCTCAACCACAGCTTCATAGAAAGTAGCCTGGATCAAATCACCCAGTGCTTCCTGACGCGCGCCGTCTTCATAACGCTGACGGATCACGCTCATAGGCACTTTGCCTGGACGGAAGCCAGGGATCTTGGCTTTACGTGCGGTCTGCTGCAGACGCTTGTTGACTTCAGTCTCGATGCGTTCGGCAGGCACGCCAATGGTCATGCGGCGCTCAAGAGCGGAAGTATTTTCAACAGAAACTTGCATGGATATTCCTCGTTGCACAGACGTTAGCCGGCGTTTCCGACCCCAGAATCAAGGGCATGCATTCTAGTGGGTCAAACTCAAGAAGTCACCCTACTGAAAAAGGGCGCATATAAAGGAAGGAATCAGACGATCAGCGACAGGTAACCGCAGCCACTCTCGACCGACCGAAACGCGTCTGGCACGGCCTTGCACAAGGCGTCACGCACCCGGCCTCAGCGTCGATTCCATTCCGCGAAGCACACCCCGCACGACCGACGGCAGCCAGGCTGGCCGGTCAGCGAGACGAAAAACAATAATCCTGAAACAAAAAAAGCCGCACTAGGCGGCTTTTTTTCAAACGTCACGACCGCATAGCAGCTGTGACGCGTTTAATCCTGGTGCGGACGGAGAGACTCGAACTCTCACACCTTGCGGCGCTGGAACCTAAATCCAGTGTGTCTACCAATTCCACCACATCCGCGTACAAGCTTTTAAAGCAAAGGCGCCAGATTATAAGTCTGGCGCCTTTCTAAATATGGGGTGGACGAAGGGGATCGAACCCTCGACAACGGGAGTCACAATCCCGTGCTCTACCAACTGAGCTACGCCCACCATATTGCATGTAACCGTGACATCTTACTTGCACTTGCCAAAGCTGCCTTAATGGCGCACCCGGCAGGACTCGAACCTGCGACCATCCGCTTAGAAGGCGGATGCTCTATCCAGCTGAGCTACGGGCACTTATATAATCTGTACTCTTTAACGATTACAAATTAAAAGGCTTTTTAATCACACTGAGCTAAGTAACCGCTCCGCCTGATTCAACACCGAACCTCATCTAAACATCGACTTGGTTATGAGTGCCAGCTTAACCAGTGCTGGGTTGTACCCGGCAAGTGCGACGAATCTTATAGACGACCCTAAAGGTCGTCAACTCTTTTTTAGAAAAAAATTCAGTTAGATAAAGGAGTTAGGAGAATATGCAGACCAAGCGCCTTTGCCCACGCGCGATGACATGCGAGAATGCGCGCTCTTTTCCGATCCCTCTCGATGGTTAATCACGCGTAATGACTGCAAAACTAATCGACGGCAAAGCGATCGCAGCCAACCTGCGTCAGCAGATCGCCAAACGGGTCGCCGAACGTCGCGAGCAAGGCCTGCGTACACCCGGCCTCGCAGTGATTCTGGTGGGCAGCGACCCCGCTTCCCAGGTCTATGTCTCGCACAAGCGTAAAGACTGCGAAGAAGTCGGCTTTGTCTCTCAGGCCTACGACCTGCCCGCCCAGACGTCACAAGCAGAACTGACCGGCCTGATCGATCGCCTCAATGACGACGCGAACATCGACGGCGTACTGCTGCAATTGCCACTGCCCGAACATCTGGATGCTTCCCTGTTGCTGGAGCGCATTCGCCCGGACAAAGACGTGGATGGCTTCCATCCTTATAACGTCGGTCGTCTGGCACAGCGCATTCCGCTACTGCGCCCCTGCACACCTAAAGGCATCATGACCCTGCTGGAAAGCACCGGTATTGATTTGTATGGCCTGGACGCCGTGGTTGTGGGCGCCTCCAACATCGTCGGTCGCCCGATGGCCATGGAGCTGTTGCTGGCCGGTTGCACCGTGACCGTGACCCACCGCTTCACCAAGGACCTGGCGGGCCACGTTGGCCGGGCCGATCTGGTGGTGGTGGCGGCTGGCAAGCCAGGGCTGGTCAAAGGCGAGTGGATCAAGGAAGGCGCTATCGTGATCGACGTTGGCATCAATCGTCAGGACGACGGCAAGCTGGTTGGCGATGTGGTTTATGAAACCGCCCTGCCCCGCGCTGGCTGGATCACGCCGGTACCGGGGGGCGTAGGCCCGATGACTCGCGCCTGCCTGCTTGAAAACACCCTGTACGCAGCGGAAACCCTGCACGGTTGATGCGCCGCGTCATGCAATAAAAAACGGCACCCAAGGGTGCCGTTTTTCATTCCTCGACAACCTTACTTCTTGGCCGCTTCCCAGCTTTTCAACAAGTCTGAATAGGCAATGGTTTCGCCCTTCGGTTTCTCATTGGCCAGCTTGCGTTGTGGGGCCAGGAACTTGCCACCACTCTGCTCGGCTTTGGTGTACCACTCTTCTGCAGAGGTTTCCGGATTCATTTTAGGCGCGCACTTGCTGGCCTCCTGAACCTTGGAGCGCTCGATACGCGTCATGATCGCATCCTGATCCTTGGCCAGACCGTCCAGTGCCTGCTGTGCGGTTTTCTCACCGGTCACAGCCTCTGCAACGTGGCTCCACCACAACTGAGCAAGTTTCGGATAATCCGGCACGTTGGTCCCGGTAGGCGACCATTGCACGCGGGCCGGGCTGCGGTAGAACTCTACGAGACCACCGAGTTTGGGTGCCAGTGCGGTCATTTCCTTGGAATTGATGTCCGACTCACGAATCGGCGTCAGGCCCACGATAGTTTTCTTCAGGGAAACGCTTTTCGACGTCACGAACTGCGCGTAGAGCCAGGCGGCCAGACGTTTTTTCTCGTCAGACGATTTGAGGAAGGTCCAGGAACCCACGTCCTGATAACCCAGCTTCATGCCTTCTTTCCAGTACGGGCCTTTCGGTGAAGGCGCCATACGCCATTTCGGCGTGCCATCGGCGTTCATGACTGGCAGACCCGCCTTGGTCATGTCAGCCGTGAAAGCGGTGTACCAGAATATTTGCTGAGCAACGTTGCCCTGGGAAGGTACCGGCCCGGATTCGGAGAACGTCATGCCTGCGGCTTCAGGCGGTGCGTAGGCTTTCAGCCAATCGATGTATTTCTGGGTTGCAAACACAGCTGCTGGCCCGTTGGTGTCGCCGCCGCGGGTAATGCTGGAACCCACCGGATGGCAGTCTTCTACGCGAATACCCCACTCGTCCACCGGCAAACCATTAGGCAGCCCCTTGTCTCCACTGCCCGCCATGGAGAACCAGGCATCGGTGAAGCGCCAGCCCAGTGATGGGTCTTTCTTGCCGTAGTCCATGTGGCCGTAGACTTTCTTGCCGTCGATTTCCTTGACGTCTTCGCTAAAGAACTTGGCAATGTCTTCATACGCCGACCAGTTGACCGGCACGCCCAGCTCGTAGCCGTACTTGGCCTTGAATTTCGCTTTCAGGTCTGCGCGGTCAAACCAGTCAGCGCGGAACCAGTAAAGGTTGGCGAATTGCTGATCGGGCAATTGATAGAGCTTGCCGTCCGGTGCTGTAGTGAACGAAGTACCGATGAAATCCTTCAGATCCAGCGTTGGAGACGTGACCTTGCTGCCTTCCGGACTGGCCATCAGATCGGTCAGGGACATCGCCTTGCCGTAACGGAAATGGGTACCGATCAGGTCGGAGTCATTCACCCAGCCGTCGTAAATGCTCTTGTCCGATTGCATGGCGGTCTGCAGCTTTTCAATCACATCACCTTCCTGCAGCAAGTCATGGGTGACCTTGATGCCGGTGATTTCGGTGAACGCCTTGGCCAGGGTTTTAGATTCGTACTCGTGGGTGGTCAAGGTTTCGGAAACCACCTTGATGTCCATGCCGCGAAACGGCTCGGCAGCCTTGATGAACCACTCCAGTTCTTTCAATTGTTCGGCATCGGACAGCGTGCTCGGCTTGAACTCGCTGGCCGCCCACTTCTTGGCCGCATCTTCATACTGATCGGCCCATGCCGAAACGCTCAATCCGCTGAGCATCACCATTGTCGCCAGCGTCACGCTATGTCGCAGCTTGTTTTTCTTATTGAACATAGACACCTCCAGTGTTGTTTCTTATGTAGTCCCGCTTCGAATACCACTTGGCGGATCAGCCAGGCATTTGCGCCCATCCGCTCTCTAACCCCACCGCATTACTACCAGGAGCCACACCAGAGAAATCCCTGAAGCAACCCAGATACTCCAGTCAGTCGCGCCGATCACCAGCAGATGCAGATAAGCGCTACCCAACAGCCCGATGAACAGTCGGTCGCCACGGGTGGTGGCAATCGGCAGAAAACCACGACGCTCAAGACTGGCCGAGCGCAATTCCCACACCGTCATCCCTGCCAGCAGCAACGCAATGCTGCCAAAGAAGATCGCGGTGGGCAGTGTCCAGGACATCCACTCCATTTTTTCGACTCCTCAGACCCGACCAAGAGCAAAGCCCTTGACCACGTGGTTACGAACGAACCAGATCACCAGCATGCCCGGCAGGATGGTCAACACCCCCGCCGCCGCCAGGACACCCCAATCAATCCCCGAAGCCGATACCGTACGCGTCATCACCGCCGCAATCGGCTTGGCGTTGACCGACGTCAGGGTGCGAGCCAGCAGCAGCTCAACCCAGGAGAACATGAAGCAGAAGAACGCCGTCACACCGATACCCGAGCCAATCAGCGGCACAAATATCTTGGCGAAAAACTTGGGAAAGCTATACCCGTCGATGTAGGCGGTTTCGTCGATCTCCTTGGGCACACCGGACATGAAGCCCTCCAGAATCCACACCGCCAATGGCACGTTGAACAGGCAATGAGCCAGCGCGACGGCAATGTGGGTATCGAACAGGCCGATGGACGAATACAACTGGAAGAACGGCAGCAGGAAAACCGCAGGCGGTGCCATGCGATTGGTCAGCAGCCAGAAGAACAGGTGCTTGTCGCCCAGAAAACGATAGCGGGAAAACGCATAAGCGGCGGGCAAGGCGACACTTAGCGAGATCACGGTATTGAGGCAAACGTAGTACAGAGAATTAATGTAGCCGCTGTACCAGCTTTCGTCGGTGAAAATCACTTTGTAGTTGGCCAGGGTGAAATCCTGCGGCCACAGGGTCAGGCCGCCGAGGATTTCAGTGTTGGTCTTGAACGACATGTTCACCAGCCAGTAGATCGGCACCAGCAGAAACAGCAGGTAAATCCACAGCGGTATGATTTTGCGCAGATTCATGTCCGCCTCCTCAGTTCTTTTCGCTATGGGTCATGGCGGTGTAGAACACCCACGACACCAGCAGGATGATCAGGAAATACACCAGCGAGAATGCCGCTGCAGGGCCCAGGTCGAATTGGCCCAGCGCCATGGTCGTCAGGGTCTGACTGAGGAAGGTGGTGGAGTTGCCCGGCCCGCCGCCGGTCAGCACGAAGGGCTCGGTATAGATCATGAAGCTGTCCATGAAGCGCAGCATCACGGCGATCAGCAACACACTTTTCATCTTCGGCAACTGGATATGTCGGAACACCGCCCAACTGGAGGCCCGATCAATGCGTGCTGCCTGGTAGTAAACATCCGGGATCGCCCGCAAGCCGGAATAGCAAAGCAGCGCAACCAGCGATGTCCAGTGCCAGACATCAATGATCAACACCGTCACCCAGGCGTCCGATGCGTTGGCCGCATAGTTGTAATTGATGCCCAGAACGTTGTTGAGCGTATAGCCCAGCAAACCAATATCGCCACGCCCAAAAATCTGCCAGATGGTGCCGACGACGTTAAATGGAATCAGCAGCGGAATGGTCATGACGATCAGGCAGACCGTGGACCAGCGCCCCTTACTCGGCATGCACAGCGCAATAGCTATCCCCAACGGAATCTCGATCAGCAGCACACACGCGGAATAGATGAACTGACGCAGTAACGAGTCATGCAGACGCGGGTCCTGCAGGACCTGCCTGAACCAGTCGGTGCCGACAAAGTAACGGCTGGACTGATCGAAGATGTCCTGCACCGAATAATTGACTACGGTCATCATCGGGATAATGGCGCTGAACGCCACCAACAGGAAAACCGGCAATACCAACCACCACGCCTTGTTGTTCTGAACCTTATTATTCATGGCCTGACTCCAGCAAGTACTCGTCCGCATAGACCATCAGCCACTGGCTTGGGAAGCTGATCCAGGCCTGGCCCACGGGTACCGGTTTGTCTTCCTGCAGCCGCACTTTCAAGGCTTGCCCGGCGAGGCGCAGGGTCAAAATCTTGTAAGTGCCAAGGTCTTCAACATGACTGACCTCAGCGCATAACGCATCGTCCACCGGTCCGTCCCAGACATGCACAAACTCGGGCCGGATGCCGACTTTCAGGCTGGTCCATTTTTTCTCGGCGATGAGCTGCTGCATGGATTCGGACAGCGGCAGATGAGCATCACCAAAGCCCACACCGCCGGCTTGCGGGGTGACTTCAATGAGATTCATCCCCGGGCTACCGATGAAATAACCAACGAATGTGTGGCGTGGTTTTTCGAACAGTTCTCGTGGCGTACCGAACTGGACAATCGCACCGCCATACATGACTGCGATCTTGTCAGCGAAGGTCGAAGCTTCGAGCTGATCATGGGTGACGTAAACCATGGTGATGTTGAATTGCTCGTGGATCTGCTTGAGCTTGCGCCGCAGCTTCCACTTCAAATGCGGGTCGATCACCGTAAGTGGTTCGTCGAACAGAATCGCCGACACGTCATCACGCACCAGACCACGACCCATGGAGACTTTCTGCTTTTCGTCAGCGGTGAGGTTGCGGGCCTTTTTCTTCAGTAAAGGCTGCAGGTCCAGCACATCGGCAATTTCATGAACCTTGGTTTGAATCCTCTTCTCGTCCATGCCCTGATTGCGCAAGGGAAAGGCGAGATTGTCGTACACCGTCATGGTGTCGTAGACCACCGGAAACTGGAAAACCTGAGCGATGTTGCGCTGCTCCGGCGACAAGTCGTTGACCACTTTGGAGTCAAACATCACCTGGCCTTCGGAAGGGCTGAGCAGCCCGGAAATGACGTTCAGCAAAGTCGATTTACCACACCCGGAAGGCCCCAGTAGCGCGTACGCCCCGCCCTGCTCCCAGATATGGCTCATCTCACGAATCGCATAATCCTCTGGCCCGTTCGGATGTTTGCTATAGCTGTGAGCGAGGTTTTGCAGTCGAATCTCGGCCATCAGGCAACCCTCGCCATACGCAAGCCGGGTGCCTGAATCAGGCGACCCTGCTCATCGAACACAAACAATTTATGGGTCGGAATGTACACCCGAATCGACGCATCAACGTCGTAGGCATGTACCCCCGGCAAGTGCAGCACCAGCGGGAAATGCTCGTTACGCACATGCAGAAACGTCTCAGAGCCGCTGATTTCCGCCAGCTCTACCGTCACTGCCAGCTCAAGATCATCATCATTGGATGGCACCAGACTCAGGTGGCTGGGGCGAACGCCAAAGCGGTACTCGCCATCGCCGATCTTGCGCAGATCAACGTTGAGGGGGAAATGGACGAAATTGGCAAAGCTGACTTCACTGCCCTGAATACGACCAGGCATCAAATTGATCGGCGGCTCGGAGAACAGTTCTGCTGCCAGAACGGTTTGCGGCTGGTGGTAAACCTCCGGCGTCCGGCCACTCTGAATCACCCGGCCTTCATGCAGCACCGTGGTCGTGCCGCCCAGGGCCAAGGCTTCATTGGGTTCAGTGGTGGCGTAGATAGCGATGGTGTGGCGTGCTTCGAACAGCTCGCGCATTTCCTGACGCAGCTCTTCGCGCAGCTTGTAGTCGAGGTTGACCAGCGGCTCATCGAACAGAATCAGGTCGGCATCCTTGACCAGCGCCCGGGCCATGGCAGTGCGCTGCTGCTGACCACCGGACAGCTCCAGTGGATAGCGGGTCAGAAACTTCTCGATGCGCAGCATCTTCGCGGTTTCCAGCACTTTGCTCTGGATCACGTCAGCGGCGACACCGGCCTGACGCAATGGCGAGGCAATGTTCTCGAAAACGGTCATGCTCGGGTAATTGATGAACTGCTGATACACCATCGACACATTGCGATGGCGAACGGCCGTCCGCGTGACGTCCTTGCCGTTCATCAGGATGCGACCCCGATCAGGCTTGTCCAGCCCGGCCATCAGCCGCATCAGACTGGTCTTGCCGGACAGTGTACGGCCCAGCAAGACATTAAAAGAACCGGGTTCGAAACTCAACGATGCGTCGTCGATCCAGGTTTGGCCGTCGACCACACGGCTGACGTGCTCCAGCGTTAGAGACATGGCTTGCCCTTTTTTGTCAGTTCTTATTCAGGGTGTGCGCGAATTCTTGTCAGGAGATAGCGACAATCGTGCCAAACCGGGCATTGCTGCGCACAGGCCCGAGATAGAGCCTCGGCCCGATATAACGGGCCTTACGAGCGTTCAGTGCTGAACAAAAGTGAACAATAAAAACTGAACACCTGAACAAACTGAACATTGACTTTGAACAATCCTGAGCGACACTGGACGCACGCACGGGATTGGACGCCCGTGCCAGATCAATAAGAAAAATAAAAATACATGCAGGATCCACCATGGCCATACACCGTGCATCCGTTGCTCATGACGCCATCATCCGAGACTCATGGTCCCGCTGTAGGGACTTTGGTCTGAGTCATCAGTCCAGACCCTCTTTCGGCCAGTTGCCGACGGATCAGGTATCGCAGTTACTGGAGCGCCATCAGGCGCTGGTGCACACCACCCACCAGGAAGTCCTGCCGTTTTACGAAAACATCCTCAGTAATTCCAACTGCCTGATCATGCTGGCCGATAATCGTGGTCAGTTGCTCAAGTCGTGGGGCACCCAGCGTTTTGTCGAACCCTCCCACGCGCATGGTTTCATGGCAGGCGCCAGCTGGATCGAAAGCGCCACGGGAACCAATGCCATTGGCACTGCGCTCGTCTGCGAACAGGCCGTACATATCGAGCACAACGAACACTTTCTCAAAGCCAACCGTTTCATGACCGGCTCGGCGGCACCGATTTACGATGCGGCGCGACGATTGGTTGCGGTACTGGATGTTTCCAGCGATAGCTTCCTGCCGCCTTCCCACACGCTGGGCATGGTGAAAATGATGAGTCAGTCGGTGGAGAACCGACTGATCCTCGACCAGTTTCAGGACAGCCACTTCCAGCTGACCTTCAACACCGGACTGAACAACCTCGACAGCCAGTGGGCAGGCTTGCTGATATTTGATGAAAGCGGGCGGATCATCAGCGCGAACCGTCGCGCCGACAATTTGTTGGGGGTCAGCCTGATGCGGACCAGTATCGAGGCGCTGTTCAATAACCCGACGGCTTTTCTGCTCAATCAACCTGAAGGCCTGCCCTTCTCGCTACTGGCCTCGGGCAACAACCGATTTCATGGCGTATTGAGACGGCCCAAACGTAATCCGCTAAACATTCACGCTTTTCAGCCCGCACCGAAACCGGTATCGCACGACGGCGTCCCTCTGTCGGCGGTCAGCCTTGGAGATGCAAGAGTCGACAAAGCCGTGCGCCAGGCCGAACGGCTGCTTGAGAAAAACATTGCCCTGTTGATTCATGGCGAAACCGGTGTGGGTAAAGAGGTGTTCGTCAAAGCGCTGCACAACGCCAGCTCCCGATCCACCAAGCCATTGATCGCGGTCAACTGTGCAGCCATTCCGGCCGAACTGGTGGAGTCAGAGCTGTTTGGCTATGAAAAAGGCGCATTCACCGGCGCGCACCATAAAGGCAGCATCGGTCTGATTCGCAAGGCGGACAAGGGCACGCTTTTCCTCGACGAAATCGGCGACATGCCGCTGCCGGTTCAGGCTCGTCTGTTACGGGTTTTGCAGGAGCGTTGCGTGCAGCCGTTAGGCAGCAGCGAATTGCATGCGGTGGATGTGCGACTGATATCCGCGACGAACCGCAATTTGCGCGACGAAGTATTGGCCGGGCGCTTTCGTCAGGATTTGTATTACCGGATCAGCGGGCTGAATCTGGAGCTGCCGCCGCTGCGTGAGCGTACTGACAAGGCGGCACTGGTTCAGCGGCTCTGGGACCAGCATCGCGAAGTGCAGCAGACTCGAGGCTTCGAACCGAAAGTGCTGGAGTTGTTTGATCGCCACCCGTGGCCGGGCAACTTGCGCCAGCTCAGCAATGTGATTCAGGTGGCGTTGGCGCTGGCGGACGATGAGGTCATCGGTACGGAGCATCTTCCGGATGATTTCTTCGCGGATCTGGAGATGGACTTACAGGGTATGCAGCCGGTCCTCAGCGATAAAGCACAGCTGAGCGAGGTAGAGAATCTGGATGAGCTGTTGCGGGCGGCGGGCGGTAATATTTCCCAACTGGCCAAGCGCCTGGGGGTAAGCCGGAATACGCTTTATAAGCGGTTACGGGAACAGCAGGGTTGAGCCTCCCCCGACAGAAAGATGCGATCCTTGTTGGAGCGAGGCTTGCCCGCGAAGAACGATAGCGCGGTTACTCAGCAACACCGCATCATCGTTCTTCGCGGGCAAGCCTCGCTCCAACAGAGACTAATCAAAAGCACCCGCAGCGAATCAATCCGCCAACCGCCAAGTCGTACCGCCCTTACCATCTTCCAGCGCCACGCCCATGGCGGTGATCTGGTCGCGGATGCGGTCGGACTCGGCCCAATCCTTGGCTGCGCGGGCAGCGAGACGCGCCTGGATCAGCGCTTCAACTTCTGCCGCGTCAACCCGCCCTTCCGCGCCTGCGCGCAAAAAGTCATCGGCTTCAAGCTGCAAGACGCCCAACACACTGGCCAGTTGTTTCAAGCGCGCCGCCAAACCGGCGGCGGCCGCCAAGTCTGTTTCGCGCAAACGGTTGATTTCACGAACCATCTCGAACAACACCGCGCACGCTTCAGGCGTACCGAAGTCGTCGTTCATGGCCGCAGAGAAACGCTCCACGAATGCCTCACCACCCACCGGCTCGGAAACCGGCAAGCCACGAAGGGCGTGGTAGAAACGCTCCAGCGCGCTCTTGGATTCCCTGAGACTGTCTTCGGAATAGTTGATCGCGCTGCGGTAGTGACTGGAAACCAACAGATACCGCACCACTTCCGGCGAGTATTTTTCCAGCACGTCGCGGATGGTGAAGAAGTTGTTCAATGACTTGGACATCTTCTCGCCATTGATGCGAATCATGCCGCAGTGCAACCATGCGTTGGCGTAGGTCTTGCCAGTGGCCGCTTCGCTCTGGGCGATTTCGTTTTCATGGTGCGGAAACTCAAGGTCGCTGCCGCCGCCATGAATATCGAACGTCTCACCCAGGCAGCAGGTGGACATCACCGAGCACTCGATGTGCCAGCCCGGACGCCCTGCACCCCATGGCGATTCCCAGCTGGGCTCGCCCGGTTTGACGCCTTTCCAGAGCACGAAGTCCAGCGGATCGTCCTTGGACTCGTCCACTTCGATACGTGCGCCAATGCGCAGGTCTTCGATCTTCTTGCGCGACAGCTTGCCGTAACCGAGGAATTTGCCGACGCGGTAATAAACGTCGCCATTACCCGGTGCATAGGCGTAGCCCTTGTCGATCAAGGTCTGAATCATGGCGTGCATGCCGTCGATGTAATCGGTGGCACGCGGCTCCATATCCGGCTTGAGGATATTCAGCCGTGCTTCGTCCTCATGCATCGCATCAATCATTCGCGCCGTCAGCGCATCAAACGACTCGCCGTTTTCACGGGCACGATTGATGATCTTGTCGTCAATGTCAGTGATGTTGCGCACATACGTCAGGTCGTAACCGCTGAAGCGCAGCCAGCGGGTCACGAGGTCGAACGCCACCATGCTGCGGCCGTGGCCCAGGTGGCAGTAGTCGTACACGGTCATCCCGCAGACATACATACGCACCTTGTTGCCATCCAGCGGTTTGAAGACTTCTTTGCTCTTGGTGAGCGTGTTGTAGATAGAAAGCACTTGCTTGCCTCAGGTCCAGGAGTCCCGCAACGTCACCGTGCGGTTGAAGACTGGTTGACCAGGTTTCGAGTCCTTGATGTCCGCGCAGAAATAACCTTCGCGTTCGAACTGGAAACGGTCTTCCGGTTGCGCTTGTCCCAATGAAGGTTCAGCACGACAACCGGTCAGCACTTGCAGGGAATCCGGATTGATGTTGTCCAGGAAGGTCGCGCCGTCTTCGGTCTTTTCAGGATTTGGCGAACGGAACAGACGGTCGTAAAGACGGACTTCGCATTCAACGCTTTCAGCCGCCGGGACCCAGTGCACAACGCCTTTGACCTTACGGCCTTCAGGGTTCTTGCCCAGGGTGTCGGGGTCGTAAGAGCAACGCAGCTCGACGATGTTGCCGTCGGCATCCTTGATCGCTTCGTCGGCACGGATCACGTAGCTGCCACGCAGGCGCACTTCGCCATTCGGCTCCAGACGCTTGTAGCCCTTTGGCGGCTCTTCCATGTAGTCGTCGCGGTCGATGTAGATCTCGCGGGAGAACGGCAGCTCGCGTACGCCGAGGTCTTCTTTCGGGTGGCGCGGCAGCTCAAGCTTCTCGACCTGACCTTCCGGATAATTAGTGATCACGACTTTCAACGGACGCAGCACGCACATGGCACGCGGAGCGCTGTGGTCCAGATCGTCGCGGATACTGAATTCCAGCATGCCGAAATCGACTACGCCGTCGGAACGGTTGGTGCCGATCATTTCGCAGAAGTTACGAATCGACTTCGGCGTGTAGCCACGGCGGCGGAAACCCGACAGCGTCGACATGCGCGGGTCGTCCCAACCGTGAACGTGCTTCTCATCGACCAGTTGCTTGAGCTTGCGCTTGCTGGTGATGGTGTAGTTCAGGTTCAGGCGCGAGAACTCGTACTGGCGCGGTTTGCTTGGCACCGGCAGGTTATCGAGGAACCAGTCATACAGCGGACGATGGCTTTCGAACTCCAGGGTGCAGATCGAGTGCGTGATGCCTTCGATGGCATCCGACTGACCGTGGGTGAAGTCGTAGATCGGGTAGATGCACCACTTGTCGCCGGTCTGGTGGTGGTGAGCATGACGAATGCGATACAGGATCGGGTCCCGCAGGTTCATGTTCGGCGAAGCCATGTCGATTTTGGCGCGCAGTACACGGGCACCGTCTTCGAACTCACCGGCTTTCATGCGGGCGAACAGGTCAAGGTTTTCCTCAACGCTGCGCTCACGGAACGGGCTGTTCTTGCCCGGCTCGGTCAGGGTGCCGCGATATTCGCGCGCCTGTTCCGGGGTCAGATCGTCCACGTAAGCCTTGCCAGCCTTGATCAGCTCGACAGCCCAGTCGTGCAATTGATCGAAATACTGCGAGGCATAGCGCACTTCGCCATCCCACTCGAAGCCCAGCCACTTGACGTCGCTTTCAATGGCGTCGATGTATTCCTGGTCTTCCTTGGCCGGGTTGGTGTCGTCGAAACGCAGGTGCGTGACGCCACCGAATTCCTGAGCCAGACCGAAATTCACGCAGATCGACTTGGCGTGGCCGATGTGCAGATAGCCGTTTGGCTCAGGCGGGAAGCGGGTCACGATCTTCGTGTGCTTACCCGAATCGAGGTCAGCCTGGACAATCGGGCGCAGGAAATTGGTAGGAATTGCAGGGCCTGCCTTTGAATTCGCAGCGGGGTCTTGAGTGGGCTTGCTCATAGGATCCTTGGACAATACAAGTGCGCGGCCAGGGTAGGCCGACTAAATCAAAGCGCTTATGATAGCCGAAGCTGTCAATAGGCTAACAGCGCCCTGTAAGAAAACCATCGAGTTAAAAACTCGAAAGAATTATGTAACGACCTCTGTAAACTGCGCGTCTGGGTTATAACGCGTCCATTCACGAATGCCAAAAGAGCGATTTTTGATATGTCCAAAGTAAAATTGACCACCAACCACGGCGACATCGTTCTGCAGCTGAACGCTGAAAAAGCGCCGCTGACCGTTGCCAACTTCATCGAATACGTCAACGCCGGCCACTACGAAAACACCGTTTTCCACCGTGTCATCGGTAACTTCATGATCCAGGGCGGCGGTTTCGAGCCTGGCATGAAAGAAAAGAAAGACAAGCGCCCAAGCATCCAGAACGAAGCTGACAACGGTCTGCCGAACAAGAAGTACAGCGTTGCCATGGCCCGTACCATGGAGCCGCATTCGGCCTCCGCGCAGTTCTTCATCAACGTTGCCGACAACAGCTTCCTCAACCACAGCGCCAAGACCACTCAGGGCTGGGGTTACGCTGTATTCGCTGAAGTGATCGAAGGCACTGACGTTGTCGACAAGATCAAAGGCGTGTCCACCGGCAGCAAATCCGGCCACCAGGACGTACCGACTGAAGACGTGATCATCGAGAAAGCCGAGATCGTTGAGTGATATTGCTGATCTCCGATCTGCATTTGCAGGAAGAACGCCCGGACATTACCCGGGCGTTTCTGGATCTGATCGCGGGCCGTGCCCGCGATGCTCAGGCCCTGTATATCCTCGGTGATTTTTTCGAGGTCTGGATTGGCGATGATGCAATGTCGCCCTTTCAGCGCTCGATTTGCCAGGCCTTACGAGAGCTGAGCGATAGCGGCATCCAAATATTTCTGATGCATGGCAATCGTGACTTCATGATTGGCCGTGCCTTCTGTAAAGCGGCTGGCTGCACACTGCTGCCAGACCCGAGCGTCGTTCAGTTGAACGGCGAGCCTGTTCTGCTGATGCACGGCGACAGCCTGTGTACGCGGGATGAAGGCTACATTCGCATGCGCCGTTACCTGCGCAACCCGCTGACCCTGTTCGTGCTGCGTAATCTGCCCAAGAGCACCCGATACAAGCTGGCGCGCAAACTGCGCAATGAAAGCCGCTCGCAAACCCGAATGAAAGCCAACGACATCGTCGACGTCACGCCAGAAGAAGTGCCCAACGTGATGCAGCAATTTGACGTACGAACCCTGATCCACGGCCACACCCACCGCCCCGCCATCCATAAGCTACAGATCGGCGATCAGGCGGCGCGGCGCATTGTGCTGGGTGACTGGGACAAGCAAGGCTGGGCTGTGCAGGTGGATGAGCAAGGGTTTCAGTTGGGGGCGTTTGATTTTGTGCCGGAGCAGGCGTTGGCGATAACGCACACATCCGCCGGGTGATTTGTTGGAGCGAGGCTTGCCCGCGAACCGCCCGACTCGGTGGATCCGATACACCGCATTATCGTTCTTCGCGGGCAAGCCTCGCTCCAACAAAGCCCACAGAAGCCTTAAGACAACTTCAATGCCCGCCCCCAGCCGCAGGCCCGGCCTTGGCGGTAAACGGCGGTTTGGCCAGCCAGACCAGCAGAATCAGGCCCATGAATATCCAGCCCATTAGATAGAAATAATCCACCGTGGACATCATGTACGCCTGGCTATTGAGGGTCTGCTCAAGTTGCGCATAAGCCGAAGGGCTCGCACCACCCAGTGAGTTCAGCGCATCCCGGGTCGCAGGATCATAAGTGCTGATGTTTTCACTCAGATACGCATGATGCTGATCGGCACGGCGGATCCAGATCCACGTGGTCAGCGATGCCGCGAAGCTACCGCCCAGCGTCCGCAAAAACGTCGCCAGCCCTGAGCCATCGGCAATCTGATTAGGCGGCAAGTCTGAAAGCAGAATGCTCAACGTCGGCATGAAGAACAACGCCACGCCCGCCCCCATGAACAACTGGACCAGCGCGATGTGTTCAAAGTCCACCTCGTTGGTGAAGCCCGCCCGCATGAAGCAACTGGTGCCAATCGCCAGAAACGCCAATCCGGCCAGCACGCGCAGGTCGAACTTGTGTGCGTACTTGCCGACAAAAGGCGACATCAACACCGGCAAGATACCGATGGGTGCTACAGCCAGCCCCGCCCAGGTTGCCGTGTAGCCCATCTGGGTCTGCAGCCACTGGGGCAGCAACAGGTTGATACCAAAGAACCCGGAATAGCCGCCGACCAGCACCATGGTGCCGATGCGGAAGTTACGAAAGGCAAACAGACGAAGATTGACTATCGGGTGCTTGTCGGTCATTTCCCAGATCACGAAAACCGACAATGCTACGGCTGAAATCAGCGCGCCGATGACGATGAAATTTGACTCGAACCAGTCCAGGTCGTTGCCCTTGTCGAGCACGATCTGCAAGGCACCGACGCCAATGATCAAAGTGATCAGCCCGATATAGTCCATGGGCTGGTAACTGGTCACCACTGGCCGTTTGGCCATTTGCATGCGTACGACCAGCACTGCGAACAGGCCAATCGGGATGTTGATGAAGAAGATCCACGGCCAGCTGTAACTGTCAGTGATCCAGCCGCCGAGAATCGGCCCGGCAATCGGTGCGACCACCGTGACCATCGCCAGCAATGCCAGTGCCATCCCCCTTTTCGCCGGGGGGTACACCGCAATCAACAGGGTTTGCGTCATGGGGTACAACGGCCCCGCCACTACGCCTTGCAGCACGCGAAAGCCCACCAGCTCAGGCATTGACTGGGAAATCCCGCACAGGAACGACGCCAGCACAAACAGAATCGTCGCCCACAGAAAAAGCTTCACCTCGCCAAAACGGCGGCTCAGCCAGCCTGTCAGCGGCAAGGCGATGGCGTTACTCACGGCGAACGAGGTAATAACCCAAGTGCCCTGCTCCGAGCTGACGCCCAGATTGCCGGAAATGGTCGGCAAGGCGACGTTGGCAATCGTCGTATCGAGAACCTGCATGAAGGTCGCCAGCGAAAGGCCGATGGTACACAGCAGCAGGCTGGGCGGCGTAAATGATGCGGGGGCGTTGGCGCTCATCGCGAATCCCTGAAAACTTGACGCTGCCCCGGCCGTTCAAAGGCCAGGGCACGCGGATTGGCGGATCAGCGCTGAGCAGTCTTGCCGGTCAGTGCGCTGTTTTCATGAATCAGACGATTGATCAAGGCATCTGCCTCGGCCAGTTGCTGCTCATAGACGTTGGTGCTGAACGAAGCCTGCTTCGGCGGCTGTTGCGCCAATACCGGTCCGCTCTGATCATGCAGATCGACGTTAACTGTCGTGGACAGGCCGATGCGCAGCGGATGCTTCGCCAGTTCTTCTGCGTTGATGTGGACACGAACGGGAACGCGCTGAACGATCTTGATCCAGTTGCCGGTGGCGTTCTGTGCAGGCAGCAGAGCGAATGCACTGCCGGTACCGGCACCCAGGCTGTCGATGGTGCCGCTGTACTTCACGTCGCTGCCGTAAAGATCCGACTCGATTTCCACCGGCTGACCAATGCGCATTTTGCCCAGTTGGGTTTCCTTGAAGTTGGCATCGATCCACAACTGATCCAGCGGAATCACCGCCATCAATGCGGTGCCAGGCTGAACGCGCTGACCCAGTTGTACCGTTCGTTTGGCGACATAACCGGTGACGGGTGCGATCAAGGTGCTGCGAGCATTGGCCAGGTAAGCCTGACGCACCTGAGCCGCAGCGGCCTTCACGTCCGGGTGCGACGACACTTCGGTGTCATCCACCAACGCGACGCTACTCGCCAGTTGCTGCTGAACATTGCTCAAGGCGCTTTGCGCACTGATCAAATCGTCATGGGCATGGGAGAGTTCTTCCTGAGAAATTGCCCCGCCAGCGGCCAGACTCTTGCGTCGGGTGTAGTTGTCCTGAGCCTTTTTCACTTCAGCGCGCTGGGCTGCCAACTGAGCTTTCATGCCGTCGACATTGCTGTACAGACCGCGAACCTGCCGCACAGTCTTGCCCAGATTGGCTTCGGCACTTTGCAGACCGACTTCGGCATCCGCAGGGTCAAATTGCAGCAACACCTGACCGGCGCGAACCAGATCACCATCATCCGCGCCAATGCTGGTCACGGTGCCGGTGACCAGCGGAGTGATTTCCACCACGTTGCCGTTCACATAAGCATCGTCGGTGTTTTCATTCCAGCGGCCATACAGTTCATGCCAGGCCCAGACGCCCAACCCGCCGAGAATGACCACGAGCGCCAAGCCGATCAGGAGCAGTTTGCGCTTACGTGGGTTAGTGTCTTTTTTACTGTTTTCCGGAGCGTTCCCAGAAGTGTTTTCGCTAGCGGCAGTGGCCATGACGATTACCTTGAGTTAGTCAGCGAAGCAGTTGATGAAGTGGCGTCGGAGGGACTTTCGCCCTCGAAACCACCGCCCAGGGCTTGCATCAACTGGATCGATAAATCGATTCGTTCGGCGTTGAGATCAGCCAGTTGGCGTTGTGACTGGAGTAATTGCTGCTCTGTAGTCAGCACGTCCAGGTAATTGCCGATCCCCGAGCCATAGCGCTGGGTCACGGTGTTGAAAGATTGCTGGACCACATCCGTGGCGTGCTGACGGGCCTGAATCTGGCCATCGATGGCACGCAACTGACCGATGTTGTCGCTGACGTCGCCCAAGGCCCGCACCAAGCTCTTGTTGTACTGCGCCACGGCCAGATCGTAGTCGGCATCGCGAGCGTCCAGATCAGCACGCAAACGGTCGCCGTCGAACAACGGCAAGGAGATGGTCGGAGCAACATTGAAGAAGCGGCTGGCCGAACCAAACATAGCGTCACCCAGCAACGACTCAGCCCCGGCAGCGGCACTGAGGTTCAGGTTCGGATAGAAATTGGTCTTGCCCGCCACGATGTTCTTGCTCGCGGCTTCAACGCGCCAGCGGGCCGCGACGATGTCAGGCCGACGTCCCAGCAACTCGGCTGGCAATGAAGTCGGCAAGGTAACAACGGCCGGTTTGAGCACGTTGGGTCTGGCGATTTCCTGACCGCGATCCGGGCCTTTACCGAGTAGCACCGCCAAAGCGATTTTGGCGCTGCGCAGGCTTTTCTCGGCAGCGATCAGCGCCTCTTGGGAGTTGGCCTCCAGGCTTTCGGTCTGCTGATATTGATACTGGCTGTCGATCCCGGACTGCAGGCGCTGATTGCCCAGGTTGAGCAATTGTTGCGTGCGCTTGAGATCCTCAGTCGCCAGATCATGAACGATGTAAGCCTGGCCTACATTGCTGTAGGCACGTGCCACATCGGCAGCCAACGTCAGGCGCGCAGCTTGTTCATCGACTTCAGCAGCGCGAGCCTGACCCAAAGCCGCTTCCCAGGCTGCCCGCTGGCCGCCCCACAAATCGAAGTTGTAATTGAAGTTCACCGCGAGACTGCGCAACGTGCTGTAGCGCCCGCCCATGCCACTTGGGTCCTGATCCCGGGCCAGGCGCGAGCGGCTGACACTGGCGTCGGCGTCGACCGTAGGCATACGTGCCGCATCGGCAGCGTAAGCCGAAGCCATGGCTTGATGAGTGCGCGCATTGGCGACCTGCATGTCGGGGCTATCGCGCAGGGCTTCGTCGATCAGGGCGTTCAGTTGAGGATCGCCGAGGTTTGTCCACCAGTCACGTTTAGGCCAGGCCGCAGGCGACAGGCTAATACCTTGCAGGCTGTGTTCGGCTTGCAGGTTATTAGCGTCAAGGCTTTTGCCTTGGGTGGTCAGGCCGCTGTAGTTGGCGCAACCGGCGACACTCAGGGCGATCAGCAACAGGCTATAGCGCGCCCGCGATATAGAAAGGCTCATTCTGCACCTCTGTCTTTGAAACTCAGACGGGTAATGGCGATGTGATCGTTGGCATCAATCAGCACCTTGCTGAGGATTCGCTCCAGACTTGCCACCTCTTCCGCATCCAGCACGCCAAGCAGCTCATTCATGGCTTCAGCGCCAATCTGTGGCAATTGGTCGGTGATGATTCGCCCCTGCTCTGTCAGAACGAGCTGAACCTGACGCCGATCAGTAGCCGATCGGGTGCGCTCCAGCAATTGTTTCTGCTCAAGGCGATCAAGCATGCGGGTCATGGAACCGCTGTCCAGAGACAGGTGCCGACACAATTCAGCGGGAGTGTCCGCACGGAACTGGGCAACGATGATCAACACCTTGAACTGCGAGAAAGTGATGCCGTAGGGCACTAATTGCTTGTCGAGAATGCGATCCTTCAGCGAATTGGTGCGGCCGATCAGCATGCCCATGATCGTCGACTGCTGATTGTCAGGACTGAAATGTTTCATGAATCCACCAAATTAGCTGCCTAGGCAGAGAATGTGGTGATATTACTGCCTAGGCAGCAAATGGCAAAGCTTTTATTAGCTTGCTTACTATTTTTAGGAAGCGAGACGTGTGCTAAACCGATAGGAGCGAACTTGTTCGCGAGGGGGCATGACTGAAAAACATCAGTCGCTGACACAACGCTTCGCGAACAAGTTCGCTCCTACCGGTTCAGTGCAGATTGAGGAAGGCCAGCGCTCGACAATGTGGATAGTTTCGATTTTGGCGAGGTGAGAAGGCAGGTTGCGAAGTCGGTAGGAGCGAACTTGTTCGCGAGGGGCATGACTGAAAAACATCAGTCGCTGACACACCGCCTCGCGAACAAATTCGCTCCTACCGGTTTAGCGCGGTAGGCGTGTCGCCATAGGTCAGAAAGCTGGTTGAGAGATCGGGCTCAACCGAACGCCGGCACACCGCTGTGGAACCGGAACTCTTCGTCCGGGCTTTCGATCAGTTCGCGTTCGGCGAGGCGGACTTCTTCGATTTTGGCGTCAACATCAGCCTTGTCGCCATAGGTATAGGCCAGCTTCAGGTAGTCCTGAAAATGCCGTGCTTCGGATTTCAACAGCCCGGCGTAGAACTTGCCCAGTTCCTCATCCAGATGCGGCACCAGACAGGCGAAGCGCTCGCAGGAACGGGCTTCGACAATCGCCCCGACGATCAACGCATCCGTCAGACGATACGGATTGTGATTGCGCACCAGCTTGCGCAGAGCCCCGGCATACCGTGCAGAACTGACGTTGGCCATGGGGATTTCGCGCTTGCGGATGATGCTCAGCACTTGCTCGAAGTGCCGCAGTTCTTCACGGGCGAGGCGCGACATCTTGCTTAGCAGGTCGAACTTGTCGTTGTACTGGAACATGAACTGAAACGCCGCCCCGGCCGCCTTCTTTTCGTTGTTCGCGTGGTCGATCAGCAGGATATCCAGATTGCATAATGCAGCCTGGACCCAACTGTCGGGGGTGCGGCAAAGGAGGAAGGCTTCAATTTCGGGAATCGGGTACATAGGCTCACAAAAGGCCGGACGACAAGGCCGGGCATTATACGAGGGCAGCCGGTGTCCGGCGATAGAAATGCGATTTTACCTGTGGGAGATCTATATTGATCTTGTAGGACCGGCTTTAGCCGGGAGGGCAGTATTTCTGCAGAAGCAAATTTAGCGAATATCTCGGAGCCCTCCCGGCTAAAGCCGGTCCTACGAGTTGAGCGTGTGGGGGCCTTATCTTCAGCCCTTGCGCTTCCCGTCCAGCCGACGCAAATGGCAGGTCACTTCTTCGCGGTCGTGGTACAGCTGCTTGCAGCCGATCTCAACCCGAATACCTCGCGCTTCGAAGCCTTCCTCAATGCGCAGCAACAGGCGACTGACTTCGGCATAACGCTGCTTCATCGGCAATTTGAGGTTGACCACGGCTTCGCGACACAAGCCCTCGCCCAGCCAGGTTTCCAGCAAAGCAGCATTACGCGCAGGTTTCTCGACGATGTCACACACCATCCAGTCCACCGGTTGGCGCGGTTTGTAAGTAAACCCATCGGCCATCAAATGCTGAACCAGCCCGGTGTCCATCAGGCTTTCGGCCATTGGCCCGTTGTCGATGGCCGTCACCAGCATGCCGCGGCGCACCAGTTGGTAAGTCCAGCCACCCGGCGCAGCACCGAGGTCGACACCGGTCATGTCACCGGAAAGACGCTCATCCCACTGATCACGCGGGATGAAGTGATGCCAGGCCTCTTCCAGTTTCAGCGTCGAACGACTTGGCGCTTCACGGGGAAATTTCAGACGAGGGATGCCCATGGGCCACATCGCCGAATTGTCGGCATCAGCCAGTCCGAGAAACACCTCACGACCACTCTTGAAGGTCAGCAACAAGCGTGGCTTACGCGGATCGTCGACCAGCTTGCCAGCCTGAGTCAGCGCCTTGCGCAACGGGGCTTCGAACTTGCGACAGAACGTCGAAAGCTCCTTGCCATCGTTGGTGTCGACCACTTCCAGCCACAGGCTGCCGCAGGTGGCAAAGCTAGCCATGTGCGCAAGAATGACACTGATGCGGTCTGTTTCCGGCAACTCCAGAAACACACCCCGAGCCCATTGGCGAGGGAAGATCAGTTTCGAGAAGCGCTGGCCATTCATAAGCCGCTCGGCACCATCGTCTTCGGTGCAGACAAATTCGGCGCAGGCGGTATTTGGCTTGGCTTTGGCGTAGCCGGACACATTGAGGCGTGCCGCATGCTCGGCGATTTCCGAACAGACCTCACCTTCAAAGCCCGGACGACAGTGCATAAACAGGGTGTTCATGGGGTGCTCCTGAACACGTCGACCTATACGAGAGAATTAACCTCAGCGACGCAAAAGGCGAGCATGATAGCTGAATCAGGAACCACTGGTGGAACCGGCTGGTCATTAGCACATAAGCATTCAATCGCGAGCGATACCAAGACCCAAGCTTGCAAAAGGATTTAAATCGTCCAGTCCGTACCGTGCGGACGCATCAAAGGAGTTATTTCATGCCCTCCCTCGATAGCCTGAACACCCTTAAAACACTCGAAATCGACAACAAGACCTACCACTACTTCAGTCTGCCGGAAGCCGCAAAGAGCCTGGGCGATCTGAGCAAATTGCCGATGTCCCTCAAGGTGCTGCTGGAAAACCTGCTGCGCTGGGAGGACAACAAGACCGTCACCGGAACAGACCTGAAATCGCTGGCTGCATGGCTGGGCGAGCGTCGCTCCGACCGGGAAATTCAGTACCGCCCTGCCCGCGTCCTGATGCAAGACTTTACCGGCGTACCGGCCGTGGTCGATCTGGCTGCCATGCGCGCCGCCGTGGCCAAGGCTGGCGGCGATCCGCAGCGTATCAACCCGTTGTCACCCGTGGATCTGGTCATCGACCACTCGGTGATGGTCGACAAATTCGGCGATGCAGATTCATTTGCGCAAAACGTCGATATCGAAATGGAGCGCAACGGGGAGCGTTACGCCTTTCTCCGCTGGGGCCAGAGCGCTTTCGATAATTTCAGCGTAGTACCGCCGGGTACCGGGATCTGCCATCAGGTCAATCTGGAATACCTGGGGCGCACGGTCTGGACCAAAGACGAGGATGGCCGCACCTATGCCTTCCCCGACACGCTGGTGGGCACCGATTCTCACACCACTATGATTAACGGCCTCGGCGTCCTGGGCTGGGGTGTGGGCGGTATCGAAGCGGAAGCAGCGATGCTGGGTCAGCCGGTGTCGATGCTGATCCCGGAAGTGATCGGTTTCAAACTCAATGGCAAGCTCAGAGAAGGCATCACCGCCACCGACCTGGTACTGACCGTCACGCAAATGCTGCGCAAGAAAGGCGTAGTCGGGAAATTTGTCGAGTTTTACGGAGATGGTCTGGCCGAACTGCCATTGGCTGACCGTGCCACCATCGCCAACATGGCCCCTGAATATGGTGCGACGTGCGGTTTCTTCCCGGTCGACGAGGTGACCCTGGACTATCTACGCCTGTCCGGTCGTCCTGATGAAACGGTGAAACTGGTTGAGGCCTACTGCAAGGCCCAAGGCCTCTGGCGCCTGCCCGGCCAGGATCCGGTGTTTACCGACAGCCTTGAACTGGACATGAACACGGTCGTAGCCAGCCTGGCCGGTCCGAAGCGTCCTCAGGATCGCGTCGCGTTGCCGGATGTTGCCCAAGCCTTTACTGATTTCCTTGGCCTGCAATTCAAACCCGCCCAGAAAGACGAAGGTCGTCTGGAAAGCGAAGGCGGCGGTGGTGTCGCGGTGGGCAATGCCGATCAAGTGACAGGTGAGGCCGAATACGAGCATGAAGGCCGTACCTATCGCCTGAAAAACGGCGCTGTGGTCATCGCGGCAATTACCTCCTGTACCAACACCTCTAACCCTAGCGTAATGATGGCCGCCGGACTGGTGGCGAAAAAAGCCGTGGAGAAAGGCCTGAAAACCAAGCCCTGGGTGAAGACGTCACTGGCCCCTGGCTCCAAAGTGGTGACCGACTATTACAAAGCAGCCGGGCTGACCCAATACCTCGACGCACTGGGTTTCGATCTGGTGGGCTACGGCTGTACCACATGCATCGGCAACTCCGGGCCGTTGCCTGATCCTATCGAGAAAGCCATTCAACAATCGGATCTGACCGTGGCGTCAGTGCTGTCCGGGAACCGTAACTTCGAAGGCCGCGTGCATCCGCTGGTCAAAACCAACTGGCTGGCCTCCCCGCCGCTGGTTGTCGCCTATGCGCTGGCAGGTAGCGTGCGAGTGGATATCAGCAGTGAATCCCTGGGTGAAGGCAAAGACGGTCAACCGGTTTATCTGCGCGATATCTGGCCGAGCCAAAAGGAAATCGCCGAAGCGGTTGAACAGGTCAATACCGGCATGTTCCACAAGGAATACGCCGAAGTGTTCGCTGGCGACGAACAATGGCAAGCCATCGAAGTGCCGCAAGCTGCAACTTACGTGTGGCAGGACGATTCGACCTACATCCAGCATCCACCCTTCTTCGAAGACATCGCCGGGCCGCTGCCGGTCATCGAAGACATCCACAGCGCACGTGTGCTGGCCTTGCTGGGTGACTCGGTGACCACCGACCACATTTCCCCGGCCGGTAACATCAAGGCGGACAGCCCGGCAGGCCGCTATCTGCGTCAACAGGGCGTTGAGCCACGAGACTTCAACTCTTACGGTTCACGTCGCGGTAACCATGAAGTCATGATGCGCGGAACCTTCGCCAATATCCGTATCCGCAACGAGATGCTCGGCGGCGAAGAAGGTGGTTTTACCCTGCACGCCCCCACTGACGAGAAGATGCCGATTTACGATGCAGCCATGCGCTATCAGGCCGAAAAAACACCACTGGTGATCATTGCCGGTCAGGAATACGGCACCGGTTCAAGCCGCGACTGGGCCGCAAAAGGCACTAACCTGCTGGGCGTCAAAGCGGTGATTGCCGAGAGCTTCGAGCGCATCCACCGCTCAAACCTGGTCGGCATGGGTGTGTTGCCGCTGCAGTTCAAGAATGGCCAGAGTCGCAAGACGTTGAACCTTACCGGTAAGGAGACGCTGGATATCAGCGGCCTGACCCATGCTGAGCTTCGGCCTGGCATGAGCCTCAAGCTGACGATCACCCGCGAAGACGGCACTCAGGAACTGGTCGATGTGCTGTGCCGCATCGATACGCTGAATGAGGTGGAGTACTTCAAGGCGGGCGGGATTCTGCATTATGTGTTGCGGCAGTTGATTGCATCCTGACTCTGGTTGGAGCGAGGCTTGCCCGCGAACCGGTCAACACGGTATGCCTGCGTACCGCGTTATCGTTCTTCGCGAGCAAGCTCGGCTCCAACAGACCACATTCAAAGGGCGATAAACGAACAGATTTATCGCCTTGCCTTCATCCTGGCTCTTCCGCAAAATTAACCATCTGGTACATTTTGCTTAAACCGCATCCTTCGATCCCTGAATGCGGCATCTAATAAGAGCCGATCGCCATGACTTTCATTCGTAAACCGTCCATTCTCGCCGGCCTCATCGGTTCGGGTATCCAGGCCTCGCGCACCCCGGCGCTGCATGAGCACGAAGGCGATGCCCAAGGCATCCGCTATCTGTATCGACTGCTCGACCTCGATGCACTCAAACTCGACATCACCGCCCTGCCGGACTTGATCACCAGTGCCCAGCGCCTGGGTTACACCGGGCTGAACATTACCTTTCCCTGCAAACAGGCGGTTATCCCGCTACTGGATGACCTCTCGCCTGAGGCCCGGGGTATCGGCGCGGTGAACACGGTGCTGTTCAAGGATGGTCAGCGGATTGGCCACAACACCGATTGCCTGGGTTTCGCCGAAGGTTTCCGTCGCGGCCTCAATGACGTGCCCCGCCAGCGCGTGGTGCAGATGGGTGCCGGTGGCGCGGGCGCCGCAGTGGCCCATGCCTTGCTGGCCGAAGGCGTCGAACAATTGAGTATTTTCGAAGTGGATCCGGCAAGAGCCCAGGGCCTTGTGGACAACCTGAATAGCCACTTCGGCGCGAACCGGGCGTTGGTAGGTCGGGATTTGCGTGAAGCCATGGCCGCTGCCGATGGCCTGGTAAACACCACCCCGGTCGGCATGACCAAACTGCCTGGTACACCGCTACCTCCGGAGCTGTTGCATAAAGCCCTGTGGGTCGCAGAAATTATCTATTTCCCGCTTGAAACCGAACTGCTCAAACACGCCCGCGCCCTGGGTTGCCGCACGCTGGACGGCGGCACCATGGCGGTGTTTCAGGCGGTGAAGGCCTTTGAACTGTTCAGCGGCCAGACGGCCGATGCGGGGCGCATGCAGGATCACTTTGCGAGCATGGGTGAATGACTACTGGCTTGAATTGATGTCTTCAGATGCCTCCATTCCCTTGTGGGAGATTCCATGGTGGCCTTTAATCCCGTAGGACCGGCTTTAGCCGGGAGAGCGGTATTTCTGGCGAAGAAGGTTCGGTGAGTGTTCCCACGTCCTCCCGGCTAAAGCCGGTCCTACGGCCGCAAGTATCGACTCACCGAATCACACAGCATCGCCTTGTGCCGCTGTTTGATCTCGTCGTTGACCAATTCGATCTGGAAGATCTCGGAAAAGGTGTGGCGGTTCGAGATCCGGTAGAAACAGAACGAGCTGATCATCAGATGCAGATCAATAGCGTTCACGCCTTGGCGAAACACTCCTAGCGCTTCGCCGCGACGCAAAATATTGTCGAGAATGCTGACAATGTTCTGGCTCAACTGGCGGATGGTCGGTGACTGTTTGACGTTCTCGCCGTTGTGGATGTTCTCGATACACACGATCCGCACGAAGTCGACGTTACGGTCGTGGTGATCGAAGGTGAACTCCACCAGCCGCTCAATGGCCTGCATGGGCTCCAGCGCATCCAGATTGAGTCCGCTTTCCGTGCGGCGAATGTCGCCATAAAGCCTTTCCAGCACCTCGGCGTACAACTGCTCCTTGCTGTTGAAGTAGTAATAAATCATCCGCTTGGAGGTTTTTGTACGCTCGGCGATAGCGTCGACACGCGCGCCGGACAAACCCTGGGCGACGAACTCGGCAATGGCTGCCTGAAGGATGTCATCCCGGGTTTTTTCCGGATTATTCTTGCGCCCTGTCGCCGTTGTTCTAACCGGGGCGATCACGGCACTTTCATCAATAGTTGTCATTTCAGCGGCATACCACGGTCGGATCGGGGCGGTGCTATGTTTCTCATAGTCCTGGTGCCGCCCTCGAGGCTCAAAATGACTGCGCTACATGGATCAGAGCCGGGCCTGACGAGCGGCTCCGCTGCGTGTCTTGGCCATGGCTGCCAGACGTACTGCAACGTTGGCGGCGCCGTAACCCACATAGCCATTCTTGCGCTGCAGAATCTCGAAGAAAAAGCGATCGTCGAACGGCTCGGTGTACACGTGAAACAGCTCGCCGCCCTGGGCATCGCGGTCATAAAGCACGTTGTAATAAGCCAGTTCGCTGAGGAATTCGTCATCGAAATCAAAGCGCGCGGCCAGATCGTCGTAGTAATTGAGCGGGATGTCCAGCAGCTTCAAGCCAGCCTCTTTGGCGCGGCTGACTTCGGCAAAGATATCCTCGCAGGCAAAAGCGATGTGGTGCACGCCTGAGCCTCGATAACTGGACAGTGCGTGAGAGATTGCCGTGTTGCGGTTTTCCGAAATATTCAGCGGCAAACGCACTGTGCTGCAACGGCTGCGCAACGCCCGGCTTTTCACCAGACCATAAGGGTCGGGCAGAACGACTTCGTCGTCGGCTTCGAAATCCAGCAGACTTTTATAGAACAGCACCCAACTGTCCAGGCTGTCGGCGGGCAGCGCCATGGCCATGTGATCGATGCGCTGTAGGCCGCCACCGGCCTGGGCGTTCGGGTTAACCATGAAGTCGATGTCGTATATCGATTCACCCGGCACAGCAGGCTCGACCAGGTAAATCAGGCTGCCATCCGGCGCGCGTACCGATGGCACTTCCCGCTCGTTAGGCCCGACCAGCCCGCGATACGGCTGACCTTTGAACGCCTGGGCACGCTCCAGCGCTGCCGAACCGTTCTCGACACGCAAGGCAGTGGCGCAAAGCGAAGGACCGTGGGCCTCAAAAAAACTGTGGGCAAATGAATAAGGTTCGGCGTTGAGCACGATCTTGATATCGCCCTGCCCCATCAGGCTGACCGCTTTGGACCGGTGCTGGCCAAGCCTGGCGAAACCGAGATTACTCAGCCAACCGGCAAGGCGCGCGCCCTGAGCGTCGTCCACCGCAAACTCGAGAAACTCGACGCCGTTGTAAGTGCTGGCAGGTGGCGGGCTGAACAACAGGTCCTTGGCAACGGGTTCATTCTGCTGCTCAAGCAACAGCCGGGTTTTCTCTTCCAGATAAAGCAACGAACGCAAGCCATCGGCAGCATTGGAACGCGGCGGCGCGGCACGGAAGCCGTCATTGAAGATTTCCAGCGACAGCGGCCCGGTGTAACCCGTTTTCAGAATCGGTGCGAGGAAGCCCGGCAGATCGAACTCTCCCTGGCCGGGGAAGCAGCGGAAGTGACGGCTCCACTCCATGACGTCCATGGCCAGAATCGGCGCGTCGGCCATTTGCACAAAGAAGATCTTGTCGCCGGGGATCTGCGCAATCGCGCTCGGATCGCCCTTTAGGGACAAGGTGTGGAAACTGTCGAGCAACACGCCCAAGGCGGGATGATCGACCTGTTTCACCAGATTCCAGACTTGTTGCCAGGTATTGACGTGCCGGCCCCAGGCCAGCGCTTCGTAGCCCACTCGCAACTGACGGGCACCCGCACGCTCGGCCAGCATCGCCAGGTCATCACGCAGGATATGTTCGTCACCCAGAGAGTCGGCGGCGCTGTTGCTGCAGACCAGCACCAGATCGGTGCCCAGTTCCTGCATCAAATCGAACTTGCGTTCGGCGCGGTCCAGGTTGCGGGGCAAGCGGTCGCGGCGGCAGCCCTCGAAGTCCCGGAAAGGCTGGAACAAGGTAATGGCAATGCCCAGATCGGCGCAGATCTGCCGCACATGGCGGGGGCTGCCATCGTAGTAAAGGAGGTCATTTTCGAAAATCTCGACACCGTCAAAGCCGGCAGCGGCGATGGCTTCGAGTTTTTCCGGCAGGGTTCCGCTCAAGGAAACGGTGGCAATCGAACGTTGCATGTTTGACTCCTGTGAGATCGCGACCTCTGCGGATCGCATTTCAAATGCCCCCCGAACGCAGGGACGGCAAAAGTACGGACGGGGGGTAACTGAATTATTCTCCCGGCCAACGGCCATCGCAATTCATAATGTACCAGACAGTTAGTTTAATGTTCGATAATCGCCCAAAAGCAGATTTGTCTGATTGACGCTTTTGTCGGCCGTGCTCAACATCAGCCGCACATTGTCGAACAAGGCCAACCGCCTGAAGTTGATAACACCCTTGCAAGCACACCATAACAATTTCAAAAACAGGGTCACGCACATGCCTTCATATATTGATTCCCCCCGCTTCCGTCCCGGTCCTGTTGGCTACTCAGCCCTGGCTCGCAAGCCGATAAATACCTCTCTATCGCCCGCATTGATAGAAACGCGTATCGGATCGGCTTCAGCCTGATTAAAATCCAGCGCCCACGAAATCAGCTCCTGCGGCGTAACCGTCGTTGTAGAGCACTGCGGCCCTCTTCGGCCACGATTCGAGACGCTTTCACAGATTGGCTTTTATAGCCTGATTCAGGGCCACTTGCCTGAATCCTGGAACGGACGGCTTAACCATGATTCACACACACTCTGCCGCCAAGACGGCTAACGTCGCTCATCCGCATGCCAGTATGGGCGAGAAAATCCGCGGTGCCATGGCCGTCGGTAAAGTTCGCTGGGGTATGCTCGCGCTGGTATTTTTTGCGACCACCCTGAACTACATCGACCGCGCCGCCCTGGGTGTCATGCAGCCCATCCTGGCCAAGGAAATGGGCTGGACGGCGATGGATTACGCCAACATCAACTTCTGGTTCCAGGTGGGTTACGCCGCAGGCTTCCTCCTGCAAGGTCGCTTCATCGACAGGGTCGGCGTGAAACGCGCCTTCTTCCTCGCCGTACTGTTGTGGAGTTTCGCCACCGGCGCCCATGGTCTGGCCACTTCGGCCACAGGCTTCATGATCTGCCGGTTCATTCTTGGCCTGACAGAAGCGGCCAACTACCCGGCGTGCGTCAAGACCACCCGGCTGTGGTTCCCCGCAGGTGAACGGGCCATTGCCACCGGCATTTTCAATGCCGGGACCAACGTTGGTGCGATGCTCACCCCTGCGCTGCTGCCGTTCATTCTGACCATCTGGGGCTGGCAAGCCGCGTTCGTCAGCATGGGCTTGCTCGGCCTGTTCTGGGTCGTGACCTGGCGCCTCAAGTACTACAACCCCGAAGAGCATCCGAGCGTCAGCCAGACCGAACTGGATTACATCAATCAGAACCCTGAACCCGAGCCGGTCAAAGTGCCCTTCTCGCACATCCTGAAAATGCGCGGCACCTGGGCCTTCGCCATTGCCTACTCGCTGACAGCGCCTGTGTTCTGGTTCTACTTGTACTGGCTGCCGCCGTTTCTCAATCAGCAATACAACCTGGGTATCAGCGTGACCCAGATGGGCATCCCGTTGATCCTGATCTGGCTGACCGCTGACTTCGGCAGCATAGGCGGCGGCATTCTCTCGTCCTGGCTGATCGGCCGAGGCATGCGCGCTACCACGGCCCGTTTGCTGTCGATGCTGATATTTGCCATCACCATCTGCAGCGTGATTTTTGCCGCCAACGCCAGTGGACTCTGGGTCGCAGTATTAGCGATCTCCCTCGCCGTGGGTGCGCATCAGGCCTGGACTGCCAATATCTGGAGTCTGGTGATGGACTACACGCCTAAACATCTGATGAGTACCGTGTTCGGCTTCGGCGGCATGTGCGCTGCAATCGGCGGGATGTTCATGACCCAGATCGTGGGCGCCGTTCTGACCGCGACCAACAACAATTACAGCGTGCTGTTCACCATGATCCCGGCGATGTACTTCATTGCCCTGACCTGGATGTACTTCATGGCCCCACGCAAGGTGGAAACGCTCAAGGACTGATTCACGCTGCGCATCCATCAGGCCGCTTCCTCGCAAGCGGCCTTTTTTTGACTTGCGGAAACATCCGACAAAACTTTCCCTCAGACAACACTGACAAAAGAACTGGAAATGAACACGCAGGATCAGTGAAGCTTGGCGCCCGCTTAAACACCAGCACTCTGCAAGCGGCCCGAAGCGACACGCGCGAACGGATTCCAGGAGCAACCATGCCGGCGATACGCTGGACCAGTCTGACTTTACTCACCCTCGGCTATTGCATTGCCCTGAGCTTTGGCGACCTCAGCCTGCCAGCAGCGGTGACTTTCGGGCTGCTGGTAATGGCAGGCATCTGCGTGACGCAATTCAGCCAGCGGACGATCGTGTGCTTCGGTCACGGGTTGTTCATCGCCCTCGCCTTCGGGTTGGCGATTCACTGGCTGCCCGGCTTCTTCAGTGAGCGGGTCATCGCGGCTCAACGCCTTTCCCCCGAAGCAGCACCCTTCTCGATGTACTTCTATCTGGACAAACCACTGATCGGCTTCTGGATCGTGCTGGCCTGTCCGTGGCTGTTACCGGCAATACCGGCAAGGCGAGCATTGAAAACCGCAGTGCTGACCTTGCTAGGTACAAGCTCGGTCTGCATGACACTGGCAGTCATGCTGGGCGTCACCGGCTGGTCGCCAAAATGGCCAGCGCAAGGCGTGCTATGGCTGTTGAACAATCTGTTACTGGTCACCCTCACTGAAGAGCTGTTCTTTCGCGCCTATCTACAGGGCGGTTTTCAGCGCCTGCTGCAACGCTTCCCTTACGGGCCAACGCTGGCGCTTTTTGCAGCATCCGCGCTGTTCGGCCTGGCCCATCTGGGAAGCGGATGGCAATGGGCACTTCTCGCAGGGATCGCCGGAACAGGCTATGGCCTTGCCTATCGCTTTGGCGGACTACAGGCAGCAGTGGCGACACATTTCGGGCTCAATCTGCTGCATTTCAGCCTCTTCACATATCCGGTTTTTAACCGCTAAATCAGTCATTGGCGTCCGTGACTTGTGGGTCATTTGGCAAAAACGCTCAATAAATGAGTATTTTTGTCGATAAAGTCACAAAGCCCCAGCGGATCGGACAGCTCATGCGTAATAACCAGCCCATCACTCAACGCGAACGGACATTCCCAGCACAACAGCGTTTGATTTCAACCACAGACGCCCGCGGCGTGATCACCTACTGCAACGACGCCTTCGTTGAAATCAGTGGTTTCTCTCGGGAAGAACTGCTAAACGCGCCCCACAACACCGTTCGCCACCCAGACGTACCGTCAGCGGTTTTCGAACATATGTGGAGCACGCTCAAGCAAGGCCTGCCGTGGATGGGCATCGTCAAAAACCGCAGCAAGAATGGCGATCATTACTGGGTTAACGCCTATGTCACGCCAATGTTCGAAAACCAGAAAGTCGTGGGTTTCGAATCAGTACGGGTTAAACCGACTGCTGAGCAGATCAGGCGGGCCGAAGCCCTTTACGGCCGCCTGAACAATGGAAAATCAGCCATTCCAGGTCGTGACAAATGGCTGCCGGTATTACAGGACTGGCTGCCATTCATCCTCGTCAGTCAGCTCAGCTTCCTGATCGGCGTATGGCTCAACACCAGCTGGGGCTTCGCCTTGGCTGCCGGTTTGTCGGTGCCGCTGGGCCTGCTGGGCCTGTCCTGGCAGCAACGTGGCATCAAGCGACTGCTGCGCCTGGCCGAGCAGACCACTTCTGATCCGCTGATCGCGCAGATGTACACCGACAGCCGCGGCCCGCAGGCCCGTCTGGAAATGTCGATCCTCAGTCAGGAAGCACGTTTGAAAACCTGCCTGACGCGTCTGCAGGACACCGCCGAACAACTGACCGGTCAGGCGCGCCAGTCCAACAGCCTGGCCAACTCCAGCTCCAGTGGTCTGGAACGCCAGCGCGTCGAGACCGAGCAAGTTGCCACCGCTATCAATCAGATGGCCGCTACCACCCAGGAAGTCGCCAGCCACGTGCAGCGCACGGCCGATGCCACTCAGCAAGCCAACCAGCTGACAAGTCGCGGGCGCGACATCGCCGGGGAAACCCGCGAAGCCATTCAACGCCTGTCGCGGGCCGTTGGCGAAACCGGCCTGACGGTCACCCAACTGGCTCAGGACAGCAATGAAATCGGCGGCGTGGTCGATGTGATCAAAGGCATCGCCGACCAGACCAACCTGCTGGCCCTCAACGCGGCCATCGAAGCAGCACGCGCCGGGGAAATGGGTCGCGGCTTCGCCGTCGTCGCGGACGAGGTTCGCCAACTGGCGCAGCGCACCGCCGAGTCCACCGGGCAGATCCACGGTCTGATCGCCAAGCTGCAAAGCACGGCAAACGCCGCCGTGCAGACCATGAACACCGGCCATCGTCAGGCGGAAGAAGGCGTCGCCAAAGTGCTGGAAGCCGATGAAGCGCTGGTCGGCATCAGCGAAGCCGTCGCCAACATCACCGACATGACCACCCAGATCGCCGCGGCTACCGAAGAGCAAAGCTCGGTCGCCGAAGAGATCAGCCGCAACATCGCCACCATCGCGCACCTTGCCGACCAGACCTCCGGCGAAGCGCAACGCTCGGCCATCCTCAGCGGCGAACTGACTGACACCGCCAACTCTCAGTACTCACTGGTGGAACGCTTCAACCGCTGATTATTGAGCGTTATCAAAAAACCCCGACAGACATGTTCTGCCGGGGTTTTTTATTGGCTATTGAAGCGTAAAGCGATCCCCCAGGACTACACAATTAATGAAGTAGATTGTAGGCAACTTCTGAAAGTAAATAGATAGGGTGTGTTTGGTTGATTTTTGGTGTGCGTGGCGTTGACAGGCAGAGCGGGTTCCGATTAGTTGATTTTCAGAGTTCACCTCACATAGATAACTACTGCACAAGTGGATATTTTTAGGGGCGGGTTCTGAATACTTCAATTAATTGATGGTTGCGCTGAATTAGAGGCGTGATCTGGAGAGTAAAAGAAATGAGCAAACACATTACCAAAAGCGGACTTCCAGTCCCGTTCGTACCCGCCGCCGATCCCGTTGACGGACTGCTACGGGTAAGTACTTTAAACAACCCTATTGATGTTGAGTTCCGCCTCTGGGAATTTACGTACCCAGGTTATTACGTACAGCTGATGCTAAATGGTGAGTTGGTCGGCGCAATCTGGACCATGTCCGATAGCGACACCTCAGGGGATATTATTTCGATGGTTCTCGATCCCGAACATTTGCTGAATGACGGTATTTACAGGTTGGGCCTTAGGGCCACCAACAATGAAAATGGCGTGAGTAGTGATTCTGCAACCACCTCGCTGATCGTTGATCGAACCTCCCCAG
Source organism: Pseudomonas sp. ICMP 561 (assembly GCF_002699985.1). GTDB lineage: Bacteria > Pseudomonadota > Gammaproteobacteria > Pseudomonadales > Pseudomonadaceae > Aquipseudomonas > Aquipseudomonas quasicaspiana. Next base: position 404,255 of record NZ_LKBT01000023.1, on the reverse strand, counting down.
GCGCTGCTCTGCTGGCGCCTGCCATATTCGCAAGCGTCAGCTTTGGGGACTTCCTGAATGCAAAAATCCCAAGCTACGCAGGCATGGAACCCGGCGACTTGATCCAGACGGTCTGCAACGGGATTCAAGGTCCAACCTACCGCGTTCAACCGGAAAACCTCACCACCAGCCCCATCGAAATTTCCTTCACTCAGGAGTTTCTTGAAGGCCTGTTCAGTGACCGGGTAAATATTACTTACCACGTAACCGACCGTGCGGGTAACCGCTCGGTTCTTGCGCAGTCAGTTGAGATCACAATGCAGCGCTAACATCGCAGCCACTCGTTTGAATAGCAAAACAAAAATCCTGTACGCGTTTGCGTGCGGGATTTTTATTATATGCATGCGGGAAAAATCCGCGCACATGCTTGCACTTCACAAAACAAAACTATTCTCCACCACACCGAATGGTATGAGCCATTTATCGGAAGCGTCTGACTTGACCTCGCAAACACGACATCTTCTAATACACCCAACACAAGCCATGGACGCAACGCGACAAGTTAAACAACATATTTAAATCTATCTGTCATTCAGGACGAAAAGATGAACGAAGAGTTCACACCCGACGCACCCAACAATATAAAATCCACCGTCGACCAAGCCAGCGAACAGCCCTCACCGCTTAAGCAAGAGCATGCCTCGGAACTAACACTTGTCACTATTAACCCACTGCCAGAAGGCGCGGACTCCACTGTGTCAGTACAGCACCCCGACTTGAATATATCCCGTTATCTGAAGGCGCCCAGGCTGGCGAACGTCAAGCCCAACACCGTCAGCTATGAACAGGCCAACGCCGGGGTCCACATCAATATTCCCGGCTCGGAGAAAATGCGCCTCGGCGATACGCTTGTGTTTTATTGGGGCCAGAACAAATCCTCGACCCTGATTCGCCTACGCGACATCAGCAAGGACAGTACGGTACGAGTTCTGTGCGTCAGCTACGACCTGATCACTCAGGCCCAGTATGGTCTGGTGGACGTTTACTATGAGGTGCATCGCGACGAGTATCTGATTGGTACTTCTCCTGCGATACGTGTCACGGTCAATCGTGATCCAGCGCCTGCCAGGCAGAGAGCACAACGGAGGAATGGTCCGAGTAGCCCGGCAGTCAATGCCTGACAGTCCATAAAAGTAAAAACCCCCGACGATTGCTCGCCGGGGGTCATTCACCTCTGTGATGTTTTTTGCAGACTAACGCCCTCTTTACGCAGGGCGCAGGTAGATCAAAAGGCGAACTTCAACCCCACATTCGCGCCCCATGGCTGCTCGACCTGCTTGCCTTTCATGTAATCGAAATCGGCATGCAACTGCAGACGCTCCGACAAGGACACCGAAACCCCGGCCCCCACTTCGGCTCGAGAGCCGAACAGATCATTGTCGAAACGGGTGGAGTTGACCTTGACCTCGTTATCACGTGAGAACTCCTGAGCCGCTGCCAGTCGCAGATAGGGGCGCACCACGCCGCCATCCTTGAGGGCAATGCTGCGCCCTGCCGATGCTCCGACCTTGGCCAATACCGATTGAGTCTGGTTATTGCGTGCCTGCATACCGTTATCCAGCGCATAGCTGTCGCCTTTCACCCAAACGCTGGAAAACTGCGCATAGGGTTCGAGGAAGTAGCCATCGGCAAAGCGGATGTTTCTGCCGAACTCCAGCGATCCACCAAGACCGGTACTCTCATAATTCCCCTTGGCTTTCGCACCATCGCTCATGGCGACTCTGGATTCATTGCGAAACCGGTTGAGCTTGAGAATCGCGTCCAGGTAATAGCCGTCGTCCAGCAGCCAGGTACCGTAACCGCCCACATAGTAACTGCCGATCTTGCCGCTGGTACCTTGCCCGATTGCCAGATCGTTTTTGCTGTAACCCGCCATCAAGCCCAATGACAACTGCCCGACGCTCACTGGCAGCGGTGCATCGGCCCCTAATGTAAGGCCGCTCTGATTATTTCGATAATCAACCCCATCACCGGTGCTGGCATTGAATCGGCTGCCATACGCCCGCATCCAGCCGCCACCCTTTTCATGGCCACGCACCTCGCCTATGCGGCTACGTAACGTGTTCAACTCACTGCTCCAGATGTTCGGGGCTGCGTTGAACAGCGCCAGCACACTGTGAGTTGAAGGACTGATGCCCCGGCCCGAGCCGACGATAAACCAGTCATCGCCCTGCTGCTCCAGCTCGTAGGAATAGACGCCCAGATCCGCACGCCCGCCCAAAAGACTGAACTGCGCATCGCCCCCGTCGGTGTCCACGAGCAGCAACCGCTGCATGTCGGGGTCGACCACCTCAACACCTGTATTTTTCACGCGCAAACCGTGATTACCGCTCGCCTGGCCCTCGACCCGCAGTAAATCGCCCTGGCGTTCATCCAGATTGACCCGCATATCAAAGGTTCCGCGACCGGAGAGTTCGCCCAAGGTCAGCGTCTTGTGCGCTCCCTCGCCGAAACTCACTCGCCCGCCCCTCATCGCCAGCGAATTCACCTGATTGCTATCCGCCAGTGTCCAGCTCGCCCCGGAGTTGATCGCCAACTTATCGCCGTTGATGATATTGCCGGTGAGTTGGGCGTTGCGTTGCAGGGTAACGTTCAGGGTGCTGGTGGTGTCGGCAACGAGATTGCCGTTGAGGGTGCTGTTGTCGACGATTAAATTTACAGTGCTCAGATTATCGGCTTCCAGCAAGTTGCCATTACCTGACAGCAACGTGGATCTATTTTGAATGGTGATATCGGCAATCGCGCCATCGCTGCCTGCCTCCCCCGGACCAACACTGATGGCCGGGCCTTCGACGCCCTCCACAACGGAGCTGTCAATGACTATCGTACTCAGATGTTGAAGTGGAATGGCTGAGGAATCCAAGGCAAGCGCCACATTAATTCCGTTGTACTGACCGCGTACATGACTGTTTTCGGACACCGACAAGGTTGCCCCCATAACATTGATACCAAGGCCTCTGTTCTCCGCCGACTCAGCACCGTAGACCCGGCTGTCAGCAATTCTTAAAGAGCGGTTTACGCCTAAATTTATCGCCTTGCCTAACCCTGATAAATCACTGGAGCGCACGATTGCCTCGGAGCCACTACCACCCAAGCGCAATGCATATCCTGTCTCATTACGAATGACCGACCGTTCAATAGTCGCCTCACCGATATCAACCCTGATCCCTCCATTCACTACGCCATCACTTACATTGATAGCCGACTCCATAACCAATACCGAATTGACTACGCCGCCATTAATTATATTGAGAACCCCCCCCTTAGTAACATGATACGAATCGACCGGGGTAGAAGCGTCAACCGTCTTTACAACACCCTCTACCGGAACCACTTGCGTCAATTCACTCCCAATAAAAAAGCCCTGCTCATTAGCAGTTATATGTTGCTCTTGAGGCAAATTCGAGTGACTCGCCCAAGCATCCATACCAGGCGCCGCTCCAATAAAACAAGCGACTGCGATACGCCCCACACCAGTTTGTAAATAACGCATTTCGTGCGACACAAATTCGTCTCCCTATTTGACAGAAGACGCATTCTTCTCGACTTAATCACGGGACTACTACCTGACGCTAGCAGAGAATAGTAGGAAAACTCCTAGAACAATGAGCTTATTTCCTACATACACAGGGATTTTGTAGGAAACTTCTGAAAATCCCAGAAAGGTAAGATTTATCTACCACCTTCGGTTGACGTCCTGAGAAAAAAACGATTACTTCCGCCCTAACTTGAAATCAAGCAACGACACAAAGGTCGCTGTGAATTTTCCAGGTTATTACTTCAGAGGTGCACGCTATAAGCGGACCTCTATACGAATCGTAAATAATATCAAAAAAGGAATTAAACAATGAAAGCTACACCGAGAAAACCTCTCATTGTCCCGCAGTATCGAAAAGAAAAACAGGAAACAGTTGTTCACGAGAAGCCAGATGTACCGGTCGCCTTCCATGACGACGACACACCAGGCCTGCTGCCGATCTCTGCACTGGAACGTCCCGTAACCGTCACACTAAAAGTCTGGCCGGGTGCACGCCCCGGCTATACCTATCAACTAGTCTGGAACAACGTGCCTTACGGCGACGCAGAGTTCATTAGCGAAGATGAGCAACCGGGCGACCCTCTCACGCTACAGATCCCGGTCAGCCTGTTGGATGAAGGTGTCCACATGCTGCAATACCGAACTTACAACCCGTTGAGTGAGGTAGCAAATCGCTCGTTCCCCTATATGGTGGTTATTGATAAAACACCACCAGGCTCCCCGGAGTTGAGCCAGATTCAATTTCCTCCTGAAGTGCAGAACGGCCTCACGGCTGCCGAACTCGCACAACTGGGGGGCAGACTGGAAGCTCATATTGCCGGCTATACCGGCATGGCTAAACACGACCATATTCAGACAATGTGGGGTAACACCCCAGGACCGAGCGCAAACGTCGATGAAGATGACATGGGGCTCAATCAGGTTTCGGTGACATTCACCAAGAGCTTTCTGGAGAGTCTGGGTGAGCAGGAGCAACTGGTCACTTACAAGGTAAATGACCGGGCTGGAAACCTTTCAATTGAGTCGAATCCGGTACCAGTTTTCTTGAGACTGCAGGAAATTCCATCGGACTATCCCGCCCCAATCATTGACCCGGATCTGGGTAACCTGATTGACCATGCAGAGGCTCTGGTTGGTGTAAAGGTAGACATTCCTCACTACGACAATGCGAATGCACTGGATCAGATTCGACTTTTCTGGGGAGAGAGCAACCCTATGCTCCCCGTGTCCTTACCGCCGGGCAATGAAGACGAAGATATTGTTCTTTCTCTGCGCGTGCCGTTTGAAACCATCAATGCGCTACCTCCCGGAGAGGTGAAGGTCTCTTATGAGGTATCCCGACAAAATGAAGTCGTCGGCACCTCGCTCATCACCACTGTCGATGTGTTCCTGACGCTTCCTGTGACGAGTCCTCTGACAGCCCTGACGGTACAAGGAACCAGTATTGAGAACCCAAATACCACCGACAACTTTATTGACGAGGATGATTACGAGCTTAACGGTCGTGGCATCGTGGCCTGGAACCGGGACTTCCAGGTTAGCGATGATCTGAATCTTTATTGGGGTGATCAACAAAAACTTCAGTGGTATCAGATTAAAGCTACCGACGTAAGTGCGGAGAAGGATCTGATGATCCCGATTGACAACGAAATTCTGAAACTTCAAGGCACGGGCGCTGAAATTCCGGTGTATTTCACTCTGGTGCGAAACGGTAACCCCAACCCTGCGAAAGCTCCGCTACAGTCAGTAGTTGTTCGATCCAGAGAAGAGTTGCCTGGAGGTCCAGACGGACTGGAGGGGCCTCAATTCAAACTTAACTCCGGAGGCTACATTGCGCCTGTACTGAACCCAAATGGCGCCGACTTGCTGATAATACCTTATATCAACATTGCCAAAGATCAGAAAGTAACATTGACTTTCAAAGGCTTTGATGATGACAACACCCCCATTGAAGCGTCGAATTATACGGCTGCACGGGAGCTGGATGAGTTTGACATCATTGATGGCTACACATTCACCGTGCCATATCGAAACTTAAGAATGATCTGTACCGGATTCGCAGAGGTGAGTATAAAAGTTGAGCCACCACCAGGCAGTAACCAAAGTGCCGTGAACTCTACTGTGACGCGCGCACCTGTTCATATGCTGGACTCAGCCGAGCTGACTTGTACATTTCGATAAACATAGACACAGCGGGCCAAAGGGCCCGCTGCATCCTGCAGGTATAACTAGGAAAAATCATGCTTAATCAAAAAAATATTCCCTCGCCAGAACTTGAGGCACCCTCCGTGCCAAGCGCACTTGATAATGGAATCATCCCTATCGAGTATTTAAATAAACCGCTAATGGTAGAGTTAGATGTGTGGAGCGCGGCGCGCCCTCAATTTACTTATCAACTTCTGTTTGATGACATGCTCATAGGCCCGGAAAAAACAATCGATGATGAGCAGCCAGGAGAGCGCCTGACGCTTGAAATCCCTATTGCACTCATGAATGAAGGCCTGCATTACGTCGGCTATAGAACCAAAAATCCGTTTAGCGAACTCACTGACGATTCATTCACCACTCGAATCGAAATCGACCGCACCGCCCCCGGCAATCCCCTGCTCGCCCCCATCATCTTCCCGGCCGCCATCCAGAACGGCCTGACTTCAGCCGAGCTGGAGGCCTTGGGGAACAAATTGCGTGGCAAGATCGCAGGTTACAGCGATATGAAAGAAGGCGATGTGATCCGCACTTACTGGGGCTCTGTCGAAGGGCCTGTGGCAATCGTTGGCCGGGATGACATGGGCCTGCAGCGAGTCATGGTGGATTTCTCCCGGGAATTTCTGGAGAACATTGGTGATATCGAAGCACCAGTCTTCTACACCGTGACCGATCTGGCGGGCAATCTTTCGGTGAATGCTCAGGGGGTACAGATCAATCTACAACTTCGGGTATTGCCTGAACTGCCGTTGCCGGTGGTCAAGGAAGCCAATGGCGATACGCTTGATCCGGTGAACGCAACGCAGGGCGCGACGGTGGTCGTAGGTGCCTTGGCGCAACTTGCGCGTGGTGATCGCGTAGAGGTGCAGTGGCGCGGACCCAACGCAAGCGATAACAAGGAAAAGACGATTACCGATGCCGACGCAGGCAAGGACCTTGAGATGCTGTTCTCGGCGACCCTGGTCGAGGCGAACAAGGGCCAGACGGTATCGATCAGTTATGACGTCCTTCGTGCCAATGGCAGTGCGCAGGTTTCCGGAACGTTGCTGCTGAAAATTCAGGCAGGGGTTACCCGCCTCCCCGCCCCAACCATGGACACCGTCGGCCCCGACGGCCTGCTGACCCCATCAAAAATCCCCGAATCCGGTGCCACGGTGCGGGTGGGTTATGCGGACATGAGCAGTGGCGACAGTGTGGTCGTGACCTGGGAAGGCACAGCCCGTTACGACACGCCTGCGCAGGTGATCGGCGGCGATGCGCAGTTGCTATTCAATATCCCGAAAGCCTTCATTAACCAGACCATCGGCAGCTCTGCGAGTGTGACGTATACCGTGACGCGGGCGGGCACGGCGGTGGTTTCTGCGCCGCTGTGGTTGCGGGTTCAGCAGGGTATGAACTTCGACACGTCGCCTGTGAGCCTGGGCGGCAAGGTTTACCTGATTCCCGGCAGGCCGGATATCCTCCCGTCCTTTCCAGAAGGTACGACGGTGCGGCGCATTGCCAGTGGCGGGCAGGCGCCTTATGCCTATGTGTGCAGCGACACCCGTATTGCTCATGTGGATGAGCATGGCCTGACCTCGGTTCGGGGCAACGGTACAGCAAGGATTTCGGTGACGGATGCACTGGGTGAAACCAAGAGCTATACGGTCACGGTCACTGGCGTTATTCACTGCTTAGGACTGGGCTCTGGCAAGTATGCGCAGATGACTGCCGCCGCCGCAGGTCAAGGCGCGCGTGTCCCGGCGATTGATGAACTGAATCAGATCTTCAATGCTTATGGCAGTCGCTGGCCAATGGGTAACGGGCTGTACTGGTCGTCCACGGTAGCAGCGCAGAACCTGGTGGGCATGAAGTGGTACCTCATCAAAAATCTGGTAACCGGCGCTAACTTCAAGGTGCTGGAGCACAGCATCAGCCTTGGCGTAGGTATTCGCTGACGGTTGATGCACTGGGTTCAGACCGAAAACCGGACTTCCGGGCGTCGCACTACCTGTCAAGTGCGACGCCCTTCTCTGCATCCCCCAAATCACACACTGCTCAGCAAGGAGCACGTACATGAGCGCGTCCGCAATGCCTCGTAAATCGCGGGTCAGCCCGCCAACCTGCCAAGGCAGTTTTCAGGCGGTGGTCAATCAATCCCCTTTGGTAGTGTCGTTGCTGTCGGCGAGTCTGATCCTACGACCGGAGTTGTCACCGACGCCTCGGCAGTGGATCTGGAAGGTTATCGCTCAAGGCAAGGTCGGCCGTAAACGCGCCAGTATCGGCCTGTTCTTCGATCGGGATTTACCTTTGGGCACTCACGACCTGGTGGCCAGTGAGTACATCAAAGTCGTCTATCACCAGACGCCGAACAGCCAGAACATCATCTATCACTCAGGGCATATTCAGGCCGGGCAACTGACGCTGTTTGAGGCCGACCTGTCCGCGCAGCGTCTGAGGGGTGAGTTCGGCTTCAGTATTTCCGCCCTGGACTTCGCAGTGACCGAAGGTGAGTTCGATCTGCACTGCCTGCCGACTTAACCCAGCATGTCCGCGATACGCTTCGCGGTGTTCGCCAGGCAGTCTTCATAGCTGATGCCTGCCGACTTCAAGGGCTTGAGGTCGTGATTGGCGGCGGGAATCCACAGCACCTCAATCGCAGGGGACAGCGTGTAGGCTTCGACGCTTTCCTTGTTGCCCAAGGCATCCCGCTCACCCTGCACGATCAACGTCCGCGCTTGCAGATCTGCGAGGTGCGCGACCCGAGGTTTTTCCGGTTTGCCTGCCGCATAGAACGGATAACCCAGACACACCAACGCATCCACGTGCAGTTCATCTGCGATCAGGCTGGCCATACGCCCGCCCATGGACTTGCCGCCAATGGCCAGACACCCAGTGACATGGGGTCGCACACTGGCATGCACCTCACGCCAGCAGTCGAGTAATTGCGCTTGCGGATTCGGCGGCCGACGGCGTCCATCGACCCGGCGCTGCGCCATGTAGGGAAATTCGAAACGCAACACGTTGACGCCTTGTCCGGCAAGGCGCGCAGCCATGTCGTTCATGAAGTCGCTGTCCATCGGCGCACCCGCGCCGTGAGCCAGAACAAGCGTCGCCAAGGGCTTGCTTCGTGGGTCTGTGACCGCCTGATTCCATAACCAGCCGTGGTCTTTTGCCAGTTGTGCACATTGATCTTCGTCAATACCGGCACTTTGCCCAATGCTCATGCTTGCCTCGCTTTTGATGAGTCTGCCAATAACCCGGAGCTAAACCTGTGCGTAGCGCACCCGACCTGGCCTGGATGGGAAATATAAATAAATGAACACCACTAACAGTACCGCCTACAACTATCAGGTGGTCCGCCAGTTCGTCATTATGACGGTGATCTGGGGGATTGTCGGGATGGGACTTGGAGTCTTTCTCGCCGCCCAACTGGTCTGGCCTGAACTCAACTTCGATCTCCCCTGGACAAGCTTTGGTCGCTTGCGCCCGCTGCACACCAACGCGGTGATTTTTGCGTTTGGTGGCTGCGCGCTGTTTGCCAGCTCTTATTACTCGGTGCAGCGCACCTGCCAGACAACATTGTTCCTGCCGAAACTGGCGGCGTTTACGTTCTGGGGCTGGCAATTGGTGATCCTGTTGGCAGCCATCAGTCTGCCGCTGGGTTACACCAGCTCCAAGGAATACGCCGAGCTGGAATGGCCCATCGATATTCTGATCACAATCGTCTGGGTGGCTTACGCCATCGTGTTCTTCGGCACCCTAGCCACGCGCACAACCAAACATATTTATGTCGGCAACTGGTTCTTCGGTGCGTTCATCCTCACGGTTGCTGTGTTGCACATCGTCAATAATCTGGAACTGCCGGTCAGCCTGACCAAGTCCTACTCGCTGTACTCCGGCGCCACCGATGCCATGGTGCAATGGTGGTACGGGCACAACGCGGTGGGCTTTTTCCTGACCGCGGGCTTCCTGGGGATGATGTACTACTTCGTGCCGAAACAGGCCGAACGTCCGGTGTACTCCTATCGCCTGTCCATCGTGCATTTCTGGGCGCTGATCACCCTGTACATCTGGGCCGGTCCGCACCATTTGCACTACACCGCCCTGCCCGACTGGGCGCAGTCGCTGGGCATGGTGATGTCGCTGATTCTGTTAGCCCCGAGCTGGGGCGGAATGATCAACGGCATGATGACCCTTTCGGGTGCCTGGCATAAGTTGCGCAGCGACCCGATTCTGCGCTTTCTGGTGGTTTCCCTGGCGTTCTACGGCATGTCGACCTTCGAGGGTCCGATGATGGCGATCAAGACCGTCAATGCCCTCTCCCATTACACCGACTGGACCATCGGCCACGTTCACGCCGGAGCCCTGGGCTGGGTCGCCATGATCTCCATCGGCGCGCTGTACCACATGATCCCGAAAGTCTTCGGCCGCCCGCAGATGCACAGCATTGGCCTGATCAACGCGCACTTCTGGCTGGCCACTATTGGCACCGTGCTCTACATCGCATCGATGTGGGTCAACGGCATCACTCAAGGCCTGATGTGGCGCGCGGTCAACGAAGACGGCACTTTGACCTACTCCTTCGTCGAAACACTGGTGGCCAGCCATCCCGGATTCATCGTGCGCCTGGCAGGCGGCGCGATCTTCCTGCTGGGTATGTTGCTGATGGCCTACAACACCTGGCGCACCGTAAAGGCCTCCAACCCTGTCGAAGCTGCCGCTGCTGCGCAGATGGCCTGAGGAGATCGCCATGAGACATGAAACGATCGAGAAAAACGTCAGCCTGCTGATGATTCTGATGGTGCTGGCCGTCAGCGTTGGCGGCCTGACGCAAATCGTCCCGCTGTTCTTTCAGGACGTCACCAACAAACCGGTTGAGGGCATGAAGCCCTACACCGCGCTGCAACTGGAAGGCCGCGATATCTATATTCGCGAAGGCTGTGTGGGCTGCCACTCGCAGATGATCCGTCCGTTCCGCGCCGAGACCGAGCGCTATGGGCACTATTCGGTAGCGGGTGAAAGTGTCTGGGATCACCCGTTCCTGTGGGGTTCCAAGCGCACCGGACCAGACCTCGCTCGCGTCGGCGCACGCTACTCGGACGACTGGCACCGCGCGCATTTGTACAACCCGCGCAACGTCGTTCCCGAGTCGAAAATGCCTGCCTATCCCTGGCTGGTGACCCAGCAGGTAGACAGCCGCTACACCGAAGCCAAGATCAAGGCGATGCGCACCCTGGGCGTGCCTTATACCGATGACGATATCAGTGGCGCCGGTGCCTCCCTCAAAGGCAAGACCGAGATGGACGCGCTGGTTGCCTACCTGCAAGTGCTTGGCACTGCCATCAAGAGCAAGAGGTAAGCCATGGATATTCAGGACCTACGCGGGCTTGGCACGCTGATCGTGGCCATCGCATTCATCGGTATGTCGCTGTGGGTGTTCAGCAGCCGACGCAACGCTGACTTCGCCGAAGCCCGTCTGGCACCGTTTGCGGACGAGCCTTTGCCGCCCCCGGTAATCGAGCCACTTTCAAAAAAGCAGCCTGCTGTGCGGAGTAACCAGCCATGACCACTTTCTGGAGCACCTACATTTGCGTGCTGACCCTTGGCAGTCTGATAGGACTGACCTGGTTACTGATCGGCACGCGCAAGGGCGAAACCAAGGGCAGTACTGACCAGACCATGGGCCACAGCTTCGATGGCATCGAGGAATATGACAATCCGCTGCCCAAATGGTGGTTCATGTTGTTCGCCGGGACGCTGGTGTTCGCGATCGGTTATCTGATCGTGTATCCGGGGCTGGGCAACTGGAAAGGCATCGCACCCGGCTATGAAGACGGCTGGACCGGCGTCAACGAATGGCAGAAGGAAATGGACAAGGCCGATGCCCGTTTCGGGCCGATCTTCGCCAGATTTGCGGCCATGCCAGTAGAGGAAGTCGCCCAGGATCCTCAAGCGCTGAAAATGGGTGGCCGCCTGTTTGCTTCCAATTGCTCGGTTTGCCATGGCTCTGACGCCAGAGGCGCTTACGGCTTCCCGAACCTGACCGACAACGACTGGCGCTGGGGCGGCTCCGCTGACACGATCAAGACCACCATCATGGCGGGCCGGGTCGCGGCCATGCCGGCCTGGGGCACGATCATCGGCGAAGACGGTGTGAAAAACGTTGCGGCGTATGTGCGCCACTCACTGGCAGGGCTGCCACTGCCCGCTGATGACAAGGCGGATCTGGCCGCCGGACAGCAAGTGTTCAGCTCCACGTGTGTAGCCTGTCATGGCGCAACAGGCAAAGGCACCGAAGTCATGGGCGCCCCAAACCTCACACAGCCGGGCGGTTTCATCTACGGCACCAGCCTGGCGCAGTTGCAGCAGACCATTCGTCTTGGTCGCCAAGGTCATATGCCTGCTCAGGCCGATTTATTGGGCAATGACAAAGTACAGCTGCTGGCCGCTTATGTTTACAGCCTGTCGAAGGGTCCTGATCAACTCATCGACAAAGGTAAAGCGGCGCGGTAGCAAAAAGAGCAACACTGTGGACCCCTTCAACACCGCACCCTGCAACAGGGTGCGGTGGTCCCTTTTATTCGCAGATGTTCTCCCATCAAACAACATGCGAACTACTGGATTGAAATACATTTTCTGTAGGAGCTGCCGAAGGCTGCGATGCATTTCTCCCGATACACCGCGATCGCAGCCTTCAGCAGCTCCTACAGGTCCTATGTTTGTTTGCCGCGAGACAGCGTGGTACATCGCTATCGCGGCTTCGCGGTGCTCGTGCGCTCCTACAGATCCCTCGTTTGGTGCCAGACAGCGCGGTGTTATGGACACTGGAGCAGCTCGCAGCAAACAAAAAATGAAAATCTGATTTGAGATGGATTCCCAGTGTTCCTGGCACCGCGCTGTCGCGGATCAAACATAGGAACTGTAGGAGTGAGCTTGCTCGCGATTCGATTTCCTGGTCCAGGAATTTATCGACTGAACTGGCGCTATCGCGAGCAAGCTCACTCCTACAGAACCGGGAGCCCAGCGTTTCGGGACCCAAAGGTCACGTGAAAGAAACGTGCACGACATTCGTGCCATGCAAACGCTCAACGGCCTGACGAACCAGGGCTGTTCGCTTACTCTTGGCATGCTGCTAATGTCCGTTACTCCCACCCCGGATTTTACCCGTGCTACACCCTCCAGAAAATTTCTGTCCACCGGGACAGGTTTTTCCTTTACGCTCCGCGTCGGAATATGCCTGAAACGGCCAGTGAGCATGCCTGCGCCGGGTTTCATGGGTTAATAACGTTCACACTCTGATAAATAGTCGAACCGTGGAACCTGATAATGAGCACAGCAAACAGTCCGACTGCTTATAACTATAAGGTGGTCCGCCAGTTCGCCGTCATGACGGTGGTCTGGGGCATCCTGGGCATGGGGCTTGGCGTTTTCATCGCCGCACAGCTGGTCTGGCCGGAACTGAACCTGGGGCTGGAGTGGACCAGTTTCGGACGCCTGCGACCTTTGCATACCAATCTGGTGATCTTCGCGTTCGGCGGCTGCGCGCTCTTCGGCACCTCTTATTACGTGGTGCAACGCACGTGTCAGACCCGGCTGATTTCCGATGGCATGGCGGCGTTCTCGTTCTGGGGCTGGCAAGCGGTGATCGTCAGCGCCATCATCACCCTGCCGATGGGCTACACCACCACCAAGGAATACGCTGAACTGGAATGGCCGATAGCGATTCTGCTGACCATTGTCTGGGTGGTGTATGGCGCGGTGTTTTTCGGCACCATCGTCAAGCGCAAGACCCGACACATCTATGTCGCCAACTGGTTCTACGGTGCATTTATTGTTGTCACCGCCATGCTGCACATCGTTAACCACATCTCGTTGCCAGTCAGCCTGTTCAAATCCTACTCAGCCTACGCGGGCGCCACCGACGCGATGATTCAATGGTGGTACGGCCACAACGCAGTGGGTTTCTTCCTGACCACCGGCTTCCTCGGCATGATGTATTACTTCGTGCCCAAGCAGGCTGAGCGGCCAATCTATTCGTATCGCCTGTCCATCGTGCACTTCTGGGCGCTGATCACCCTGTACATCTGGGCCGGTCCGCACCACCTGCATTACACAGCCCTGCCCGACTGGGCGCAGTCGTTGGGCATGGTGATGTCGATCATTCTCCTCGCGCCAAGCTGGGGCGGGATGATCAACGGCATGATGACCCTCTCGGGCGCGTGGCATAAATTGCGCACGGACCCGATCCTGCGGTTTCTGGTGGTGTCCTTGGCGTTCTACGGCATGTCGACCTTCGAAGGGCCGATGATGGCGATCAAGACGGTCAACGCCCTTTCCCACTACACCGACTGGACCATCGGCCACGTGCATGCAGGCGCATTGGGCTGGGTAGCGATGATCACTATAGGCGCGACGTATCACATGATCCCCAAAGTGTTTGGTAGGCCGCAGATGCACAGCATCGGCCTGATCAACGCGCACTTCTGGCTGGCGACCATTGGCACCGTGCTGTACATCGCGTCGATGTGGGTCAACGGCATCACCCAGGGCCTGATGTGGCGAGCGATCAACGACGACGGCACGCTGACTTACTCCTTCGTCGAGGCGCTGCAAGCCAGCCACCCGGGTTACATCGTGCGAATGATCGGCGGCGCGACCTTCGCCAGCGGCATGCTGCTCATGGCTTATAACGTCTGGCGCACCGTGCGTGCTTCCAACCCCGAAGAAGCAGAAGCCGCAGCACAAATCGCCGTGGTGGGGGCTCACCGATGAAGCACGAACTCCTCGAAAAGAACATTGGCCTTCTGGCCCTCTGCATGGTCATCGCCGTCAGCATCGGCGGCCTGACGCAAATCGTCCCGCTGTTTTTTCAGGACGTGACCAACAAGCCGGTGGAAGGCATGAAGCCGCGTACCGCGCTGGAAGTCGAAGGCCGCGACGTTTACATCGCCAACGGCTGTGTCGGTTGTCACTCGCAGATGATTCGTCCGTTCCGCGCCGAAACCGAACGCTATGGTCATTACTCGGTGGCGGGCGAAAGCGTCTGGGATCATCCATTCCTGTGGGGCTCCAAACGCACCGGGCCGGACCTGGCGCGGGTCGGCGGCCGCTACTCGGACGACTGGCATCGGGCGCATTTGTACAACCCGCGCAACGTGGTCCCGGAATCGAAAATGCCGGCCTATCCGTGGCTGGTCGAGAAGCATCTGGATGGCAAGGACACCGCGAAGAAAATGGAAGTCCTGCGCACGTTGGGTACACCTTATACCGACGCAGACATCGCTGGCGCTCAGGCGGCAGTGAAAGGCAAAACCGAAATGGATGCACTGGTGGCCTATCTGCAAGGCCTCGGCACCGTCATTAAAAGCAAGCGGTGATCTGGATGGATATCGGGATGATTCGGGGTCTTGGCACCCTGGTGGTGATGGTGGCCTTCATCGGTCTGGCGCTCTGGGTGTTCAGCCCCCGGCGCAAGACAGAGTTTGATGATGCAACCCTGTTGCCCTTCGCGGACGATCCCGAAGCGATCAAAAAGGTCGAGCAGGAAAAAGCATTCAGGAGCAAGCAATGAGCACGTTCTGGAGTCTGTACGTCACCGTCCTGACGCTGGGCACGGTCTTCGCTCTGACGTGGCTACTGCTTTCCACCCGCAAGGGCCAGCGTGATGACACCACCGAAGAAACCGTCGGCCACGCCTTTGACGGCATCGAGGAGTACGACAACCCGCTGCCCAAGTGGTGGTTCATGCTGTTTATCGGCACGATTATTTTCGCGCTGGGCTATCTGGTGCTGTACCCCGGACTGGGTAACTGGAAAGGTCTCTGGCCGGGCTACGGTTACATGAATACCGACAAGAAAATCGAGTTCTCCGACGGTCAAACCGGCTGGACGGCCGTGCATGAATGGGAAAAGGAAATGGCGCGGGCCGAGGCGCGTTTCGGGCCGATTTACGCTAAATTTGCGTCGATGCCCATCGAGGAAGTCGCCAAGGATCCGCAGGCCCTGAAGATGGGCGGCCGCCTGTTCGCGTCCAACTGTTCGGTGTGTCATGGCTCCGACGCCAAAGGCGCTTATGGCTTTCCGAACCTGACCGATGCCGACTGGCGCTGGGGCGGCAACCCGGAAACCATCAAAGCCACGATCATGGGCGGCCGCCACGCGGTGATGCCCGCATGGGGGGAGGCCCTCCAGGAACAAGGCGTGCGCGATGTGTCGGCGTACGTGCTGACCGCGCTCAGCGGCCGCAAATTGCCGGAAGATGCCAAAGCTGATCCGGTGGCCGGGCAGAAGATATTTACCACTACCTGCGTCGCCTGCCACGGCCCGCAAGGCAAAGGCACGCAAGTGCTGGGTGCTCCAGACCTGACCCATCCAGGGTCGTACATCTACGGATCCAGTTACGCGCAGTTGCAACAAACCATACGCTACGGCCGTCAGGGCCAGATGCCTGCACAGGCAGCGATTCAGGGCAATGACCGGGTGCATATTCTGGCGGCGTATGTGTATAGCTTGTCGCGGGGGGACAAACCTCAAGAACCTGAACAGGCTTCAAAATGAACAGGTAGGAGCGAACTTGTTCGCGAGGCGATATATCTGACACACCGCCTCGCCAACAAGTTGGCTCCTACCATGACCGCGTTACGAACAAAAACCTGCACATCATCTGCAAATCAATTGACCCGAATCAGCACGCTCTACACCGGTTTGCATCAGGATTAACCGCACCCGTTAGCCAAGACTGCAGGCGTATCATGGCCTTCATAACAGCACGCTCCTGACCACAGAGGCATTTTTCCACCGCCGTGGGACACACCGATGAGCAATAACATTCCGGTCGCCAACGTTACACCACCGTCTGAAGGCGGCCACAAGACGGTCGACCTCTACGCCTCGCGGGAAAAAATCTACACCCGCGCGTTCACCGGCCTGTTCCGTAATCTGCGCATGCTCGGCGGCGCTCTGCTGTTCCTGATTTACTTCGGTACGGTCTGGTTGAACCGGGATGGGCATCAGGCCGTGTGGTGGAACCTGCCGGAGCGCAAGTTCTACATCTTTGGCGCGACCTTCTGGCCACAGGATTTCATCCTGCTCTCCGGCATTCTCATCGTCAGCGCGTTTGGCCTGTTTTTCATCACTGTGTACGCCGGTCGGGTCTGGTGCGGCTACACCTGCCCGCAAAGTGTCTGGACCTGGATTTTCATGTGGTGCGAAAAGGTCACCGAAGGCGACCGCAACCAACGCATCAAGCTCGATAAAGCGCCCATGAGCGCCAACAAGTTCGTGCGTAAATTTGCTAAACACAGCCTCTGGCTGTTGATTGGTTTCCTCACCGGGCTCACCTTTGTCGGCTACTTCTCGCCGATTCGCGACCTGATCACCGAGTTTTTCACCGGTCAGGCGGACAGCTGGGCGTATTTCTGGGTTGGCTTCTTCACCCTCGCGACTTACGGCAATGCGGGCTGGCTGCGTGAGCAAGTGTGTATTTACATGTGCCCCTATGCGCGGTTTCAGAGTGTGATGTTCGACAAGGACACCCTGATCGTGTCCTATGACCCACGCCGTGGCGAGCTACGTGGCCCGCGTAAAAAGGATCAGGACTACAAGACGCAAGGTCTGGGCGACTGCATCGATTGCACGATGTGCGTGCAGGTCTGCCCTACCGGCATCGACATTCGCGACGGCCTGCAAGTGGAGTGCATAGGCTGCGCTGCCTGCATCGATGCCTGCGACAGCATCATGGACAAGATGAACTACCCGCGCGGGCTGATCAGCTACACCACCGAGCATAATCTTTCCGGTCAGGTCACTCACACGCTACGGCCGCGTCTGATCGGCTATGCGGCAGTGTTGCTGTTAATGATCGGCCTGCTGGTCTCGGCGTTCTTGATGCGCTCGCTGGTCGGCTTCGACGTCAGCAAGGACCGCGTGCTGTATCGAGAAAACGCCGAAGGCCGGATCGAGAATGTCTACAGCCTGAAGGTCATGAACAAGGACCAGGTGGATCACACCTATGTGCTTGACGTCACTGGCCTGCCAGACCTGAAATTGCAGGGGCGGCGTGAATTCAAAGTGGCTGCCGGGGATATTTTCAGCATGCCCGTGGAGCTGTCCATCGCGCCCGAAAAACTGCCATCCAGCACCAACGAGGTGATTTTCATCCTCAAGGATGCCGACGGCGATGCTCACGCAGAAACCAGGAGCCGTTTTATCGGCCCGCAAGTTCGTTAAAGAGAGCTGCCCATGTCCGTCGCAACTGCGCAAAGCCCTTGGTACAAGCACATCTGGCCCTGGATCCTGATTGGCATTCTGACCTGCTCGGTGACGCTGTCTCTGACCATGGTGACCATCGCAGTGAATAACCCTGACAATCTGGTCAACGACAATTATTACGAAGCGGGCAAAGGCATCAACCGTTCACTGGACCGCGAACTGCTGGCCCAGACGCTCATGCTGCGGGCCAGTGTTCATCTGGATGAACTGACAGGCGAAGCAGACGTGCGCCTGACAGGCAACAGCAGGCCGCATACCCTGGAACTGAACCTGATTTCCCCGACCCAGCCGCAAAAAGACCGGAAAATGGTTTTGATGCAGAGCAGCTCCGAACCTGACCGCTACATCGGGCAATTGACCGATAAAATCGAGGGCCGTCGGTTTGTCGAGTTGCTGGGTGTTGAAAACGGTCAGACCTGGCGCCTGTTCGAAGAAGAACAGATCAGCCAGGACAAAGACCTTGCACTGGGCGATGAAGCGATTCAGGGTGCGGAAGATTTGAGTAAGTGAGCGCAACGCACAATTGCGGCGGGAACTGCCCCGGCGTCCATGGCACCGCGCTGTCGCGCAGCAAACACAGAACCCGTAGGAACTGCCGAAGGCTGCGATCGCGGTGTATCAGGAGAAATGCATCGCAGCCTTCGGCAGCTCCTACAGAAAATGCATTCCAATCCAGTATTTTGCTGTTGTTTGATGAGGGCGAGCTTGTTCGCGAGGCGGTGTGCCTGAATAACCGCGTCATGCCCTCTCGCCAACAAGTTGGCTCCTACCGTTGTTCTGCTGCGACCCAAAGACCATGACCACACCCACCCCCTGCTACCACTGCGCCCTGCCCGTCCCGACGGGCAGTCGCTTTACCGCCGTCGTGCTCGGAGAAACCCGGGCGATGTGCTGTCCGGGGTGTCAGGCCGTGGCTGAGTCTATCGTCGCTGGCGGGCTGGAAAGTTATTACAGCCATCGCGACAAGGCGTCGGCCAACCCTGACACCCTGCCCCTGCAATTGCCGGATGAACTGGCGCTGTACGACCGCGCCGATGTGCAGGCTCCGTTTGTTCGGCATCAGGGCGAACTCGCAGAAACGACGCTGCTGATGGAAGGCATCAGTTGCGCGGCCTGTGGCTGGCTCATCGAGCGTCACTTGCGGGCACTGCCTGCGGTGACTGAAGCACGCCTGAACCTGTCCAGCCATCGACTGCATGTCAGTTGGTCAGACAGCCAGATGCCCTTGAGTGAGCTGCTCGGCCAATTACGCAGCATTGGCTACGTTGCCCACCCTTATGAGGCCGACCGGGCCACAGTAAAACTCGCTGAAAAAAACCGCCTGGCGCTGCGACAGCTCGGCGTGGCCGGTTTGCTGTGGTTCCAGGCGATGATGGCAACCATGGCCACATGGCCGGAATTCAACATCGACCTCAGCCCGGACATGCACACCATCCTGCGCTGGGTCGCAATGTTTCTGACGACGCCCATCGTCTTCTACAGTTGCGCGCCATTCTTTCGTGGTGCTGTGCGCGACCTGCGCACCCGCCACCTGACCATGGACGTTTCCGTATCCCTGGCGATTGGCGGGGCTTACGTCGCGGGCATCTGGACCGCCATCACCGGCAACGGCGAGCTGTATTTCGACGCCGTGGGCATGTTCGCCCTGTTCCTGCTGGCCGGGCGCTATCTGGAACGCCGCGCCCGGGAACGCACTGCGGCGGCCACTGCACAACTGGTCAATCTGCTACCCGCGTCGTGCCTGCGCCTCGATCAACAGGGACAGTCTGAACGGATTCTGCTCAGCGAACTGCGCCTGGGTGATCAGGTGCTGGTGCAGCCCGGCACCGTGCTGCCTGCCGACGGCAAAATCATCGAAGGCCGCTCAAGTATTGATGAATCGCTGCTGACCGGCGAATACCTGCCCCAGCCGCGAAGTTCCGGCGACGCAGTCACGGCGGGCACCTTGAACGTTGAAAGCGTGCTCACAGTGGAAGTCCTGGCGCTGGGCCACGAGACGCGCTTGTCAGCCATTGTTCGCCTGCTCGACCGGGCACAGACAGAAAAACCCCGACTGGCGGAAATCGCTGATCGGGCGGCGCAGTGGTTTCTGTTGCTTTCACTGGTTGCAGCAGCGGTTATCGGCGTCGTCTGGTGGCAGATCGATTCATCGCGAGCATTCTGGATCATTCTCGCGATGCTGGTCGCCACTTGCCCATGCGCCCTCTCCCTCGCGACCCCGACAGCGCTCACCGCCGCCACCGGCACGCTGCACAAATTCGGTCTGTTGCTAACCCGCGGCCACGTCCTTGAGGGACTCAACCAGATCGACACGGTGATTTTCGACAAGACCGGCACCCTGACCGAAGGAAAACTGGCGCTGCGCAGCATCCAGCCGCTGGGTGAGCTGGACGCCGACGCGTGCCTGAGCCTTGCCGCCGCGCTGGAAAACCGCTCGGAGCATCCCATCGCAAAAGCGTTCGGCCGCGCCCCCATTGCAGCCGGGGAAGTCTTCAACCGAACCGGGCTGGGCCTTGAGGGCATCGTCAACGGTCAGATGTTGCGGATCGGGCAACCGGCTTTTGTCTGCGCCTTGAGCGCCAGCGATCTTCCCCCCGCACCGACGCACTCCGGGCAACATCTGTTACTGGGCGACCGCAATGGGCCGCTGGCCTGGTTCATTCTTGATGATCGTCTGCGTGAAAACGCCCACGAACTGCTGCAAGCCTGCAAAACGCGCGGCTGGAAAACTCTGCTGCTGTCCGGTGACAGTTCGCCAATGGTTGCCCAGGTCGCCGCCGAACTGGGCATCGACGAGGCCCGTGGCAGCCTGCGCCCTGACGACAAGCTGGCGGTGCTGCAAGCGTTGCATCGTCAGGGTCGCAAGGTTTTGATGCTTGGCGACGGCGTGAATGACGTGCCGGTACTGGCGGCTGCCGATATCAGTGTCGCCATGGGCTCGGCCACAGACCTGGCGAAAACCAGCGCCGATGCGGTGTTGTTGTCCAATCGCTTGCAGGCGCTGGTTCAGGCCTTTGCTCTGGCGCGTCGGACTCGACGGGTAATCATCGAAAACCTGCTCTGGGCCGGACTGTACAATGGCCTCATGCTGCCGTTCGCGGCGCTGGGCTGGATTACACCAATATGGGCTGCGGTGGGCATGTCCATCAGCTCATTGACGGTGGTACTCAACGCCCTGCGCCTGACTCGCGCGCCGCCCATCACAGACGATAATCGGCAGTGCTCCCCGGAGGCTTTATGCCAGCGCTCTACATCATGATCCCGGCGGCATTGCTGCTGGTCGGCGTGGCGATTTACATCTTCTTCTGGGCAGTGGACAGCGGCCAGTACGACGACATGGAAGGCCCCGCCCACAGCATTCTTTTTGATGAGCAGGACCCGAAACATCAAGCGGCGGTGGATGAGGTTGCGGGCAGGAAAAAAGATGAATCTGATGGTTGAGCTAAACCCACCCCGTAGGACCGGCTTTAGCCGGGAGGGGGCCTGTACAATCACTGCATTTGCGTCTTCGGGGAAGCAGCCCTCCCGGCTAAAGCCGGTCCTACGAAGCGACCGCAAATGACCGACCTCGCACCCCTCCTGATCTCAGCCCTGATCCTCGGTCTGCTCGGTGGCGGCCACTGTCTGGGCATGTGCGGCGGGTTGATGGGTGCGCTGACGCTGGCGATTCCGAAGGAGCAACGCAGCCGACGTTTCCGACTGCTGCTGGCCTACAACCTTGGACGGATCTTGAGTTACACCTGCGCAGGTCTGCTGACCGGCCTGGCAGGCTGGGCCGTGACCAACAGCCCTGGCGCAACGACCTTGCGAGTCATCGCCGCACTGCTGTTGATCACCATGGGCCTGTATCTGGCCGGATGGTGGAGCGGCCTGACCCGTATCGAACGCCTGGGCCGCGGGCTGTGGCGCTATATCCAGCCACTGGCAAGTCGCTTGCTGCCGGTGTCGAGCCTACCTCGGGCGCTGTTGCTCGGAGCCCTGTGGGGCTGGCTGCCGTGTGGTCTGGTTTACAGCACGCTACTCTGGTCGGCGAGTCAGGGCAATGCCATCGACAGCGCCCTGCTGATGCTGGCTTTCGGTGTCGGCACTTGCCCGGTGCTGCTGGCCACCGGCCTTGCGGCGGAGCGCACGACCGCGTTTTTGCGTCAGCGTGGCGTACGCATGGCGGGTGGCCTGCTGGTGATTGCCTTCGGACTCTGGACACTGCCCGGCCCGCATCAGCACTGGTTGATGGGCCATTGATCCATATCAAAGGATCGAGCGCGCACTTCCCTAGACTGACCGACACTGCCAGCCTACCCAGGGAACGCCAACATGCTCGACGCCATCCGTTGGGATTCTGATCTGATTCGCCGCTACGATCTGGCGGGCCCGCGTTACACCTCCTACCCTACAGCGGTGCAATTTCACACTCAGGTCGGCGCTTTCGACTTCTTGCATGCGCTTCGCGACAGCCGCAAGGCCATTCGTCCCCTGTCGCTCTACGTGCATATCCCGTTCTGCGCCAACATTTGCTACTACTGTGCCTGCAACAAAGTCATCACCAAGGACCGAGGTCGCGCCCAGGTTTATCTGCAAAGGCTTGAGAATGAAATCCAGATGATCGCCAGCCACCTGGATCCTGGTCAGGTCGTCGAACAACTGCACTTTGGCGGGGGCACGCCGACCTTCCTCAGCCATGACGAACTGCGTCAGTTGATGGGCCATCTGCGTCAGCACTTCAATCTGCTGGACGATGACTCCGGCGACTACGGCATAGAAATCGACCCGCGCGAAGCTGACTGGTCGACCATGGGGCTGCTGCGGGAGCTGGGTTTCAACCGGGTCAGCCTTGGGGTACAGGATCTGGATCCGCAGGTTCAACGTGCAGTGAACCGCTTGCAGAGTCTGGAAGAAACGCGAGCGATCATTGAAGCCGCACGGACCTTGCAGTTTCGCTCGGTCAACATCGACCTGATCTACGGCCTGCCTAAACAGACGCCGCAGGGCTTTGCCCGCACAGTGGACGAAATCATTGCCCTGCAACCCGATCGGTTGTCAGTGTTCAATTACGCGCACCTGCCCGAGCGCTTCATGCCGCAACGGCGCATCGACAGCAACGATCTGCCGCCGCCGGAAGCCAAGCTGCAGATGCTTGAACACACCATCGAGCAATTGACCAAAGCCGGATACCGCTACATCGGCATGGATCACTTCGCCCTGCCCGACGATGAACTGGCCATTGCGCAGGAAGAACTGACCCTGCAACGCAACTTCCAGGGCTACACCACACATGGCCACTGCGACCTGGTTGGGTTAGGGGTTTCCGCGATCAGCCAGATTGGCGATCTGTACAGCCAGAACAGCAACGACCTGGCTGACTATCAAAGCCAGTTGGCCAGTGACCAGTTGGCAACCAAGCGTGGCCTGATCTGCAATCAGGACGATCGCCTGCGCAGAGCGGTGATTCAGCAATTGATCTGCCATTTCAGTCTGGATTTCGCCGATATCGAAACCCGGTTCGATATCGACTTTCGGGCTTGTTTCAACGATTTGTGGCCGCAGCTCAGCAGCATGGCCAACGACGGGCTGATCAGCCTGAAATCCACAGGCATTCAGGTGCTGCCCGCGGGCCGATTGCTGGTGCGCTCGGTGTGCATGGTGTTCGATGCCTACCTGACCCAGCAGAATCGCCAGCGTTTTTCACGGGTGATATGAACGGCGCTGACCTGTAGCTGCCGAAGGCTGCGATGTCGGTGTGTCAGAAGGATCGCTTTCGCAGCCTTCGGCAGCTCCTACAGGACGGGCCGCTCGCTTACATCTTGGCCAGCATCAGCATGCTGGCCTTGGCTTTATCGTCCGACTTCAGCTGTAGCGCGTTCATGACGTTGGACAAATCACCAGCGGAGGTACTGATCTGACGCTGATAAACCGCCGAAACGGTTTGCAGTGCAGCCGCTTTGGCCTGGCGCATATCGGGGCTCAAGGACTTGTCGTTCAGGGTCTTTTGCAACTCGGTATTCGATTGCGCCAGCCTTTTCTGGGTATCACGCAACGAAATGAGGGCCTTCTGCACCGGGTCAGGCAAACCACTTTGCTTGATATCAGCATTGGCCGAGCCCGTTAACGCCGCACGAGCCAGGCCGGCAGGCGAAAGATTGACTTCTACGCTCTGCGAGGCTGGCGCAGTCGGCGTGCTCTGTGGAGCGGCCTTTTCGGCAGCGGTTTTCTGCGCGGCGGCATTGGATGCCAGAAAAGCCCGACTGATGGCGGTAAGCGCGGATGACCACATGAGCGGCGACCTGTTCAAGGATGCGGATTAACCAGAACTATCGACCAATGCACGCAAAGCTTGATAGCCATCCGGCGGCTCGTCGCTGGTCTGAACAGTCCCGGGTGAGTTACCCTTATGACTTATGTGTGATTAACCACAAGGAATAAAGTGATGCCCGAGCCAGTCAAAGTACGCGCTCATACCCAGGCCCATTGCAAGGATTGCAGTCTGGCTCCGCTGTGCTTGCCACTTTCCTTGAATCTCGACGACATGGATGCCCTGGACCAGATCGTCAAACGCGGCCGACCGCTGAAAAAAGGCGAGTTCCTGTTCCGTCAGGGTGACACGTTCGGCTCGGTGTACGCGGTACGCTCCGGCGCACTGAAAACCTTCAATATCAGCGACGGTGGCGAAGAACAACTGACCGGTTTCCACTTGCCCAGCGAACTGGTGGGCATGTCGGGCATGGACGCCGAAGCCTATCCAGTTTCGGCCCAGGCGCTGGAAACCACCTCGGTCTGCGAAATTCCCTTCGAGCGTCTGGACGAATTGTCCGTGCAATTGCCACAACTGCGTCGTCAGTTGATGCGGGTCATGAGCCGGGAAATCCGTGACGATCAGCAAATGATGTTGCTGTTGTCGAAAAAGAACGCGGACGAACGCATCGCGACATTTCTGGTCAACCTGTCCGCACGCTTCCGTGCACGGGGCTTCTCGGCCAACCAGTTCCGCCTGAGCATGTCGCGCAACGAAATCGGTAATCATCTGGGGCTGGCGGTGGAAACCGTTTCCCGTGTGTTCACCCGCTTTCAGCAAAACGAATTGATTGCAGCTGAGGGCAAAGAGATCAGAATCCTTGATCCGATCCAGCTCTGCGCACTGGCAGGCGGGGCTATCGAAAGCTGAACAGACTGCGTGAAAACGTAGCGAGCGATGACAAGACAAGGCAAAAACAGGCGAAAAACGGCCGGGGTCGCGCCCGACTCTAGTGTTCTAAATGAGCATTTTTCGCCTGTTTTTAACGCAGTATTGTGTGCGTAGCAACGAAGTTGCCCAGCCTGCAGTAGTTTTCACGGAGTCTGTGGGGTGCGATTCAGGGCTGGCGCCTTTAGACTAGGCCATCGATACAAACCTCCAGCCCTGGACCCATTTGATGATTTTCGACGAAGCCAGCTTTAAATCCTTGATTCGCCCGGTAGTGGACTTTCCCAAGCCGGGCGTCATCTTTCGCGATATCACCCCGCTGTTCCAGTCTCCCAAGGCTACGCGCCTTGTGATGGATAGCTTCGTGCAGCGCTACATAGAGGCTGACTTCAGCCATATCGGCGTGATGGACGCACGGGGTTTTCTGATCGGTTCGATTGTGGCTTATGAGCTGAACAAGCCGCTGATCCTGTTTCGCAAGCAAGGCAAATTGCCTGCTGACGTACTGTCAGAGGGTTATCAGACTGAATACGGTGAGGCATTTCTAGAAGTGCATGCCGACAGCCTGTGCGATGGCGACTCCGTGGTGATGTTCGACGACCTGATCGCCACTGGCGGAACGCTTATCGCTGCTGCCAACTTGATCCGCCGCATGGGCGCGAAGATCCACGAAGCCGCTGCGATCATCGATCTGCCAGAACTGGGCGGTTCAAAGCGCCTTCAGGACCTGCAGATTCCAACGTTCTGCCTGACGAGCTTTGGGGTGACGGAGTAAGACTTGAATCTGCGGAGGATTCTGTTGGCCGCAATCTCGTAGGACCGGCTTTAGCCGGGAGAGCGGTATTTCTCACGAGGAATATGTAGTGAATGTCCCGACGCCCTCCCGGCTAAAGCGGAACGCCGCCCGGCCGGTCCTACGGAATAGCGCAGTCTATGTGTGCGAATTCATTCGCGAATGAATTCGCTCCCACAGTAAATCGCATTTCAATCCAGACATGGATGCGCGGCCTGGTTAAGTATCAGTGCTTACAACGCAATCGGCTTACGCCCTGCAAACGAGTGGGCCAGCGTCCCGCCGTCCACCAGTTCCAGCTCGCCACCCAGTGGCACGCCATGAGCGATGCGTGAGGTGATCAGACCTTTGTTGGTCAGCAACTGCGCGATATAGTGTGCGGTGGCTTCGCCCTCGACCGTAGGATTGGTCGCCAGGATGACTTCACTGAAGGTCCCCTGCTCGTTGATGCGTGCCAGCAGTTGAGGAATACCAATGGCTTCCGGGCCCAGCCCGTCCAGTGGTGACAAGTGGCCTTTGAGCACGAAGTAGCGCCCGCGATAACCGGTCTGCTCCACGGCGTAAACATCCATCGGCCCTTCCACTACGCACAGTAATGTGTCGTCGCGGCGGTTGTCCGAACATTGCGGGCACAGATCGTCTTCAGTCAGGGTGCGGCACTGCCGACAGTGCCCAACCCCTTCCATCGCCTGGCTCAACGCCAGCGCCAGCCGTGAACCGCCACTGCGATCACGCTCAAGCAATTGCAGCGCCATGCGTTGCGCAGTTTTTTGACCGACACCCGGCAGGGTACGCAGGGCATCGATCAGTTGGCGAATCAGTGGGCTGAAGCTCATGGAGAAAGGTCCGACAAAAACACAAGACGCGGTTTATACCCGCGCCCTGCCTGTAGCGTCAATCAAGGGTTACGTCATGCGTCTGAGACGTGGACCACCAACTTGCCAAAGTTGCGTCCTTCCAGCAGACCAATAAAGGCTTCTGGCGCCTGCTCGAGGCCCTGCACTACGTCTTCACGGAATTTGATCTTGCCCTGTGTGACCAGTGGCGTCATTTCACGGAAAAACTCTTCGTGGCGATCACCGTATTCTTCGAACACGATAAACCCTTGCATGCGGGCACGCTTGGTCAGCATCGTACGCAACAGCAGCGGCAGCTCGTTTGGCCCTTCCGGCACGCCTTGGGCGTTGTACTGCGCGATCACGCCACACACGGGAATCCGTGCCCGGGGGTTGAGCAGCGGCAGTACTGCATCGAAAACCTTACCGCCCACCAGCTCGAAATAGATGTCGATACCTTTACCGCAGGCCTGCTTCAACTCTTCTGCAAAGTTGTCGCTCTTGTGGTCGATACAGGCGTCGAAGCCCAGCTCGTCAACAACATAACGGCACTTTTCTGCGCCACCAGCAACGCCCACCACTCGCAGGCCCTGCAACTTGGCCACCTGACCCACCACAGAGCCTACAGCGCCTGACGCCGCGGCAACGACGAGTGTTTCGCCTGCCTGTGGCTTGCCGATGTCCATCAATCCCATGTAAGCGGTCATGCCAGGCATGCCCAATACGCCTACGGCCATGGAATCGCTGGGCAGGTCTTTCGGAATGACTTTCAATGCAGCACCATCATTGATGCTGTGAGTCTGCCAGCCGGTCTGGCCAACTACGCGGTCGCCGACCTTAAATGCAGGATTACGCGACTGCTCGACGATGCTGACCGCACCGCCTTCCATTACCGCGTCGATTTCCACCGGATCGGCATAAGACGGTGCATCGCTCATGCGTCCGCGCATGTAGGGGTCCAGTGAAAGATAAAGGGTGCGCAACTGCACCTGCCCTTCCTGCAGATCGGGCAGCGCTTCACGCTCAAGACGAAAGTTCTCCGGGGTCGGTGCACCGGTCGGACGCGAGGCCAGGACAATTCGCTGGTTAAGAATCAATTCTTGGGTCATCAAAGCGGCTCCTTGGAAATGAATTCTATGGGGTATGCAGAAGCAGACCATCGTGAGGCGGGGGCGTTCGATTGAATACCTCTAGCCCTGTTGGAGCGTGGCTCGCCCGCGAAAAAATCAACCGGATTCATCTGCCCCACCGCAGCGCCTGCATCGCGGGCAAGCCCGGCTCCCACAGGCGATCGCGCTATCCGTAGGACCGGCTTTAGCCGGGAGGGCGTCGGGACATTCACTACATATTCTTCTTCAGAAATACCGCTCTCCCGGCTAAAGCCGGTCCTACGGGATTGCAAGCAAACATAGAATCTCCCACAGACGATCGCCAAATCCGTAGGAGCGCGCTTGCCCGCGAATCAGTCACCGCGGTGTATCAGGCATACCGCGTTATCGTTCTTCGCGGGCAAGCACCGCTCCCACAGGCGATCGCGCTATTCCGTAGGACCGGCTTTAGCCGGGAGGGCGTCGGGACATTCACTACATACTCTTCGTCAGAAATACCGCTCTCCCGGCTAAAGCCGGTCCTACGGGATTGCAAGCAAACATAGAATCTCCCACAGGGGCTTCGCTATACGGATCTTTTTGCACAAACAAAAATGCCAGGCACTTGGCCTGGCATTTTTGGGGAACAACCTGCAATCAGAACGGCAGCTTCATGCCCGGCGGCAATTGCATGCCAGCGGTCATGCTGGAAGTCTTTTCCTGGCTGGCCTGTTCGATTTTGCGTACCGCGTCGTTGACAGCGGCAGCGATCAGGTCTTCCAGAACTTCTTTGTCTTCCTGCATCAGGCTGTCATCCAGATTGATGCGCTTGACGTCATGGCGACCGGTCATCACGACGCTGACCAGGCCTGCGCCCGATTGGCCGGTGACCTCGGCATTGGCCAGTTCTTCCTGCATCTTGGCCATTTTTTCCTGCATTTGCTGCGCCTGCTTCATCAGGCCAGCCATGCCACCTTTCATCATGGGATATCTCCTCGAAAGTTGATTGTGTTAGCGGGTAGGAAACCATTCGGCCTCCCACCGTCAGTTAATGAGTCTGAGCTACCGAGGCATCCACGGGCTTAATCGTATCCTCCCGGATCACTGCGCCAAACTGTTCAAGCATCTGCTGGATGAACGGATCAGCATGAATCGACGCCTCTGCCTGCCGCTGACGCTCCACGCGCAACCGCGAAGCCGCCTGCGCAGGGGTTTCCTGCTCGGGCTTGATCAACTCGATCTTGAGGTTGATCGTGCGCCCGGTAAATTGATTCAGGCCATCGTTGATACGGCGCAACTGGGTTGCGTTGAACAAGGCACTGTGCCCCGGATCCAGGTGCAGCAACCAGTCATCACCGTCCATCGCGACCAGCGTGCAGTTGGAGGCAATGCTGCTGGTCATCCCGGAAATCGGCAACTTGTTAAACATGTCCAGCCATTCAGCAGCCAGACCCGTCGCTGGTTTGGCCGCCGGAGCCGGTTCAGGTTCGACCTCTTCAGTGACGGTTTCGTGCGCCAGTTCATCAAGGAAACTATAGGACGCGGGATCGATGTCCACATCCGGCTCAACATAATCATCATCCGGTGGCGGCTCGTCATCGCGATCCATCGGCGCGGGCACGTAAGCATCGGGGATGGCTTCAAGCATTGCGGGCGTCACGGCCTGCTCGGCAAAGGCCTCAGGCTGTGGCGCTTCAACCTCCGGCGCATCCGGCACCGGACTGGCTGGCGCGGGACCTGGCATCGGCGTGAGTTCCGGCTGTTCAGCGACGGTGTCCAGTACTGGCTCGGCGACCAGTTCCTGGGCAGGCGTAGTATTCGGCTCAGGTTCGGGTTGATCTTCGGCTACCGGCGGCAACGCTTGCGGCTCATTCCACGGCAGGTCAACCTCTTCGACCGGCCCAGGTTCACGAGCGGCAGGCACAGGAATCGGCGCAACTGCCTGCGACTCAACCTCGACAATCGGCTCGGCGACCGGCGCAGCAACAACAGGCGCGGCGGCCTGGACGGGAGCAACGGCTACCGGCGCGACAGGGGTCGCACCGGCCACTTGTTGTGGGGAATCAACTGTGGCCGGGTTGATTCCCACTGTCTTTAGCGGCTGCCTCGGGCCATCACTGCTGTCTGCGGGACGGAACGCCAACATCCGCAGCAGGACCATTTCGAAGCCGCCGCGCGGATCCGGTGCCAATGGCAGATCGCGTCGGCCGATCAAACCCATCTGGTAGTAAAACTGTACGTCTTCGGCAGGCAATGCCTGAGCCAGTGCAAGCACCCGGTCGCGGTCGCCATGGCCGTTATCGACACCTTCGGGCAGCGCCTGGGCAATCGCCACGCGGTGCAGCACGTTGAGGATTTCCGACAACACGCCATTCCAGTCAGGGCCCTGTTCGGCCAGATGACGGACGGCTTCGAGCAAACTGCGGGCATCGCCGTCGATCAAGGCGGTCAATACATCGAACACCTGCCCGTGATCCAGCGTACCGAGCATCGCACGTACATCGGTAGCCATGACCTTGCCTTCGCCAAAGGCAATCGCCTGATCGGTGAGGCTCATGGCATCGCGCATGGAGCCGTCGGCGGCACGCCCCAACAACCACAGCGCGTCGTCTTCAAAAGGCACATTTTCGACGCCCAGCACATGGGTCAAATGCTCGACCACGCGCTCCGGCGTCATGTTTTTCAGGGAAAACTGCAGGCATCGGGACAAAATCGTCGCGGGCAGTTTTTGCGGATCAGTGGTCGCCAGGATGAATTTGACGTACGGGGGCGGCTCTTCAAGCGTCTTCAGCAGGGCGTTGAACGAGTGGCTGGAAAGCATATGCACTTCGTCGATCAGGTAGACCTTGAAGCGCCCGCGGCTCGGGGCGTATTGCACGTTATCCAGCAGTTCGCGGGTGTCCTCGACCTTGGTGCGGCTTGCGGCGTCGATCTCGATCAGGTCGACAAAGCGCCCTTCGTCAATCTCGCGACACACCGAACAGGTACCACAGGGCGTCGAAGTAATGCCTGTTTCGCAGTTCAGACACTTCGCGATAATCCGCGCGATAGTGGTCTTGCCCACCCCCCGGGTGCCGGTGAATAGATAGGCATGGTGCAGGCGCTGACTGTCCAGGGCATTGATCAGGGCCTTCAGCACATGGGTCTGGCCGACCATTTCGCGGAACGAGCGCGGACGCCATTTACGTGCAAGAACCTGATAACTCATGGAAAACCGTCGCAACTGGGAAGCGGAAGACCGCTAATGCTAGCGGAGCAGGGGCAAAATTGCATCTGGTGTCCTCCTCTATTCTGACTAAGCTGTGCAAATGGATGTGAAGACACGCCGTAATCCGGTCTTTAGAGAGCGTTTTATACATGGCTCGTAGTTGAGGGACCTACTATGCGACGAATCCGCGTCAGTCTCGTAACGCTATTGCTGATGGTTGCCTTGCCTGTGGAGGCGACAGAACCGCCCCTGCGGTTTTCGGTAGCGGACAGCTGGTCGATGCCACTGGTCCAGCTGGACAATCATCAACCGACATCCGGAATTCTGTACGACATCATGCAAAGCCTCGCGCGTCAGGTAGGCCGTGAAGCTGAATACCGCGTAATGCCGCGCCCACGGGTTCAGGGGGCGCTGGAGCGTGGCGAAATCGACATTCGTTGCTATGCAGCACAAGCCTGGGTGCCGAATCTCTCGGGGGATTACTTCTGGAGTCTACCGATCCTCTATCAGCGCGACTTGCTGATCGCCTCCGCCGCAACCGCCGCAGGGCCCTACCCCGAACAGTTCGATAACGAAACCATTGGCACCGTGCTGGGCTACAACTACCCCGACCTGCAATACCTGTTCGATAACCACCAACTGGTTCGCGAGGACGCCCGCAGTCAGGAGCAGACACTGCGAAAACTTGTTGCGGGACGCTACCACTACGCAGTAGCCAGCCAACTGGTGCTGGACTGGCTCAACCGTGACTTACCCGCCGATGAACAATTGAAATCCGTCGCCCTGATCGCTGATCAGCCGGCCGGCTGCATCATCCGTAATGACCCAGGCCTGCCGACGCAGAAAATTCTGCGCACGCTGGTACGCATGAGGGTCTCGGGTGAAATCCAGCAAATCGTTGATCGATACACAGCACCACGCACTTGAAGAAAGCCCTCAACCCAGCGTGCATAAGTCACTGTCGCAATACCGTCATATAGCATGGATACGCTCGCCTGAAATATTTGGCAACATTTATCCTGGGCAGGTAATCCACGATGAGCGACAAACCGGACGATAACTCGCAGACCGACCCTGGCCGCCGCCGCTTTCTGGGCGGCATGGCTGCATTAGGGGCCGGCATGACACTGAGCGGCTATGCAACGGCTCAGGAAAAACCACCTGCATCAACGCCTGCCGCCGCACCTCTCACCGGTATGGCGCTTGATAAGGCACTGCGCGACAACGTCAAAACCATCGTGGTGATCTACGCCGAAAACCGCAGTTTCAATAATCTGTTCGGTAATTTTCCCGGTGTGGAAAAGCCGCTGTCATCGCTGAAACCCGCCGACTATGAGCAGCGCGATCGGGATGGCTCATTGCTGAAGACCCTGCCACCGGCTTGGGGCGGCGTTCTGCAAATGGGGCCACAAACGGTTGACGGAGTGAGTTATCCCGCTGGCGGGCAGTTTCAGGAAAACCTGCCGAATGCGCCCTTCCCGCTCAAAGGCATGAACGGCGAAGACTTGCCTCTGAGCCTCGTGACCCGGGACCTGTGGCATGTGTTCTATCAGAACCAGATGCAGATCAACGGCGGCAAGAATGACCGCTTCGTCGCCTGGGCCGATTCGGGCGGCCTGCCCATGGGTTACTACGCACAAAGTCAGTATTCGTTGCGTCTGTGGGACGTTGCCAGGGAATTTGTGCTCTTTGACAACTTCTTTCAGGGTGCCTTTGGCGGCTCATTCCTCAACCACCAATACCTGATTGCCGCCACCGCGCCGATTTACCCGAATGCTGCAAACTCGGCGGCTAAATCACAGATTGCCCAATTGCAGAGCGATAACCCGAAAGATCCGCGCCTCAAGCCACTGGAGCAGTCCCCGGCCAGCGCCATGACCGGCGCACCGCAATTCGGCCCCAGCGCACTAACGCCCGATGGCTTTGCGGTTAACACTCTGGCACCGCCGTTCTGGCCAACCTGGCTGCGTGATCCGGCAAAACCGGACTATTCCAAGCCTGACCTGCCTAACGTGCTGGTGCCGCAAACTCACGAGCACATTGGCGACAAGCTGTCGAAAAAGGACATCGACTGGGCGTGGTACGCGGGTGCCTGGCAGGTCACGTTGGATGAATTCAAGGACTCTACCGGCATCCCGAAGATCCCTAACTTTCAGTATCACCATCAGCCGTTCAACTACTTTGTACAGCAAGGCCCGCAAAACCCGGCCGAGCGCAAAAAGCGCCTGCGCGATGGCGGGCTGGGCGATGAAGTCAGCAGCAATAAATTCCTTGCCGATGCCGAAGCAGGCAAGTTGCCTGCCGTGACCTTCTACAAGCCTCAGGGCAACCTGAACATGCACGCCGGATACGCTGACGTCGCGGCTGGTGATCGACATATTGACCGAGTGATCAAGGTGCTGCGTAACAGCCCGCAGTGGGAAAACATGGTCATCGTCATCACGGTGGACGAAAACGGCGGCTGGTGGGACCACGTAGCGCCACCGCAAGGCGATCGCTGGGGGCCGGGCACGCGCATTCCGGCATTGGTAGTCTCGCCTTTCGCCCGTAAAGGCACGGTGGATCACACTGTTTACGATACTGCCTCGATCCTGCGCCTGATCACCCGGGTTCACGGGCTGGAAAAGCTTGATGGTCTGAAGGAACGCGATCAGGCGATGACCGCTCGCGGGCAGACGCCCATGGGCGATCTGACCAACGCGCTGCACTTTCCCGCGTGATGAGCTGATTCATG
Source organism: Pseudomonas sp. ICMP 561 (assembly GCF_002699985.1). Lineage (GTDB taxonomy): Bacteria > Pseudomonadota > Gammaproteobacteria > Pseudomonadales > Pseudomonadaceae > Aquipseudomonas > Aquipseudomonas quasicaspiana. The sequence goes on along the minus strand of NZ_LKBT01000023.1, from coordinate 370,385 downwards.
GCGACGTACGTTAACCCGTAGGACCGAATTCATTCGGGAAGGCGGCATTTCAAGCGATACATCAGTTGCGGATGTACCGGCCCCTTCGCGAATGAATTCGCTCCACGACACTTCGCAAATCGCAGGATCACACCAGAACCTGTGGGAGCGAGGCTTGGTCTGGGCAGCATTCCGACGAGACAAGCATCGCGGTCTATCTGATAAACCGCGGCGCCCTTATCGCGGGCAAGCCTCGCTCCCACATAGACCGAGCTATTCCGTAGGACCGGCCGGGCGGCGTTCCGCTTTAGCCGGGAGGAAGTCCGAATGTTCGCTAAACTTTCTTTGGCGACATGCCGCTCTCCCGGCTAAAGCCGGTCCTACAAGATCAAGAGCTAGCTTGCAGGCAAACATACGGTCGCGTACCGCTCACCCGGCCAGGACCACCTGATCACGCCCCTGCTGCTTGCCCTGATACAACGCCTGATCCGCTCGCTTGAGGGCGCTTTCAAAGCTTTCTCCCGAACGAATTTGGCTCACAGCCAGGGTTGCCGTTACGGTCAGCGGCCCCTGATCCACTTGCCCGACCCATTCGCGGATGCGCGACAGGATTCGATCAGCCACGGCCTGCGCCGCCTGTTCCGAGGCATCGGGCATCAACACCAGAAATTCCTCGCCGCCCCAGCGAGACGCCACATCTGTCGCACGCACATTGCTGCTGATGGCGTCAGCCACCCGCTGAAGGATCAGGTCACCCTGCTCGTGGCCCAGGCGGTCGTTGATCTGTTTGAAGTGGTCGACGTCCAGCAGAATAATCGCTGACGGCACCGAGTCGGCCAACTGCCGTACACCGAGCATCACCCGGCGTCGGGTGTAGAGGTTGGTCAGACTGTCGCGGTTGGCGGTCTGAAACAGGCTCAGTTGCATGGACCGCGTGAAGCGTACCGACAGAGCGGTGCCATGTAATAAAACACCGACCGCAGTCAATACATTGATGATGCCGAGTACATCCAGTAGCTGCGGGGACACGCCAGAATTTATCCCCATGTATCCACGTAGAGCGAAGCCGCCCACCGATATCACAAGAATTGCCAGGTTAAGCAACAGCCGTACCCGGCGCGCACTCTGGAAACTGAATGCGATGATCGGAATCACGCAATAAAGGTAGAAGTAGAAATTACTGTTCCAGCCCAGCACCCAGGTCGCCAGCAACGCGTGAAGGATGATTTCTCCACTCATCAGCATGCCAGCCAGGCTGTAATGCCCGGCGCGGATGGCTCTGAGGCACGCCACATACGCCAGAATGCTGAAGCCGTTGCCCACCGCCAGCAAAGGGACTTTCAGCGCACTGAACAAGACAAACAGGACGAGATGAATACAAAAAGCAATCTGCACGATGGGCACGATGTGCTGCCAGAACTGTGCGGTGGTTTCACGCAACAGTTGCGCACGGTCACTCGCCGATAGGGTGTTCATGAAGCAGCCTCAGTGGGGTGATGCATCGCAGCCGCAGCAGTCTGGCGAGGAGCGAATCAGCATTGTATTTATGTCAGGTTATCGGCGGACATCAAGTGGGCTTGATGTCGGTCACAGAGAGGGCCTGTGTGGGTTCCGGTACTACGAGCACATGATGGCACATTGAGTTCCCCAAGCCTGGCGCCTCATGCCGTTTTCGTGCAGATGAACAACCTAGCTATCCACAATCAACGAGAGCAGATCCGTTGAGCCGACATCGAGTCCGGCCTGCGTCAGCAACGTGGTCGCCTGCCCCCGATGATGGGTCTGATGATTGAAGAAGTGGATCAGCAAGCCATAGAAATCTCGCGCTGCCGCAATCCCGGCGGTATTGGTGTAGTGCAGCACAACGTCCAGATCACCCTCTTGCAGCTCTGTGGCCCACTCGATGATGGCCTGATCAATCCATCTGCGCTGTAAGGTCAGTTCTGCCAGGTTGTTGAACACCTGCTCGTTCAGGGCCTGAGGATTACGTAAACCACACACTCTATCCAGCGCTGGAAACCCTGCCGGGTGCCGCGCGAAGCGCTTGAGCCAAATGGTGTCTGCCACCAGCAGATGGTTCAATGTTCCCAGAATTGAACCGAAGAATGCATTGCGGTTTGCGCTCAACGCTTCCGCCGGCAAGCTCGCAGCAGCGAAATACAGCTTGTCGTTCATCCAGAGATTGTATCTGGCCATCAACTGGAGATGATCAAGGCGGGTCAAGGCAAAAGCTCCAGGCTATCGGGTGATGCCTGCAAGTTTGCCAGTTCTGAAGGATGTGCGCGCCAACTTGCTGAATCCACCGTCAGAAAAACCGAACGACTCGACACCCTCCCACTCTCAACTTCATGCCGATAACTTCCCCGCTTAAAGGTCAGGTCATGATTGAGATCAACAGCTACACCACAGTAAAACGACGCGAGCGCGTTCCCCACGACATTTTCGCCACCTATTGGCGTGACGTGCATGGCCCGCTCTGCTCCCGGCTACCGGGACTTGGCTTGTATATTCAGCATCACTTTTCCCGCAATCAGGACGCTCACCTGTGGCCGTTGGCCGATGGCATTAAAGAGATAGGCGACTACGAGCTGGATGGCGGCGTCGAAATCGGATTCGCCTCCGCCCAAGATCAAAAACAGTTCCAGGCCGTCTGCCCGATACTGTTCTCGGACGAACAGAACATGTTCGAGGAAACCCTGGCCTACGACCTGCCAGACGGTTCGGCAACCGTGGTCAATCGCCTGAACGACGAAAAATTTAACGGCACTGACAGATTTGACCGCATTCACGTGCATTTCAGCCCGCGCACCAGCCTTGCCACGTTGCATGAATACATTGCCAATGATCTGGCCAAGGTGTTGGCCGGTGCGGAAGAAGTCTTGAAGTTACGCCTGCACCTGAATCACCCGTTCAACAACGATGGCATGCATCCCCCTGCCCCCAATGTCGCGCATCACGCCGACACCGCCCGCGCAGAACTAGTGGTGATGGAAATAGCCTTCGAGAGCCCACTGGCCCGACGTCGTTTCTTCGAGAGCCCGGTGTTTCAGGCCACCCTGGCAGCGCAATCTGAACACATCGCCCAGCTCAAAGCCTTCGCGGTCTCCGGGCTCTACACCTACGTGCGCGACGGCGAGATCACCACGGCTGGCTTGCGTGGCAGCCGTGCAGCTGAACTTATCGAGTATCTGGGGGCAGTCAATCAGCGAACGCCGGAAGTTGAGCATCTGCTGTTGAAAGGCGTGTTGAGCGCTGCTGAAAGCAAAAACGCTAGTTGATCAACTCAAGTAAGAACCTGAACACCTGATTTGGCTGTCGCACTTTAAACACAGGATCTGTAGGAGCTGCCGAAGGCTGCGATCGCGGTGTATCAGGAGAAACGCATCGCAGCCTTCGGCAGCTCCTACAGAAAATGCATTTCAGTCCAATGGCTTGCATGTTGTTTGATGAGCCACCGCGCGGCTTCATGGGCCGCTTCTGGCCGTCTGCAAGGCAGGCGCTATACCCAACAGTTATTTGACCATTTGATCAACTCTGCCTAGGGTAGCGGGCCTTGTTCAAGACCGAGATACCTGCAACCGATATGACCAGCATGACCCACCGCTCCAAACTACCGCCTGACGTCTACCTGCTGGCGTTGACGATTTTCTCCCTGGTGACCGCAGAATTCATGGTTGCCGGGATGATGCCTGCGCTGGCCGATGCCTTTTCGGTCGGCCTGGCGCAAGTAGGCAACCTCATCGCCTTCTATGCCCTGGGCATGGCATTGGGCGGGCCTCCTGTCACGGTATTACTGCTCAGCCGGGGCATCAGCAACAAGCGTGCGCTGGTTGGACTGCTGGCGGTCTATGTAGCCGCCGGGATTCTGGCCGCAATAGCGACAAGCTACCCCGTACTGGCCTTTGCGCGAATCCTGATGGGCGTGGCAAGCGCCGCGTGCATCGGGCTATGCCTCACGGTGTGTGCAGGAATGGTCGCGCGCGAAGTTCGAGGTCGCGCCGTGTCGGTGGTGCTCGCGGGCCTGATGCTGTCCCCGGTCGCAGGGGTTCCGATGACTGCCTGGGTCGAGCACCATTATGGCTGGCGTGCCAGCTCCTGGCTGGTCGTAGGCCTGGCGCTGATCTGTAGTGCCCTTGCGGCGGCGCGCCTGCCGACCAGTGAAGCAGGCAGCGAACCGGCGCTAAGCCGACAGTGGGCCACACTGAAAAACCCGAGCCTATGGGGCGCTTACGTCACCAGCGGCCTGATTATCGGTGCAACTTTTGCAGCCTTCAGTTATTGCACTCCGATCCTGATTCAGGAAGTGGGTCTGGAGCCGGCTCATGTCGCCCCGATGCTGGCCTTGTATGGCCTGGCTAATCTGCTGGGCAACATGATCGTCGGGCGCATCGCGGACCGATACACCTTTCAGGCCCTCGGCTGGGGTCTGCTTTTGCTGGTGCTCGCGTTGACGGGCTTCGCGCTGGCGGGCGATCACCTCTGGCTGAACCTGACCTGCTTCATCCTGCTGGGCCTGACAGGCGTGGCGCTCAACCCGGCAATGGTCGCACGTGTGATGAAGGCCGCTGAGCCCGGCGCGCTGGTCAACACACTGCACACCTCGGTGATAACCGCCGGGCTTGCATTCGGCAGTTGGGCTGGAGGCACTGCCATTGATGCAGGCTATGGCCTGCGTGCTCCGCTGTGGGTCGGCGCAGCACTGGCGTTGCTGGGGCTGCTCAGCCTGGCGCGGCCACTGGCGGCGCGCAGTGCTGCCAGGTCTTGCGCGTAACACCCCTTGGTGTGCAAGTCGTCGCAATGCGCGACGGCTGATTCATCGAGCTCGATGCAATGCCCCGCCGTGATGCATCGCCAGATGCCCGGTCTTGTCACTCTTGACCTCATATTGAGGATCATCTTTCGAGGCCGGTCGGTGTTTGCCCATGAACTCCACGTCTTTTGTGTGGATCCTGGTCACTTTGCCATGGATCTCACCTGCTTCGGAGTTCCAGCGCACGGCGTCGCCTGTCTTGAATGATGTGGTCATCGAATACTCCTGGCAATAAAAGCTCTCGCCGCAGAAAAGATAGGGGTTATCGGATTACTCAGGCAGTGCCGTTACTTATCGAGCCAGCGCCGACAGAGAAATTCACTTTTATCGCACCGATGGTTTTTGCCTCGCAGAAATGTTGTATCCGGCGCTCTGAAATATCTGCGCAAACGCATACAATCATGCCCTTATCCAACATCAGAAAGGCCCACCGATTCATGTCGCTCGATCCACCCACGCTGCTGGTCCTCACCATCGCACTCGCCGCAGCGGCCTCACTCTATCTGGCAGTCGAGTGGCGCACTGTGCGTGAGTCTTCACTCCTGTTCTGGAGTGCCGGTTTCGCAACGATCAGCGTAGGATCAACCCTCGCCTTATTGCGCGCGAGCGGTTTTTTGCTGATCGGCATATGGGTGGCAAACGGCCTCTTGGTGGCGGCCCACGCCCTGTTTTTATTAGGTGTGGCACGTTTTACGGAAACGCGTCTATCACGGACCTGGTACCTGATTCCCGTGGCCTGGCTTGTACTGCTTCTACTGCCAGCCGATCCGTCGTGGTCGAAAGTCATGCTGGTGGTCAACTCTCTGCTGGTAGCCCTGTTGACGTTGAGAGCCAGCGCCCTCCTGCGTCCCCATGGCAGCTCGCTGAGTATCGGAGCCGTTCAGCTACGTTACGTGCTAATGGTTCATGGCCTTTTCTATATTGCCAAGGCGATACCGGCAGTATTGCCGGGCACATTGATCGACCTCGCCGCGTTTCGTGGCGAGATCATTCAGATTTCACTCGTTGAAGGCGCCATGGCAATCATGCTGATTGCACTTTCCATGACCGGAACCGAACGCTACCGGCGAGAAAAGCGTATCGCCCGGCTGGCCGCCCGAGATCCATTGACGGCGCTGTATAACCGCCGGGCACTTGAAGTCCGGGCTCCGCGCCTGCTCGATCAGGTGACAAGCGCTCGACCCGGCGCTCTGCTGCTGATTGATATCGACAACTTCAAACTGGTCAACGACCTGTTCGGGCACAATGCAGGCGACCGATTGCTGGTCACCCTGAGCGAGATGGTCCGCTCAGTTCTGCCCGAAGGCGCGCTGGCGGCACGACTGGGCGGTGATGAGTTCGTCATTTTGTTGAGTAACGCCTCTCGCGAGACGGTGCTGGCGCTCGGCAATGAGCTGCGCGGCCAGTTTCACACAACCACCTCACAAACTTTCATCACGCCTCAGGCGGTTACCCTGAGTATCGGTGCCAACCTCTTCGAGCACCCTCCTGCCAGCCTGGCGGCATTGATCGAACAGGGTGATGCGGCGCTTTACACCTCCAAACGTGAGGGGCGCGACAGCATTCGCGTGGTCGACACGCGTAACGATTCAGCCCAGGCACATTAACCATCCGGATCCGCAACTTTGCATTACGCTCTATCCCCACGCAGCGATGCATGACATAGCGCTAACCCTTGTAGGAAGCATCGTTTCAATCTGTAGGAAGTGCGGTTAAAGTGTCGCCCCCGAGAAATTGGATCCCGGGTTTTCCGCTATGGAGTTTTCACCAGTGAAGTACATCAGCAAAGTTGCCGCGTCCGCAGTTCTTGGTCTTGCCCTGGCAGGCTGCACCGGCACCGCGATCAAATCCCCGCACTACGACAGCAACCAATACACCGTTCTGGGTCACAGCGAAGCAAGCGCTACTGGCCTTATGTTGTTCGGTATTATCCCGATCCGTCAGAACAGCCGCTTCGTCCGTGCCCAGAAATCCGCCATCGACGCTAAAGGCGGTGACGCGATGATCAACACTCAAGTTCAGGAAAACTGGTTCTGGGCCTGGGTTCTGAGTGGTTACACCACCACTATCTCCGGTGATGTCATCAAGCTGAAAACCGCGCAGTAACAGCACACTGTGATCTTCAGTTGAATAAACGAGCGATGTCACAAGACTGCTCGTCTAAAGAAAACGCCGCTTGTCTCGATAACGAGAAAGCGGCGTTGTTGTTTCTGTGACCTGAATTCAGTCAGATACGCCCGCGCCCGACGGCCCGTTTTAGCCCGCGATTCAACGTACCGTTGGAACCGACTTCAATGTGGACAAGTCATAAACGCGTTAACGACCTGATCAACGCCTTTGTTTATTAGAGAGAATCGGGATAGCCAGCTGCGCTACAGAGGATTCGTGCGTGCGCGAACCCGGTATTTCTGACCTGATGCGGTCATCAAGGAGCAACAATGCCAACGTGGGAAATGCTTTGAAAGATCTGACTCGCGAAGAGCTTGAGGCTGAAGTCGTGCGCCTGCGCAAAGTCCTTGAGGACGCTGGAGTCAATCCACAGCATCCCGTTGAAATGCCGATTAATTGCAGCCCCGCCGAACCTGCCAGCGACACAGCAGCGAGTGCAGCATCCTCAGTGCAGGACAGCCCCACCGCGCTCGCCAGCAGCGAAACGCGCCAGCAGGCGATCTTCGAAAGCGCCATCGACATCGCGATGATCGTGACCAGTCCGGACGGGATCATCACCGACTGGAACCCTGGTGCCGAACTGGTGTTGGGCTGGACCAGCGACGAAATGCTGGGCCAGACAGCTGAACGTTTCTTCACCCCGGCAGACCGCGCCAGCGGCCAGATAGAGCGCGAAATGCGCTACGCCCTAAAGGACGGGCGGGCCCTGGATGAGCGGTGGCATCTGCGCAAGGGTCATAAAAAGTTCTGGGCATCCGGCGAGATGATGCCGCTGTATGACGATGACAACGCCCACCTTGGCTTCGTCAAGATTTTGCGCGACCGCACCAACGAGCACATGGCAGGCCTGGCGATAGAAGAAACCCAGGAGCGGTATCGACTGGCGGCTAAAGCGACCAACGATGCCATCTGGGACTGGGATCTGCTCGCCAACGAAGTGCTGTGGAACGAAGCACTGGAAGAAGCTTATGGTCACCCCCTGGCCACTATCGAGACCACCGGTGAGTGGTGGATCGCCCAGATTCATCAGGATGACAGGGTACGTATCCACGACTCTATCCATGCTCTGATCGATGGCACCGACTGTGCCTGGACTGAGAGTTACCGCTTCCGTCGTCAGAATGGCTCCTACGCCGATGTCCTGGATCGCGGGCATGTGATACGCAACGCCGAAGGCCAGGCCGTACGGATGATCGGCGCAATGCTCGACCTGTCCCGGATGCGCACTGCAGAAAACGCCTTGCGTCGAAGTGAAGACCGATTCAGAACCATTCTGGAAACGATTGAGTCAGCGTTCGCGATTGTCCAGGTCAAGTTTGATGCCGACGACCAGCCGATCGACTACCGCTTCGTCGAGGCCAACCCCGCTTTCGAACGTCAGGCCGGGGTCAACCTGCGCGGCAAATGGGTGACTGAATTCGCTCCGGATCTGGAGCGCTTCTGGTTCGAGACCTACGGGCATGTTGCCAAGACCGGGGAACCGGCCACGTTCGAAAACTATGCCGAAGCTTTCAAGCGCTGGTTTGACGTGCGGGCCGTCAGCGTGGGGGACCTGGCCGACAGACAGATCGCGATTATCTTCAGCGACGTCACGGAGAGGCGCAACGCGCAGGAACGCTTGCGGGTCAGCGAAGCGATTGCCCGGCAAAACGTGGAGCGTGTGCAACTGGCACTGGCGGCCGGCGCGATTATCGGCACATGGCACTGGGACGTACCTAACGACCGCATCACCATCGACGAAGGCTTCTCACATGCCTTTGGACTTGACCCGGAGCTGGGGCTTGAAGGGCTGAGCATCGCGCAAGTGACTGACTCGGTTCATCCAGAAGACTTGAGCAGTCATGAGGAAGCAATCCGCACGGCGTTGGCCAGGGGTGGTGCCTACGTTCACCAGTGCCGCGTGCGGCGCGCCGATGGTAAATATTACTGGATCGAAGCCAACGGACGGGTCGATCTGGCAGCGGACGGCAGCCCGGCAAGCTTGCCGGGCGTGGTCATCGACGTAGAAAGCCGGCGCTCCATCGAAGCCGAACGTGACCGGGCGACTGCCGCGTTGCGTGCACTCAACGAAACACTGGAGCTACGTGTCGCTGAGCGAACCGTCGAGCTGATGCAGGCGGAAGAGAAACTGCGTCAGTCGCAGAAAATGGAAGCAGTCGGCCAACTGACGGGCGGGCTGGCGCATGATTTCAATAACCTGCTGGCCGGTATCTCCGGTGCCCTTGAGCTGATGAGCTCGAGAATCGCTCAGGGCCGCTGGACCGAAACCGAGAAATACATCAGCACGGCACAGGGAGCTGCAAAACGCGCCGCTGCGTTGACTCATCGCCTTCTGGCCTTCTCCCGTCGGCAAACACTCGATCCGCGGCCAACCAACGTGAATGCCTTGACGGTGGGCATGGGTGAACTCATCCAGCGCACGGTGGGCCCGAGCATCGCCGTGCAATTTGCAGGCAAAGAGGATGTCTGGCCAACGCTGGTTGACAGCAGCCAACTGGAAAATGCCCTGCTGAATCTGTGTATCAATGCCCGTGATGCCATGCCGGAGGGCGGACGCATCACGATTGAGACCGAGAACCTGTGCATGGGTCGTGACGCGGCCAGCACTCACGAAATGCGCGAAGGCGAGTATCTGGCGCTGAGTGTCACGGACACCGGCACTGGAATGACGCCTGAAGTCATCGCAAAAGCCTTCGACCCGTTCTTTACCACCAAGCCGATTGGCCAGGGTACGGGTCTTGGCCTGTCCATGATTTATGGGTTCGCCAAGCAATCGGGCGGACAGGTGCGCATCCATTCGCAGGTCGGTGTGGGTACAAAAATCAGCATTTACCTACCCCGTTACGACGGTGAAGCCACTGAAGATCCAGGCGAGTCGGACAAGACATCGGTTGCGCCAGCGGACTCTGGCGAAACCATTCTGATCGTGGATGACGAGCCGACGGTGCGCATGCTGTTGATGGACGTCCTCAGCGATCTCAACTACCGCGTGATCGAGGCCGGTGACAGCGTCGCCGGGCTCAAAGTGCTGCGTTCCGACGTACACATCGACCTGCTGATCACCGACGTAGGGCTACCGGGCGGCATGAACGGTCGGCAGATGGCTGACGCGGGCCGGGAAGTCAGGCCCACGCTGAAAACCCTGTTCATCACCGGCTACGCCGAAAATGCTGCCATCGGCGACGAACAACTCGGCCCGGGGATGCAAGTACTGACAAAACCCTTCGCCATCGACACCCTCACCTCCCGAGTGCGGGAGCTGATCCGGTCGTAGCAAAAAGCACCCCACTGATCCATGTGGGAGCCGGGCTTGCCCGCGAAGAACGATAACTCGGTGTGCCTGACAGACCGAGGCGCCTGTATCGCAGGCAAGCATTACTCCCCAAGTTGGTAACATCTCAAGCTCATGCAGGACCGGTGGGACCGAATTCATTCGGGAAGGCTGTATTTAGTCGATACAAAGGCTGCGCATTCACCGGCCTCTTCGCGAATGAATTCGCTCCCACCGGGATCGACGCTTGCAGGCGAACATAGAACCTCCCCCATAGACTTGCGCAATCCTGTGGGAGCCGGGCTCGCCCGCGAAAAACGGTAACGCGGTTTGCCAGGCAGACCGAGGTGCCTGCTTCGTCGGAGTGCCGCCCAGACCAAGCAACGCTCCAACAGATACCGCTGATCCCTGTTGGAGCCGGGCTTGCCCGCGAAGAACGGTAACGCGGCGTGCCTGACGGACCGAGGCGCCTGCCTGGCAAGCAACCAATAAACCTCACTATCGCAAATGATTCTCGTTTGTGATATTTTGCCGCGCTTGCTTCCATGCCAGTTAAGGTGGCCTCATGTCCGGCTCAGATCTCAAGGCGTTATATCTCGCCCATCGCGGAGAAATTCAGGCTTATCTGGATCGTCGCTTGCGCTGCAAAGAGACCGCTGCCGACCTGACGCAGGACACCTTCATCCGCCTGTCAGAGCAGATGGGCCGGACACGCATCGAAAACTTTCGCGCCTACCTGTTCTCCAGTGCCCGTAACCTGTTTATCGATCACACCCGACGGCAGGAGCATCGCAAAGGCGAGCCGCTGGATCTGCAGGACATGAGCGAAGCCGAACAGCGAACCCCGACGCTGGAGCAGGCGGCCATTGCCAATCAACAACTGTCGGCACTCAATGAAGTGATTCAGAACATGCCGGAACCCTGTCGTGAGGTGTTCCTGATGGTGCGGGTCGAAGGCCTGACCTATGTAGAGATTGGCGAACGCCTCGGGATCTCCTCGAAAACCGCCTTCAGTCGAATGGTCAGAGCCCTGGATTTGTTGAAACTCGGGATGCCCGAGTGAGCCCCTTTACTCGACTGAAACCAGGCAACCTGGCAAGCCGGCAGCGGACGAGTGCAGGCGTGCTGGATTACACTGCGCCGACAGCACCCGCCCACCCTGAATTGATTGCCCTATGAGCGCTGAACCTCCGATTCTTCACCCCTCCGCTGCGCAGCCTGATGACGTGAGCCATCAGGCCAGCGTGTGGTTTGCGCTGATGCACGGCGGATCAGCGACTCCGGCCGAGCACGAAGCGCTGGCAGCATGGCTCGACGCTGATCCCCTGCATGCTCAGGCGTATGCCCGACTTGAAAAACTGTGGGCAGCGTCAGCCCTTGTAGCTAAACCGCCAGCTCCTGCGGTCGGCACTCAGTTATCCCGGCGTCGCTTTGTCGGATTGGGTGTAGCGGCATGCGCTGTCGCCGTCACAGCGAGTGCAACGACGCTCTGGCTGAAGGGCATCGGGTCACCGTTTGCGGACTTGCGGACCGCCGTGGGTGAACGGCGCACGGTACGTCTGGCCGATGGGTCTACGGTTGAACTCGCCGGCAACACCGCGCTGAACATCGACTTTTCCTCCACACAACGGGCCGTGGAACTGCTGCAGGGCGAAGTATTTTTCAACGTTGTGCCAGCCGCTGTCGGCGAGCTTTCGATCAACACAGAAGCCGGTCGGGTACTGGCCAACAACGGCGAGTTCTGCCTGTCATGCGACAGTGAGAACACGTTGCTGACCGTGAGTCGAGGCACCGTACGCGTGGTTACCGCGAGCCAGCAAACCGACCTGGGAGAAGGCCTTTCATTGCGTTTCAGTGCCAATCGGGCGGAGGAGATCCAGCACGCGGAGCTGGATCAGGTGCTCGCCTGGCGCAATGGTCGACTGGTGTTCTTCGACAAACCGCTGAGCGCGGTCGTCAGCGAACTTCAACGCTGGCGAGAAGGCAGAATATTCATCGCGGACCCGCAACTGGCGGCGCGACGGGTCAGTCTGATTCTCAACCTGAATCGACCTGACCAGATGCTGGATGTGCTTTCCAAGGCCCTGGCAGTGAGGATCACGAGCTACACCGACCTTGTGACCATCATTCACGCCGCATGATCGTCAAAGACAGCCGCGAGGCATTCTTCCGGCTAAACCAAGTCCCACGAAGTTTTCCAACCCCCAACCTCGACCTTCATCAGACACCCGCTACAAATATTTCAAAACACCTTCAGGTATTGCCAAAGGTCATCCGTCTTAGATGTGACTGATAGCTGTTCGCATATCCATGCGCATCTCATAGGGAACAACCTGAATGGCAAAGCACCACACTCCTGGGCGTAAAACCGGCATGCAATGGCGACTTGGCGCCCACGGCGCGGTACTTGCCTGCACGCTGCTGGTTGGAGCCATTCAGGCACATGCGGCACAAGGTAATGCTGCTGGCAGCTCCGTCGACAAGCTGTCACTGAATATTCCCGCTCAGCAGTTACGCCAGGCTTTGTTAGTGTTCAGCCAGCAAACCGGGCAAAACGTGCTGCTGGATGGCGACCTTGATGCGAGTCTGCGCAGTAATGCGGTGGTAGGTTCGTACTCGGCGGAAGAAGGCCTGGCCGGGTTGCTGCAAGGCAGCGGCTACAGCTTTTCCCGCACAGACGCGATGACGGTCTATCTGGTGCCGGTCGCCCAGGCGAAGATCACCAACGCAATGAACCTGCCCGCCACGCAGATTCAATACCGCATCACCCCGGACAGCATCCAGAGTTTCGGCTATCAGGGTAAACCCGTCTCCAGCACTACCCGCTTGGGCCTGAGCGACAGGGAGACTCCGCAAGCGGTGACTGTCGTCACTCGCGAGCAAATGGACGATTTCCAACTCAACAGTGTGAAAGAAGCCCTGCGCAGCGCGCCCTCGGTCACCGTCGAACAGTTCGAGACTGATCGCACGGCCTTCACCTCGCGCGGCTTCACCATCGATAACTTCGAATACGATGGCATGGGCATGCCGTTTTCTGGCGGTGTGCTGCTCGGTGATCAGGACATGACCGAGTTCGAACAAATCGACGTGCTGCATGGCGCCAACGGACTCATGAGTGGTGCAGGCAACCCGTCGGCTACCGTCAATTTCGTTCGCAAGCGGCCTACCGATACATTCCAGGCGAAAGTCGATGCCAGTGCCGGTTCTTGGGACAACCGTCGACTGGGCCTGGATGTTTCCGGCCCGCTAACGGACAGCGGTAACGTGCGCGGACGATTCATCACGGCACACGACAAAGGCAACTCCTACCTCGACCGCTATAGCCATGAAGTCAACGTGGCAGCAGGCCTGCTGGCTTTTGATCTGTCCGACGCCGACACGTTGACCGTGGGGTTCTCCCAGCAAGACAGCTACTCAAACGGCAGCACATGGGGCGCCCTGCCCATTGCCGACTTCGCAGGCAATCGTATTCACTACAGCAGCCGCAGCTCCAGCGTTGGCCAGGACTGGACCTATTGGAACATCCACACCAAACGTGCCTTCGCCGAGCTGACCCACGACTTCGATAACGGCTGGGCCAGCAAGATCACCCTGACCGGAGTCAGTCAGCATCAGGACACCAAGATGCTGTACGCCATACCGGCAGCCACTGACATTTCTGCCTACGTCAACCGGACCACCAGCACTGAACATCAGGTCATTGGAGAGGCTCAGTTGTCCGGGCCTTTCAGCCTGTTGGGGCGCGAGCACCAACTGACCGTAGGCGCCAATTACGGCCGCACCCATCACAAGGAGCGCGGCCACTACCTGGACGCTTCCGGCTTCATCAAAACCAGCCTTGAGGACGCGCTGGACGGGAACGTTGTGCAACCGCCTTTTAACTTCACTAATGACCTCAATACCCAACTCTTCACTGATACCCAGAAAAGCCTGTTCGCCGGCGCGCGCTTCAGCGTTGCCGATGACCTGCACTGGATCGCCGGCGCACGCATGCTCAGTGCTGACGGTGATGGCCTGGGCTATGGCTCGCCACACAATACCCGCGTACACGGCAAGGTGACGCCTTACACCGGTCTGGTCTATGACCTCACCCCTCAGTGGAGTCTGTACACCAGCTGGACCGAGATCTTCAAACCTCAGTACTCCCTCAGTGTGAGTGGCGGAGTGCTGCAGCCACTTGAAGGCAAAAGCACTGAAGTTGGCGTGAAGGGCCGTCTGCTCGACGAGCGGCTGACGGTAACGGCTGCCGTGTTCAAGACCGACCAACAAAACGTCGCTGAGTACGCCGGAATACAAGGCAGTCAATTTGTGTACCGAGGCGCCGACTTCAAAAGCCGCGGCGTGGAACTGGAAGCCTCCGGTGAAGCATTGCCCGGTCTGGAACTGACGGGCGGTTATACCTTCGTGCGAATCGAAGACGCCAATGGCGACGAGGCGCGCAAGTACATCCCCACTCATACCGTGCGCGGCAGCTTGACCTACCGCCTGCCAGCCCTGCCTCAGGCCAGGGTCGGGACTCGCATCCAGTGGCAAAGCGGGACTGAAGTCGACACCAACAGCAACGTTCGGCAAGACGCCTACGCGCTGGTCGACCTGATGGCCAGCTATGACTTCGATGATCACTGGAGCACGTCGTTGAACATGAACAACGTCACCGATCAGAAATACCTGTTGTCGCTGTATCAGGCTGCTGGCTCAACCAACTACGGCGCACCGCGCAACCTGACGGCGTCGGTGACCTGGAAGTATTGAGCTGACGTTGACTATTTGAGAATCGCGGCTGTCGCGAAGCAAACACAGATTTGTAGGAGCTGCCGAAGGCTGCGATAGCGGTGCGTCAGGAGTATCGCCATCGCAGCCTTCGGCAGCTCCTACAGGAGTTTGCAAGATATGGCCCCGAAGCGATCTCTCACCTCGGGGCACTGGACTCAACGATTACGCGTCACTCTCCAGACAGTGTTGGCAAGATCGTCGGCGATGATCAGCGCACCTTTCGGGTCCACCGTCACACCCACCGGACGACCGCGGGTTTTCCCGTCCGCGCCGCGGAAGCCAGTCGCAAAATCAACCGGCTCACCCGCAGGGCTGCCATTGTTGAACGGTACGAAGATCACCTTGTAGCCCACCGGATTCGGACGGTTCCAGCTGCCGTGCTCGCCGACAAAAACACCGTTGGCGAACTTGTCACCCATGGCAGGGATGGAAAAATCTACGCCGAGCGCCGCAACGTGCGAGCCGAGGCTGTAATCCGGTTTGATCGCCGAGGCGACCTTTTCAGGATTCTGCGGTTGCGCACGCGGGTCGACGTTCTGGCCCCAATAGCTGTAAGGCCAGCCGTAGAAACCGCCCTCCTTCACCGACGTCAGATAATCCGGCACCAGATCAGGCCCCAGTTCGTCACGCTCGTTGACCACCGTCCACAACTTCCCGGTTTCAGGCTGAATGGTCAGTGCCGTCGGGTTACGCAGGCCTGTTGCATAAGGCTTGTGCGCCCCGGTCTCAGCATCGATCTGCCAGACCATGGCACGGTCGATCTCGACCTCCATACCGCGCTCAGTGACGTTGCTGTTCGAACCGATCCCGACATACAGGTAACGGCCATCCGGGCTAATCGTCAGCGCCTTGGTCCAGTGGTGGTTGATCTGCGAAGGCAGGTCGGTGAGCTTGGTGGGAGCACCGCTGGCTTTGGTCTGCCCGTCCTGATAATCGAAACTTACCAATGCGTCCTGATTGGCGACATAGAGCTTGCCGTTAGCAAAGGCCAGGCCATAAGGCGCGTTGAGATCTTCAGCGAAAAGCGTCTTCAACTCGTAATTGCCGTCGCCATCAGCATCACGCAGCAAGGTCAGACGGTTGCCGCCTTTGACTTGGGTGTTGCCCTTGGCCTTGATCACACTGGCAATCACGTCCTTGGGTTTGAGCTTGGCCGCGCTGCCGCCACGTCCTTCTGCAACCAGAATATCGCCGTTGGGCAGGACCAGCGTCTGACGCGGAATCCTCAGGTCAGTCGCAATCGCGGTGATGCTGAAGCCCTCGGGAACAGTGGGCTTTTGATCACCCCAGGCCACCGGCTCGGCAATCTTCATGCTCGGCAGGAGCGTGCGTTGCGGTTCCGGCAGCTTTGGATCAGGACCGCGTGCCTGGGTGCTTTCGCCATCGCCACCACAGGCGCTCAAAAACAACGACATGCTCAAAACGGTCAATGCGCCTGAATGCTTCATTCCGCACCTCCCGAACGCAGATTGGTAAGCCCGGTCCACGCCGCAACAACGGACAGCAGCGTTACGACTACAGATAAAATCAGCCCTGTCGGCATCATCGCCCAAGCGTCCTTCGCATGCTCGAACGCGTTGATCAGGCCCAGCGCCCACGTAACCAGAAGGAGCAGGAAATAAGCGACCGGACGGCCTGCCTTGTGGTCTGCACGGATCAGATTGACCAGTGCAAACAACAACGCCAAGCCACAGAAAAGCAGCCCTCCGGCAATCAGCCAGGAGGCAAAGTTGGCCCACTGAATCTGGTAGGTCTGGGCGTAAGCGATGTCACTCAGCAAAGCACCGAGAAACAGCGGGACGGTACCGGCAAGCAAGATCGCGTGTAGCGGGCTAGGTGTAGTCCGGTAAAGGGGGTGAGTAGTAACGGTCACGGCGGCTCCTTATCGTTGAGCGACCCTGAGCAATACTCAGCGCAAATGCACTGGCAGACAGGGTCGCGCTGACTGCGCAAAGAAAATGATCGTTGTGCCGACGCGTTAGTTCAGTGCATTTCATGTCGAAATATTTTGAAAAAGAGTCTGAAAATAGATTCTCTTACTCGTCCATAGGCTGAGGGCGTCGTCCTTCAAGCCGGGTTTAAACTCCAAGGAATCATTCAGTGGTGAACGCCCGCATGACATCAAAACCAGACAGAAGCGCCCAGAACCTCATTAACGCGCGCACGTTGATTGGCCGGAAAGTGCCAGGGATTTTGCATGATCAATATTATTTCAATGGCGAAAAATGTCTGATCGGTAAAGGGTCGATCGAGTGGCAACTCGGCGAGCACGGTTACCTGTCAATGTATCTGCTGAGTAACGGTGAAAGCGTGGGTGCGGATTTGCTCCCGCTTGAACCGCCCATCTCCTTCGACCTTGAATCTGGAGACACCTGCTCGTGGCTTAGAGAGGACTTACTTCAGGATCTTGAGGCCTCTCATCTGGTCAATATTGCCGTTGAAGACGTCATCGGAATGGTTGATACATGGCCAAATCAGAAAGGACACTTGGTGGGTTTCAAGATCCTTTTCGAGACCGGAGACTTCATCATTTTCCTTAATCAAGGTGACGAGGAAGCCGTTCTGCTGAACGAGCTACCTCCTGAGTCAGACGGGATAACCACAACCTGGGTGTCCCGTATTGAGTAACGCTTGGGGGCTCACTCTACAAACAGTGGAACCTGATCTGAAATCAATCCGGTGAATCGCGAGCATGCCTATACTCGGGCGCCCTAAACACTCACTCACGTCATGAAACAGTTGGGTAGATCCGGACAATGGCTTTATTACTCGATAGAGAATTCGCCGAACAAGAGCTGGCAGAAAGAAACGAGCTTGATCTGAGGAATATCTCAGCCAAAGTATGGCCTGTCATTCTGTCCAGGTGCATCGCGACTGAGTTACGCCTTTACAACATTAAACTGCCCACACTCGACGGGATCGAGACGCTTGTCAGAACGCGCCAGTTACGGTTGGAATGGGCGACTAAAATTGAATCGCTTGAACCTGTTTTCAGGTTGAAAGGTTTGACGCACCTGACAATTGGAGACTTCCCAAAACTGCGTCGACTGGACGGGCTTGAAACCTTGAGCGAGCTCACCGAACTGCACCTGTCCGGAAATGTGGGTGGAGGATCGGCGCCGCTGCGCCTTGACTCAATCGAGTCGGTATCGCGTATTCCCAATCTCAACAGGCTTTCCATAGCAAATATGAAGCTCGAGACCGACGATATCTCCAGCCTTGCTCGCTGCTCGAACCTTCGGTATTTGAGCCTGACAAATCAGTTCCAGCGGACGCAGATCGCCTTCCTTGCAGGCAAGTTAAACGCGCAGCTCGCAGAACCGCTGACTGCGCACGTAAAAACGCATCTGCGTTGCGTCAAGTGTGATGCATTCACCTCGATGTTCACCGGGCGCAGAATGCCTTTCCTCTGCCCCGTTTGTGATGCGCCACGGTTTGAAAAACTGACTCAGCAATTCGAACAGATGGTGGTCGACGCATCATCTGCTGAATAACCAGTCGGCATCCTCTTAACAGATCTACCGCTATCGCGAGCAAGCTCACTCCTACAGGGTTCATGTGTGCTTCACGGACACCGGGCGCACTCTCACCAAAAAAACTATCTGGTTTGGAATGCTTTTATCTGTAGGAGCGCGCTTGCCCGCGATGCGGTCTTTCAGTCAATAAATATATCGGCTGTGCTGACGCTATCGCGGGCAAGCTCCTACAGGTCCCCGTTTGCTGCGCGGTTTCAGGGACCGGCAACGGCGAGCAGCGACAACTTAATCACGCGTCATGCCCTCGTCGACTTTCGCCTTCGGCCTGACCTTTTCCACCATCCCCATGACCAGCACAAAGAACACCGGGACAAAAACCACCGCCAGGGTTGCCGTCAGCATGCCGCCGATTACGCCGGTGCCGATGGCTTGCTGGCTGGCCGAACTCGCACCTGAAGCAAAGACCAATGGCACCACGCCGAGTATGAAGGCCAGCGAGGTCATGATGATCGGTCGTAGCCGCAGGCGCGCAGCCTGAATGCTCGCCTCGACCCGGTCCATGCCCTGATCATGCAGGCTCTTGGCAAACTCGATGATCAGGATGGCGTTCTTCGCCGACAGACCAATAATGGTGATCAGCCCCACTTTGAAAAACACATCGTTAGGCATGCCACGCAATGTCACCGCCAGCACCGCACCGATGATCCCCAGCGGTACGACCAACAGCACCGCAGCCGGGATCGCCCAGCTTTCATAGAGCGCTGCCAGACACAGAAACACCACCAGCATCGACAGGCCGAGCAACAGCGGAGCCTGACCACCCGAGATACGCTCCTGCAACGACAAGCCGGTCCATTGCAGAGCAAAACCGGATGGCAGCCCCGAAGCAAGACGCTCCATTTCTTCCATGGCTTCACCGGTGCTATGACCCGGCGACGGTTCACCGGACAGGCTCACCGAGGGATAACCGTTGTAGCGATTGAGCTGCGCCGGTCCCTTGCTCCAGTTGACCTTGGCGAAGGCTGACACCGGGACCATACGACCCTGACTGTTTTTGACTTCCAGCTTCAGCAGGTCATCCACCTGCTGCCTGCGATCACCTTCACTTTGCACAATCACTTGCTGCATACGCCCCTGATTCGGAAAGTCATTCACGTAAGCAGAACCCAACGACGTCGACAGCACGTTTGCGATGTCGGCAAATGAAATGCCCATGGCATTGGCTTGCTGACGGTCCACCTCGATGTTGACCTGAGGAGTTTCCGCCAACGAGGCTTCGCGCACGTTCTGCAGAATCGGACTTTTACTGATCCTGCCCAGCAGATCGTCACGCGCCTGCCGCAATGCGTCGTAACCCTGTGAGCCGCGATCCTGCAAGCGCACTTCAAACCCACCTGACGTGCCCAGACCTTCTACCGGCGGCGGCAAAAGGCTAAATACCATGGCGTCCTTGAGGCCAAAAAACACAGCGCTGGCACGGTCGGCGATGGATTGCGCAGAATCCTGTGCTGTCCGTTCCGACCAATCCTTCAAGGTGGTAAACGCCAGCGCTGCGTTCTGCCCGCTCCCGGAAAAGCTGAAGCCGAGAATCATCACCGTATTGGCGATACCGGGTTCCTGTGCGTTATGCGCTTCGATCTGTTTGGCGATTTCGATGGTGCGGTTCTGGCTGGCGCCCGGCGGCAGCTGAATATCCGTGATGGTGTAGCCCTGATCCTCAACCGGCAGGAACGAGGATGGAAGACGGGTGAACAGCACGCCCATGACGCCAACCAACACCACGAACACCAGCATGTAACGGCCCAACTGGCGCACGGCCTTGCTCACCCAGCTTTCATAACCGTCGCTGAGACGATCAAAACGTCGGTTGAACCAGCCAAAAAAGCCTTTCTTCTCGTGATGTGAATCAGCAGGAATAGGCTTGAGTAATGTCGCGCACAACGCCGGTGTCAGGCTAAGGGCCAGGAACGCCGAGAACACAATGGCGACGGCCATGGAGATTGAGAACTGTTGATAGATCACGCCGACCGAGCCGGGCATGAAGGCCATGGGAATAAACACCGCGGTCAGCACCAGTGTGATGCCGATGATCGCGCTGCTGATTTCGGTCATGGCCTTGCGCGTAGCCTCTTTGGGCGATAAGCCTTCTTGCACCATCAACCGCTCGACGTTCTCCACCACCACAATCGCATCATCCACCAGAATGCCGATGGCCAACACCATGCCGAACAGCGTCAGTACGTTGATGGAAAAACCAACCACATACATCACGGCAAATGTGCCCATCAACGCCACGGGCACCACAAGGGCCGGAATCAGCGTATAGCGAATGTTCTGCAGGAACAGAAACATCACGATGAACACCAGCACCATGGCCTCCACCAGGGTGTAGATGACTTTGGTGATCGATACTTTGACGAAGGGCGATGTGTCGTAAGGAATGTCGTATTTCACCCCGGCCGGGAAGTACCGCGACAGCTCATCCAGTTTCTCCCGGACCTGGGTCGCAGTACTCATGGCGTTGCCCGCAGGCGCCAATTGCACCCCCACCGCGACTGATGCCTTACCGTCGAGGCGGGTCGCGAAGTTGTAATTCTGGCCACCGACTTCAACCCGCGCCACGTCGCCGACCGTTACGTTGGAGCCGTTGGGGTTGGCTTTGAGCACAATCGAAGCGAACTCCTGCGGCGAACTCAGTTGCCCTTTAACCATGACCGTCGCCGTCAGCTCCTGATCGGATGACGACGGCAAGTCGCCGATGCTCCCGGCTGAGACCTGTACGTTTTGCTCGGATATAGCGAGGCTGACATCAGCCGCTGTCAGGTTGAACGCCACGAGCTTCTGCGGATCGATCCAGATCCGCATCGCGCGCTCGGAGCCAAACAACTGCGCCTTGCCCACACCATCAAGACGCTTGAGTTCGTTGACCACATTACGGGTCAGATAGTCACTCAGGGCAATTTCATCCAGACGCCCGTCCATGGAGGTCAGTGTCGCGATCATCAGAAAGCCCGCTGACGTTTCCTCGATCTGCAAGCCTTGCTGAGTGACGGCACGAGGCAGGCGAGGTTCAACCACTTTCAACCGGTTCTGCACATCGACCTTGGCCAGCTCGGGATCGGTGCCCGGCTGGAAAGTCACGGTCATGGTGGCCGTGTTCTGGCTGCTGCTGGAACTGAAATAGAGCAGGTGATTAACACCGTTCAGTTCCTGCTCGATCAGGCTGACCACACTTTCATCGATGGTCTGGGCGGACGCGCCGGGATACGTGGCCGTCAGTTCTATTTGCGGCGGCGCGACACTGGGGTATTGAGCGACGGGCAGGTTAGGTATCGCCAACAGACCCGCGAGCACGATAAATAACGCGATGACCCAGGCAAATACTGGCCGATCAATAAAAAACTGTGGCATTACTTATGCTCCTGAGCAGAGGCTGGCGCACCCTGTTCTTCAGCAGTCACTGCCGCTCCAGGCTGAACATGCTGCAAGCCCGACACCACCACCCGGTCTCCCGCACTGAGGCCGGTTTTCACGATCCAGCGGTTGTTTTGCACATCACCCAGTTCGACGGCGCGTTCCTGAGCCTTGCCTTCCGCGTCGACGACCAGGACCAATGCTTTGCCGGCCGCGTCGCGCTGCACTGCGCGCTGGGCAACAGTAATACCCTGCTCAACGCGGGCCTGATCCAGCTTTACCCGGATGAAACTGCCCGGCAACAGCTCGCTTTGCGGGTTGGGAAACTCGCTGCGCAGCACGATCTGGCCGGTACTTTGATCAACGGTCAGGTCGGAGAACAGCAACTTGCCTTTGATGGGGTAAGGGCTGCCATCTTCCTGGATCAGCGTCGCGGTGATCTGGCCCTGTTCCAGTTGCTGCAAATGACCCTGACGCAACGAACTGCGCAGCTCGCTGATCTGGCGGGTGGACTGATTGATGTCGGCATAAATGGGCTGCAATTGCTGAATGGTTGCCAGCGGGGTCGCATCGCCCTGCCCCACCAGCGCGCCTTCTGTGACCAGTGCCTTGCTGATACGCCCGGATATCGGCGCGGTAACGGTTGCATAGCCCAGGCTCAAGCGTGAACGTTTAAGCGCCGCCCGGCTTGAAGCCACGTCCGCATCGGCCTGCAGAAAGCTGGCCCGGGCGTTTTCCGACTCCTGACGGCTCACGGCGTTGATCTTCACCAACTCGGCGTAACGCTCTGCCTGCAAGCGGGTTTGATACTGGTTGGCCTCTGCCTTGCGAAGAGCGGCCTCAGCGCTGTCGACATCCGCCTGAAACGGCGCAGGATCAATGCGAAACAGGATATCGCCCTGTTTGACGTCAGTGCCCTCGCGATAAACCCGCTGCAGCACGATACCTGCTACTCGCGCACGAACCTCGGCGGTGCGCGGCGAAACCAGACGTCCATTCAACTCTGTGGTGATGGTCAGGGGCTGAGTCTTGACGGTCTCGACGCTGACTTGCGGCGGTGGCATCTGCTGCTGGGCCGGTGGCTCACCACAGCCGGTCAGCGCAACAAGACCGGCACACAACAGCAAACGGCGTGGATCGAGACGAAAAAAAGACGGCATGATGGCGTTCCCCTGAAGATAACGCCATGCTAAAGACGCGCGCCAGGGCGCATGTAAACAAGTGTTGGAAAGATGTGAAGAAGTGTTAAGGCTTCGTACCAATACGGCATGCCGTGGTTATGCTGCTCACTTTGCGAAACGGCCCGAAGAATGACCAGGATAATGCTTGTCGAGGATGACGCGGCGCTGTCTGAGCTGATTGCCAGCTACCTGCAGCGCTTCGAATACAACGTGGCGGTGATCAACCGTGGCGACCGCGCGCTCGAAAGCATGCATCGGCTGAACCCGGACCTGGTCATTCTCGACCTGATGCTGCCTGGGCTGGACGGCTTGCATGTATGCAGGCAATTGCGCGACGAAAAACCCGGCTTGCCCATTCTCATGCTCACCGCCCGCGACCAAAGCGACGATCAGATACTCGGCCTTGAAACCGGTGCCGATGATTACGTTGCCAAGCCCTGTGAGCCGCGGGTGCTATTGGCCCGGATTCGCACCCTGTTGCGACGCAGCACACCCGCCGTCACACCTCGTGAAAACAGCCAGCAAATCGTGCTCGGCCAATTGCTCATCGACCAGACTGAACGTCAGGTGCAATGGCGCAAGCAAGACGTGGAATTATCGTCAGGTGAATACAACTTGCTCCTGGTACTAGCTCGTCACGTAGGTGAAGTCCTGAGCCGGGATCAGTTGATCCAGCAACTGCGCGGCATCGAGTTCAACGGGGTCGACCGATCGGTGGATGTGGCGATTTCCAAACTGCGGCGCAAATTTGAAGATGCTCCGGGCGAACCGCGCAAGATCAAAACCGTCTGGGGCAAAGGTTACTTGTTGAGCCGTTCCGAATGGGATGAGTAACCCGTTCACCGCCCTGTCCTCCTTCTGACCTTCACAGTTGATCAATCGCCATGTTCAAGATGCTCGCCCGGCTTTACCTGATCATGCTGGTGACGTACGGCGTAGCGCTGTATACCGTGCCAGAACTGGTACTGAAACTGTTTGATGAGCGCACCGTCACCTACAACCAGCAGCAGATCAAAGGCACGCTGCGGCTGATTCAGGTGCGTTTCATGCACACACCGCAAGACCAGTGGCCCGCGCTCGAGCGCGAGTTGCATGAAGACTTTGCCCCTCTGCAGCTCAGGGTCATCCCGCTGACTGATGCGAGCCTGAACGACAGCGAGCGCGCCGACCTCGTGCAAGGCAAGAACGCCGTGCGCAGAGGCTATTACGGCGAATGGGGCACGGCCTTGACGCTGTTGCCCGGTGATAAGGTCATCAAGCTGGTATCTCCGGATCCCCCGGTCGATATCAACATCATCTACTGGCTGATGAATATTCTGGTGGGTGCGGCACTGCTGGGCTGCATGTTGATATGGGTGCGACCACACTGGCGCGACCTGCAACGTCTCAAGCGCACCGCGATGATGCTGGGCAAGGGTAACCTCGCTGAACGCACGCAAATATCACCGCGCTCGAACATCGGCGACCTGGCCCAGGTGTTCGACAAAATGGCTCAGGACATCGAAGGCCTGCTCAATCAGCAGCAAGAGCTACTGAATGCCGTCTCCCATGAACTGCGCACGCCCTTATCGAGGCTGGAATTCGGCATGGCACTGGTCATGGCCGACCCACTGGAGCCGCCGACAAAGCTGCGGCTTGAACAAATGATCGGCCATGTACGGGAACTGGACTCGTTGATTGACGAGCTGCTCTCGTACACTCGCCTGCAATCGCCCTATCAACTTCCGGATCTGCAAGAGGTGCCCGTGCAGGCGTATCTGGACAGCGTTCTGGGCGGGTTTATCGACGAGCAGGAAAGCCGGAACTTCAGCCTGATTCTGCAATTTGAAACTACGCCCGAACGGTTCGTACTCGACCCGCGCCTCACCGCACGCGCACTCCAGAACCTGATCAACAATGCAATTCGATACTGTGAAAAGCAGGTCAAAGTGAGTGCACGCAGGCATCCTGAAAACGGCTTGGTGTTCAGCGTCGAGGACGACGGCATCGGTATCCCCGCCCACGAACAGGAACGCATCTTCGAGCCGTTTTACCGAATGGACAGAAGCCGTGATCGCGACACGGGCGGGTTCGGGTTGGGGCTGGCAATCAGTCGACGCGCCATTGAATGCCAGAGCGGGAATATTACGGTGGGCTCGTCAACGCTGGGTGGCGCCAGGTTTGAGATATTTTTGCCGTTTGCCAAGGCCGGATGACCGCTATTGGCAATAGCGGACATCACAGGCACCCAGCTACAACGGCGGACGCTGCAAACCGACCCATTCCTGCACACTCGGCCGTTGCCATTGGCGCTGGGCATATTCCACCAGTGCTGGCGGCACTGAGTCGCCATTGAGTATCAGCCGATTCAGCATCACGGCCAGATCCACATCGGCGATTGACCACTCGCCAAACAAGTACTCTGGGCTGTCGGCAAGCAGTGCTTGTGCTGCGCTGAACAGCTTGCGTGTTGCGGACTCGGCATCCGGCGATAACGGGCCGGCCTTGACGCCATAGAACACAACCAGCGTGGAGCGCTCCTGACGAATGGGCATCAAGTCACTGCGAATCCATGCCTGAACCTGCCGCGCTTTTGCACGCTGCCTGGGATTTTTTGGATAACCGGAGACTCGGGGAAAACCTCTTCCAGATACTCGGTGATCGCTGACGACTCGGACAGTCCAAAGTTGCCATGTACCAGTGTTGGTACCCGTTGCGTTAGCGAAAGGCTGGCGTAATCAGCTGACTGATTTTCAGACGCCTCCAGATCCACAGGAATCAGTTCGAATTCGATGCCCTTTTCGCGCAGTACTACGAAAGCCGACATGGCGTAGGGGCTGGTCAATTGCGAGTCAACATACAAACGCAGGTTATTCACGGGTTCATCTCCTTATGCAGAAGACGACACGCTACGAGGTTCATGGAGATAAATAAAATTCATGATTTTCATGGGCGTATTCCAATGGGGAATAAAGACAGACGCGCTTGCCTGTTCCCGTTTCGCCAAGAACAATAACGCGCCTGAACACTCATGAATAAGGACATTTCCTTGAACAAAAAACAACGAGATGACCTCAGCAAGTTCCTCAGCTATGTGCTGCGCCACGGCCCTGAATCCATCGCGCTCACGCTGGATCGCGACGGCTGGGCAGACATTGGAAAGCTGATAGAAAACGCCGGACAGCGCGGTCACACGTTTGATCACCCGATGCTGCTCGAGGTGGTGAATACCAATGAAAAGAAGCGTTTCACGGTCTCCGAAGACGGCCAGCGTATAAGAGCTGCGCAAGGTCACAGCACCGCACTTGTTCAGCTACAACTTGACGAAAAGGTGCCGCCCGCCGTGCTTTATCACGGCACCGCCGAGCGTTTCATGGCGTCCATCGAGGCGCAAGGACTGATCCCTGGCAGCAGACACCATGTTCATCTGTCGGAACATCAAGAAACTGCCGTCGAGGTAGGCAAGCGGTATGGAAAACCTGTACTGCTTACCGTAGACACCCAAGCCATGAGAAATGCAGGCATGCAGTTTTTTCAGGCTGACAATGGCGTGTGGTTGGTGGAGTCCGTACCGGTTGAGTTTCTGAGCAGAACTTCGGTTGAGTGTTGGCTGCGGTGATTCAGGTCTATCGTCTCGCGAACAAGTTCGCTCCTACCAATTGGCGCTGAGTCAGGTAGGAGGCAACTTGTTGGCGAGAAGGCTTGATGCGGTCTTTCAGATATACCGTCTCGCGAACAAGTTCGCTCCTACCGATTGGCGCCGAGTCAGGTAGGAGGCAACTTGTTGGCGAGAGGGCTTGATGCGGTCTTTCAG